>CAVPPY010000001.1:0-169403 GCA_963707245.1 Pirellulaceae bacterium
ATTCGCTCGGGTGCGTCGAGAAAGGATTTGGTGACTCGGTAGTGCTCGGTATCTTTATAGTCGATGGGGACAATGCCCGCTTCGCCGAAGGAGTATATTTTTGCATTGGGATAGCTCATGATGATCGGCGAGTGGGTTGCGATCACAAGCTGTGAGTCTTGGCCAACAATGCTGTGTAGCAATACCAGGAACTCGAGCTGTCGCTGCGGAGATAGCGCGGCTTCAGGT
The DNA here is from genome assembly GCA_963707245.1 of Pirellulaceae bacterium. Classification (GTDB taxonomy): domain Bacteria; phylum Planctomycetota; class Planctomycetia; order Pirellulales; family Pirellulaceae; genus Aureliella. The sequence goes on from CAVPPY010000001.1 coordinate 229, forward strand.
TCGTCGAGGAAGTACAAGCCTTGCGAGAAGCGGCTTTCGACCAATGTCATAAACGCTTCGCCGTGCGATTGTTCGTGTAACGATTTATTGCCGTAGCTATTCAGTACACCGAGATTTTCGATCTCAGTGGCAACAGTGAACAGACTTTCAGCTCGCATGAACCAAGCGTCGGGCACCAGCGCATGATAACGCCTGAGCTTGAGCGCTTTGTGCAGTTCCGAGTGACTTTCTCGAGTTGCAAAGAGCATGTTGCGGCTACCACCTTCGGCGTTGAGGCCATTGGCAACGGCGATCGCTTCCAACATCGTCGATTTGCCAGAACCGTTTTCGCCGACGAAGAAGGTGACTTGGGGATGCAAATCCAGCTTGGAGAATGTTTTCAGCGACGGAAGATTGAACGCGTAGTGTTCAGGGTCGTAGATCCGAGACCGGTCGAGCAATACCGACTCGATAAATGGCCCCGGCGTGATGCCACGTTTGAGTTGTCTCATTTGGAACAGACTCTGTCTTGTACTGACGTGGCCGCCCGACGACAGAACTACAAACGGGTTGGACTAGGGTCCCATTTGGGCGCGCTCTGCCAAGATCTCGCGATACAAACTGCCCATCTTTTCCTTGAGAGCAGCCAACTCTTGTTCGGCCTCGGCGGCAGCAGTGGTTAAGACCTGGACCTCCTGCTGGTAGTTACTCAAATCCGAGGCCAGCTTCTGGTTCTCAACCTGACGCAAGCCAATCATTTCATTCCCCAGTTCGTTGGCCTTGCTTACCTCTGCCGTTTCGCGTTTGACTAAGACAATGCGCTCTGCCAATTCGTGCTTGCGTACAAAGTTTCTGTTAAATGCTTCCTCGTAGTCATTCAGCGGTCGCACGTAGATTCGCTGCACGAGTTCCGCTTTGCCACTGGCAATCAACTCATTGGCCGACTCCTCTTTCAGGACGATCAGCTTGCGATTCATATCCGGAGTCAACTCGACCGGCAACTTGTCCTCGCGTTTTAGACGCGAATCAACACTGCGTCCAATCGTATCGAAGTAACCGCCAACCGTCGCATTAGCCTCTTCTTGGCTGTCAACATCAACCTGATGATTCTTGAGCATGTTGACTTGCACCCACACGGTGCCCGGTTCATCATCGGCCAAGGTGCGAAGCCCATCGCGGACATAGGAATCAATGATTTTGGTCTTCAGATTGCCCTCCGCCGGCAAGTCGGCAAGTAGCAAACCGATCTCGGCTTCGTCCATCCGTCCAAAGATGCCGTTTCGGCCGAGGGCTGCGAGCCCTCAGCCGCAAAGGCATGGTGGCTGTCGATGGGCAATAGCTCATATAACATCCAACTAGCATCCTTGCCAGACTGAATCCGCTGAAGCTGAGTGTCGCTGAGCGGCAGCGTGGGCCGCAACGAGACCTGCCCTGCTTGGCTTTGCGTCACGACGAACTCACCGAGGTAAAATACGGGTTTGGGGTAACCGGCTTCGTTGATCTCTTCAGCAAAAGCATAGACCACTAGATTGGCTGGCAGGCTTTCACTGGTCGCCGCCACAGGGGCAGCATCAACACCATCGAGCGGATCGGCGGCGGGGTCTTGCTTGCCGGTCATTTGCAGTAAATACTCGCCGTTATTCTCTTGCTGCACTCTCAGCTGCCGCCAAACGCGGCCACGGTCGGCCGTCAGGCGGCGCAGCATTCCCTTGACGGGCACCACGGCAACCAATGAGCCCTCCGAGGTGTCGAAAGAGCCGTAAAGCAATTGCTGCGTTTCCTTTGCTGCAGCCTCGGCATCTTTGATTGCTTTATCCGCAGCCCGCGTGTGGGCCACGCGGAGGGATTGAACACCCGCCGAAAAAACCATGAATACCCAGCATTCGATGAATAGGGTGCATAACAGGATTGTGTGCAAAATGCCCCAACTGCGCGCCGTCATTACGATGATGTAGATGAAGACGATCAGCGAGACGATCAACAGGAGCAGAATGAGAATACCACCCAGACCCATGGCAAATTCAATTCCTGAACAGGTGTAATGACGAGATGGATCCGCACCAAGGGCGGCACGCGGACTGCAAGCCTTCATCTTAATTGCTGCAATCCAGCATATGTACGGTTTTCAGCAGGTTTTCCCAGGATCGACACCTTAGCACCCCCTCTTTAGGCGAGAGCCGGCAGGGTCGCACCGAATGTTAGGCCAGGTAAATTGGGGCAATCTGAACAATCCCGTCAATTGGAATAGCGGACAGAATTGGTGTCACGCATAGATCCGGAAAATTCCGAACTTCCGTGATAAGTCGAGATAACCTGGGCGGTTCCTGGAATTAGGGAGCGGCTAGCGGCAGCATCATCCACGGAAGGTATCCATGCAAGGCACAGTCAAACTTCGAGAACTGTCAAAGTCGACAATCTTACGCGCCGAATTTCGCAGGGCCTTGGTTGGCTCGCGTTCGTCGATTCGACGATTTGCGGTAACGGGTACATTGCTGGCCAGCCTATTTTCGGCCGGCTTGGCCGGCTGCTCGCGGAAGCTGTATCGCTGCAAGACAGACACGGAAGCCTACTACTTGCTGGACCAGAAGGCGGCCGAGAGTTGCGAGCAGGACGTCAGTCGCATTCGCATTGAACTCGATTCGCGCAGTCGGATGTTCGATCCCTTTAATCCGGACCGTCCGCCGATGCCCGAGGATGATCCGCAGTCCAACCGTTTTATGCAAATGGTCGATCGCAAGAAAGGCTATCCGCTGTGGGAAGCCAATGGCCGAACCAACATTGTCGAGAATCCACAGTGGTGGGCCTACCTGCCCCTGGATGAACGCGGTGTGCTGGTCTTGAATTTGGAGGATGCGGTCCGCACGGCACTGCTGCAGTCACCCACCTACCAATCCAATTTAGAAGAAATGTACCTCTCGGCGCTCGACGTCTCCAGCGAGCGTTTCCTGTTCGATTCCCAATTCTTCGGTGGTTGGCGAACGGACTACACCAGCACGGGTCCATTTCGCAATAATCGTCCATTTGGGCCCGAGCAGCGTTGATAATTGGCAGCTCGGCACCGCTGGAGCGCGCATGCAAAAGCAGTTTGCCTCTGGGGCTGATCTCGTGGTGGGATTGGCCAACAACCTCACTTGGCAGATCGGAGGGGGCCCTAATGATCAAGGCTATTCGAATAACAGTCTGATCGACTTTACATTGGTACAGCCCTTGTTGAGGCAGGCTGGTCGCGACGTCGTGCTTGAGAGGCTGACGCTGGCCGAGCGAACGCTGCTGGCCAACGTTCGCGCCTTCGAGCGGTATCGCCGTGGGTTTTACGTGCAGATAGCAACTGGTCAGAGCACCGGACACGCAGCCCAGGCGTCGCGGTGGCATCGGCGGTGGAGCAGGCTTTGCCAACTTCACTGGTCTGGGCGGCGGCTTCAGTAACCTGGGTGGCGGCGGCGGTGGCGCAGAACTGCTGGCATTCCCGGTGCCAATGGCTACTTGGGACTGCTTGCAGGATCAGTTGCAAATCGCCAACCAGGAAGAAACGGTTGCCCAGTTGACCGATGTGTATTTGCAGCTACGCGACAACTACCGCGAACTGCTGTTGACGATCCCTCAGTCGCAACAAGAAATCCCTCAACAACAATTGCAGGTCGTGCAATCCCAGCAGAGCTTGTATGACTTTCAGACGAGACTGCTGCAGTTGCAGGTGCAATATCAGCAAACGTTGGACAACTTTAAAGCCACCCTGGGTTTGCCGCCCTATCTGTGCGTCGAGATCCGCGACCCACTGCTGGATCAATTCCGCCTGGTCTCTCAGGACTTGCGCGACCGCCGGGCCGACTTGACGGTCCTGCGAGCCAGCGTAGGTGACGAGAACACCAGCATCTTGGAACTCAGCACCGTAGAAAATGAAGCCGAGACGGAGGCTACCTATCGGGCCTTGGCCAACAGCCCGGAATTGGGCGAAGCTTTGGGCCGACTCAAGCAAGACCTGGCCCCGCTCGGAGAACTGCAGCAGCTGATTCTCCAGCAAGACATGGCGCAGATCCGCGCGGATATTGAGCGGCTGCGGGCGGCCATCCCAACCCGGCAACAGCAACTAGCCAGACTCCGCGATATCGCCCAGCGTGAACAAGGCATGGTGTGCAGCCTGCTTCCCACCGGGACGCTGAACACCAGCTTTCTTGATGGAGTGGGATTAACTGAACTGCCTGACACTCTGGACACGGAGCTCGATCGCTTCGAAGCTCGCTTTGAAGAGCACTACCAGATTTTCGAAGGGCTCAACAGCAGTATTGATGAGTTCAGCACCAAACTGGGCGAGTTCGAATCGGATCGCAGCCGATTTTCAAAAGTCAGCGATGACATCATCCTTGGCACCCAGGACTTAATCGCCGAGGTCAGTGAGGACGTGCTGGCCCTGCAATTGATTCAAGCTCGAGCCCGTACCGAGGCAGCCTTGCTGCCTGAAATTGATCTTGAACCCCGTGATGCTCTCGAGATTGCCCGCAACAATCGTCGCGATTGGTTGAACAACCGCGCCGCACTGGTCAACAGCTGGCGTTCGATCGAGTTCGTAGCCGACAATCTGGAGAGTTTTCTGGATGTCACTGTAGCGCGGTGATGTTCAAAACTATGGCGACAACCCGCTCAGCCCTGCGTTCCACGACGGGACGATTACGGTTCGGTCTCCAATGGGACGCACCCATCACACGGATCCAAGAACGCAATAACTATCGACAGATCTTGATCGAGTATCAGCGGGCCCGACGCTCGTACTATCAGTACGAAGACGGCGTATGGAATACCATGCGGGCTTCCCTGCGGGCGATCCGTCAAAACCAGATGTCGTTTGAGATCCAACGCTTCGCCGTGCAAACTGCCGCCTTGCAGATCGGTATCAACGAAGACTTGCGTTCCATCAGCGAAACGCTGGGTACCGTGCAAGGCCCGACTGCGGCACGGGATGCGACCACCGCCCTGCAGTCGCTGTTGGATACGCAAAATCAATTGATCGGTATTTTCGTCAACTACGAAGCTCAGCGGCGGGGACTGGATCTGAATCTGGGTACCATGCAACTGGATGCTGAGGGCTTGTGGCTGGACCCGGGCCCGATGCGAGTCGACACTTTGGGTGGCGTCTTCGGGAATGCCGTCTTCAATTACGGCCTGAGCGAGAATGAGATGCGGATGCGAGAGCAGATGGGCGAGCTTGACTGTCTGCCGCTGGAGGTCGCGCCCTCCGATCGCTTGCCCCCCACGCTGGCCCCCAACGTGTCGGACATCCCCGGCGAATTTCCAGGTGACGGGAACCTCCCTTTCGTGCCACAGCCCAACGGCGAGGCCGAGATACTGCAGGCACCAGGTCTACAACCCATCTCGCCGAATTCTGCCAATGGGATTCCTGCAAATGGTACCAACACTTCCAACCTGCCGGAGACATTGGGCTTGCCGGGCGTTCAGCCGGGATTTGAATTCCAGCCCAGACCCTGATGGCGCAACACCAGGCTTTGTCCCCAAAGGGGTCTGACCCCGGTCTGACCCTGCTCCGGCGAGGCCAAAAACAGGTGCAAATTTGACTCGCCTCCAAAGGGTCAGACCCCTTTTCGGACAAAGCCTAGGCTTGGGAGGCGGCCTGCGTTAGATTAGATTGGAGTTTTCCATCATCTACGCCCGGGAACGTCGTCTTGAAAATCCTTTTGAGCGAAGACAAACTCCGTCAAGGCGTGGATCGCATGGCGGACGAGATCACGCAGCGCTACGCGGATCGACCGTTAACGATCGTGGCCGTGGTCACGGGTAGTCTTGTGTTGCTGGCGGATCTGATACGCCAGCTGAACATGCCCGTACGCGTGAGTCTGATTCAGGCCAGCAGTTACCGCGGTGGCACCGAAGCGGGGGACCTGTGGATTCGCGAGGACATGATGCTGGACATTGCCGATCGGGATGTATTGGTTGTGGACGATATCTTTGATACCGGTCGTACCCTGAGAGCGGTTTTGAAATGTCTGCAGCTGATGGGCCCCCACAGCCTGGCGAGTGCGGTTCTCTTGCGCAAGACGGGACGGCAAGAGGTCGCCATGCAACCCGATTTCGTTGGCTTTGAGATTCCCGATGAATTTGTTGTAGGCTATGGGCTTGACTATCAAGACCTCTATAGAAATCTTCCCTTTCTGGCTACACTTGGAAGCCGTCGATCTGCAGGTCAGCGATCATGACGTTCCGCGAACCGCCATCGTCAGCAAAACAGCAAATACGATCAAGCCATGAGTAGAGAACGCCGCGTCCTGATCGTAGCTCGCCATTACTGGCCGACGACCAGCGACCAGACACTGCGCTTGCGGCAATGGGCCATGCAACTGCAACGGGAGGGCATGCACGTCCATGTCGTTACTCCGCAGTGGCATGCATCCTGGCCGAACCGAATGGTCTGTCAGTGGCGTCACCGTTCACAGAATCGAGCATCCCCCGACAACGCGCTTTCGCACGCAGCCGTTACTGGCGAAACTTGGTCGAGTGGGTAGCCCGCGAGATGAGTGCCTATCGGCTGCATCTATTGCGATGCCGCCGACGGAGACGCCCATGCCCTGCTGACACAATTGCCCAAGGCAAAACAACCGCCAGTGGTGGTTCGCTTCGACCCACGCGAACTGCCACCTGCCGCGGCGGGACCCTGGACACCAACGCCACGCTGCACCGACAGCTGCCGTCGGGCGGCACTGGTCATCGCTCCCACGGCAGCCAGCCAGCGGCATCTACTAAGCATGGGCATAGCATCGAAAACGTGCTGCGTCTGGCAGATCCATCCCGGAGGAGCCATCGATCGCACGCCGGCCATGCGGCATACGGCGCGCGGCATTCTGTCCCAAGTCAACCATGATCTGTTGGTGCGCAAGGCTGAACGGGTAGTGCTCTGCCCAGGTGAATTGACGCGTGAGTGGGGTGTGGATTTTCTGATCAGAGGCGCTAGCGCCCCTGATCGAGCAGCGACGCTCGCTAAGATTGTGGATTTTAGGGGATGGTCCGGAACGTCAAGGATCTACGATTTGTTGCAATATGACGGCGTACATCGCTGGTGAGTATGCCCGGTGTTTTCACATGCATGGAGCAACTATTGCAAGTACTGCCGATTTATGTGTCTTTACCCGCCGAAAGCCAAGGGCACTCGTGGTTGTTGCCTACCTGCCTGGCGAACAAATTCCCGTGCTCTGTGCCGATTCAGTCGAAGCTCGCGGACTTATGGGTGGTCAGGCTAGTCGACTCTGTGCTTTCCTGCCAAGGACGAGGCTGCATTGCGAAAACGTGTCAGGCAGTGGTTGCATAGTCCAGGGAATATCGAGCGTGCGACGCTCTGCGCACGTGGAGAGCTGGTCAAAGCAACACCTGAAGCGCATGCCGCCAGACTGTTGCAACAAGCCTTGCACACGCTGCGACCCGCACATGAGAATGCAGGTTAGGGCTTCTGGGAAAGGCACCATTGGTTCATCCCCGTTGAGGAGCCGCTGCAAAACCACCAAAACGGCTGTACCTAGCATGAATCATGAACAGAGCACTAATGCACTGTCCAACTTAAGTTCGGGGTTGCGCTGGTAGCGATAGTCGCCAACGCGTATTTCGTGAGCCGCGACGCGTAGCGGCCGCAGGTTCCGTTGCCGAAGCTCACGGCCAGAGGTAGCGGAAGTCGTCCAACAAACGAGCAATTCACCGCTAGATCGAAACCGTTGACGAGTTCCGCTACCCAAGATTAAATATGATCAGAGCACTAGCCGAGTTGTGCGATTCGAATTCAAATACCGCTCAGTCCGACACAATTCTTTATTACCCAATTGGCTAACTAGATTGCGTTTAAGAGTCTGTCAAATCATTCCCACCTTGGTACAAGGTGGTGCCGAGAAGCAAATGGGCCTGCTGGCGGCCAATCTCGATCCGGAGCGTTTTGATTCGCATGTGATTGTACTGACCCATAGCGGTCCAATTGAGGATGATCTGAAAGCCAAAGGCGTGCACGTGCACTTGATTGGCAAGAGACGACCAATTCGATCCCGCTGCCTTCTTGCGGCTCACGAAAGCACTCCGTGGGCTGGCGCCAGACATCGTCCACACCTGGCTGTTCGCTGCCAATAGCTACGGGCGTTGGGCGGCATATCGCGCGAAGGTGTGCCCATCATCCTGGCCTGCGAACGCTGCGTGGATCCATGGAAGTCGCGTTGGCATTTCACGATCGATCGCAGCCTGCAGAGTATTACCAAACGGATTGTGACCAACTCAACGGCGGTGACGCAATTCTATGGCCAACATGGCCTGGATACACACAAGTTCGTGGTCATTCCAAATGCGGTGGTTCCGAACCAATCTCCCAAGCTGTCACGCGCGCGAGGCATGCAAGCGCTTAGGCATCCCACCGCGAGGCGGCTGGTGGGTGCCGTGGGCAGATTGTGGAAGCAGAAGGGATATCGCGATCTGGTTTGGGCGGCTGAGCTATTGCGACTGGCTTATGAGGATGTGTGGTTCGTTGTGATTGGCGATGGTCCAGAACGCAAGTACCTGCAAACCATGCGTGACAAGTACGGTGCGCAGGATGCTGTGCGGTTCGTAGGCCATCGGGGCGACGCGTCCGAGTTACTTTCTGCCTTCGACATATTGTGGAACGGGAGTTTGTACGAAGGCCAGAGCAACACCATTCTGGAAGCCATGTCGCGCGGCGTTCCCGTGATCGCCAGCGATATTCCCGGCAATCGCGACTTGGTGGTTCCGCATCAGACGGGCTACTTATATGCGCTCGGGTGATATCGAAGGACTGGTCAAGAAGACGAACCACCTGCTGCATGACACGGACAGAATGGCGCAAGCTGGGAGCAAATGCTCGGCAGCGCGCGAGCAAGAGTTTTCGCTCGAACACATGGTGGCCAGTTACGAAGGTCTCTACACCGAATTGGCCAGCATGCCGTCAACATAAAAGCCCGACGCGCAAGCGAGTGACTCCTAAGTCTATGAGGACCGATGCCCCCGCAGTCGAGAAAACCTCCCCCCGGCGGTTTTTCTCGACTGCTTGGCAAGGATTCACTGCCCCGCCACAACTGGCTCTGGTTCGATCCGGATCGACGTCCAGTTTGGCGGGCTGGAAAAACCATGCCCCAAAATGCTCAGGAGTCTTATGCCAAACCTGCCCGCTCCTTGGGATCTTTCAATCCATCGGCCAGCCGTGGCAGTGCTTCGGTTTCAATCTGTCGCACGCGTTCACGCGTTAGCCCCAGTTCGGCGCCGATCTCCTTCAGCGTGTGGGCTTGGGTATCACCCAAGCCGAATCGCAGTCGCAGCACGGTGGCCTCGCGCGTATCGAAGTTCTCCAGCAGATCCAGTACAGTACTCAACACGTCGTGGTCCAGCAGCTCTTCGTCGGGAGCCTTCAATCGCTCGTCCATCACCATTTCGCCGAGCGACCAGCCCGCGTCGGTCTGATCGCTTTGCGGCGTGCTGTTGTAAATCTGGATCGCCTTTCTTGATGATCGGCAACTTCTTGCGTGGCAAGCCCAGGATGCGCCCCACTTCTTCTTGCGTGGGGGAACGCCCGAGTTCTTCGGTAAGTCGGGCCGAGGCACGCCGCCACTTGCTCAGCAGTTCAACCATGTAAGCCGGGATGCGAATCGTTTTGGCGCTATTGATCAAGGCTCGCTTGATCGATTGTTTGATCCAGTAGCTGGCATAGGTGCTAAAACGCGTTCCCATGTCGGGATCAAAGCCCTCGACAGCCCGCAGCAGTCCCAAATTGCCCTTCCTCAATCAAATCCTGCAGCCCCAGGCCCTTACCGACGTAGCCACGAGCAATGTTGACCACCAGTCGCAGATTGGCCCGCACCATATGGTCCCGAGCTCGCACATCGCCCTCGGCAATTCCACGGGCCAGTTCGCGCTCTTCTTTGGCGGACAACAATGGCGTTTCGTTGATCTCGCGCAGATAGGTCTCCAAGCGGTGACTGGGCTTGCAGGCCGACCTCGCGCTTTACCCGTTTGCGAGAACTGACCAACAGCTCTTCGTCCTGGGCTTCTGGTTCATCGTCCAGTTGGTGATTAAATTCAGACATTGCTTCTCAGTTCACGGAATGGAGGTTCGACGCGGGCGGCCACCAAGGGCTCCCTATTTCGATTTTCAGTGTCTGCGACCAAGCGGCGGTATAAGGCCGAACTGCACGAAGATCGCTGGCGACCCCGTGGCGACTGAGTGCATCAACCGTTTTGGCTCTTGCAGAGTGTTTGTAGCCATGCAGCTCTCAACGAATCGCACCGCCGGACATCGCGAGGATGCCTGGAGTCGGCAGTCAATTGTTGGCCAAAGCGTTCCGCTGGGCAGTTGCTTGATGCTGGCTGGCAATGCTATCTATGGCGTTCTACTGCAGACATATCGACGAGAGCACTGCGTCAGCTGGAAGGTTTGCGAAAGAAGACCGATTGTTCGGATTGTGCCGCAAACGTGAATCTTGCATTTTCGCAAGGTATTACTAAGCGGCTGATCAGGGACTCCTCAAAAACTGCCAACGACTAGCGGTCGGAGAGGCGATCTCCATCGATGAGATGCCGTCTGCGACCGCTGTCGAACCCCTTTCATGGCTGCTGAACACCGCTCGTCAGGCCACCCCACAGGGTCCAAGCGATGGTCGCTCAGCCGTCAAAAGAATTCAGCAGACTCTCAAACTTGTTTTGCAACTCGGTCAATCCCGATTCGGTCAGCAAGTGATGCTTTTTGGATTTGACGATCGCCAGACCTAAAGCCGGATTGTTGTTCCAGTCGTCGACGGTGAAATTGCGGACGTCGTGATAGGGAATCTCAAGTTTGGCTGCCATCTTTCGGACTAGATACAAGGCATCCTTGCCACGCACGATGTAATAATTTTCGGAAACAAACAGCCCGCCTGCACCAACGACCACGCCCAAAATAAAAGTACTGAGCCGATTCATAATGTTGTTATCCTTAGCCCGTCAAATCGCCTCGATCGCCCAAATAACCGAATGAGGCCGTTGTAGTTTTTTGCCACTTCCGACACAATAGACACAAATATCCCGCCTAGGCCTGCCCCTCCCCCAGCACGCAGGCGCAGGTTGCAGCATTGCGTACCCCACCGCAAGGTGGATGCCGGCCGAAACCTGAGTAGTTTGCCTAAGAAACGCGTTGTGGCTGCCGATGAGCTCACATTTCTGAGGGGAGACGATGCACATTGCAGAGTGCGATCCGTGGCGGTTTTGCCCTTTCCTAGCCATTGGAGTTCAACGTGCTGCGCACCACGCTCTTGCACCCGGATATCTTACGTGCCTGCGCCCGTTCGGGGCACCACTCGAAGATTCTGATTGCTGACGGAAACTATCCGGCGGCTTCCAAGATCGGTCCCTCGGCCGAATTGGTTTCGCTTCAGCTTTCGCCAGGTATCCCCACGGTCGCCCAAGTGCTGCGGCGATTCTGGCCGAAGTTCCCATCGATGTGATCAATACGATGGGAATCGATCCCAGCGATGAGTACGCGTCGCAGGGGGATCCGCCGGTATGGAACGAGTACCGCGAGATTTTGAAACAGGCCGGTTCGCAGCGGGAATTGCAACCCATCATGAAATGGGATTTTTACGCCGCTGTGCAATCCACCGACCATGTGCTGACTATTCAAACCGCTGATCAAGCACTGTGGGCAAACCTGCTATTGAGCGTTGGGGTCCGTAAACCTTAGCCCCGGCCGTACCTGGTGAGATACGTTGAGCCGCGAGAAAAACATGGTTGGTTTTGAGCCCGCAGACCATTTGCAGGCAACGCAAGAGACAGTTGTCGGTTGAATAAAACGCGGCCTGACTGCCAACCGTGGAGAATTGCGGATTGATGATTTTGGTTTTCGAGTAACAATACCCATTGAGCCCATCACCGCAGGCGAAACAGGCTTTCGGGGCACTGCCGCTGCAAACTTCGAAATGGAAAGTTTACGATGTCAGAATTTCGAATCGAACGCGACTCGATGGGCGACGTCCAGGTTCCAGCCTTGGCATACTACAGTGCCCAGACGCAACGCGCCGTTGAGAATTTCCCAGTCTCCGGCTGGCCACTGCCTCCGGCCCTGCTCGCAAGCCATGGGGCTGGTCAAGTACGCATGTGCAGTCGCCAATCGCGATTTGGGAAAGCTGACCGGTACCGGCAAAAATCCGCTGACTCAGCCGCAGGTCGGACGCGCATGCTTGACTGCTGCCAAAGAGGTGGCTGCCGGCAAGCTGGCCGATCAGTTCCCGATCGACGTTTTTCAGACCGGCTCGGGCACATCGAGCAATATGAATGTCAACGAAGTGATCTCCAATCGGGCTATTGAGCTGCTGGGCGGAGATCGGTTTTCGAAGGACAAGATCGATTCACCCGAACGATCATGTCAACATGGGGCAGAGCACCAACGACACCTTTCCGACCGCGATCCACGTGGCGGTGGCGCATGCAAATCCAGAACCCTTGCTATTGCCGGCCCTGCAGGCATTTCACCAGCAACTGGCGGAAAAGGCCGCAGGCTGGGACAAGATCATCAAAATTGGTCGCACGCATTTGATGGACGCCACGCCCCTGCGACTGGGACAGGAGTTCGGTGGCTTTGCCCGGCAGATTGGAACTCTCCATCGATCGCGCCAGCCTGGCATTGGAAGCAGTACTGGAGTTGCCAGTCGGCGGAACCGCTGTCGGCAGCGGCATCAATACGCATCCCGAATTTGGTCGGCGGGTTGCCGCGGCGCTGGCCGCGGAAACAGGCATCGCGTTTGTCGAAGCCGACAATCACTTTGAAGCCAATGCCCAGCGCGACGGACTGGTGGAGTGCCATGCGCAATTGAAGACGATTGCCACCACTCTGTTCAATGTGGCCAATAACATCCGCTGGTTGGGCTCTGGACCACGCTGTGGCTTCTTCGAAGTCAGCTTGCCCGAGCGAGCAGCCCGGCAGCTCGATTATGCCCGGCAAGGTCAACCCGGTGATGTGCGAGAGCCTGATGCAAGTTGCTGCTCGGGTCATCGGCAACGATCAAACGCTGACCATGTGCGGCGCAGCAGGCGGTAATTTCCAGCTGAACATCATGATGCCCGTCATGGGGCACACCACGCTCGAGAGCATTCATCTGATGGCAACGGCGTCAATGCCTTCATCGAATTCTGCATGACCGGGACTGGAAGCCAATGCAGACAGTTTGCGAAGCAGCTGTTGAACAAAGTCTGTCGATGTCGACCAGCCTGAATCCTCTGATCGGCTACGAAAAAGCGTCCAAGCTGACCAAAGAAGCCTTTGCGACTGGTAAGACCATCCGGAACTGTGCCAAGAGCAAAAGCTGCTGCCCCCGATGAACAACTGAAGCAAGTTCTCGATCCCTTTAGCATGACCGAACCCCACGCGTAGTTCCCAGCTAAGTTTTTTAACATGAGAGAAGTAGTACACGTTTGCCAAGACGCCGAGTCTCTCGCGCTGCACGTGCGGCATTGGCTGGTCGACCAAATCGACCGACACTTTGCTAACCCCGAGACCAATTGGCCCTTCAGTATAGCCCTCGCTGGCGGTTCGACTCCCAAGCGGTTGTACGAACTGATCAGCGAACTGCCTGCCGGAGCTATCGATTGGAGTCGCGTGCTGTTGCTGTGGGGCGACGAGCGCAACGTGGCCCAGGATCATCCCGAAAGCAATTATCGAATGGTCAAGGAAGCTCTCCTGGACCGCATTCCGATCCCCGCCGAAAACGTGCTGGCTGTGCCTGACCCGGGCGGAGATGCCCGACAAGCTGCCCTGAAGTACGAGAGGATGTTGCAGGAAGGAATACCCGGGAAGAAACGCAAATTTCCACGAATCGATTGCGTGCTGCTAGGCATGGGCAGCGATGTGCACACAGCCTCGTTGTTTCCAGGTACGGCGGCGCTGAAAGAAAAGTCGCGATTGGTGGTAGCCAACCAAGTCCCGCAACTCGGTTGTTCGCGCATCACTCTGACGCCGCCCTTGTTGAATGCTGCGCGGCACGTGGCATTTGTAATCAACGGTGCCAGCAAGTCGGAAGCTCTATCCACGTTGTGGCATGCACCTCGCGATACCAACCAGTTTCCAGCTCAGCTGATCCGCCCCTCAGCAGGTAGCCTGTCCTTCTTTTTGGACAAAGCCATCATGGGCGATATCCCATTGCCTGAAAGCGTGATGGTGCAGTTGATCTAGCTGGATCAGTTAATTCCAGCGCGACAGCCTTGGAGCTAGGACAGCAGTTGAACTGGCGGGGTGCAGGAGCTTGTGTATCCTACAGCCAGCCATGGCTATCTTTCTAATAGTTCCAAACGTGATTGCATCGACACAATGTCCTCGTTCAGACGGTCGATTTGCCAGTGAAGATGGTCCAGGAGTGAGAGCAAGTGCGACGGATCTCTGAGAACCTCCAACCTGCACTGAGCCACTTGGGCCCGCAAACGAAATAATTCCACTTGCGATTCTGAATAAACCTGTGCCACTTCACGCGTGTAGGCAGCAACCCGCGAGTATTCCAATTGCGTTGCCTTGGCTGATTCCTCCGCAAAGCGGACGTGGATCGGCACCGTATCGGTCTCCGCAGCAGACAATTTTGCTACCCTCAATTGCTCCTCGGCGACTTTGACCTTCTTGCGACGAATCTCCACTGTCTTGGGCGATAGCGCAGCTATTGATATCTTCGGCCATTTTTAATTCGTGCTCGCGCGAGCTGTAGATAGGCTTCGGCATACTTGATTTGCGTTTCCTGAAACTTGGGCACGGCCAACTGCGTTGGCGGCGTGTCTGGGCTGTTGGCCTGCGTTGAGGCTGGGGGCTGTTGGGCTAACGTGCCCTGCGTGAACCAAATGGCGAGTAATAAAGTACACATTGAACTAATAGGGATGTGCATCGAATCAGCTCCTGGTTGGGATTTATGGCTTGCGTTCTAGGCGATCAATTCGTGGATGACGCGACCATGGACATCGGTCAGGCGAAAATCACGACCGGCCCAGCGGTACGTGAATTTTTCGTGGTCGAAACCAAGCAGTTGTAAGCAGCGTTGCATGTAGATCATGCACGTGCACGCGGTCCTCAACGGCCTTGAAGCCGAATTCGTCGGTCGCCCCATGCACGTGACCGCCGCGGACGCCGCCACCGGCTAACCACATGCTGAACCCCCAGTGATTGTGGTCTCGACCGTTGACTTTGCCCTGGTTGCTTCCTTCCTTGGGCAGTTCGACGGTTGGCGTGCGGCCGAATTCGCCACCCCAGATGACCAGTGTTTCCTCCAACAGACCGCGTTCTTTCAGGTCGCTTAACAGAGCAGCGATGCCTTGATCACATTGCGCCGGCCAGCTCGCGATGCCGCTCCGCGATGTCGTCATGGCTGTCCCAGGGTTGCCCCTCGCCGTGCCAGACCTGGACATAGCGCACGCCGTGTTCGATCAAGCGACGGGCGATCAACAATTGTCGGGCTTGCGTACCCGGCCCATAGGCATCCAGCACGTATTGCGGCTCGCGAGACACGTCAAAGACCTCCGCCGCCTCCTTCTGCATGCGATAGGCCAACTCAAAGGACTGAATGCGCGACTCGAGTTGTGGATCTGCGTCCGCTGCCCCTGATGCATGCGGTTCAGTGCTGGATCAAATTCGAGCTGCCGTCGCTGTCCGACTTCGCTCGATGCGTTCGTTCTTGACATATTCGATCAGCTTTTCGATCGACTCGTGCTTGGTGTCGATATACGTCCCTTGGAAAATGCCAGGCAGAAAGCCGGCTTGCCAATTCTGCGACTCTTGAATGGGATAGCCGCCGGGGCACATGGCGATGAAGGCCGGCAGATTTTGGTTGTCCGTGCCCAGTCCGTAGGTCATCCACGATCCCATGCTGGGCCGAACCAACCGCGATTCGCCAGTGTTCATGAGCAACAATGAGGGTTCGTGATTGGGAACATCGGCATGCATCGAGCGAATGATGCACATGTCGTCGACATGCCGCGCCGTGTGTGGGAACAGTTCGCTGACTTCGATTCCACTTTGTCCGTAACGCTTAAAACGGAAGGGGGACGGGAACAGGGCGCCCGTCTTGCGTTCGGTCCGCGGTGTTTCTCCGGGCATCGGCTGACCAGCGTATTTATCGATGGCCGGTTTGGGATCAAAGGTATCGACATGACTTGGCCCACCATTGGCAAAAATGTGAATGACGCGTTTTGCCTTGGGCTCGAACTGAGGCGACTTGGGCAACAGCGGATTGGTCCCGACACCCTTGGTCGCCGCACTCAGTTCATCCGCTAACAGGGCCTCCGCAGCAATGGCGGCAAAGCCCATGCCGGAACGGGTCAACCATTCGCGGCGTGATAGCGAGCCCAATTGTTGCGCATCAGACATGGTGAAAAAGCCATTTCTATTTGAAATTCGGACCTATCTCAAAACTAATCAATCAATCAATAAAAGCCAGCTCATTCGTGGCCAGCAGAGCTTGGGATAACTGCGACCAGCGATCGAGCGCCAGTGGAATGGGCAGGGGCAATTCGTCCTTAGAACTGAATCGCTGGTTGTCGTCGACATAACGCAAACGCACGCTCCACAGGAAGCTGTCATGATTGTGGCTGCCATTGCAGTCGGTGACAAAGTCAACCGCCTCACCTGCTTGCACTTGCAATGCAGCACTGTTTGTATTTGCCTGGCCGTCCTTAACGGTCCATTCTCCGTGATGCTTGCCTGCCACCCACAAGCTGCCCCGCACGCCATCACCTTGATCCTGCTGGTGCTGCAATTTCCCAGACACCCGAAGACTGCCAGCCCGGGGAGCAATCCACCGTCGCACCACCGCATGCTGCAGATCATTGCCAACGTGCCCGCCCTCGGCGTCTAACATACACCAACCCAACTGTGCATCCGGCAAACTACTGCCACCCTGCCAGCGACCATCGACAAAGCTGGGTAATGGCTGAAAATTGCTGAGCTGCTTGTTGGCTGGATCCACCGCCGCATAGCCATAGATCCATCGCGGAGACTGACGTTCGATCGAGGTGTCTTGTGCCTGGTCAATGAATTCCAAGGCCGCCTGCAACTCGGGCTGCGTGGGCAGCCGCGCGAGCGTGTGCCTAAACAGCCACTGGATTTTTGCAGCAGCCTCGCCGTCGACGTTTGCTTGCACATCCCGACCGAGCTGCGTGGCCAACTCCGCCATGAAATTGCTGTTGAGTACGAACAACCCCTGTTGCGGGACGCTCGTCTGCGGCCTACCTGCATTGTGCGTATCGGGGCTAGCGAAGTCAAAAGTGCGGAACACACTCGGTAGATTCTGCCGGTCAATATAGGCGTAGACGGTCCGGCGGTGCATGCTGGCATTACCCTCCAACTTGGCAGAAGGTCCCAAGAGTTGCTGGTCCAGTAGCCCCGCCCGCGAGAGCAGGGTATCGCGGAAGGCCTCAAAATCCAATCGGCGCCGGTTCATTCTCCAGTAGAGCGCGTTTTGCGGATCGATGTCCGCACCCACAGAGCCTTGCAAACTCTGCTGTTGATAAACGCGCGAGTTGGCAATCTGACGAACAAGGCTCTTGATACTCCAACCCGAATCAATGAAACTGCCCGCCAAGTGATCGAGCAATTGCAGCTGCTGGGGTACTCCGCACCGCGTACCTAAATCGCTGGGACTCTCCACCAGCGATGAACCCATCATCCAGGTCCAAATCCGATTGGCCATCACTCGCGCCGTCAACGGATTTGAACTCGAAACAATCTTTTCAGCCAGCTCGAGACGACCACTGCCGTTGGCAAAGGGCTGGCCATCGGCATCGAGAAAGCTGACAAAGCGTCGGTCAACTTTGTCACCTGGACTGCGGGCGTTTCCACGTACAAGGATGAAGGACTGTCGATTCTCCTCGGAATCCTTCAATCGATGTGGCCACGGCTCCCCGCCGGGTTCATCGGTGTTTAGGAAGACACCAGCCATGGAGTAATAGTCGGCCTGCGTGATGGGGTCGTACTTGTGATCATGACAGCGGGCGCAGCCAAGTGTCATACCCATCAATCCACGGGCCACCACATCCAGGCGATCATCGATGATGTCCTGCTTGTTATTCAGGAAACGCCGACCAAGCGTTAAGAAGCCCAATGCAGGCAGGTCGTTGCTCTGCTCCGGTCTCAACAGATCAGCAGCCAACTGCTTGGTTACAAATTGATCGTAGGGCATATCCGAGTTGAAGGCGTTGATCAGCCAGTCGCGATATTGGTAGGCCGCGGCATACTCGCGATCCTCTTGAAATACGTAGCCCTTGTTGTCCGCATAGCGGGCGATGTCCATCCAATATCTGGCCCAACGCTCTCCAAAATGCGGGGAAGCCAGGCAGCGTTCGATCAGTTCGGCAGTCGCCTGTGGGTCCGAGCTTGGGTCCTGTTCAAAGGCCGCAATTTCTTCATGGGTTGGCGGCAAGCCCATCAAATCGTAGCTCAGTCGAAAAATCAGCGTCCGCCGACTGGTGGGTGGCGACAGTTCAAGTCCGGCCCCGGCCAACTTGTTGAGGATGATTTGATCGATGACTTGCTGCGGGGCGAGAGTCTCGGCCCCCGCCGGTGCCACCCAGCGACTCAACGGCTGGTATGCCCAGTGGCTGGCCTTCGAGGTCGCCGGGCTAACTTGGCCACTGTTTGCCTCCCCGCGCATCGCCGGCGGCACAGCTGCTCCCTCCTGAATCCACTGTTCGATGATCGCAATTTGCTCATCCGGCAGTTTTTCATCAGGTGGCATTTGCAAATCACTATCCGCGTAGCGCATTGCCTGCAGTAGGATACTCTGCTGAACCCCGCCCGGCACAATGGCTGGACCACGCGTTCCGCCATCGGTCATGGCCAACAGTGAATCCAGCATCAAATTGCCGTTGGCTTCACCGGAGGCATGCGAATGGCACTCGAAGCAATGCTCTCGCAACAGAGGCAGGACTTGTTCAGTGAAGAAAGCTGCCTTGTGCGCATCCACATCCAGTGGGTCGTCAGCCCTGGCCGGGCAGTGGTTCCAGGTCAACACCTGCCACAAAGCGAGGAGCATGCCGGCAAGCATCGGGAAAGACAGTTTCACAGTTACTTTCACAGGCACATCAAGCTCTCAGTTAGGTGGGAAAGAGCGTTTTTCAGGCGGCGGGGAAAGCCGAATAGCTCGACTTTGGGTTATCCTTATTATCTCTAAGCATCTCGGACCATACAAGTTGGTTATCGACAATTGTCCTATGATTCGAACCGCTAGCCCATCTTGCCCGTCCGGAAAACGCGGCGTCGCGTTTGCACTCCTTTATTGGGGGCCGCTGCTAGCCTGTCTGCTGCCGGCGTTGCAGCAAACTGCTGGCGCACAACCTCCGCTGACACGGCTTGGGCTGGGGCAGGAGGAAGTCGGCCCAGCCCAGGCATTAGCGCCCGATGAAGCCCGAAAAAATGGCGTTATCGTGCACTCAGCGCCGCTGCCTCCATCGGAAAAACTGGCCCTGGTTTTTAGCAAGACGACCGATCGTTACGGGAAATCGCGACAAGTGCTCGTGCTTTTGGGACGCAATGATGCCCGCGGCTGGGAGGCCGTGGGCAATGGTAATCCGCAACAACTGCGTGATCATTGGCGAAAAGCCGCCGAGCGCAGCTTTGTCGATGTCCGCAAGCTCGATCTCACCCCGCAAGAACATGCCAAAATCGATCTGGCGATCGATTTCACTATCGCTCGCTTTGTACGGGCTTACACCGGATTGCAGTACGAACTGGAAACTCAAGACCGCGACCAAAGCCAAATCATTGGCGATGAACGCTACCGCCAACTCCGCGAAATGGCTAACAACGGAGTCTTTAATCGCGATTCATTGGCTGTTCGGGTTGCCAACACCATTGCTGGCAACAAGCAGTGAATTGGTTGGCCACTGGCAAGCCAAAGCCTTGGCAGACGCGTGCGATCTCCGCCAGGACTACCAACTGCCAAACAGGCGCTGGGCGTTGGCAGTTGTCAACTGTGCGCAGCGATCGACGGAAATGCCGCGTACCTCAGCCATGACCCGCAGTGTATGCGCAACCAGGGCCGGGTGATTCGGACGCTTTCCGCGCATGGGTTCGGGCGTCAGATAAGGGCAGTCGGTCTCTACCAGGATGCGGTCCTCGGGTAGAGCCTGGGCTACCTGCCGAATGGCAGCCCCATTCTTGAAGGTAAGCATGCCCGCAAAACTGATATACAAGCCTAATTCCACGCAGCCTTCGGCTACGGCCAGCGAACCGGTGAAAGAGTGCATCACGCCACGGAGTTGGCCGAACCGCGCTTCGTCGCGCAGCAGCTCAAGCGTCTCCTCGGCACACTCGCGCGTGTGTATGACAACCGGCAGCGAGCACTCGCGACTGAGTTCCAAATGCCGTCGGAAGTAATCGGTTTGGACCGGCCAAGGGCAATCGTCCCAATAGCGATCCAGACCGGTTTCACCGAGGGCAGCCACGCGCGGATGCTGGCACAGGGCTTGGATTTCCGACCAGTCGCCGGCCGCGGCCGCACAACAATAATTGGGATGAATGCCCACCGCAGCGCGGATCTGAGCATGCTGTTCAGCCAAGGCCAAACTGGCGCGAGAGCTTTCCAGCGTGGTGCCAACCGCCAAGATGCCCGCTACCCCAGCGGCACTAGCGGCCGCCAGGTGTCGATCCAGATCTCGGCTCAACGCCTCGTCAGTCAAGTGAGCATGGGTATCGATGATCATCGTGATTTTCGACGCACCTAGCGCTCTGTCCAGATCAGATTCTTAGGATAGCCGTATTCGCCAGAATTCGGTTGGTGTTCTCCAAAGGGGAGAACCCCTTGTTTTCAGAGTGTCTCTGAGTTGTCCGCTAGCGGCGATTGCCGACCTTGCGCTTGATAGGAAACAGTCGTTTTCTTCTTGGCGGCGGCGGCTCTGGGTTCTCTTCTACCACGACTTGAGGTTCGGGTTCAGGCGTCTCGTCTTTCAAGGAGTCGCGTCCCAAGAGTCGATTGATATTCAGTTCAATGGCCGTCAATTGCGGGCCTTCATCGATGGTGACGAAGGTAAACGCGATTCCATCGCGGCCCATGCGACCCGTCCGGCCAACACGATGCACATAGTCATCGCAATCGAGCGGAATATCGTAGTTAATAATGTGCGAGACGGTGGAGACGTCGATACCACGACCAACCACGTCGGTGGCGACCAGAATCTGTATCTCGCCCGAACGCAACTGACCAAACACTCGATCGCGATCCCGTTGGTTCATGTCGCCATGAATGCAGGCCAGCTTGGCATTGGATAGGCTGCCCGAGCGTTCCAGGGCTTTGGCAAGATTCAAATGCAAGCGATCCGTGCCGCGTTTGGTGCGGCAAAAGATGATCGCCTGTTTGGGCTGCTCGCGTTCCAGCAAGCCAACCACGGTATCAAATTTTTCTTGGGGGCTGACACTGAAGTAACGCTGCTCGATCGTATCCACCGATACTTGGGAACTCGAGCAGTTGATATGTACCGGATCGACTAAGAATCGCTCGGTCAGCCGCTGGATTTCGGGTGGCAGCGTTCGCGCTCAGCAACATGGTCTGGCGATCCTTCGGGCAGGATCGCAAGATCCGCTCAATCGCCGGCCGAAAACCAATGTCCAACATGCGGTCGGCTTCGTCCAAGACGACGCACCACAGATCGTTCGTCTTGAAAGGTGCGTCGGGAAATATGATCCTGTACCCGGCCCAGGAGTTCCCACAATGATTTGCGTTCCAGCTTGCAGTTGCTGGATTTGCCGACGCATGTGCTTACCGCCCGCCAGCACCGTGCAGGAGGTCTTGCAACCGTAGGCCAATCGCACAATTTCTTGGCCCACCTGCTCGGCCAACTCGCGGGTCGGAACCAGGATCAAGGCTTGCGGATCTCGGCATTCAGTGAGCGGATCGAGCATTTCCAGAATGGGAATGGAAAACGCGGCGGTCTTGCCGGTGCCCGTTCTGGCTTGACCAATGATATCCAGACCTTCGAGCGCTGGCGGAATGACCTGGGCTTGGATGGGCGAGGGGGTTTCGTAACCCAGGCGCTTTAACGCCCGCAAGGTAATCTTCGAAAGATCAAGTTGTTGAAAAGAAGTGATTTCTGGTGTGTCAGCTGTGGTGGACGCCTCAGTGGGCGCCATAGTCGCGGATTGCATGTAATTCCTATGTTTGGCGATCGATTCCGGGCGCAGCGAGTCCCGTGTCATAAAAGCTGCCGCGACTAGCCCGACGCGCAAGAAAGGTCTGTACACCTGACCGTTTACCACCTTGCAGGCGACTTCGGGCTAGTCAAGCCTTGCCTATGTTAGCCCCAATCTGTACCTTTTGTCACGCCCTATTGCCCAATCTGGGCTCCGGGAGTGCAATAAAATGCCTTTAGCTGACGATTTTCTTGGTCACGAAGCATGGGCGGGCCTAAAACGATCCGCCTCAGGCCAGGACCGAACGCTGCTGGCCACTGTCATCGCCACCGTCGTCGCCCATCGCGGTAGCCGCGCATCCAATGCTCCTGAATAGCCTGTGGCGGAGAGGAAAACGAATGGAAATCGCCAACGATCAGCTGATCGAAATGGTATGCAGATGGCTGCAGCACGCACAGGGAGATGTCGGCAGCGAGGTGCTGATCGATGCTATTCGCAAAGCCAGCGCGCATGAGCTGGAGTCATTGCTGGGCGTGCTAGTCGCACGCTTCGACCAACTGGGAGGCAGCCCCCAGCGTCTACGAATCTTGATGCAGCAGATGGCCAGCTGCCAGTTGGCAGTCCATGACCATGATTCCGATCTGCTCGCCGCGGATGTGCTGGCCGCCGCCTACGATCGGTTGAGCGAAGTCGATGCTCAGGCAGCAGCCCACAGCCTGCAGATCTTGGCTGCCCAAGGTGTGGCTGGCCGAGGTGACGAGGAGTCGCTCGATAGCTTGGCAGGTGTGCTGCTCGATAATCCACCCAAACAATGGCAACACGCCGCTCTGGCGATCAGCCCGCTGTGGAATGCCAACATTGAACAGCTGGAATTCTTTTTTGATCGACTGCAAGATGGCGGCATGCATCTCTCAACCACAGCCGTCTTACTCGACTTGGCCAATTTTGCAGTACGAAGAAAACAATTGGCACACCACCCCTGGCAGGCCAAGCAGCAGGATCTGATTGCGTTGCTGAACGGCTTGGTGGCACGCTTGGAAAAGCTGCAGCGGGATCCGAATTTATTTGGCACCAACGTTGACGAGATTCAAAGCGTGCTGGCCGACAGCGTCGCCCTGAGCGTGGCCGTGTGTGACGCCCTCGGCTGGATTGCAGACTCGCGATCCAGCGACGTCTTGATCGCCGCCATGCAACTCAGCCATCGTCGCATTCAAACGGAAGCTGCCGCCGCCTTGGCCCGCATCGGCGATGCGTCCGGTCGCCAACGGTTAATCGACTTGGCACAAGATTGCGTTGCCCGACGTCGGGCTGTGGCCTATGCCGAGGAACTGGGCTTTGTGGAGGAGATTGACGAAAACTTGCGAACCCCGGTGGCACTGGCAGAATCCGAGTTGGCAGCCTGGCTGGCTGATCCCTCTCAATTCGGCCTGCCCCCTCATTCGCTCGAGCTGATTGACTCGCGGACAATGTTCTGGCCGAGTTATGATACTCCGCAAGATTGCTTCCTATTTCGTTTTACCTATCACTTTCCAGCTGGCGTGGTCAGCAACATTGGTCTTGCAGGCCCTGCCAGTCATGCCTTTATGTCCGACCTGGCCAACCTGCCCCTGGACGATATCTACGCGGCATTCGCCGGTTGGCAAGTTGAACACGAAGAGATTTTCGAAGTCCCCGCAGCATTGTTCACACCAGCCCAGCGGCGCGAAGCCGATCGATTGTTGAGTGATTTCGAGGAGCGTGGCTTCAATATCGTCGAATGTATGGGGCTGACTTTCCTGCTAGGTGAAACGGCTGTGCTCGCCAAGTTATCCCAAGATAGTCGACAACTGTGGGGCATCAGCGATGGCACCGAAGCCTTGCATTTCCCACTCAATGCGAGCCCAACTGCCATGTCCGCCGAGGTCATCCTGGCCATTTTTCGCGGCCGAAAACTACTACGCACCTTCAACGCCTAATGCTGCGTCAACATGATGACTGGATAAAGCTCTTGGCAGCAATTCTCAGACATGGAGTGCCCGATGAAACCTCAACAAGCCGGCAACATCGACAACACCCATGTCGAGGCTATCGCCACGGCGCTTGGCTTGCCTGAACCTCAAGTTCGTGCGGCCCTCCAATTGCTCGACGATGGCAATACGCTGCCCTTCATCGCTCGCTATCGCAAGGAGGCGACCGGGGGCTTGGATGAGATTGCCCTGCGCGCCATCGAGGATGCCTGGGAATTGGAACTGGCCCTCAAGGCGAGGAAAGCAACCATACTCAAAACGATTGCCAGCCAAGGCCTGTTGACCCTCGAATTGGAACACAGCATTCACAGCTGTCGCGAGATGTCCTTGTTGGAATCCTTGTATTTGCCCTTCAAACCCAAGCGTCGGACACGAGCCACGCTTGCCCGTCAACGAGGCCTGCAGCCCTTAGCCGATCTGCTGACGGCCCAAGCCCCACTGGAGCGTACAAGGCAGCAGATTTTGAACTCCTTCGTCAACCCGGCCAACGATGTCCCCGATGCCCAAGCCGCGCTCCAAGGTGGGCTGGATATCGTCGCTGAACAATGGTCGGAACAGGCGGAACTGCGAAATGGACTTGTCAGTCTGGCTTGGAAGGAGGGTCGCATTGGCTCGCAAGTCAAGCCCTCCAAGAAAAGCGAAGCAGACAAGTTCGATGCATATCGCGATCATCAGGAGCCTGTTGCCAAGATTCCCTCGCATCGTCTGCTGGCCATTCTCCGCGGAGTGGCCGAAGAGGTTCTGAAAGTTGGTCTCATCGTCGATGACGCACATCTGATCGGCGAACTAAAACGCAAGCTGGTCCGGAATCGAGAATTCGAATTCTATGCGGAGTTGCTGCAGACAGTCGAGGATTGCTACCAGCGCTTGCTCAAGCCGGCAACTGAGTCGAGCGTCCTGCAACAATTGAAGGAACGCGCCGACGAAGAGGCGATCGCCGTCTTTGGCAAGAACCTACGCGAGGTGCTCATGGCCGCCCCCGCCGGTCCGCGCGTGACCATCGGTATCGATCCCGGCTTCCGCACTGGCTGCAAAATCGCCGTTGTCGATCGAGACCGGCAAGGTACTAGACCACGCCACGATTTACCCCACGCCACCACGACAGGAGTTCGAATTAGCCGCCAAACAATTATTGGCATTGATACACGAACATGCCGTCGAGTTGATCGCCATTGGCAATGGAACCGCATCGCGCGAAACAGATGCCTTCGTGGACCGGCTGATTGGCGAACATGGGCTGAGTGTGACCAAGGTTATCGTTAGCGAGGCTGGTGCATCGATCTATTCCGCCAGCGAATTGGCGTCCCGTGAATTCCCGAATTTGGACCTAACGATTCGTGGGGCCATTAGCATTGCCAGAAGACTGCAGGACCCGCTCGCGGAGCTGGTCAAAACCGATCCCAAGTCCATTGGTATTGGCCAGTACCAACACGATGTCAATCAAACTCAGTTGCGCAAGTGCTTGGACCGTGTGGTCGAGTCCTGTGTAAGCACGGTGGGCGTTGATTTAAATACCGCCAGCGTGCCCCTGTTGTCCTATGTGGCGGGAATTGGACCGAAGCTGGCCGAGAACATCGTTGCCTATCGCGACAGTCACGGCGAATTTTCCAATAGACGCCAGCTGGCCAAGGTTCCCAAGTTGGGAAAGAAGGCATTTGAGCAGGCGGCCGGCTTTCTGCGGATCCAGGGTGGCGACGAGCCGCTCGACAATTCCGCCGTACATCCAGAAAGCTACGCCGTGGTCGCCCGCATGGCCCGCAAACTGGGCAGCCAGACGCGCGCCCTGGTGGGCAATGCCGCGCTCAGTCAAAAGCTAAGGCCCGAGGATTTTATGGACCAACAATTCGGATTGCCAACAATTATGGACATCATTTCCGAACTGGCTAAACCAGGCCGCGATCCGCGCAGCCAATTCCGGGTGGCGCAATTCAATCCCAACGTCAATTCCGTGGAAGATGTAACGTGCTGGAATGGTGCTGGAGGGCGTGATCACCAACGTTACGCATTTTGGCGCATTCGTGGATATCGGCGTTCATCAAGACGCCCTGATTCACATTTCCCAACTAGCAGACAAATTCATCAAAGACCCCAGCGAGGTCGTAGCGGTAGGCGACGTAGTCCATGTCAAAGTCTTGGAGGTGGATATTCCACGCAAGCGCATCGCCGTCTCCCGCAAAGCCCAAGAAACAAGGGCGTCGAAGGACAGGTAGGCTTCGTTCACATCCCTGCTTGGGCCTCAGCTCAAGAGTTCAATGAGTGCGCGACAGAAATCGGGCAGGTCATCGGGTCGACGGCTGCTGACCGAATTTCGATCGACTACCACCGATGCGTCCTCGAAAATGTGCGCCCGCATTGACCAGATCGTCTTTGATGCCCGGCGAGCCGGTAACGCGTAGACCGCGATAGATGCCGGCTGAGATGGGAATCCATCCTCCATGGCAGATCGCGGCTACCGGTTTGCCAGCCGCAAAAAATTCACGTACCAACTGCAAGACATGAGGGTCGCGCCGCAATTTGTCAGGCATGAAGCCACCAGGTACCACTAAAGCATGAAAATCATCGGAGTGCATCTGGTCGATCGCGGCGTCGGACACGCACGGGTATCCGTGCTTGCCAGCGTACTCCACGCCCGCCTCTTGCCCGGCCACAACCACTTCCGCACCGGCCTCGATCAGCCGTAGTTTGGGATACCACAATTCGAGATCTTCGTAGATATCGCCGGTGAAAAACAATACGCGTTTGCCGCTCAACGTTAGTGAAGGACGCATCATCACTCCGTCTGTGTAATGTGGCCAGGAAGTTTCTTGCAGGGATTTCCCCAGACGACTAGAGCGACTCGAGTCGTCGGGATTCGGCCATCGCGTCTTCGGCGAGTTGTATGTACTTGTGGTCCTGCGTGCCTGCAAAGACCCGCTGGTAAGTAACACTCAGGGCCGTGAAAGTTGAAGGCCTCACCGGTTCTAGCTCACAGGCCCGCCGGCCATGCTCGACGGCCTTGCTCGAATTTACCTTGCAACGTGTAGATGCGGCCGAGGGTCAAGTGGGTCAGCACGTGTTGCGGATCTTCCTCCAGGATCTCATTCAGCAAGCACCACGGCTTCGTCGAGTTTACCTGGTCCTTGAGTTTTTCGGCGGCGTTGGTTTTCTCAATGATGCTACTGGAAGTCATTGGCTTGCGTCTTTCTGTGGACGTTGATTGGGCTGAGGGCGATTGTTAGGCAGTTCTTTGGCATTCTGCGCTGGGGATGTAATGGCAGGAGTTGTTCTTTGACTGCTGCGTTTTCGGCCGCAGACGCCACGTTATGCCACTCGTGGGGATCGTTTTGGTGATCGTATAATTCTTCGCCTCCGTCGGCATAGCGAATGTACCGCCAGCGATCGCTGCGAAGACTATGATTGTTGCGATGAAAGGTGGTCAGGGCGGGGCTCGACCACACGGCAGTCGGATCTGAGCCAGCAACTCGGAGATGTCCAGGCCCTCGACATGCTGCGGCTTGTCGACGCCGGTAGAGCGCACAAGGGTCGGATAAATACACATCAGGTCGACCGGTCGCGAACAACGGACGCCCGCCGGTGTGAGCCCTGGCACCCGCCAAATCATCACACTCCGCGTCGGTTCCTCCCACAGGGCGAACTTTCGCCAGTGCTCCTTTTCACCGAGACTCCAACCGTGGTCACTCCACAGGCAGACGATGGTGTTGTCCCGGTAGGGCGATGCCTCCAAGGCATCTAGCAGTCGGCCAATTTGTGCATCGGCAAAAGCAATCGTGGCCAGGTAGGCTTGCACGGCTTCTCGCCAGCGCCCCGAGGCCAGCATCTGCGCGTGATCGCCCTGCGGATCGAGCCATTTTGACGCCAGCCTCTGGAACGTCCTCCAAATCACCATCGATGTGAGGTGGTAATTCGATCGAATCCAAGGGGAACATGTCAAACCATTTCTTGGGCACGCTAAATGGCATGTGTGGTTTAACTATTCCAATCGCCAGGAAAAAGGGCTGGTCATGCTCCGCTTGCAATTGTTCAACTCCGTAGTGACCGAGCGATAGTCCGGCATATCTTTATCTTCAGCGTCGAGCGGAAAAAACTTGATTCCGCCCAACTCCCTGATTCTTCGCGGCTGGGATGCCGTCGCAGCGACTGACCACCGCCGCTCTTGCTGAAAAACTCAGTCCATTTCTGTCCATTGCCGTAGCTACCATGCAAAACCTTACCCGCCCCGTAAACCTCATAACCGGCTGACAGCAAGGTGTGATTCAGCAGCTTGTCCTCGCTATAGTCGGCCGCCAGTCCTGAGCGTTGTCGTAGCAGCCGGTCGTGTGAGGCCGCATTCCGGACATCAGTGCAATTCGCGATGGATTGCAGGCCGGAGCAGCGCAGTAGGCTCGTGGTAAAGGAAACGCCCTGGGCTGCGAATCGGTCCAGATGGGGTGTGCGGGCTTGGGGGTGCATTCCCAAGTGCCCTACCCAGTGATTCAAATCATCGACGGGAATGAATAGAATGTTGGGTGGAGCCGCGTGGACATGCTCGCCAAGCAGCATGCTGAGCCGGCCCCAAGCAAAGCATGCACCCAAGCAACAGTTGGCTAGCCCAACTTAAACCCACCAGCTGGTTGCGGGGAAAACGCCCGTCCCCGGATGCAGCTGGCAGCCATGTGTAGATCATGATGGGAATAGATCCCGCAGTAGCCTATCGTCCGTGTTGGCGCAACTGCCTGTTAGGGTTCAGAGAGCGAGGCCAATTCAGCATCCAGCATGTGCTGGGGAATGGAAATGGGCGATCCATCCTGATTGACACCCACGTCGAACATTCTCATGGCCCGAATGATACGGCACAAGTCCTCGGGAATAAAGAAAGGCTTGTCCCCAAAGCTCTCGTCGAGAATGGCAAAGGTCAATTCGAGTTCAGCTTGTAACTGACCGTTGACCTCCACGCGTCCCTCGACGATCGCCCCATCGGCTTGGCGACTGAGCAAGTTAGCGGTCAACCGCAGTTGGTCGCCTGGTGTGGCCAACTGGTGGAACTCGGCCTTGCTGACTTTGGCCAGCACGACCCGCGAGAGGAAATCGTCCATTTGAGAGATGAGCAGGCCGCCGGTCTGGGCCATACCTTCGATGATTAGGCTGTGCGGATAGTGCGGAAACCCAGGCAGGTAGTCGTCCAAGGGTTCTTCCGCCAGGGTGACGTTCTTCGATGCTGACGGCGCACTGGCCCGATACAAACTTTTCAAAACGGTCGATCCAGAACCAACGCATAGTGTTTAGCCAAGCAGAAAAACCAAGTAAGGAATTGCGGCACGCATCCACGCTCCGACTGGTTACGCAGAGCGGAGCTATTGATACAGCGCTCGGAATTACCCAAAACCGTCAACAACCCGACTGGACTATAACTTTGTAGCCACGTAGCTGCACAGATCCTTGACGGTCAGCAGGTTACCAAAGTCTTGCACTCGAGGATTGGTTTCGAACTTTTCCAGATCGGCCCAGGGCAAACGCTTCTTTAGTTCGCTGATTCCGTCGCTGGTGACTTTCCCGTCTTCCACGAACTTGGCGTTCGTCAGAATGTCGTCCGGAAATAGTTCCTCACGCGGAATGTTAATCCCAAATGTCTTTTCCAGCTTGAAGACAATATCCAGAAAGTCGATAGACTCAGCCCCCAGGTCACCAACCATGGTGGCTTCTGGGGTAACTTCATCATCGTCGACGCCCAAGGCATCCACCAAGGCGGCCTGCACCTTTTCAAAAATCTCTTCCGAACTCGCCATTGTCTCAATTCCTATTCGAATTAATGAGTCGCGCTGGGCAAGCTGCCTGGCTCACGACGAAATGCTTTTCAAAGGTCGAAGATTATAGCTATCCGGAGCACTCGCCATAGACGCTTGACACAATTGCTCAGTCTTTTGGCGCATAAATTGCGAGGCATGCCGGTCTGCCAAACTGTCTTCGCTGCCCGTTACGCACTCCACCACCAAGCGACCCGATACCGCTGTTTTCTCACCCTTAAAGCCCGAGGCTTTGAGTAAATATTGGTTCGTATCTTGTCGCAGAATCTCGGCCGTGATGTGCAAGGTTTCTCCCGGTTGCACGAAGTCGGCAAACTTGACGTTTTTTGCTGTTCTTAGCAACACCAATCCGCTGCGGTAGCCGTCGCTGGCCCGCACCAAGAACGCCGACGCCTGGTACAGTGCCTCGAGCATGAGCACCCCCGGCATAACGGCAAAGCGCGGAAAATGATCGCGGAGGTAGTCTTCCTTGCCCGTCACTCGCGACTGGGCTTGGATGAGCTTGCCGGGAACAAGCTGCGTTATTTGGTCGATTTGGCAAAATCGCATGGTTCTGAGAGCTCTTTCAGTGCATTTTTCTCGTGTCTCGACGACCTATGGGTCGAAGGCTTGGCACGCATAGCCTACCCATATGGCCTAGAATAGATCTTCGACGCGGATACGACAACAGGCGAATTCTGGGGTCTACCGACATCGCAGCCGTCCATCTGCTCACAAAGCACAAGGCCTGGGGGCTTGCCGCCTGCGGTTTTTTGATCTCGTTGTGCGGCTTTGAGGGTTTTGGGCTGCCCAGTGCGGGGGCAATTCCCCCTAAAAAGTGGCGTATACTCCCAGTTCTGCTTGGCTTGCATGGCTTTCCTCGGCTAGAATTGGGCACCCCCCAACTCCCTATACTGCATTGGCGAGCCGAGGATAAACCTGCGTGATGCGGGCCTATCTGCGGCCGGATTCGTGGGTTTTTCGCACGGTACCTAAGGGAAAGTTGATGAATAGATCGATTCCTGCGACTCGTGGTTTGATGGCCCTGCTCTTGCTGGGAAGTTTACCTTTCACCTCGCTGGGACAGGCTGCTGCGGCTGCCGGTCCACTTGCTCTAGCGGACGGCACAGCGCCCCGGGTGCCACCCCTGGATTGGAAAAATCGGCATCCTGGAATTGGCCTGAAGCAGCCCGCTATGAAGCCCAGCTAGGCAGCTATCTAGATCAACAGAACGCTTCGGATGAATTGCGTGCCCAAGTCGAAACATTTTGGCAATCAACGGCCGGGCAAGTTCGCGGGCCCGCCCTGCTGGATCGCTTGCTGGATGTCTCGGCACTGTTGGAGCCGCGATTAGGAGAGCTGGCCGGCAAACTGCGCTCGCCGGATGCCGAATTGCCCATGCTGGGGGAGCTGAGCTTGGTTGACCAGCGATGTTCCTGGATGGCTGCAGGACACAATCCGACTGGCATACGGCAGAGCCTATGCCCAGCGGCGGATGATGGACGAAGCTTTAGAGTCCTTAGCCGGCTTGGAATTGGGGCAAGTGTGCGATCCCGCATCCCTGCTATTCTATCGCGCCAGTTGCGAGCATCATCTGTTGAAAAAGAACGAATGTCTGGCCAATGTTGGCGTTTTGCTGGAGCGAGAAAGCGAATTACCCGTGCGATATGCCAAGTTAGCGCATTTAATTCAGGCCGACATCGCTGGGCTCGAGCAGGATTCACTGGATGAGATTTCGCGACTGATGTCGGATGTCCATCGGCGGCTGGATTTAGGCCGCGCCGGTGTTCGTGTCAGGGAAGAAGAACAGAATATCGTCGACAAGTTAGATAAGTTGATTGAGAAGATCGAAGAGCAGTTGCAACAAATGCAACAGCAGCAGAAAGACCAGCAGAGTGGAAATGCCCAGCAACCTGGTCAAGTCAAACCCATGGACGAGAGTCAAGTTGCAGGAGGTAGCGGGCCTGGAGACGTGGACAAAAAGGAACTCGGCGATCGGGCGGGATGGGGAAATTTGCCCCCCGCTCAACGCCAGGAAGCCCTGCAGAGGCTGACTGAAGAATTGCCCAGCCACTACCGCGAAGTCATTGAAGGCTACTTTCGCCAGTTGGCCAAGGACCGCAATTAGGCATGAATCCACACCCCTCCGAAAATCCCTACCAAGCGACGGCTCAGCCCGGCAGTCCTTATGTGTCGTACGGGCCTGCCGCCGCGGACCAGGATACGGATAACACCGGGGGTGTGATTCCCTACAAGAATCCGCATGCGCTCATCGCCTATTATCTCGGGCTGTTCTCGATTTTTCCGGTCCTGGGAATCTTCTTGGCGGTACCTGCCTTTATTTTGGGGATCATCGGTCTGCGAAATAGAAACAGGAATCCAAAAATTCGTGGAAGCGTTCACGCTTGGATTGGAATTGTCTTGGGTGGCTTGATGAGTCTTGTGTGGTTGGCCACCATTCTGCTGATCGTGGTTTCCATCGTTGCTTCCAAACGATAATCTTGTGGTCTGCAGGATTCTCGTCCGCGTCAAACCGGCAGCCATTCGCCCCTTTGAACCCAATCTTTCATGATTCTAGTCCTCGATAACTATGATTCGTTCACCTACAACCTGGTCCAGCGGATGGGTGAAATCGATGGGGCCTTGGACATCCGCGTGGTCCGCAACGACAAGATCTCCATCCCGCAGATTCGCGAGTTGCAGCCGCAGAGGATTCTGATTTCGCCTGGCCCCTGCTCGCCCACCGAGGCGGGGATCAGTCTGCAGATTGTCGAGCAATTAAAGGGCCAGGTTCCCATTCTGGGCGTGTGCCTGGGACACCAGGCGATCGGTCAGGCTCTGGGAGCGCGAATTGTTCGTGCACCGGTACTGATGCATGGCAAGGTCGATTCGATCTACCATGACAATCGCGGTTTTTTTGAGGGTCTGTCCAACCCATTTATCGCTACACGCTACCACTCCTTGGTGATTGAGCCGTCGACTCTACCTGCTGAACTAGAGGTCTCGGCTTGGGTGGAAGATCCGCACGCGGGCCGCCAGATCATGGCAGTCCGGCACAAGCAGTACCCCTTGGTCGGCTGGCAGTTTCACCCCGAGAGCTTTCTCACCGAACCGGGAGTCGAGCTGCTAACGCGATTCTTGAACTGGAATCCCGTGGAGCAGCTTGGGAAATGATCCATGAGCAACCGCAAATCAGGGAAAGATCAGTCAGATCAGTCAGCATTCGGGTAGCAGCCTCAACGGTTTGATTAGAAACGGAACCAAAGTCAACATGCTGTGCGTCACCATAGGACGAAGTCGTCACAAGGCTATGCTTGCCGAGTATCAGCACCTGGCCGAAATCGGTGCCGACCTGGTCGAGCTACGGCTGGACTTTATTGGGCGGCACATCGACCTTTCGCGATTATTATCAAAGCGATTTTGTCCGGTGGTGATTACCTGTCGTCGCCGCGAGGACGGTGGACGCTGGGAGAAGACCGAAGCGGAACGGCAGATGATTCTGCGAAGTGCGATTGCCAGTGGCGTCGAGTTTGTGGACCTCGAGGAAGATATCGCCGCAAGCATTCCCCGTTACGGCTCGACAAAACGCATCGTTAGTCTGCACAACTTTGACGAGACGCCAGATGATCTGCCAGAGATCCATCAGCGACTGGCTGCCTTGGATGCGGATGTCGTCAAGATCGCCACCATGGCCAACTCCTTTGCAGATTGCATTCGCATGCTGGAACTGGTCAAGACGGCCAAGATTCCTACGATCGGACTATGCATGGGTGACATGGGGGCTGTTACCCGAATTATGGCCCTGCGCTATGGAGCACCATTCACCTACACCACGCTCAGCAGCGAACGAAAAATCGCCCCCGGACAAATCCCCTTTGATCGCATGCGCGACATGTATCGCCCCAAACAAATCGACGCCGAAACCAGGTTGTTTGGCGTCGTAGCTGATCCAGTCGCCCACTCGCTCAGCCCGTTGATTCACAACGCGGCCTTTAAGCACGATCAACTGAACTGCCGCTATTTGCCCTTTCGCATTCGCGCCGAGGACCTCGAGCAATTTCTGGAATGGTGCAAAGTATCCCAAGTCGAGGGATTGAGCGTCACCATTCCACACAAAGAGGCCATGCTCAAGCTGATGGCATCCGCCGAATCGGCGGCCACAGGCATTGGAGCCATCAATACGGTAGCCATCCGTGGGCAAGATACCACCGGCTACAACACGGATTATCGCGCGGCCATGGACTGTTTGACGGAAGCCCTAAAAACACAGAAGACAATGCAAAATCTGCAGGCGCGGGATGACGATCTGTTCCGCGGTCGTAGCGCGCTGCTGCTGGGTGCCGGCGGCGTAGCTCGAGCTATCGGATACGGTCTACGTCAACGCGGGGCAGTAGTGGCTATTGCCAATCGCAGCCTGCAACGCGCGGAGGAGCTAGCCAGCTCCATCGGAGGGCGAGCACTCGCATGGGAAAAGCGGTATGAAATCAAACCGGGTATCCTGGTCAATTGTTCGCCGGTAGGCATGCATCCCGACATCGATCGCTCGCCCTATGACAAAACAAAACTACACCAGGACTTGATCGTGTTTGACACCGTCTACAATCCTGAGCTGACGGTGTTGGTGAAGGACGCCCGTGAAGCAGGTTGCTTTGTCATCAACGGACTGGATATGTTTGTCCGCCAAGCCGCTTATCAGTACAAACTGTTTACGGGAATGGAACCACCCACCAAATTGATGCGCGACACGGTCAAGCGGGCCACCTCACCAGTTAACTTCTAAGACCAGTTAACTGGTTGGTTGTGTGTGGGCCAGCCTTCACTGCCCCTCGGCCAGGCTAACGCATACCAATTCCTTATCATTTCGGGCAAACATGCAGCGATTGGCAAAGGCTGGGTGACTCCAGACCACTGGCCGGCCAAAGCAATCGCCGGTCGGCTCCAGCACATGCATGCGACCCTGCTCGGTAAAGCCCTGTGGGCTAAGCTGCGCGAACACCAGGTCACCCGTCTCGGTAAAGAGCAGGTAGCGTTGCTCGTGTTTGACGACAAAGGCCGTGCCATGCGAGGCGCGGCGCTCACCACCCGTGGTCAGGGCAAATGTTGTCCAGGTTTGCTTTCCCGTCTGAGCCTCCACAGCGATGAACTCGCCGGTACCGCAGTCCGCGCCGTAGATGACCGCCCCGTCAAAAATCGGCGTGCTATTGCCACAGTAAAGTCCCATTTGCGGTTTGCCTTTCCATAGGGTGCGGCTTGGTTTCCCGGCATCGTCCAATTCAATCATGGCGGCCGTTTCACCGATGCCACACGCATACAACAGCTTGCCGCTTAATCGCGGTGCCGCAATGGACATCCCGTATCGGGGTTTCAGCGGGTAGTCCCATACAACTTCGCCTGTCAACGGTTCGAGGGCATGCAAGGCATCGGCGTCCCAAATCAACAAACGCTCTTTACCTCCCAGGACTTGAATCGTGGGTGGACAGTAGCCGATCTCCGATGCGGAGAGCGCCCGCCAGACCTCTTCGCCGGTCAGCTTGTTGATAGCCACAACCACGCTCCCCTCACCACCAGCTAAACAGATCAACAAATCGCCATATACCAGTGGATGTGCCGCATGCCCCCAAATAGGCGTTTCGGATGGGTACTCCTTCGCTAGCTGCTTGCGCCACAAAACATCTCCCGTGTCGACCCGCAGGCAATGTAGGTCCCCTTCGGCGCCCAGGGTGTAAACGTAGTTGCCATCCACAGTGGGTGTAGCCCGCGGCCCATTGGGATAGGACAAATGGTAGGGTCGCTCATATTCGAACGTCCACAGGCGTTTTCCGCTGTCCGCATCCATGGCCAGCACGCGTTCCATGCCGTTCAGGGCATCGCGACCATCGGGAGAATTGGTGCTCTCGCCCTTGGTGGTTACATAGTCCATTACGAAAACGCGACCCTTGGCAACTGCCGGGCCGGCATAGCCGCTGGACACTGGCGTCCGCCACAGAATCCGCAAGCCATCAGCTGGCATCTGCTGCTGGATGCCCTGCTCGCGGTAGATGCTATCGCGCTTGCTGCCCAGCCATTGCGGCCAGTCATCAGCCACAGCTGGAAGAGGCATCCCAATCAGGTTTACGACCGCCATTGCCAACCAAACATGTCGCATCGCTGAGACTCCATTTGGATTCCAGGTTTCCCTTCGCGTGACTGCCGGCTGCCACCGGACAGCCTGTATGCCCGATCCATTGTAGCAAGGTGGGCCGCGTACGAGGCTGCCGATGGACGCGCTGTTGGCAGGCTGCATTCGCGCAGGCCCCAACAAAACGCGGGAGAGACGGGGAATCAGGCAAGAGGCTCTCAGTTTGAAAATGGAATTCCATCTCGAGGTCCAAGCCCTAGAAAATGCTCCTCATAGCCGTGTACGCGGGGCCCCTCCCCATGAACTCGGAGATCGTTCAGTCAGAGAACCCAAGGGACAGCGTCGGGGTGGCCAACGCGATCTTGAAATTGAACCTGCATTCAGCTAGTTTCCCGATTGGAGGAAGCGAAAAATGCAGGTCAAAAACATTGCCCGATGGGTCCTATCGATCGCTTTCTGTCTGTTGCTTTCCAATCCTGCCAGCGCACAAGTCGATGCACCAGCCGCAGATTCCCACATCCCAGACGGAGCCAAGGCACCTCTTGCCGTGGACAGCAGTCCCCTGTACTCCGAGTCCATTCAACCACCGGAAGCGCTAGACTTGGAATCGGTTTATGATCCGTCACCGCGCGTTTACTCGTACAATCCAGTTCCCAGCCTGCCCATGAACGGCGACTTGCCGGTTGCTAAAATCAATGAGAATCTGGACGTCGTTTTTGGCGACTGGCTGGGTTACAACTCCACCCAGAGCGATTCAACTTGGCTGGTTGGGAAAGGAGACGATTTTGGCATCTATAGCATCGAATCATTTCCGGCCTTGGGATTGGGGAAAGATTCGAGTTTGATGCTTGGCGTGGGGATCCATTTTCTAAATGGTCCAGTAGTTACCGACATGCCGCCACGTTTATATGACTTCCAGGCTGCCTATCAATGGCGGAAAACGGTCACTCCGTCGCTGATCTTGGATACGCGAGTCGGCATCGGCGCCTTCAGCGACTTTGAGGGCAGTGCGCGAAAAGGCATTCGTTTTCCCGGACATGCGGTCGCCTACTATCAATGGGATGAATGGCTGGTTTCGCTGCTGGGAGTTGAAGTTCTGGACAGAGATGATATCAGCGTACTGCCTGTGTTTGGCATGGTCTGGCGCCCTCGCGAGGATATCGTGGCCGAGTTGGTTTATCCACGCCCTCGCCTGCAGCTCCGCATGGGTCAGAAACGTGCGCTGTACATCGGTGGCGAATTGGGGGGAGGTACCTGGGCCATCGAACGCGTCGATGGGCTGGATGACAATGCTACCTATCGCGATTTGCGACTGATGGTGGGTATGCAGGAATTTGGCAAGAAGAATCGCGGAGAGAGCGCTATGGAATTTGGTTGCGCCTTTGCCAGGACTCTCGAATACCGTTCCGGCATAGGCAACTATAACCCCGAGGATGCTTTCATCATCCGCTTCCGCCAACACTACTAGGCTTTGTCCCAAAAGGGGTCTGACCCTTTGGAGGCGAGTCGAATTTACACCTGTTTTTGGCCTCGCCGGAGAGGGTCAGACCCCTTTTGGGACAAAGCCCAATCTTATAGCGCCATTGGGCGGCCTATTGCAACCCGAAGCGGGCATCTTGATGTTGCGGCTTGAGCATCTCCCTAGCGTTTTTCATAACTTGACGTATGGGCGAGGGAGTAGTGCAATGCTTTAGGTCCCTCGCTTACGCTGTTTGAAGTTGCGCTTTTTCATAATCCAAAGTGTGAGCGAAGAATTCTTGCATGGATTACCTCCTCGCTCACGCTTCGGGTTATGAAAATCGTTGTATCCGACGAAAGTCGCGCTGGTAAACTAATTGCCAAAATGGCATCAATTGCTACGATCATCCCCATGTGCTTATTTTAACATGCACTGTTCTGAATCCAGTGGATCGCCTTCCACGTACAATATGGGATCGAGGTTTGCGTCCCAAAGTGTTGTAGAGGCATGTTTGGGCCTTTCCCGTGGGACTGTTCGGCGGCGGTTTCTGGTTACCGTTGGATGATTTCTAGCCCTTGTTTATGTTGAAAGTGTGCTTTTATGCGATGCGTTACGCGATGCCTGCTAGGTCTCGTACCTGCCCTGCTGCTGTTCTCAACAACTTCCATGTTGCGGGCCGCAGAATATCCTCCGTTTGACAAGGTGATTGAGGGCTACACCAAGGTTCAGGCTCCCGACAATGTTCCGTCGATGTACACCCTGTACATCAAGCAGGACGATGGGCAACTGTTGCTCGAACTGCCTAAAAACTATGGTACGAAGAAGTACTTCTTTGGGATGACCGTGGCCAGCGGACAGAGATTCGCCGGCTTGCAGGCAGGCGATTTTTATGTTGAGTGGCGTGAGTACAACAAGCGTCTGGTGTTGATCGCACCGAATATCGGAATTCGATCTACGGGAGATGATGAATCCAAGGATTCGGTGAATCGTCTGTTCACGGGACAGGTGCTGGTCGACCTTCCCATCCTGGCGCTGTCGCCCAGCGGCGGGCCGGTGATTGATGGTGACCAATTGCTCGTCGCCAATGCGTCCGTGTTTTTTGGTGGCGATGGCCGCAGCAAGAATCCTGCGCTGGCCAAGATCGTCAAGAGCAAGGCTTTTCCGAAGAATATCGAATTGGCCTTTGAATTGCCCAACATCGCAGGCACGCTGCAGACCTTGCACTATTCGATCAGCGAGATACCCGAGAACTCGGACTACAAACCGCGGCTGGCCGATCAACGCGTGGGCTACTTTACCACCTCTTACGCGGACTACGGAAAATATAAAGATGACGAAGTTGACATTCATTACATCAACCGCTGGCATTTGCAAAAACGCGATCCCAAGCTAAAGGTATCGCCGCCCAAAGAGCCCATCATTTTCTACTTGGAGCATACGACGCCCGTCCGCTATCGCCGCTGGGTCAAGCAAGGCGTCGAGTACTGGAACCAAGCCTTTGAACGGGTTGGAATCTCCGATGCGATCGTCGTGTACTATCAAGACCAAACCACCGGGGCGCACATGGAAAAGGACCCCGAAGACGTGCGCTACAACTTCATACGTTGGTTGAACAACAATATTTCAACGGCCATTGGCCCCAGCCGTGTGCATCCTCGCACCGGTCAAATTCTCGACGCGGACATCGTATTGACCGATGGCTGGATTCGCTATTTCAACGAAGGCTTTGCCGATTACATGCCCCTTTTGGCCATGGAAGGCATGAGCGCCGAGACCATTGCTTGGCTAGGCGAACATCCAAATTGGGATCCTCGCGTACGTTTTGCCGAACCCAGCCAGCGGCAGCGCATCGCGGCCCAGATTCGCTCGCAGCTGACGCAACCACATGCAGGTTTTCGCGCCTCTCAGTGGAAAACACGCATGATGGGCGATGATCCCTTGGATGGACTGGTGAACCGCACCAGCCAGGTCAACGGATTGTGCTTGGCGGCCGAAGGCCGACGGGTGGACACTTCTTTGATGCGGATGGTATTGGCCATGGGGCCCGACGCCCTGCTGGATGATGAGCTATCTGCCGAAGCCGACGGCAAGAAGAAAAAGAAGAAAAAGCCAGCTCAAGAATCAACGGAAGAGGAAAAGGAAACCGCAATTGGCGCCGATCCCTCCGCTGAACAAGCCACGCTTGAGGACGCCCCCGAGACTGAAAAAGAGGAACAACCAGACGCATCCAAGCCGGAAGAGAGCACCAAAGTAGAAGAAGACGAATCTCAACTGGACGGAATGCCCGAGTCCTTTATCGGACCGCTGCTGGCTGACCTGGTCGCCCACGAGGTAGGCCACACTCTCGGCTTGCGCCATAACTTCAAAGCCAGTAGCATCTACTCCCTCAAAGAAATCAACAGTCCCGAGGTAAAGGGCAAGAAGGCCTTTGCAGGGTCGGTCATGGATTACCTGCCGATTAATCTGCGTCTGAAAGAAGGCGAAGTGCAAGGCGATTATGCCATGATCCAACTGGGACCCTATGATTTCTGGGCCATCGAGTATGGCTACACTTTTGAAAACGACCTCAAGCCAATTCTGGAACGCGTTAGCGAGCCGGACTTGCAGTACGCAACGGACGAAGATGTCGAAGGGCCCGATCCCTTGGCTCGGCGTTATGATTTCAGTCAAAATCCGCTGGACTACGTCAAGGAACAGTCCTTGCTGATCGAGCGCTTCCGCAAGAAGCTGATGACCGACTATGTCAAGCAAGGTGACAGTTGGACCAAGGCTCGCGACGGCTATGAACTGACTCTGAATCTGCAGATGAAGAATACCGGCATGATGTCGAATTGGATTGGCGGTGCGTTTGTGAATCGCGACAAGAAGGGCGATCCGATGGAGCGTTTGCCCATCGAGGTAGTGCCCGCTCAAATGCAGCGCGACGCGATTCAATTCGTGCTCGAGTCGACCTTCCGCGACGAGGCTTATGCCCTGTCGCCCGAGTTGCTGGCTCGACTGACCAAAGACTTCTTCAATATGGGTGGCGGCGATCCGGCATGGCCAGTTCATGACCGCATCCTATCCATGCAATCCGCCGCGCTAACACAGTTGATGAATTCAACCACGTTGCGGCGCGTGTATGACAATGAATTCCGCACGCCAGCTGACCAGGATGTATTTTCCTTGCCAGAACTGCTCGAGCTCGTGTCAGGCGAGATTTGGAGTGAACTCGGGTCGCGGCCCGAGCGAAAATTCACCGCCCGATCCGCTTTCATCAGCAGCTTGCGGCGCAACCTGCAGCGCGAGCACCTCGAGCGACTCATCGATTTGACCCTGCCGGGCAACGGAAGCTCCGCCGCCTACAAGGCCATCTCGAACTTGTGCATCATGCAACTGACCGAACTCAAGGATTCAATTGCCAAAGTCTTGTCGGATGAGAAATTGGCTTTGGATCCGTATTCCAAGGCTCACTTGTACGAAGCCCAGCAACGGATCGAGAAAGCCCTGGATGCCAGCTATGTCTATAATCAAGCGGCCCCCATGAGCTCCAACATCCCCTTTCTGCTATTTGGCGAAGAGGCCGAACAGGTCCCAGACTCCGGCAACTGAGCACTGGATTTCGTCAAACTGCGAAGCCGCTTGAGAATTGCTTTTCGCAGATTTCCGCAGCATGAGGCCCATGTCGGCTTGGCCGGCATGGGCCTTAAATTTAGAACTGTTTTAAAGAGGGGACTGACCCTTAAGCCGCTTCGGTGCTAGGGTCTCTTGGGCTTTCGTCAGGGTTCCGAGCTAGTTTCAGGTTGCCTACTGTCGAAAGATCAGCATTGTCAAGTCGTCGGGCTTGCAGGGAGCGTTTGGGTCGAGCCCCGACATGCGCGCGGCTACGGTCTTGCAGGTTTCTTCGGCGGCGGCCAGCAGTGGTCGCTTGCGAACGAGTTGAACAATCTCCGCCTGTGTCAGGTTGTCGTAAAGTCCATCCGAACCGATCAGCAGCGTGTCGCGCTTGCTAAATGGTCTCGGAAGTCCAAGGTCGATGTGCATTTCCGCTTGGCCAATCACATTCGATACCAAGTGCCGATCCTCGTGCTCCAAGGCGGCATCTTCGCTCAACATTCCCGCTTCCAGAGCATAGCCGACCGGTGAATGCGCGCGAGTTTGCAATTTTAGCTTGCCCTTGCCGCCAATCAGCATGGCCTGAGAATCCCCCACATGGTAGGTGCGCATCAAGCCGCCGAACACTTCGACAGCG
The DNA here is from genome assembly GCA_963707245.1 of Pirellulaceae bacterium. GTDB lineage: Bacteria > Planctomycetota > Planctomycetia > Pirellulales > Pirellulaceae > Aureliella. Next base: position 41,886 of record CAVPPY010000001.1, read on the forward strand.
ATCAGCGTGGTGGCTGCCCCATTTCCAAGACTAGCTACATTTCGCGTGGCGGCCTCGAAGCCGTCCAGAATGGATGCGCGAAGCAGTTCTGGATTCTCGCACTGCATCACGGCATCGGCCAATGCCGTAATGGCGCGACGGGCGGCTTCCTGACCATTGGATTCTCCTCCACAGCCGTCGGCGACTGCCAACACGCCGGCCATGGGACCCAAGTGCAAAACCGCTAGCGCATCTTCATTGGCTCCCAATTTATCCGGAGCAGCTCTGGTAAAGATGACGACCTCCCCACCTCCGAAGGGCAACGAAACGGGCGTTTCCATGTGGGTTGCGAAATGCGTCAGGCGGTTTTCGATGAGTGGGGCCATGAAAAAACTTGGTGCACAAAGCTGGAAGGGAATGTTGGGCTGGTGGGTTCGTAGGCAATCTCATTCTGACATGGTCCCGTTCCTCCGTCAGGATGGCCTCAAAAATCATGGGGTAAACCGGGAAAATGCAGGAATTCTCGGGCCGCTGGTTGAAGTCTACCAAAGAACGACGCAACTTATTGTCCTGAAGAGAGTTATGGCGCGACCATTCGCTTAGCTCTTTTCCCGTGGAGAGAGTTCGACCAAGCGATTCCGCCCTTCCCATCCGCCGTCGAGCCCCCGCGCACGGCTCACCGCTTCAACCCCGCGGGCTAGCGCAGCTGAAATCTTCTGCTTCGACTCTCGACCGGAGCGCGGTGCTTGCAGGCGGCAGGGCTGAACCGGCTAGCCGACCCGTCTCTTGGACCAGCTAGCATGTTGCTTGCAGGCCCGGCCCGCGGCAAGCATGATGAATTGCAGGTTGCTGTCGCTGCGCCGAGCTGGGATGGCTGTAAACGGGAAAGAGCGAGACGGTGGTGTGAGACGCATTCTTCTTTGTCGTCCGCGAGGCGGCTTGAACGACACCTTGTGCCAGATCCAGGTCTGCAGACGCTACGCTGCGCGGTGGAAGCGTCGTTTGTGGGTCGATACCTCCAAGAGTGGATTCCTCGAGTGCCTCAGCGAGTACTTCTTGCCTTTTCCCATGATCGAATTCGGAATTCCGGAGGATACCGATGAAATGTCTTGCTTTCCCACCTGCGTTCAGGGCCGCGTGAGCCATTACCAAGCTCGATACGAAGAGGCTGTGCAGGCGGTCATCGAAAGCAGCACGGGGGTTCCGCTGAGCTTTGATTTTGGACGGGATTACCCAGTGGAGCTGCTGGTTCACGAGCAGTTTGGCGGTGGACTCGACGGCGGCCTCTTGCTGCGAAAAATGCGACTCGAGCGGCAACTGGCCCGCGAGATTCGGGGCCGGATCGAGGGCTTGGGGGATTACCAATCCGTGCATGTTCGCCATTCGGACATGAAGACCGACTATCGGGCCTACTTCGCCCGGCTGAAACGGCAGGTTGGGAATAGCCGGTTGCTGTTGTGTACGGACAGTTATGCATGTCAGCGTTACGCGCTCGATTTTTTTCCCAACCTGAGTTTATCCTGGCCGATCCCTGACTGCTCGGGCAAACCTCTGCATGGCAATCCACTGCTGGATCGCAAGCTAGTCAACCAGCAGACGCTGACCGATTTGATGCTGCTGGCTGCCGGGCGCTCGCTCCATTTCACCAAGACAGAATGCGGCAGCGTTTCGGGCTTTGTGCGACTCGCGATCAGCCTCAGAGCCCGACGGCTTTGGCAGCGGAGGCTGGGCTACTGGTTAGGAGAACCCCAATGGCTCATCGAACGCAGACCCACATTTGACGCCATTCCCTGCTTGGTAGCCTAGCTCGACAACGAGGGCTCGGAGGCTTGCCACCGGCAATCACCCGGGCACTGGGGACACTGCACTTTGGCAGGGGGGCATGGGGCATGCACTTGGCAGCAGGGGGCAGGCTGGGGACACTGCACTTGGTTGGACCATCGGGGGGCGGGCTCGGGGGCAGTGCACATGAGCAGCACCCCCCCTCTAGACAGGATTGCCACCGCCGGCCTGCAGTGCCCCCGGCGTGCCCCCCCGGCGTGCCCCGGCGTGCCGCCCCCGGCCCCAACCACCCCCCGCTGGTACCCTGTGCGGTACAAACCTGTGTTGCAGGTCATTGGCGGCGATCGGCGAGAAGTCGCGAAAAAACTGGTTTGTCTGCGCCTAAAATGTGATTGCCAGCAGCCATATAGCAATGTGATATCACTTTGTTATCATGATTGGTATTCTGTGCGGGTAAGCTCGCCGTTTCAAAAAGGTTGTGACTATGCATCAAGAGAAAACCGTTCGGCCGACCGCGGGTTGGATTCCGTTGATCTGCTTTTCCACGGTGGCCATTGTGGCCGTGTTAACGATGGTTTGGGTCGTGCGAAATCAGTGGATGATGAGTGGTGAAGTTTTGGCCGCCATCATCGTGTCTTGCATTCTGGCGTTGATCGCCTGCTTCGTGTGCTTGTTTGGTTTCATGGCCATACCACCCAATCAGTCACGCGTCTTGCTGCTGTTTGGTGAATACAAGGGCAGCGTGACCGAGTCGGGTTTCTATTGGGTAAATCCCTTCTACAACAAGCTGCGCATCTCGTTGCGCATCCGGAACTTTGAAACCGGCTCGACGACAACCCCGGAAACCAAGGATGCGGCGGGGCAGATCGTCAAGCACAAATCGCGCTCGCATGGTCGGCCGTCCAAGGTCAACGATCGTGACGGAAACCCGATTGAGATATCAGCCATCGTGGTATGGAAAGTTGTCAACACGGCGGAGGCTGTGTTTGAAGTCGATGACTACGAGGACTTCTTGGCCGTTCAGAGCGAGGCCGCGCTGCGTATTCTGGCGTCCCGACATCCCTATGACAGTGAAGATCATGAGGTTTCTTTGCGCGGCAGCACCCAGCAGGTATCCGACCAACTCAAGGAAGACATCCAAGCTCGGCTGGACAAAGCTGGAGTGCAGGTGATTGAAGCCCGCATCAGCAATTTGGCCTATGCGCCAGAGATTGCGGCAGCCATGTTGCAACGCCAACAAGCGAGTGCGGTGGTTGCGGCGCGAACGAAGATTGTCGAAGGCGCAGTGGGCATGGTGCAAATGGCCTTGGATCAATTGTCGGAGAAATCGATCGTTGAGCTCGACGACGAGCGCCGAGCGGCGATGGTTTCCAACCTGTTGGTTGTCCTGTGCAGTGATCGCCACACGCAGCCGGTGGTCAATACAGGCTCTCTCTACAACTAGTCGGTCAGGTCGGTGATTTGTCAAAACGCGATTCATTTCTGCTCCGCATTGACCCGCGTTTGCTGGACGAAATCAGGCGCTGGGCTGATGACGAAATGCGTAGTGCCAATGCGCAGTTGGAATACATAATTCGCCATAGTTTACGGCAAGCTGGTCGCCTGCCGCGAAACGCCGCATCGCCTTCGCCGCCGGCAGCTTCCTCCGGCAATCCCGAGCGTGCAACTCCCTCCGCTGGAGAGCCCGCTGATGACGCCCCTGGAGACACTTGACATTTTCTGACGTGGCGTCAGAATAGACGCCATGAAGACACTGAGTCCCAAGCAGCGCGAGATTCACGAGCGAGAGCGACAGATACTCGAGTTGGCGCGCCCAATTCTGCTGGATGAGGGCTACCACGCGTTGAGCATGGATCGCCTGGCGGTGCAGATGCAATATGCCAAGGGCACGCTGTACAACCACTTTCCCAACAAAGAAGAAATTGTCGCCGCACTGGCACTGGAAGCACTCGAATTGCGTTTGTCGATGTTCGAGCGCGCGTCGTTGCTGAGTAGTCATTCGCGAGAGCGGATGATGGCTATTGGCTGCGCCTGCGATCTGTACACCATCCAATGTTCGGAGCATTTCGCCGTCGAACAGCTTTTGCGGAACTCGGTGGTGTGGGAGAAATCTTCGCGGCGCAGGCAGGAATTGATTCAACAATACGAATTGCGGTCGATGTCCATCGTGGCGGGTATCGTCCGCGACGCGATGGCGGCAGGCGATTTGCAATTGGCCCCACGCATGAAAGCGGAGGAACTGGTATTCGGTTTTTGGGCGCTTACGTACGGTAGTCACGTGTTGATTGCTTCGAGCCCCTCGTTACCCGATATTGGCGTTTCAGACCCGGTGCGGAGCATTCGCTATCACGCCTGGACGTTGATGAATGGTTACGGCTGGTTGCCATGCTATAGCTTTGAAGAGACAGAACGCATCATGGATGTCTTTGCAGAGAGGATATCCGGTCATGTCGCGGATTGACGAGCAGCCTTTCATTGATCGACGAATATTGACGCGGCGCCAGTTGTCGCTGGCCAAACCCGGGCTATGGTTGGGGCTGGCTGCCAGCCTGTGTTTGTGCCTGGCGGGTTGGATGGCCTGGCCTATACTTCGGCCTGTGGCCCTTGAGGCCGCGTCTTTAGAAAATGCGGACGGCAATTCGCCGCAAGCGGCTCGGTTGCTGAAAGTGGCAACCAGTCGTTTGTCGGACGCAGGGCCGACCTACTTGTCTCAGGACTTCACCGGAATTGTGGTACCACGCCGATCCAGCCGCTTGGCTGCCAAAGTCATTGGACGTGTCGAGTCGTTGCAGGTGGACTTGGGTGATCGCGTGAGCGAGGGCCAGGTACTGATTCAATTGGATCACGCAGAACTGGATGGATTACGTGGTGTGGCCGAGGCCTCGCTGGCCAGTGCCAAGTCACGACTGCAGGAGCTGGAACGCGGGCCACGCGCCCAGGAGATTGAGCAAGCCAAGGCCAAGGTGGCTGAGCTCGAGGCCTCGTTGCAGTTGAAGCAAGCCAATTTCGAGCGGACATCACGGCTGCGGCAGTCATCCACGACGGGGCAGGAGGTGGATGAAGCCAGGTTTGCGGTCGACGTGGCGCGGGCCCAGAAAGCAGCCGCCGAGCAGGCGTGGGAAATGTTGATGGAAGGTACCAGGCAGGAGCAGCTGGATATCCAGCGTGCCACCGTGGCTGGGCTGGAATCAGAATTAGAGCGCATCGATGCCGATTTAGCTGATCGCATCATCGTTGCGCCTTTTGCGGGAAACATCAAGGCACGCTATTTGGATGAAGGTTCGATCGTCTCCCCGGGCCAAGCTTTGTTGGAGATTGTCGAAAGTCCACCTTATGACATTCGCGTTGGTCTGCCGTCCGAGTTGGATGTTCAATCGCTGGCGGGCGACGTGCAGATCACGGCTGACGGTCAGATACTGCAAGCGACGCTCGAACGGTTTTCGCCAACCATTGATGAGAACACACGCACGCGCGAGGTCGTTTTGCGTTTGGCTGACAGCTCCAGCCAATTGGTCACGCCAGGCACAGCGGTCTCGATTGCCGTGCGCACCCAGGTGCAGGGCCAGGGATATTGGCTGCCGACCCGCTCGTTGACCTCTGGGCGCGGGGACTGTGGGCCGTCTTCGTTGCCATGCCACAGGCGGTCAACGAGACCAGCTCCAGCAGTGGCCAGCACTTGCTGGAGAGGCGACAGGTGGAACTGCTCAGGTCCCACGGTGACTGGTCCGAGATTCAGGGACCAGTCTCCCCTGATGATCTGCTGGTGGTGGCTGGGGTTCATCGGGTCACTGCTGGCCAACGCGTGCAATGCGTGCAGATTGCCGATGGCAGCTTGGAAGCCGCTGACCAATCCGTGCATTCGACCATGAAAATTGACGTGGACCCAATTCTGGCTGACGAGTGAACCTCTCTGAGCTGTCGCTGGCCACAACTAACACTTGCCAAGAAATCCCAGGTCGATGCACGATCCACTGCTTCCAGACATGCAGCATCCCGTCGGGCGACTGGCTGCCCGATTTTATTCAGACATGCGTCTGAGCCTGCTGGTGATTTTGTTAATTGTCGCCGCGGGCGTTAGTTCTTTGACGGTGCTGCCGCGCATGGAAGATCCGATCCTGACGCCGCGTGCAGCCAATATTACCACCGTCTATCCAGGCGCCGACGCAGCCCGGGTCGAAGCCTTGGTGACCGAAAAAATTGAGGACCAGTTGATCGATGTTCCGGAGATAAAGCGCATGCGGTCGCAGAGTCGCGCTGGTTCATCTTTTATCTCGATCGAGTTGCGTGACGATGTTTACGAAACCGACCCGGTGTGGTCGGTCATTCGGGGCAAGCTCGAGGACTCGATGAGTTCGCTGCCGTCGGGTGCACGTCGACCTGAATTCAATGAAATGGACTTATCCGCCTATGCCTGGATTGGAGCATTGGTGTGGGAGCGCGAGCAGCCGGTCACCAGCGGTGTCATGCGGCGTCTGGCGCGAGAATTAAAGGACGAGTTGTTCTTGATTGAGGGGTCCAAGGATATCGACTTGTTTGGCGATCCCCTGGAGGAAATCAGCGTCGAAATCGATCCAGACAAGGCTGCCGGGGCGGGACTGTCGGCCGCATCGATCGCTTCGCAGTTGCGCATGCGTGACGTCAAATCCTCCGCCGGCGTGTTGCATGGTGACGCTGCGCAGACGGTGATCGAGTTGAAGAATGAGTTCGACAGCCTGCAGGATATTTTATCGGCGACCTTGCAGACGGGTGTAGCCGGGCGAACGCTGATGCTGGCCGATGTGGCCACCGTCCGCCGCTCGACTCCTGAGCCAGTCATGGCTCTGGCCATGATCGACGGACGGCCGGGAATAGTGGTCAGCGTCATGTTGCGGCCCGAGTACCGGATCGACCATTGGGCGCAGGCAGCTGAAAAGACGATTGACTCCTTTCGCCAACGACTGCCGCGCGGGATTCGCCTGCAGATGATCATGGAGCAGGACACCTACGTCTCCCAGCGGATGCACAGCCTGGCCCGCAATCTTTTATTGAGTATCACCGCAGTGGCCGCCGTAACTTTCTTGTTTATGGGCTGGCGGAGCTCAGTGTTGGTGACAGCCACACTCCCCGTGGCGGCACTGATGGTGATCACTGGCATGCGTTTTCTGCAAATCCCCATTCATCAGATTTCGATTACCGGTTTGATCCTGGCTATGGGGCTGCTGATTGACAATGCCATTATCGCCGCCGACGAGATCGATGTGCGGCTTAGCCGTGGACTGGCGCCCCGCGTGGCCGTGGGCGACATGGTCAGCCGCCTGTTCGCGCCGCTACTAGCTTCAACGATTACGACCGCATTGGCCTTTGCTCCGATAGCCCTCATGGAAGGTCCAGCGGGAGAATTTGTAGGCTCGATCGCCGTGACCGTGATGCTGGCCATCTTCAGCTCGTTGCTGTTGTCCCTGACTGTATTGCCGGCCTTGGCGGCCCGTTTGGGCCGCGGCTTGCCTGTCGAAGCGGATGGTTCACCAGCGGCGCCAACTCACTTCTGGAAGCACTGGTTGCAGCATGGCCTGTCCGTCCCAAGACTGACCGAGCTCTATGGACGGGGCCTGCAAAAATTGCTGCAAAAACCCGTCGCGGGTATTGCCGTTGGTTGCCTATTACCCTTCGCGGGCTACATCGCAGCAGGGCAATTGCAAGAGCAATTCTTTCCTCCCGCCGATCGCAATCAATTCTACATCGAAGTCGAACTGGAATCCCAAGCAACGATCGCCAGAACCCAGGCGCTCACTGAGCAAATTGATAAGGCGCTAAAACAGCACGCGCGAGTGCAAAGCGTAACCTGGTTCTTGGGAGAGAGCGCCCCGCCATTCTATTACAACATCATCGCGCGGCGCAAGAACAACCCAAACTATGGCCAAGCCATCGTCAGCCTTGATAGCAACCGCGATGCGCTCAGGCTAATTCGCGACCTACAAACCGAACTGGATGCCAAGTTTACGGAAGCCAGGATCTTGGTGCGCCAATTGGAGCAAGGGCCGCCCTTTGATGCCCCCGTTGAAATCCGCGTGCTAGGAGCGGACCTGGATCGGCTGAAATCTATTGGCGACGCGGTGCGAGCCATGGCCACACGCATCCCCGAAACCCTGCACACTCGTTCCGAGCTGAGCGATGTCCGGCCGGTAGCCAGCGTGGCAGTCAAGGCACAGGAAGCATCTTGGTCAGGACTCTCCGAAGCAGAAATCGCAGAACAGCTCAACGCCCGCTTCGATGGCTTGCTGGCCGGTTCGATTATCGAACAAGTAGAAGAGATTCCCGTGCGGGTGCGTATCGCCGGCCAACGAAGAGACTCGATTGAATCGCTGGAGGACGCAACCCTGCTCGTCAGTTCACCGCCGACGCTGGACACGCAATCTGCCGCCGAAGTAGGACGGCCCGCGATGCTGGAGCATTCCGTTCCCGTCACCAGTATTTCCGGTATTGACCTTGGAACCCCAGCCAGCCGTCATTACGCGTTTTAACGGCCGCCGAATGAATGAGGTCCAGAGCTTTATCACGGCCGGTACTTTGCCATCGACCGTCCTGAACGCCCTGCAAAATGAAATTGCCCAGTCGCCCTATGCCCAGTTGCCAGCGGGTTACAGCATCGAAGTGGGCGGCGAAGCCTCCGAGCGAAATGCCGCAGTCAATCGCTTGATGGCCAACGTCAGCATTCTGGCCGTGGCCATGGTTGCCGCCTTGGTGCTGGCTCTGCAATCCTTTCGATTGGCGGCGCTCATCGGTCTGGTAGCCGCCCTGTCTATCGGCCTGGGAATGGGATCGTTGTGGTTGTTCGGTTACCCCTTTGGATTCATGGCCATCGTGGGCACCATGGGCTTGATCGGTATCGCCATCAACGATTCCATCGTCGTGGTTGCTGCATTGGAAACACGCACGGCCCTCCGCACGGATAAGGTGCAGGCTACAGCCGATACCGTGGTTGAGGTCACCAGGCACGTTCTGGCGACCACTGCCACGACGATTGTTGGATTCCTGCCACTGGTCCTATCGGGTGGCGGATTCTGGCCCCCGTTGGCCGTAGCGATTGGTGCAGGGGTGACTGGAGCGACTCTCATCTCACTGACGCTCGTTCCCTGTGTCTTTTTGCAGATCAGGCCCAAGCTTCAGCAACCTGCCACCATTACTTCCTAATGGCGACATCCGCAGTTGCGCCGTACTTCGGAGATGTGCACCCGATTGTCATCGACAAACTACCACCCCACGCAGAGGTACTCACTGTGGGCAGACTGAACCTTGGTATAGTTGTTGGTTTTTTTGAGTTTGATGGCTGGCGAGACTTTGACAGCGAATCCAGGAGTACTTAACATGGGTTCCAAACTCTAAGTTAATGCAGGCCGGCACACACCCAACCGGCTGGTAAACGTGGAGTTCCCCACCCCACCCACCAGATTCACATCCCGCCTACGAGTGCAGCATTTGTTGAAGCGCCCAGAATGGTCTGTTTCATAGAATCGCTTGCCATGCTTTGTTCGAAGCCTACCTCCTGTGATATGCTCCGCCTGTCGGTGCGGTCGCAATTGCCGAGGCTATTTCACCTTAGATTTACGATGGAGTGATCCCAGATGAAGTGTTTTGGTAACAATCTTTCGCGGCGCAATTTCGTGACCGTGGGTGCTTTGGGCGGCTTGACGTTTGGCCGATTTGCTGCGGATGCGCAGTGTCTACGGCGACCAGAAACACTATGACTTTATTCCTGCCAAGGCGGAAAGCGTGATTCACGTCTTTCTCCCCGGGGGCATGGCCCATCAGGAGTCGTTTGACCCCAAGCCCTACAGTCCGCTGGAGTATCGCGGTGAAATGGGGACGATCAAGACGAACACCGGCGAGATCCTTAGCCAGGTCATGACGAATTTGGCTCAGTGCGCCGACAAATTCACGATCATTCGTTCGATGACCCATGGTGAAGCGGCCCACGAGCGGGGAACGCACAACATGTTCACGGGATACAAGCCCAGTCCGGCGTTGATTTTTCCGAGCATGGGCAGCGTGGTCAGTCACGAGTATGGTCCGCGAGAGAATCTTCCCCCTTACATCTGCATTCCCAATCGGCCGAACGAGTTCGCCGGCAGTGGTTATTTGAGCAGTTCCTACGAGCCCTTTAGCCTTGGGTCGGATCCGGCTGCCAATGGTTTCAAAGTGCAGGATCTGGATCTTCCATCTGGAGTGGATGAACAGCGTTTTGCGCGACGTCGGGCAGCTCTGGAATCGGTCAACCAGTACTTCTCGTCCCGGCATAGTGCGGACAACGTTTCCGCCATGGATAGCTTTTACGAGCGTGCCTACAGCTTGATCAGCTCCGAAAAGGCGCGATTGGCCTTCGACATCGAGAAAGAGGATGCGGCCATGCGCGATCGATACGGCCGAAACCAGGCCGGGCAACGCCTGCTGCTAGCCCGGCGGTTGGTCGAGGCAGGTGCCCGCTTTGTCTCCCTGACCTACGGTGGTTGGGATATGCACACCAGTATTACCAACGGCTTTAATTCGTCGATGCCTCCGCTCGATCAAGCTCTGAGCGTGCTGTTGAACGATCTTGATTCCCGTGGACTGCTGGATTCGACGTTGGTGATGGTCAGCAGCGAGTTTGGCCGCACGCCGAAGATCAACGCCGAAGGTGGACGCGATCACTGGCCAAAGGTTTTTAGCGTCCTGCTCGCCGGCGGGGGAATCAAACGCGGTTCGGTGTACGGTGCATCCGATCCGACTGCCTCCGAACCCGATCTTGATCCGGTAAGCCCGGAGGATCTGGCGACTACGGTTTACCATCTGCTGGGTATTGTGGCAGACAAAGAACTGATGGCCCCCGGCGATCGCCCCATTGAAATTGTCGACGGCGGCAAGGTCATCAAAGGCCTTCTGGCTTAGACGGGTTGCCCAGTACCTGGCTGGAAAGCCAAGTCTCTGGAAAGAAGTCTCTGGAAAGAATCTGGAAGCAAGCTAGCGGAATGGGCAACGAAAGCCATGAGCGTCCTTTGCTCATGTCGGATTTTTCGCCGATCGCCGCTGGAGAGTCTGGAATCTGTAGCCGGTTTGGCGTTTGCTCGAAGCGAGGCTGAACGCGCAGGGAACCATCGAACGAGGATGAGTATTGTGAAACTTGGATTAAAGTATTGGTTGTCCGCGTGGGTGTGCTTGGGTTGCTGCAGTGGATTGTTGGCAGATGATCCGGCGGTGACCAGTCTCTCGCCTCCCGGCTTCCAACGCGGCACGGAAGTCGAGTTGCTGTTGGCGGTGCGCGACTGGGCGATGTCGCTGAGCTGCTGATGTACGAACCCGGCGTCGAGGTCCTGGAGTTGACCGCCGACGGCGACAGTAAAGTCAAGGCCAAGCTCAAGATCGGTGAGGCCTGTGCACCTGGCTTGCACGCCTTCCGACTGGCTACCAAGACTGGCATTAGCAATCTTCGCTATTTTGGTGTTTCGCCGCTTCCTCAAGTCGATGAGGTCGAGCCCAACAACGAATTTGGCGAGCCGCAGCAGCTGCAGATGAACTCCACGATCAACGGCTTGTGCAAATCCGAAGATGTGGATTATTACCTGGTAGAATTAGCTGAGGGCCAGAAATTGACCGTGGAGCTGGAAGGCCTGCGGTTGGGTACCGATTTCTTTGATCCCTTCGTGGCCATTTTGGATGAAAATCGTTTTGAAGTAGCACGCAGCGATGATGCTCCGCTGCTGCAGCAGGATTGTGTTTGTTCATTCAAGGCGCCCGCCGCTGGCAAGTATGTCATCGAAGTCCGCGAGAGCAGCTTTGGTGGCAATGACCGCGCCCAATATCGATTGCATGTGGGTGACTTTCCCCGACCACTGGCCATCGTGCCTTCCGGCGGACGCCCTGGCGAAAAAATTGATGCGACCGTCGTCGATGCTTCCGGCGAGACGTGGCAGGAGGTGATTGAATTGCCAGCGGAAGTTGGCGAATTCGATTATGTGGCGGTGCGCGATGGCAAGACCGCTCCCTCGCCCAATCGCTTGAGGGTCGTCGAGATGCCCAATGTCATGGAGAAGGAGCCCGATACGGACCATGCGGGGCTGGCCGCTGTCGAAGCTCCCGTCGCCTTTAATGGCATCTTGCAAGCGGCCGACGATGTGGATTGGTTCAAGATTCAAGGAAAGAAAGACCAGACGCTGGAATATTCGGTTTACGGTCGTCGTGTTCTGAGATCCCCCATCGATAGTTGGTTGGAAATCTACAACGCCAAGGGTGGCCGACTAGCCGCCAACGATGACTCCGGCGGTCCAGATAGTCTGCAGGCATTCAAGTTCCCAGAGGACGGTGAATACTTGGTTGCCATCCGCGATCAACTCAACGAGGGAAGTCCCACCCATGCCTACCGCATCGAAGTTGCGGCTCCACAGGCTTCTCTTGTGCTGACGATTGATGAACTCCAACGCTATGTGTCGCAGCTGATCGAAGTTCCACAGGGGGCCAACATGGCCGTGCTTTTGAGAGCTGGCCGCAAAAACTTCTCAGGCGACCTAGGGCTGCGGCTGGAGAATGCGCCTGCGGGATTGGAAGTCTTGACGCCCACCATTGCCGCCAACCAGAGCTACATTCCGTTGTTGATCAAAGCGGCCCCGGATGCAGCCCCAGACGCAGCCCTGGCCGACCTGATCGCGGAAACACTGCCCGACGGTGCCGGGGTCCAAGGCAGGCTGGCTCAACGCACGATGTTGGTCCGCGGTCAAAACAATCGCGACGTTTGGGGACAGGATTCCCAGAAATTGGCCATCGCCGTCACCGAAGCTCTGCCTTTCAAATTGCAGGTCGAACAGCCTAAAGTGCCCTTGGTACGCAATGGCAATACCCATTATGTGGTGCGTGTACAACGCAACGAGGGATACAACGAAGCCATTGACTTGCGAGTTCTTTACAATCCAGGCGGTTGTTCGGCGAGCGGTTCCATCCGAATCAATGGTGACCAAAATGAGGCCTTGATTCCGATCACAGCCAACGACAAAGCTGCCATCGGTAGCTTTCCGATTACCATTCTCGCTCGTGCCAAAGCCCGCAATGGAAACGTGTGGGTCGCTTCCGATTTTATCAATCTGGAAGTGGCTGATTCTTTCTTCGATTTTAAATTCCCGACGACAGTAGCCGAAACGGGGCAATCTGCTCAGGTCAGCGTTGGCCTGACGGTCAAAACACCGCCGGCTGGCGAAGCCGAATTCGAATTGGTTGGCTTACCAGCCGGCGTTACATCGCCCAATCCGGTGGTCAAGTGGGTTGAAGGCATGGAGCAATTGTCTTTTCCAATTCAAGTAGCCGCCGATGCCCGTGTCGGTCAATTCAAAATGCTGGTGGTCAAGGCTACCATTACCCGACCCGAGGGCAAAATCGAACAAACGCAGGGCACAGGCGAATTGCAAATAGCCGCCCCGGTAGCCGCTGCGGCGGTAGCCGACACAAGCAGTGCGCCACCCGCAGCGCCAGCCGATAAGCCCCTGAGCCGCCTCGAGCAACTGCGTCAGGCCAAAGGCTTGCTCAAGCAATAACTCCAACTGAGATACAAAGATGACGAGACTCAAATCTCAAGCCGTGTGGTTGCTCGCTGCCAGTCTGCTATGTAGCTCTGTCGGAGCGGCAGAGCACCAGTGGGAGACACTCGCGGTCTATCCGCCGGAAATCAAATTGTCGACCGCGGCGGATTTTCAGAATGTGGTGGCTATCGCCGTCCGCGATGATGGGGTGACCCTGGATGTTACCCAGGCAGTGGAGTGGTCGTTGGAGAACAAGGACTTGGCGTCGATTGAGAATTTCCAGCTCAAACCCAAGGCAGACGGGCAGACACAGCTGATGGCCAATTGGCAGGGTCTATCAACCGCGGTACCCGTTGCGGTTAGTCAGGCCTCCGCGCCTCGCGAGGTGAGTTTCCACTTGGATGTTATGCCTCTGCTAACGCGTACAGGCTGCAACACGGGTTCGTGCCACGGGGCGGCGCGGGGCAAAGATGGTTTCCGCTTGTCGCTCTTCGGATTTGATCCCGTTGGCGACCACCAGCGGATCACCCGCGAAATCGGCATTCGACGCATCAATATGGCTCGCCCCAATCAGAGTTTGATCTACTTGAAGGCCATTGGTGCGGTGCCCCATTCCGGTGGCAAGCGCATGGAACCGGATAGTGCCTATGCAGCCACGCTGTTGACCTGGCTCGAGCGGGGTGCCGCCATCGATGCCCAGGCACCCCCCAGCTGTACCAAGGTCGAGTTGTTTCCCGCCCAGGCGGTTCTGGAGGGAGAAGGGGCCACCCAGCGTTTGGTTGCGGTCGCACACTTTAGTGATGGCACAACCCGCGATGTATCCTCGCTGGCCGCATTTACAACCAACAACGAACGTTCAGCGAATGTAACCGATTTGGGAGCGGTCACTGCGGGCGTGCGCGGCGAGGCCTTTGTGATGGCCCGTTACGATACCCATACCGTTGGTGCACAAATTCTGGCCCTGCCAGCAGATTTGCAATACACCGCCCCGACCATTGCCGGCAATTACATCGACCAGCACGTTGGGGAAAAACTGAATAAGTTGCGGATCCTTCCCAGCGGTACGTGCACGGATGAAGAATTCTTGCGGCGGACAACCATCGATATCGTTGGACTACTGCCAACAGAACAGGAATACTCCGAGTTCATCGACGACCCAGCGGACGACAAACGCGCCAAGCTGGTCGACCGCCTGTTGCAACGCAAAGAGTTCAGCGAAATTTGGGCTATGAATTGGGCTCAGCTACTCAAGGTCAAAAGCGACAATCAAGTTAGCTACAAGTCCGCTTTTCTCTATTCCAGTTGGCTAACCAACAAGCTGGCTGCCGATGCGCCCATCGACGAGATCGTTCGTCAACTGATTGCGGCCAACGGTGGAGTCTTCGAACAACCGGCTACCAATTTCTACCAGGTCGAATCGGACACGCTCAAGACCGCGGAGAACGTTGCTCAAGTTTTCATGGGGATTCGCACGCAATGCGCCCAGTGCCACAACCATCCCTTCGATCGCTGGACCATGGATGACTACTACGGATTCGCATCCTTCTTTTCACAGATTGGCCGCAAGACGGGTGAGGACTATCGCGAAACTATTGTCTTCAATCGTGGCGGCGGGGAAGTAAATCATCCGGTTAGCAAGCAACCGGTACCCGCTACCTTTTTGGGCGGCGCTCGGCCAGACACCAGCGGAAAGGACCGCCGCGAGGTACTGGCTGCCTGGATTACGAGTCCGGACAATCCATATTTTGCAACCAGCATCGCCAATCGTGTTTGGGCGCATTTCATGGGTGTTGGAATTGTGGAACCGGTGGACGATATCCGCGTGAGCAATCCGGCCAGCAACCCTGAATTGTTTGCCGAACTGGGCAAGCGTCTGACGGACTACAAATTTGATTTGAAACAGTTGGTACGTGACATCTGCAATTCGCAAACCTATCAGCGAAGTACGCAACCCAACGATTCCAACCGCATGGACACTCGAAATTATGCATTTGCTCAAGTCCGACGCGTTCCTGCCGAGATGCTGCTGGATTGCATATCGCAGGCCACCGACACCAAAGATAAATTCCGCGGCCTGCCACTAGGTGCTCGCGCGGTGCAGATCGCCGACGGAGCAACCAGCAATTATTTCCTGACCTCCTTTGGCAGATCACCGCGAACGACCGTTTGCGATTGTGAGGCCAGTACCGATCCCTCGCTTTCCCAAGCCCTGCACCTGCTCAATGGCAATTCAACGCAAGGCAAAATCCAGCAAGGCAAGCTCATCAACACCTGGCTCGATCAAGGCCTGAGCGTTCAACAGATCCTAGACAAGATTTATGTCCGCTCCCTATCGCGGCACCCTAGCGAACAAGAGTCTGCAACTCTAATTAAAATGGTGGGTGAGACGGGGAACAACCAAACGGGCTTGGAAGACGCCTTCTGGGCAGTACTCAATAGCCGCGAGTTTATGTTCAACCATTAAGTTAGTGTGCCGAGGAATAGACATGTTTTCGAGGATGCTCAACACCGGGGCTGCGATGGCCGCCGTGATGTTCTATGCCTGCACTTGTACCCTGCCTGCCGCAGGGCAGGATGCGGCTGCCGCTGAAGAGCAAAAAATCACCTTTGACGAGCACATCAAGCCCATTTTCCGCGAGCACTGCACGACTTGCCACAGCCAGAGTGACAAAGAGAGCGATCTGGCACTTGATAGCTTTGCTGGCGCTCTGGCCGGCGGTTCAAGCGGTGAAGTCATTAAGGAGGGCAATGCAAGCGGTTCGCGTTTGTTCGCCCTGATCACGCACGCGGAGCGGCCTTTCATGCCACCGGATGAAGATCCCATGGCGAAGGCAAAATTGGATCTGATCAAGACCTGGATCGAGCAGGGCATGCCGGAGAATTCTGGCAGCAAGATTAAGCGGGCAAACAATGCCGCTGCCGCCATGTTGGGCAGCGCCGTAACCGGCAAGCCTGAGGGGCCACCGCCGATGCCCGAAAATTTGCTCCGCCAACCCGTTATAGAAACTCCACGTAGCGCTGCCATTTCCGCTATGGCAGCCAGCCCCTGGGCTCCTTTGGTGGCTATCGGTGGACAGGAACAGGTGTCGCTGTATCACGCCGAGAATGGACAATTGCTCGGGGTTATTCCTTTTCCCGAAGGTGAACCGCAATCTCTCACTTTCACCCGCGATGGTCGACAATTGTTGATCGGCGGCGGACGGCATGGAGCCAGTGGCTGCGCCGTGCTGGTCGACATCGCCAATGGTCAGCGGATAACCAAAGTCGGTGATGAGCTGGACATCGTTCTGGCCGCAGATATCACGCCCGACAAATCACGCATCGCTATTGCCGGTCCACAGAAGATCGTACGAGTTTTCGATAGTCTCTCCGGCGAAATGCTGCTGGAAATGAAGAAACACACCGATTGGATTTTTGCCCTGCGTTATAGTCCAGACGGTGTTCTGCTGGCTTCAGGAGATCGCAGCAACGCCGTTATTGTTTGGGAAGCCGACACGGGACGCCTGTACAGCGACATGGTGGGACATAAGGGTGAGGTGCGGAGCCTGGACTTTCGAGCCGATTCCAATGTTCTGGCCTCCGGCAGTTTAGACGGTACCATCAAACTCTGGGACTTGTTCGAAAACAAAGAAATCAAGTCCTGGGCAGCTCACGGAGGAGGCGTTACCTCGCTGATGTATGCCCACAACGGCCTACTCGCCTCGGCTGGACGAGATTCAAAAATCAAAACATGGAATGCTAACGGCGAAATCCAGAAGGAGTTTGCTGGACTCAGCGATGCAGCTCTCGAGGTTGCCTTGACGGGCGATGGTAGCTACGTTGCCGGAGGCGACTGGAATGGCCAAGCCCAACTTTGGAAAGCCGATGATCCAACGCAAACGCATCTGATCGTCGCCAATCCCCCGTCTATTGAACACCGACTGGAAACAGCCAACGCTAACTTAACCAGCAAGACCGCCGAATTGGCCCTAGCCATCCAAGCTGCCGAGTCGGCGGTCGCGGCTTCCAAGCAGGCGCAAACCGTGTTGGCTGCCGCCGAACAGTCTGCCGCCAGTCTAAGCACCAAACTGGCAGACACCAGCGCTCAAGAGGCTGCAGTGTCTCAAAAAATGGCCGCCCATGATGCTAAGATCATTGAGCTTCAAGCGCAACTGGCCGCGGAGCAGGCTGCACGCGCCGAAGCCGCAACCCAGCAAGTCGCCCTCCAGGCTGCTGTGGCTGACCTGACCCAACAACAGACAGGCGCGCAGCAGGCCGCTCAAGCCGAAGCCGCCAAGCATACGCAATTGTCCGAGGCCGCTGCCGCAGCTACCCAGGAGCAGCAAGCGCTGCAGGCCCAGGTTGCCGCCGCACAGGCTGCGGTTGAACAAGCCGCCGCCGATAAAGCCGCTGTCGAGGCAAGGGCGGCTGAATTGCAACAGCTGACTCAACAAAACGCAGATGCAGCCAAGGCGATTGCCGAAAAACTGAACCTGGCCAAACAAGAGCATCAACTCAAGCAAGCAGGTTTAGAAAAAATGCTGCTGGACATGAATGCCGTTCGGGAACAATTGGCCGTGTTGCAACAGCGCCTGGATGAAGTATCTGCCGCCCACGAAGCATCCCAACAGGAATTTCAGGCTTCGCAGTCAAAAGCCGCTCAGTTGCAGGCAGAATTGGATATGGCGGAACAGGCGGCACTCGATGCCAAGGCAGAATTGGAATTATTCCACCGCGCCTACCGCCAGTCGAATTAATTCTATCAAACCTCGTCTCTCTACTTTTGTGAAATCCGCATTTCTCGGGATTGCCATCCGCTGCCAGGCCACTATGGTGCGTGTACCACACGTCATGCATGACAGTTTTGCAGCGTGGTGCCAGCTTTCTCTTCACGGAAATGCGCATGTGCTCGGCCAGGCAAGATGGATTCGATGCGGGGCCCGAGCATCTCAATTGCATGGAAGTGCGTGGCGGACATGCGCAGGCCGATTACTTTTTCTCTCGTCCCGGGCTTGACGTTTGGGTTGCGAGTCGACCGCAGCGAAATACCACTCAGGAGGGCGGTGAAGTTCATTTTTTCTCTTCCTGCGCTTCGGGTAGAATCACCCGGATGCTGTTGGCTGATGTGGGTGGTCTGGGTACACACTTCAACGATGTGGCTCGAGAACTTCGAGACATGATGAAGCAGAGCGTCAATGCGATTTCAGAAAAAACGGTCATGCGGCGATTGAGCGGCAATCTTAAGTTTGCTGCTCAGCATCATGGATTTGCCTCCATCGTCATGGGGACCTTTTTTTGCGCCGACGCGTTCGATGCGGATTTGCAATGCGGGGCACCCACCGCCATTGCTGTACCGCAAGTTGAGCGACCAATGGTCGGTTCTGAAATCACCAGCGGCCCCATCCGCTGCATGGGAATCCCCTGGCGGGACTCTCAACCCTGCAGAGTTCCAGAACTTTCGCCTGAAAATGCAAACCGGGGACATGTTATTCTGTTACAGCAACGGACTGACCGAGTTTCCTGACGCAGCGGGCCGCACGATTGGTCTGGCGGGACTACAAGAGCTAGCACGCGAACTGAGCCAGACTCAAGGCCCCCCCCATGCCATCCAAGCTCAACTACGCCGGATATTCGATCAGGCTGGAGCGGATGCAGAAGACCTAACTCTAGTTCTAGCCAAGGCAACTGGCACGCGTGTTTCGCTTCGCGATGACTGTCTGGCGCTCTTGCGCTGCTACGCGGCGTCGATGATCGCACGCAGCTACTCTGACAAACTTTCATCATTCCGACTCGAGGGTAGGCAAATCGAGGAGCTCCTCATAATGGGCAATCATGCCTCTCCACGTACAGACCCCGTGGGGTCAGCAAATCAATAGAGTCGCATCGGTGTGGTCTGCTGTACATGTGTAACGCTATGTTGGCTATGGAGGGCGAAAGGCTGCTAGGGTCCTTTCGTCGCCATTAGGTTGGCGAGCTTAAAGGCGTCGAATCTTCCGTGGGCCCTGACGGAGTCTAGGTCCTCTCGAAGAAGCGCTCAGATTGACAGGGGGCGATCATGCTAGCGGGTGGCAACAGGTGGTTACGGCGGAAATTGATGAGCAATCAGATTGTCTGGTTCAAACGCGACTTACGAGTTGACGATCATGCACCGTTGGCTCGAGCAGCTGAGGACGGGCCATGCGTCTGCCTTTACGTCTACGAACCGGAGCTAATTCAGAGTGAAGAGTTCGACGTCTCGCATTTGAACTTTCTCAACGAGTCGCTACGAGAGCTGGACGTCGAACTGCGGAAAATCGGTGGTCGCTTGACGCTGCGTGTGGGACGCATGCCGGATGTTTTAGACGATTTGGCAAAAGTCATAGAGATTGGAGGCCTCTGGAGCCATGAAGAAACGGGCAACTCCATTACATACAAACGCGACCTACGTGTAGCTCGCTGGGCGAGGGAGAGACAGATTGACTGGCGAGAGGTTCCGCAGAACGGTGTCATCAGAAAGCTGGATTCTCGCGACGGATGGGCTAAGCGGCGAGAATGCTTTTTGAAAGAGCCAATCACACAAAAACCTGCAAGCGTCAAAGTGCCCGATGAGGTCGAATCAGGTCGGATCCACACTGCTGCCGACTTCAATCTTGCACCGACTCAAAAGACCGACTTGCAGACCGGTGGTTCTGCAGCGGCACGTGAAACGATGCGGTCCTTCCTGGTGGACCGAGGCGGAAACTACAGCTTAGAGATGTCCAGCCCGGTCACGGCTCACACTTCGTGTAGTCGGCTGAGCACCTACCTGGCTTGGGGTTGTATCTCGATGAAGGAAGTGAAGCACACACTTCGTGAGCGCCAAGTTGAAATGCGAGAGCTGAAGTCTGAAGGGCAGAAGATCGGCAATTGGCTGAAGTCATTACGTGCCTTTGAATCGCGGCTCAGCTGGCACTGTCACTTCATGCAGAAGCTGGAGGATGAACCCTCCATTGAGTTTGAGAATATGTCGAAAGCATATGACGGTTTGCGGGAAGATGAGTTCCGCGAAGACTATTTTGCCGCGTGGTGTGAAGGTCGAACGGGATACCCTATGGTTGACGCCTGCATGCGTGCGCTGCTGAAGCACAGCTGGATTAACTTTCGAATGAGGGCCATGTTAGTTTCCTTCGCCTCGCCTCTACCGTCTCTGGCTTCACTGGCGTCGGACTGCTGTTTTCTTGGCCCAACACTTTCTAGATTTTGAGCCTGGAATTCACTTCTCGCAGTTTCAGATGCAGTCGGGTACGACAGGAATCAACACTGTTCGGATCTACTCTCCAATCAAGCAAGTCAAGGATCAGGATCCGACCGGGCAGTTCATACGTCGGTTTGTTCCTGAACTCGAGTCAGTGCCTGCGGAGTTTGAGCAACCACAACTAGGGTGAGCAGTGCAGGACGGACTTATATTGCATTGATCACATTGACAAGGACAATGATTCGATGGGAAAAGCGACGAGTCAGACTCGAGCACACAAACTCGCTGCAGATCAAGGGTACAATTCGAGTTCAAAGGCGGCCTGCAATCCCATTACTCAGGACATTTGGGTGTAAGACTTAATTTGATCTGGCGAACTGACCCGCACGAGTCCTGCGTATGGCACCTCGGTGTCCAGGGAGGAGCAGTAACCTGCACACTAGAGCTTTCTTAGTTCGCCCTCGTCTGCTCGCCGTTTCCTGTCGTCATCCTCCTGCAAACCAATCAAGTATGCGGCCAAAACCGGTAAACGTAGAAACGACGATTCCTACCACGAAAATGCCGAAGGGGCTCATGACGACACCTTCTTGCCTGCGAACAGATAGCGTGCCGAATGAAAGAATCGAAGGTACCCAAATACCTACGAACAGACCTTCTTCCCTCTGTCCGCTGAACCAGAGGCCGACAGAGAACAGAAACGACGCGAATGCGCCGAGTAAGTATTAGCAATTTTCCGCGAGTTTGTTTCTCCATGAGAGTTCTGTCCAGATTTGGGAGTGTGCCGAGACAAGGTCGTGGAAATGGTCCCGGAACCGCTCCGCGTGCCACTTAATTTTCGCAGTATAGGCCCCTTACAAGCCCCCTAAGTTGGAGCGCCAGCAAGGTTTTCAGCTTCGAACAGCTACGTCGAATGCAGCGTGAGCAGCGGTCCTGGTGGATGCCAAGTCGCTTTTGAGAATCTCAGGTATGCGTGAAAGTCTTCACTATATCTCTCGATCTGCATTCGCTGAATTGCGTTGAAACCGTAGCAGATTCCGACCTATTCCTTCCTTCCGAGCATCCAGTCCGTATCGGCGATCATTCATCCAAGAAATCGAAAAGGAGGGCAGGCTTTTCCTAATTGCATAATATCCACAGAGTTCTTGCTGTTGGCTGACTGCCGCGATCTCCTACCGACCTGGTGTATTTAATTTTCCAATGACTTACGTAGCTGACGACATCGTCGAGCGATTGTGTCAATCTTCTGGCACTCCACCGCTAGACAACCCCCAAGCCCCTGCTCCGATTGGAGTCTTTCAGTCATTCCGACCAAGTGGTTTGCCCGAAAGTCTGTCTGCCGGTTTATCAGCGAGGTCGATGGCGTTCACTGCCCGCCTTGACAGCGTTTACAACGCGGTTCGCAGCTCACAGCGATTGGACAACATGTCCGAAGCTCTGTATTTCATCGCATGCGATCGGCTACTGCGGGACTATCTAAGGTGGCCACTGCTAGACAAAGACCCTTCGGGCTGCTTAGCCGAGAAAGATAGCCTCCGAGACTATTTTGCACTCTGGAAGCACGGCATCAAGTTGCGGATCTTCAATAATCGGCAACTCG
This sequence comes from Pirellulaceae bacterium, assembly GCA_963707245.1. Taxonomy (GTDB): domain Bacteria; phylum Planctomycetota; class Planctomycetia; order Pirellulales; family Pirellulaceae; genus Aureliella. The sequence continues at coordinate 63,952 of CAVPPY010000001.1, forward strand.
ACGTCTACCTTCCGCGTTGAGCTGATGCGATGCCATTTACTGGGTCCAACGACAACAGTGCCAAAACGATGAAGAATGATCCCAGTCGAGATGCAATGCTACGACTAAGCTGAGCTTTTGCCTCGTTTCGGTATCAAACATGTTTTGCTTCTAACCAGTCTTTCCGCACTTCTGACAGCATCCTGCCTTGTGGTTGGACGCCACATCGCTTTCTGCTGTCTATGCGTTGCTCACGGGCTTGCCCCTACACTCTGCATTCTTTGCTTTGCTTTAGCACGTAATCAGTTTCCGGCCGCGAGATTCGTGGCGGCGTTTGGAGTGCTCGCCGCTCTGACCATGGCAATGCTGTTTATCACATACCTCAACTATGGCAAAACGGCGATCTCCTGGATATTTGTCGCAATGCTGGTTGAGTGGCCTGGGCAGTTACTTGTTGCTGGCACTCTGTATTCGATCCAAAGTCAATCAAGCAAGTGACGCTTGAGCAGCTGGTACATGGTCGTCCTTGGACTTCTTATCCCCACCCTTCTGATAATTGGCGTTACCGCCTGGTACTCTCTAAGAGCCTAGAGCTTTTGTTTTAGGGACGCTGACTTGAGACTCAATTCGCTCATTGTGTCGCAGATCGTAGTAGTGGGCCCTCGAAACGTGTCCGCACTCTGCCCGCCGATAAGGAAGAGTCCCCCGTAGGAACTTACGGTTTCAGCGAGGTGCTCAATCTCCTGGTGGTGGCGGCGGCTGCGAATCGGATTGGTAATGGCTAGCCACACCAAAGCTGGCTCTTCATCCTCAACCGAATCGGTCAGCACATCGACGGGCGTGTTGGGGCCAAGGTTGGTTTCATCGAATCCGACCTCATGCAGAACCAGCGACACCATCAGGCTAGGAAGCAGATAGGGGTCATCTTGGGGTGCAGCCCCCATCGCCGTTAAAGCACTCTCTTCTGCCTCTGGCAGAGCAAGTCTTATCTGACAGAGTGCACGCACACACAGCAGCGTTGCCCGATGCTCGACAAAAATGCTGCGTTTGTCCTGCGGCCAAGTCGCGCCGATGGCATTCATGGCAAACCGGATGGGACCATCGCAGATTTCGGCTAGAGAAACCCCTTCTGCGTACATCGACTGCATCAGTCCCATGACCGACGCGGCATGCCCTTCACGCAAAGCCTTCAACAATTGGTCTGAATAGCAGGAATCAGCGGTCGGCTCGGGAGGAGCCAAGCCAAGTAGTTCTGGCTTGACCACCTTGATCTTCGCATCGTGAACATATCTGACCGCTTCGGCCACGGGGATTTTCCGATGGCCGCCCTTTGTTTTTTGAATTCGTAACTCACCACCGTCGGCCAGTCTTCGAGCCGTCGACTCGCTAATGCCGACGGCCTCTGCGAACTCGGAAGTCGAAAGCAGTTTGTGCATTGGTAACTCAATTTCGGGCGGGAGACGACTTATGGACGAGTCTACCGAAAAAACTTTCACAATGCAACAAAACTTCCATGAAATGGAGTTAATTGGAAGTTTTGGGGGCGGATTATAGGCTAGGAAACCACTTTGGCAGTTTTTGAATACGCAAAGCCAGTTTTAAAACCGTTCCGTTTGAAAGGGCATTCCAATGCTTCAATCCCTTCCGCTTCTGGCACAAATGCCAGATTTGACGGTGTTCCAGTACAGCATCGTCGACAACATTTTCTCGATGACAGTTGCCACGATGGGTGCAGCTGCACTGTTCTTCTTCATGTCCCGATCGACTGTCAAAGAGGCTTATCGACCGGCCCTGATGGTTTCTGGACTGGTCGTGGCCATCGCCTGTTACCACTACTTCATGATCCGGCACAGTTGGCAAGATGCTTATGCGCTCGGCGAAGGTGGTTACACAAGCACAGGCGCTGCATTCAACGACTTCTATCGCTACGCAGACTGGATTCTGACTGTTCCATTGCTCATGGTCGAGCTGGTTGCTGTACTTCGGCTGCCTGCCGGTCGAGCACGATCACTGCTCACCAAATTGGTGATCGCAGCCGCAGCCATGATTGCTCTCGGCTACCCAGGCGAGGTCATCTCAGATCCCGACGGATGGACAGCACGAGTGATCTGGGGAAGTCTCTCGTCGATTCCATTCTTTTACATCCTCTACGTTCTCTGGGTAGAGCTTACCAACTCGCTCGATACGCAACCGAAACCGGCTCGCAAGTTAATCGAAATTGCTCGATTGGTTCTGCTCGTCACGTGGGCCGTCTATCCGATTGCTTACGCGTTCGGTGGAACGCCGGCCGCTTTAGAAGCCAAGGCCGGCGGTGCAGTGGATGCATCTGGCATTGTTGCACTGCAAGTGGGCTACGCTATCGCAGACATGGCTGCGAAGGCTGGCTTTGGCGTGTTGATTTACTTCATCGCTCGAGCGAAGAGTTCAGCGGACGAGGCGGCAGAAGGATCTAGCGATCCTTCGATTTCTCCTGCACCCGCTGTCGCATAACCGTCGCGCAGACCTAATCCTATTGGAGCCGAACCCATGCACTCAGTGATTATTGCAGCGATAAGCGTCACCATTGCTGCTTTATCCGGAGCTGGGTTCGGCTCATCGGTTGAAGAGTCGCTTCTCCTGCTAGCTGTAGGGGTCGCCTTGATCGGTGTGCCACACGGTGCTTTGGATCCAATAGCGGGACAACGGTTGTTTAGCCATCTCGCAAATGCATGGTGGGTGGCTTTTTTTGGTTTATATCTTGCACTCTCGCTGGTTGTTGTCTGCGGTTGGTACATCGCTCCCGTCGTCACCTGCTTACTATTTTTTGCTTTTTCAGCTTGGCACTTTGGGTTGGAAGAGGATTACGCACGACCGACGAACTCTCTCTTGTCTCGGCATCTGTTCGCTTTGGCAAGAGGCAGCCTCATCATTTTGGTCATATCCATCTTTCGTCCTGATGAAACTCTGTCCATCCTGGCAAAGGTGATGCCGAGCGGATCTGCCCAGCAGGCGGCCACTGTAATGAGTTCGGTGCAACTAGCGTCATTTGCGATCATTCCATTGGCCGTCCTTGATTTCGTGGGCTGGATTCGCTCCGCAAAAACCGGTCGTATGTCGGTAACGTCGCGGATGCTAAGCGTTGGTCTCTTGGCGATGGTAGTTAATCCACTCTTGTCATTTAACGTCTACTTTTGCGGCTGGCACTCTGCGAGAGGTCTCAGGGAGCTAAGAATGAAAGTGGGGGGGAGTTTCGGGGAGTTCGTTCTGCGGCTTAATCCCCTTAACTACGGTAACGATTCTTCTCGGTCTATCGGCGTTTGCTCTCTGGTCGCGGTCGGAAGTGCTCACGTCGAGCATGCTCCGCACGATTTTTATGGGGCTGAGCGCCATCGCAATTCCGCATCTCCTACTCCACACAATCTATCGCTTGGTGTTCAGCTCGTCGACGGACCGTCCCAACGTGCAAGGATTGGTGCCATGCAGTTAAACGGCAATCGCGAATTTGACTACATCCTTGCTGGTGGAGGATTACAGGCAGGACTCTTAGTCTTGGCTATTCGACACTACCAACCAAACGCTCGAATCTTGGTTGTGGAGCGTGGTACGAGCTTCGGGGGAAACCACACATGGTCCTTCCATCGCCGAGACATTTCACCTGCTGTACAGGACTGGCTCTCCTCATTACCAACCCACAGCTGGAATTCGTACCTGGTGCGGTTTCCAGGTTATGAACGCATGGTTGATTTGGAATACAATTCGACGACTTCACAAATGCTAGCCGGGTTCGTCTGGCAACGTCTGCTCGACGATCAAGGGCGTGGTAGCCAATTGCTTCTGACGAGCGAAGTCTCGAACATTTGCTCGGACACAATCAAGACTGGAGACGGTGAGCGGTTTGGGGCTCGTTGCGTTATCGATTGTCGCGGGCAGCGGCGTCCTTCTCTTGGAAATCAAGACGCGGGAGCGCCCGTTTGCGGGTACCAGAAATTCTATGGCGTCGAAATTGAACTAGATGACGACTGGCCCTCCAGCGTTCCGATGCTCATGGATGCGTGCGTAGACCAAGGAGATGGCTTCCACTTTGTATATGTTCTACCCTTCACCCCGAGAAGGGTACTTGTTGAGGACACGTGGTTCTCCAATTCGCCGAGCGTCGATTTGGACGCGAGTGCTAAGCACTTGCGAAGCTATATAGAGAAGAACACTAAGTCCAAATGGAACACGATTAGGTTTGAACGCGGCTGCCTTCCGATGCCGCTGCAGGGCTTGGCACCGGAACCCGCTCCTCGACCTAACACGCCTCTTTTGCTGGCTGGTGGCTATGCGGGAGGCTGGTTTCATGCAGCGACAGGATATTCATTTCCACTTGCGGCTCAGTTTGCAAACGCCATCGCCACAGTCGCACCCGAGCAGGCACAGGAGTCCATCGAACGACTTCGCCAGAGTAATGAATTCCGGTTCCGCTTTTCACGCTTCCTAAATCGATTGCTCTTCCGACTTGTAAAACCCCAGAGTCGTTGGCAAATCTTCCGCAGACTCTACCGCTCAGTTCCCCAAGAGACGCTTTCTCGCTTCTACGCGCATGAATTCTCAGCGGCTGACGCAGTACGCATGATCGTTGGTGTGCCCCCAAGTGGTTTGACTCCCCTCCGGTTCATACGCGGGATGCGGGATGACCGTCGGATTTCAAGGTCGCATCCATTGGAGAACAGTGCATGATCGCCTTTACTTCCCATTCAGTTGATGAGTCACCAAGCCGTCAGGTGCCTCCACGATACTGGGACCAAGCTCTACATCGACCAGTCAACGAATTCCTGTTGCGGCAAGGGAAGCGTATTCGAGCCGATTTGGTTGAATTAGCCTACTCCCTCTGCCATGGTCGCGGTCAGGTGCCTACGCAGGTACAGGGTTTCATAGAGCTCTTGCATGCAGGCTCGCTCATAGTCGATGACATTCAGGACGATGCCGATCTGCGCCGCCACCGCCCGACGCTTCATCGTGTAGTCGGGACTCCGCTGGCGCTCAATACCGGCAACTGGATGTACTTCGCGGCATTCGAAAAATTGGTCGACTTGCCGGTTGGGCTTAGTGCCCAAGCGGCCATTATGAGGCGGGCACTATCTACCGTCCGTAAATGTCATGAGGGGCAAGCGCTAGATTTGGCTACGAATGTGACAGTCATCGAATGGAAGGACGTTGCAGCCGTCACGCACACGATCAGCAAGCTGAAAACTGGAGGGCTTGTGTCTTTAGCTGCTTGGTTAGGAGCGGCCGTGGCAGGTGCGCGACCGGAACGCCGAAGGGCCCTAGCCCAGTTTGGGATGCGGCTTGGCATGGCGTTGCAGATGCAAAACGATCTTGCAGAGCTAAGAACTTGCGTCTTGGAATGCGTGCCCAGCAATGATCTTGCCAATTCGCGAGTGACTTGGCCCTGGGCCTGGGCAGCCAGAGTATGCACAGAGAGGGAATTCGTTCGACTCCAACGCATCGACGAAATTGCGGTTCAGAGTGTGAGCTTGTTTGAGTGCGTTGGAAGTCTCGGCTCTGAAGTGGTGAGGAGCAAGTTGCGGTGTGCGTTCGCCGGCTTGCGTCGGCAGTTGGGAGACAGCGACGTGCCAAGGGAGAGTAAGCGAATTCTCGAGCGTTTGGAGAAATACCATGTCTAGCGTTCTCATTGATAAAGAGATTCATAATTTTGATCCGCTGAGAGCTTCCGCTGGTCCGACAGAAACAGGCCTCACCGCAGCCGTCATTGGTAGCGGGTTTGGGGGCCTAGCAGCGGCGATACGCCTACAGTCGATGGGCATTCAAACCGTGTGTTTTGAAGCTCGCGACAAGCCCGGCGGTCGAGCCTATGTCTACGAGGACGCTGGGTTTACCTTCGACGCGGGACCTACGGTCATCACTGCGCCGCACTGCATAGAGGAATTGTTCTCGCTAACCAATCGCGACATGAGGGACTATGTGGAGCTACTGCCAGTGAGTCCTTTCTATCGGCTGAAATGGACTGATGGAACTTCGTTTGACTACGTTGGTGATGAAGACTCGCTCAAGAACCAGATTCAACAGATTAATCCGAAAGATGTAGACGGCTACCTGCGGTTTGCCGAGTACACCAAACGCGTCTTTCACAAGGGCTACGAGGAACTTGGTGCAACTCCTTTCCTTCGTTTCTCAGACATGGTTCGAGTCGCACCAGACCTGGTGAAGCTGGGTGCCCACCGAAGCGTGTATAAGACCGTTTCGCGTTTCATTTCCGACGAACATCTTCGTCAAGCATTCTCGTTTCACCCATTGCTTGTCGGCGGAAATCCTTTTGAAACCAGCTCGATTTACACGTTGATTCATTGGATCGAAAGAGAATGGGGCGTGTTCTTTCCGCGAGGTGGAACGGGGGCGTTAGTGCGAGCACTTGTCCGTTTGTTCGAAGAACTCGGTGGTGAACTGCGACTCAATTCTCCCGTAGATTCAATCCAGCTTGTCGATTCATCCAACGCTCACAGCCCGAACAACGTCAGACACCTCATATCATCTGTAGGCGGTGTTCAGGACACATTTGACGTCGTTGTCTCGAATGCTGACATCCATCACACCTATTCCAAGCTTTACGCAAAGGTTCCCCACGCCGATCGACGACGAAAGCACTTGGAGAAAATGCAATGGTCCATGTCGCTGTTCGTGATGTACTTTGGCACCAGTCGGCGGTACGAGGATCTCGCTCACCACACGATCCTGTTTGGACCGAGATTCAAGGGGCTGCTAAACGACATTTTCCATGGCAAACATTTAGCTAAGGACTTCAGCCTCTACCTGCATGCTCCCACGGTAACGGATCGTTCGCTGGCACCAGACGGATGTGAGGCCTTCTATGTCCTGAGCCCAGTGCCGCACCTAGGCCAAACGAGCATCGATTGGGAGTCAAAAGCACAACCTTACGGAGACGCTATTCTTGAGTCACTCGAAGACTATCTTCCTGGCCTTCGCGACTCGGTCGTCACGCGGCGACACTTTACGCCACTCGACTTTCAAAGCGAGCTTAATGCTTACAACGGTTCTGCGTTCTCAGTGGCCCCGAAACTCACGCAAAGCGCATTCTTCCGTCCACATAATCGAGACTCCCGAATTCCCGGCTTGTACATCGTTGGTGGAGGAACGCATCCTGGGGCTGGAGTGCCCGGCGTGATCAACACAGCCAAGGCCACGGTGGGCATCATTGCTAAAGACATGGGAGTTGCAGCGAGATGAGAGAATCAGCACAATTTGCATTCGCTGAAGTTCCCAGCTCGGCGAACGAAGTGCTCAAAGTACACAGTCGCTCTTTCTACCTCGCTTCGCTCTTCCTTCCGAGATCGATCAGGCGGGATGTCGGGCGACTCTATGCCTGGTGTCGCTGGTGCGATGACGCGGTCGACAGAGCACCAACGCTGGACATTGCGAGACAAAGGCTGGCTGCACTACGGCAAGACGTTGATCGTATTGAGCAAGGTCGTCAACCGCTACAGTCGTGTTCAAAATGGCTGGCTGACGTCAAACAAGGGCATGACTTGCCTTCCCAACTCTGCCACGACCTACTCGATGGTATGGAGATGGATGCCAAGAAGTTCATGATCCGTACCGAGCAGGATCTATTACTCTACTGCTACCGAGCGGCTGGCAGTGTAGGCCTGATGATGAGTCGCCTTCTAGGTGTAGTTGATGCTCGGGCCTACGCTCATGCGAAGTCACTGGGAATAGCGATGCAACTCACAAACATCGCCAGGGATGTTGGCGAGGACTGGCGGATGGGACGCTGTTACATCCCCTCCGACTGGTTGAGTGATTCCAGTAAGTCAGTTGAACGGTTAACGGCCAGACGTCACGTTTCGAAGCTATTGAGTCTTGCCGACCGGCATTATCGATTTGGTCTAGAAGGTCTTGCGTACTTGCCCTGGCACTCAAGATTCGCGATTCGGTCCGCTGCAATGTTGTACAAGGAAATTGGATCTGAGATTTCCCGGAACGATTACGAGACGATGACTCAACGCGCGGTCGTTCCGTGGCAACAAAAGCTAGGAATTATTTCCGTTAGCCTCGTCGCTGAGTTGCGGCTTTGTTCGCGGCAGATATTCCAAACCATCAAATCGAAATTAGTTCGTTCCCTTCAATTCTCTGGAGAGTCACTTATGAATCGCGAAGCTCGCTACATCGTTAGCCTTGGGTTGTCGCTCACAATGATCATGGCTACGGCACTCTTCGTGCTGGTCGGCGTGAATCCGAAGGATAGCAGCTACCAAGCGCTACCCTGGATTTATGCAGCAGTTTCTGCATTGACGGCTGTGGTTTGTGGGACCTTGGCCAAGCGGTTTCAAGAAGAGCTTGAAGCGCAAGTTCAACCACAACCCGTACCAGTAGCTACGGAAAGAGCTGGCAAAAACACCTGATGAAGATTGCATCCAGCGTGTTGTCAGCTGCGGATAATAAGGACAGGAAAACAGTAATATGGGGGCCAACCATGCAAAAGCGTACTGTACCTGATGATCAGGTTTTCGTGGATATTCAAAGTACTTGGACTGAGCAAGAGCGGGCTGAAAGAAGACTACTGGCCCAGCTAAAGCAACAATGGCTCGGCGAACTTTTGGGAATCGAAGCTCACAGCCGCGAGATCGAGAAGCCGAACTTGACGCTGGAAAAAGCATGCTAATTACGTCAACTGCACCGAAACGTCTGCTGTTAGCAACGGGTTGGTTGCTCGTCTTCGCTGGCTTGTTTCACGCGGCTGTGTGGCTAGCCTCAGGGCAACCGTGGGAGGGATCCGTTTCTTGGCGGAAGCCGGCCTTATTTGGAGTTTCGGGAGGCTTCACTCTAGTCTCCTTGGGCTTGTTGTACAAGTTGTTGGCACCACAGCCTTGGGACATCTGGCTGGCCGGCACGCTCGGAGGGGCCATGAGTTTCGAGGTTACAAGAAGAGCAACTTGGATTCTAAGGTATGTGCGAACTGCAATCGCCCCTTTAGGTGGCGGAAAAAGTGGGCAAAAGTCTGGGATTCGGTCAAGTACTGCAGCGATCGATGCAGACGAGCAAGGCAACACACAAGAAGTAACGCCTAAATGAAGGTTAGGCGGACAAGGAGAACCATGTTCCACACATCCCTGATTGCACCTACACAACTTTTCTTGAGAAGGAACATTGCACTTGCCTCTTATCCAATTCGGCGAGCGTGTGATTGAATGCAGGACCGGTGAGAATCTTCGCCGGGTGTTGTTGAGATCAAACGCACCGCTTTACAACGGGGTGGCTGCCGCGGTTCATTGCCGCGGTCTTGGTACCTGCGGAACCTGTGCGATTCAGGTAGAAGGTCCGTTGTCGCCAATGACTCGGGTTGAAAAATGGCGGCTGAGTTTTCCGCCACATGACGTCGCAAACGGCTTGCGTTTGGCCTGTCAATGTCGAGTGCTTGGAGACCTAAGTTTGACCAAACACGGCGGCTTGTGGGGCAGCAAAACCGATGCTTCCCTTTTGACTTCAAGAACAGAAACAAAATCCGATGCATCATGAAAACTTTCGGCGGTGCCGATCGCATGCGACTTGTCGAGCCGCTACAGTCTTCCGCGATCAGGTTTGCGGCTAGGTGGCTTACCTTAGTAACGCATGTTCTAAATGACTCTCAATTCATGGAAAATCTCATGCACGATATTGTAGATACAGCGGTTGCTGCAGGCACTTTCAAGACTTTGGTTGCCGCCGTCGGTGCGGCCGAGCTGGTTGAAACCCTCAAGGGAGATGGGCCATTCACGGTATTCGCTCCGACGGATGATGCGTTTTCCAAACTTCCGGAGGGTACTGTTGAGAGCCTTATTCTGCCCGAAAACAAGTCTAAGCTGGTTGAAATCCTGACGCATCACGTGGTGGCTGGAAGGGTCACGGCGGCGGACGTGAAGGGTTTAAAAGAAGCAACGACCGTCGCGGGTAAAACTGTGGCCATTACTGTCGACAACGGTGCAGTAAAGATTGACGATGCGACAGTTGTAACTGCCGATGTCGAATGCACTAATGGTCTGATCCACATCGTAGATGCTGTGATTTTACCCAAGTAACCAGCACCGGCGACGAGCAGGATCTGCTACGTAGGGGATCCCTTGGACACACGCTGTGGCAGTTAATCGTTGTCAATGGCGTGGTCTCTCAGTTGCTGCTCCCCCTATCATTCAGAAACCCGTTAGTATTCAGATAGCCCTTGAGAACTGGAGGCAGGCAAATGCCTGATGCGGAACACACCACCAATTGGCCTGACCTAGCGATTGGGCTTTACGACAGACTGACTGGTCGAAATGCAGAGATCATTTACGAATTTGACGAGCTGCGTGTGCAGGTTCCAAGTGGGACGGGTGAACAAGCCGAACATGCCGAATGGATCCTTTCGGGTAAGATGAAAATCAGCACTAGCGACAGGGGTGTGTCCCCAAACTAGCTTTGACCGGCCGACTCCACGGCACATTCAGGGGTCGGTTGGTCGAAATCGAGGCTGATGCCGGCGAACTGTCACTTCGGCTCGACAGCTTCCGATCAGCATGGCGGTTGCGGCAACATGCGAAAGACGCAGCTGCTTCCCCTGCTGAAGGCGATTCACGACCAACAATTGGATTTCGAGCTGCGAATTGGAGCCTCTGTTTTCAAAGTGCTTCCAAAGCCCGACGTTAGTCCGTCCGCTTGCTAATGCCTGCAACTCAAGCGAATAGTTCGCGACAGTGGGAAGTCAGTCTGACGCCGTTCTTGAGGCAAGTTGGCACAACAGGACGTGAAAACCTTCGCTTTATCCGAAGACCAAAGAAGATCGATGAAAAAGACAGTGGCAACATGACGTACGCAAGGGGTCGACTCTGGCTTGGGATTTGCGGTGTCGGATCGGCGGTGTCGCTGTGCGCGATCGGCTCTGACTCTCAAGATTCCTACAGCGTTGCTACCAACGAACCAAGGTTGGGCCTTGTCGATATAGCGAGTCTGGCAGGACTGGCAGGCGTCTACCTGGTGTTCATGGCGCCTTTCGATTTCACGGGTGGTCACGTTCTCCCAAAACGTTTTGGCAAGAGTGACCTGCCGCTGAAAAGCTTACTTTTGGAACTGGCTTCGTGGGGCGAGCTTGCAGTGCATAGCCTATTTGGGTACCACTCTCGCACTATTAGCCTGTGGGCGAAGCTTTGGTCTACTCAGGTTGCTTAGCATTCGTTTTGTTTGCCTGCTCGACCTTAATCGTTGGGCAATCCGTAATCGCTCGGTTGGTTTCAGGTCGAGGGATGCACAAATGTTGAACTCGATTTCGCTGAGATCGAGTCACTATTGGTCAAATGGAATGTCGTCCCACTACCCATACGCGTGGTTAGTAACGACGACCCAGGGTTCACGGGCGGGGTTGTTGGTCTTCCGTATTTTGAGTCTGTCGTAATCGGCGAAAGCTGGTTGTCTCGCCTGTCGAGCGAGGAACTCGCCGCAGTGATCGCCCGAAGATGTGTCGCAGTTTCATCTGGAGCTAGGACCCGCGGACTGGTCATCGCAATAGGCTGGATATTGATCGGCTTCGTCGGTTCGACTCAGCTTCCTTTCGCCGGTGTGTCAAGCGTTGCGGAGTTGGTTACAACTTTGCTCGGCTTCACACTTTGGACGTTTGTTGGATTGCTCATCTTGCCTACCACTAGCCGCCAAGCTACCTACGTAGTTGATGACCTAGTCATTTCGCAAGGCGTAAGTGAGAGCCTATTGACAACAGCATTGACGAAGCTTGATCAAGAGCAAGACGACGAAGCCTCGAGAACGGCGCTCGTCGAAACGATATTTCATCCTGTTCCAAGCGTAACCAAACGGCTGTCTAGTAGTAATGCTTCGCGCCGTTATGCCGCGTGGCACGCAGCACGCATGACTCTATTTCTTTCATGGTGTTGCGCTGGCTTGTTGTCTCGTGCCGTTCACTGCAACGTGGGACGCCCCGAGCTATGGATCATGTTACCGACGGATTGACTTTGAGCTCTCTCAAGCTGCTTTTCCTTGACCGCTAGTTGGGCTGCACATCGGTGTCTGGCTGCATGCTCAGGGGGAACGAGCATCGACATGTAAGTGATCGGCGCGACTGTCGAGAATTCACGGATGTGCCATCGAGGCCTTTATTCGAATCAAGCATTCTCCGCCTCACGTTCAAAGACGATCCCGTGGGCGGGTAGCACAGAGTACCAGTAAATCAGTCCAAATAATCCCAGCGGACGGAAACGCGCAACTTGCCTGACGATGGACGCCTGCGTGAAATGGTGAAAACCTATCTCTTGCTGGCCGGCATGGGTATCACGGCGGGCGAGGGGATGCCTCATGACCTCGACTCCAAAGTCAAAGAGCGTTGGCTGTGGGACACCTTAGGGTGAAGGCGTGCGAGATGCGTTGAAGGACGAGCCGCAGCGCGTCTTCCCCCATGATCCACCGTTTCCACTGGACTGCGTAGAGCGAAATCCTCGACGCCTTCAAAGACTATCCGAGGGGTGGTCTGGGTACACATTTCAACGATGTGGCTCGAGAACTTCGAGACATGATGAAGCAGAGCGTCAATGCGATTTCAGAAAAAACGGTCATGCGGCGATTGAGCGGCAATCTTAAGTTTGCTGCTCAGCATCATGGATTTGCCTCCATCGTCATGGGGACCTTTTTGTGCACGACGCGCTCGATGCGGATTTGCAATGCGGGACACCCACCGCCATTGCTGTACCGCAAGTCGAGCGACCAATGGTCTGCACTTCATTCCGACTCGAGGGTAGGCAAATCGAGGAGCCCCTCGTACTGGGCAACCGTGCCTCCCGCGAGACAGCATTCGATTATTTTGCGGCCCTCCGGCATCAGTTCCGCATTGAGATACTGAGCGAGTTCTTGGTAAAAAAAGTTTCTTAAGATGTCCGCGCCACGATCGTAGGCTTCGGGACCTACTTCGGGCTGCTGATCGACTTCAAAGAACCAAGGCCCAAGCGTGCTTCCTTCCACAATGATCTTGCCTGGAGTGTATCCCAGCAGTGGGCAGCGGGATGGTTTCACCTTGCTCCTGATGAACCTGGCACCACCTCGCCGGGCGAGATACTCGCGAGTGATCCATTGGGGCATGAAGCCTGTTTCCCAAACGCCGATGTGTTGGTTGGGAGTCAGGATGTAACGTACTTCGGGAGTTTCCATTATCTGTTTCAAGAGCAGGTTGGCATGATCCACTCGTTTACCGGTCGCAAAGGGCCAATAGGAACCGACTCCCTCGGACGACATGCCCACGCTATCGACAATGCTCGGGTTAGCGTGTCCTCGTGGCGCGACCAATCGCCAAAGCCATGCCAAGGCTGGCGGTAGAACGTGGAATATACCGATAATGCCGTAGGAGGGTTTTTCCTTGGTGCAGGGAGGTGTTCGTACACCCATGCTGCGAACATCCACATTCACCGCTCCATCATAAACGCCGGTGACAATCTGACGGGGTACGACCACACGTGGATTCGGGCAGCGTACACCTGGGCTATCCTCGATATGCTCCCATATGAGTGCGGTCGCTCCTGGTTTTGCATCGATGTTCAAGAACAAGAGCGGCTCTTTGGGACTGATGGTCATGGCTTCCAAATGTGGATCAATGCCGTACTGCGTGATGTGATTGACGCGTACAAACCATGCATCCTCGGCGTCAACAAGAGTCAACCGGCCATGCCCGTTCTCGAGCGAGGGGTGGCAGAGTGCCATATCGTCGGTCACAGGGTGCAGATCACAAGTGCGCGGCAAGGCCAATGTACGAAGATCCCCATTGACCAGATTCTTGCCTATCAACAGGGACCCGTCTGGCTGGCGATGGACCGTTTCCAGCATTTCGCTTTTCCCCCCACCGCTGGCACCTTCGTGCGAAATGACAATCCGATTGTCATAGGGCGTGACTACCTGAACGGTCGAGCAATGCATCGTAATCCAACGTTCTGCTTCACCGATGTTGAGCAGTACTCCATAAATACCCTTTTTGGCCGAGGGGCCTGGATAGAGGTTGTAACTAAACAGCTCATGCATCCCCTCGAGCCGATTATGAACCACCACTTGGCGTCCCTCGAAATGCGTGTGGCGGAACGTGGGCGCCACATAGATGATTGCTTTAGGAGTAAAGTCATCGGGCAAATCCTCCGCGGACAATATCCCTTGGAGCATGGCCAAGCCCAATGCAAAGAAGCCGCAGTTAGCGGGTGCGATAACCAGGGCGTGGGTGCCCTTGCCATCGATGCCGGCAAAGAAGGGGAAGACGGCCAGCTCTTGCTGTGCCAGCCAAGCAAAAGTCTCCTCGCGTACCGGGCCAAAATCGTGTCCAAAGCGCTCTTGGTAAGTTGGTTTATCCGTCGGCCGATTGTCGCCAATCACCATGCAGTCCGGATCGCGCCGGCGCATATAGGGCTCGGGATAATTTGCTGCGATTCCATTGCGTACTCGGCAAACAGATGCCTCGACTACGCGGCCTTTGCCGGGGACCTCGAAGGCCACCTCTTGCAAGTCGTTCTTGGCGTCTCGAACCGCAAGTTCCACCAATTCTGAGGCTGTCTGGGCAACCGTCACCAAGGGAGCAGCATCAAGCAGATCTGCTGTCTCAGCCGGAATGAGAAAAGGCAGACTCTGGCATTTCCGCAAATTCGACTCGTGAACTGAACTCATTTCGCTAGACCTCTTGACTAAGGGCTTATCAGCAATCTAAAAATGCCGCAGTTCGCAATGTTCCATACATATAGAGATGCATGCCTGGGGAACAATCTGCGGGCAACCGAGGGATTTCAAAGCATCTACTTTCCCGCCCATGATACGATGGAACCTGTGACGTCAGCACTCTGGGCAACCGAGAGGCTAGCGACATCAACTTGAACCACAAACCGTTGCCGTTCATTGAATAACTAGTTACACAATGCTTTTGCCGCCTGGTTCGCAAACATTATTGGGTCTTTCAGTTTCCCTTTCAAGTAGCCGCGTGCACCATTCGCTATGCTTGCGATAGAGGCTTTAGATCGAAGCCTCCCGTGTGGCCTCCCATGCCTCCCTCCCCTGTGGCCACCCTGGGAATATCGCACAGAGTACGGGTGGGTAAGGGCTTCGGGGAACTTCAGACGCACTGCACTTGCGAGGGCTCTGCGCACGGCACATGGGTGGGCACCCGAGCGTGCAGCAACGAGCGGGAGGAGTTTTCGCGGTCTGGAACAATCCCTCTCCGCTGGCGAGACTGGTGACATTACCCTGCCGCGTGATACTACTTAAGAATTGACTGGGACCCGCAGCGCATGAATAGGCTACGGCCGCTCAACTGCCAAAATAG
The DNA here is from genome assembly GCA_963707245.1 of Pirellulaceae bacterium. GTDB lineage: Bacteria > Planctomycetota > Planctomycetia > Pirellulales > Pirellulaceae > Aureliella. Next base: position 79,226 of record CAVPPY010000001.1, read on the forward strand.
AGTCCAGGGCATCCCCAATCAATCGTCTACATCTTCGGATTCAAAGTCAGTCGGGTTAACCCAAGCAGCTTTCAGAGGGACTCCCGACAGGTAGCGATTGTAGAATTGAGCAGTCCTCGCATCCGAGTAGGGATACTGATCAAAGACATGCCCGTTGCCGAGCATCCTCGGATCTCCCTGGTCAGTCAACTCTTTTTCCATGCGACTCTTCAGCTGAGCCTTTTCTTGGGCATAGCGCTCGGCGTCGGCGACATTGATGACGCAGTCTGCATCTGTCGTCAAATGATATAGCTCCTCAACCGGACGTTTGCCAAAGGACCATTGCCACCACAGGCGATTGTTGCCGCTGCGGCGTTCGTCCAGGATGAGCGTTTTAGTCGGACCGCCATCGCAATTCAAATATCCCGTGAGCGGATCCCCAGCCGGCCAACGATCATTTTGATAGTTATGAAGGTAGAGCCAATCTTCTTGCACGATTCCCCTTATCGGATATCCCACGTCGTCTGGTCGGCCCGTGTCGTGGCGCTCCTTGCCAACAAGCACATGATCTCTGGCTGGATTGACTTGCCCAGATTTATTCTGCTTGAAGATATCGAACAAACTATCTCCACTGATGGGCTGCATGATTGGACCTGGATCTTCGATACCAGCAGCTTGTAGAAATGTCGGAGCCAAGTCCGTGAAGTCAACAAAATCATCGACGATGCGTCCTTGCCCCTCAATGCCCTGAGGCCAACGGATTGCCAGCGGCACATGGTTGGAATGCAGGTAAGCTTGCCCTTTGACGCGAGGAAAGGGCATACCATGATCTGAAGTGCAAACCACCAGCGTCTGCTCGAGCTGACCGGCGGCAGCCAGTTCGGTCAAAATCCTACCCAGGTGGTTGTCAAAGTGTTCAACCTCCAGGGCGTAATCGAGCATGTCATGGCGAACGGTCTGGGTGTCGGGCCAATAGCTCGGCACGCGGTCGATATCGGTCAAGCTCTTCCCGGCCCGCTGACCGGACTGAAACTCATAGGCGCGGTGCGGTTCGGTTGCCCCGTACCAAAACACCCAAGGTTGGTCCTTGTCCACGGTCGCCAGAAACTCTGAAAAGTTGGCGGCGTAATCGTTATTCGAAATCTGTTTGGTGGGTGGCTGAGCCTTGTGGCGTGCAAAGCTACGGCCCGTGATCAAACGCGGCCGACCATCGGCATCCAGTGCAATGCCAGGCCCCCAGCCCTTGCCCGTAAAGCCAGCGTTATAGCCGGCTGCGGCCAGGCGTTCCATGAATCCGCCGAATCGATGCGGAAAGACGGCCATGTGGTTTCCGGCTTCGGCCAGTTGCCAAGAATAGCGACCGGTCAGAATGCTCGCACGTGACGGGGCGCATTTGGCGTTGGGGGTATAGGCTTGGGTAAACAGAATACCCTCGCGCGCGACGCGATCAAAACTTGGCGTCTCAACCCACTCACAGTCGTAGGCGGTCGCGTGACCAAAGGACCAATCGTCGGCGATCGCCAACAGAATATTCGGTCGCCGAGGCTGGTCGGCCCATCCGCTGAGCGTCGGTCCGCTGAGCAGTAGTCCGCCGAGCAGCAGACTAAAGCTCAACTTCAAGCACAACATGCCCAGCGGTAATAACCTGTTCATATTAACCAGTTCATATATCCCCAGCCGATATGAAGGGCTGACCGCAGCATCAGAATCCACCCATGCCACCTGGTCCACCAAGACCTCCCATGCCACCCATGCCACCCATGCCTCCTGCTGCGGGTGCATCGCCTTCTTTTTCGTCGGCAAAGGTATACAGGCGTACGAGGAATTGATCATCTACCTCGTTGGTAACATCGATTCGGCCATCGCGCATGTTGATAATCATGTATTCACCAACGGCGATGAGAGGATCATCGCGGCTATCGCCCGCCAGGGATTTACCGCCACGCATATCCGCAATGACGGCTCCGGGAGCCAAGTCGTAGCTCTTGCTGACTTTGATTTCCTTGGTGGTGGGGACTACGACTTCCGCATCGAACCTCTTTCGCAGGACAGTACCGATGCGCACATCTTCCTCAAAGGCAAAGCTGGCACCGGTCTTCAGATCCATGCCTGTAACCACGACTTTGCCTTCCGGTTCCTTGGTGGCAACTTCGACCTCAGCGGAGCCTTGCACGAAACGACGTGGGCCGTCGAACTCAACTTGGCTGGCTAGAACCTCGTAAGGCGCTTGAACGCGCACTGGCGGGCTTGGGGCGCTCCACTCAGTCTTGCGCAAGGTTCTGGTTGCTTTGTCATCAGCTTTAATGGCTGCATCGTCTTTGCGTTGAATAGGTGCCACGCGAGCCCACACATCGTCCTTGAGCTCATTGGGGGCAGGTTGCGGAATCCTCGGGTCATCTGGATAGTTCGGGTCTCGCATATGCAGACGAATACGATAGCGGTAGACCTTGCCAAATTCTGCCGCATTCAGTGGCAGCATATCGAAGCAGCGGACCATCTTGAACTCGGGCTGCGGTTGTTTGACCCCCATGGGCGCGCCATAGCCTCCCATGCCACCCATCATGTCGCCATAGCCTCCCATGCCGCCCATCATGTCTTCGCCGCCCATGCCGCTCATCATGTCGCCATAACCACTTTCATCACCCATCATGCCACCCATGCCTCCCATCATGCCACCCATGCCTCCCATGCCACCCATCATGCCTCCACCAGCTTGGCCACCGGCAGTGCTGGGTAGGAAATTGCCGGCATCATCCTCGGCAGGGTCTTCCGGCTTGCCATCGTCGGCGGGCTTGTCAGGAGTCAAAAGCTTGGAATCCCAACTCCAGGCGATTTTGGGATGCTTGCTGAATTCTCGATAATCGCGTACCAGCATCGGTGGGATGGGAATGGTCAACCCCCGCGACCAGGCATTGCGGTCGATAATCTCGGGAAGCCAACTGCCCAACGGCGGAGTGACCGCCCACTTCTGTTTGCGAATCATTTGAGCCTGTTGATTCCAATCGGTAACATCCTGCCATTCATTGTCTTTGATTTCACGTGCGGGATCGGCGGTAACATCAACGCGCTGCACTTCAAAGGAAAGATAGGTGGGCACATCGCGTCGAGGATCGAATGAACCTGTATTCTCAAATTGGGCATCGTATTCATCCGCCATTTTCTTATGTGGCACCAGCGCGGTGATGGCATTGAACATGACGCCGCGCGAAATCACTTTATTCTTGGGTCCTTTATCGCGACCATCACCCAAGCCGCGGCTACCTGCTCCGGTACCACCCATCATGCCGCCCATCATGCCGCCCATCATGCCACCGGCATTTCCCATGGCATTCGCGCTGGCCACCTTGGCCCCCAGATCGTAACTCGCCGTCAACCTGCGTGCGGGTTTCTTGGCGTCATCTTCCTCTTTGTTGCCTGGGGCAGGACCCATCGGGTAACCACCCATTTCGCCCTCGAAACCTGCGTTTCCGCGGCCACCGCGGCGCGAGCTAGAGCGTTCCTTTGGGCGCTTCGATGGGTTCAGCATTCTCCAGGGCATCAAAGGGATCGATGGTCTCCTTTGGAACTTCCACGGCTAGGGCGCCAAACACATTGGTCACCACCAAATCCTCGGCCGGCAGCAGTGCCGGATCGCCCCGTTTTTCAAACACTCGAGCCGTCTTGGGATCCAGGACAATTTCCGATTTGGTATACAGCTGCGGATCGGTCGGCTTGCGTGTTTCCTCGGTTTTGATCCGATAATTGGTTGGCTCAATCTTTCGCTCTTCCAGTATTTGTTCCCAGTGATCCTCCTTGATTTGGGTGAGCAGCGAGGTCGATTTGGACTTCAGGCCATCAGGGCTGTTGGAGCTGGGATAACCCTCTCTGGGAGAGTCCCGAATAAATCAGGTAGCCCACCGCCAAGGCGATAACACCCAAGGCGATCTTCTCGACGTGTGCCGCCAAGAAATTTGGACCGGACTTGCCAACCAGGGCTGCATTGGGTGTCTTTTTCTTGGCCGCCTTGGGAGCCTTGACCTTGGGTTCCTTGGCAGCCTTAACCTTGGGTTCCTTGGCAGCCTTGACCTTGGGTTCCTTGGCAGCTTTGACCTTCGGCTCTTTGACCTTGGCTTTCTTCAACTCTGCTGCGGGCGCGGCGTCATCCGTCGCTTTATCCTTCTTCTTACCGAACATAGCTGTGTACTCCCTACAAGGCACGAGTGCTGGCAACTGCCAACCTTGGTCTGAATTTCAAAACTTGGAATGGATCTAAATTGGAATCAACTTGCGTCCGTAGCTGCCGGGTCATTAATTGCAGCTGGATCGGCGGCTGGGGCAGTCGGTACAGCAGGATCGCTAGTGTCCGTTGCAGGCACTTCGGCGGGCATCGGCGTTTCAGTTGTTGCTGGCGCAGATTCTGGCTGGCCGGTTGTATCCCGCCGCCTCAGCGACCGGTTCAACGACCACCTCGGTCTCTACGGATTCGGTGGTTGGATCGACGCGGTCAGCCACCTGTGTATCCTCGGTAACCTTGTTTAGCCCCAGGCGATCGATGTTGACCGGGTTGAACAGATGCACCACACCGTAGACTTCGATATCAACGACCCAGGGATCTTTCTTAAAGTCTGCCAAGGCCGCTGCGCCGCCGCCATAGCCACTTTCGGCCCCGCCGCCACCCATCATTTCGCCGTAACCTCCCATGTCAGCTGCCCCGGCCGATGCCCCCATGCCACCGGACATGCCGGTCAGGCCGCGGCCCGCACCTCCCATTTCTGCGCTGCCCATTGCTCCTGCGGGGGAGGTTTCTCCGAGCCGTACTTGGCGGACTTCAAGCATCAAATCGGCATTGCCGCAGTAGGCCAAAAAGTCTTGGACCTTGCGTTGATCGATCTTCAGTCGCAAGCGGACTGGAACTCGCTTGGCTACTGCAAAATAAGCATCCTCTGGTGCATCGCTGCGCATTTTGGTGCGTAGCGTTTCACCAGAAATGGGAGTAAAGGCCGCATCGACATAGCGCCCATTGGCTGGGTCCGTTGTAATGGTCGCCGCCACGATGGCCGCTCCGCCCTCACTCTCGCCGCCCCCACCCGATTCATCTTCGGTCTCCTCGGAGAAGTCTCCTCCGCTGGGATAGGCTTCGCCACCCAGGCCGCCCATGCGATTGGCCATGGGACCTTCGATAACGCCAGCCTGTCCGACCGCAGCCCTGCCGATACGAATAAATTCGATTTCCTTGATCGAGGTTTGAAAATTGGCGATCGCGTCGCCATTGGTTTTCTTGATGATGTTCAACAAGCCCTCAAGAATCCACATATTCTCTTGGGTGTACATGATTTGATAGACACTCGGGACCTTACCAGGCCACAACCGCAGCGAGGTCAACAACTCGTCTTGGCTGGATTTGGGCCAAATCACCAAGTCTCGATTTTTGGGGACCAAGGATGTCGAGCCATAGCCCATCATGCCATCCATGCCACCGCCCATCATGCCATCCATGCCGCCGCCCATCATCCCGCCGTAATCGCTGTAACCGCTGGATTCTCCTCCCTCATTTCCGCCGCCCATCATCCCCATCATCCCTCCCATGCCTCCGGTTTGGATGGCAGATGCCTCGCCAACCCAGGTCACGCCAATGATTTCTCCCAGGGCTTCCATTTGTTTATCAAAGTAGGTGGCATAGGCCAGTTTCTCGGCATCGGTAACCGATCGGGGTTCATTTGGAAACTCTAACTTGAGCTCGACTGGCTGGTAGTCTTGCAGCTTGCGCACCAGGGTAGGTACCGCGATGTTGTCGGGCCACTTGAGAATGGGCGCTTGCCGGCTGTACTGGACTTCCCAAGCCGCTTTGACATCCTCGGCTGCCAGATCGATCTTCTCCTGCATACGAGCTTGGGAGAAATCGTTGGGATGGGTGGACACTGCGCTGCTAACGGCGGTCATGTTCGAAAAATGCTGATCCAGGGCAGTTTTCTGCTTCGTGTACAGCGAGTTCATGGTGCTACTGGTCAGGTAAAACCCGACGATGCCGAGCAGTACGGCGACACTGGTCAAGATCCAGAATCGGTGCTTGGCAAGCTTGGCGAGCACATCTTTCAGCTGATCCATTTGATAACCTTTTCAAAGGCAACGGTGGAGGCATCCACCGCAATTTCCCTAGGGTGTGCGAATCAAAAACTATGGCGATTCGGCGTCCATCTCGCCAGTTCCGTCCTCCGAATTGCCTGCGGCAGCGGCGGCTTCGGCAGCCGCAGCTGCGGCAGCTTCCTCAGCTAACGCTTGGCCTCCAGACGAGCCGTCAGCGGCTTCTCCCGCCAAACCATTTGAACGGTAAACTCAAACTTGGGCGCATCGAAACTGGGCTGGAATCTTTGGCTCGTCCTTCTTCGCAGCCCCCGATGCTCCGCGGCCACCCATCATTCCACCGGGATCGCCCATCATTCCACCGGGATCGCCCATCATTCCACCGGGATCGCCCATCATTCCACCCGGGTCACCCATCATGCCGCCCATACCTCCCATGCCGCGTCCACCAGCCATGTCGCCATAGCCGCTGCTACCTCCGGTGCTATTGAGTTTCAAAAACTCGGGGTTGGGTTCCTTGTGATCCTTGAGGAACGTGCCGGTGCCCACCACAAAGGGATGGGAGATCCCCAGCTCCTGATAGGTGAATTCGACCTGCGAGCCATCCAGAGCAGGCAACAGGGCCGAGCCGGTCTCCAGTCGATGCACGAGCGTCTTCAGCACATAGTCCTCGCGTTCATCGCCGGTTGCCGCATAGCTGTAATCGTTGTGGTAGTGGTAGCCTTTGATTTGGATGACCCAGCCGGCTTTCGATTCATCGCCCTCTCCGCCCGTGCTGGCTGCCGGCGTCTCTTCGGCAGGAGCCTCCACGGCGCCATCGGCAGTTTCTTCCTCGATGGTCAGAAGTCCCAAGCGTCCCAAACGCGACTTCTTATCGCTCTCGTACATCTCTAGCACGTCGGGGGTCAAGTAAGTCGAAATGTCGTCGTAATACTTCGATTCGACTTGGGTCACATGCAGTTCGGTACGTTCCTTGTAGGGCACTTCCTCCGCCGAAGGGAGCTTTTTGATATCGAAATCCTCGGGTCGGTTCAATGCCTGGTACAGCGCATCCAGAACCTCCATCCACAGCAGTCGACGATCGCTGCTGCCGCTGACATCCTTGCCAATTTTCTGTAACAGCTCCAAGGTCGCAACCTGTTTCTTATCTTCCGAAATCTGCGAGTCGCTGGAGGTCTTGGTGCTTTCTGCCGCCTTCATCGCTGTGTCCCACTTTTCGGGATGCACCGTCGCCCAGCGATTCCCGGCAAACAGCAGATTTCCAGCAAAGCCCATCAGCAGGGCAGCCGCAGCGGCGACAGCCCAAGGCTTCTTGGAGCGAATCAAACGTTCTTGCAGAACTTCCTTGGGTACCAGATTGGTGTGCACCGGGCCCTTGCCCAGCATCTGCAGGCACAGGCCATACACAGGACCGAAGGCAGGAAGATGATCCTTGAAAGCCGGTGCCGAGGTAACCTCATCGCCGGCTAACTGCGAAAAGCTATCCAGGACATCCACATCCATGGCCAAATTCTTGCTCAAGTACTGGGACAAACCAGGCAGCTTGACCGAATTGCCCAGCATCAAGATGGAACCAATCTCAGCCTTCTTGTTCAAGCTACGGAAAAAGCCCATCGAGCGCTGGACTTCCGTCACCAGATCGTTGAACACCGGTCGCATGGCCTGGAAGACCAACTTGGGATCGTCGGCTTCCATGGCATTCCGCTTGAGGTGCTCAGCCTTGGCAAAGGTCAACTTGAGATCCTTGGTCAACTGCCGCGTAAAGTGGTTGCCACCCAAGGGCATGCTTCGCTGCCACACGCGATAGCCATTGGTGACGATCAAATCGGTGGCATCGGTACCCATGGCCAGCACCACCGTCGATTTGGGCGGGTGCTCCGAATCGTAGCTGACCTCTTCGTCGACCGCCAAACTGCGGTCATAAGTGGCCATGTTGTAGATGCTCAGCGGAGCCAACTGCAGCAAATCGACTTCGATATCCTGCGTTTGCAATGGCTTTGAGCGCGCGATACACGGCATCGCGTTTCATGGCAAACAGCCCAACTTCGCTCTCCAGGGCAAATCCGTCAGAGATATCCCCGCCCGCCATCAACTGGTAGTCCCAAATCACGTCATCCAGTTCAAAGGGAATCTGTTGTTTGGCTTCGTATTTGACAATGTCCGGAATCTTCTTCAGCTCAACCGGCGGCGGCCGAAAGAATTTGGCCAAACCATTTTGGCCAGCCACGCTCAGCCCAACTCGCGTCTTCTTGAGATCATTCCGCGAGACAAACGTCTCGAGGGCTTCACGGACCATCAGCTCCGGATCGGACTCGGGCTGGCTCAGAATCTTGGGATACTCGATATAGTCAAAGGCTTCAGCCACGACCTGATCGCCATCGAGCGTACAGCGCAAGGCCTTGAGAGCGCTTTGACCAATTTCGATGCCCCAAACGGAGGTCTTCTTTGCCATCGTAACTCGCTACCTTACAGGATTCGGTTGCGCACCGCGCCAGCCATAGGCTTTTCACCACAGCTGGCCTCGCGCCAAAATAGGGAACCGGATAATCTCGAGAAGAATGTGTGTTGACAAGGGTGCCCATCCGCACCACAAGTAGTAGGCTGGGTGCGAAATCGGACAGTGAAAATATGGGAGGATCGCGGACGATAGATTCCCTCACTATTAAACTGTATCGAGACCAGCCCCCCTCTGTCAAATTTCTGGCTATTCTAGAACTGGATTTTCACAGTTTTTGCGTTGCGCTTACCCTAAATTAGGACTCAACCGGGTTTGAAAGGCTTTTACTGGCTGTCCCCCATTCTGATTGTTTCGGCTGCAGCCTGCTTGGCACCCGGGCAGGAGACCGCTGCGCTGCTGAGCGAATTGTCCGAGGCGCGCACCAAACTCGACTCGCAATTGGTCTCAGGCCATGCCGTTGGAGTCTTGGGCAAGACCCTGCTGCAAGGCGACGCCAACTCGGAGGAAAGGCACGAAATCCAAGTCTACTATGATGATCCCAAATATCGCGTGCACATAACTCGCCTGGCAGACGCGCCCTCTGCAGGCAATCAGGGCGTCCAGTCGCCAGGCTTCCTGCCGTCGGGCGGGCTAGCGAACGTTAATACTGCCGTAGCCGTCGATGAATCCATCGTCATTTTCGATGGAGAGAGTGTGTTTCTTGTGCAGCAGGGCAATGTCCAGCAGGCTAATCACCTTGGCCACAAGACCGTCTGGGGACATATCTATTTCGATTTCAAGCAACAAGCCGTGTTGCGCAAGGCGGGCTACCCGTTCAATCCACCACTACACCTGTGGGCATCGATTTTGAAACCAGGACAACTGCCAGTCCACGAAACCAGCTTGCAGCCACTGGCTGGTGGAGGCCAGGTGCTCCATGTGCAGCACGCCGAGTTCATCAGCCGTTACTACCTTTTCGATCAGTTCCCTTTCGATTTTCGTCGGGTTGCCCTGACGACACGCGGCTCAACCAAGCCCTTTCGTGAGACTGCATTTTATTGGGAATCCGAAGACGGTGTTCATTTCCTGCGGCGTTATGCCAGCAAGGAACGCAGCACCGAATCCGCCCGAGCCGGTCGACCCTCGGTCATCACCACGCGCGGTTTGGAACTGGAATTCTCCAATTTTCGGCCAAACATCGCCATTGACCCGGCTGTGTTTACGCTGGACGATCTACATCTGCCGCCAGGCACAAGCTTCGAGGACCATCGCCAGAATGTCGGCGGCAAATTCAAAGTGCTGGTTTGGGACGGAGCCAAGCTAAAGTAGGCGTCCCGCTTGGAGGCAGCGAGTAATTACGTTAAATAAACCAAACTCACCCTCACACCGCAAAGCGTCATGACGCATTAGCGGCATGACACTTTGCGGACGAGTCCTAGTTAGAAATTGTTCAGACGCGAAAGCATCGTCTTGGAGCGCGGTCAATGAGCGAAAAAGAAACCTTAATCAATCTCACCAAGTGCTTGCTGGAGAGTATCGCCGAGGGCAATTGGAAAGCCTATGCGGGTCTGTGCGATCCCTCTTTGACTTGCTTTGAGCCCGAGGCGCTCGGCAACCTGGTGGAAGGCATGGATTTCCATCATTTCTATTTTCAAATGGAGCGTCCCGCCTCGACCCAGCGGATCCATACCACGCTGGCTAGCCCTCACGTCCGGCTTCTGGGTGACACGGCCATTGTGTGCTACGTCCGCCTGGTGCAGTATGTGGATCCCCGGGCGCTCCCCAAACGAAGGCCATCGAGGAAACTCGTGTGTGGCACAAGCACGGCGGCAGTTGGCTGCACGTTCATTTCCACCGCTCATTGCCAAATCAATGAAAGCACTGATTGCCCTCGCAGGCTTGGCTGAAGATCGGTTGCGGCCAGGTAGGCAGCCTTGGTTGAAGACGCTGCAGGCTGAGGCCAGCCATCGTTTCGAAGAATTCAAACCTCTCGCTGGAAAAGTTCCATGGATGTTATCCATCACGGCGCCCTGCAGGGTGTTACCGGTTCCTGTCACCAGCTGCTCATCGACCAGCAGCGATCGATGTTGGTCGACTGTGGTATGTTCCAAGGTGCCGACGCCAAGAATCGCGACCAAGAGACGATTGAGTTCTCGCTTGCGGGCATTCAGGGGCTGGTGGTAACCCATGTGCACTTGGACCATGTGGGCCGCATTCCCTTTCTGATCGCCGCCGGCTTCGACCGCCCCATTTATTGCAGCCCGCCGACCGCCAAGCTGTTGCCACTGATGCTGGAAGATGCCATGCGTGTTGGAGTGACTCGCAACAAACGCGTCATCGAGCGCTTCCTGCATGATTTGCGACGCCATGTGCGGCCCATGGCCTACTACAAGTGGCATGAGCTGGATGGCGGGATCCGCATGCGCCTAACGCCAGCCGGCCATGTGCTAGGCTCATCGATCGTCGAGTTCGACTACAAGGGGGAACGCTTTGTCTTCAGTGGTGATCTAGGCAGCCGCAATCAACCTCTCTTAAAGGATCCGGTCAGTCCCGAGCGAGCCGATTTCTTGGTCTTGGAAAGCACCTACGGAGATCGCAACCATGTCGGTCGAGAAGAGCGAGTTTTGCAGCTGGAGAAAATACTCTGCCGTACCCTGCTCAATCAGGGCGTGACCATCATTCCCGCCTTCAGCGTCGGCCGCACCCAGGAGTTGCTCTATGAAATGAATACCATCTTCGAGCACATGGAACAGGATCGCGGCTGCTCGATGATGAAGTCGGTGGATGTGTTGATCGATTCGCCTCTGGCCATGAAGTTCACCGATCTGTATGACTCGCTTCGCGAATACTGGGACGACGAAGCCAAGCATGTGCTGACCTACGATGACCAGCCGCTGGTCTTTGAGAACCTTGTCAAGATCGACGACCATCGAGAGCATCGCGATACGGTCGAGTATCTGAAACAATCCAAAGTGCCGGCTATCGTCATCGCGGCCAGCGGCATGTGCGCCGGTGGACGAGTCGTCAACTATCTCAAGGCTTTCTTAGGGGACCCGGCCACCGATATTATTTTCGTGGGCTACCAAGCTCTAGGCACCCCGGGGCGATATATCCAGGACACCGATTGGGTCAAGCTGGATGGCAAGCGGTACGATATCAAAGCCGCCACTCACCAGTTGAGCGGCTATTCGGCCCACGCAGATCAGTCCGACCTGATCCGTTTCGTCGAGGGATTTCAGGAAAGGCCTGCAGCCATTCGCCTGGTTCACGGTGAAGATCAAGCCAAGCAAGTGCTGACCGAAGTCCTGCGTGCCCGCAATTACAACGTTGTCTAGCTCGACGGAGGAACAAGCCGGTGCCATCGCCCACAACCCACAGTGGCTCTTCCCAGACCAGCACCACGCCGCCGCCTGGGTAATTCGGACTTGCTGGTCAGTCCGGTAGCGCTAGGTTGCTGGCCAATGGCCGGCGTATCCTCCTTGGGCGTCAATGACAGCGATAGCCTGGCAACCATTCATGCAGCCATCGACAGCGGTATCAACTTTTTTGATACAGCCTATTCCTATGGCTTTGATGGCCAATCCGATCGATACCTGTCGCAGGTCCTGGCCGATCGACGAGACGAGATGATCCTGGCCAGCAAAGTGGGCAGCCACTACACTCCCGATCGACGTCGCGTCGTCGATGGTCGTCCCCAAACGCTTATCGAGCATGCTCAGCGATCTCTAGTGCGATTGGGCGTCGAGCACATCGATGTGATGTACCTGCATGAAGTTGACCCGGTCGTGCCGGTGGCGGAGTCAGCCGGGGGTATCGCCAGGATTCTGTCCAAGGGCTGGGCTCGTTACGCGGGCGTGTCCAACGTGAATGCTGCCCAACTGCGCGAGTTCCACGCGATTTGTCCGGTGCAGGTAGTGCAACCAGCCTTCAATATGTTGCAGATGGACAGTGTTGCCGCAATTCGCGACGTGTGTCAGTCGGAAAACATCGCCATCGCCTGCTATTGGGTGCTGATGAAGGGGGTTCTGGCCGGCAAGATGGCTCGCGATCACCAGCTGGATCCAGCCGACCGTCGTCGCACCTACGCGGTCTACCAAGGCCAAGCTTGGCAGCGGGCGCAGGATCTATTGGATCGACTTAGACCTCTGTCTACCGAACTAGGGTGCAGCGTGGCGCAATTAGTCGTTGCCTGGACCTTGCAGCAACCGCAATTGACCGTTGCGCCTGTGCGGTGCGAAGAGACCCGAGCAAATTGTTGAGACGGCCGGAGCCATGCACGTGCAACTGCAACCGGCAGCCCTGCAGCAGATTTCGGCTTGGGTGGCGGAGTCAACGGACAATTAAAAACCCGAGCGGCCACAACCGCTCGGGTAATAAAGGATTTAATGCGTCCGCGTCGCTCACAGGCATGAACTCGAGGGACGCTTGCCCCGGGGGCGCACCGAGCGACTTAACTCGGGCGGCCCGCCACGTAGACTTTCAGACTGCGATAGATCAATTCCAACTGCCGGCTGGCCGGTGCGGGTGGACCATCCATGTCTGGAAAAATATCATTGGGTGCCTCCCCGCTCGTATCGATCAGCAAACTCCATCGCAATCCTCGAATCTGTTCCGGCAACATGCAATGAAGCGTTTCCGGCGTGCCGTTGAACATCAGCAGCAAGTCGCGGCCCTCCCCTTCGGGATCATCGGCCACGGCTGGTGCTGGTAACCAACATACCAGTCCACCACTGGGATTCTCCCAGTTGAATGGCAGGCCCAAGTGGTTGAACCAGTTCACATCGGGAACACCACGGGAATCAAAGGGACGTCCGGTCAGAAAGCGAGTGCGACGCAAGGTGGGTTGACTCTTTCGCAAAGCAATCAAGCCACGCACAAAATTCAATAGCTCCTTGTTGCGTTTGACAAGCGACCAGTTGAACCACGAAATGTCGTTGTCTTGACAATAGGCGTTATTGTTTCCTTTCTGTGTTCGACGAACTTCATCTCCCATCACAATCATCGGGACCCCCTGACTTAACAGCAAGGTCGCCAACATGTTCTTGATCTGACGCACCCGCAGACGCTCGATCGGCTTGCGACGTGTCGGACCTTCGACACCGTAGTTGTCGCTGCAGTTGTGGTTGTCACCGTCGCGATTGTGTTCGCCATTGGCCTCGTTGTGCTTTTCCTTGTAACTGACCAGGTCATTCAAGGGAAAGCCATCGTGGCTGGTGATAAAATTGATGCTGCAGTAGGGAGCGCGACCAGCGTGTTCATACAGGTCCGATGAGCCCGCTAGACGCGTTGCCATGGGACCAATCATGCCGTCGTCGCCCCGCCAATAGCGCCGTGCATCATCGCGGTAGCGACCATTCCACTCGGCCCATCGCAGATCGCCGAAGGAGCCGACCTGGTAAGCACCGGCCGCATCCCAGGCCTCTGCAATGATCTTGGTGTCGGCCAGCATCGGATCTTCGGCGATCATTTCCACCATCGGCGGATTGGGCATCAAGTTGCCGTAGCGATCGCGCGACAGAATGCTGGCCAAGTCAAATCGGAAACCATCGACGTGGTAGTTGTGTACCCAGTGCCTGAGGCAATGAAATATCAACTCGCGACAGATCGGATGATTGCCGTTAAAGGTATTGCCACATCCCGAGTAGTTGCTGTAGTGGCTACCGCCGCTGTTGAGGATGTAGTACACCTGGTTCTCAAGTCCCTTGAAGCTCAGCACCGGACCGTGCTCGTTGCCTTCGCAGGTGTGATTGAAGACCACATCCAGGATGACTTCGATGCCCGCCTGGTGGCAGGCCTTGACCATCTGCTTGAATTCGTTGACCTGCGCACCGGGTACCTTGCTGTGCGCATAGCCACGATGCGGTGCAAAGAAGGCCATCGGATCGTAGCCCCAGTAATTGGGCCGCTCGGGTTGATTGCCGTGAATGTCCAAGATCGGAAACTCGTGCACCGGCATCAGTTCGACGGCCGTGATACCCAAATCTTGCAGGTAGGGTAATTTCTCGATCAAGCCCAAGTAGGTTCCGGCATGCTTGACGCGGGAAGTCTTACTCTTGGTGAAACCACGGACGTGCGTTTCGTAGATGACGGTTTCCGAAAGTGGACGTCGCAGGTGACGATCGCCTTCCCAATCGAAAAAGTCATCGACGACAACACACTTGGGCGGACGGATGATTCCATCGGTGCTCTTCTGGAAACAGCCGGCCAAGGCTTTGGCATAGGGATCGATCAGCCGCGCGTTGCCGTCGAACCATTGGCCCGATTCGGGATCAAACGGACCGTTGGCCTGAAAGTGATAGAGCTGACCAGGGCCAATGCCTGGCACAAACGCACTCCACACATCTCCCCAGCGATCGGTGTCGCGATCAAATTCGATAATTTCGACCGGCTCACGATCGTCAACTTTATCGTACAAGCAGCACGCGCATCGCCGTCGCGCTACGACTGAAAACAACAAACTGCACGCCACGGTCAGTCACCACGGCGCCGTAGGGCAGTTTGTATGCAAACTGTAACTCAGGATGCGGATGTCGCATGAGCATACTTAGTGGAGTCCTTCTCTGCTTCGAGGTATGCACAGGTCTTCGTTGACATGCAAACATACCACTCGCTTACGAAGGGCAAGTGAATCGAAGATCCGCCGGCTCGCTGAAATCCACTCCAAGTGGTTCTCGATACGCCGCGCACCTAAAGCTTTCCGGAAGACTCGTGGATTTGGGTTAGATAAACTGCAACGAATGAAAACGAGTCTACAGTTTAACGATGTACATTTGGGCCGGTTGGCTGAATAATGCGTTCGCCGACTAGGAATTTCGCAGCTATTCCCGGCACTCCTGGAAACGCGGGCATGCACGCCTGCCGATGAAGCCTGGATCTGCCCTTAGCCAGCGATAAAGGCAAGTTAGCCCTCATCGATCACCTCGGACGCCTCTGTTACTTGCTTCGAGTTCTTGAACGGGCTCCGCGAATCCGCCGTTGGTGGCACGCGGGCCACCAATCGCCTCCCAACCCGCCGTCATCTTTGAACCGCCCTAGATCGGCAACCCCAATGCGGCATGCCGGCGACTGCTCTGCTTTTAGTGCGAATGAATATTGAGCTGCTAGAAATCCGCACTCACGCAGCGCATACTACTGCTCAAATGTGCTGGCTGCCTGGCGGGTGCGAGCTACAGCATTCGTTCTCGTACTTTATTTGCTGCTGGAGATGCTCATGCGAACTCTACTTCGTTTTTTCCTGCTGAGTTGTGTTTTATGGCCACAGCAGGTTGCTGATGCCCAGTCCATCCCGGACGAGGCAAACCGCGCTATGGTCGACAAGATCAAGAAAGAGGGACTCGAGAACTCTCAGGTGATGCGGAGCATTAGCTACCTGACTGATGTCCACGGCCCGCGACTGACGGGTTCCCCCTACGCCAAGAACGCTGCCAAATGGACGCTCTCCCAGTTGGCAGAGTGGGGACTCGAGAACGGACACCTGGAAAGCTGGGGACCCTTTGGCCGCGGGTGGACGCTCGAGCAAAGCAGCGTCAACCTGGTCGAACCAACCTATGCTCCCCTGATTGCACACGTCAAGGCTTGGTCGCCCAGCACAACCCGCACCGTCCGCGGCGTACCGATTTACCTTGACGCAAGCACGGAAGAGGAACTCGAACAGTATCGAGGTAAATTGGGTCGTGCCATCGTGCTCATCAGCCCCCCACGCGAGATCGACGCCCTGTTTGAGCCGCCTGCGGCGCGGAAAACACAAGAAGAATTATTGAGGCTGGCCAATTCCAGACCGCCCCAGTCGTCATCCTCGCGAACATCAGGCTCGCGCTTCTCCGCTCCTCCCGCGCAACCTCCAGCCACGCCAGCTGAAACACCCGAGGAGAGAAAACCAGCCGCAAAACCTGAAGACGCAAAACCTGAAGACTCAAAACCTGAAGACTCAAAACCTGAAGACTCAAAACCTGAAGTGCCCAAGCCGACGAGCCAAGCCAGCGAGAGCCAAGCAGCCGTCAGCCAAGCAGCCGAAAGCCAAGCAGCCGACCAGCCCGCAGCCAAGCCTGCGCCTGATCCGCGGGCACTCGCGCGATTGCAATCGGACAAATGGCAGATGGCCTATTCCGAAGGCGCGGCCGTTGTGCTGGAGCCTGGACGCGGCGATGGCGGAAACGTATTCGTGGCTTCAGTGGTCATGCCTCGCAATAGCGATGATCGCGGAGCACAGGGCAATCGCAATAGCCGCGGGCCCCGTCCCTGGGCTTCGGAGGCAACCGACATCATCCCTCAAGCCGTCTTGTCGGCCGAACATTACAACCGCTTGGTGAGGATGATCGAGAAAGGGGTGGATCCCATGTTGGAGGTGGATATTGTCTGCCAGTATTACAACGACGATCTGAATTCCTTTAACATCATTGCCGAGATTCCCGGCAGCGATCTAAAGGATGAAGTGGTGATGCTCGGTGGTCACTTTGATTCCTGGCAGTCGGGAACAGGCGCGACCGATAATGCCGTTGGTTGCGGCGTGGCCATGGAGGCCATTCGAATTCTGAAGGCCATCGATGCCAAACCGCGACGCACGATTCGGCTGGCACTTTGGACCGGTGAAGAGCAGGGTTTGCTGGGATCTAGAGCCTACGTTGAAGAACACTTTGGCAAAGTTGTCTACGAGGTACCCGAGGGCGATGGCGAAGAAGGCAGCCCTCGCCGCCGACCGCAAGCCACCTATCACCTCAAGCCCGAACAGGAAAAAGTCTCGGCCTACTTTAATCTCGACAATGGAACAGGCAAGATTCGCGGCATCTACCTGCAGGGTAACGAACAACTACGAACGCTTTTTGCCGCCTGGCTAGCCCCTTTCGAAGACATGGATGCGTCCACGGTCTCCGCCTCGAATACCGGGGGCACCGACCATCAGTCGTTTGACGCCGTCGGCATCCCTGGATTTCAGTTCATTCAGGATCCAGTCGAATACGACACGCGCACGCATCACTCGAGCATGGATGTGTACGACCGAATTCAAGAAGACGATGTCAAACAGGCTTCGATCATCATGGCCTCTTTTGTCTACCATACAGCCATGCTCGATGAGCGATTGCCGCGCAAGAAGCTCAACGGACCAATCGTCCAGGACAGCCAGACTCCACCCAGCGACCAGGCTGCCTCGAAAACGGAGTCGACCGTGACATCCCCAGACGGAGCAGAGACTACAAACGAGGCAAACGCCCTGGCAGCCCCGCCAGTCGACGCCTCGCCGCAACCGGTGGGCTCGGCAATGCCCTAATTCGAAGCCACCATCGGCGTCGGAAGCAAGGTTTTTTCATAACCGACGCGTGAGCGAGGAAGTAGTCGAATGCAAGAATTCCTGCGCGCACGCGTTGGGTTAGGAAGTTATGAAAAAAGCGAATTGAAAAGCTCGAGTTTCGGGTTACGAATTGCCACCAAGTGGGGCAGCCCGCACTGCCTGCCGCAGATCTAGAGCAGAGCAGTGTTTTGTAAAAATCGCGATGTTCACTGTCGCGAGGCGGGGGTGACATCCAATTCCACAACTTGGCCGCCACGGTCGACTTTGGCCGTGATTGGCTGACCGACCTTCAGCGCTTCGATCGCATAGGTATAGTCGTAGATGTTTTCGATCTTTCTGCCGGCCAGTTCGATAATGATGTCGCCACCGCGCATTCCGGCCAACTCCGCCGGAGCGCCCTTGGTGACTCCGCTCAGCTTGACTCCTGTGATATCGCCCTGGGCATAGTCGGGAATGGTTCCCAGATAGGCCGTTAAATTCGCCCGCATTTCAGGGGCCGCGACTTGCTCTTGGTACACGGGAGCTGCTTCGGCGGTTACCAGGTCGCGGGTAATCAGAGCCATCAAGCGTGCGATCTGCGAAGCACCTGCATAATTCAACAACTCAGGCACATCGCGCGGGTGTGGTACTCCGAGTGTGAACCGGTAAAGGCCGACAGGATGGGGACACCACGCAAGAAAAAGGTGCTGGCGTCCGTCGGCAAATGGCAGTCGTCCTGCAAGGTCAAGGGCAGCCTGACGACCGCGTTACGTCGCTCGATGGCTCCACTCCAATAGGGCGAGGAACCAATGCCTTGCAGAACCAGGTTGTCTCTCAATCGCCCCACCATATCCAGATTCACACAGCCCGCAATCTGCGGGTAGAGCCCCAGGGCTTGCCCGGCGGCATGCTCTGCATGCGGATCGGCATGCGGGTCTGCGTGGGGATCGGCATGCGGATTCTGGATGGCCATTCGATTCGGAAATAGACTGGAAAAATCGTCGGCAAAAGCTTGAGAACCGCGAAGGCCAAGTTCCTCGCCACTCCAGGCCGCGATGAGCACGTCACGTTTCATGGTCAGCCGCGATCCTGCGACTTCGCCCGCCAAGTATTGGGCGATCTCCAGAACACTGGCAACGCCGGATGCATTGTCATCAGCCCCACGGTGCACGCCACCGACCTCGTCATCCTTGGCCAAAGAGCCGCTGCTGCCGCGACCCAAGTGATCGATGTGGGCGCCCACGACAATCATCTCCTGCGTCGGCTCCTGGGCTGCCGGCAGTAGGGCCAGGACATTCCGACCATGGGACGGGATGGGTTCAATATCGATCTCCGCTGCCAGCTTGACGGAAGCTAACGGAACACCCATGCGGGGCTCTCCCGAATCAAAAGAGGATTGCAACTCTTTTAAATCTTCACCCGCCTGCCGCAGCAATTGCGCAGCGACTTTGTCGGTTATGCTCACAACCGCCAGGCTGCTGGCCCCCAAAGAGCCGTCCAGGCTGAGCGGCATCAACTGCGACTTGATCTGACTGTTAGGGCCACTAACAAAAATCAAGCCTCGAGCGCCGCGCTCGCGGGCCACCATGGCTTTGTAACGTTCACCGCTATATCGCGACAACTGTTGTCGGCGCTCTGGTGAAATGTCCTGAGGCATTTGCCGAAAGACCATGACCCACTTGTCCTGAACATCCAGGTGCACGTAACTGTCGTATTCTTCCTGGTCCTTTTCTGCGGGAGCGACAATGCCATAGCCCGCCAAAACGATTTCCGTGGGTTCGACTGTCCCTTCCTTGGAGAAGAAAGCGGGGCGCCAATCCTGATTTACAACAAAGCTCGCGTCGCCCATCGTCAATGCATTGTGCTCACCCAGTTTGACATCGTTCACGAATTCGAATTCGTGAAAAAAAGTGCCGTCTTGACCGGCCGGTTGCAAGCCCAGACTCTCGAGATAGGCGGCAACGTAGGCCGTGGCCTTCTTTTCTCCCTCCGTACCAGTCAAGCGACCTCCCAACTCGGGTCGGCACAAGTAATCCACGTGCCGTCCGATGTCGGCAGCCGTGAATTCACGAGTGGTCGCACGTGCCGACTGCGAGGCCTCGACCAAATAGGTTGGCGTTTGCGTTGATGAAAGTCCCAGCAGTTCTCTGGCGGCTGCGTCGTTCCACGTAGCCTCGTAGAGTTGCGAGGCGCTGCTGCCACCATTGCTTGTCCACACCAGACCGTCGCCCGTGGGAGTAAAGACCGGCAATCCATCAAAGTCTTGGCGGTAGGTGACGCGGACCGGCTCATGCTGCCCCTGGGCATCAACCATATACAGTTCAAAATTTGCGAATCCATGACGATTGGTGGCGAAGATCAAATAGTCGCCGCTGGGATGATAAAATGGTGCCCAACTCATTGCTCCCAAACTGGTAATCGCCTTCTGCTCCGAACCATCCACCCGCATGGTCATGATTTCGGCCAAGGCCCCATCTTTGCTGAATCGCCGCCAGCAAATGTGTTCTCCGTCCGGAGAGAAAAATGGACCACCGTCGTAACCTATTTCGGATGTCAGGCGTTTGAGCTGGCTGCCGTCGCGGCGCATGATGTAGATGTCCATCGCGCTGGCGGGGTCTGTTTCGAACAGCTCTTGCTCTTCGCCACTCAAGGCATCACTGTAGGCGCGGCGATTGGATGCAAAACAAATCCATTCCCCGTCAGGTGAGTACGAGCCCTCCGCATCGTAGCCCGCTGCATTGGTCAGCCGTCGATACTCCTGGGTCTGCACATCGAATTCGACAAGCTCATAGGTCGGGTCGTAATCCCAGCTGTAACGACGCTTTTCTCCGGATTCGCGAAACTCAATTTCCGCCTGCTGCTTGGCCACCGCTTCGGGGTCGTATTGTGTTGAAGCAAAAAGCACCAGATTGCCGTTGGGGTGGATCCACGCGCAGGTCGTCTTGCCGATCCCAGGCGAAATACGCCGCACATCGCCGGTCTCACGGTCCATCAGATAGATTTGGAAGAATGGATTGTCCGCCTCGCGCTCGCTCTGGAAGACCAACTGACGTCCATCTTTCGAAAAATAGCCCTCGCCCGCCCGCTTGCCTTCAAAGGTCAGTTGCCGAATGTCACCCAACAATCGCGATTGAAGTTCGTTGGCCAAAGTGGGATCTTGCGTCGCCACATCAACCGCCACTGGCGAACCAGCCGCAGTCTGGGCGTTCGCTCGGCCAGCCAGGCCCAGGGGCATCAGGCTTGCCAGCCAGAGTGCACTCAACAGCACCACTCGGGGAAGATCAAGAACCTCTCTCGGCCCTAGGTCACAGGGCAATAGAGTTGCGTTGCGGAAGGACAACGAATGGAGTGTCAATTTCATCGGCTTGGTCGCTAACTGAGGGAAAGCTGGGTCGAGGATCGCTTGGTTTTTTCTAAGCTGCCCGTTGTGGGAACCAGCCACGGGTAGGATTGGCTGTCAACCGGCTGTGTATAGTTTACCCGGCCAGGCAATCAGGGCTAGCCAAGTCTGCGGAGCTGCGCATGGCCTCAGCTTTCGCCCCCTTTATCTTTGCTGGCATGAGGCTTAAAGTGTCCGGAGCGTGTTAGCTCGCTTAGTGTGTTCAACAAACGTCCAGAAGACTTTCAGCCGATTTCGAGTGGAGTTCACCATGGCAACTGCAAGTGCAAGGCACATCCTGGTCAGTACCGAGGAAAAATGTCAGGCTTTGAAGGAAGAAATTGAGGCAGGAGCTGCTTTCGCCGATGTGGCCAAGAAACACTCGACTTGCCCCTCGGGCAAGAGTGGCGGTGCCCTGGGTACCTTTACCCGAGGCCAAATGGTCAAAGAGTTTGACGAGGTTGTCTTTAACGAAGCGCTGAACACGGTGCATGGGCCCGTAAAGACACAATTCGGCTACCACTTGCTGGAAATCACCAGTCGCGATGAATAGTTTCGAGCGGCATCGCATTCGCTAGAATCGCCGTTCATGGGTCACTCGAGCCCCCGCCGTTACCCGCGTTTAAATCTGATGATTCAAAGGAGTTGTTGCATGGTTCGCACCGCCAGCACAATGTTGCCCCTCGGTACCGAGGCCCCAGATTTTTCCCTGCCAGACTACTCTACGTCCGCCGCCAGCGGACGCATGATCTCGCGTGACGATTTTCGCGGCCAGCAGGGTCTGCTGGTAGTTTTCATGTGCAATCATTGCCCCTACGTCAAGCATGTGGCCCCTGAACTGGGGCGCATCGCAGACGAATATCAACCCAAGGGTATCGCCATGGTGGGCATCAGCAGCAACGATGTCACCTCACATCCCGACGACTCGCCAGAAATGATGCTGCAAGAGGCTGCTGAACAGGGCTATCGTTTCCCCTACCTGTATGACGAAACGCAGCAGGTAGCTCAAGCCTACCGAGCGGCTTGCACGCCCGATTTCTTCCTGTTTGATCAGCAATTTAAATTGGTGTACCGAGGCCAACTGGACGCTACTCGACCCAACCAAGGACAAGCCCCAGATGGCCGTGATCTGCGAGCCGCCTTGGAGGCTTTGTTGGCACAGCACAGCATGCCGGAGACTCAAAAGCCCAGCCTGGGCTGTAACATCAAATGGAAATCGGGCTTGGCACCCGACTATTTCAATCCCAGCGGGTCGGCCTAGCGGGCCGCACGAGGAGTTCGTCGCATGCGGCGTTTCTGGGCTCGAGCTGTCTACCACCCAACGCTCGTTTACAACATGTTCCTGGGTCGTGGACTCAAGTTGCGTCGCTGGTGGGATCACGTGGATGATGGGCTGATCCTGGGAGCCATGCCCTTTCGTCGCGATGCGTCTCGGCTGAAAGAGCTGGGGGTTACCGGCGTCGTCAATATGTGCGAGGAATATCCAGGTCCCAAGATCGAATATGGGCGACTGGGGATCGAGCAGTTATGGTTGCCTACCACCGATTTTCACCACCCACAAGCTGAATACGTCGAGTTAGGGGCGGAGTTCATCGAGCGGCATGTGCGGGCCGATGGTTGCGTATACGTACATTGCAAAGCCGGCCGCGCTCGGAGTGCTACCATCGTTTTGTGGTGGTTGGTGCGCTTCAGAGGCCTGACACCGGCCGCTGCCCAGGCTAAGATGTTGGCCGCTCGGCCTCACGTCAATCCACATATTTGTGAGCGGCCCGTCATTCAACAGCTTTATTCCGGCCTCCTTGCCTCGCGCAACAAGACTGTCGACCAAGAATGAGTCACAGCCTGGTATCGAGGCGCAGATGCAGAGCCAGCCGGCGTGGATGCGATCTGTGACTGGGATGGGAGCCAGCCTGGGTGTTGGAGGACTTCACCCAGTCTCAGGGGAAACCACCTGCGACATGCTCTGTGGGTCAACGGATCGTCAAAAGGAAACTGACCGGATGGCAAACTACGAAGTTCGCTGCGTTGGCAAGAACCGCTCCGACCAAAAGCGATTTATGCGTCTGCCGTGGGAGATTTATCGCCACGAGCCAAATTGGATTCCGCCACTAATCCAAAATCAAATGGAACTCGTGGGATTTCGGAAACATCCCTTCTATGATCGCAATTCGTGTGAGACTTTCATCGTCCTGAAAGATGGCCAAACAGCCGGACGTGTGTGCGCCATCGTCAATCGAGGACACAACGAACGTTACCACGAACAGCGAGGGTTTTTTGGTTTCTTCGAGTGCATCGATGATAGCCAAGCGGCAAATAAACTCTTGACCGAAGCCTGCCGATACCTGGTATCCCAAGGAATGAGCGATGTCCGCGGGCCTACTAATCCCAGCCTGAATTACGAACTGGGATTACTGGTTGAGGGATTTGACGATCCCCCCACGTTCATGATGACCTATAACCTGCCCTACTATCAACGCTTGCTGACCGACTTCGGCTTCGAGAAGTGCGAGGACCTCTACGCCTACGAAGGCCATATATCCATGCTCACCGGCCTGGACCCCAAACTGGCTTTCGTGATCGAAGAACTCAAACGGCGATTCAACGTCAAGGTACGTCCCTTTAACCTCAAACGCTTTTCCGAAGAGGTCAATCTATTCCTGGATATCTACAACCGTTCCCTGGTATCCACCTGGGGCTTCGTGCCGCTCTCGCCGGCGGAAGTGCTGCACCAGGCCAAAGGGCTGCGGCATCTGCTGATTCCCGAAGCCACCACCATCATCGAAGTCGATGGGAAGCCTATCGGCGCGGGATTGGGACTGATGGACTTCAACCCCATCATCAAGCGAATTGGCGGCCGCCTGTTCCCTTTCGGCTTCTTGACCCTGCTACTCAATAAACGCACACCCAAACGCGTGCGGCTGATGAGCACGAATGTACTCCCCGAATTTCAGAAGTGGGGCTTTGGATTGCTAGCACTCGAACGCATGCTGCCAGAGGTCGTGCGGCTGGGAGTCGAGGTCGGCGAGTTCTCGTGGGTGCTCGAATCCAACCACCTGT
The DNA here is from genome assembly GCA_963707245.1 of Pirellulaceae bacterium. GTDB lineage: Bacteria > Planctomycetota > Planctomycetia > Pirellulales > Pirellulaceae > Aureliella. Next base: position 103,403 of record CAVPPY010000001.1, read on the forward strand.
CCCGAGCCACCCTGGAACGCAGCGGGTTGTCTCGCAGCAAGACCTACCGCCTCTACGATCGTTCGCTCAGCGACATATGGCGTTCGAATTTTCCAGGGTCGACCCTGGGACCATCCATCCATCCGGATGGACGGATGCATTGGAAGAAATACTGCATAAGATCGATGGACGTTATCTATCGAACGGTGCTAAGGGACCGTCTCAAAACAAGCTACCGGATCAGCCGCAACGCGTTAGCGTACCGGTTCAAGCGATCTAACGTAGCTACCGTTCGGCCAGACGGTGTTTTGGGATGGTCCCTAACGCGTTGCGGCTGATGCGGCAACCTATTTGCGGAAGGGTCCTTGCGAGCCGCCTGGTGCAAAATTGACACGAATCGAGCTTGGGAAAAACGTGCACTTGTGCTTAGAATACGTGCTCGCAGGTTGCGTCCTGCATTCGTCCGGACAGGTATGGCATGAGGTGAGCTTTTTTTGCCGAAGATAATGTCTCGGTGAGACGCGTGTTTTTCATGGCTTCGATGCAGCGTCAGCCGCGGAGGACCTGAGCAGCGTTTCTGAACCTCCTGCTTTTTGCCGCGGACACTTATTGGTTTTCAGACTGCTCAGGGAGGGACAGTCTCTCATGAAGTGTATTCCTACTCGCATCGTTGGTGTCGCAGTGGTCCGCGCGGCCAGCCAGCGTCCTCGCCCGGAGGAGCTTCGCGGACTGTCTCACGAGCCTGTATCCAGTGAGTTTTCATGCCTGGCAGAGGAGGGCGGTACGTGTGGCTTCACTTCCCAGCTGTGCTTCAACCGTCGGGGTACCGTAGAGCGTCGAGTTCGCTGCACGCATGGTGAAGTGTTCTTGGCTGTGGCGGACTTGAGGCTGGGCAGCCCCACTTTCGGCCACTGGCAAGGTTTTTATCTGCGCGGCGACGAAGATCGCACTCTACACATTCCTGCCGGCGTAGCCAGTGGTTGGCAAGTAACATCGCCCAAGGCACTCATCGAAATCCGCAATAGTTGTGAAACTCAAGCGAAAGATTGGCGCTGGCTCCCGTGGCATGACTTGACTTTGGCCATTGACTGGCCAAGCGTACCCGACGAGTTGGCGGCGCATAGCCACCGCATACGCTCACTGGCGATGCTACCCAATCGTGCCCTGCCCAAGTTTTCCAGTCCGGCAAGAAAGGCATCCCGCTTGCGAGCCAGCACGGGTCATGGTCCCGCGCCCAGGGTCAGCCTCTTTTCCGCCAAGTCCCGCACTCCACTTTCATCCGGCAAACCCAAGCCGCGTAGGTCGCCGGGCTTTACCAAACAGGTAGAGGAAAATCGTCCATTGATTCTGGTGATCGGCAGCAATGGGCAACTCGGTCGCGATCTGTGCCGCCACCTGAGAACATTAGGCACGGTCGTCGGCGCCTGCCGCAAACCCGATCGCGCCAGCCTGCTCCCCGTTCCACTTCAAATCGACGTCAGTCGTCCAGCCAGCGTCCGCCAGGTTATTCGTCGCGTAAAACCAGCCCTGATTGTAAATGCCTGCGGACTTACGGATCTAGAAAAAGCCGAGTTGGAGCCGCGGACAGCCCAGTTGGTGAACGCAACTGCCCCAGCAATTATTGCCGACGAAGCTAAGAAAATCGGTGCTTCGCTAGTTCACTTCTGCACGGACATGGTGTTTGACGGGAACCAGGAGAGGCCTTGGCGGGAGTCGGACGTCCCTCATCCGATCAATCAATACGCCCGCACCAAGCTGCTGGGCACCAACGCGATTCGTGATAGCGGCTGCCCACACCTGGCAATCCGCACGGGCTGGCTCTACTCGAGCGAGGGCCACAATTACCTAACTCAGCTCGTAGATTTACTGACCTATCGCAACGCGATTCATTTGGCCTCGGATCACTATGGGACACCAACCAGTACGGACTGGCTGGCCCGCGTGACCGCCGAAATTCTGAGCAGGTCCGCCGGCAAGCTAGCGGATTGGCTGACCGAAAACGGTGGCTTGGTTCACGTGGCCCCGCTGGGCTACGCCAGCCGCCTGGAGGTCGGGGACCAGGTTGTGGCTACCTGCCGAGCACACGCCTTGCCTATCGTCACTAACAAACTGCGGGGCGTCCCGCTCGCCTCCCTGTCCAATGTGGTTCGGCAGCCTGCGAATTGTCGCCTCGATTGCTCAAGACTGGCTTTGCATTTCGGAGTTTCGCTCCCCCGCTGGCAAGCGGATCTGGTCAGTCATGTCAGCGATTTACTCGGTAGCCGGCAATTCGCTGACCAACTTGCTTGACCACAGGCCCCCGCCGGTTCTGCTAACTCGAGCATGGCTGCTCGATCATGGCTACTGGAAAGGCTACTCGCAGACTGTCGCAGCAGGGCTACTCGACATTCCGCATCGAACATTGGCAGAGAATAACCACCGAGCGTTTTACTCCTTGTGCGTCCGTTTCAAATGCGCTCACCGCCAAAGCGTAATCGACGGGCATTTCCAGGCAGGTACGAAACCGGGTTGAAGCAACCTCCGGCATTTGCACGACAAAGTCCTTGCTGCCATCGATAACGGGAATCTCCAAGGTTTCGACGGCTCGGACTTGGCACAACTCTAACTGGCAATTCAAACGAATTCGCGAGCCGTCCAATACCTGCGGGCGGACTTTCATGGTTGTCCCCTCTGGATAGACGGTTAGCTTGGCCGCAAACTCGACTTGTTTTTGTTCGGCTTCACCAATCAGCATTGGTTTGATTCCAGTCACAAATGGGCGCTCCACCGAGTTGCTGATCGTGGCAACTTGACCATTGAACACCACAACCGTGGGCGACATAATCCTCTCGATGCTGGGGATCTGGCCTGCTTGCTTGAGTACAGATTCGTACTCTGTTGGATCCAGCAGCGTATACAGCACTGGTGTCGCCCGCTCGACAATCGATGTAGCCTCCGTCCATGTGGCCGAGGTGACGCCCGCTGGCGGCGGCAGATCTTCGTTGACGGGAGATTGCCGCTGAAGATAGAGGGCCGCAGCGGTCAGCGACTGCGGAGCATCTTGCGAGCCGAGCTGCGATGCCGAGGAATGCAAGGGTCGAGCGATCCTGGATGCCGCCTCAACGTGGCTCCAAGTAATAGGCAAGCCCTTCATTGCTTGCGCCGTATCGCGCAGGATATGTGTACGTATCACAACTTGTCGCAATCCGAACTGCTCCAGCGTAGTGAGCATGTCCCGCAGCCGTTGCAAATCCTGGCGGGATGCAACAACCAAGAGCTGATTTCCGGAAACCAAAGCACCTCGCCCAAACTCATTCAGTGGCATAACCAGCGAGTTTCCTTCGGCAGTTTCGACGCCTATCTGGCTGGTCGCATTGACTACAGCAGCAGCCTCTAGCTCCGTCGGCCCATGCCCAAATGCGGCTTTCACGCGATTCTCGATCCATGCCCGCGCCGCCGCGTTATCCAGACCAACCTCATCCTGCAGGCGTTTCTTTAGCCCACTGACGTCGATGGATTCCGTGCATAGTGTCTCCAACTCCTGAGCAGCATGCTGTGAATCCTGCGGACTCTCCGCTGGTGCACTGGGCAGTCGCACAGCGCTTGGCTGTTGGCAAAACGCACTCTGCGGCGACTGGATGAACACAAGCCACAAGAGCCACAAGCCTGGTATGATTGGGAAACGTTTCATTTCGGAAGCCTTCCATGCTAGCTACTCATTCAATATCGCCTGCTGGACTATAGACGCAAAACCTGTTCGCTACCAAGACCAATCCCCAGCTCGGCCTCCACACGAAATCAGTTCACATCTTGGTGCGTAAGATCGCTGGATACGACTTGTTTTAGACCAAACAACCGCCCGAGATCGTCGAGAAAAGAATAGATCACGGGTACGGCCAGCAGGGTCAAAAGCAGTGAGAGAGTCTGTCCGCCAACGGCCAGCACGGCGATACTGCGTCGCTCTTCGGCGCCTGGCCCGCTGGCGATCAGGAGTGGTGTTAGTCCAGCCACAAATGAAATGGTGGTCATCAGGATCGGCCGCAAGCGATCACGATTGGCGCGCAAAATGGCTTGTTCTCGGGGCATCCCTTGCGATCGCAGCGAGTTGGTGTGATCCACTTGCAAAATGGCGGCCTTCTTGACGACACCGAACAACACGAGCAAGCCCAGCGCAGAATACACATTCAGCGTCTCACCGCCGTAATACAGGCTAAGCAAGCCAAAGGGTACCGCTAGCGGCAAGGAGAAAAGGATGGTGAAAGGGTGGATTAAGTGTTCGAACTGAGCGGCCAGCACAATGTACATGAACACAAAAGACACGATAAACGTCCAGCGAAACTCGGCCAGTGTTACCTCCAGCTCGCGTCCGCGCCCCAGTACGCGTGTCTCAAAGCCGACCGGCAGGCCGATCTCTTCAGCGGCAGCCTGCATGGCGGCGACGCGGTCTGAAAGTGCATAACCTGATTCGACGTTTGCCCTGACGGCCACCATGCGTTGTCGGTCGAGTCGGTCGATGCGCGCCGGTGCGTTGCCACTCTCAAACTTGATAACATTGTCGATGCGGGTCAAAGGCTGCACCAAGGGTCCGAAACTGTCCATCAATCGAATGTCGGCTGAGTTGTCGTCTGCGGTCATGGGATTGCAGCGAACATAGAGCTGCGAGATGGACTCGGTATCGCGGCGGTCAATGCCGACCAATCGCAGTTCGACATCGTAGGCGTCATCGACGCTGACATCGCGGTAGCGCGAAACACGATCATCTCCGCCAACGGCCACGCGCAGCGTATCCGCGATTTCTTGCACGGAAACTCCCATGGCAGCGGCGCGTTCTCGATCGATCGTGACCAACAACTCGGGCTTGTCCAGACGCAGCGTCGTATCCACGTCAACAATCCCTGGTATCTGCTCGGCCTTGTCGCGTAGCTTGTCAGCAAACTCTCCCAATTGACGAAGGTCGGGACCAGTAATCGAAAAATCGATATCGACCGGAGCTCCCTGGCGAAAGGAGGTCAAGTTGCGCACCGATACGCGAATATTGGGGAGCTGCTTGAGTCGATTACGGACTTCTCCCATTTTCTGCTGTTGGGTGAAATTCCCCTCCCAGGCGGCTGATGGATTGCCGACCAATAGGCCTTTGAGGAGGCGTGTCAAGGAGAAACTGCGTTCCTCTGCGGGAGTCAAACGCACATAGACTTCACCGCGGTTGACGCCCCCCAACCCGCGCGAGCCGACAGTAGCCAGGATGAACTCCACGCCCTCGATTTCCCTGATTTCGCGTTCGACGACCTGCATGGCATCATCCATGGCCAGCATATTGACGCCCTCGTTGGCTGAGGCCCGCAGCTCAAACTCCGATTCGTCGACATTGGTGGGAATATAGTCTTGGTTGATCTGTTGATATAAGAATATATTCGATGCAATCACCGCGATCGCCAGCAGCAGGACCAGCAAGCGAAAGCGCATCGTGCGTTCCAGCAACCAAAGATAAGCCATTTCGATCCAGTGGTAAAAACCACGCCGAGAGGCTGGCGAGGCCGAACTCGATTTGACGGGCTTGAGCAGTCGACTGCACATCATGGGAGTCAGGGTAAAACTGACGAGCATCGATAATAGGATCGCAGCCGTCGCCGTTACGCCAAACTCAAACAGCATGCGTCCGGTGACGCTAGATAGGAATGAAACCGGCAGGAAGACGATTACCAGCGATAGCGTGGTAGCCAGCACGGCCAGTCCGATTTCGCGCGTGCCTTCAATTGCGGCGCGGGCGGGGTCCATGCCTTTTTCTTCGATGCAATGAAAAATGTTTTCCAGCACGACAATAGCGTCGTCAATAACCACGCCCACCATCAACACCAGGGCTAGCATGGTCACGTTGTTGAGCGTAAAGCCAAACAAACGCATGACGGCGAAGGTAGCGATAATGGAAGTTGGAATCGCGACCGATGCAATGATGGTGGACCGCCAGGATCGCATGAACAGCAGAACCGTCAGGCAGGCCAGTATGGAGCCGGACACCAGGTGTCCTTCGATCTCGTGCAAGGCGGCTACGATATATCGCGATTGATCTTGGATAACCGTTACGTGCACGTCATCCGGTAATAGGACTTCGCACCGCGGCAGCCTGTCTTTGATGGCTTGAGCCACTCGCACCGTGTTTTCGCCCGCCTGGCGTTGGACTTGCAACACGATAGCCGGCTGACCATCCAGTCGTGCCAGAGACCGCACTTCTTTGGTAGCATCGACGACCTGTCCGAGATCCTCCAAGCGAATGGGTACACCACCCACGGTCTCCACCACCAATTGCGGAAAAAAGCGACTATCGGCCACACGGCCCAGCGTCCGCAGTGCCCGTTCCCGATATCCCTCGTCGACTCGGCCGCCGGGAATTTCGGCATTCTGCCTGGCCAGTGCTTCGCGAACCTGCAGAATGGACAGTCCATGTGCGGCCAATCGCTGGGCGTCAATGTTGACCTGTACCGCCCGGTCGGAGGCACCAACAATGGCGACTTCCCCCACACCGTAGGCGGATTCGATAATGCCTTTAACATAGCGGTCGGCCATGAAGTACAGCTCGCTGGATGTGCGTGGTCCGGACACTGCCAACGTCATGATCGGTGAAGAATCTAGATCGCTCTTGCTGACTACGGGTGGAAAGACCTCCAGCGGCAGGCGATTGGAAACACCAGATACCGCATCGCGCACGTCCTGTACGGCCGCATCCACATTGCGGTCCAGCCGGAAGGTAATGATCACAAAGGAACTGCCATCGCTGGATATCGATCGGAGCTCATCGATGCCCGCCACAGTCGCCACCGCATCCTCGACGACTTGGGTTACTTCGGACTCGACCTCCTCGGAGGCGGCACCGGGGTAGCTCGTGCGAACGTAGACGGTCGGCAGGTCAATATTCGGAAAGCGATCTACGCCCAGGTTGGGGAAGGCGGTCAGTCCAGCAACGACCATGGTTGCGATGATCATCAGCGCGAAAACGGGGCGCCGTACGCAGATTGCTGCCAGCCAGTACATTTTTTTGCCTCCCTACATTCCTGGAGCAGTCAGCGCACTCGGTCGGTCGGCCAAAGCATCGGTTTCCGCTTGAAATCTACCCACTTGGCCCAGCTGGCCATCCACCAAGATCATCTCTCCTGAGCTCAGGCCGCTGAGGATTTCAATTTGTTGATCCCGTTGCCGCCCAATTTCCACCACCGATTCGGACACTTTGCCTTGGTTAATCTTCCATACCTTATCAACGCCGGCAAAACGCACGAGGGCTGAGGAGGGAATGGCCAATGCGACCGCCTGTTCGTCAAGCAGCAACTCCGCCTGGGCAAACAATCCGGCGCGCAAGCGATTCTCAGGGTTGGGTATTTCCGTTTCAAACACCAGCGAACGATTGGAGGCATCCAAAGTCGGAGTGATGCGAGCCACCGAAGCGCGATACTCGTCTTGGTTGACGCGGATGACCACGCCTTGCCCAACCGCCAATTGCTGCGCGAAACGCTCCGGCACCGCCGCCCGATAGCGGAGCAAGTTGGTGCGAGCTATCTCCATCAGCGGCTCTCCGGCCTGAATATAGGTCCCCACAGAAACCATGCGCCGCTGCACTTGTCCGTCGAGAGGTGCCAGCAAACGCGTATCGGCAAGTTGCTGTTCGGCGAGCTGCAGCTGAGCAACTTGGACACCGATCACAGCCATCTTCTCACGGACGCTGTTGACGGCAGAGTTGAAACGGGCGTCCGCGACGCGCTCGTCTAGTTCGGCAGTTTCCAGATCGGTGGCCACGATGGTTCCCTGAGCGAACAGGCCCTGCAAGCGAACAATCTGTTGTTTGGCCTCATCTAATACGGCCCGGGCCTCACGGACGGGAGGAGCATTCAACGGATCCAGCGATTCGACAGAATCGCCTGGCCTCAAACCCACCGCAGCTCGGGCTTGGGACAATTGGGCTTCCGCTTGAATCACCCGCAACGCATACTCGCTGTCGTCCAGGATCAATAAGACTTGATCTTTGCTGACGGTATCGCCTAATTCACAGTTGATCGAACGAATGCGTCCCTGTACGCGAGCGGAGAGGGTGGTGACTTCATCGGGAAATAGGCTGCCCTGAACGCGGGCAATTGACGGCCAGGAGACAGGCTCAACGCGGTAGACTGCTCCCTGGACAACCGCCTCAGGCGTGCTCGCCGTATTCGGTGCCGGGGTTCGGCTGGCAGACGTACACCCCGACTGGGTCAACAAACAGCACAGGCCGGCAATTGCCAAGCGGCCGCCGCGCGTCTTCAGAGCTAGACGAGGTGGGTGCATAAAAGCCAGTCGGGAGGTGGGAAGTTGGGGACTGGAACATAGATAGAGTGAGACCCTATTGTGATTTGAACGCCACCGTTTTGGAATGCAGGGATCAGGAATTTCCCAAAAGCAATCCAGGCGTCTCCATTAGCCGCAGTTAGTCAGGCCAGCATCAAGCCGCCGATCGCTGGCTGGCGGGATTCAGATGCAGAAGACGATCGCAAGCGCGAATGACTTCGTCTACCTCGATAGCCTGCATGGCGATATTGGGGCCGCGTCGCACTTGCTGCTTGGAGAGGTGCGGAGTTGGACTTTGGATGGATACATGACGGTTGCCGTAAGGTCCACATTCATCCGCCCAAGTGGGGCCGTGCAAACTCACACAAGGTGTGCCAACAGAGCTTGCCATATGCAGTGGGCCCGTGTCAGCGCTCACCAGCAGCGAGGTCCGGCGGAGCAACTCAAGCATTTCGCACAGACTGGTTGCCGGTGCTACCACGGCAGCTCCACGGCTCTCTTCGGCGATGACGTTGGCCAGCAAGAATTCATCCTGCCCAGCCCAGAAAACCAGAGACTGCAGACCGTGTTTCTCATAAATGGCTCTCGCCAAATGGCCAAATCGTTCGCACGGCCACAGCTTGGTGCTCCAGCCAGCGCCGGGGTTGATGGCGACCCATCTGGATTGAGATTGCTCCCTACCCACGAAATCGCAGTCATGGAGAATTGAGGTCGCCCGCTCGGCAGCCTGTTCGTAGATTGGCATCTCGAATTCACCACTGCCCGGTGGAACCTGCTCCCACGGGCTCAGCAGCTGCAAATACGTATCAACCATATGCCGCTGCGTGCGATGAATTCTACAGTTTGCCAGCAGAGGAGCAATTTCTCGCGCATGCGAATAGTCGAAGCCAACACGCGTCTTGGCACAGCTCAGCCATCCCAAAGCAGCGCTTTTGGTAAGTCCCTGTGGATCGAGGACCACATCAAATTGTCGGCTCTGCAACTCGCCTCGTAACGACTGCCACAGTCCGGGCCGTTTCAGCCAGCCCTTCTCAACGCGTATGACCTCATCAATACAAGCATGCTCTGCCAGGAGTTGCTCCGCCGCGCAATCGACCACCCAAGTCAACCTGCATTTTGGCCATAGCCGCTTGATATGCACCGCTAAGGGGATTGTCAAAATACAATCTCCAATGGCACTCAGCCGAGTCAGCAGTAAATTGCTAGGGTTATCGCCCATGACTGTCCGCATGATTTGTAATCCCACGCTGCACCCGCTCCACAAGTTAATCGCCGCGATTCGATGCTTCGTGCACTGAAAGGATGGCAACACCCAGTTCGAGGAGACTACTAGATTTTGCAACTCCAGCTCAAGACAGATTGATTCAGTGTAGAATGTTTTCGATTGCGGACACCGAACTCAACCACAGGCAGGATGGCTCCAAGGAAAACTATGCTCATCAAAACCGTATTGCTAGCACTGGTGGGACTGTCATCGTGGCTGGGCGTTCTGAGCGAAGCAGCATTCGCCCAGGAGAAGAAGCCCGACGAAACCGCACAGCCGGTGGTTTCCCAGTTACGACAGGGTGAGGCGTTGCTTGAACTGATCGACAATTCGCCGACCCTCAGCCAGGCGTTGGCTATCAATCAGTCTGGGGCGATTATTGGCGTCCGCGAGAAGACCAATCCAGAGCAGACGATTTTCTCGATGACCTATTTTTATTGTGACCAGCAGCAGTCAACTGATTTGCCGCTGTTGGAAGGCTTCACCAACACGGAGGCTTTTGCGCTCAGCGACAATGGTCTGGTGGTAGGATTAGCCAGCCGACCGGTAGGAACCGCCGGGGGTAGTTTGACGGCCATCGTGTGGGACAGCACCAGCGGCAAAATCAGCAACTTGGGGTTTCCTGAGGGCTACTCGGCTTCTCACGCTCAAGATATCAGCGCCGACGGGACGCGCATTACCGGCTATGTCAACGGCGCTGAACCGGTGCGCATGCAGCCCTGCGTTTGGGACTGGAACGCGACCGACAAAGTCTGGGAGAATCAGGTGCTGGTGACCAAGTTTGCCTACAACCCCTTCATCATGACCTCGCGGGTTATCGTCTCGCCTGACGGCAAGCGGATTGCCGCCTGCTGCGTTTACCGCATGCGTGAAAATCGCGGGGAAAGCGCGCTTTACACTTGGCAGGAAAAGGATGGAGCCTGGGAGCCAAAACTGCTCTTGGACTCGGCATTCTTCCTGCGCGACATGAATAACAGGGGCCTGATTGTGGGCTTCCAATCCAAGGTCGACCTCAAATTCCCATGCTTTGTGGATGATAGCCAACTGAAGTTCATTGATCTTTTGCCCGGCGATGAATCGGGCGAGGCGTGGGGCGTAAATTCAGAGGGCACCATTGTGGGTTTCAGCGACGACCCGCGCGGTCCCATAGGTGGTCCGCAAGCCTTTCGCTGGAAGGCCGGTGCGACCGCTGCCATTGACTTTGGAGACGCGCCCTACAGCGCCGCTTACAGCATTAATGATTCCAATCAGATCGCCGGCATGCTCGATGTCGTCAGGGAAACCGAGTCAGGCACACTGGAGAAAACTCTCAGCTTTCGCACCCTACCCGAGCCCGGCAAGCCATGAAGCCTGGAGCCAGTGGAGAACAGCAGCCAAACCAGCAAGCTGCTCCGCCGCGGAAATTTGAGATCGAGGTGTGCGTCGATAGCGTGAGCCATGCCATGGCGGCCATGGACGCCGGGGCAACGCGGATCGAAATGAATTGCGCCTTGGAGCTGGATGGTTTGACGCCGCCGGCGGCCAGCTGCCAATGGTTGGTGGAGCACGGTCATGTGCCCATCGTGGCTATGCTGCGCCCGCACGATCGCGGTTTTATCTATACCCCAAGCGAGGAGTTGGCATTGCTGCGAGATTGCCAGGGGTTGCTCGACGCGGGTGTCGCCGGCATCGTATTTGGCAGCTTGGATCCTGCCGGCAAAATTGCCCTGCCCATGCTGCAAAAGGTCATGGCGTTGTGCAGCGGCCGCGAAGTGATCTTCCATCGCGCCTTCGATCGACTGGCCGACCAGCTAGCCGGACTCGAGATTTTGGTCGAATGCGGCGTGAAACGCATTTTGACCTCGGGGGGAGCCAGCTCTGCCCTGGCGGGTGCGGCCCAACTGCGGCGACTGGTCGAAGCCTCGGCATCGCGGATTGAAATATTGCCTGCCGCGGGCATCCATTCGGGCAATGCGCGTAAAATCCTGCTCAAGAGCGGTTGCCAGCAATTGCATGGTTCCTTTCGAGGCAAGCGGTCTCGCAGCGAGCCACCCGGACCTAGGGAGATTGCCGCAGGGACTACCGAAAAGGAAACTCATAGCCAGGGACCTAATCTGGCGGACATTGCCAGCACGGTTCGCATTGCTGCCGAGGTCTGTGCTTCGCAAAACCAAGCTCTGTCTTAAACTCCGCCTTGCCCGACCCGGGTTATCAAGAAAGCCAGTCGGAGAGCGAATATGCTAGAATCAAGCAAAAAATTCCATTTCTCCATATGGCTTCGGCCTACCCTGTCCCCATGATGAGTGACGAACGTGAATCAACCCGATGAGCATCGGCTAGAGATTCAGATTGAGGAGGCGTTGGTCGAGTATATGTCGGCCTGCGACTCTGGCAACGTTCCTAATCGCGATAGCTTTCTAGCAAAGCAACCGGCCGAATTGCGAGAGCAACTGCTCGAATTGCTGTCCACCGCGGACTGGATCGAGCAACTGGCGGGGCCAACGATTTCCCAAGCGGTAGCGGACGCATCCAGCCCCGAGGAGGTATCGGCGTTGCTGGATGAGACGCTTCCGCAGGTCCTGGGCCAGCCCAACGGTGAGCATGGGACCTTGCCCCAGGATTTCGGTAGGTCGCCACCGCCGCGAGGAGCGACACGAACTGCAACCAGCCAGGCGCGTCGCGGAGCTTCATTATCGCTGCCCGTGTTGCCCTGCGAGTTCGGAGATTATGTGCTGGAACGCGTACTGGGACGGGGAGGCATGGGGGTCGTGTATTTTGGCCGGCAACGGCATTTGGACCGTCCCGTTGCCATCAAGATGATTCGTTCCGGGGCGTTGGCCAGCGCGGAGGAGGTGCAGCGATTTTACGCCGAGGCGCGCAGCGCGGCCAAACTCGATCATCCCAACATCGTCACCGTATATCAATGCGGCGAATGCGATGGCCACCATTATTTTTCCATGGACTATGTGGCTGGTACTGACCTGGCCAAGATGACCGCGAACAAGCCTTTGAACGGAAAGGTAGCTGCCAGGTATGTCCGCGACGTCGCCAAAGCTATTCAATATGCCCACGATCGGGGAATTTTGCATCGCGATTTGAAACCCGCAAATGTGCTGGTGGATGAACATGACTCGGTGCAAATCACCGACTTTGGGCTGGCCAAGCTGATGGGGCACGACACCGGACTTACCGCGGAGGGCGCGGCTCTGGGTACGCCCAGCTACATGTCGCCGGAGCAGGCCGCAGGCAAAGTGGAGGAACATCACCAGGCCACCGACATCTATTCTTTAGGCGCCATCCTTTTCACTTTGGTTACCGGTCGACCTCCCTTCAAAGCAGCTGGCGTGGTGCAGACCATTATGCAGGTTATCCATCGTCCGGCGCCGATGGCCAAGTCGGTGGAAAAATCGGTCGATGAGGATCTGGAGACAATCATCGACGTGTGCTTGCAGAAGTCGCCGGAGAAGCGTTACCAATCCGCTGCCGCCTTGGCTTTGGAGTTGGATCGCTATTTGGCCGGTGTTCCTATTCAGGCTAGACCAACCTCACATTTACGGCGGAGTTGGTATTGGCTACTAGGCGTTCCCATCTTCGGGGCCGTGCTCGATCATCGCGTCGCCGAGCCCACCGATGCTCATCGTTGGGTGCAACGCGTACTGATCTCAGCCGGGATCTTACTGGCCTGCGCATGGCTATTGATGCTGATCCCTAGCAGCGTCTGGTTTCACAATCGCATGCCCCGCAACGTGCGCATAGCGGCAGGGCTTTCTGGCGGAAACTACGATGAGATCGCAACCGAGCTGGGAGCTGCCCTCGCTCGGGCAACCAATTGTCAAACCGATGTACTGGCCACTGCAGGCTCGCGTGACAATTTAGAATTGCTGCTGGATCGTCGCGCAGATTTGGCCTTGCTGCAAGCCGATTCGATCGGGTCTAACTCGATTGCCTTGATTGCTCCGTTGTATTACGAAGCGGTGCACATCATTGTTCGCACGGATTCAGCCGTTGAGAGCATCGCCGATCTGCGGGGCAAGCAAATCAGCATCGGGCCCGAAAAGGCAGGTTCGCGGGATGTGGCCAAATTGCTCTTGGAACACGTGGGGCTTTCGCTTGCTGACGTGAAAATCATTGACGTTCACTGGCGAGAGTTGGGCGAGCGGCAGGACTTGGATGCCGCCATCGTTGTCTCTAAGTTGGGTGCCCGCGAGGTGGTGCAATTACTCGGTAGCGGCCTGTTCCGCCTGTTGGCCATACCAAATGCCATTGATTTTGCCTTGCTGGAGCCCAGCTTTCATCCTTTGGTTGTTTCCAGCTCCGTGTACCCACGGTGTCACATCGACAGCTCGGGCATTCCTAGCGTAGCCACAACGGCTTATTTGGCGACGCGTGCTGAAATCCCAGATGTGCTCGTGGAGCATGTGCTTGACGAGCTCTATCAGCCGCAAATGGTGGAACGAACCGGCATTCTACCGCTATCCAGGGCAGCGCATTGGCAAGGCATCGCCTGGCACCCCGCAGCCCACGAGTTTTTCAGACGCGCGACGCTATCGCCCTGAACAGATATTCCCCAAAGGGTTCTCAATCTGGCCTGACCAAAGGGTTTTCAGCAGTAAAAAACTCGTGGCCGGAATTGAGTTCCCCAAAACCAGCTTTATCAATCTGGCTCCCTTCTCCCCCCGGGTCTGCGTTGGTATCTACACCAGTCAGGCTGATATACTGACCGTCTCAGGGGGTCCAGAGGGAAGGTTCGTAGTGTGTTTCCAAGTTGATTTCTTATCTACGAGCGAACTCTCGATTCAAGCGCGCTCGAGCAATAATTGCCTGGCTTCTGCTTGGCCGGCTGCAGGGAAGCCATACTCGCTGGCCGAAACTCGCGCCAGGGCTACCAACTGACGCCAGGCCAGGGATGGCCGAGTCTGCTCGTATTCCTCGGTTACGGTGCGATAGAATTTCTCGGCATGTAGCGCGCCCTCCTGGCTGACGGCAAACTCGAGCAGACAATTGAAAACGCCGCCAAGGTCCTGGAGTACTTGCGTGCAGTGGAAGGCGATCGCGGAAGTGCGCAGTTGATCCTTCGCGCGCACCGCTTCAGACAGCGAAGCGAGCAGATCAGCCGAAGAGATTTTCAATTGTCGAGCCTCAGCCGCATAGGGCAACTCTTGGGTATTTACCTGTCCCTGTTGACCTGCGGTGTGATAGGCACCGACGATCATCGAGGCAAACTGATTCCGCGCATTGCTGACGCGGGCGATATTTCGCCAGGCGTTGGCCGAGTCACATGCGTGTACGCCAACCGATGCACCATGCACACTGCCCTCAGGCTTGTCCGCACTGGCCTGGGCCGCGGACCGACCGGGATCAAACAGTAGCAACTGGTTGGCTGCCAAAGACAGGGCTTCACCCACGGATTCGATATGCATGCCATCGGCCAGGGCCGCAGCCACCGCTTGGGCAGCTTGTTCCCGAGTGCCTGCAAAGACGCAGCGGCTGAGGTCCAAGACCTCGGTTTCTGATCCTAGACGTTTACCAGGTTCACAGCCCATCAGGCCCGTATCTTCCAATAGCGCTGGCAGCAATTCCCGAATTCCAGACGGATTGCGATGATTCTTCTGCAGCGATTGCTCGGCGTCAACGCAGTAGCGGACCGATTGCCTGAGCAAGGTGTGCGCATGTTGGCTGCCAGCGATGTCTAGCATAGACCAAGCGCGCCAGGCGAGCACGGTGCGATGCACATCGACTTCGTCTTGGACCGCGAACTGCAAGTGGTTGAATGCTTCGTCGGCGGGGCCACTGGCCATGTTGGCAAATAGCGATTCAGCTTGGCCGAAATCCGCCTCACGCGTGGCAGCTCGCAATTCGATTCCATTGGGTGATGGCCCCGGCGAAGCGTGCGGTACAACATGCAGCACTTCTTTAGCTCGCCCTCCACACTCCTGAATGCGTTGGTTATTGCGATACAGAACTTTCAACACCGGCAAGGCTTGTTGGGCGCTCGGCAATTGCTGCGACATGTACAGGGCCGGGCCAAGCGCCATGAAGGTATGAAAGCCATTGTAGTCCTGACCACCGAATGACCTTGCATTGGCCAATGCGCCAGCGGCGATTAAATCTTGCAAGCTCCTGCCCTGCTGCAGCTGATCAATCAAGGCCGACTGCAGGGACGCAGTAGGGGTTTCCTGCATCAGACAGACGAGCGGCTCCATGGCCCCAAAATCGAGCACCTGTGCAGCCTCAAGGTCTTCCGCCTTGGCCAATCGCAGATCCATGCTCAGCGCGGAACCCACGCCAGCCACGAGCATTCCGCGACCAACCTCTCTCAGAAACTGACGCCGGGATGCCATCGCAGGTCCTCCTGATTGAATTGCCAGGCAGCAGCTCGTCCATTCGCATGCTTGCCCTATAGGTGCTGAAGCGGGCGGTCGTCGCCCTGGCTTCATCATCCCATTGTTCCGTCGCGGCTGTCCACAGAATTCTTCGAAAACAAGGAAAACAGAATTGGCAGAATACGGAATCGACGGCAGTCCACTTGGCCTGTTCGATAGGCAAGCCTGTTTTTTTGGAGTCTTGGCTGCCATGCATTACAATTTGAGCTACGGTTCATTTGACCCTCTGGTGGCTGAGATCGCCCGGCCCTAGCTGGCAGCTCTCGGTGAAGACCCACGGAACCTGCGCCCCAACGGTGAGGAGATATCAGCTTGACCTTTCGCATTCAAAACGCGATGCTCGCGCTGTGTTTGGCAGCTTGGATACAGCTGGGGCACACCCCGCTGTTAATCATTCAACAGGTTGCAGCCCAAGAAACACTGGCCACCGCCGAGGCTTTGGGCCTTGCAGGAGTTGTTGCCTCAGGTGCGGTGATGCAAGGCAAAGGAGAGAACGCCCAGCTGCGTATGGGGACGGCCTCGGTCGATATTACTCCCCGTTTGGGTACACCCATGGCTGGCTACTATGTAGCGCGTGGTGCGGACGGAGTGCACGATCCACTGTTGGCTAAGGCCATGGTGCTGGACGACGGTCAGCGCCAGGTGGCCTTGGTCTCCCTGGACCTCATCAAGACCACCACTGAGTTTGTTTCCGCTGCCCGACAGAAAATCGCCGATCAAGCGGGGATTCCGCCCGCAGCCGTTTTGATTTCGGCCACGCATTCGCACACGGGTCCTGTGATTCCGACGAACTCGCAGCGCGAAGATGACTTGGGAGGCAAATCCTCGCAGGCTGTGGAATTTACCGAGCGTCTCCCAGAGTGGATTGCCGAGGCAGTCACCTCCGCTCAGGCAAATCTGCGACCTGTACAGTTGGCCCTGGCCACGGGACATTGTGGTGGCGTGGCCTTCAACCGCCGCTTTCATATGCGCGATGGTAGTGTTGGCTGGAATCCAGGCAAGCTAAACCCGCGGATCCTAGCCCCGGCCGGACCCGTTGACCAAGATATTCCGCTGTTGCTGTTCTCCGATGATACGGGGCAAGCGCTGGCGGCGATGGTCAATTACAGTATTCACTTGGACACAGTGGGTGGCACGAAATTTTCCGCAGATATTCCAGGCGATCTGTCGAGGATGCTGGCCAATGCTGTGGATGAAGAATTCTTTACTCTGTATTTCACCGCCTGCTGTGGGGATGTAAACCATATCGATGTTGCGCGTGGAGGCAAGCAGAAAGGGCATGTGGAGGCAGCCCGCATCGCTACCCACCTGGCTGCGTCGACACTCGAGGCGATAAACCAGGCCCAGCCAATCAGTAACTCGCGTTTAGCGTTTAGTTCGCGTCGCGTCCTGCTACCGAGCTATCAGGTCACGGATGAGGAGATCGCGGCCGCTCGTGAACTACTGGCGGCGCAACGCAGCGGCCAAGCCCAAGCAGACTTCCGGCAACTCGTCGCTGCCTACCGGGCTGTGGATGTAGCCAACAACCAGCACGCGGCTTGGGAGGTTGAGGTCCAAGTTGTCACCATTGGTGATGAAATCGCGATCGTGAGTCTTCCCGGAGAAATTTTCGTCGAGCTGGGGATGACCATCCGGCAAGCATCCCCCTACAAGCTGACCGCCATCGCCGAACTCGCCAATGGAAGCGTGGGTTATGTACCCAATCGCGTAGCCTATCCACAGGGAGAGTACGAAGTGATCAGCGCTCGAGTGGCTCAGGGTTCTGGGGAAATGCTGGTGGATGCAGCCCTGGATATGCTGCGTTCGATGTACAGCCAAAGCGTGCATGACACACCACCTAAATGAGATCTCCTCACCAGCATCGCTTTGTGATGTTTATGGTTAAGAATTCCTCGCTGACACGTCAGGTTATGATAATAGCGCAACATCAAAACGCGCAAGGGAGTGTGTGGCTGTAATTCGTCCACTCGCTTGCACTTCGTGCTTGGTAGACACTTGAGACTGGCGCTGTCCAATTAGTTAGTTGCTAAATTTATATGAGGACCGCGATTCATCGCGAGCAGCATGACCACAACCGTCGCATCGCAAAAGAGACCGGCCACCGACGCGCCGCCCATTGCCGGCCCACACTCGCCGCGCTACTTGGTTGATTTCCACCCCAAACAGATGCCGCATTACTTTACCGATGTGCTGATCATTGGCGGTGGACTAGCGGGATTGCGAGCCGCCAACGCCGTCGGCGATCAAACCCAAACCATCGTCGTCACCAAGGATAAATTGCAGGAGAGCAATAGCAACTATGCGCAGGGCGGCATAGCCAGCGTGTGGGATCCCGAAGATCGATTTGAGGATCATATCCATGATACCCTGGCCGCGGGTGGCAATTTCTGCGATGAAGACGTCGTCAATATGGTTGTCCGCGAGGCGCCACAGCATGTGGCCGAGCTGATCCAATGGGGAACCAATTTCGACACGCGCGGCGGCCAGCTGATGCTCGGCCGCGAGGGAGGGCACAGCCGCGAGAGGATCTTGCATGCGCTCGGGGATGCTACCGGCAAGGAAATCATGCGGGCCGTTATCCAGCGCACGCGCAATCGCGGCAACGTGCAGATTTGGGAACAAGCCTTTACCATCGATCTGATTTCACAGGCTGGCCGGTGTTATGGGGCGATCATCTCGCGCGAAGAACAGCCACCGATCTTGTTGTGGGCAAAACAAACCATTCTGTGCACCGGAGGCTGTGGCCAGGTCTATCGCGAGACGACCAACCCCCGCGTGGCTACGGGCGATGGTCACGCGTTGGCCTTTCGGGCTGGAGCGCTGATGCGGGATATGGAGTTCATGCAATTCCACCCCACGGTGCTGTACATCGCCGGCAGTTCACGGACGTTGGTTACCGAAGCCATCCGCGGTGCCGGAGCGCATCTGGTCGATTGCAATGACGTCCGCTTTATGCAGGACTATGACCCGCGACTGGAGTTGGCGCCCCGCGACAAGGTTAGCCAGTCGATCGTGAAGCAGATGGAAAAAACCAGTCACCCCTGCGTGTACTTATCGCTCAGACACCTGGATCCGCGTGTCGTTAACGACGAATTTCCTGGCTTTAGCGCAGCCTGCCGCAAGTTTGGGTTGGACGCATCCTCAGATCCCATTCCCGTGCGACCCGGTGCCCACTACATGATTGGCGGAGTCGCCGTGGATCAGCATGGCCGTACCAGTTTGGAAGGTTTGTGGGCCGCGGGAGAGGTGACCAGCTCGGGCCTGCACGGCGCCAACCGCCTGGCCTCAAATAGTCTTGCTGGAAGGGCTGGTATACGGAGAGCGAGCTGGATTGGGGGCCAGCACCTTGGCAGAGAATTCGCCCGACAACTATAGTGCGCTGCCCATCGCTTATCAGCGCATCCATAAAATTACTGAAGCTCTAGATATCGCCGACATTCGCAATGCGGTTCAAAGCTTGATGTGGCGGATGGTTGGCGTTCAGCGGCATGAAAAACGTTTAAATGAAGCCTTGCACGATATCCGCTCCTACGCCCGCTACGTGCTGCCGCATGCCTTCTCATCCGAGGAGGGATGGGAATTGCAAAACTTGCTCACCGTTTCGCACCTGATGGCCGAGGCGGCATTGGCCAGGTCTGAGTCGCGCGGCGTGCACATGCGGACGGACTTCCCCAGCACCGATGATGGCCACTGGCGGCAGTATGTTAACTTTAAATTCCAAGACCAACTGCCTGACTGACTCGCGGGTTCGGAGTTGCCTTGCACTGTGTCCGACACCCTTTCCCAAAGCCAATTGCCTCTCAAGGTACAGCAAGTGATACAAAACGCACCAGAAAAATTGATTCTTTTGTGCTTGGTCTTGTGGCTAAGCGTGTTTTCGGAACCAGTGTGGGCACAAAGGGGAACCGTACCCGATGTCGGAGTACGCTTTTCGCCACCGCAGACGATCATGCTCCGACAAGCCCACGTGGTGATCAGCGCCGATCGCGAAACTCCATCGGCCGACGTGGTGATCAAGGATGGCAAGATCGATCAGCTGGGGCAGAATCTTCCCGCGCCCGCTGGGGCCGAAGTTATCGATTTGGCAGGCAAGTACGTCTATCCTGCCTTCATCGATGCTTATGTTGAAGTTCCCGCAGCAGAAGAGGAATGGAAAGCTGGTTATTGGAATGCAAATGTCCTTCCCCAACGCTCGATGCGCGAGCTGGCACAGCTGGACGCGGGACAAATGGAGGAAATGCGAAAGACCGGATTTGGGATTTTCCTGGCGGCACCCAGCGATGGAATCATCAAAGGCATGAGCGCGGTTTTGCTAACCCACGACGCTCCCTTGGCAGAAAGTTTGCTGCTCGACCGGGCCTTTCAGCATCTGCAGTTGTATCCGGCTCGGCGCTCGCGGGAATATCCCAACAGCCCCATGGGAGCTGTCGCCCTGATTCGCCAGGCGCTTGCCGACGCGGATTGGTATGCGCTTGCCCACCAGGCAGCCCGATCCAATCCCGGATTGCCATCTCCCGATTACAACCTGGCCTTGGAAGAATTGGAGTCGGTGATCCGTGGCAGCCAACCCGTCATGCTCGATGGCAGCAACGAACTGTACGCCCTCCGCGCGGATCGGCTCGCTCGCGAGTTTGCGCTGAAATTGGTGATCCGCGGTTCGGGACGAGAATACCGCCGCTTGAATGAAATCCAAGCGACGCATCGGACCTTTATCATCCCGGTAAATTTCCCGGAGGCGCCACAACTCAAATCACGCGGCGACTATGCCCAGACAACGCTTCAGGAATTGATGCACTGGCAGCTTGCGCCGGAGAATCCGGGCCGTTTGCACGCTGCCAAGGTGCCCTTCGTATTGACTGCCACCGGCTTGGAGAAGAAGAGCGAACTACTGTCCAAGATCCGCACGGCTATCGAACGCGGATGGAATGAGGCCGCCGCACTTCACAGCCTGACCCAGGGGCCCGCGGAATTGTTGCGTATCGAACATCTGGCGGGAACCCTTGAGGTCGGCAAGCTAGCCAACCTGATCGTGACCAGCGGTCCTCTTTTCGAGAAGTCGACCGAGATTGAAGAAACCTGGGTAGCCGGCAAACGCCACGAGTGGGCGGAGGAGCCGCGGCACGACCTGCGAGGCAAGTGGAGCCTGGAGTTCGGACAAGCTGACACTCGGGACTTGATGCTGGAGCTGAGCGGTAGCGCCGCCAAGCTCAAAGGCAAGATCGGTGCGCCTGAGGCTTTTGCCAAGTCCTCCCCGAAGCCAGCAGCCGAACCCAGCACGGAATCCGACGCAGACACGGGAAAAACCTCTGCTGCCGAAGCGGCAAAAAGTGAAGCAGAATCCGGCAGCGAAACGACGATTGCCGATCATGACGCCAAAGATCTCCCTACCGTAGATGTCCAGGCACTGAGTTTTAACGGGTACCAGTTGGCAGGCTTCTTCCAATGCGGCGAGATCGTGGAAGGCCGGACTGGAGCAGCGATTCTTGGCTTGGCCTGGATGGAAGACGCAGAGAGCCAAGTGCTGCTGGGATCGATCGACTGGGCCGATGGCACACAAAGCACCGTCGTGGCAAGACGCCAGCCCGCGGATAAAGATAATGAAGAGTCGACGAAGGACTCGTCCGGGAAGTCGACGGCGAAAGACGGCCAGGAGTCTCAAGCACAAGTTGAGGCAGATACCGAGAAACCTCCGGCTCCAGAGAGGCTCGCCGCATTGGATGTGAATTACCCACTGGGCGCTTTCGGCATAAGAACGGCACCTGAACAACCCGAGTGGCTATTGATTCGCGGGGCTACTCTGTGGACCTGTGCCGCGGAGGGCATTTTGGAATCAGCCGACATGTTGGTGCATCGAGGCATCATCCACTCGATCGGCAAAGATATCGCCGTGCCTGAAAATGCTACGGTGATTGATGGCAGCGGCATGCACGTCAGCCCCGGCATTATCGATTGCCATTCGCATATGGCCACTGACGGCGGCGTTAATGAATCGGGCCAGGCGGTGACGGCCGAAGTCCGGATCGGCGATTTCATTGATTGCAATGACATCACCATCTATCGACAGCTAGCCGGTGGTGTAACGACCTCGAATATTTTGCATGGTTCGGCCAATCCCATTGGTGGTCAGAATCAAGTGATCAAATTGCGGTGGGGTAGCATCGATGAAGACCTGAAGATGCGTGAAGCACCAGCGGGGATTAAGTTCGCCTTGGGCGAGAATGTCAAGCAGAGTTCAAATCCCGAAAGCACGCGATATCCGCAGACCAGAATGGGCGTGGAGCAGATTATCCGGGATCGTTTCGAGGCGGCGCGATGGTACCGCCAGCAGTGGCAGGAGTATAGGACAGCCCCCAGCGGCTTGCCACCGCGACGTGATTATGAGTTGGATGCGCTGGCCGAGGTGCTGGAAAAAACTCGTTGGATCCATTGCCACAGCTATCGTCAAGATGAAATCTTGGCCATGCTGCGAACGCTGGATGATTACGGCATTACGATTGGCTCGTTGCAACATATTCTCGAGGGTTACAAAGTAGCCGATGCAATGGCCAAACACGGGGCAACCGGTTCCAGCTTTTCCGACTGGTGGGCCTATAAGTTCGAGGTTTACGATGCGATTCCCTACAACGGCGCCCTAATGCACCGGGCGGGGATCATTGTCTCCTTCAACTCGGACGATGTCGAATTGGCGCGCCACTTGAACCATGAAGCGGCCAAGGCGGTGAAGTATGGTGGTGTTCCTCCTGAAGAGGCGCTCAAGTTTGTCACACTTAACCCAGCCAAGCAGCTGCGTATCGATTCGTGGGTAGGCTCACTCGAAGTGGGCAAGCACGCCGACTTTGTTTTATGGAATCGCTCACCCCTGTCCACGCTATCGGTTTGCACGCAGACCTGGATCGACGGTCGAAAGTATTTTGACCGCGAGCAGGATCTTGCGCGTCGTCAGCAAGATGCACAGCTCCATCGCGAGTTGGTGCAGAAGATCATCGCCAGCGGTGCCAAGACGCGATCTGAGGAGAGCGATGACGACCCATCCTACTGGTGGGCACGCCACGATGAATTCTGTCACCACTCCCACGATGAACACGAGCAAACCCACCAGCGCGAACAAGCATTCGATGCACAGCTCGACCAAGCCGAGTCTCAAGAACAGCGCTGAGCACATTGGATTCAGCCAAGGCAATCTCGACAGAGAACGTCGACAGTCAAACACCTAAATTCATTCAAGTCTTATTTCTGCGGATCTCCAACATGCGACTGCATCTATTTATCCTAGCCATACTGGCCTGTGACCTTGGACTATTGAGCGCTTCTGACCAAATACCGGGTAGCCCGCAGAAAAAACCGATTGCGATTGTTGGAGCGACGATCCACACGGTCAGCGGACCCAAGTTCGAACGCGGTTCGATCGTGTTTGATGAGGGACGCATCGTGCAAGTTGGAATGGAGGTAAGTCTGCCACCAAACGTTGAGCTGATCGACGGAACCGGCAAGCATGTTTACCCGAGCTTGATCGAAGCCTACTCGGATATCGGGCTGATCGAAATCAACTCGATCCCTGCCACTAGCGATGATGCAGAGATTGGCTCGATCAACGCTAATGTCAAAGCCGCGGTGGCTTTCAATCCAGACAGTGAATTGATTCCGGTAAACAGGGCCAATGGTATTCTGTTGGCGGTGGCGGCTCCCAGTGGCGGTCTAGTCGCGGGTCGATCGTCGTTGATGATGCTGGATGGTTGGACCTGGGAAGACATGAGTCTCCAGGCTGATACCGGCATGCACATCCGTTGGCCGAGGAATGCCGAGGGGGTTGGCGAATTGTCCGAATTCCTGGACCAAACACGGCGTTATGTGCAGGCTCGCACGACGGAAGGCCAGCCCAAGGACTTGCGTCTGGAAGCCATGAGCCTGGTACTCGATGGCAAAATGCCGATTGTCGTCTCGGCCAGCAGTCTCGATGAAATCGAGGCAGCTGTGTCCTTTGCAAGCCAACAGCGATTGCGTTTGATCATCAACGGCGGTTACGACGCCCTGCTGTGCGCAGACTTGCTCAGGCGCGAGGCTGTGCCCGTGATCCTTGCGGGAGTGTATCGCACGCCGCGTCACCGACACAGCGCCTACGACGAGGCCTACACCTTGCCACTGCTGCTCGAGCAGGCTGGCATCCAATACTGCATATCCGCCGGTGGACGCTTCGGAGCCAATGGCATCCGCAATCTGCCCTACAATGCTGCGACAGCGGCGGCATATGGACTTTCCGAAGCTGCCGCGCTGCGAGCCATTACACTTTCGCCGGCAGAAATCTTGGGCGTTAGCCAGCGAGTGGGATCCTTGCAGGTTGGACTGGATGCGACCCTGTTTGTGGCCGACGGCGATATTCTGGAAACGCCCACCCAGGTGGAAGCAGCCTTTATCCAAGGCCGCCGCGTTGACCTGGACAACAAGCACAAGCAACTCTATCGCAAGTACTCTGCCAAGGCTGAGCAACAATCTGCCCCTTAGACATAGCTATTCTGACTTCGCGCAGCCAAGGGCGATCAGCGGAGTGGAAAGGCTGGCGTGGCGGGAGTGCTCCGAAAGCCTGTGTCAGCCATGAAAATGCCACCGGCCTGGGACGCGGCTTCGCGACGTTCGGCAGGCATGAATTCGACCGCCGTTGTAATAATCAGCTTGACCGAACCGTCGGCCATTTCTAACAGCAAGGGGCACGTCGCTTGGGGACTGCGCGGCGTTCTCCAAATGTGCTCCAACTCTCCGTTGTAAACGCTGTACTGTCGTGTCTCGCCAAAATCGGCCGGCTTCGGATTGTAAAAGCTGATGATCACGCTTTGTTCGTCAGGCGACATGATCAGGCCATCGGGTACACCCTCCACGTCCGCAAAATCCAGGATGACTTCACCTTGGGTCAGCTCACCAGCTTGAATGTCCAGTGTGTAACGCACCACCTTGCGAGTTGGTGAATCGATATCGATCAAGTGCAAGCCGCCGGCTCCGGCATCGACCACATCCTTGCCATTGCTGCATATCTGATCGTCGCGCAGTCGAATCAACTGCTCGTCGGCACCTCGAAATAAATACAGTCCTGCCTTTTTCGTCTTGAATTCCAGATCCTTCGTCCCAAAGATGATATTGTCGGCATAGAGCGTTCCATCGTTGATGATGGTCCCCTGAACATCTGCATCAACGCCCTCCGCCAGCGTCTGCCAGGACCGGTCGTGCGTGTCGAAGAAACCCAATTGCCTCTCGCAGCCGACCACAAAGACACCATCCCGCGTGGTGGGCTTGGCGAAACCAGGGCGGCCCGGCAGTTCAAAGCTCTGGTGTAGACCAGAGGCAATATCGAAAATGTTTAGCGATCCACAGCTGCCCGTCGCACCATGCTGAATAGCCACCCAGCTGAATTTGCCGACTCCCAGCGCGGTCGGACCTTCGGGCAAGAATCGCAGCGCCTCGGTAGCAGGTAGAAATAATAGTTCTGCGTCAGTTGTCTTCGCCATACTTGACTCCTTGGATGCGATTGAGTTAAAGGGGTCAGGAGTCAAATGTGAAGAAAACCCACAGGTCGCTCCCGCATTGGACTCCTGCACCCTTAACGTAAATTCAAATTTGGATGAAGCACACGTGTAGGCTATCCCTGACGGTGGGAATTGTCCACCAGCCCCTCTGGGCATGACCTGCATCTGTGTTAATCTTTGGAGTCCATGCTCAATACGCTTAACCCTCCTAACTGCGAGAGGATGCCTCATGGCCAGTCCGCGAGTGCTCATACTGCGAGCCCCGGGAACAAATTGCGACGTCGAAACAGGGTTTGCGTTTGAATCCGTGGGTGCCAAGGTGAGCAGCGTGCATGTCAATCGGCTGATTGACGATCCTGGTCTGGGGCAGGGCTACCAAATCCTGTGTTTTCCTGGTGGATTCAGTTACGGCGATGACATCGCCGCCGGACGCATTCTCGCTCAGCGACTGCAATTCCACCTGCGCGAGTTGGTGGAGGAGTTTCGCCGAGCCGACCGACTGGTACTGGGCATTTGCAATGGCTTCCAGGTCATGATGCGTCTGGGAATTTTCTTTCCCGGACAGGAGTCCAGCCCCCCCGCGACGCTAGCGCTCAACCGCCAAGGACGCTTTGAGGATCGTTGGGTTCATCTAGTCAATGCAAACTCAAACAGTATTTTTCTCCAGGGTATCGAGCGGCTATTCTTGCCAATGGCCCACGCCGAAGGTCGCTTCGTAACCAAGGGCCCGGCCCAGTGCGAACAATTGCTGGAACAGGGCCAGTTGGGCTTACGTTATGGTGACGCCAGCGGACAGGTGGCCGATGCTCAGCTCGATTTCCCATGGAATCCGAATGGCGCCGAGCTGAATGTGGCTGGCATCTCCGATCCCAGTGGACGCGTGTTTGGTTTGATGCCACATCCGGAACGCCACATCGATCCCACGCACCACCCTTTTTGGACGCGTCGCTTGGAACAGCCCGAGTTTGGTGAAGGCCGGGCAATCTTTGCCAATGCGGTCGCCTTTTTCGAGTAAGCGTCGAATTAATTCTGCGGCCACCAAGTATCGATATAGGCAGCCAATTCGGCCACTCGCCCGGGATGTTCGCTGGCCAGGTTGTGTTCTTCGCTGGGATCCTGTGACAGGTCGTATAACTCGGGCAGGCCCTGCGGAACGCGTGCCGGGGAGGGGATAATCAGTTTCCAATTGTGGTCGATAACCCAGCGATACATCAAACTTGCTTGGGGGTCATCCATGGCCTGGACATCATGTTCCAAGATTTCGCCAAAGATCCGCTGCCGCTCCTCGACCTGGCCTGCATCGGCCAGGTTTATGCCGGGCAACGCAGGATCAGCCGGCTGTTTCAACAAAGACAAGACAGTAGGCACCAGATCAATGCTTGAGGCGAGGTGCGTTTCGTCGCGTTGAGGCGTAATTCTGCCGGGCCAGGAGATCATGATCGGCGTACGGATTCCGCCATCATACTGCGAACGCTTGCTCTTTGGCGCATAGGCCGAGCGGTCGGGTAGGTTGATCCAGCCATTGTCGCAGACGTACACGAAGAGCGTGTTTTGCGGATGGCCATTGGCATCGATGATACTCCTCAGTTGCCCGATGCTCTGGTCAAACCACTCGCACATGGCCCAATACTTGGCAATGGATTCGCTGGGCGCTAGGGGCAGATATTTGTCTAGCAGATCCTGCGGAGGATCGTGAGGGGCATGTGGTAAAAAGGGTGCATACCACAGGAAATAGGGTTGTTCGCGTTGCTTTGCTGCCGCTACAAATTTCTTGATAGGCTCCATGGTCGTGCGGCCGATTTGCAAGCCCGCATCACCGTGCCTGCCGCCACGGCCTAATTCTCCATGGGTCATGCCCTCATCGAAGCCACCTCGCGCATAGTTGCCCTCCCACCACTTGCCGGTCTGCAGGCTGACATACCCCAAGGCTTTCAGACGGTCCGGCAAGGTTTGCATACGGTCGATATGCAATTTGAGAAATTCCTCCACGCGTTGCTGATAGTCTGGGTTCTTGTAGAGTCGACCGCGACTCGCGCCGGCGCCTGTGCCTCCCGATTCAAGCACACGCGGCGGCGGGTCGTTTCCCACGATTCCATGTTGATGGGGATACAGGCCGCTGATCATCGTGGCTAACGATGGCCGGCACAAGCTGTCAGGCACATAGCCGCGGGTGAATAGGCGACTCTCGCGCGCCAGACGATCTATATTGGGTGTTTGGATGTGGGCATGGCCCATAAAAGAGTAGTCCGTCCAGGCCTGGTCATCGGAAATGATGAAGACGATATCGGGCAAGGACTCGGACGGCTGTTGCCCCACAGCAGTAGCTGCGGACCATACGCAGCTCAACAAGCAAATAATCAGTAGGCGAAGTTTGCTGGTTGCAAACAATTCAGGGTAGGATCTAATCGTTTCTTGGGTCTTGTGCTGCGGCATGGGCTTGTAACAGTTCGATATTCAATGGAAGAAAGATTTCGATGATCAGCGTCAAGATCAACGCACCGACCGGAACGATTATCCTGGACCGACCCCAGCGATGCAACGCCTTGAGTCGCCAAATGGTTGAACAGCTATCCCAAGCCCTGGATGACCTGCGGCAGCAGAAGAGCGTTCGGGGTATCGTGCTAACTGGGAAAGGTACCCATTTTTGTTCCGGCATGGATCTCAAAGAATTGCACGAAACCTCCACTGGCGAAGACGCCAATCAGCAATGGTATAGCGACGCACAGGCCATTCAAGGTCTGGTGGAGCAAATGCTGCAACTGCCCAAGCCAATTGTGGCGGCCGTGGATGGCGCGGCTGTGGCCACCGGTTTCGCGCTGGTTCTGGCGTCCGATTTGGTCGTGGCCAGCCAGCGTGCGGTGTTCAGCGTGCCCGCTCCCAAGTTGGGTCTCGTGTCGGGAATCGTCGCTCCGCTACTGCACTTCCGCGCTGGGGCCGGCCTGGCCAGCAATATTTTGCTCGGCGGAGGTGATTTGACCGCCGCAGAAGCCAAGGGGTTTGGACTGGTACAGCACGTGGTGAATCCGGACCAAATCTGGATCCGCGCGCATACTTGGATCGGTACCATTGCCGAGGGAGCTGCCGAATCGATCCAGCTCACCAAACGCGTTCTGAACGAGATGGTCGGCGAACAGCTGATGACATCCCTGGCCAGCGGAGTCGCCGCCAGTGCAACGGCACTGACCACCGAAGCCGCTAGCGAGGGACTGTCCGCCTTTGCCAACAAACGCCCACCCAACTTTCCGCGATAAACCACGCCGTTTTCCGCGATAAACCACGCCGTCGAGTTCGATCTTTTCAACCCATTCTTACTTCGAGGACCACCATGCGTACCCGGCGACTCGCTTTTTTACTTCTCTTGGTAGCGGTATTCGTTGCACTCGATACTGTGCGAGCACAGGAAGCCGTGCTGGATCGCCCAACGCTGGACATACCGGCCAGCGATGAAGGCCTGCCGGGTGCGGGACCGATTCGGCGTTACGATTGGTTTCGCGATCTGTGGCGGCAACGTCGCCAGCAGTGGCAGCAGCAAATCGACCGCGATCAATCGGCCGTGGTCTTCCTGGGCGATTCGATTACCCAGGGTTGGGGCGATCAAATGCAGGGCAGCTTTGACAAGCTGCAGGTGGCCAATCGCGGAATAAGTGGCGATACCACCCGCGGCATGCTGCTACGACTAGAACAGGATGTGCTGGCCTTGCATCCCAAGTGCATCGTATTGTTAATGGGGACCAACGATCTCGAGGAGGGAGCCGAGCCGGAAACCATCGCCGACAATATCGCGTTGATCGTTGAGGCCATTAAAGCCCATGATGAGCAGCTGCCAGTCGTTGTATGCCAGGTTTTTCCTAGTTCCGCCAGCATGCGCCGGCCAGCGGCCAAGATCAAACGGACCAATGAATTGATTGCCCTGCGGTTGCGTGGCAACCCTCAGGTGGTGTTGCTCGATACCTGGTCGCTGTTTGCTAATGCCGAGGGCGATGCCCAGTCCGCAGAGTTTCCGGATCTGCTGCATCCCAACGAGGCTGGTTACAAAAAGTGGGGCATGGCCCTGCGCCCCATCCTGGCCACGCTTGGATTGATTGAAAACCAGCCGCAACCCTTCGCAATGGAAGAGGGTTTTGAAAGTCTATTTAACGGGTATGATCTAAGCGGTTGGTGCTTATTACCCACGAGCGACTCGCAGAAGGCCGCGGCCCAGCGTTGGCAAAAAAATGATCCCGCCGCTCCGCCTTGGCCAATCATCGAAGAGCGACTCGACCTGGACGGTAAAACGCAATCGCCCGACGGTCGCTACCGGGCCATCCACGGAAGACTGGTAGTGACAACACCAAGCGAGGGACGGCGGATACAACAACTGTGGACAACCCGCGAATTCCCCCAAGACTTCACACTCAAGCTCGAGTTTCGGGCGACACCCAACGCCGATAGCGGAGTGTTCATCCGCGAGCCACAATTACAGTGTCGAGATTACTTGCTGGCCGGGCCCTATCGAGAACTCAAGCTTTATCGGCCGCAGGACTGGAATGAGCTGGTCATCAGCGTTTCAGGAAATTCTGCACACTGCACTTGCAATGGCGAAGTGCTTGAGGCGGATTTCAAATTGCCACCAACCGGACCAATCGGCCTGGAAGGCGACCGTGGGCAGATCGAGTATCGACGCATTCGCATCAAAGGTAATTGACTTGCAGCCTAAGTGACTGGCCAGAACAACCAACTACTCAGCCAGTTCCTCCAGGGCTTTTCTAAACTGGGTTATAAACTTGGGACCGCCGCCCACGAAGACATGGGTGACGACACCCTGTTTATTGATGATCACGGTTTGGGGAATGGCGTTGGCAGCATAGGCTGCGGCTGCTTGGCCATCGCGGTCGAGCAATACCGTTGAAGACATTCCCAGGCGATCGACGGCTGCCTGGACGCGAGCCGGCGCCTCCTGGATATTCACAGCGACCAAGTGAACTTTGTCGGCTCCTATGTCCTGCACCACCTCCTCAACCAGCGGCATGGTCTGTATGCATGGACCACACCAACTGGCCCAAAAGTCGAGCACGAGAATGCGATCATGGGATTTGCTCAGTCGAAAGGATTCTCCATCCAGCGTTTTTAAACCAAAGTCGATAGCCGGCTCTCCCACCAAGGGTGAGGCACTGCCCAGCCCCACATCGCCGCCCAACTCTTCCTCCAAAAAGACGCGAGGGTATTGCGCCAAAGATAACTTCCAAGGATCCTCTTTGAATTCCCGAACTTGATCGGCAACATTTCGTCCAAACAACAATTGATTCAGGGTTGAGATTTCGACCGCACAGGCGCCCAAGAGCTCACTGGTTCCCGACAACAGGCCCTCGCGCATTTGCTGAGGATGAAAGGTCAATCCGCGGTCGGTCGCCTTGATCGCATGCACCAGAAAACGACCCTTGGACGCATGCTCAACAGGCTCGTTGGCTGAATCTGGCTCGGCGTCATCACTCTCTGTGGCCTGCTCGGCTTTGCTCCAACCGCGGTCGTGCAGCCAGATGATTTGGGCCACCTGATCCCGTGGGAGTTCCACCATTTCCAAACGCACTTCAGCCACAATTTTGTTCTCATCGAGACTGACTAATCGCCCACGTAGAAAATCGCCCAGCACTGAAATGAAGAGATGCGTTGGCGGATCAGACTTCATCGAGCGCGGGACCGTCATCAGTCGATTGAGTTTCTCTGGAGACACCTCCAATTGGCGTCGTTGACGATTAAGCCACACACTTTGCATTTGATCATGGCTGGCTCGCGTGGTTTGCGTTTCGCTGGATTCGAACACCAGTCCGCTCTCGTCGATGCTGCGGACAAGACCGTTGATGGCGTCGCCGCTACGAAATACAATCTCGCGTTCGTCGTTGGCATTGGCCCGCGAATCGCTGGCGTTGGTGGGGTTGGCATCATTTGCCGTGCGTGGTTTGGGCATCTCTCCGCCCAAAAATATGCGCACCATGGGAGCCACAATGGGATCAGGCTGTTGCGGTTTTTCTGATGCTGGGGAGATCTGGGGTAGAGGTTGGCGATAGACAATGGCGCCGACCGCGTCGTCGCTGATGCCGCTAGCGTTGCGACTGCCCAACGGATGCCAAAGCAGCACTGCGGAACTGTCGCCGGGAGTGTTGTCCTCCAAGTAACCACTCAACTCGGATTGATCGATCTTGAGCGTGCCGCGTTTCAGCTGACCGAGGTCACTGGAATAGGCTTGCTCGGTACCAATCAAGCCTCGAATCTGCGCAGGGGTGAACTGCACCGGCCGTGCAATGCTTTCCGCTGCAAACTGCAGTTTTCCATCTTTGCTTGGCAGCCAGCGTCCCTTGAGGCGCGTGCGATCTGCCCACACCACCTCGACGACCGACGCTTGTGTGGGATCGGTATTGGCGCTGGCCGGTGGTGCATCAGCCGTACCGAACAGGCCGGCTGCTTGTGCCGCCAAGTCGTTGGCCGACTTACGCACAACGGCGGAGGATTCCGGTTTGTCGCTGGCAGCCGATGCATCTCCGGCAGCCTGCGTGGGCTTGGCGCTCGTGTCTCGAGAAGCGGCTTTTGGCGGCACACTTGCCCTGGGACGAGGAAAGGGATAGAAATCGCCGCGCCGAAGCTGGGCGATGGGCAACGATCTTTCTTCTCCTTGGCTGGTTTGCAATTGCAGTTCGCGCGTTTCCGCATCGTATCCCTTGATGGTGGCCTGCAAGGGTTCATCGGAGTCCGCCAGGACGATGCCGCTGCCGGCGCCGCCGACGGTTGTCAGACCGTCCCAAGCGCGAACTTCAAAACGTTCAAGTGTCAGCGAGGGACCATGATTGACCAACTGCACACTGGGCTGGACCTTGGTATCCTTGACGGGCAGCACCATGCGGTCCAGAGGGCGGCCATGCGCGTCGCACACGATCACCACGCCTGCTGGCTGATCCAGGTAGACCGTCAATTCAACGCGTGGACTGGAAGGTGAAAGCTCTGTCAATAATTCGATATCAGCCAGGTCGCCCGCCTCGCGGAGTAGTGCCAGCTGCTTGTCCCAAACCTCCAACCTGGCCGCAGCCCCGACCGGTTCGCTCGCACTGGGCGTTTTCCCGGGCTGTGTACCAAAGGAAAAAACAAAGTCGGGAGCACCCTGCCAACTCAATATCACCGAGATCTGAGACTTGTCGGGCAGATTGACATCACCGGATATGGCGATTCCCGGCCGTTTGGCAACTAGTGCACCCGCCTCTAATTCCCAGCCCTGCGTTTGGTTGGCATCGTCTCCGGATCGCCATTGTTTGTCATCCCGAGGGCCGGAGTAAATCAGGTCTCCCGCATACCCGGCATCGATCAGCGAGATGACCCGCCCGCGTTCCACTTGAATCTCGCCCAATAGACTGGAATCGATGGTCAACCATTCGTCATCCATGGCCTTGAGTGCACCAGCCACCATGACTCCATCCTGCAGTTCGAAAAATTGTGCCTGTTGCATGGCTGCCGGGGCTTGATTCTCATCCGCAATCAGCGTGATGGATCTGACTGCCCCAATCTCAAACAGAAAAGGATCCTGCAGCCCATCACACTGCCAGCCGATCGTATCCGGCAACGCCGAGGGGACCACTCGTCCGACCGCAAAGCTTCCATCCTTTAGCCGTAGTCGCATATACGGCTCGGCAGCCGGCGAGAATGCGCAAAGAAACAGGAGCACGACGAAACATGCTGCGCGAGCGTTCCATCGAATTGTGGACGGGTTGCGGTGCATCATTTGTATAAAACCATTAGGCATGAAACGCATAATCCCTGTTCGCCTGTTTAGCCAACCGATTGCTCAGGCCAGCGGAAAAGCCCTTGGGAAACAAAGCTAGCGCTCATATATAGGCAGGAAGCGGTAGTTTAGCGCAAGGGCTAGCAGATTCAGGGAGGTCGTGGTGGCATTCCCAAATTGGCCACTAAAACTGCCATCTTCATTCTGAGAAGACTTGAGCTGGCGAGTCAGGGAGCGATTCCACTTTTCCCACGCCTCCAGATCGGCTTGGAACAGGGCTTGAGCTTCGTAGTAGCGCGCGTATTCTTCATAATGCGAATGCTCGTTCATATTACTCACAACGTACTTCTTCGTTGCGGCAAAGGAACTCAAGTCTTTGCGTTTGGCGATGCTATACACCAGACAGGCAATCGAGGTTCGAGCAATGGATTGGCCGAATCCACCCAGTCCGCCCGAATAACCAACCGCGCCGCTATCGCCAGTCAAACTGCTGAAGTATTTGATGGCCGAGTCGATGGACTTGTCGGGAACTTCGATGCCCGCGTTGCGGGCGGCCAACAAGCCCATCAGGATGGCCCCACTGACCGAGGTGTCTGCATCGCGAGCGGAAGGCGAATAACGCCAGGCATTATGCGGATTCTTTTCTTGTGAGGTTATCGCGCAGCGGACACCCAATTCCAAGGCTTCACCAATCGACCGCTCCTTGCCCAAGACGGGCTTGCCGGTTTCCCATAAATCGTTTTCATCGAGCGCTCCATAAGCCTCCGACAACGAAAGCATGGCGAACCCATGCTGATACATGCTATTTCCCATATAACCGGTCGCGGCATCCTGGGCTCTAATCATCGCCCGCAATGCCTTGCGAATCGGCTGGCTGTACTTGCCAAAATTCGGATCTTCGCCAGAGGCCAGCATGGCCATGACGGCCAGACCCGTGGTGCCGGGGCCGGAGTAACCGTCCGCCCATTCGCCGGACTCGCCTTGGGTCTCCACTAAATACTGCAGACCACGGTCGGTAATCTCGCGTACGTCGCGCGGAACGACGTCGCCTCCAACCAAAGCGGCTGGCTGGGCAAGCGCCCAACCCGGCGCACAACACATCATCAGCAGAGCCAGCACATTTCTCAATGTCTGCGGGGTGCGCATGCGCCCGACCAAAATGCCCGCCGCGGGAGTTCGCCCATGTACTCCGAAGGACTCGCCCGAGATAGCCGTGTTTGAATCGGAAAAGAGCTGCTGCTGGCTGTTTGAATGTTTACCATGTAATTCCTTGCTCGTAAGCAGCATAGTTCCGCCGCAATTCCAAGAAGGCCTTGCACTGCGCCTTGTCCAATATCTTACTCAAAACGGATTCATCTAACTTGAGCGTGACGATATATCCCAAGAAGGCATCATAACCTTGGGGGACTTTGCGAGGCGGCTCAATTGCGGTCATGGCGGCCAGCAATTCGTCGCGTTGCCTGGCAAGTAGCGGGATGCAGCGATCGATTTCGGCGATGGTCATTCGCATAATGGCCTGATGCCGAGCGGCCTGGCGTTGCCGCAAATTCTGCTGCTGGAGTTCATGTTGTTCTGGCGAGAGGCTGGTGTCCAAGACCTTCTGAAAAAGCGAACCCTCTTGCAGCAGACCATTATTCACTCGCTGCTGCAGGGGGAGGATGAATACAAAGGCCTTCTGCATATCCGCTTGGTTCTGAAAATCCAAGCCCCTGGTCTGCTGGCGGACACAGTCAATGCCATGGTAAAAGCGAATCAAGTCTCCGCGCATGGCCCATTGCAGCTTTTCCGACTGGTCATCATCCAGGTCCAAGACCTTTGCCAGGCTATCCAGCCTCAATTGCATGCGTCTTTCCAAACGGGCTTTGTATTCCGATTCTTCATCGCCGTTAAACAGGTAGATCGATACGATATCCTGCTCTGCACCGAAAACTTGAGCATGTAGAGGCACGCAGCCGAACGCCCAGCACAAATAGCAAGTCAACCACAAACTCACTGCCCCCCGGGCTGGGTGTCGCTGGCTGTCGCGGCTGGCAACGATGAGGCTCAACCAGGGATTTAGAAATCCGTTGATCATGGAACAAAGTCTTGAAACTTGAGTTGCGGCAGTTGGCCATGCATCTGGGCCGTGACTTCATCCATCTCGTAGATGTAGGAATTTAGACTGCGAAAGGCCTTGAGTTGCTCTCGGCTGAGCGCCTTGCGCAGGACTCCCTCAGGAATGCCTGGAACGTAAGACTCGTTCTGAAAATAGAATTGCCAATACAGATTCAGGTTCTTGTTCCATTTTTCAATCTCAGGAACCAATGTCTGCCATTGTTCCTGGTCGATGTAAAGTTGTTTATCTACGACCGCCAGCAGGACATTTGCCATGGCCTCGCGTCGAAACGCATCACGAGCATCTTTCTCGCGTTGGAAATCGCTGCGCTGCTGCTCGGTGAGAATCGCCGCAATGCCTTCGTCAATCAGTTTCTTCACACGGTTGATGTCTTGTCGGATCTGTTGCTCATCCTCTCTGCCTGCCCGGGACGCGGCCACCCAAGAATCGTCCGATACCCTTGAAGACCTTTACTTGTCCAACATCTGGCTGGGCCAGCTGTTGATGCAACCAAGGCTCCTGCTGCATGATTTTCAAGGCAGCCAGCTGTTCCGGCGAGAGCTGGCATGCGCGATGCGCCAGTCCACATTCCACCTGTGCATAGCGTGATAAGATCTCTAAGCCCTGAGCCTTGTTCGGATTAAATCCTTCCTCGAGCGCAACTTCGACCACTACTTGTTCAGCCTCTTCCGGGACTGGCTCTGGTTCAGCTTCTTGGGCGCACAGTCCGCTGCAAAGCAGCGCCGCGCTCAGGCCCAGTAGAATTGAGCAGCATTTGCGCATCGGTTTCTCGTCAGCATCGGTTACCTAGAGGGCTCTGTTGTCGCGCTCCAGCGGGATTCAGCGTGATTGTTCGAGGCGTTCGAAGTAGGCATCCAGTCCGGCGCGGAATTCCTCCGGCAGGATGCGACCAGATTCGCCCGTAGCCTGCGTGACATCCCGGGCCTCGCGTCGCTCATTCTGATTTAAGCCGCTACCGAGCAAGGCCAAGGCGGAATCTTGCGTGGTTCCCGTGCCGCCGCCACCTGGGCTGGAGCCGCCACCACCGCCACCGGCCTTGGGATTGATGCGTTTGCACTGCAACAGCAACTCGATGGCTTCGGTCTCGGCAGCTATGGCTTGAGTACCGGTATCGTGAGCGGCCAGCAACTGCTGGGCATCGCCCATGACTGCCGTTACCGCAGACAACAGATCAACCTCCTTGGCAAATCGCGATTCACCTTCGGGCAGATCCAAGATGGCTTTGACAACCGCATCGGTCCTAGACTGCAGATCCCCTTGCGTTTCGCTTTGGCGGACGGCTTCCTTCTGGTGCAAGGCCAGCTCGATAGCTGCCCGAGCTTGTTCGGCTACGCGCGTCTCCTCACGCAGGTTGACTTCGCTTTCGAGAATCTTGAGAACTTCCAGGATCAGTGAGGGTGGCAGGGCATCCGATGTCTTCGATCCCGGGCACTGTCCACTGCAGGCAGGATCCACCAGGTCTTCCGCCCAGCGATCCAGGGTATCCGACCAATACTCGGCTTGGGCAATGGACATGCCGTGCTCCTTGGGAATTTCTTCTCCCAGTTTCTGAATGGCGACCAGCACCTCGGATTGCTTCATGTCATCCAGCACGACCTTGAACTGATTCATCCGTCTGCGTTCGTAGTAGCTTTGCATATCGTCCATGATGTAGGAGATACCCTGGCTACTCTGCTCTTCAACGCTGGCCAGATCCTTGAACATCTTCTTGTCGCCATCTTCGAATTGAGAGGTCAAACCGAAGATATTCTGGATTCTCGAGCTGATGCGCTCGGCAACCTGGTTTTGCTCGCGTGAGGCAGCTTTGAGCCGCTTGACCAAGGTCGAGCCCTCGAGATTGGCCAGCAAGGTGTTCAACTCGTCGGCAATCTTCTCAAATTCGGCAAGCAAGTCGGCTTGCTCGAATAACGCCTGGTCGACGCTATCTTCCTCCGCTTCCTCATCCTCCTCGGGCGTGTCCTCTGCCTCGCCTGACTTGGCGGGCCCGGCCAAAGTCGTCGTTGGTAGACTCAGCTTCGAACCGTTACCCTTCTTCTTCTTGGGCTTTTGTGGATCTTCCGTTTGACCTTCGTTGGGCTGCAAGGAGGACTCTTGATCGCTGATCGAGGGCATCGGCGGTTGGGCAGCCAATTTCGGATCTTCCTCTTGAGGTTTGCCACTACCGGCCGGGGTGGAACGATTTTGTCCGGCCATGGGAGCAGAGGGTTTCGGCGGGCTATTACCGGACCTGGCGAGCTTGTTGTCCGTGGACGCTTTTTGCAGCAAATCGGACACCGAGGGCATGCGATTGCTGCCGATATCGTTCAGGATCTGCAGCATTTCTGCCCAGCGATCCAGGTGCCCCACGCCAATTTCCGAGTTGCGCGAGGCCTGCCGCAAGAGATCTTCACCACTTTTTGCTAGCGAGGCAAGACGCCGCCCGTTGGAGGCTTCGAGCGAGGCCTGACGATGCAATTCGCCGCGCATCTCTTCGTCAGCCAATTCCTCGACAGGCGTTTCACGCAGTCGTTTGTTGGTTTCGTGCAATTGCATTTCTTTGTCTCGCACGTCCAACGCTGCCCGATGCCATTTGCTCAATTGGCTGGTAATCCAGATCGCATGCTCCTCGGCTGTCAGCACGTACAAGATGTGTGGCGGCGATACGACACGTTGGTGTTCGGGGTGGAAGTCCTCGACCCATAACTGGACCTCGATGGGCTGTGCAGGAATACCCAGCGCCACCGCGGAAAAGGTTCCCCCAACCTGCATGGACGAATTGTAGGGGCCCCCTGCCGACAACAGTTTCTCACCCTCGGCAGGCCGCGCAACGCGCTGGTCGTCCAGCCCCTTCCATGACATGCCAATCCGCTTGATGCCAAAGTCATCCGCCGCGAGGGCCATGAAATTGATTTGTTCGGACTCCAGCACAACGGCTTGCCGAGGCAAATCCTGGGCGACAACCGAGGGCATTTCATCCACGGCGGGCTTGAGCGTCAGCTCAAAGGGTTCGCGACCGGCCAAGCCATCATGGTCTTCCCAGCTCATCGCAAGTTGCGACTCTACAGCCGATATGGGCATGCTGTCCGAGGTGAACGATGCCCGATCGACAGCCACCGCCTGGCCATTAATTGCCGCAGAACGCAGCGATCTCGACGCAGTCGCCAACACGCTACTCTGGCTACCATCGACGCTGGTCAAAGTCCCACTGCGAACATCCAATTCGACCGCTTCGCTACGCTCCAAATAGGCAGGCAACTGCACACGAGCGACCGCACTAACCAACTCGGGACGGTGCTTGGGTTCCAGTTTGACGACCTGGGCATAATCGCCAACCTTTAATTTCAGGCTCATGTCGCCCGTCTGAGGCGGCAACTCAAAGTGATAAACATTGCCCTCCAAACTGGCTTCGATGGGAGGTAGGTCTCCCAATTGC
The DNA here is from genome assembly GCA_963707245.1 of Pirellulaceae bacterium. GTDB lineage: Bacteria > Planctomycetota > Planctomycetia > Pirellulales > Pirellulaceae > Aureliella. Next base: position 142,075 of record CAVPPY010000001.1, read on the forward strand.
AGATGCGCCTCGGCGGGCTGCCAACGCGTATCGCCAGCCAGCTGGATATTGAGAGGCACGGCTTCGCCATGGGGAACAACCAACGTCGCGGCCAGTGGCTCGATGGTCGTAAAGGTATAACGCGGCGTGTTCTTCCAGGGTGCAGCCAGGCGGGCCCAAGCATTGCTGGCTGCCAATGGAAATAGGGTGCCAAGCAACACGGTGGCCAACCCCGCCAGCACCAGCAAGGTCCCCAAACTTCTGAGTCTGGTTGGCGGCGCAGCCTGGCTAAAGTCGCGGCTCTTCGCCGAATCAGCGACTTGCTGAATCGCGGCCGCACACAACGTCCGCGAACGTGCTTGTTCCGAATCGTTGTCAGCCAATTCAATGACGCTGAGCAATTGATCGCCTACCGCAGGCTCGCGGACCCGCAGCAGTCTGGCTAATTGATCCAACTTGCGGTTCCGCCACACCCAGCGATGCAAAGCCCAGGGCACAGCTAGCCACACGGCCAAGGACGCCACAAAGATTCCCAAGCGGGCGGCCCGCGGGGTATCCAGAAAGCGATCAAAGGCATAAACGGTCAAGAAGGCCAGCAGGGCTGCCAACACGCCCAGTACCAAGGCCTCGGTGATTTTTGAAAACCAGACGCGACTGCGATAGGCCAGCAGTTGAGTCCGCAAAGAGTCGGGAACGATCAATCGCTCATGCCCCAGCGCGGTGCTCGACTTACCAGTTCGATTTGTTCCACTCACATCGCGTCTCCTGGAATTGTTTAGCTCGAGAACAGAATCTAGTGCTCTGTCAAAGTTTCATTTGGGGATGGAAGGGAAAAAGGGGTCGGACACCAAAAGCCGGAACGGCACTTCGGGAGCTTCGCACTTTTGGTGTCCGACCCCTTTTTCCCAACGCATGTCCAACCCAATTTTTATTCCTGACAAAGCACTAGATCATACCAGCCATTTTGCGACCAACCCAAAATAAAGCCAGTAGAAATATCAGCGTAGCGGCAACCAGGGGGTGACTCCAGAGTTGCACGCGCCGAATTTCGGCGGGTGGATCCGGTACTTCCGATACCGCTTTGATAACTTGGGTAAGATCGCCACTGAGGACTCGGCCCCGCGTAACCCGCGACAACTCCTCAAGAACCTCGGGACGAGCTGGTTTGCCAACCTGTTCGAGTGTGGAACCCTGCACAAATAGCGTTGTTTTGAGCTCGCTAGAATTTTGCTCGCAGCGCAGGGTGACTTCGTGGGCCCAGGCTCGGCGGGAGCATACGAACCGGCAAAGGCACCCCATTCGGCTGCCGGTGCTGGTCATCTGTACCGTCTCGGTTCGACCGCTGGGCGCGACGATGCGAGCAAACACATCACCACGACTGAGGGGTTCGCCACTTTTTTCCATAACATTGGCGCTCAGGGCAACGGTTTGTCGGACTTGCGGTTGCTCCGGCGAATAATAGAAACGCATGAGTTCGCCCTCGGCCATGTTGCGCTGATAGGCCATCCAACGCACGACCTGTCCCCAGAAACGATAGTGATACAGATCCTCGACGCCTCGTCGCCAGCGCCAGGCACCGTCGGTGCCCATGAACAGCACCTTGCCAGCGCCGAATGTCCTGGTTACCAGCAGAGGGACGCGGCCATATTCGTTGGATGATTCTTGATGGACCGCCAGCACATCGGTGCCTGCCTTCGCCCGCTCGATGGGCGCATGCCACTGAAAGCCGGGAAGATTCTCCCAGACCTGCATGTTTTCGTCTTGTGTATCCGCCAGTTTGGTCAGCAGGCTACGGCGACCGAGTTCGGTGAGGGCAAAGTGGCTGGGCGTCCGCGAGCCCCAACCGCCGGGCTGCGTAGCGTCCAAGACCACCGGCAGCAAGGGGCCCAACGGCGATTCGACCAGGCTGAGCATATTGCCCTTGAAGCCCGGCATGAAGACCAGGCCGCTGGCCTGTTGCTCCACCAGGCCCTTGATCAAACGACATTGTTCCTCGGTCAATTGCTTGTCACCGATGCCCACGTCGCCAAGAAAAATCACATCGTATTGCGACAATTCTTCCAAGGCGTCGGGAAAGGCGGTGATGTAGTCCCGATTACCACCGCCCACCTTGCTCAGCCCAGGATGAAACAGCAGGCAACTGACTTCAACACCCGGGTCACGTGATAAAGCGTTTCGCAGATAGCGATACTCCCAACGCGGAAAAGACTCCACGACCAGCACGCGCAGTCTTTCCTCGCGAATGGCGATGGGTGTCTCACGCGTATTATTCTCGCTAACCCGCTCTTGGGGATGCGCGGGAATATCCAGCTTGAGTGTGTAATCACCCACCGCGGCCGGCTTCCATAAAAGGGCGTCCGAAGTACGGCCCATGGCTGCCACCCGCACCTGCTGCTTGATCGAAGTTCCATCGGAGATCGTCAATTCAACTTGTGCCACATGATCTCTAGCTAGCGAGCTCTCAATCGTAAAGGGAATGCGAACATTTTTGTCCGCAATGCCAAAGGTGGGCACATCAAAGCTGATGAGATCCAAGTCGGGTAAACGCGTTTGGCTTCCGACCGGTACGCTGAATATTGGAATCTGCTCCAGGCGTAGTCGCATGGCAGCCTGTACCGGCGGCAAGCCAGTATTCCAGTCGCCATCAGAGGCCATAACGACGGCGCGCAGGTTGTCATGCTGCTCGCGAGCCTGGGCGATCGCATCGTGCAGATTGCTAGATGACCCATTGTCCTGGCCGGCAAAGGGGGTGATGACGATCTCCAATCGCTCGGCCAGATTTTCCCATACCGTCGGGTCCAACAGCGGCTCGATGGCCCGACGCCTGGTCAAAAGCGGCGTCGAGTTGGATGATTGCTCCAAACCGACATCTTGGGTATCCATGCTGGAGGATTGATCGCCAAGCACCACCACGGTTGGCTTCTCCGTGGGGCGAAACTCCTGTACGGTTTCTGGCTGGTTAAGCAGAAAAACCGCAAAGGCAACGATCCCAATTCGGAGCAATTCCAAGGCCAGATTGGCTGGGCGAAAACCGCTGCGGCGCCAAGCAAGCCAACTCAAGGCACACACGGCCACCAGGGCCAGGCATGAGATCGCCAGCGTCAGGGCTGTTGCTTGAAATCCAAAACTGGTGTGCGACATGGTTGAGCAGTTTTTGCATCGATCAGACCGCAACGGTCTGCAATTAAATTAAGGATCTGCCGAAAGTAAATTGATTGTGTTTTCTGCAATGATCACGGCGGGGCGCGATGGCGATGTAGGGATATCCGAAGTGCATTGCGCAGTTTCTAGGTTACCCCCGCAGTGCGTGCGGGGAGGAGTCGGCGGGCCGTACGCGGCAAGCATAAGGCAGCTTCGATTAACAGCGCCACAATCATGGCAATCAGAAACAGCCGCCATATTTCGCGTACAATGCCGCTTAAATTTCCAGCCTGATCATCGACCCGGGCAAAGGGCAGGCCAGCAAATAAAGCATCTACCTTTTCATCCGCTAGCGTTTCACGCTGATCTTCCGCAGTCGACCGATTCACGGTCAACTGCCGCTCATCCACTTGATAGACTCCCGCCTGCGAAGCATATTCGGTCGACAGGGCCTGGCTAGCTCCCGCCATCTGCTGCCAGTTGGCCGTGGATTCCTCCGACGCGCCCGCAATTCGCTCGGCCGTATTGCCCAACGCGGCCTGTCCGCGCTCGATAGCCCGCTGGATGGCTACGAACAGCACAATCCCACTCTCGGCCAGCGTGGATACCTGCGGATCGGCAGAGGCAGTGCAGAAGTAAAGGCCACCCCGGGCGGTGGGCACGCGTGCCAGCAGCGGGTCGCCTCCGCTCACCGTGGCCAGATTGGTTAATGCTGTTTCGCTGGCTAGTCGCGCATAGCCGGACAATTCCAATTGGCCAACCGGCAAGCCGGCGCCGCTGCGCGTGGCGGCTAGCAGGTCCTGATCTCCGCGCCAGTTATCAACCATGGCCTTGGGATCGGCAGCGTTCCAGTCCAGCCAGCGAACTCCGTAGAAGCTGTCCGAACTGGCGGCCGCGGCACCATTTATCAGGCTGCTAGGCGGTAAAAAGATGGCCTGGCCGCCGGATTCCAAATAGTTCTTGATGGCTGGTGCCAGGCTGCCATCGGGTAGCTGGGTTTGCCACAGCAACAGCGAGGCCCCGTCCAGTGCCAGGGAATCGAGTTGATCCGCCGCTAGGACTTCGACTACGGCGTTCGTGGAGCCGTCTGCCGAAACGGACGCGGCAATCTCCAACGCGCGCGTGGCCGACCGATCATCGCTGACGATGACGACCCGCCGCATGGGAGGCTCATCAAATACAAAAAAGAATTCGTTGTCGGCGTTGTTATCGTCCGAGGGAATGCTGACTCGCCCCCATCCTTGGCTAACATTGGGCGGTAGAGCCACCCGATGGTTCTTGATTTCCGCCGATGCCCCAGACATCTGCAAGCGATGTTCGCTACGCGCGCCGCCAATCTCAATCTGAATCGGGATTTCAATGTCCTCCATGCTCGATTCATCCACCGAGCGGGAAAGACGTAAAGAGAGCAGCAGCACGTTTTCGTTGACGTTTCCCTCACTGACTACTTCGCGACGGGCTTCGGTAACGCGTATCGTTAAATTCTCACGTGGCGGGTCAGGATAGGCCAGCAGATGAAAGCGAACCGATTGGGGTAAACTCTCAAATCCTTGGCGAATCAAGCTCCAGCTACCGCTGTCGGCATTCCAATCGGCGAGTGCGCAGGTCGGAACAGATCCATATCTCGGTTGGCCCGGGCTTGTTGCTTCTGCAAGTAGTCCAATGCCGATTCCAGCATCTTGGGCACGTCCGCCGTGGCGCTCGACTCCGCAAAGGCAGGTGAATCCAACATGCCTTCCAAGCTGTCGAAGGCAGTCGCCTTGGCGCTCGTCGCATCGACCGCGACCCAGTGGGTAGATCCCAAGGTCTGCAAGGCTGAGGACAATTGCCGGCGCCCGGTCTCCAGCTTGGACAGCCCTGCCACGCCCTGTTGCTGCATGCTGGGCGAACGATCGAGCAAGACCATGGTCGTGTCCGTTTGCCCGCCACCGGAGAATCCCAGCAGACCGCTGGCCAAGTGGGCGGGCGATGGCAAAAATCAAACCCGCAACAGCCAGCGTCCGCGCGGCCAGAATCAGCCATTGGCGGATCCGGGCGAACCCGCGATTCATGCGATTGGCGGCCAACAGGAACATCATCGCACCCCAGGGCTTGGTCTGGTAACGCCACTGGTTGATCAGATGAATCAGAATCGGGCAGAGCGATCAGCGGCAAGGCGGCGAGCATCAAAGGTTGCAGAAAACTCATCGACCTCTCCCTCGATGGGCGCGATCCACCAGAAATTGAGTCAGTTCTTTGTCGTAGGGTGAACTGATGTCAATTCGGCGGTAGTCGACGGCGGTCTCCAGCACCACCCTCCGCAGACGTTTCCAGATACTCGCGCAGACGCGCGGTGGTAGCGATCGGCGATTTCGACCGGATCGGCAAAGACCGCCGTGCCACCCTCCATGTCGATGAAACGCGTCGGACGCTGAAAGGCGAACGCTCAATTCTTCCGGATCCAGCAAATGGAACACCGAGACATCGTGCTTGCGAAAGCGAAGGTGCTCAAAGCAGTCGCGCAGCAGGTCCGTGTTCGACAAACAAGTCGGAAAAAATAATGACTTGGGCCCGCTGCCGAACGGTCTCAGCCATTTCGTGCAAGACACTGACCAAGCCGGTCTCGCCCTGCGGCTGTACCAATTCCAGTGTGTCGTACAGCGTCTTCAGGTGAGCCGGACTGCGACGCGAGGGAATGTGTTGCACAATGCTTCTGCGCCACGCAGGCCAAGCCGACGGCGTCGCCCTGCTGGATCGCCAGATAGCCCAGCGCAGCTGCCAAGCGCGCGCGTATTCCAGCTTGCTCATCCCAACCGAGCCAAAGTCCATCGAACCACTGGTGTCCAACACCAGCACCAAGCGCAGATTGGTATCCGCCTCAAATTCTTTGATATAGAAGCGATCCGAACGGCCATAGGCTCGCCAATCCAGTCGCCGCAAATCATCGCCAGGCACGTACTTGCGGTACTCGGCAAACTCAACGCTGGCACCCCGGTGTGGGCTGGCATGACGTCCCGAGACATTCCCCAACATCGGCTTGCGCGACAACAGCGGCAGCGCGCTCAATTGGGCGAGCACGACCGGATCTATAAAACTGCGTTGTTGTCGTTCCGTGCTCATGAGCCTGGATAGCTAGTTAGGACAATGGAGCCCAGTAAATTTGGAGAGATCGCTGCAGTCGGCGGACCGGGCGTAGGCTGCAACCCCGTCTTGTAGGCGAACACCGGAGGGTTCTACCGTGGCTTTTACCGTGGCTTTACCGTGGCACTGTGGTTCTTCTCGGTAGGCTCCGAAGCCCCTGCAGTGCAGCCTTATCCCTCGGGCGTTTCCTCCACCAGTCGCTGGATAATGTCCTTGGCCGATACGCGTTCTGCCTGGGCCGCAAAGGTGGTGATGATGCGATGCGTGAGGACGGCCGAAGCGACGGCTTTAACATCCTCCGTGCGGACCATGTAGCTCCCATACAGGGCCGCGCGGGCTTTGGCTCCGAGAATCAGATTCTGCACCGCCCGCGGACCGCCACCCCAAGACACAAGCGGCTTGAGCCATTCGGGAGAGGTGCTGCCCGTGGGACGCGTCTTGCGCACCAGCCGCGCCGCATAGGTATAGATGTGATCTGGAACCGGAACGCGGCGAACCAAGCTTTGATGGGCGATGATTTGCTCGGCAGTCATCAGGTGTCGCAATTCGGGTACATGATCGCCGGTGGTGGTCCGGGCGATCTGGATCTCCTCCTCTTCGTTGGGATAGTCCAGTTCGATCAGCGACATGAAGCGATCTAGCTGCGCCTCGGGCAAGGGATAGGTACCCTCTTGCTCGACCGGATTCTGCGTGGCCAGCACCATGAATGGCTCGTCCAGCGTAAAGACCTTGCCCAACACCGTGACGCGATGTTCCTGCATGGCTTCCAGCATGGCGGCTTGAGTCTTCGGTGGGGCGCGATTGATTTCGTCGGCCAGAACGATGTTGGCAAACACCGGTCCCGGCACGAACTGGAATTCGCGGCGGCCACCCTCGCCATCCTGCAGAATGTCCGTGCCGGTGATGTCCATGGGCATCAGGTCGGGCGTGAACTGGATGCGACTGAACTTCAGCGACATGGTCTCCGCCAGCTTGCTGACCAGCAGCGTCTTGGCCAAACCGGGGACACCCATCAGCAAGGCGTGGCGGCGGGCGAACAAGCAGATGGCCAGGCTTTCGATCGTGTCGCGTTGTCCGACGATCACTCGACCCAGTTCGTCGACCAACTGATGATATGCCTGACGCAGACGGTCTATCGCCTGGACATCATCATCGCTCATGTGTTGGACGGCGGGCTCGCTAACCTGACTCATATTTTATTCCAGCTGAAATGAAGCGCAGTGAATCTCGTTCTCTCAAAGGTGTCTCGCACCAAAGGCCGAGACGCATATTATAGACCGAAGCCTTTTCAAAAAGCTGCCTGCCCAGCCGACAAGCCCAGAATTTCGGAAATCAGCCTGATTTCGCCTCAGCAGAAGCCGTCTGCAAATTTTTGCTGCAGGCATTTCAGGGCCTGGTCGCCCGACTTGCTTCCAACCACTACATTGACTCGCAGTTCGCTCGTATTGACCATTTCAACGTTGATGCCGGCAGCGGCCAGTACTTCGAACATGCCGATGGCCACATTGGTGTGGCTGCGCATACCAATCCCGCTGACCGATAGTTTGGCAATGTCCTCACTGCCGCAGACACGCCGAATGGAAAATTTCTCCTGCAAGTCCTTCATGACCAACATGGCCTCCGCAAATTGGTGGCGAGGTATGGTGAAACTAATGCTGGTCTCTCCCTGATAGCCATCGTAGCTCTGAACGATCATGTCCACGAACACCCCCTGGGCCGCAACGGCGTCGAAGACATCGGCAGCCAAGCCGGGGGCATCGGGCACACCAGCCAATGTTACCCGGGCTTGATCGTCAGCCAGGGATATGTCGCTCAGAGAAAGCTGCTCCATATCCGCGGCCTGCAGGTCGGCCAGCAGTTTATCTACGTCGGCTTGGGAGGAATTGCGACGGGGCAGCGTACTCCAGGTAACCGCATCGGCCGGTTTGCGGTAGAGCTCAAAACTTTGGTGAACCGCTCGCAGGGCAGCCAGAGCTTCGCTGCGAGCTACCAGCACGGAGATTTTTATTTCACTAGTTGTAATCATCTGAATGTTAATGCCCGCATCGGCGATGGCCCTGAACATCTTTTGGGCCACGCCGGTTTGCTGAGCCATTCCGAGTCCTACGACGGATACCTTGGAAACTTCGTCATCCTGAGTAAAGCCAGTGGCTCCCACGGTAGCCACCGCCTCGCGCACCGCCTTGACCGCCTCCTGCAACTCGTCCTTGGGAACAGTAAAGGAGATATCTGCTCGATCCTCCTGGCCGACGTTCTGCACAATCATATCGACGGTGATCTTGCGGGCCGCCAATGATTTGAAGATCTCGCTGCTAGTGCCAGGATGGTCCGGAACGCCCTGGATGGTAATGCGGGCCTCGTTGCGAGTCATCGCGGCACCGCAAACTGGAATGGAGGGCGATTCGCTTTGGTTGACAATCAGCGTGCCGCGCGTGTCACTGAAGCTGCTGCGGACGTGAATCGGCACGCCGTACTTCTTGGCGAACTCGATCGAACGATTGTGCATGACGCCCGCGCCCAAGCTGGCCAGCTCGAGCATTTCATCGTAGCTGATGCAACTCATTTGCCTGGCTTCAGGCAATTGTCTCGGGTCGGTGGTGTAGACCCCATCCACATCGGTATGAATCTCGCAAGCGTCGGCGCGCAGCACGGCCGCCAAGGCCACCGCCGTGGTGTCGCTCCCGCCACGCCCCAAGGTGGTGATGTTCAGCTCGTCATCGATACCCTGGAAACCGGCCGCAATGACGATGTTGCCCTTGTCCAATTGGCTCTGAATTCGATCGGCGGCAATGGTCCGTATTCTGGCTTTGGTAAACGAGCTATCGGTCTGAATACCCATTTGGGCACCCGTTAGACTAACCGCCTTGTAGCCCAGGGAGTCAACGGCCATGGCCATCAGTGCCACGCTGACCTGCTCCCCGGTGGAAAGCAGCATATCCATTTCGCGGGCTGGCGGAGAATCGGTAACCTGCTGTGCCAGATCGACCAGCAAGTCCGTGTTATGTCCCATCGCGCTGACCACCACCACTACCTGGTTGCCCTCTTGTTGAGCGCGAATGGCCTTGCGGGCGGCAGCCAGAATTTTCTCGGGATCCGCGACACTCGTACCACCAAACTTCTGTACCAACAATGCCATGATTCAGTCGGTTTCCTCGTCAAAATAAGGGGCGAAAAAAACTGTTCCCCAATGGGCTCCTGGTCCCAGCCGTTCACCATGGGCCGCGAATAAACTCTTCCATCATTTCCCAGCCATTGCCAAAGGCCTTGCTGGACTCTGCAGCAGCCGGCTCGCTATAGCTCTCGCCGAAACCGTTGATACCCGTGCCGCATACGGCCAGCGGAACCATGCCATGGCTGTGCTTCTTGGTTGCACATGGCGTCGGGTGATCCGGCAAGATCAACAACCGGTAGTCACCCAGTTGCTTGAGTTTGTCATGCACCGGCGCGACGATATGCTGATCGATGGCCTCGAGCGCCTTGATCTTCTCTTCGTAGCGACCCTCGTGCGATGCCTCGTCGGTAGCTTCAACATGCACGCACACGATGTCGTAGCGGTCCAGGGCCGACACGGCAGCCTGCCCCTTGCCAGCGTAATTGGTGTCCAGATAGCCCGTCGCGCCCTCCACCTCCAGTCGATCCCAGCCGATCAGGGCCGCCAGCCCACGCAATAGATCCACCGCGGTGATCATCGCGCCGCGCAATCCAAAACGCGTCTCGAATGCGGGTAATTGGGGACTCTTACCCTGTCCCCACAACCAGACATTGGTGGCCGGGCGATGCCCCTGAGCAACGCGTCGTTGGTTGACCTGATGTTCAGCAAATAGGCTGGCCGAGGTGTGCATGAGATTGGTCAGCAGGTCGCTGCCAGGACCACGCGGATAATCATCGCTGACGGCAAGATCGGTCAAGTCGTGTGGGGCACTCGTCCGCGTGTCCGAGGTAAAGGGCACGGGATGCTGCGCGTCGCCGCGGACCAGCAACAAATTGCGATAGCTGACACCGGGCACAAACTCGAGTCGAGGATCGTGCACCGCTGCGTTCATGGCTGCCAGCAACTGTCTGGATTCGTCCGTCGAAATATGATCGGCGGTAAAGTCCACCATCACTTGATCGACGATCGTGACCAGATTGCAGCGCACGGCCCAGTCGTCGGCTCCCAACTGAATTCCCTGGGCAGCTGCCTCGATGGTGCGCGGCCTGTGAAGTAAGTATTCGGATCGTAGCCAAACAGCGTCATGTTCGCGACTTCACTGCCAGCTGGAAAATGGGTGGGCACATTATCCGTTTGGGCAAGCATTCCCTGCTTGGCCACCGCATCCATGTGAGGAATGCGGGCAGCCTGCAGGGGCGTTTTACCAGCCAACTGCTCCATGGGAAGATCGGAGCAACCGTCGGGAATGATGATGGCATACTTCATGGGATACATCCGTTATCGAGTTGTTCTTTCTTCCATCACGCGCATGCGCACGGCGGAACCGCTTACACATTCCAAACGCATGATCTTTTCCACCGCCGCCCGAGCAGCGCCCTCGGGAGCCTCGTGCGTCATAATCACCAATTGCACGCTCGGCGCATCCAGGCGACGATCGGATTCGTGCTGGATGATCGAGGCAATCGACAGCTTTTGAGCGCCGAGAATCGAGGTAATTTGGGCCATGACACCCGGTTCATCGATCACTTGAAAACGCATGTAGTAGCGACCCGGCAGGTCATCCAGCGGCATGATGCTCACCGGCGACTGCCGTGTACTCCATAGTTCTAAAGTGCGAAATGTTATCGGCGTGCGGCCCACGGCAATGTCGATCAGGTCAGCCACAACCGCCGATGCGGTCGGCATTTGCCCAGCCCCCTGGCCATGGAAGAATAAATCGCCAACTGCATCGCCCACGACATTGATGGCGTTGTAATTGGCCCGCACCTCGGCCAATGGCTGACCGATGCGAATCAGGGTTGGGGCTACACTCAGCTCCAAGCCGCCATCGGCCAATCGCGCGTGTGCGATGAGTTTGATCCGGTAACCCAGCTCGCGGGCAAAGCCCAAGTCGGCTACATCCAGGCTGTCGATGCCAGTCTTGGGGATCTTGTCCCAGCCAATCCTCGCCCCAAAGGCCAGATGGGCCAAGATGGCAAGCTTTTGCGCCGCATCACTCCCGTCAACATCCATCGCCGGGTCGGATTCGGCAAAGCCCAGCCGCTGGGCCTCGGCCAGCGCATCGGCATAGCTCCAGCCCTGCTCGTCCATTTTAGTCACGATGAAGTTGCTGGTTCCATTGAGGATGCCCTGCAAGGACTCGATTTGATTGGCCGACAGGCATTGGCTGACATTGGTAATGATCGGTATGCCACCGGCAACCGCCGCTTCAAAGGCAATGCATCTGCCCAGTGAACGCGCGCGATCAAACAACTCAGGTCCATGCTCGGCCAGCAACGCTTTGTTGGCAGTGACTACATTCTTGCCGGCTTCGAGCAACTGCAACATGATGCTCCGGGCTGGCTCCAAGCCGCCAATCAATTGAGCCACTACCTCAATTTCAGGATCCAGCAGGACGTCGTCCAGGTTGTCGGTCAACACACCCTTGGGCAAATCGCAGCCCCGGGGCTTGCCGCAATCACGGACGACAGCCTTTTCCAACCATAGGGTACGGCCAGCATGCCGGGCCGTGCGATCACCGTGGTCCAACAACAGTCTGGCCACACCGCTACCCACGGTGCCGAGACCCACAATGGCCACTTTGGTTTTTTCCATTCAATACGCTCCACAGGTCGGCTGGTGCGCTGTGCACGGCACCACTCCATCGTTGTTTTGAGAGGTCGTCCGCTTCAGTGAGCGGCATGTCGCTTGCCCTATACCACCTACGATCACACGCAGGTCCGCCTCTCCGGCAAAGACAACGCGACTGTTGTCGCAATCCATGCGAGCCTCGGAAAGACTCGCCTAGGTGAAGCAAATGCTTGGTAAGCAATCCGGACCACATCTTGGGAGCATATCCTAAACGAAAGCCGCAAACTGACGTAGGTCGGGTAGCCCAAGGTTGTTGCCGTCCTCCAGGGTGTGTTCGCCAATAGTGGTTGGGCGAACACGGCGGATATGTTGAAATCCACCCGCCGGCCTAATCTCAGTGGGGTTCCCACGCTCTGGCGAGCGTAGCTACCGTGGAGAGCGTAGCGACCAGGACGAGCGTAGCTACCGTGGACGAGCGTAGCTACCGTCGCCAGACGGTGGGGGGCCCACGCTCTGGCGAGCGTAGCTACTATGGACGAGCGTAGCGACCAGGACGAGCGTAGCTACCGTCGCCAGACGGTGGGGGGCCCACGCTCTGGGGGCGTAGCTGCGTAGACGAACGTAACGTGACCACGCTATGGCGAGCGTAGCGACCAGGACGAGCGTAGCTACCGTCGCCAGACGGTGGGGGGCCCACGCTCTGGCGAGGCTACCGTAGACGAACGTACCCTATGGACGAGCGTAGCGACCAGGACGAGCGTAGCTACCGTCGCCAGACGGTGGGGGGCCCACGCTCTGGCGAGCGTAGCTACTATGGACGAGCGTAGCGACCAGGACGAGCGTAGCTACCGTCGCCAGACGGTGGGGGGGGCCCACGCTCTGGCGAGCGTAGCCAACAGGAAATTCAACCACGCAAGGCAGTTGCCTTACTCACCTTTGCCGACGACGATGTCACGGGTGACGGTTTGCAGGCTGGCCTCGCGCTCGGAGAGTCCATACAGCTCCTGCAAGACTTCGCCCTCACCCGCCTGGCCGACTGGATCGCTGGGGTTATCGAGCATCTTGGAGAGGGCCTCGGTACGGTTATTGATGCGCACCTGCAAAGTGCGAATCAATCGCAGTTCAGCCAATTTATCGACCAACGGCTGCTCACCAGGCTGTCCCTGTTGAGGCTGCCCTTGCTGCTGTTGGCGAGCCTTCTCTTTGTTGTCCTTCTGAACTTGGACGAGCGCGGCTACCATCTCTTCCAGCGAACTGACAATCTCTTCCTCAATCAAAACCGTCAGCGGGCCAACGTCGGCCACATCCAAGCGCGCGGCGACCTTGGAGATGTCAATATTGACCTGCTCGATGGCCTCCGGGAAGGCAGCACTAGAACCCTCGTCGCGCAGTAGCAAATAAGCACGCTCACCCTCAGCCAATACCTGCCGCTGCTCGCGAGCAAGACTGCTGGCCCGAATCTCTACCTGCCGCACGGCCTGTTCACCGGAAATCTCTTGTAAACGCTTGGTTTCGTCGAGCAGTTTGCTTTCCATTTCCAGCATTCTGCGAATGCGCGTTTCGAGCGACACCAGCGAGCGTTCGATTTCCTCTTCACGCAATTGCCGCAGGATCTCTTCGAGCTCGTCGATGGCCTCGCGCAGTTCGTTTTCGGCCTCCAGTTGCTTTTCGACAGCTCCCTCGCGCTGCGCCTTTTCCAGTTCGGCTTGGGCTTCCTTCATCCGCTGCTGGGCCTGTTCGATACGCTGCCGCGCCCGCTCTGTCGGGTCCTGGGAGGTGGGTGGCTGCGGGGATGGCTGTGCGGATTGTCCCGACGAACCCTCGCTGGGCGGCGTACCTGGGGAGGGCTGTCCCTGACCTGGTTGCGGCTGGGACTGTGACGGCTGGGACTGTGACGGCTGGGACTGTGAAGGCTGGGAATTGGGCGGCTGTTCGCCGGCGGGCGAGTCCTTGCCGGCGGGCGAGTCCTTGCCGGCGGGCTGTGGACTCGATGGCTCTCCGGCTTGGTCGCCGGCTTGGTCACTTGGATTATCACCAGCCTGCTCACCCGCTTGATCACCAGCCTGCTCACCCGCTTTATCACTGGCCTTGTCACCAGCCTTATCGCCCGCCTGCTCCCCAGCTTTGTCGCTGGCTTGGTCACCCGGATTTTCGCCAGGTTTGTCGCTGGATTTGTCACCCGCTTGATCACCCGGATTTTCTCCCTGCTCATCCCCGGCTGCGTCCTCCGGTTGACCGTTGTTTTTTTGCTCCGGCTCGTCCTTGGGTGCGGCGGGCTGGGCTGGATCGGCAGGCTCGGGCCCCGTGTCTTCTGCCGCTGCATCGGGACCGCGCAATTCGGCGGCAATATCAGCAGCTTTCTGGGCCAACTTATCTTGGTCTGCCGAAGCCTGGAGCGCATCTTGCCCTCCCTCGGTTCTTCCACGCAACGAGCTCTGCAGCCTCAGCAAGCGATCGGTCTCCTCGATCCATCTACGCACCTCGTCGCGTTTCTCACGCACCCGCTCCTCGCGATTCTCGCTTTGTAGCAGTTCCAACAGTCGCTTCAAGTTCTCGCGGCTGGTCTTTTGTTGCTCAATCGCTTCGCTGAATTGCCGCTTCTCTAAATTCGAAGCAGCTTTGGCCAGCAGGTCGCTCAGCTGAGCCTGCTTGCTCAATTGCACGGCCTGTTGCAGCAGGGCCGCCCGAGTTGGATTCTCGGCAGACTCGAGTTCGGCAGAGCGGAGGAGCAGATCTTCCAGCCGTGCAAAGCGTCCGGCCACGTTCTGCTGTCCCTGTGCCAAAGGGTCGTTCATCGCGGCGTCCGCAGGCTGCTGGGCAGGGGAGGAAAGCGGCAGTCAGCAGAACCATCGCAGCCAGCAAAGCGGCGATCTTCCCAGATTTTCTACGAGGGCGCTACTGAGTTGCGTGATTCTTGGCAGAATCCATGTTGTGCTCGATTCGCATGAAAGCGGAGTTGGAGCTAAAACTGGTGCCCACGACGAGGACCATGCTCGGTCAGCGTCAGGATTTCAGGTCCCTCTTCGGTCATCAAAATACTGTGTTCAAACTGTGCCGAAAGTCGCCCGT
The DNA here is from genome assembly GCA_963707245.1 of Pirellulaceae bacterium. Classification (GTDB taxonomy): domain Bacteria; phylum Planctomycetota; class Planctomycetia; order Pirellulales; family Pirellulaceae; genus Aureliella. Next base: position 157,106 of record CAVPPY010000001.1, read on the forward strand.
CGCGAGTTCGCACCGTCCAACCATCTTCCTTGTCCAGCCGCGTAAAACGTGAGCCAGCATTGATCATCGGTTCGACGGTAAAACACATGCCCGGCAACAATCGCTGCTGCCGCGACTTGCGGTCGGGAAAATGGGGAATATTCGGGGGCTGATGGAACACGTTTCCCAAGCCATGGCCGACATACTCGCGGACTACCGAAAACCCGCGACGATGGGCTTCAGCCACAATCGCATCGCCAATCACGCTGACCGCACATCCCGGCTGCAACACGTCGATGGCCAAGAACATGCAGTCAAAAGCGGCTTGCGTAACGGCTCGCGCCTCGTCGCTAGCTTGGCCGATAATCAGGGTTTCTGATTGATCGCCATGCCAACCATCGACGACGCTGGTGATGTCCACATTCACCAGATCGCCTTCTTTCAACACGGTGGCATCGGGTATGCCATGGCAGATCACGTCGTTGATGCTAGTGCAGCAACTCTTGGGATATCCTAGATATCCCAAGGTGGCCGCTTTGTGCCCATGATCACGCGTGTATTGACTGACCAACTGGTCAATTTCATCGGTGGTCACGCCCGCCTTGACGAATCCGCGAATCTCATCCATCAACTGCGCATTGAAACGCCCTGCCTGACGCATTTTCTCGCGGGCCTCGTGACCCAACATCAGCTTGCGGATTTGTTTGTCTTGTTGCAACATGTCTAGCACGAACAGCTTGCGGAGCCCTGCCTGAAACGGTGGCCCAAGCAACGCGAGAGCCTAGGTCACAGGTAAGCGAAACCCGCGTTTTGGGGTAAAGTTGGACCAAATCGCTGAGAACCTATCCGAAAACCGAAGAGGACCGCTAGCGCCGAAGCAGCTCATCGTTTTCAGATCAAGACTTAGTATAGCCGCCTGAGTGGGCGGTGAGAATCCGGAATCCGCACCGCTGGCGTGGGTGCGCCCATTGCTGCGGCAAATCTACGGTTTTGCCAAATTGCTGGCTGGTTAGCCCAGATTTTATGCAGCCTGCTGCATGCGGTGCGTTGTAGAATGCGGTGCGTTTTCGAATTCGCCAAGCTCGTGCTTCCGATCACGGGCAGCCCTCCGCGTTCGACCGCTTGTGCTGGCCGCCCCGCCTCGCCAAAACCCACTCGTTGCCTAGGAGCTGAAACCGTGATTCCGCAGGAACTGATCGCTTCGAAGCAAGCTCTCAAACGCCGAAATTTCTTCAAATGGACGGCGGCTGCGATGGCCATGGGCTGTCCGGCCCTGCGCCCGGTGCGGGCCGCGGCCTCTGAGCGAATTTCACTAGGCTTCATCGGTCTGGGGGCACGCGGCTTTCAATTGCTGGGAGACTTCCTAGCGCAAGCCACCACGCAGGTGTTGGCAGTCTGCGATGTGCAGGAGGTGCATTATCGCGACAATCCATGGGGCCGGGGACCGCAAATGGGAAAGTATTCCCGCCCAGGCGCGCATTGAGAAGCACTATGCGGAAGCGGCCAAATCAGGGCGGTTTCAGGGCTGCGCGGCCTATGCCGACTACCGAGATGTTCTGCAGCGCGAGGATCTGGATGCCGTGGTCATCGCCACGCCCGACCATTGGCACGCGCGCATCGCCCTCGACGCCATTCGCAGCGGCAAGGCTGTCTATTGCGAAAAGCCAGTCACGCATTTTTTTGCCGAGGGTCAGGCTGTAGTGCGTGCGGCGGAGGCGCAGCAAACGATTTTCCAAGTAGGCTCCCAGCAGCGCTCCGACGCAACCTTTCGTCGGGCGGTAGAGTTGGTCCGCAACGGGAGGCTGGGCAATTTGCTCACGATCGAAGTGGGTTTACCTCCAGGCTACGAACAGGCGCTCGATGACACCACGCCCAGCGATCCGCCGCCTGGCTTGGACTACGACATGTGGTGTGGTCCAGCGCCCAAGTTGGATTACATGCGCGCGACACCATCGCTGGTGGCGCGCGACTTGCGCCTTCGGTGGTGGAGTGTTGATGGACTGGATCGGACACCACAATGACATCGCCCACTGGTCCTTGGATTTAGACCGCTCGGGACCCAACCGCGTTGCATCACTCGGTTGGACCAACTCGCAATGCCCCCTGTACGACACGCCCCACCAATATGAAATGCGTTGCACTTACCCAGGCGGCGTTGAATCCCGCATCTCGACGCAAGTTGAAAACGGAACGAAATGGGTGGCGGAGAAGGGTTGGCTGTGGGTCAATCGTGGCAAGATCCGCGCCTCCAATCCGGAATGGCTCGAGCCCGATTTTGATCCTGGGCCATGGAAAGCCTATGTTTCTGACAATCACGCCGAAAACTTTATCAACTGCATTCGAACTCGAAAACCATGCATCGCCCCGGCTGAAGCCGGCCACCGCAGCATCACGCCAGGACATCTGGGGTACGTCTCCCACGCACTCGGTCGATCGCTGGCTTGGGACGCAGCCAGCGAAACCATTATCGGCGATACCGTCGCGCAGCAATTACTCATGCAGGCTCCCTATCGTCAACCGTGGAGCCTGACCTAAAGCTCTCCGGCGACCGTAGGGCAACCTGGCGACCAGCGCACGCGCGGCAATGGTCCCCGGCTGCCCGTGTGCGGCCAGCCATGCTACTGCTGATAAACCGGATGGCTTGCGTCGCCGCCGCTGCGCAAGTAAGCCAACAGGTCGGCGATTTCCTGCGGATTAAAGGTATCCAATAATCCGCGTGGCATCATCGAGACCGGCGAGGGTCGGCGTTCGAGAATCTCGTCCACGTTTACGCCGGTAAAGTCGCCGGGGGCTAGCATATTCGTCACGATCTGCAGCGTATTCCCATTCAAATTGGCAACCCGTCCCACGACCACGCCGTTCTCCGTTTGGAATTGGGTAGCCTGATATTGGTCGCTAATTTCTTTGTCCGGTTCGATCACCGTGGTCAACAGGTCCTTGTCATTAAAACGTCGGCCCGCACCCGTCAGATCCGGGCCCTGAATACCACCTTGGCCATTAAATCGGTGACACTTGAAGCATTGGGCCACGGCAGTCAATTCACGGCCTCGCTCAAAATTGACCTTTTGGGTGACCTTGGCCAATTCAGCTTGCAATTTTTCCACGGTCCATTGTTCCACCTGTTGCCGCGGAGCCAGGTCGGCCAGCGGATCGCGGGGTGCAGGCATGTCGCCCGACAATTCTGCCAACGCGGCTTTGTCGGCATCGCTCAGATTGGACAGAGCCACATCGCGAATATTGGCTAGGAAGCCGCCAAAGGAGGCGCCGCCGCGAGCGGTGGCCACATCGAAGAACCATTGAAAGTAGGCTCGGCGGGTTGCTTCGGTCCAGCCTTGCTTGACGTCTCGGAGTACAAATGCATAGTGAATTTGGTCCTCCTGTGCGCTGGCTGAGCTGAGCAGGGCCACCGTTCGCTCAACGATTTTGGGTGCATTCAAGTAAGTCAGCACGGACGCCAACTCGCGATTCACTAATCCCTGTTGGCTCGGGAAATGAGAGTCGAGTTGTGCGAGAACTTTTTCGCGTTGGGCAGTGGTTGGCGGGGCTAACCTGAGCCAAACCAAATGATAGGCTCGCAGTAGCTCCAGTTGGGTAGCGGTCGGCAGCCCTCCGAAGTCAATGGCGGACAGCTTGTCCATGAGTGCCTGTTGGTCTGCTTTGGAGCCGACGCGTGCTAGCGCATAGGCGGCAGTGATGATGGCTTGAGGCACATCAACCGCCATCGCAGCTTCCCGCCAACCGTCTACGGGTTGATGCTCCAGGGCAATACGGGCTGCAAAACGTACCGCACGATCTGGATTACCCAGGTTGGCTACGGCTGGAACGATGGCCGCCGCGTCGGCACGACCGTGAAAGCTCTCCAAGGATCGCCGCAGCTGGCGGGCTGCCAGCACATCGGACGAATCGCTGGGGCTGACCGCAGCGGTGGACTCGCCGCCCGTGTAACGCACGCGATACAGCGACGAGGAAGTCCGTCGGCCTCCGACGGCAAAGTACATATTGCCGTCCGGGTGAATCACCATATCGGTGACCGCCATGGGTGCAGCGGTCACAAAGGGTTCAAAATCGGCGGTGTAGCTCGCGCCGGTGGCTTGCATGTGCACCGCGTAAATAACTCCGTAACTCCAGTCCGCGATGTACAACGCGGTTTGATACTTGGCCGGGAATTTGGCTCCGGTACCGAAGGCAATCCCCGTCGGCGAGCCAGGACCGATGTTGGCCACCGCGCCAAAACTGTCGCCGTAGTAATCGGGCCACTTACCCGTACCATTTCGCCAACCAAACTCAGCCCCGCTGATCACGTGGTTGACGCGCGTGGGCCGGTACCAGGGTGTCCCAATATCCCATTCCATGTCCGCATCGTAGGCAAACAAATCGCCCGCAGGATTAAAGGCGATGTCATATTCATTGCGGAAACCTGTAGCGATTAATTGCACATCGCTGCCATCGGGCTTCATACTGCAAATCCATCCACCGGGTGCCTGGCGATCTTGCATAAAGCCGCGACCATCGGGCATTCTGCCGAGCAAGTGATCCTCGCCCCAGTGCCGGGGTACCGCACCACCGCTGACCGAAGCAGGAACATCCGTCTGGTTACCGCTGCAAAAGAAAATGCGTTGGCCATCGGGACTCAGAATCAAGGCATGCGGACCATGTTCACCAGCCTGGTCGGACATCGGTACGATGTACTCGATTTTATCGTACTGGTCGTCGCCAGTAGTGTCCGTCAAGCGGTAAACCCCCGGACCCTCCGCGTCGGTGCCTTTCAAGCTTTTGCGGTTGGCGTTGATGTTAATGTACAGCGAGTCGAAGGCGCACAGCATGCCTTGGGCCATGCCTATATTGACATTTAATGATTCGACTTTGGGTTGAGCATCGCCCAGCGTAACGCGATACAACTTGCCGTACTGATCGCTAGCGATGATTCGATTCTTGGGATCGATGCACAGCGAGACCCACGAGCCCTGCTCTTGACCGGGCACGTTGTAAACCAGCTCGACCTCAAAGCCCGGTAAGCTTCGGAAACTGCCCGCGGCGGAACCGTCTTTGGAATCGGCCGCTGGGCTGGCGGCGACGCAGCATAGACAGGCCAAAAGACTGACAAAACAAGAATTAATTCGGATGTGCATGGCGTTATTTCGTAATCGCATTACGGAATCCCAAAGTGTTGAATCGCTAAAATCGAACAGCAGTTGGAATGGCCCAGGCTGTCGAGTGGGGAATGTAATGATCCCAAGCGAGCCTACTATGAAAGAAGAGTCTCCATTATGCAAGTCGGTGCGGTCAAAATCATACGCTCCGCGGGACCCAATGCTTCCACTTCTCCATTGTTGCCAAGCTAAAAGAGCGGACCTAAGCCGGGCGAACTCCAAGTGCTCGCGTCTCGAATGTGGTTCGCGAATTTGGCTGCTTGCCCTATAATTCGCGGGTCCGCGATCACTGCAACAATTATGGAGAGCGTTACATGGCGATCAGTTGGAAAGACTTGGGGGACGTGTGGCTTGTCGAGGATCCGCAGATGGCTCTCGGCTGGCAAGCTGGGCAACCCGAGACCGAGCATCATCGCCAACAACTCGAAGACTATCTGCACATGCAGTTGGCAGTAGCTGGCTTGGCCGTGCCCGAACCGAGCAGCAAGGGCAGCGCGGATCATGAGACGCTGTGGGGCGGCGGCCTGCTGTCCAGCCTGCGCGAGAAGAATCGCCTGTTGGCAGCCCATCGGGCGGCAGTAGACGAGAGGATTGAGGGCTTTCTGCATGCACACTTCGGCGACGCGCCCATCGATGCTGCCTTAAAACTGCCGCATCCGACCTTGTGCCTGGACCGCCACGGGTTGGGACGACTATTGAGTCTGCCTGCCGACCGCAATGAATTCACCAACGAGCTACTGTCCAGCTATCGCGTGCATAATGGAGTTGTGCATAATCCGCGGGCCGATCGACGCACAACCCAAGGCACCTTTCACGTGTGTGAGGGGGGGCTGCCCATTCCTGCCGACAAGCGTGCGGTTCCCAAGGCTGTTTTCGCGCGGCTGTTCCAAGCAGCTGTCCGCCCGCCCGACGATTTACTCCGCCTGCCCTATGCCTCAACCATGGACGGCGAATCGCGGACATTCGTATCGCTGCTCGTGCGACCGCTGGTCTGCCCAGCGGTTCCTAATTTCTGCCGGCACAAAACGATGGAGGTGCGTTTCTTTGCCCCAGGCGGGCTGGTTAGCAACCTGGACTTTGTGGAGTCCATCTTTGGCAACGCGGGCGATCCCTTGCTGCCAGAGAATGACGCCGGACTGGATGTCTTGCATTGGTCGGGCCACACCGGTTGCGTAATCCTGGCTCCGCACCTGTGCCATTTAACTAAGGTCGAGCTGGGATTGCCACATTGGGACGACGCCAGCGAACGCCAAAGACGGGATGCCATGTGCTACCGTGATCCGCGAGAAAAGTACAACGACGGGAGCGCCTTTAAACTCACCTGCCGCACGGAGGCTGGTACGATCGTAACGCTGATCGCGGATAATTACTTCGGTTACTGCAAAAAGGAGGTCAAGACGCAGATCAGCTATGCCGCCAACCTGATGGGCAATGCGGAAGAGGAGCACGCCGGCGGTACACTGGCCTTCCCCAGTTGGTCACTGGGTGATGAGTTCCAGGTCAATAGCCAGCGCTACAACGGGCGAACCTTTGAGGATGTCGTCCGAGACTATGCCGAGACCATCGACGTCCAACCGCAGGGCTATGGCATTGATCGTTGCTGTGAGAACCTAATCTATATCCCCGAAAACTCGCGAGCCAGCCTGCACGATCAAAAGATTCATTGGCAATCGGACGGCCAAGAACAAGCCATTGCCCTGGAGCCTGGCAAGGTATACATGGCGCCCAGCGGCTACAAGCTGCGCATGGAAAAACACCCCTCAGCTCCATCCTGGCGGTTAATCGGAACCAGCGCCGAGGGAATCGTATGCCACAAGCCCTGTACGGTCAGCGGGGGCGGCAAAAGCGAAATCAGCAAGTCGCTGAGGGACTACATGCTCAGCGGTCCCATCTTTGTCAACGACCTCGACGCCGACTGCGCACGACTGGATGAATTATTCAGCCGCAATTATGCCACGCGATGGCGCAACGATTCGCCCGAAAAGCCCGACTACAGCCGTCGGAGTAGTCGCCCCATTCTGGATTCTAATCGCACGCTCGGCAGCGTAATCAAGCTCTTAACGCCATCCCGCGAATATACCGACGATTACAATACTTGGCTGTCCCGCATCCCTGGCTATATCTACGCCATGGCCTTCATTATCAAACGCTTCAGCAAGCCGGAGTGGGAGGGCAGTTGGCGCAAGTACTTCAGCGTCGATGTGGTCAACGGAGAACCCGGACATGAACTCAAGTACGAGAATCGCAAGCTGGTAGGCATGTATTTACGCGTTGGCCTAGACGCCGACGGTCGCTGGCAAACCTACAAACTGCGACAAGACTTTGCTGCCGCCCAAAAAATTCAGCTCGAGGATGACATCACTGCTTCGGTGGTTGTGCCCGGCCGCTGCTTGGGCGAAGCGTTTGATCCGGAGATCAGCTATAAGTTTGTAGCTAATTGCGAATATCGTCTGTTTCAACGCCCGGACGATGCGATCCATCATGGATTGGATAAACAGACCGAAAAGGACGTAGCTCAACTGTGGAATTTCTTCTGCAATTTTGAACCACTGGAACAAGCACGAGCCAGGGCTATCATCCAGGATGTCATGAGCTTTGATAGCTACACCGAGCCCATGCAAGCCATGCTCCGCGATGCGGTCGAACAGCAAGCCGACTATGTGGTCAGCTCCGCGCATCCCAGAATTGTTGATGGCCAACCGTCCAAGAATCCACGTTATCTGCAGGACCGGCCGGACCTGGCCGCGCCGGCGGAGAGCTACATCGCGATGCGCAGTGTGCGTCTGTTCCGCGGCTTGCCCCCTGACGCGGCGGTTTACCAACCGGTGTCCGCGGTGCTGTCCGGCCGGCGCAATAATCCGCCCGATAAACTCGCGGGCATTCGCTCCCTGGCGGTCTATAATCCGATTCACTACCAGGAATTGCCAGAGTTGTTCATGGATTACGTGTGCTCGCTGACGGGCAAGAGTCCATCTACAACCGGCGCAGGCAGCGAAGGTGCACTGACCAAGGGACCTTTCAATGCTCTGCTGCCCGTCCACGATCTCAACGCGGCCATGGTCAGCTCAATCCTCACGCAACTTGGCGGTTTCTCTACCGCGGCGGGATTTGTAGGCAGCAGCTTTGAAGTGGGACATGACATTAGCTACCTCGTCCCAGAACTGTGGTGCCGGCTAGCACCCGCTGAAAAGGATCCGCAATTCTTGATTCGCGAGGGAATGTTAGAGCAGGTAGTCGATTACGATTTCGCAGGTCGTCGAATCCTGGCTAGCCGCCTGGGCTTTCGCATTACCGCCAGATTCGTGCGCAGGTTCTTTGGTCGTATGTTCGATAATCCAGACAAGGTGTTCGATCGCCGCGTGCTATGCCCCGAAACTCAGGATCCAGAGGGATTCGCGGACGGCATTGACCACATTCTGGAAGCTCAGCATCGCGTGGCCAGCCTGTATTTCGAAGACGGCAGCTACGAACTGGCCTGTCCGCCTTTGCAAGCCGTGCTGTCGGTCATGACCCACGGGCACTGGCATGGCAAGACGATTGACGACCCACAGCTTCGCCAATTGTTTACACGGCAAGCCATGCTCGATTCCGATTGGTATCGTCAGCGACTGGATGCAAAACGCCGCTGCGATATCAACCTCTGGAAACGCCATCAGAAGTACTTGAAGCGTTATTGCAGCAAGGTGACCCACCAAGAGGTGGCGCTGCGCATGGACCTCGCCGCCAGACTCAAGCAAGCCAGCGAGAGGTTGGAGTTTTTCGCCAGCCAAGAATACCTGACGCGCAGCCAAGGCACCTTGGGAGCCGATCCGGCCCTGGTCAAAGAGAGCCTTGCGCCGCCCCAACACAAGGTGGCTAGCGTCTAACGATGTCCCCGATCTCTCCAATGGCTCTGGAGACGCGATAGCCTGCAAAGCGAATGTCTTCGCTTTCTCCCGGGGGTCGGTCTCTTTTCACAGGTCTTCAATATCTTGCTGAGAATACTGCTCGAAGTGCTGAGCGACCTGTGCGGTATGCGTATCGCCACGGTGCATTAGGATCCGGTAGCGCAACTGTATCGATTCGCCCTGCTTGAGTCGCACGCCATCGCCAGGCTGCTCAGCTCCAGTGAAATGATAGGTGCCAAAGGGGTTCGCAGCGAAAAGGCCATAACTGCGAACGTGCCAACGATTGGGGTAATGAAAGCTACTTGGATGGCACAGCATGGCCACACCGTAGGTCTTATCGCCGATGGGACCGACATAGTCGACCCACGCAGCCGCCTTGCCCCACGCTTCGCCGTCACGGTCTCCCAGATTATTGACGCAGTACCCGCCACGTTTGGCATCGATCTTCATCGACTCGGCAATACGCATGCCAAATGAACCTTCTTTAGTGTCTCCGAAGTGCACATCGCCGAATTCGGCGGTCAGCGCAAAATCGCAGTCGAGCCAACGCAGGTCGGGGCCCCCATGAAAGCTAAAGCGACTGCGCTCGCTCAACACAGGCTTGCCGTCAGCAGTTTTCCAGATATTTCTGGCTGCAATGATCGCTGGACGACCAGCCTTTAGCTGCGTGAATTCCTGATGCACGATCATGCCATGCGGGTCGTTTTCTGCCCAAAAATCCACACCATTCACTTCACCATGGGTAAACCACAGCGAGCGGTGGTGCGGATGATCGTGGGCCTCGCCCTGACTGTCCGGCTGCATGGGGTAGTCCCGCGTCATCTTCACGCCATCGGGTCCGAGCAAAGGATAGATGATGGGTTTGCTCTTGCTGAGAGTCAGATAATCGGCGACCAATTCTCCGGCCTGAAGAACGCGAACCCCACCCTCGTGTTGCTGCAATTCGAATTCCGTGCCGTCAGCAGCCTGCGATTGGGCTGGTTGCGCGCGAGCCGGCATGACACCCAGGCTGAACCACGCACTGGCGATCAATCCAATTCGCATCACGACCGGTAGAAAGGTTTGCATCTGAATGGTTCCTCGGAAAGTCAGGGCTGGGGATAGATGGCAGGCCACCATCCTAATCCATCCAAGGGCTGGGAAGCTAGCATGCCGGCTGTCGGCGAACCAGGCTACGGACCGTCCACTGAACGCATTCAGCTTGCCGAGATTTCTGCTTAAGCAGGCACTAGTCATGGAATCAAGGCGCACAATGGACTAGGCTATTTTTTAGATGAGTCTGCCCCGCTAGAGAGCCTCCGCTTCGCTTATCAAGCGGATCCTTAGGACTCGTCCGCAACAAAGTTACCTAATCAGCCGAAACGCGTTAGCGTCCGGTTCTCCTAATAGCCGGGTGCGCATGCACTCCGGCTGATTTCGAATTGGGTAGTCTATTAACGGACGATTCCTTAGTTGAAGTCAGCGGCCAGATTGCCCGATTTTTTGTCTTGCCCAGAAAGGGGCGAACCCCTTTAATTAACTGCATTGCCCCAAGTTCTCGTTTTGAACGAAGCGCTGGCCGGGTCGTATGACAACCCGCGCCAGCTCGAAAAAGGATCATAATGCTACTGCGTTCTAGCCAGTTGAAGAAAGATATTCCGCTGAAGAACGGACGAGCGGTAATCGGTAGACGCACCGATTGCGAAATCCTGTTGGAATCATCCAATTCGGCAGTCAGTCGTCAGCATGCGGAGCTGCACATCGACGACCAGAGCTGTGAAGTTCGTGACCTGAAGAGTCGCAACGGCACGCTGGTCAACGGCCAACGGCTCGAACCGCAGCTGTGGACAAAACTGCAGGATGGCGATGTCCTGGTGATCTGTGAGTATGAATTCAGTTTCCTGGAATCTGGCAGCGCGACGGATTCTACTTCTTCGGGTACCTGCAGGATCGTGCCTGGGGCGGGAGAGCCCATCCCGGCAGGGAATTCCATTTCGCTCTCCAAACAGACTCTGCCCAGTTTGCCGAATCAATTGCGTGCGCTGCTGCTCATGACCACCGCGCTACGGGATGTACTCAATCCCGAAGAAATGATGCGCAAGGCAATTGACAGCCTGTTTGAGATTTTCCCGGCCGCGCAACGCGTGGTCATCGGCTTCGTCGAGGAAGACGGCCAGTTCAGTCCCAAATGCTGGCGCGTCCGCAATGACGATCCGCAAGAGATTCAGCTCAGCCATTCGGTACTCAAGTATGTCTTGGAACGCGGTGAAGCTGTTGTCATCCAGGACGCCAACACATTCCCCAAAAGCACGGACAGTGTGTTTGCGCTCTAGATGGCTCCATCCTTTGTTCGCCTTTGATGAATGTCGAGGGGCAAGCCATCGGGCTGGTTCACGTTGACTCGGCTACATCCGGGCAGTTCAATGAATTTGATTTGGAATTGCTGGCCGCCGTGTCCACACAAATATCACTAGCGGTTAACTTCTGGCGTTTGCACAGCACGGCCGTTGCCGATGCGATCATCTTGCGGGATGTTGAAAATGCGCGGATCGTGCAGCAAGCTTACTTGCCGGAATGCGCTCCACAGGTCCAAGGCTACGAATTGTCAGGTTATTATCGACCAGCCCGGCATATCGGTGGCGACTATTACGATTATGTTCCGCTGCCCGACGGACGGATTGCCCTGGTCGTGGGTGATGTGGTCGGTAAAGGCGTGCCGGCGGCTCTGACCATGATCCGACTGGCGACCGAGACGCGTTCAAGCATCGAGTTGTGCGACACACCCGCTGATACCTTAAAACGCTTGAACTACAGACTATCCAGCTCCTTCGTAACCATCGTCATAGCCATTTTGGATCCCTACAACCATACGGTATCGGTGAGCAACGCAGGTCACGAATTACCGCTGTTGCGAAGGGAGAATCGAGAGGTGGAGCAGGTTGGAGCAAACGTCATACGCTGCCCTATTAGCGTGCTCAAGGACGAAGAATATGTGAACACGGTTATCCCGTTGGAGCCTGGCGACTGCCTGACCCTTTTCAGCGATGGCTTTCCCGATGCGGAAGCGGCCGATGGAAAGCGATTTGGTAAGGTTCGGATACAAAAGCTGTTGAAACAACCCCAAGCCAGTGCTCAGGCAGTGGTCGACACCCTAGTTAATGACGCCCTGCGTTTTATCGGAGGCCATCCCCAATTCGACGACATGTGCCTGGTCGTCATTCGCAGATGTTAGCAAGGTTCGATAAATAACTGTCGCATCTTTCATGTGGCCATCACGCTCCGTCGTGATGATCGTATGCATGT
>CAVPPY010000002.1:0-159510 GCA_963707245.1 Pirellulaceae bacterium
GGCTGAAGAGCCGGACGGAATCCATATTCCAACAGCGCTATGGTTTCGATCCGGCCTCGTGCTACGAATCTGGTCTCGTTGTTCCGTTCCATGACTGGCCGGGTGGCGGCGGCAATCTCAACTACCCGATGGTTTACCAGCAGGGTCTTGCCAGTGTCATCAAGGACGTCGAAGAGCGGATGATGTCCCTGGAAATGCGTCTGGAGAACACAGACAAACTTTACTTCTACCAGGCCAGTCTTATTGTGATGAAAGCGATGATCCGCTGGGCGAACCGTTATGCCGAGTTGGCTCGCGAAATGGCTGCTAAGGAGAAAGAAGAAGTCCGCAAGGCGGAATTGATCGCCATTGCCGAGACCTGCGAGCGTGTGCCCGAGCACCCGGCCCGCAACCTGCGGGAGGTCATGCAGTGCCATTTCTTCTGTCACCTGGCCGCAGAACTTGAGCAGGTCGGCTGCGGATATTCAGAAGCCTACCTGGGCCAGAACCTGCAGCCCTACTACCAAGCCGACAAGGATGCCGGGCTGATTGACTATGACGACGCGGTCTTTATGTTCCAGAACCTCGTTGTCAGGTTGAATGAGATTAACTATTACTACGGCGAGAAAGTTGCCCTGCAGAACTCTGCCGATTTGGGTCAAAGTATTACCCTGGCGGGCTATACCGAAGAGGGGGGAGATGCCACGGCGGAGATGGACTACGTGATCCTCGATGCCTGCACCTATCTGTCCTTCCCCCAGCCACCATTGTCCTGTGCACTCACCCCTAAAACGCCGGGCAAATTCCTCGAAAAAGTGCTCGATTGCATCGGTACCGGGGTCGGCATGCCCCAGTTCGTTAATGCCGACGTGATGGTAGAGCGGGCACTGTACCTGTGGGGGAACACGGAGAGAAATGGCGCTCTTCCCCTAGGTAAGGCCAGGCGGACCTGTGTCGGGGCGTGCGTGGGGAGTTACATCCCCTATGAAACAGGTCATCCGGTGGAGGGACAGCCTAATCTCGGCAAGGTGCTCGAGCTAACCCTGAACAACGGCTTCGATCCTCGCACCAAAACGCAGGTCGGGCCCAAGACAGGCGATCCAGAGACCTTCAAGGACTTTGAAGAGCTGTATGCGGCATTTGAAGGGCAGCTTCAATTCGCTGAAGATGTTCTCCGCCGGGGAGCCTGGATTGCGAGCATGCTGAATGCCGACTTCCTGCCCTGTACTTGGCGATCCATCCTGACCAAGGGCTGCATTGAAACCGGCCTCGAAACCTGGAAAGGCGGCGCCAACTATTACACGGTCGCCCAGATCTCTGTCGGAGCAGTGGATGCGGGGAATGGACTGATGGCCATCAAGGATCTCGTATTCGACAAGAAGAAGCTGACCATGGCTGAACTCAAGAAAGCCCTGGCGGCCAATTTCGAAGGGGAATACGAAAAGGTCCATAAGATGTGCTTCGAGGATGTACCCAAATACGGCAACGATATCGATGAAGTGGACTTCATGGTTCGCAGGGTGAATGACAGCGTATTGCGTGCATTTGAAAGTGTAGACGGCGGTGGCAACTACATCAGCAAGGACATCAAGACCTCGATGGACCAGTACACCAAAAGCGTGCACAACCTGATGGGCTTGGTGACCGGCGCCTTGCCCACCGGCAAGAGAGCCGGTGTGGCGCTGACCGATGGAAGTTTGTCTGCCATGCCGGGGACCGACACCCACGGCGCTACCGCGCTGATCATGTCTGCAACTAAGGGTAACGATCCCGTCAAGTGGTGTGCAACGCATATGAACTTGAAGCTCCCGCCGGATCAATTGAAGACGCGCAAAGGCCGGGACAGCGTGCTGAACCTGGTCAGAACCTTGTTCCAAAACGGTGGCTATCACGCTCAGTTCAATGTGCTGGATACGGAGATGCTGAGAGATGCACAGAAACATCCGGAAAACTATCGTGACCTCGTGGTTCGTGTTGCAGGATTCAGCGCGTTCTTTACCCAACTCCATGTAGGCGTGCAGAACGAAGTGATCGAACGCACTTTGCAGCGTTGCCAGTGACGTTTAACGGGGCTGGTACGGCGTGTCGCTACGCCACGCCGTACCGCCAACTCTGTGGCAATAACCAAACACCGAGGGGTCTTTGACTTCTTGAACACCGATCAAGGCAACGAATATGGATAAAACCAATAGACGAATTGCGATCAACGTGGGGGCTGGCTTCGTGCCGGGACTGAACGCGGTGATCAAGGGCGCGGCGCTGGCGGCAACGAGACTGGGGTGGGAGCTTGTCGGAATCCGCGACGGGTTTAGCGGAGTCTTAAACCCTGATCAATACGACGAGGGTGGACTGCTTCCACTGAGTCCGGCACTGATCGACAACCTCGATCCCTCCGGAAGCCGTCTGCTGGGCATGTCCCGCCGCGTCGATCCATTTCACGTGAGGTGCGAAGATGAATACGGCATGCTGGAGGAACGCGATATGTCGGATCAACTGCTGGCCACGCTCAAGCAGGAAGGCATCGATGCGGTGATTTCAGTCGTGGGAATGCAGGGGCTGAGCATCCTTTACAGGCTGAATCAGAAAGGCCTCAACACGATCTGCGTGCCGCGATCGATCGAGAATGACATTGCATCGACATTGGTTTCCTTTGGATTCAACAGCACGCTGAGCTTCACCATCGAAATGCTCGATCGTGCACGACAGGCGGCACAGGCATCCCAGCAGGTCTTCGTTGTCGAAGTGCTGGGCGAGCAAGCCGGCTGGCTCGCTTTGCAGTCCGGTATCGCCGCGGGTGCCGATGCGGTGGTGATCCCCGAAATTCCGTGCAAGCTCGATGAACTGGCAGCCGAACTGCAGTCGCGAGTCAACGCCCAGCGTCCTTTTGGCTTGATCGTGGTCGCCCAGGGGGCCCGATTCGTGGAAGACGCGAAAACGGCCGACTCTGAACCTGCCGCCAATTCGCTGAAGGCATCTCTGTCACCTATGGCCACCGAACCGAGTGGGGCGCACGCCATCAACCGCTCAGGATTTGCCGCGGAGACCGTTGCCAATGGACTGCAACAGCGCACCGCTTTGGCTGCTAAGCCAATGGTCCTGGGACCTTGGGTCCGTGGTGGTGCTTCCACGGCCGTGGACCGTCAGTTGGGGCTGGCGTATGGAGCTGCGGCAATCCAGGCCCTTAATGCCGGCAAGGATGGGTCAATGGTTGCCTTTGTTCCGCCTGACATCAAGTACGTACCTTTGGAGGACGCGATCAACAAAGTCAGAACGGTGACCGAGAACAACGAATTCATTCAGATTGCCCGTTCCCTTGGCATCTATTTTGGAGGGAAGCAATCATGAGCCCAACGACCAAAAACGCCGCTCTAACTGGCCGAGTCCTTAACATCCAGCGTTACTGCAGCCATGACGGCCCAGGCACTCGCACGAACGTTTTCCTCAAAGGTTGCTCGCTACGATGCAAGTGGTGCAGCAACCCTGAAAGCATTCGCCCCAAGCCTGAACTTGGCTATGACCCCAAACTGTGCGTCGGCAAAAAGGAATGCGGTGCGTGTCTGAAGGATCCTTTACCAAGGGGTGCTTTCTACACGCTCGATGGGCCGGATGACAAAGTGCATGTGAACTGGGATCTGGCCAGTGGCTGCACGGCGGAACACACGGCGCTGTGTCCAACGAACGCCTTGTACATGTTCGGCGAAGAGATGACAGTCGACCAAGTATTAAACGCGGTGGAGAAAGACGCCTCCTTCTATCACAACACCGGCGGGGGCATGACGCTTAGCGGTGGGGAATGCATGTTGCAACCGGATTTTAGTGCAGCGCTACTCAAAGAAGCTCATAGTCGTGGCATCAACACGGCGATCGAAACAGCATGCAATGTTCCCTGGGAGTTCGTCGAGAAGGTACTGCCCCACGTCGACACGATGCTACATGACCACAAACTGACGAACTCCGCGCGACATAAGAAGTGGACCGGCGTGGATAACAAACGCATCCTGGAGAACTTCAAGCGCGCCTATGAGACGTTCCCCGACGTTAACTTCATCGCCAGGACACCGCTGATTCCTGGTGTGAACGCTGATGAAGAGAACATTCGGGCGACACTGGCTTTCATTCGTCCCCACAAGAACGTGATCGATTACGAGTTGTTGCCGTATCACCGGTTTGGCTTGGGCAAATACGACTTTCTCGGCAAGGTTTATGAACTGGCGGACTTCCAATCGCCTTCGACCGAATTGGTGGCGCGTTTACAAGCCATCATCGACGAGGCCTTTGGCCGCACCGGGAAGACCGGCCATGGCGAGAATTGACAGCGCTTTTCATGATACTAAGCGTGAGGACGGCTCAACCAATGGTCAGCTCCCGGCCGTCAGCCCTGAGGAGGATTGCCATGCAAGCTGCTGAATTGGCCCAACGGATCACATCGAACAGCGCGCCGTGGGTTATCGACGCGCGTAGCGAGTTTGAGTTTAAACACGGCCATATCCCGAATGCCGTCCATGCGCCGTTTCTGAAGATTTTGGTGAAGAGGGCGCGCTTGCCAGAGAACAAGAATTCCGAAATGGTGATTCACTGTGAGCATGGCCCGTGCGCCATGATGGCAAAGGCACTATTGAACCTCTATGGCTATCGCAATACCACGCTTCTCAAGGGGCATATGCTCGGTTGGCGCAGAGCCAACCTGCCACTAGAAAAATAGCTGTTGTGAAATTACTTTGCTTACGACCAAGCCATTATCGACGAGGCCTTTGGCCGCAAAAAAGAGAATTGACCGATGGCCGAAACCGGGAGACACGAAGCACCGTCACCGTTGGTTGAGACAAGCTGGCTGTCAGAGCGCCTGGATAACCCCGACGTCCGGACTTTGGATTGCTCGGCGGTTTTCGAGTCCACCGGTGCTCTGAAAACGGATCGTGCGATCACCTATTGCGGTGGAGGCGTTGCCGCAAGCCTCGATGCGCTGGCACTGACAATACTGGGTGTACCCCATGTCGCTGTCTATCACGGATCCATGGCCGAATGGAACGCTGATCCCACGCTGCCGATGGAGACAGACTGTCCGATGACTCTCGAACCAGGACGACCACGATGCTGAATGCCTTTTTCTGGGGTCTGATCGCGACGTCATCGCTGGTCGTCGGAGGGATCATTGCCACACAATTCTCGATCAGCAAGAAACTAATCGGGATCATCATGGCCTTCGGTGCGGGTACATTGCTCTCGGCTGTCTCCTACGAGCTAATCTATGAAGCCGTGCAAATCGCTCGATTGACTGGCTTTCCTGCTTTGGGACTTTTTGCCGGAGCAGCCACGTTTTTTTGTAGCGATGCCTTGATCGCGAAGTGCAGTCGCGGAAACAGCACGCACCCGGGTGTCTCTTCACAAGCCAAGTTGGCGGTCCCGATGGTGTTGGCCATCATCCTGGATGGGATTCCCGAATCGATCGTGATCGGTTTGGGAATGCTCGAAGGCGGAGCCGTTAGCCTGGCCATGCTGGCTGCGATTTTTGTATCCAATCTGCCCGAGGCGATCGCGGGGTCGGTCGGTATGCAAGCGGGCGGCGCCAGCCGAGGCAAAATTCTTTGGCTGTGGTGCATTATCGCCTTGGTGTGCGCTTTTGCCTCCGCAGCGGGCTTCGTTCTCTTCGGCGACGTCCCCGCACACTGGATTGCTTTCGTGCAGGCCTTCGCCGGTGGCGCCATCTTGATGATGCTGGCGAATTCGATGATCCCTGAAGCCTATGAGCACGGCGGAAAACTTGCCGGAGTATTCACGGTACTGGGATTCTGTGCTTCGGTGAGTGTCATCATACTAGAGCATGCACTGTAATAGGGTATGACTGAATTGTCCGTTGGAGCCACAAATTGTCTGATGAAAAACTTCTGCTGTTCAAGTTACACCCCAGTTCACGCGGTTTAAGCAACGCTGAGGCTCAGGAGATCGCAGACGCATCGGAACTGGTTCGCTACGAGCGCGGTGACGTGATTTGTCGAATTGACGAACCGCTACACTTCATCTTTCTGATTGTGCATGGTCGTGTCCGTCTCGAATTGCTGGACGCGTTTCGCAATTGAGCTCACGGCATTCACGCGCACCGACGAGATGGCAGCCGTGGGCGCAGAGACCACCTTGAAAGCCATTTCAAAATTACGCGAGCTACTTCACCGTCTCGACCGCGAATTGTTTCCCTTGCCAGACGTAAATAAAACCCCCTCGCGACAACAGAGTTGAACGGCAACGCAATCAAACAGAGACCCTATGCAACCTATACACAAATGCATCTTGATTCCCACGTTCATTCTGTGCGCCATCTTGGGTCGAGACACCATGGCTCAGGCGATCACGGCTGGACCGGCTCAAGGGCAGGTAAATGGTGTGCAACCCTCGGTGACCCTAGAGCAGCCGAAGCCAGAACTGGAACGACCGACGGTTTGGGGGGAGCCTACCGAGGTGCAAGTCGGAATCTACGTGATCGACATTGACGAAGTGGATTCCGCTGACCAGAGTTTTGCGGCAAGCGTCTATTTTGAGGCACACTGGAACAATCCGTTATTGTCGCATGATGGTCCTGGGCCAAAACTGCGCAGTCTCAATGACGTTTGGAACCCACGCCTCACCATCGTTGGTCAGCAGATGATGTGGCGATCCTATCCGGACTATGTCGAAATACAGCCGGACGGGACCGTCATCTACCGACAGAAAATCTGGGGACGGTTTTCACAACCATTGAATCTTAAGGATTTCCCTGCCGATGGTCAGGAGCTATCGATTCATCTCGTCGCCGCCGGTCTCTTGGAAAATGACGTCAAAATGGTGCCCTTGATTACCGAGAGCGGGACACCGTCCGGCATTGCTCACAAGTTCTCGCTGCCGGATTTCGACGTCCAGGCTTCGGAGGCTGCTGCTCAGCCGTACTTCCCACGAAAGGGACATCCCGGAGTCGCAGGCTTCGAGATGAGCATCAAAATTGTCCGACAACCGACTTATTACATCTTAAAAGTCATCATTCCACTTTGTTTGATCGTCGTCATGTCGTGGTTGCCACGGTGGATTAATCCCAAGGAAACGGGCACCAATATCGGAATCTCAACCTCCGCCTTTCTAACGTTGGTTGCCTACCTGTTTGCGATCACCGTCTTCCTGCCACGCATCTCCTACGTGACGCGACTGGACAAATTCATTTTGTTGTCGACGCTGATCGTCTTCGCGGGGCTGATCCAATCTACGTGGAACGCCGTTATGATCGAGAAGGAAAGAAAAAGTTGGGCGGAGAAAGTCAGCCTTTGGTCGCGGGTTGTCTATCCGCTGTTGCTTGTGCTGGTCCTTCTCTATTCCTTTATCCTTTAAGAATTTTGCGCATTGCGCATGGTCCGGGGCGTAGTTTTGCGGATGGCTTCCCGGGCACGCCCCCTTAAATTGGCTATAAAAGATGCTGGCGTAGCCAGGCCATTGAACTGGCGTGGCACCAGCTCCATCCGGTTCGGTGAGCCTGTTGACGATGGCACGCCCACCGTCGCTCCCCAGGCAAATAAAAGCAATCAATAGCGAGGATTCATCTCATGGCGAATCAATCCACATCCGGCGGCGATCCAACCGCGTGTTCCCGGCGATTTACCAGGAAAAGAAATCGACCACGTTTGAGAACACCAAATTAAACACCGTCGCGCTCGATTGGAAAGAAGTCTACTACACCAACTGCCCTCTCGTCTCCGCATCCAATGTGGATGAAGGGCTGGGCTTGACCAAAAAGGAATACAAGAAGATCGGCGTAAACTTCCGCTACCTGCGTTCCACGCCAGATAACGACTGGTATCCACACTACATTCACAACCTGGACAACCTGATCCGCTTCGGGGGCCTGTTCCCACCCATCGAAGTCCACGCGGACGTTCGGCGGACCAAGTTGCTGGGGGTCACTCAGATGCCTGCCGAAGGCGGCGTCATGATGGTGCGTGCCGGCGACGACATCTACCGCATGTCGGATCTGAAGGGCAAGAAGATCGGGCTCTCCAAGAGCATGAACCAGATCAAGAACGATTGGTGGCGTATTCAGGAACACCAGGGGATCGAGCTCATGCTCCGCGTGAATGGTATGACCATGGATGACATCGAACTCGTCGAGTTCCCCTATGCCGACAATTGGTACAACGATCCGAAGATGGTGGGGCCAGAAATGGAACTCTCCATCGATCTGTGGCTGAAACGCGATCATAAGAATGACTTGGCCTTCCGCCCGCTTGAAAGCGCTCTGGAAAGTGGAGTCATTGATGCGATGTACATGCAAACTAAGCCGCTTCAGCAATGCTCCGAAGCGACCGGCAAGTTCGCAGCCATCGAGGACCTCTCCCGCTATCCGGACTGGCGCCTGCAGGTGGCCAACATTCCCGCGGCCATCACTTGCACCGAGGTCATGGCCGAGGAGCACCCCGAACTCGCCGTCACCTTCATGAAAGGCATGATCCGTGCCGGGCGCTGGGCCAACGAGAACAAGCGTGGCGCGGCTGAAATTCTTGACCAGCAGACCTTCTACCGCGACGTCGAGCACACCTGGCAGGGGATCCGGGACGTGGACCTGGTGCCAAACCTGTCACCTTTGAACCTCGCCGCGGTCAACATTGGCAAGGAATTCATGCTCTCGCACGGCTACATGAAGAACGACTTCGATGTGAACGAATGGGCCGCGCCCGAGTTCCTCGAACAAGCTGCACGCGAATTGCTCGAAGAGGAGTGGACCAAACGAACCAAATCCAAGCTCCCCGCAGCCGCAGATCCTTTGGCATCCGGAGGCAAGCTCGGCTAGCCCTCCAACACAAGGCGACCGGGCCTCGTTCATGAACCAATCACCATCACCGCCGGTCCGGTGCAGGCCAGTGAATCAACCGGACGCCACAGCCATGTCTAACGAAACAGACAAAAGCGGAGCCCCGACAGCAAGTTCTGTCGGCGAAATTAGAATTTTATGACTGACCACAATACCACGCGGATGCAGCGACTCGGTTATCGCAAGCCGGCTGACGTCGCGGAGCCCGATGAACTCGTCCTGGTCAAGTTCGTCTCTGATGGGCGCGTGGCGATCATCACCCTCAATCGGCCGCATGCCGATAACGCCATCACAACGGAACTGGCCGCGCAACTGATCGAGGTCCTCGAGACGATCGCAGCCCGTTCCTCTGTGCGTGTCGCCATCCTGACCGGAGCGGGAGACCGGGCCTTCTCGGTGGGCGGCGACCTGTACCAGCGTAATGAGATGACCAAAGAACAATGGCTGCGGCAACGCCAGGTTTTTGATCGCGTGCTTTACACGCTGCGCCAGTTGCGTCGGCCCATTATCGCTGCTGTCCACGGGATGGCCTACGGCGGCGGCTGCGAGATGGCCATCAGCACAGACTTCATCATCGCCTCCGATGATGCCGTCTTTGGCCAACCCGAGGCGATGGTGGGCCTGTCGGCCGGCGGCGGCTCGCCAGTGCTGCTTCCCCGCGTGCTCCCTCCGGGCAGGGCCATGCAGATGCTTATGACCGGTGATCCGATCACTGCTCAGGAAGCGCACCAGTTGGGCATGGTTAACGAACTCCACCCCAGCGACAAACTCATGGAGGCGGTGCTCCGCATCGCGGAACGGATTGCCGACAACTCACCGACAGCCGTGCAGGCGGTCAAGCGTGCCGTTCAAATGGGACAGGGTGAACCTGTCGAGCAGGCCGTCGCGATCATGATGGATGAGCACTGGCGCTCGGTCGTTCATCCCGACCGCGTCGAGGGTACTCGGGCTTTCACCGAAGACCGGGAGCCGACGTTTCCGGATCCTGACTTTTAAGGAATGAATTGTCAGACTCAACGAGTCACCCAACCAAGAGCAACGAGAGTATGAGCAACGCCTACACGCTGGATACGATCATCAAAGTTGCAGAGGATCTCTGTATTACCTGCGGCAATTGCATCCGCACCTGCCCGGCTGGTTTGATCACCAAGGAGGAGTTTCCCCTTCCCATCGACAATGCGTGGGATCTTTGTATCGACTGTGGCCATTGCGTGGCCGTCTGCCCCACCGGAGCCCTGCATCAACGCGCGATGGGGCCGGAGGATTGCGATCCGATCGATATTCACCTGATTCCCAGATGGGAGGAAGCACGACAGTTCCTGGTCTCGAGGCGTTCGACACGCGTCTACGTCAACAGGCCCGTCGAAAAGGATAAGATTCTGCAGGTGCTGGACGTCGCCCGCTTTGCCCCCTGGGGAGGGAACCGACAAGGCGATCATTTGCACTGGGTCGTCATCAGCGATCCCGCGCAAGTTCATCGTGTGGCTGAAATGTCTATCGAGTGGATGAAGAGTGTCGGCGAATCAAACCCGGCGATGTACAAGGAGGCCAAACTCGAGGCTTTCACCAGCGCGTGGGATGAGGGTGAAGATCAGATTTCCCGCGGGGCACCCTGTTTCATCCAGGCATGGGCACCAAAGGACGAACGCACCGCGCCCCAAGGCGCGACAATCGCCTTGGCCTATGCGCAATTGGCCGCGCATGCTCTCGGCCTCGGCAGCAGTTGGAGCGGCGGCATCAACACCGCCGCGCAGGCATACCCTCCGTTAATTGAACTCCTGGAGTTGCCGGAGGGAACCGTCTCTTACGGAACCATTCTGCTTGGATACTCCGCCGAGCCGTTCCTGAAGATTCCTGCGAGGAAGCCCCTCAATGTGACCTGGCACTGAGATCAGGGCTTGTCGCCAGTCCGTCTTGAAATCAACGCTTGTCATCAGTACCACATCCCGAAGGAGTCTGTGTTGCAACCGATCAAATACGCAGGGATCTGCAGAGGCAGTGCGTCCACTGTCATGTTGCTATGCGGGCTCGCCTACAGCTATGCCCTTTTCGTCACACCCCGTGCATCGGGACAGGAAACAATAATGGAACTTCCCAAAGAGAAACAGACGACGCTCGGGCTCTATGTCACCGCCACCCAGGCCTACGAAAAGTGGAAATCCGCGCCGGACAGCGTGAAGGTGATCGATGTGAGAACGCCCGAGGAGTACGCGTTTGTCGGCCATGCGGAGATGGCTTGGAACATTCCTGTGGCTTTTGTGACCTATCAGCGCAAGGATGGAAAAACCGAATACGGTGCAAGGCCGAATCCCGATTTTGTGGCGGAGGTCAAAAAGCTGGCTCAAGCCAGCGATAGGTTGCTATTGATGTGCCGTTCAGGCGGTCGCTCCGCGATGGCTATCAATCAGCTTGCAGCTGCCGGATTCACGAATGTCTACAACATCACCGATGGATTCGAAGGCGACAAAATAGAAGATCGCGGCAGCGTCTTTTTGGGGAAGCGGATGACGCAACGGTTGGAAAAATTCGGTGCCCTGGACCTACGGCATCGACCCGGAGAAGCTCCTGCTGACAGAAGGAACCTCCACGACGAAGCCGGAATGATGATCGCCGAGCCCGGGCTACTTAATCCGCTCAAACCCAGAGACATCCCACGATGACCATCGACGACATCTTCAACATCGCCGTCGTGATCTTCACCGTAGGGAACCTCGCGGCGATGGGATTGGAACTCAACGTGTCCGAGGCGATTCAGGCTTTGCGCAACTGGCGATTCGTGGTGCTTACGATCATCTGGAGTTGGCTGGTCGGCCCAGGGCTGGCATTTCTGCTGGTACAGATTCTGCCGATCTCGGAAGCCTATGGAATGGGATTGCTGTTGGCCAGCCCCGCACCTTGTGCACCTTTCTACCCGCTTGTCGTCCGCAAAGCTCATGGCAACGTGGCCTTTGCGGCCGCCTTTTTACTTCTGACAGCGTTTGGAACGGTGTTGATCATGCCCATTGTTGGTGCCGTGGTTGGTCAAGGGGATTTCGGTCAGTGCCTGGGCAATCGCAAAACCATTGATCGTGCTAGTACTGATCCCAATGTTGGTCGGAATCTCACTGCGCGTTTATTTTCCGACCACAGCCGACAAGCTCTTTCCCGTAGTCAAACGAATCGCGGGTTTTGCCACACTAGTCGTGCTTATCCTGGTACTGGTGCTCTACGGCAGGGGCATGCTGAACTCGATGGGCGGCTTTGCTGTCGGAGCACAGTTTTTGTTTCTCGGCGGAATGACAGCGTTGTCGTACAAGATCGGTCTGGGGTTGGAAAAGAACGTGAGAAGCGTCATGGCTCTGGGCATCGGCACTCGCAATATCGCAGCGGTTTTCGCCGTGCTCATGGCCATTCCGAATCCCGACCCTGACTTGGTGATCATGGTCGTCTTGGTCGTCCCTCTGTCGGCGATGGTTGCGTTCGCTGCGGCGCAGTGGTTCTCGAGGGAATCTGATGAAACGACGATGAGGACTAACGCAGCATGACTTTGGTAAACCGCCTGCCATTCCAGCGACACGGAGCCGATTGAGTACCGGGCCAACCGATTTGCCTCGTGCCGTCTGATGCCGCGCGAGATGATCAAACGCGCTTGGCATGTGTGGCGGGGCTAGATGAGTCGCGAGAGATCTTGCAAGGCGACGGGCTCACGACTAGCAAATGGCTCGCCATACTGGGTGCCAATCATTTTGCCCCAATAGGCAGCCTCGTCGCGGATGCGGTCGTGAAATGATGGTGTTAGCTGCTCTCGGCCCACCGTGAATTGGCTAGCGTAGGCTTCGATGCTACGTTTCTTCCGATCCCACTCTGCCGAAATATCCAACACAAAGGCGGGCTGAGCCACGTGCTTGAGGTGCACGCAGTAATAATAAAAAATCCGCTGCGGATGGTAGGGGCTGCCCTCCAAAGGACTCTTGGTTAGCTTGGCCCAAAATCTGGCCGCTTCCACCAATTGCGTGGCAGCGATGTGGTCCGGGTGAGCGTCCTGCCAGTAGGGCGCAAACAACCACCTGGGACGGACGCGGCGGAATACATTGGCCAGCTGCTCGCGGGCTTCGAGACTCGCCTCCAAGTAGCGATTCTTGAGGCCCAGGTTTTCTCGCCAGCTCACGCCGAGAATGGCGGTCGCCGCTGCGGTCTCCAAAGCTCGGATTTCTTGACTGCCGTGGGGCGTCGGTTCGCCATCGGTCAAATCGAGGATGCCAACGGCATAACCCAGGTCAATCATCTTGGCGATGGCACCACCCATTCCCAACTCCGCATCGTCGGGATGAGGAGCAATGACTAATATGTCTAATTCCATTCCATTATTCGGCATCTGCCTGCTCCCCAGTCACTTGTTCGGTATCTGCCTGCTCGGTATCTGCCTGTTCGGTATCTGCTGGAAGGGAGGGAGATGTTTCTATTGCGGGCAGCAATACGCAGGCGGCTTCGTCCGAGTTGCGGATGAGCAGGCGGTTGCCAGAGAGAGCGGGTGTGTTCCAGGTTACATCGCCGATGACCGGCATGCTGGCTAGCTCACGAAACTCATTGGGATCGGTGGCTACCAAGATCAGTTGTCCTGCTTCGGAGCTGATGAGCAGTTTCGATCCCACCAGCAACAGTTGGCCTTGCTTGTATCTCCCTTTCTTCCATTTGCGTTTACCGTTACTCAGGTCAACGCACTCCAGGATTCCGTCGTTCAGGCCATATGCAAATCCATCGTGGCAGACCGCCGAGGTGAATTTGGTTCGCAGAGAGGCTTCATTCTTCCATAGGACGCGCGGGCTCCATACATCATCCTGACGCCGTACTTCGATCAGTTGACAGCCCAGCCCGTATCCCTTGGTCATCAGCAAGTGCTGCTCGTCAACTTGCACCGGTTGGCTAACATTGGCGCTGGCGTTGCTGCTACCCGGCCAGTCGACTTGCCACAGTTCACGCTGGTCGCGCGGGTCAAAGGAACGTAGTGTGCTTTCGGTAACGATCAGCAACTGTTCAATCCCATCGATTCGCATGATCGTGGGTGATGAGTAACTGATTTGTTCGTCGCCAGCTCGCCATAGCTCGTCGCCTGACATGGCATCAAAGGCAATCAAACTGTTTATGTTCAGTGTTCCACCCAAAGGAAGAATTAATTGGGAATTCCACAGCAGCGGCGATCCGCTGCGCCCCCATGCGACCAGTTTTTCGAAATCTGGTTGGCTGGATTGCGCTAGTTCGAGCAGTTCTTGACTCCAGATTTCGCGACCACTGGCCAGGTCCAAGCAGACGACGCGGCTGACGGCGGACGCGGCGTAGACTCGATCCGCGTGGATCAAGGGAGTGCTCCGCGGTCCGGCCCCGCCCATGGGATTGCTATGCTTGGAATCCATGGCATAGCTCCACAGCAGCTCGCCGTCGGACACATCGTAGGCGCTAACCCACTCTTGCTCATCGCGCTGCTCCATGGTGACGGCCACATCGCCTTGTACAGCAAAACTGGACCAGCCGTCGCCAATATTTATTTTCCAAGCAACCTGAGGAGGATGTGTCGCCCAGTCATCATCGATTTCGAAATCATCGATAACGCCATTTCGCTGCGGTCCCAAGAACTGCGCGAAATCCGTCTCGCGGGGTTGCAGTTTTTCGATGGCCACGGCCATATTCTCGGCTCGGGCCACACTGGGCAGCTTGGCGGCTGGCGCCCAACGGCTGCGGAACTGCGGCAGCAGCTCCCCGTCGATGCGTTCGATGCGAAACATGGAGAACAGGGCTACAACGCCCAGGATCGGCAGCAACAGCAGGCTGCGCCACAGCCAGCGCGGCAGGGCCGACGTTTGCAAGGCCACAACCGCAGTCAACCACATGAAAACCAGCAGCAGAAAAGTCATGACATTGGTGACGGCGAAATCGAGTTGGGGACCTCGTTGCCGAACGAAATAAATGCCCATGCATCCCAGGCAGAATACGGCCCATGCCAAACGGTGCATCCATCGCCTTGCGAAGCTCGGGGCAGAATGTGCCCGACTTGCGGATTCGGATGAGGGTTGCGACATTCTGACTACTCTTTTTTAGGAACATGCTCGAGTGGATATGCAGTTTTCTGCAGAGGGTGGCCGTCGCCGTCCCGTTTCTTCGGCAATGGATAACGTGTATAAACGAGGGATTCCTATGGGAATCCCTACAAATTTGGGACGTCCAAGCTGAAACACTGCAAACTTTTCACGCCTCAGTTTAAGGGCTTTCATGTCACAAGCGAATAGTGCTGAGGACCTGGCGCGGCTGCGAGCCAATATCGAGCTGGCGGTATTGGGTAAGTCGGAGGTCGTTAAACTGGTCGTGGCCGCTCTGTTGGCGGGCGAGCACATTCTGCTGGAAGACGTCCCCGGAGTCGGCAAGACGTTAATCGCCAAGGCACTCGCGCGAAGCATCGAGGGTAGATTCACGCGTCTGCAATTTACTCCAGACCTGCTGCCGAGCGACATTACTGGCAGTAGTATTTACAATGCGTCGAGTGGCGAATTTACATTCAATCCAGGACCCGTATTCGCCAATATCGTGCTGGCCGATGAAATCAATCGGGCTCCGCCGCGGACGCAGAGCGCGCTGCTGGAGGCCATGGGGGAGGGACAGGTTAGCGTGGATGGCGAAACGCATCTCTTGCCCGATCCATTGTTGGTCATCGCAACCCAGAATCCTTTTGAATTCGAAGGGACCTACCTGCTTCCTGAGAGTCAGCTGGATCGTTTCTTGTTGCGGATTACGGTGGGCTACCCCGCTCGCGAGCATGAGCTGCAGCTACTGGCATCTCATCGCGTTGGCGAACCGGTGGATAACCTGCGGGCGGTCTTGAGCCCCATGCGCATCAGAGAGATGCAAGAGCAGGTGAGGAATGTCGAATTTGAAGAATCGTTGGTCGAGTACTTGCTGGATATAGTGCATGCGACACGTGAAAGTGAGAGTGTGCAGGTGGGAGTTAGTACCCGGGGGGCCCTGGCTTACTATCGCGCCGCGCAAGCATTGGCCACTGTCGAACATCGCACACACGTGATCCCTGATGACATCAAGCGCTTGGCGATTCCGGTCCTGGCACACCGCATCGTCCCACGCGGCATGCTGCCCGGAGCTGATCGCAGTGCGGCCGAAGAAGTCGTGCGCCAGTTGCTCAGTGAACTGAGCGTACCCGTTTAAGCTCGCTTCATTTTAATTTGGTTTTTCGCATACGATGGCTACTGCTGCGCGCCTCCCAAATTTCCCGAACAGAGCTATTCGCAAGGACTGTGGCAGCGGTGGCTGGCACGCAGGCGGCGGAACCAGGCACGCTTCCTTTCTCAAGGTAAGTTCCGACTGACGCGCGAGGGCGTGCATTTCGCTGCCGTGCTGTTATTCATCTTCGTCGGAGCCGTCATCCGCGAAATTAATTTATTGACGTTGCTGGCTGGCGCAATGATCGGATTGCTCGTCCTCCAGTGGCGTTTCAACTCGCGAACGTTGGTCGGCTTGCAATTGAAGCGCCGCATGCCCCAGCATGTGGAACTCGGCAAGACGGCGAATATAGAGTTGACGATCACCAACCCCAAGTACTTGCTGGGATCTTGGTTGGTCGTTGCCGAAGATGGCTTGCAGAAACTGGAACCAGACTCAAAGAGATTGCCCGAAAAGGGTGTGGCGATCTTTGATGAGATACGTCCTCGAGGTAGCGCAACACGCAATTATCATTTGGCTTTCCATGAACGCGGAAGGTTCCGTATCGGGCCTAGCGTAATCTCGACACGGTTTCCGCTCGGTTTGGGACGCGGTTGGCGAACCCTGGATAATCCCCATGAACTGATCGTTCGACCAAGAATTGGTGAATTTTCCGCGAGAATCAATTCGTTGTTTCAACAGAAAAGGCAAGGTCAAGCCGCGGTATCGCCCAAAGTTGGCATGCACGAGGCGGATTTTTATGGTCTGCGACCTTGGCAATCGGGCGACTCGCGGCGTTGGATCCATTGGCGGACAACTGCCCGACTGGGAGAAATCTGTGTTCGACAATTCGAACGTCAGCAGCAACAGCAGATCTGCATTTTGCTCGACCTTTTTTGCGGAAATCCGCACGATCTCAAGCAGCGCGAGCATGCGGAGCAAGCCATTTCATTTCTGGCCACTTTGGCGTTGAGGAATGCAAAACAAGGGGCAGACAAATTAGCCGCTGCCGTAGCCGCCAATCGAGTTGTGGCTATTACCAACTTGCAGAGCGCGGTGATGGTGGATCAACTTCTCGATGGGCTGGCTACTTTGAATCCTCACGAGGCTCCCGATCTGGATATGGCCCTCGACGCTTTGCTTTTTCCATTAATGTACAACCCAGTGCTACTGGTTGTTAGCACTCGCGGGTCGCAGATGAAAATCATCCGCTCGGCCATGCGCAACCCGGTGCGGCAGAAGATCCTCGCCAAATTGAAGGTCAATTGGTTGAATATCTCCGCCGGTGAACTGGCCCCCTACTTTACAATGCATTCGAATGCTGCCATCGAACCATCGTTAGACGCAACGCCAACCAAGAATCACTGAGTATGGACCCTAAACGGATCAAAGGTTTACGCTGCAGTCTGACGCTGCACTTCGCCATTTTGGCATGGTTGACCGCCATGCTGGTAGCCAGTGGAAGTGACAGTTATCTCCTGCCGACCTTGATCTTTTTTGTCAGTTTGTGTGGATTCATTTTTGTGGATTCGCTGCAGTGGTTTGAGCTGGGACGTATCGGTAGTTACGTAGGGATGAGTATTGTCACCTGCATTGCTATCGGCGGTTACCTATACAGCGTGCTTGTGGTCGAATCGGAGTCGGGGCAATTAGCCGCGGTTGCGGGTTTGTTGGTCTATCCCGAATGCGTCTTATTTCTGCAACGCAAGACTCTACGCATCTATGAGCAGTTGGCAATCTTTCTGTTGTTGGAAATGATTGTTGCCGCCCTGATCAATGACAACTTGTTATTCGGCATTCTGCTGACGCCGATCATGTTGCTGTGGGTTTCCTCGCTGTTCCTGTTTTCACGTTATTCGACGTTGGTTCATATCGATCCGACGATTGACAACCCCGTTCCTCAGCTATTTGAGGTGTTGTACCGGAAGTTCGTGAAGCCAATGTTTCGACAGCCGCGGCAGCCGGCGACCGTCTCCAGTCAGTTCTTGGCTTCTGCGGAGGTTCAGTCCGGGAATTCTTTACGACGGTTTCTACAAACTCTGCCGATTGGAGTTGGAGCTATCGTCTTTGCGGCGGTGTTTTTCTATTTGCTGCCCAGGACTACGCCGGGTGCTTTTCGTTCCGGACTGGGGGTGGAACCCCGCACGGGTTTGCCAAGTGAAATGCGGATGGGAATCTTTGGCCGCTTGCTGCAGGATCCGACGCCAGTTATGCGCGTCTCCTTTAAATCGGCCAACAGCGGCCAGCCGTACGCACTCGAGGAGCCGCCCTATTTGCGAGCTCGCGTATATGAGTTTTATGCTGGCGAATCCCGCTCTCGCAATGGGCCCTATTCTTGGAGAGCGAGCGCGGGCATTCCCTACTATCCGCAGTTAGCGGCAATAGAGTCCGTGGACTCCTACGTCAAACTCGGGGCCGATGTGTTGCTCACTGAATTCGACATCAGCCGTGAGTACGCCACCACGTTGTTTGCTGTGCCGCCGGCCTTTGCCAGCAAGCAGAAGCAACGCATTACGTTGTACTACGACGATCAACGCATGCTGTTGGAGCCACTCGATCCCGCGGGCACTTTCGTGGGTAAGTCCTTGGTCTATGAAGTCGGTACGGCCGGCTTTGCTGACCATCGCCAATTGCGAATTGTACCTGCCAACCTTCCTGAAACGGGGGCGGACATTTTGCGTCGAGCCCTATTGCTGCCGATCATCAACTTCCGAGACGCCGAAGCATATCGCCAGCAAATCCTGAAAGCCGCAGGCTGCTCAGAGACTGAACTCTTCAAAGCGGCCAAGGCCTATGAGCAGCATTTTGTTTTTTCCGGAGACTTTTCTTATAGCCTGGACCTGCGGCCTCCTTCCGATCCAGATTTGGACCCTATTGAAGACTTCCTCCTGAATCAACGCCAGGGGCATTGCCAGTACTTTGCCGCGGGCATGGTTGCCTTGTTACGACAGCATGGGATCCCGTCGCGTATCGTCGGGGGCTACCGGCCTACGGAATTCAACAGCTATGGATACTTTTCCGTTCGCCAAAGCGATGCTCATGCTTGGGTCGAGGGCCTGTTTTCAAGAGAGCAGCTGGAGAATACGGAGTTGGCCGGATGGCTATCGCCTCAGATAGGGAGTTACTGGGTGCGCTTCGATCCTACGCCGGCAGCGGACGGAGGCGTGGCCGTAATCGTGCAGCAGCCCGGCCAGGCGATGGATTTCGCGCAGAAATTGTGGAAGGATTATGTCGTCGATGCGCAGAAGCTGAGCCGTGGAAACAGCTTGTACTCGCCCGTCTCCGAGGACAGTGAAAACGCTTATCAAAGCACCATCGAGCGATTGAAGAAGCTGATCGTCAACTTGCGCGAAGGCAAGTTCCTCAATGGCGAAGGAATTGACTTCTCCTGGCCACTGGCACTATTGATTTTCATTGCCGGTGGCAGCTGCATCGCCGTATGGCGATTGGCATGGGTTCTCCCTCGCTCGGCGCCAAGCTTAGCGCGGAAGCTTGGGCTCGAGCCAATGGCGGATAGGGAACTCAAGCAGGCTTTTTTTGCGAGGTGTGTTGCGCTGCTAGGAAAGCGAGGATTGCATCGCCGAAAATGGCAGACCCCCGGTGAGTTCACCAGCGAGGCCGCTGAACTACTAGCCGCAGAGGGCCATTCAACTGACCTCAGCTCTCCACTGGATATGCTGACGCAGCATTACTACCGACTGAGATTTGGCAATCAGCAAAGCCTGTCCTCGGGGCAAGCCCAAGAGATTGAACAAGCCTTGGATCGGCTGGAGACTGTAGCCAAGGCGTCGAATCGAAAACGAAAGCTCGCGAAAACTAATCGCGCTTGAGCGCATTGGCAATCTCGCTGAGCTTTCTTTCGGTTTCTGCCAGCCGAGCGTTGGCCTCGCGCAGTTCCGCCCGCAATGCTTCCAACTCACGCTCGAGCTCCTGCTCACGCTCTGTCGGAGCTGCTGGTTTTGTCGGCGGAACCGCGTCGACCTTGGCCGGGCTGGAGCTAAGCCCGGTAGTCGACAAAGGAAACTCAGGAGCAAGGCGGCCACCAAATCGCAGGGGTGGTTTGTCCCCGGGTTCTGTTCCCAAACCAATGTTTACCGTCGAAACGGAGACACCACGGGCTACCCTCAGCTGAACCACTTCGCCCGGTTGGGCTTGCCCCATCCAAGCCAGGAGGTCTTCCGCATTTTCTATTGGCCGACCCGCAATCTCGATGATCGCATCTCCGGCCCGAATACCCGCGCTGGCAGCCGGTGAGCCTGTTGCCACGCTGGTCACCGCGGCGCCGCGAAAGACCGAGATGCCAAAGCGTTGTCGAAAGGAAGTTGTCAGGTCGTTGACCTGCAGGCCGAGCCAAGCGGGGCCGTCAACCTGTGCTTGAGTGCGTGTTGGTATCGGCCCGGCTGCGGAAGCGATTCGGCCGGCTAAATCCGCGTCCAGCAGAACTGCAGAGAGTTCGAGATTGCGACCCGCTCTCGCAACTTGAAACCGAACGGCTTTTCCAGGCGCAACGCTGGACAGTCGCGATTCCATCTTATCCAAGTCCGTTACGGCGAAACCGTCGATAGCCTGTATTCGGTCACCAACTTTGAATCCGGCCTTCCATGCCGGAGAGCCCTCCGCGACGCTCGCGACCCGCACGCCCATGCCCCCACCTATTGCCATCTCAGCTTCCAGACCGAGATAGGTCCCTGGGTTGGCCGGAGTCGTTTGCTGCGCAGGTAACTCCAGCGGAGCGGGAACGACAGCCTGGAAAGCATCGAGTATCGAGGGAAGGGCCTTGGGCGGCGCGCCCCGTTGGCCTTCTACCGCGTCGGCGGGAGGCGGCAACACGCCGCTCGAGCTTAGCTCCGATTCAGCGGACTCAGCTGGCTTCGACTGCCGCTGCGCAGACTCGAGTTGAGCTCGGACAGCCTCTTCCAATTTTTCTAAGAATTGTCCCTGGACAGGCCTGGCCGCGAACGTAGGTGCCAGGAAAATTGCGAGACTCGCCATCCACCGTAGAATCGACATTGTTCGCACCTTACTCCCCCGTCTCATCGACACGACCACCCAAAAGAGCGATTCAGTATGGGCTTTGTTTTACTCACCAAAACGCACTCCATCATTGTAAGCCGCTGGGATTGCAAACGCAGTCTGATCGCGAAAAGATCCCCCATTTGCGGTCAAGAACCTGCTACGCGAGCCCGACAGCTGGTAAATTTAGCCCTACGCAGGGTTATTTCTGAAACCAAGGTCGTTATTTCTGAAACCAAGGTCGTTATTTCTGAAACCAAGGTCGTTATTTCTGAAACCAAGGTCGTTATTTCTGAAACCAAGGGCGCTGCTTGGAGCCTTGATCGTAGATTGCACCCTAGCCGCGATTGCTATGCCGCGGTGTGGCAATGCGCTGTTATGGAAGTAAATTCAGCGGAAGCACTGGGTGGCCAGCGTGGACAAAAAGGGCTCTCAAATCCGTGGTTTTATGGCGGTCGATCGAGTGGGTGAAAACGGAGTAAGGCGGGTTCCATCGGAGGAGCTCGTTGGGTTATTGAAGTGGATTCACTGGCAATTGCCGGGCTGGGGTCTGGAGCCGATTTTGCAGCAAGTCTTGGGCACCTCCCCCACAACGCCTTGCCTGGTGGCCAGCGAATTCCTGCAAGGGGGACACCGCCTAGCTGCCAGCTACTTTACAGCTTTGCCTGGCAGAGTGGCTACTCTAGGTGGTTTCCGGGCAATTCCTGGTTGCGAGTCGCAGGCAGCGCAACTGCTTCAACATCTCGCCGCAGAACTTCGCCCCAAATTTCCTCAGATTCAAGCCATCATCCCCATCGGGGACACAGCTACTAGCCTACCGGGGACACAGCTATTGCTACCGGGGACACAGCTATTGCTACCGGGGACACAGCTATTGCCAACGCAGCTTCAGAGTGGATTCTCGCTAACGCCGGCTTTCGCCGGTTGACTCAGGTACGTCACTTGTGGCTCAACCTTGGCCCTTCGGATATGCCGAACCCGGGGGCCGCAGAGAGGGGTGAGAGCAGGTGGTTGCCCAGCCAAGCTGTCGCTCGCCGCCGCATGCAGAAGCTATTGCCTGATACTTTTATCGATACTCTGGATTGTCCGGCGTTAAATGGATTACGCAGTGCTGACGACGTTTTGGAGGGATTTTTGAACGGAACTAACTTTCGCCAAGTAAAGGATTGGGAGTTGTTGCAGGTGAATGGTGAGTTGGCAGGCTGCCTTTTGCTTAGATTGCACACGATTGGACTCATGGAATTGGTCTATATGGGACTAATACCCAACTGGCGCGGCAAGGGCCTCGGAGAGCAGCTGGTTCGTGCGCTATCTTGCGTTCTATCCTTCTTAAGCAGCGGTTACTTGTCGTCGCTGCTGATGAAAACAACGGGCCGGCTATGTCGCTTTACATGCGATTTGGCTTCAAATGCCAACAATCGTTTTCCGTCTGGCTCGCGGCTGGTGAGCATGGCTAGCCAAAACAACAAAAAATTTCCCAGATTCTGTGTAAGGTTTCCTCCCGCTCGAACGTCATGTAAGGGCAGGAGTTTTTAACAACCTAATTATCGACGCACAGGAGACTGTCATGGCCCGACTCGCAAGAGTTGAAATGTTCTCGCCTGATGAAATTGCTGTGGTGCACGTCATGAATCGAGTCGTGCGGCGCTGCTTCCTCATGGGGAAGGATCCTGTAACCGGGAAAAACTATGACCATCGCAAGGACTGGGTGGAAACCGAGTTAAAACGCTTGGCGGGAGGTTTCGGCATTGACCTTTTGTGTTACTCAGTGCTTTCCAATCATTTTCACCTGATCCTGCGGTCAAGGCCTGATGTAGTTGCAAGTTGGGATAATCGGGAAGTCGCGCGTAGGTGGCTAGTAATTTGTCCGGTGAACAAGGGAGGCAAGCCGCTAAGTCCAGTGAGTGCGGAAGCCGAAGTAAATGCAATATGCAATAATCCTGCCAAGCTGCGAGAAGTGCGTCGGCGTCTCAGCGACATTTCATGGTGGATGCGGTTGCTGTGCCAACGGATTGCACAGCGAGCCAACCGTGAGGAGGAGGAAACGTGCGGGAAATTTTGGCAAAATCGCTATCGCGCCGTTCGTTTGATTGACGAAGCTGCAATTCTAGCCTGCGCGGCTTACGTCGACTTGAACCCGATCCGTGCTGGTTTAGCGGAGGACTTGGAATCATCGAACTATACATCGGTGCAGCAAAGGATGCGTGCAGCCTCGGAGGTGGGGACGCAGCTAACACCCCCGACGGAGCCCAGGAACTCAAATGCCAAGTATGCAGCGGGTGAGCCGAGTTTTCTATCGTCACTCACCCTGGATGATCGTTTGGGCCCGCATAGTTCGACGGTTAGTCGGCCGACCGAACGTTGCAGCAACAAAGGGTTCTTATCGATGGCATTCGACGAGTACGTGGCATTGCTCGAATGGGCTGCTCGCAATACTAAGCAAAGACTGGCCCCGTTGACGCCAAATGCTTCACTTCAGAAGCTGTTTGAACGTCTAAGAATTAAACCTGCTTCCTGGTGCGTATTAGTCAGGAACTTCGGTGCCCTGTTTGCCCATGTTGCTGGCTGGCCGCACCATGTGGACGGCTATCGGAGTCGGGTTCGCGGCCAAAGCTATCGCATGCCCCGTGCTACGCGCGAATTGCTGTGCGCCTAGTCTCGCAATTCCCGGCGGCCTGGTGGTTAACTCGGCCATTTGCAATTTTCCTTCTGGCTAAATCCCGCATAACTTTAAAGTAGCCCCCGGGTTTCTGATTAGGCCTACTACCCTTTTCAGGGGCGAACTTGTAATCTGAAGCTTTGGAAAGCTGTGCCAATGCTGCGAAATCCGCCGTTGGCTCCCTGCCGCTCATCCATCGGCTAAACGCATTTCCATGACCCTTTTCAACAACGTTGGTTTGGCAATCTTGGAGGAACCCACATGTCTCGTCCTGTTACGCTGTTCACAGGTCAATGGGCAGATCTGCCCATTGAACAGATGGCCAAGCTCACAAGTCGCTTCGGATATGACGGGATTGAACTCGCGTGTTGGGGAGATCACTTTGAAGTGGACAAGGCCCTGAGCCAAGACGACTATTGTTCCAAAAAGCGTGCATTGCTGGATGCAAATAATCTTGAGTGCCACGCAATCAGCGCACACTTAGTAGGACAGGCAGTTCTAGATACGATTGATGCGCGGCACAAGGCAATCCTGCCGGACTACGTTTGGGGCGATGGGAAGCCGGCGAGCGTCAACGAGCGGGCGATTGAGGAAATGAAACAGACAGCTCGGGCCGCTCAGCGCTTCGGCGTTGGTGTCGTCAACGGCTTTACCGGTTCCAGCATATGGCCAATGTTGTATTCCTTTCCGCCTGTACCTGAGTCGATGATTGCCGATGGGTTTAAGCTTTTCGCCGAACGCTTTAATCCCATTCTCGATGTGTTTGGTGAATGCGGCGTGAAATTCGCCTTGGAGGTGCATCCAACCGAAATCGCATTTGATATCTACACAGCCGAAAGAGCTTTGGAAGCAGTTGGCTATCGCGAGGAGTTCGGATTTAATTTTGATCCCAGCCACTTGATTTGGCAGGGAGTGGATCCGGTCGAATTTATCCGGGCGTTTCCGGACCGTATTTATCATGTCCATGTCAAGGATGCTATCCAAACGCTCAACGGTAGAACGGGTATCCTCTGTAGCCACTTGAATTTCGGAGATCCGCGTCGCGGTTGGGACTTCCGTAGCCCAGGTCGAGGCGGAGTCAATTTCGAAGAAATCATCCGGGCTCTTAATGTTATCAAGTACCAAGGTCCGCTGAGCATTGAGTGGGAAGACTGCGGAATGGAGCGAGAGTTTGGCGCAGCCGAAGCTTGCCGCTTTACCAAGAACTTGGATTTCAGCCCCAGTGACCGGGCGTTCGATGCGGCCTTCGACGAATAAGTCAGAACATCAGGGGCAGGTTCGTGAATCGACCCACGATTGCGATAGAGTTCAACGGCAAGTCGATTGAAGTGCCCGAGGGCTCAACCATCGCCAATTTGCTTAAGCTAGCGGAAATGCGGAGTCAACTGATTGCCGTCGAGGTCAATCTGCATCTGGTGCCACGGGAACGGCATGCCGAATTCTTAATCTCCGACGGGGATTGCATTGAGGCGGTTACCCTGGTCGGCGGCGGTTAGCTCTCGAAAGATAGGCGGGAAGAGTCGCTGACTGGGACGTGGATGGCCGCCAGTACACACCAAGTCCCTCACGTCAAATGAGCCTCGCAAAGCTTTTTTAGATTGACCGAGAGCTAAAAATGTTCAGGGAACCACTAGCCAACGCAAAAAGACTTTCGTCAACGAAAAAGCTGTGTTCCCAAACAAACCTACGCGAAAATGGGTGTGTCCCCAGGCAAGCCCCAACTGCGTTCATTCCCGATGAAAAGCGTGTCCCCCTTTATGTGGCGAGAGAGTTTATGCAAACGTCCGATGAGCTGCGAACGGATGACGCACTGAGGGTGGGAGATTTTACCCTGCCAAGTCGGTTGATCGTTGGTACCGGAAAGTACGATACGTTGCAGCTGATGAAAGATTCGTTGGTTGCCTCAGGAGCAAAGGCGGTGACGGTGGCAGTGCGCCGTGAAAGAATGTATGACCGCGCAGGACAGAATATTCTCGACTATATCAATCCCGCCGAGTATTTCTTGCTCCCCAATACTGCGGGGTGCTACAACGTTTCAGACGCTGTTCGCGTTGCAAGGTTAGGACGCGAAATCCTTCGCGCTCTCGATAACCCAGGCGCACATTGGGTGAAACTCGAGGTCCTCGGGGACAGCAAGACACTGCTGCCCGATCCTGTCGCCACCATCGAAGCCTGCAAAATCCTTGTGGATGATGGCTTTCAAGTGCTGTGCTACACCAGCGATGATCCCATCGTGGCGCGACGCCTCAAGGAAGCCGGTGCGACGAGCGTTATGCCCGCAGGTAGCCCAATTGGCAGCGGCCAAGGCGTACTCAACCCCAATAACCTGCAGATCATCTTGGAATACCTCAAAGAAGATGACCCTTCATATCCGGTCATTGTGGATGCTGGGGTAGGAACTGCCAGTGATGTGGCTATCGCCTTCGAATTGGGAGCTGATGGAGTGTTACTCAATTCAGCAATCGCCCACGCACGCGATCCCTTGCGTATGTCTCTGGCTATGAAGCACGCCGCCATTGCAGGTCGTGAAGCGTACCTGGCAGGCAGGATTCCCAAGCGATTGTACGCGACAGCCAGCAGCCCAGAAGAGGGCCTCATCACCAGCCGGCCATGGTAGCCTGCGGTTCCGCGCGTATGGCCCTCTGCTTGCGGTTCCGCGCGTGTCCCCTCTGCTCGCGGGCCGCATTGGGTGTGTCCCCCTGCTCGGGCGCACGCGGGCGCGTTGGGTGTGTCCCCCTGCTCGCGCGGCGGCGCGTTGGGTGTGTCCCCCTGCTCGGGCGTTTGTGCCTGCTTGAGTGTGAAGCAAAAATGGGGGTGGGACGCATGGCCATGCGTCCCACCTAGCAAGCAAGATGTGATGCTTATAGCGAAAGCTATAGGCCTGCTTCGATTTTCAGCAGTTTACCTTGACTGTTGCCCTCTTCGTCGGCTTTGCCAAGGATGGTTATGAACAAGGAACCATCGGAATCAAAGGCCATGGCGGTGGGCTTATCTAACGCGAGGATAAGCTTGGTGCGCATGCCGGTTTCACTGCTCTCATCGTTGATGACCTGGAATAATCCACCTTGGGTTGGATCGGCCCAGGCGTAGTCCAAGACGTACATTTGGCGAGGGCTGTAAGCCACGGATGCTATGTCGTGCAAGCCCGTTTTCAGATTGAGCAGCATTTCTTTAGAATTGGGGTCGTAAAAGGTGAGTAAACTATCGCCGGGCACGTTGATTTCTCCCATTTGACCGACTACCAGATAGCCTCCGGTTGGTGAAATCGTCACACCCACGGGCGCATCAACCTCGGTTGCTTCCTTGGTAGCCAAGAATCTCTCAAAGCCGGTTACCTGCCCATCTTTGATCGTCGCTCGCGATACCCAACCCTTTGTGTCGTCTCCGTTGCAGGTGACAAAAATGGCTTCTGGAGTGGCGGCCAGGGCATAGAAATTGCCTTCACCTTTGATTTCTTCGGTCTCCTCCAGCTTGAAAGAGGCCTGCATCGCGTCTGCCTTGATCGGCTTGCCATCCTCAGGCAGCTTGTAGACCCTCAGCAGCTCCTGTCCATCTGGCAATCCGCCCCCGCCCACAACCAGAGTGTTCTTGTCAAGAAACAGCAAACCCAGGGGTCCAATGTTGACCATCGGGCCCTTGCCGTAAACATCCTTGGGAAAGTCTGTGATGGCTGGTTCGGCTTTTCCGTCTACCAACTTGATGACTTGCAGGTTGCCCGAGTCAGCCACGAAAACGGTGCCGGTTTCAGGCTGTAAGGCAATCCCAGATGGATTATTCAAGTCACTCAAGATCGTGGTGACCTTCAGGCCTGCCTCCGTGGACTCGGCAATCTGAACTTCGGGCTCGGCTGGTTTTTCTTCTTGTCGGTTTTTCCTCGTCTGGCTTGGGTTCCTCTTTCTTGGCTTCGTCTGGCTTGGCTTCCTCTTGCTTTACCTCTTCTTGGGACTGTTCGGGCTTGGGATCAGGTTTCTTCTCGTCCTGGGCGAAGGCCGACATCGCGCAGGTAACAAACATGGATGCGAGCAGGAATCGAATCATCTTCACGGCTACAATCTCCAAAATCGGGTAATGGTTGCATGACTTGAGCTCAGACCTAGGCTGGCCTATTCGGGCAACTTCGGAGGTTCTACAAGCGGGTAGTCCTGACTTGCCAAACCTTCCTTTAAAAAGGCTACCAAAGCTGCCTTTTGCTCGGGTGAGAGTTTCAGTGCGTAGATTTCTTCATCAAGAAAGTCGTTGGCTGTCCCACCTTTGTCGTAATACTCTACAACATCTTCCAAGGTAGCCACACTGCCATCGTGCATATAGGGCCCCGTGCGGGCAATATCCCGCAGCGTGGGTGTCTTGAATGCTCCGCGGTCGCCAGCCAGCTTGCTATGGGCTTCTCGCCCCACATCGGCTTCTTCGGCATGAAAATTCACGCCCAGATTGTGAAAACCATTATCCGTAAAGTTGTGGCCGCTGTGGCAGCTCGAACAGTTCGCCTTGCCAAAAAACAATTTCATTCCGACTTGGGCCTGCTCTGAGAGTGCCATTTCGTCACCTGCTTTGTAGCGATCATAGGCCGAATTGCCCGACAAAACCGTGCGTTCGAAAGCCGCAATGGCTTTTGCCAAGTTCTGCGAAGTAACCTCTTCACCAAACACTTCTTGGAATTGCTTGGAGTATCCATCAATGGCGGCGATCTTCTTAACAGCCTCGTCAATGGGTAGATTCATTTCGATTGGATTTGCAATGGGCCCCAACGCCTGATCTTCCAGGGAACCCGAGCGGCCATCCCAAAACTGAAACTGTTGATAAGCAGTATTCAGGACGGTTGGAGCATTTCGCCCGCCACGTTGGCCGCCTACGCCCTCTGCATTCGCTTCGGCGTTCGACCAGCCTTTTTCGGGGGCGTGGCAACTGGCACAGGACACCGTATTGTCAGACGACAGACGCTTGTCAAAGTAGAGCTGCTTGCCTAACTCGACCTTCTCCGGCGTTTGCGGATTGTCTTTTACAATCGGTAGCTCCTTGAGCCCCAGCGGTACGGAGGATTCCGGGGAATCCGGAGGCACCGCGAATCCGCAGGAACCGAGGCACAGCACAACAAGTGAAACGAGATGACCAGTCCAAGAAACGAGTTTTCCAAAGTGGGCGTTCATTGCATCATCCAGAGCGAAGGT
Organism: Pirellulaceae bacterium; assembly: GCA_963707245.1. GTDB lineage: Bacteria > Planctomycetota > Planctomycetia > Pirellulales > Pirellulaceae > Aureliella. The sequence goes on from CAVPPY010000002.1 coordinate 28,823, forward strand.
AGGGTTAGGGGCCTGGCAAGTCGTGGCCCGCTTTCATTGTCGCGCTAATTCAGCTGGTGAACAAGTCACCCGCTGCGCCGATTCGGCGGCACACCACGATTATTCACAGGATTGCAAGCTGTTGAATCGGTGGGCCGATGTGCTAGATACTAGGCTTTGTCCCAAAGGGGTCTGACCCTCTCCGGCGAGGCCAAAAACAGGTGTAAACTCGACTCGCCTCCAAAGGGTCAGACCCCTTTGGGACAAAGCCTAGTCGTCGAGGGGATCGCCAACGTCGACTTGCGACCAATCTATATCCTCGGCTTCAAGGGATATTTCCTGCAGCAACTCCTGGGCACGCGCCAAGTCTTTGTGGCGCACCATGACACGCACCATGCCCGGTGATTCGGCTCGAAAGCCAGATGTCAACTCGCCGGTCATGCGCGCGTCAAGCCCGCGTGCCGACAGCGCCGATAGAATCGTGCCTGCCTCTAACTCATTTGCAACCGCAATCAACAACTGGGGACTATCAGGATCTTGCATGAGGTACCCATTACGCCAAGATGTCGTGCACAACTTCGCCATGTACATCGGTCAGCCGATATTGTCGACCTTGATAGCGAAATGTTAGTCGCGTGTGGTCGATACCGCACAAATGCATCAGCGTTGCCTGCATATCATGCACGTGAACTGGATTTTCCACGATATTCCAACCAAACTCATCCGTCGCTCCGTAAGTACAGCCAGGCTTGACGCCACCACCGGCCAGCAGCCAACTGAATGCCTTGCCGAAGTGATCTCGGCCATTGGGCTGCTCGGGATTTCCTTGACCAAACGGAGTTCTCCCGAACTCACCACCCCAGACGACCAGCGTGTCTTCCAATAGACCACGTTCCTTCAAGTCGGTGATGAGGGCGGCGGAAGGAGCCTGCGTGTCAATGCACTGCTGTTCCAGTTGTGTAAACAGATTCGAATGCTGGTCCCAGCCGGAATGCATGAGCTGCACAAAGCGTACATCCCGTTCAAGCAACCGTCGGGCGATCAGGCAGTTATTGGCAAAGGTGCCTTTGGTCAGCGCGTCAGGACCATAGCGATCGAGCACGATTTGGCTTTCGTCGGAAAAGTCAACCAGATCTGGCACGCTGGCTTGCATGCGAAAGGCCATTTCGTATTGTGCAATGCGCGTATCAATCTCGGGGTCGCCATAGTCCTGCAGGTGGGCGAGATTCATGGCGGCTATCTCGTCGAGCAAAGCGCGCCGCGCGGCGGTGCTGACTCCTGGAGGATTCTCGAGGTAGGGCACCAGGTCCCCTGAATTGCGAAAGCGAACTCCCTGGTAGCGACTGGGTAGGAAGCCATTACCCCAATAATAGTCGTAGAACAGTTGACCGCAGGTTTTGCCCTTGTCGCTGGACGTCATCACTACAAAGGTTGGCAGGTTATCGCTACTACTGCCCAGTCCGTATGCCAACCAAGCTCCGAGGCTGGGGCGGCCAGGAACTTGCGAGCCGGTCATGAAAAAGGTAACGCCGGGCGCGTGGTTCACGGCCTCGGTGTTCATGCTCTTGACCAGGCACAATTCATCGGCCAGAGCTCCCAAATCTGGCAGCATCTCGCTTAATCGCAGTTCACAGTTACCGTAGCTGCGGAAGGGCTTGATATTGGGCACGCAGGGCCACTTGCCGTAGCCCGACGACATGGTGGAGAGGCGAGTATCCCCGCGCACCGAGGCGGGGATGTCTTGGCCGGAGAGCTTAGCCAAGGTTGGCTTTTCGTCAAACAGATCCACGTGGGATGGTCCGCCACCCTGCCACAGCATGACCACTCGCTTGGCCCGCGGTGTAAAATGCGGCAGCCCCGGCAGAGCATGTGCCGTGGAGGCCGACTGGGCAGCAAACGCGTCGCGGTTCATCAAAGAAGCGAGAGCCGCCACACCGATGCCGGTCGCCGCTCTCCCAAAGATTTGGCGCCGCGTAACGCGGGCCCTATTCTGCTGTATTAATTCCAGAGTCACGCCCACCTCCCGTGCCAAAAAGCCACGCGATCCGCAGCCAAGGATGAATATCCTATGTTAGCTGCGGGGAGAACCTGTGGGGTGATTTATTTTTTCTTTTCGACGTGCACGGTATGTCGCCGTAGCCGCGGGCAGAACTTTTTCAGCCGCAGTTTCTCGCCGCCCGTCTTGCGTTTCAGGGTGTAGTTGTAATCACCCGTTTCTTCACAAACCAGATGGATAACTTCTTTCTTCTTCTTGCCCTTGGCCATGGCCAAACTCTTTCAGCTATGATCGATGAATTCTAAATGGACGGACATTTATTTGTCGGAGGAAGTTTCGTCCATTGGACTCGCCTCGGCGGCGTCGCTTCCAAAGTCCGGCTTCTCGCTCTTCTTGACAACGCGGTCGTTCTTGCCAACAAACTCAAGCACGGCCCGCGTGCCTGCGTCGCCCAATCGCGGTGTCGCCAGTCGCATGATGCGTGTGTAGCCGCCTGGTCGATCTTCAAAACGCTCGGCCAAGTCATCACACAGGATGGAGACGGCTTCTTTGCTACGCAACGTCTGAAAGAGCTTGCGGCGGGCGGCCACGGCAGGGCCGCGGGCGGTGACCCACTTGGCATAGTCGTCGCTCTCACGCCAAGCCTTCCAATCGGCCGTATTGCGCTCAGCCTGCGGTTCCAAATTCGGCGGCAGCCCGCTCGGCCTGCAAGCATTTCTTGGCCATTGTCACGCACTTTTCAACCATGGGCCGCACTTCTTTGGCCTTGGGCATCGTCGTAATGACACGCCCCTTGACCTTGGGTGGATTAACGTCGAACTCGCTTGCCTCTCGCTCAGTCAGCACCAAAGCGGTGGCCAGGTTGCGAAACATGGCCTTGCGGTGGCTTGGCGAACGCCCTAGCGTTCGCCCATGTCTTCTATGTCGCATGATACGAAACCGTCTAAATGAACGTGATAAAATGTCTGCTAGCGGAAGGATGGATTGGACGGCAGGCGCATTCCCAGGTGCAACCCGAGGGTGGCCAATTTGTCGCGAACTTCGGTCAAAGTGGTTTCACCGAAGTTGCGAATTTCGAGCAGTTGATCTTCGTTGCGTTGCACCAATTCGCGAATGATGTGGATGCCCTCGCTTTCCAAGCAGTTGCCGGCCCGCACGCTGAGCCGCAGGTCGGCCACGGGCATGTTCAGCTTGGCTTCCAACTGGGCTTCGGCCGAACCGGGGCCACCGCGGGCGGTGGCATGAACCTGTTGACCCAGTTCGGTGTATTGCACAAAGGGATTGAGGTGCTTGCGGAGGATCTTGGCCGCTTCAACCATGGCCATTTCTGGACCGATCGAACCGTCGGTCCAAATCTCCATATTCAGGCGATCATAGTTGGTCTTTTGACCAACCCGCGTCTCTTCAACGTCATAGCGCACGCGGATGACGGGGCTGAAAATGGCATCGATGGGAATAATGCCGATTTCGTGATCCCGCGTGCTGTGTTCCGAAGAGGGTACATAGCCGCGACCGTTCTCGACCACCATTTCCATCACGAATGGAACGTTGTCGGTCAAGGTGGCCAGCACGTGATGCTTGTTGATAATTTCAACGTCCGCATCGGTTTCCACGTCCGCACCGCTAATGACCCCTGCCTCGGATCGCTCGACGGTGATGACGCGGGTCGAATCGCTGTGATTCTTGACTACCAGCGATTTAACGTTCAGCACGATGTCTGTCAGGTCTTCGAGTACACCCGGAATGGTCGTGAACTCGTGCTGGGCGCCGCGGACCTTGATTTGCGTGATTGCGCTACCTTCCAAGCTGGAAAGCAGCACGCGGCGCAGGCTGTTACCGACGGTCGTACCGAAACCACGCTCGAAAGGGCTCGGCAACAAACTTGCCGTAGGTCGGCGACAACGTGTGCTGGTCCGCATGAACCGCGCTGGGTAGTTCCAGACCACGCCACTTGATATGCATATGCTCGTTCCCTGTGTTGGAGTTTAGCTCGGATTCATCACCGCTGGGCATGTAGCTCGATTAGACGCGACGACGCTTGCGAGGACGGCAGCCGTTGTGCGGAATGGGCGTTACATCCTCGATCACCTTGACGGTCATGCCGGCGGTCTGCAGTGCCGAGATCGCACTCTCGCGACCCGATCCAGGCCCCTTGACGCGGACTTCCAATTCCTTGACGCCAAACTTGGCGGCTTTCTCGGCAGCTTGCTGGGCAGCAACCTGACCGGCGAACGGCGTGCTCTTACGACTACCCTTGAAGCCACACGTTCCCGAACTGGCCCAGCACAGGGTGTCGCCCTTGGTGTCGGTAATGGTCACCGTCGTGTTATTAAAACTCGAACGGATGTGAGCGACGGCAACCGTTACGTTGCGACGTTGCTTGCGACGCTTAACTTTCGCCACGTTAAATCCTCTTCAGCCAGTAATCATTGGTAGTAGGTTGATGTGCTAGTAGTTCTTTGGTGGGTGCGCTGGAGCTCAGTTCGGACGGTTGTGCGAGCAATGCCGAATTGCCAAGCCAAGCGATCAGCCAAGTTATCGCAAGTCCTTGACGCCCTTCTTGCCGGCAACCGTCTTGCGAGGCCCCTTGCGGGTTCGCGCGTTGGTTCGCGTTCGCTGCCCACGCACGGGAAGACTCATTCGATGCCGCAAGCCTCGGTAGGACTTGATTTCGCGCAGGCGGTTGATGCTCTGCGACACCAAACGTCGCAGCGGGCCTTCGACGGTGTAGTCGCGTTCGAGCATCGTCGACAGACGACTCAACTCGTCTTCGTCTAGATCGCGAGCCAGCTTGTCAGCATCGATATTGTTCTTTACGCAAACTTCCCGCGCGACCTTCGGGCCGACGCCGTACAGATAAGTCAGCGAAATGGCGACCTTTTTGTCGTTGGGAATGTCCACACCGAGTAAACGCGGCACGGAAAGCTCCTTGGCAAATGTTCGTAAGTCAATTGCCAGAAAGGACTTAGGTTAAGTGGCCTTCCAGCTGAAAAATTTCTTGTTTTTTTCGGATCGGGTATTGTAACTGAGGCAACGCCAAAGTGACAAGCCGTAACTGTCGGGCTGGCAGGAGTTTATTACTGCGGCTGCCGTCTTACTGAACCGGTTTTCTCAGTTTCCACAGCTGCAGGCATGGGGATGCTGTTCCAGTCGATTCATCAATTTCAACTAAATTCCCAATTGGTTGGCCGCTCAGGCAGCACGTCGAGCTGGTGCCCCAAGGCGGCCCGGATATGCTCAAAGACCGCTTCCGGACGCTGCATGCCATCGACGGACTCTAGTAATCGCCGTTGCCTGTAGTACTCCAACAGTGGTCGGGTTTGCGTCTCGTAGATCCTCAATCGCGTACGAATGGTCCGCAGATCATCATCGGCACGGTCTTCGATTTTGGAGCGGCGCAGCAAGCGTTCGGTAAGTTCGTTGAGCTTCGGCACGCAGTTCGATCACCAAGTCGAGCGACCGCCCGAAGCGCGTGCAGGCAGTTCTCCAGCAATTGGGCCTGAACCATGGTCCGAGGAACCCCATCCAGCAAGCAACCTCGGGCACAATCGTCGCGCTTCAGTCGTTGGCCAACAATTCGCATCACCAGATGGTCGGGCGCCAATTGTCCGTGATCCAAGTGCTGGGTAACCCAGCGAGCCAAGGCCGAATCCTGTCCGCGAACTTCTCGCAGCAGTTCGCCGGTCGACAGCTGTGGAATCCCCAAGCAGTTTCTGCCAAGCGCTTGCACTGTGTCCCTTTGCCGGCCCCAGGCGGTCCGATAAAGACAATCTGCATGGGCTCGCCTCTGCAATCAGCACCAAAGTTCGCCCGCTTACAGCGAACAAAGCGTTAGGACTCGAGCAAGCCTTTGTAATTCCGCATCAACAGGTGGTTATCGATCTTCTGAATCAGGTCGAAGCCCACGCTGACAGCAATCAGCAACCCGGTACCGCCGTAGAACGAAGCCACCGAAAACGGCACTCCCAGCTGGATGTTAACGATAATGGGTACGATGGCCACCAGAGCCAGGAACGCCGCACCCACGTAGGTGATGCGAATCATGACTTTTTCCAGATAATCCGCGGTCCGTTTTCCAGGCCGATAGCCGGGAATGAACGTCCCATGATCCTTCAGATTCTCCGACATTTCTTTTGGATTGAAGGTGATCGATGTCCAAAAGTAGCAGAAGAAGAAGATCATCAGCACGTACAGCACGATGTAAGTCAACGATTGTCCTGAAATGAAGATATTGCTCAACCAGCTGAAGAACTCGGCAATCGTGGTGCTCTGCGGCCCCGCAAACCAGCCTGCAATCACACCGAACAGCAAACCTGGCAGCATCAACAAACTGCTGGCAAAAATGATCGGCATCACGCCAGCCTGATTGATCCGCAAGCGGCAGATACTGCTTGGTACCGCCGTAGACGCGCCGGCCACGAACGTGTTTGGCGCTTTGCGTCTGAATTCGGCGCTGCCCGAGGGTGATGAAGACTACGCCGAAGACCACCGCGATGAACAAGGCTGCCAACACGATCAGTTTATCCGGACCAATTTCGCCGGAGGAACCACTCAGCTCCGTGGTCATATTCTGCCGCAAGTCGAGCAGGGCTTTGGGCATCTGGGCCAAGATACTAGCCATGATCAGCAGGCTGATCCCGTTGCCGATACCGTATTCATCGATCTGCTCACCGAGCCACATCAGGAACACGGTCCCGCAGGTCATGATGGCGATGGCGGTCAACTGCCAGCCGAAATGCAGGGTGTTGGTCCCTGGATAGCAGAACTGAGGGGCAACCATACTTGGCGTGGCCGCCATCACGACATACTTGAGATACATCCAGCTTTGAATGATGCACAGCACGACGGTCAAGATAGCGCGTGTATTCGTTGATCTTCCGCATGCCGGTTTGGCCCTCCTTGCGGAGTTGCTCAATCGGCTTCCAGACGCTGCCGAGCAATTGGAACACAATCGAGGCCGAGATATAGGGCATGATGCCCAGGCCGAAGATGGTCACTTGACGCAGGTCGGTGGCGGCGAAAACGGAGACCTTTTCCAGGAAGGAATCGAGTTGATTCCACTTCCGCCACCGGAACCAGCGTTGACCATCGGCAGGGGGATTTGATAGCCGATGCGATAAACGCCCAGCAGCGCCAGCGTCAGCAGAATTTTCTGACGCAGTTCGGGAATCGTAAAGATGACCCTTAGTTTTTCCCACATCGGCAAGACTCCTCGGTCGCCTACATCCATCCACTGCTGCTGTTCCCAGGCATGGGACGCAAAAACAATTACTTCTTCGCGGCAGCCAATTCGGCCACACGCTGGCTGGAGTTCGCTTGGCCTGCAATTCGGTAATCGTCCCGCCGGCCGCAGAAATCTTCTCTTTGGCTGATGCACTGAAGCGATGGGCAGAGATTTTCAGGGCCTTGTCGATCTCGCCGTCACCCAGAATCTTGATCACGTCAAAACGCTTCTTGACCAAACCGACTTCTTGCAGCGTGGCTGGCGTGACTTCCGTCACCGGCAGCAAAGACGGCCGACAGATCACCCACATTGAGGGCCACTACGGTCAAGGCGTAGCGATTATTGAAGCCACGTTTGGGGATGCGGCGCATCATTGGCAAATCTTCACCGACCTTGGCTGGATGTCGAGAGTAGCCCGAACGCGAGCGAGCACCGTCCTGCCCTCGACCGGAGGTCTTGCCCTGGCCGGAACCGTTACCTCGGCCCAGCCGCCGCGGCTTGCGGTGCTTGGTGATTCCTTGGTTGACTTGATCAATTCTCATTACAGGCTAACTCCACGCAGGCGCTCAACTTCGTCGCGAGTTCGCAATTGCTTGAGTGCGTCAAATGTTGCTTTCACCAAGACCGATGGATTGTTCGAGCTGAAAGCTCTTGGTCAAGATGTCTTTGATTCCGGCGGCTTCACACACGGCCCGCACGGCAGGACCGGCGATGATACCAGTACCAGGGTTGGCCGGTAGCAGGATGACTTTGGCCGCCCCATAGCGGCCGATCACGCGATGCGGAATGGAGCCATCGACCAAGCGGCACGTCGATCACATCGCGATTGGCCTGCTTTTGAGCCTTTTGAACGCTGGGCGGTACTTCGTTGGCCTTGCCATAGCCATAGCCCACGTGTCCCTTGCCATTGCCGACCACGACCAGGGCGGCAAAGCTAAAACGACGACCACCCTTGACCACCGCCGCACAGCGTTTGATCTTCAGGACGCGTTCAATGGAGCCGTCTCCGGATTGCTCGTTTACATTAGCCACTTTGTTGGGAACTCCCCGTAAATTCAAAACTTACGAATCTGCAGTGTATGCACCAGCGGTGCTTTGTGCTAACAGCCGTGCTTGTGCCTTGCGGTTCCTACCGCCGATGTCCACACATCGGCCATGAACTCGAGCCGCATTAAACCTCGATGCCACCTTCGCGGACCGCATCGGCAAAGGCAGCTACCCGACCGTGATAGCGACAGGCGCCGCGGTCGATACGAGCTTGTCATTACGCCGGCGGCTTTGGCTCGCTCGGCGATCATCTTACCGACCTTGGCGGCGGCATCGCAGTTGGCTCCGTCGCCGCCGATGGTCTTATCCAGTGTCGACGCCGAAGCGATCGTCCGACCGGCTTCATCATCGATCAGTTGGCAGGAAAAATGCTTGAGCGTTCGCTGGACGCACAGTCGCGGCCGCTCGGCGTTACCTCGAACCTTGTTCCGAACCCGATAGGTTCGACGTTGTCGCTGGTTGTTTACGATCTTCTTAAGTTTCATGGCACTCGCCAATATCCACAATAAATTTATAAACCAAGGCCATCCACAGCGGAACGCAGGCACACCCGCGGCGATTGGCTTAGGTGGCCGACTTACCAGGCTTGAGCTTGATCTGTTCGCCCTGGTAGCGAATTCCCTTGCCCTTGTAGGGCTCAGGCTTCCGCAGCGAGCGGACCTCGGCGGCGAACTGGCCAACCTTTTGCTTGTCGCAACCGCGAACCACGATGTGCGTTTGGTCTGGGCAGGTGACTTCCAGCTCGCTCGGGATGTGCTTTTTGCAGTTCGTTGGCAAAGCCGACCCGCAACTGCAGTGTCTTTGCCCTGGAAATGGCGGCCAGGTAACCCACACCCACCACTTCCAGTTTCTTCTCGTAGCCGTCTTTGACGCCCAGGATCATGTTGTTGATGACCGCCCGCGTTAAGCCGTGCAGCTCGCGTGCAGTTCGATCTTCGGTGTCGCGGCTGACCACGACGGACTTGCCGTCGTCCTCAACCAGCACATTGACTTCCGGCCGATGCTTGAACTCGAGTTTACCCTTCGGGCCCTCAACCGAGATCAAACGATCATCGACGTTGACTTTGACACCATCGACAACAGTTACAGGTTTTTTTCCGATTCGCGACATGGCTAAGCCACTTCAAAATTTGGTTTCGATTATCTATGAATCCATCGCTGCTGCGGGCAGGGATGTCTAGCAAATTTCGCACAGGACTTCGCCGCCAATATTCTGCTGGCGAGCCTCACGATCGCTGACCAGGCCCTGGCTGGTGCTGATGATCGAGATTCCCAACCCGTTCAGCACCGGCCGCAGGTCGCGACTCTTGCTGTAGACTCGTCGCCCAGGCTTACTGACGCGTTGGATCTCTTGGATAACACGCTCGCCGTTGGGTCCGTACTTGAGCTCGATGCGCAACTGCTTGACGGGCTCAGCGTCGATCTCTTCAAAGTCCCAAATGTATCCTTCACGCTTCAGCACCTCCGCCACGACCAAGCTTGATCCGCGACAACGGCATGTCAACATGTGGACGCTCCACACGGACGGCATTGCGGATCTGAGTTAGCATGTCAGCGATTGGGTCAGTCATCATCGCGGTTCGTGTCCCCTTACAAAACTCTATGGGCCAAGATTGGCTACCACTGGACATGTAGACCCATCGCCCACATGCCCATTAAAAATTTACCAACTAGCCTTGCGCACACCTGGAATCAAGCCTTGGTCGGCCAGTTTGCGGAAGCAAATCCGGCAGATACCGAACTTGCGATACACCGCACGAGGACGGCCGCAGAGTTTGCAGCGATTCTCACGTCGGACGGCAAACTTGGGCGTTCGTTTGGCTTTTGCTATTTTGCTTTTACTTGCCACGGGCTAGTTTCCGCGTTAGTCCATACTGTTGATTGAAACGGTTACGTTGTCGCTCCTCACCAACTGCCGTAGCAGAAATGGCTGGAGCCATCAGGCCTCGACTGGTTCCCCAATCCCAGGCCGCTGGTGGCTTGTGCTTAGCTGGGAACTTTGACTGCCTGGAAGGGCATGCCAAACATTTCCAACAGGGCCAAGCCGTGTTCGTTACTGGTTGCCGAGGTGGCAATCACAATATTCATGCCCTGCGGCTTGGTGAACTTGTCCGGATTCAACTCCGGAAACACCAACTGCTCTGTCAGGCTCAAACTGTAAGTTGCCTTGTCCGTCGAAGGCTTTGCGGCTCACACCGCGAAAGTCACGCACCCGGGGCAACACAATATTGATCAATCGATCGAGGAACTCATACATCCGCTGGCGTCGCAAGGTCACCTTGCAGCCAATGGGCATTCCCTCGCGCAACTTGAAGTTCGCGATCGACTTGCGTGCGAGAGTCTGCACGGGCCGTTGCCCGGCAATCTCCGTCATGGCATCAAAGGCGTACTCCAGGTTCTTCTTGTCGGCAATGGCCGAGCCAACGCCCATGTTCAACACGATCTTCTGCAATCGCGGAATCGCCATCGGGTTCTCAATCCCCAACCTCTCCGCCAACTGAGAGCGAATCTCAGACTCGTATTTTTCTTGCAACCGTGGGACCATGGCCTCGGGACCTCATCCAAACTGATAACTCAAACAGATCTGTTTACTACATCCTCGCCGCGAGGATCAAAATTACTTTAAGCTTTGCGCGTAGCGCGCCTTGGGAGGTGCAATCACGCCCAGCGATGCGCCACTCTTCTTGGCATATCGCTCTTTGCTGCCGTCTTTCAGGTATCGCACACCCACTCGGGTACGCTTGCCCGGTTTGCGGGCAGATCAGCATGACATTGCTGATGCTGATCGCCATCTCTTTGCTGAGTCGACCGCCCTGCGGATTCTTGCTGCTGCGCTTGACGTGCTTGTAGGCCTTATTGACGCCTTCCACGATCACGCGGTTTGCCTCGCGATCCACATTGAGCACCTTTCCCTTGGTGCCCTTGTCAACGCCCCGGATGACCAGGACCTCATCGTTTTCGCGAATCAACATTTCGTTACCTAAATCTATCTATTTTTCAGTTGCTAATGTCTGGTTTCGTCTGCGTGACCGACCGTCACACTACTTCGCTGGCCAGGCTGACAATCTTCATATAGCGACGGTCGCGCAATTCCCGAGCAACCGCACCGAAGATACGCGTTCCGCGTGGGTTGGCATCTTTGTCGATCAGCACCACCGCGTTGCTGTCAAAACGGATGTAGCTACCATCGGTGCGTCGGGTCGGCTGCTTGCAACGCACGACTACTGCTCGCACGATCGCCTTTTTCTTGACTTCGCTGCCCGCCTGAACGGCCTTGACGGAGCAAATGATGACATCGCCCAAGCCGGCATAACGGCGTCGACTACCGCCGAGCACCTTGATGCACATAACTTCTTTCGCACCGCTGTTGTCGGCAACCGCCAGTCGTGTTTCTTGTTGAATCATGGCTTAAAACTAACGGGTAAATACCTAATGGATCAAATCACGCAGCCACAGACCACCAAATCATTCAGCTGGCTTCAGTCGATTCTGCGCGTCTCGCCGGCCAGTTCCTCAATAGTGGCCGACTCCTCGGTCGACTGGGATCGCTTGGCCGCTCGCAGGGCCGCCAAGTCAACTTCTTTGTTCTTTTCGACAACCCGCAACAGCGTCCAACGCTTCAGGCGACTCAGCGGTCGACTCTCTTGAATCTCCACCTTATCGCCCACGGCCGACTCGTTGTTCTCGTCGTGCACGTGGCACACCGTGCGGCGTTTGACGAACTTGCCGTACTTCGGGTGCTTAACCGACGATTGATTTCAACCCGACGCGTCTTGGCGGCTTTGTCGCTTGTAACGACTCCAACTACTACTCTGGCTGGCATGTTCGCCTACCGTCAATCAAACTTAAAATGTTTCTAGGAAGCCGACTTGGCCTTGCGCCCGCTCGGTTTGCAAGGTTCGCACTCGAGCGATCAATCGCCGGTTGCGTCGCATCTCGGAGGGCGAATCCAACTTTTCCGTCTGCGATTGAACCCGCAGGCGGAACAGCTGATTGGCAGCATCTTTGGCCGTCAATTCCAGCTGCTCGTCGCTCATTTCTCGCAATTCATTGATCTTCACTTCAAGTACCTTCAGTACCTGCGTGCGGCTCAATGGCTGCATTCAGGCAAATAAATTAGCTGGCCCACAATAATTGGCCGCATGGCGATCCGGACTACACCAAACGCCGCCGCACGAGTCGTACGGGAATGGGCATCTTGGCTGCCAAGCGCGCAAAGCACACTTTGGCTTGCTGCTCGGTTACCCCGGCCAATTCGTACAACACCGTGCCTGGCTTGATAACAGCCACCCACGCCTCAGGCTCACCCTTTACCCTTACCCATCCGAGTTTCCAAGGGCTTGGAGGAGATCGGCTTGTCAGGAAAAATGCGAATAAACAAACGGCCTTCACCGCGCACGTACTGCTGCGCGGCGATACGACCGGCCTCGATCGTTCGCGCCTTGATCCATCCACCCTGCGTTGCTTGCAAACCAAAGTCGCCAAAGACGACCTTGTTGCCGCGGGTGGCATTACCTTTTATGCGCCCTCTTTGGCTTTTTCGATGCTTGACCCGCTTGGGCATCAGCGCCATCGCTGGAGTCTCCCGCGTAAGAACCTTGATTTACCCAGACTTGAATTCCGAGATTTCCCTGAGGTGTCTGAGCCTCAGCGAAACCGTAGTCGATCTTGGCCTGGAGCGTACTGAGTGGCAGCGCTCCGGCACTGGCCTTCTCGCGACGTGCCATTTCGGCACCACCCAAACGTCCAGCCAATTGAACCTTGATGCCCTTGGCACCAGCGTCCATGGTTGTCTCCAATGCCCGCTTCATGGTGCGGCGGAAATTTGCTCGCTTCATCAGTTGTTGAGCGATATCCTCGGCGACCAATTGCGCCTGGATCTCTGGTCGGGAGACCTCTTCGATCTTGAGGTTGACGCGTCGACCGATCAGCGATTGCAGTTCTTCCTGCAGCTTTTCGACGTCCTGCCCCTTCTTGCCGATGATCAAACCCGGGCGGGCCACAAACAACATCACGCGCACTTCGTCCCGCGTTCGCTCAATCTCAATGCGATCAATTCCGGCATTGCGATACTGCAAGCCGGAATCGCTGATCAGGGTGCTTGCGAATGAACTCGCGAATCTTTTGGTCTTCGACCAGCAACTCCGCGAACTCCTGCTTCGAGGCGTACCAGCGGCTCTTCCAGCCGATGACCACGCCGGTTCGAAACCCGACAGGATTTACCTTTTGTCCCATATCAACACTCGCTTGAACGGTTATAGTTCGCCACTACCCGTGGCAAATGAATTCCTACAGATCCTCGATCGATTCCAGCTCGACGGTGATGTGCGCCGTACGCCGCAAAATCCCGAAGGCCATGCCACGCGCCCGCGGACGAATCCGCTTGAACATCGGACCACCATCGACGCGTGCGTCGGTCACCACCAATCGCTCTGGATTCTGCGACTGTACCTCGATTTTGGTCGGGATCTTGTGCGTTACCGACCGCACTCCGCAATACCTTTTCCAGCATCCGCGCACCGCGCTGCGGCTGGTACTTGAGCAAGTCCAGGGCTTCATCGGCGAACTTACCACGCACCAAATCGGCCAGCGGTCGCACTTTGCGAGCACTGATGCGAGCGTATTTGTGAGTTGCGCGGAACGCCATGACTCAAACCCTATTCAAATGTAACTGATTATGCTGCTACCGCATGGACCTGCCACCGCGTCGGCCAACTTGGTGAAAGCTGCACCACGAGGCGAACCCCAACCAACCGACTACTTCTTGCCCTTGCCCGTAGTGCCCACGGAAGGTCCGCGTCGGAGCAAACTCACCCAACTTATGCCCGACCATGTCTTCGGTGACCAGTCACCTTCAGGTGCTGCTTGCCGTTGTGCACCATGAACGTCACTCCCACGAACTCCGGCACAATCGTGCAGCGTCGGGCCCAAGTCGTAATCGGCTCGCTGGAGTTCGACTCTTGCAGCTTGACTACTTTGCCGTACAGCCGCGGATCGACAAAGGGTCCTTTTTTGGTTGAACGTCCCATAACTACTTTTTCAACTGCTGAAGTTCGAATCTAAACGGATCGCAGATCTGTCTCGTGATTTCCATTTCGGTAATCTCAAGCGTTCTCACACAGGCCAGCAATCACGCTTACTTCAACTTCAGCTGACCATAGCGACGCGAACGACGTCGGCGAATAATGGCCGAGTTGGATGGCTTGCGTCGAGCTCGCGTCGAACCACCCTTGGTCGGCTTGCCCTGCGGCGTCACTGGATGGCGACCACCCTTGGTTCGACCTTCACCACCACCGTGCGGGTGATCGATTGGGTTCATGGCCGTACCACGCACATGGGGTCGTCGGCCCATCCAACGCGTGCGACCAGCCTTGCCGAGCACTACCGCACCGTGATCCGGATTGCTCGCCTTGCCGATGGTCGCTCGGCAATTACCCGAAATGCGTCGTATTTCTCCACTGGGCAGGCTCAACTGGGCCCAATCGGCTTCGCGAGCCATCAAGGTGGCCAGGGTGCCAGCACTGCGGCACAGGCAACCACCACGGCCAGGCTGCATTTCAATGCAGAACACTTCTGTTCCGGCCGGCATATTCTTCAGCGGCATGCAATTGCCAACCTTGGGCGGCGCATCGGCGCCATTCAGCACGGTATCGCCAGCCTTCAACCCATCCGGAGCGATCACATAACGCTTCTCGCCATCGGCATACACCAGCAGGGCAATGCGGCTGGAGCGATTTGGATCGTACTGGATCGAGTCCACCTTGGCCGGGAATGCCGTCCTTATTTCGCTTGAAGTCGATAACTCGATACTGCTGCTTGTGGCCACCGCCACGATGCCGAGCGGTAATCTTACCCTGATTGTTTCGCCCACCCTTTTTCTTCTTGGGGCGCAGCAGCGACTTCTCGGGCACGGCACCTGGCGTCAGCTCGCTAAAGTCGCTGACCGACGCATTACGTCGACCGGCGGACGTTGGCTTGTATTTGCGAATTCCCATGTTTCTAACCCAAAGCTAAGCAAAATCTGAGGCGTTGCGACCGGCGGTAGAGCGAATCCTAGAAGAAGTCGATGCGATGCTCGGCATTGAGCTTAACAATCGCCTTCTTCCAAGTGCCCGTCGCACCCGCGCGGTTGCGATAACGGCGCGTCTTACCGCTGCGATTCTGTGTCATCACCTTGTCGACCACGACATTGAACAATTCTTCTACCGCGTGGCGAACATCAATCTTGGTCGCCTGAGGATGGATCTCAAAGGCGTAGTGGTTATTCCGAGCCGCTCGATGCACGCCCTTTTCGGTAACCAAAGGGCGAATGATCACCTGGTGCGGCTCCAGCTTTAAGCCCTTTGGTTGGAGCTGCTGACCGCAGCCTCTGACTTACTCATGCTCGAATTCCCCTCTAGCCCTAAGCGGCCGAAGTAGCCTCTGCGGCCCGTGACTTAATCAACTCAACGGCATCCTTGGTCAACAACATCCGCTTGGGACGCAGCACCGACAAGTGCATTCAGGTCTGCAACTCGGGTGACGCTCACGCCCTGTACGTTGCGCGAGCTCATGTACAAATTGTTCGAATAGTCACTGGTGGCCACCAAGGTGCGTCACACCCTCGAGCCCCAGAGCGCTTGAAGCGTCGCCGCCAATTCCTTGGTCTTGGGAGCAGCCATCTCCAAGCTGTCGATCACCACGACTTCACCATCAGCGAACTTGGAGGCAATCGCCATCTTGGTCGCCGCCTGAATAGCCTTGCGCGGCATGCGATAGTAAAACGAACGCGGGCGCAGCTGCATCGCGTGGCCACCGCCTCGTCGCTGCGGAGCCCGTCGCGAACCCACCCGGGCGTTACCCGTACCCTTCTGCCGATACAACTTCTTGGTCGAGCCCGAGACCTCGCCGCGACCCTTGGTCTTCTTGGTGCCCTGCCGCTGACAGGACAGGTACATCACCACCGCGTCGTGCAGCAGTTGCTTGTTGATTTTGGGAGCGATTGCAGCCGGGATCGACATCGATCTTGCCGACCTCAGCACCCTTCTGATCATAAACTGGCAAAGTAACCATTTAACCCATCCAAAAATCCGAGCATATTCGCTCAACTTACCCGACTCAACTCAGCCGCTCAACCTGCCAAGCCAGGCCACTAACCCACTTTGTTTGTCTCTCGCACAACCACAAAGCCGCCGTTCGGACCGGGAACCGCACCTCGCACCAGCAGCAAGTTATTCTCGGCATCAATCCTGGCGACCTTCAGATTGCGACTGGTTCGCTTGACATTTCCGTACTGGCCGGGCATCTTCTGGCCCTTGAAAACGCGACCAGGGTAGGTCGCCATGCTCGTACCACCGGCGTGGCGGTGACACTTCTTTACGCCGTGCGTCGCTCGCTGACCGCAAAAATTGTGTCGCTTCATAACGCCAGAGAAACCGCGACCCTTGCTGGTGCCGGTCACATCCACCGCAACGACCCCATCGAAAATTGCCGCGGTGACTTCAGCACCAACCTCAAGGTCAGCCTTACCACGCAACTCGCGAACAAAACGCTTGGGCTCACAACCTGGCTTGGCCAGCGGCCTGAACACCGGCGGCCGACAATCGCTTGGATCGCTTGCTGCCAATGGCAGCCACATGCCCACGCTCAGAGCGACTGCTCAAACGCCGCGGCTTGTCAAGAAAACCCAACTGAACGGCCTCGTAGCCATCGCGCTCAACGGTGCGAACCTGCAGGACATGACAAGGACCAACCTCTAATAACAGTCACAGGGACAGCCGTGCCGTCTTCCTGGAAAATCTGCGTTGTACCGACCTTGCGGCCGAGAATACCCTTTGTCATCTCTGCATTTCCCGTCAAACGCTTGCCGACCAGGACCGAGGACATGCGCCCCGCGTTACCTCGCCAACTTCCGTGTCATACAGCTGGACTCGTTAAAAATATTGCGATGCGCGACCACAACACATCGTCGCGACTAGCCGATCACGCGAACAGCCACTAGCGAGCCGTTGCCTTGATCTTGATATCGACACCCGCCGGCAAGCTCAGCTTATTGAGCGACTCAATCGTCTTGGCCGTTGCCTGGCGAATGTCGATCAACCGCTTGTGAGTGCGAATCTCGAACTGCTGCCGCGCTTTCTTGTCGATATGCGGACCAGACAGAACCGTGTAGCGCTCGATGCGCGTTGGCAACGGAATCGGACCGTGCACCTCGGAGTGGGTTCGCTTGGCAGTATCGACGATCTCCTGGGCACTCTGGTCGAGCACCGAGTGATCGTATGCTTCCATTCGAATTCGAATGACTTCGTGCGAACCTGCCGACACAGCTAAACCTTTTCAAGCACCGTGGTTTCAACACCGTTTCACAAACCGGAGGCCCTCACCAGAGCATGGCGTAGCCTTGGCATGCATGCCCAGGAGGGAAGCGAGAGAGTTTAAGAGGCGGTGAAGCGTCCGTCAACGGCAAAACGCATTTCTTGGCAAGGCAATTGCCCTGCCCCGCTTTCGGTCCCCATTTCTGCAGGCATGCGCCGCATCGGCGCGGGGGAATTGGCCGTTATCCGCAGTCTACTGCAGCAGATTGGGCTTCTTACCTGTCCCGGGCACATCGCGTGGCTGAGCCGGTTGGGCGGGGGTGGTCTGGGTTTGGGCTCCGCTGCCGGGTGGGCTTGGGGGCAAGCTGGGAGCGGTGGGGATGGCGACCGCCTGACGGCTGAGCGGGGCGGCAAGCTGCGTTCCCGCTAGCCAAGCAAGCACGAAACTGATGGCAAAATACAGCATGTAGTGCAGCAGGCCTTGGACAATCTCCAGCTCCAAAGCCAGAACGGAGACCGCGGTACCCATGGCGATCATGATGGCTACGAATAACGCCATTTCGCCAGCCGAAATCTCCGCCATGGGGGAACCGCTCAGGTACCAGGGAACAAAAGCGTACAAACCCCAGGTGGCGGCAAATCCCAGCGCGCACACCGCACCCCGAATCCACAGTTGCCGGCCGCCGTAACCCTGCAATTCGTCATCATGCAGAAACCAATAGCCAAGAATGGCGATGGGAATTGCCAGACCGATACTCGAAATAGCCAGCAGGGCGGTTGGAGGTTCGCCGCCCGTCAGCCCCAACCCCAGAGCAATGCCGAAGATAATCAAACAGCTGATAACTGCTGCCATGATGATTGGCAAACTGAGAGCCACCTCTTTGCGCCGCAGGGGCTTGAGGACTGCCTGTCCCTTGGAGTCCTTTGGGCCGGAATGCTCGGGGGCATGGATGACGACTTCTTCCGACTTTTCCGGAATCTTGATCGTCTTCTGGCATTTGGGGCACGGCCCGCTCTTACCAGCAAATTTTTCGCTGACGTTGAATCGCGTTAGACAACTGGGACAGGTTACTGGAATTGACATAAGATAAGGATGCGTGTGGTTGAGGATTCGAATTCGGTGTCGTGTCGACTGCCTGGCGACCTGAGTAGGGCATGACAAGAACGAAACCATGCGCTTGAACAGTATAAACGCAAACCTGCGTGGAACGTGCAGCATCGCCGGGGGCTGGCAGGATCCCGCCAAATTTTTCGACGGCGACGCGTCCGCGTTCGGCAAGCGATGAAGAGGTATCTTGAGCGATGAACTCAGCGGTTGCCGACAAGTCGATTTCGGCCGTGCCAAGGCTTGCTGTGCCGTCTGATCTGCAGATCGCAGCCTTGCCGGGCGGGCCGTGGTGGTTTCCTATCCAGCATGGCTTGGATATTGGGCTGCTGCTGGACTATTTTCGGCGGCGGGGCAACCGGCCGATTGTGGGCCGTGGATGCCGAGGATCGTACACTGGCGGCCATGTGCCGAGCGGGCCTGGCGGAGAGTGCCTGTCTGTACGCCCAGTCACAGCTCAAGGTTGCCGCCGATGCGAGTCTCCGCACCAAATGGACGGCATCGTTTAATGGAGTGTCACGCGCAGGCCGCGCTGCATAGGGCGGGTCAGGATGAGGCCTCGCTCGAGGCCATAGCCCAGCACTGGTCGGCCGCCAACCGACTGTTGTCCGAAGCCATCAGCAGCCGGGCGGATGACCCGCGTTTGCCTTGGTTGGTTTGGCAGGACGCGCGTTGCGATCTGATCCATGCTCAATCTGCTCTGGCCAGCTACTTGGCCACCCCTGCCAACGCGGAGCTGCGCGATACGGCGCTCAGCTTGGTACGCGAGGTGATGAGCAAGACGGATGATTTGTTGGCAGATCTCAAACGCCGTCAACCGCTGGCGGCGCGGCAAGGTAGACAGTCTGGGTCTCAGGCACCGGCCGAGCAACTGGCGAAATTGAGCCTGGATGTTGCCCTGCTGCAATGCGAAGCCCTGTTGATTCGCGTGCGCCTCTGACGATGCGGGTTCTCCCGATCGGGCTGCCGCAGCTACGGAGGTCGAGTCGCGTGCGTCAGAAGTACTCAGCCGATCCGCCCAGGGTTGGTCGGGTAGCGAACAACTGTTGATCGCTCGGGCTTTGGCCCAGCTGGAATTGGGGCAAGCCAGCCAGGCGCTGCTCGACTTGGAAAGCATAGCCGCCCAATCCACCGATCGCCGCACACGCGGACTGGCAGCCCGCTTCGCCATTGAGAATTTGGCGGCCGAGGGTAACACCAGCCGGGCACAGCCTCTATTG
This sequence comes from Pirellulaceae bacterium, assembly GCA_963707245.1. Classification (GTDB taxonomy): domain Bacteria; phylum Planctomycetota; class Planctomycetia; order Pirellulales; family Pirellulaceae; genus Aureliella. The sequence goes on from CAVPPY010000002.1 coordinate 48,687, forward strand.
ACCTATCTGGAGCAGGCAGGCTTTGAGGCCGAATTGGCTGTCGCCAAATTGCAGTTGGCACTTGCCGATGCCCGCGGGCTGGCGGCAGACGATAGGCAGGCGGCCATCGGCGCTTTACTGGCCAATGCCAAATCCATTGGACAGCGCTTCGGCGGCTACTGGCAGAATCGTGCCGAGGCCATCCTGGTCGGCTCGCTGGCGGGCGATGCTGCTGGCACGACGGTTACCGTGGACTTGATGTTGGCCGAAGTCCGTCAGCTGCTGGCCGCCGCGGACAACGAGGGCGCCATCCGACGCTTGTTGCAATTCCGAGACAACGAAGCCGCGGCTGGGCGGCAGGAGAGTGCTACTGCGCTTGGCCACCCAGGCAGCAGCCCTGCTGAATCAACAGCAGCGTTGGCCCGAAGCGATTGCCGCACTGGAGCCGACCACCCTGCAGTTTTCCTCGGCGAAACCCGCTGCGGCAGCCCACATGATTGTGAATTGGTCGCGGGTGCAGGCTCTGCGGCAAAAACCCGACTCAACAGAACTGGGCTTAGAATATGAAAAATCCTTGCTTCATCAGCTGGAGGTCTGGCCGGATGCAACCTCCAGCGATGAAGCCCAGGCTTGGCTGGCCGACTGGTTGATCGCTCAACAGCGTCGCGTCGAATTCGTACAAGCTCTCCTCGGGCGCATCAGCCGCTGCCAGGACTCAGCCGCGGCGCGGCGGGGGCTGGCCAAGTGGTTAGAGGAGTTATTGCGCTTGACCGACCGCGAGCAGCAAAGGCTACAAATGGAGGCCATGCAGTCCACGACCGCCGCCTGCCAACAACCAGAGATCGCTTCATGCATGGCCCTCCACCATTCGGTTGCCAGAGCATTTTCCGATTGGATGCTGCCAGAGCAGGCCAAGGCATTGCAATCCGAATTGGCTTCAGCCATGTCGCCCGCACAGGATGATTCCAATCAGCAGTTGGTGCTTGCGGCACAATTACTGTTTGCCATACGAAGCCAGGAAATTCAGCAAGCTGAGCGGCTGTCCAAGAACTGGCAGCCACACCAGTTGCCCGCAAGTCTGCGCAATGTCTTGACGGTAGCCTATGTGGCCGCAGTAGACGAGGCGCCCATCACCCAACACCGCGTCTGGCTGCAGTTGCTGAAGGTGGATCAGGCATGGATCGACAGCCTGCAAGATAGCCCACTGCCGCTGGAACGCGCCTGCGGGCTGCGATTTACGGCCTGGCTGCAGAATGCCAGCCAGGGCTTGCAGGGAATTGCAGATCTCAGCGCCGAGTTTCCTCGGGATGGAGGCCTGCAAATGCTGCTTTCTCAATCGCTTGCTGCCTCCGGCGCAAATCGACTGGACGACTCCAGCCGCATTGCCAAACGCGTGGCTGCCAGTTCTCCGCCCGCCAGCGAATTGAATCTGGCTGCCAGGTGGCGACTCATTCGCAACGACATACTCGCTGGCAATCCTCAAGCCGCCCAACAGGCAGCCCAACTATTGCTGACCACCCTTCCCGCCGAAAATTCTGTCTGGCGACAGCGTCTACAAGCGATTCAACTCAAACCCGATAATTAGCCCCGTCTGGGCGCTGTGTTGGTGCGGTACAACGATGACCGAGGCGGAGAGCCGGTTTGGCTGTGCCAGACTGTCACCTTGCGCGGGCCGGTGGCGGATGCGACAATACATGGATTGGGCGAACACAGTCAATAATCTAGTCAGGAATGTAACATGCATGATTTTTTTGATCGCAGCCTGATCGTGCACGAGCATTTGCGTGGGAAGATTGGCATCGTTGGCAAAATGCCCATCAGCAATAGTGACGATCTGTCGCTAGCCTACACGCCTGGGGTGGCGCGTCCTTGTGAGGTGATAGCCAAGGATGTCGCTCGCAGCTGGGATTTGACTATCAAAGGCAATTCGGTAGCGGTGGTCAGTGACGGCTCTGCGGTTTTGGGGCTGGGGAATATCGGGCCTTATGCGGCAATTCCGGTGATGGAAGGCAAGGTGTTGCTGTTCAAGGAGTTTGCCAATATCGACGCTTGGCCGATATGCTTGGACGCACAGGGCGTTGATGAGATTGTGGAGACGGTGCGCCGCATCGCTCCCGTCTTCGGAGGTATCAATCTCGAGGATATTTCCGCACCGCGCTGCTTTGCGATCGAGCAGCGTTTGCAGGATATTGGCATTCCAGTTTTCCATGACGATCAGCACGGCACGGCTATTGTGCTGCTGGCTGCGTTGATGAACTCGGCCAAAGTGCTTGGACGCGAGATCCATGAATTGCGCGTGGTGGTCAATGGCGCGGGTGCTGCTGGCACGGCCATCGCCAAGCTGTTGAGTTGTGTTGGACAGGCCCCGGATGCGTGTCTGCCAGTCAAGGACGTTGTGGTCTGCGATTCGCGGGGGGCGATTGACAGCACGCGTGATGACCTGTCGGAGTGCAAGCGTGAGTTATTAGCCAGCACAAACGCCCAGAATCGATCGGGCAGTTTGCGGGATGTGCTGGTCGGTGCGGATGTTTTCATCGGAGTCAGCAAAGCCAATCTGCTGGTGCCTGAGGATATCCGTTCCATGGCCGCCCAACCGATGGTGTTTGCTTTGGCAAATCCGGTGCCGGAAATCATGCCGGATGCGGCGATTTCTGGGGGTGCGGCCATCGTGGGCACTGGCCGCAGCGATTTTCCAAACCAAGTCAATAACGTGCTTGCCTTTCCCGGAATTTTTCGCGGAGCCCTCGATGCGCGGGCTACCAGAATCACGGATTCCATGAAGATTGCCGCCGCTTATGCTCTGGCTGCGTCGACGTCCAATCCCAGCGTAGAGTGCATCCTGCCCAATCCGTTGGACCGCAGTGTAGCCCACCAGGTCGCCGCGGCCGTGGCTCGTGCCGCCAAGGTTGATCGGTGAGCCCTGGTGCAATGAGGTTAGCGTTTGCGGTATTCGCCTAGAGCCGATCCGAAAAGGGGTCAGACCCTCTCCGGCGAGGCCAAAAACCAATGAAATCGACTCGCCTCCAAAGGGTCAGACCCCTTTTCGGATAAGCTCCTAAAATTGCCCTGGCACCACTTGTGCGTGATAGCTAGTATCCGCGGGATAGGCATATTTTTTCTCGATGCACGGCTTTGGCTATTCGGCCAAGGCGTCGGTCGGTGGAGCTGGCTGATTGCGGTTTTGGAGGACCATCATGCAAACGATAAAGACGAGTCTAGTCGTCATCCTGTTGATCACCGTTTGCTACGGAGCGTTTGTAGCGTTGAATGCTCCCGAGCCAAACATTCCCGATGAATTGCGGGGCTGGGTCAATGGGGATGCCGATGTCCTGATTGGTATCGAGATGCCGACGGACACGAATAGTCCTGCATTTCAAAGGAGCGAGGCGCCGTCGGCCCTGCCGAGTACACTGTCTCCGAACTCGCTTTCTCAAGGACCTGCTCGGGCAGACTTCCGCATTGCCTACAGCCGATCTACCCAAGCTGGACATCCCGCCCTTGGCCAGCCCAAACGAGCCGTTGGCCGCGGACCAATCCAGTGTATCCACACCCACTTTTCCTGATATTCCGACCTTTCCCGGCGACGCCATTGCGGGGAGAGCACAGGACTTAAGCGGCCAACTGCCGGCCGACCCGGGGGCACTCGCAGAGGGACCCTCCATGCCACTCAACCAGTTAGAAATGCCGCCGGTAGGACCAAGGATTGATCTTGCCGGCAGCAAGAAAACTGTCACGGCTGGGCCGCCGGAGACGAATGGGGAAGCGCTGGAACAGCCGCTGTTGTCAGCGGAGAGCAAGCCGCAAACACCCGCAGCGGCCAGCGAGGCCGCGTCGCAGCCGGAGATGCCCTATGAAATTGCGCGCGAGCAGGCCCTCGCCAAGGCAGCGGCAGGCTCACTGCAAGAGGCTTTGGCGCAAATGACGCCTTATTACGAGCATCCTGAATTGGGACACGACGAGCATTTAGACTTGGTTGACCTACTGGATGCACTCTCACGTGAGACGATCTATTCCAATCGCCACAGACTGTTGCCCGCTTATACGGTGGAGGTCAACGACACCTTAGAGTCGGTAGCCGCAGTGCATCGCATTACGCCGGAGTTGTTGGCGGCCATTAACGCTATGGGCGAACACAAAGCCTTGATTGCCGGCTCGCGAATTAAAGTGGTTCAAGGACCTTTCCGAGCACGCATCAGCTTAACTCGCGGTGAGCTGACGCTGTTCTTGGGCGAGTGTTACGCTGGGCGTTTTCCGATAACTCTGGGAACCGAAATTCCAGCCAAGGAAGGCGTCTATTCAGTTACCGATCGTCGCCGCGATCGTATCTATTACGGCACCGGTGGTGTCGTCTGCCAAGCGGGAGACCCAGCCAATCCTTATGGTAATCATTGGATCAGTCTGGCCGACAATTTATGCATCCACGGTTCGCCGGAAATGGCTCGCTCGGACCTCAAGCAAGCTGGCTGTGTCAGTTTGGCTCCGCTGGATGCGGCGGATGTGTACAACATCCTGACGCTGGACAGTCAAGTCGAGATTCGCCGCTAGAAACCTGTGGTGATTATGAGCTGAAGCCAGACGGCAGCAAAAAAATTGTCAGGACTTTGCCGTCAGGCTGCGCAAGAATCCCTCCAGACGCGCAGCGGATTGCTCCATGCTGGCGTCGCGTAGCACGTAATTTCGTCCCCTGTCTCCCAGTTGTCGACTGAGTTCTCGATTCTCAAGTAGGCTGATTAAACGCTCGGCGAGTTGCCCTGGAGATTCTGGATCAAATAGCAGGCCGCCTTGGGCTCGCTGGTGCAGTTCGGGAAATGCACCCACCGAGGGTTGGACATAGGGTACTCCGGCGACCAAGCCTTCCAAGACGAAGAGCCCTTTGGGTTCGTGATAGGTGGTTGGCACACACAGCACATCCAGCCCTTCCAGGAATTTCAGCTTGCCCGGCCGATCCACGCTGCCATGATAGGCATAGCGCGCAGCCAGACCGGCCGCTTCCAGTTTCTCGCGCAGTTCTTGCCAGTAGGCCTCATGCTGCTTCCCCAGCCAGCCTGCGATTTCTAGCCTGGCATCTGGAAGTCGCTGGGACTTGTGCAATTCGATAAAAGTGTCGACCAATACATGCAATCCCTTTTCGGGTGCGAGTCGGGCCAGGTAGCCAATGGTTGGAGGATGGGATTCGGAGCGTGTGGGCACGGCACGATTCTCGAAATCGGCAACGTCTATAGCCAGGGGAAGGATGCCAAGCTGTGCCGGGTCGAATTCCAACATGGCCTGCATCCGCTGTCCGTAGGCTTGGCTGTGAACCAGGAACAAATCCACATGTTGCGCCAAGCGTCGCAGTTCGACCATAGCCTGCGACCGAAAGGGCTCAAGCAGGGCCTCATAGAAAATATCATCACCCTGCAGCATAACGACTACCGGACAACCCAGCTGGCGTTTGATATCTTCGATGCAGCCTGCGATTAACAGGTTCGAAAATACCACCACATCCGGCTTCAAGCTTTCCAGCCAGGCACATAAGCGGCGGACCTCTTTTTTCTGACGCCCTTGGCTGCCCTTGAGCATGGAGACGGTCAAACCCCCCAAGTTCTTGGCGGAAGTACCCATGGCTCGTGAGGCGACCCAATTCACCAGTCGGGGTGAGCTAAGGAATTGATCTGACCAGTTGGGCAGCCAGCGAAAAACGGGTGACAATTGCTGCAAGTAAACATTCAATCCGCCATAGAACAATCGCTGGCTACTGACGCTTTCTTCATCGGTCAGGATGGGAGTGTAGGTTGGAATGAGTACGGCATCGTGCCCACGGCGAATGAGGGCTTTGGCAATCGCGTTGTCATGCAGGCAGCTACCGCAATACATGCCTGCTGCGCCGGCGGTCAGATAGGCAATGCGCATCGAGTATTCCTTTGCCAACGAGATATGCCGTTTAGATCTTCCGCCAAAAACGTTTAGATCTTCCGCCAAAAACGTTTAGATCTTCCGCCAAAAACTAGGTACGAACATTACCAAGATGCTAAACATCTCTAGCCTACCCAGCATCATCAGGAATACGAACAGCAGCTTGCTCCAGGGTGCAAAGCCGGCATAGTTGGCAGTTGGTCCCACCACACCCAAGCCGGGACCAATGTTATGCAGCGTGGCGGTCACGGCGCTTGCGCAATCCAGCAATTTATGGTCGAGCATATTGCCCTGACCGCTGGCGCGGATCAATTGCGTCCATTGTTTGTCGGGTTCTATCGTGATCAGTACTAACCAGCTGCAAGCAAATACAGCCGAGACCAATCCAAAATAAACCAGGATGTTTCTCCGCAGTTCAACATTGTCCAGCAGTTGGTCACCGATCCGCAGCGGTCGAACGACCTTGGGATGATACGACAGTTCCAATTCAGAGCGCAGGATCTTGGCGAACAGGACGTGTCGTATTACCTTCATGCCGCCACCGGTGCTGCCCGCACAGCCGCCTACGAACATCAGCAGGATCAGCACTCCGCGGCCAAAGTTATTCCATTGATCATAATCGTGAGTTCCATAGCCGGTGGTGGTCAAGATCGAAACGACCTGAAACAGCGAATAGCGGAGGGCGGAACTGATGTCGGCAAAATTTTGGCTGCGGTATCCGAACAACATGGTGGCTGCAGTCACAACCACGATGATGCCAATGTAGACCTGCCATTCGACGTCCTTGAGCAGTCGATCGACGCGGCCGCTGGCTGCTAACAGCAGCAGGCCAAAGTTGGTACCTGCCAATATCATGAAAATGATGGTGATGGTTTCAATCCACACACTGTCGAAATGCCCCAGGCTGGCGTTGTAGGTTGAAAAGCCGCCAGTGGCCATGGTGCCAAAGGCATGGCACAAAGCGTCGAAAGTGCTCATGCCGCAAAGCCAATACAGCAACGCCAGAACGACATTCAGCACAACGTAAATCATGGCGAATACGCTGGCTGTTTTCTGCATGCGACTAAAGGCAGAATCTTTGTTGGGGCCGGTGATCTCTGCGCGCATCATGGCCTTGCCACCCGCCCCCTGGCCGAGCACTGCCACCAGCAAGACGATGATGCCCAGGCCGCCGAGGAAGTGCGTGCTGCTGCGCCAGAACAAAATGCAATGCGGTACTAACTTTGGGTCTTCCAGATTGCTCAGGACGGTTGCGCCCGTCGTGCTAAAGCCGGACTGCGACTCAAACAGCGCATCGGCAATCGTAATGGGTGAGCCTGAACCGAGCCGCACGCCGCTGATCAAGAAGGGCAGTGCTCCCAAGAGTGTGGCCATTAGCCAGGCCAAACCGACCGTCGCCATGGCTTCCTTGCGAAAGAGTTTGTCACCTCGCGAACCGCGACCATAGAGCATCAGTCCGCCGCCCACGGCGGCTGAGATCAGACCGCTGAGCACCAGTCCCATGAATCCAGCCCACTCGAATTGCTGGGGTCCGTCGGACAGTTCTCCGCGCCAGCCAAACGCAGGGTGTGCCCAAGGCAACGAAAACAGCATGGTGATAGCAATCAAGATACAGATGATGCCCAGCATGCGACTCAGTAAGCGGTAGTTCATTGATCCTTGATCCAGATCGCAGTCTTGGGATGGCTCACGCGGCTGCTGCAGCGAAGGCTCGCTGCACCAGGGCAACTTGTGTCTCGGGCACGAGCACCAGGGCTGTATCACCGGCCTGCAGGCAGTCGTTGGCGGTTGGGACAGTTACAAAGTCTTGGTGCAAGACTGCCGAAACCAAGACACCCTCGGGAAAGTTCACGTGCGCCAGCGAAGACTTGGTCACACTGGCGTTCTGGCCGACTTCAATTTCAAGAACACAGATGTCGCTATTGGGCAGCTGCATTTGGCTGAGCACGGGACCTTCGGTTAGCATACCCAGGATTTGCCGGGCCATGGCATCCCGTTCGCTAACGGCTATGTCAATCCCCAGCCTGCCGACAATCTCCGCATAGTCGGGCCTGCCAACGATGGCCATGATCTGCTTGGCGCCCAGCTCTTTGGCTTCTAATCCGGCCATGATGTTGTTTTCATCGTTTCCCGTGCAGGCGACAAAGTAGTCGCAACCACCCACGCGTTCCTCTTCCAAAGTTAACTTGCGGGTCGCATCGGCGCAAACCACCGTGGTACGTGTCAAATGCGACGCCAGATAGTCGCAACGAGTTTCGTCGGACTCCAGCAAAAGCACTCGGTGCTGATCCCGGTCGAGAGCCTTGGCGAGATGGTAGCCCGTTTCTCCGCCGCCGGCGATCACGATGAATTGGCGGCGGGGTGCTCCCTTGCAAAATGTTTTCTTGATCTCTTCAACCTCGGCAGGTCGCCCCAGCAGGCTTATCCAGTCTCCAATGCGAATTTCGTCGTTGGCGCTGGCAATCCAGGTCTTCTTGCCGCGTTGCAGGGTCCCCAGGCGAACGTGGGGCGAGAATCCGAGTTGCTTGAGAGGTTTATTGAGCGAGTCCCCACCGCGGGTCACTTCAAATTCGGCTACCTCCAATTGTCCACGGGCGAAATGTTCCAGGGTGGGGCTTTCCGGATTGCGAATGGCGCGGGCCAATTCCATAGCCGTCAGATGCTCCAGGCTCAACAGTCGATCAATGTTGAAATGCCGCTGGTAATCAAAAGTACTTAAGTCGCGGAAGACGGGCGCGTAAACTCGAGCAACCGAACGTTTGACTCCCATGGCTTTGGCCATGCTGGCGGACACCAGGTTGACCTCATCCACACCGGTGACAGCCAGGCAAATATCGCAGCCCATCACGCCCGCCTGAAACAATACGCTCGACTGTGAGGCCGAACCGACGATGGCTCGTACATCCAGGTCGTTGTTGATGCGTTTGACATGTTCTGCGTCGGTGTCGATGACAGTCACATCGTGGCGATAGCGGCACAGCAGTTCGGCAATCCAAGTGCCGACCGTTCCGGCGCCAAGGGTCAGAATTCTCATAAGGAGTCGTTTACTTTTGCGGGCAAATTAGACTAAGTAGGATACGATCTGTAGCACCGCATAGACAATGAGCATGAACGTCGAAATCCAAACAGCGGTCCGCAATGATTGATCGATGATGAGGGCTTTTTTCTCGTGCCGAGAGGCGCCGACCACTAAAGACACAGCCAGCATCAATGGTATGTACATGGACAGGTAGCTCCATGACGTGCTGACAATCCAGGGTGCGGTTTCTTCCACGGTAATTGATCCTGTCGACGATCGGGTTGCTGGATGAATTGGGAATGAGGGAGCCGGGGTCCAGTACTCGGGGTCCAGTACTCGGGGTCCAGTACTCGGGGTCCAGTACTCGGGGTCCAGTACTCGCTTCCGGGGTTAGCGGTTGTCAGGTCTGTTGGGCGGTATCGGGCGGCTGGTCGACGTCGTTGTCGTCATGTTTCGCCCGACGCTTGGGAGCCGGTGGTGGTAGGGGGCCGGCGTAAGCGTCGAACACCGCCAAGATATTCAACAAACCGGCGATCATGGTGTACAGCGTTCCCATATCAAAGCCCGATGCGGTAACGCGATTCCATTCGTCCAGGTCGCGCGTGCCCGCTGGACCAACCATAAAGCTGCCCCAAGGCTTCTCGCCATTGCGAATTCGCCAGGCCTGGTAGGCGGCCGGCATGGCCGGTAGCCCAATGCCCGCCTGCAATGCATATTGCCATCGCGTTTCCGTCTGATTCCAGGAGGCATACACACAGCGGTTGCCAGCCACCAACATGCCGATCAGGAAACTACTCATGATGCATACGAAAAAGATACAGGCCTTGAAGGTCCGCCGCTGGTAAAAATGACCGGCACCGGGGATTAGCCAAGCCAGGAAAGCAGCCAAATACCGATTTCGCAGATTCAACTCCTCGCCATCGGCCATGACGATGTCACCCGTTACGGCGGCCGCCCGCGAACGAGAATTGCTTTGTGTCTTCGCCATTTCCACCTTTCCTGCGATCCGACTTTGCGTTCGCAGTTACCGCGTCAATGCCCTGCCCTCGCAAGGCCCCGAATTCGTTGCTTGCCTGCCATTGTAGCTATCGCTTGCCGGTCGCCTAGATCAAGGGTAGGCCCCAAGCGAACGCATGGCTGGCGACAGGTGGATTCGCCAGCTACCGGCCGTCATTGCCCTTAGGCTAGAATAAGGTTGGAAAAATGCCGAGCTTTACGATACTTCTCGAAAAACGGCACGCCCTTACGGGCAGGTCAGTTTTAGCTGTCGAGAGATGTATAGATACCCATGGTGCCCGGTGATTCAACCCACGCCCCTTATGAAACCGAAAGAAATCGCCAATTTGGATGGTGATGCGGTATTGATCGTGCACGGTCTGGCCGGACATCGACTGCTCATGGCTCCACTGGCCCTGCGTCTACGGGCCGCCGGATTGCGAACTCGTAATTGGGGTTATCGCAGTTTGAGCCAAGGGATTGCCCAGCATGCCGATCGCTTCCGAGAGGCATTGGATTCCCTTACCAGCGATGCGAGCGTGCAGAGGGTGCATATTGTGGCGCATAGTATGGGGGCCATTATCACCAGACAGGCATTGCTGCATGGCCTGCCCGACAAGCTCGGCAGAATCGTCATGCTGGGGCCGCCCAACTATGGTTCACCGGTAGCGACCCGCATCGAACCAGTTGTTGGCTGGCTGAGCCGCACACCGGGCCAGCTGAGTGATCGCCCGGACAGCTGGGTGAATTGCCTCCCGGATAACCTGGCCGAGCAGGTTGAGGTTGGTTTGATTATCGCCGGCGGTGATTGGGTCGTTGAGCCCCAAAGCACTTTGTTGCCGGGAATTCGGGAATCGATCGTGATTCCCGGGATGCACACGGGTATCTTGTTCAAGGCGATTACCGCGCGGGCCATCGTACGATTTGTCCGCCTGGGCAGTTTTTGCTCGAGTCCAGAATGTGATCTACCTCAGGCTGTGTCAGGGGAACACTTATGTAAGCTAAGTGGCATCTCCGACGATTAATTTTCCTAAGGACGGTCTCAAGCATGGCAACTACATCCGCACCTGCGTCTCCAGGTTCTGGTATTCCGTTAGATGATTGTCCTGCCAGCCCCAATTGTGTGTGTACGCTGGCGACCCGTGCCTCGCAATCCATGGTAGCCCTGAACTACCGGCGAACTGCTGAAGAGGTCATGCAAGCGGTCGTGGATTGTGTGCAGCGTCTGCCCAGAGCCGAGATACATGCCCGCACGGAATTTTACTTGCACGTTGTGTTTCGCAGCCAGTTTCTAGGATTTGCTGATGATGTTGAATTCTATATCGACGCAGCATCTCGATCGCTGCACTTCCGTTCGGCCTCGCGCCTGGGCTACTACGATTTCGGTGTGAACCGCCAGCGCATGCAAGCCATCTGCCGCATGCTCGAGCCGCAGTTAAGTTGAAATAGTTGTCAGCCTTGAACGGGTGTCCGTGGGCATCAAGGTTCGCCGTTGGCAATCAGGGTCGCATCGTCGACAAAGCCATCCAGCGGTAACACGAGGATTTTGCCGTCACCCATGCGACCGCTGCAGGCAATGTCGGTAATGCGTTTGACGACCTCTTCGGCGCGATGGTCCTCTACCCACATAGTGATCTCGACCTTAGGCAGAAAGGCCAAGCCGTACTCGCTATCGCTATAGTCGTGCAAGGTGCTCTTCTGCCGGCCGAAACCTTTCACCTCGCGCACCATCAGGGCTTCCAGGGGCGCCAGACGTAGATTCTCCAGCACGCGCTCAGCCAAGTAGGGGCGTATGACAGCGATGACTTGTTTCATGTCAGTCAGCCACCTGATGCACTGAGACTGGAGACTCGACGGACCATTACTCGCCTTCGCTTTGTGCGCCTTCTTGGATGGCGTAAATGCGATTTCGGTTGGCGACAAACAGGGTACCGTTGGCGGCTACGGGGGTCGTGTAGACGGCGCTGTCCATGTTGACTTCGGCGATCATGTCCTGTTCCTTGGAGACTTTGAAGATGGCAATCTGCCCTTCTTCGTCGCTGATGTACACTCGATCTTCGATGATCAACGGCGAAGCCCACGAGGCGGCGAACATGTCGTAGCTCCAGTATGCTTGCCCTGTCTTGGCGTCCAGGCAATGAAACATGCCGCTGAAGTCGGCCACGAACAGCAGATCGTCCTTGATGGCGACGGTACCGCAGGTGCGGTGCATGGTCTGTTTCAAATTCCTCCGGATCGGCTCCCACGTAGTGCCATACGGCGGCCGAATTCGGATTGTCGCGTTCGAAATCTCCATCCTTGGCAACCAGAGCCTGCAGGCGTTTGTGGGCGATCGGCGTCTCGGGAGTCGGCGGAGTTGTAGACGATGGTTGGGCTAACATCGCCGCGTTTGGTCGGGTCGATGCACCACAGATGTCCGTCGCCTTCGCCGTGCTCGGGATCTTCGCCCACGGCAACATACACCAAGCCATCGTAGACCACGGGCGTGGCGATGATGTGATTGCGGGTGGCAGAGCCACCGAGCGTGTACAGCGAATCCTTTGGATTGCAGTCGAACTTCCACAGCAGCTTGGCCTTGCCGTCTTCGCCGGCGGCATCAAAGCTATACAGCCAGCCGTCGCCGCCGCCGAAGAGAACTTGTCCTACGCCTCCCAGTTCCGCGTAGGCCGGCGAGGACCATTGGCCGTGCAATACGTTTGCTCCTGGCGAGTTGTCGCTCCACAGCAACTCGCCGGTGTCTCGGTTCATGCACAGGAAGCTCGGCGCCTTGTCGTTAGGCAAATTCTTATGTCCTTCATCCACGCCATTGGACGTATTCACGAACAGCAGGTTTCCGACAGCAGGTCACCGAGCAACTGCACATGTTGTGCTGGGAAACGGCCAGCTTGTTCATCATGTTGAATCGCCAGACGACATCCGCTTCGTCTTTGTTTTCATTGGGTTCGTCGGTTACCGGGCCATCGTTCTCACCGTCGGTAAAGCCCTCGGTGTCCAGGCACACGACTTCGCCGCGACTGGTCACGTACCATAAGTCGATCGCCATCGACCAATGGAGCGCAACAGATGCCTTGGTCCGGCCAATCATGAACGCGACCGGTCGGCAATTTTTCGCTCGAGTGCTGCCACAGGAATGTTGCCGTCTTCTTCGTCGAAGCACAGCAGCACACCCAAAGTCCACATCGCTAGGGTAGCGGCTGATATAGCCCGCGCCGTTGTTGGTGCCGACATAGACTTTGCCGTTGGCGATGACCGGGTTACCATAGGTCTCCGAGCCCAGCGGCATCGACCAGCGAACGTTCTTGCCGGTCGTCGACATCCCAGTCGGTGGGAATGTTGGGTTCATCGGTCACATTATTGCGCAAGTGCGAACCGGCCCATTGCGGCCAATCGTGTTTGCCGACTTTGAGTTCGTCGATGGCTGTGCGAACCGTCTGGCGTGGCATCGTAGTCAGTCGCCTGCACGCCGGCCGCTGAGGAACAGCAGACTGCCAAGCCGGCTAGCAATGAACTGCTTAATGACATGTGCATTACCTCGATTTAATTTGAGTGCGAAAGTTGATTGATTTGAGTTAGCCTAAGCTTGTCCTGCTGCGAACTCGCGGTTTATGGGTTGGGATAAACCTCGACGTTGTCGATGTAGAATTCGGTCAATTGTGCATTGCCGAACAGACCAGGACTCCCGTGCGTATTGGGGACCGCGTCGGCAGCTTCGATCGTCCACTCGTCAGGTTCTTCCTCGCCGCGTTTCCATACCTTGCCGCGTAGCACGGCTTTACCGTCCTGTGTTTTCGCTTTGGAATTTCATGCGTGTACCACTGATTCTCCTCCCATTCGAATGGAATGGTTTTTGCGAAACGCAATTCAACGCGCGACGTCCAAGAGCGGATTTGTAATTGTCCTTTGTCCATCAGGTCCAGCGTGTAGCGTTGGTTGATGAAGCCCATGTCGGCTCGCCGCCCGTTGTCTGGATTGGCCGAGGACATCAGGTCTGCCTGAATGGTGTAATCGCTGAGCGTCGTCCAGCCCATCCAGCTTTGGCTGCGCGTTCCCTTGGGAATTGTACTGATCTTGACCAGTACCGATTCGCCATCCAGTTCCTTGGGCTGATGGCGATAGGCCGCACCGATCCATGTCAGGGGAACTTTCTTGTCTTGAAAGTCAAATTTCCACGGCAGAGGCGGTAGAATTCGAGCGCGGGCCGTACTGGTCAGATCGCCAACCTTGGCCGTGATGCTTACCGCTTCGTGCTCGCTCTCCGCCGGAGCCGTGTAGATCACCGCCAGCAGTCGATCTCGCCGCCGTCGCCGATGAATTCCGCATCATCGAACGACTTTCAAGAATTGCCCACGAGCGTTGTAGGCACGAACTTGGTAGGGCGTCGATTGGCCCGGGGCTAACATGGCTTCGACGGGCGCGATCTGAATGTGGGCAATCTCGGCATCGTCGCTTTGGGCAACTTCTTGCCGCTCGGCTGGAATCGGATCCGACGCGATACTCGGCGTCCTTGACGCCAATGCAGTACAGCTTCTTGGTCGTCGCCAAGTAGATTTTCCAGCGGCAGATGATGGGTGCGGCCAAGATCTCTTCGCCGACTGGGCATGCGAATCCGCGACTAATCTCCTTGACGCCCTCTTCGGTCGGTTCGAGGATCCAAAAGTTGCCGGTCTGCGTCGCAGCAGTAGATTTTGCCATCGCCGTAAACCATCGAGCCCGGGCGACGCCCAACCTTCTTGTCCGCAATGATCTCGCCGGTCTCTGGATCAATGATGTCCAGCGTGCCGCCATCCTCAATGACGTACAGGCGACCATCGACCAGCAATGGCTGACTGCCTTCGACGCTGTGTTCCGGGATCTTCCACTTCAGATCTGCTTCGTCAATCTCGCCAGAGTCTTGAAGTATCTCCGTCGATTGCAAAAATGGCCCCCAAGATTCGTCGTGTCCGCCGTGTTTTGCTCGCGATGACCACAATACACCGTACCGTCGACGACCAAGCGGCGGTGTGTTGATTCCGCGATTGGAACACTCGTACTTCCAGATGATCTTTCCGGTCCGCGGTTGCATGGCATACATGAAGCCATCGCCAGCTCCAAACACCATGGCTGCCTGGCCATTGAGGACTGTCAGAAAGGGTGTGCTGTACGTCGTATCCTCGGGTTTGGGACGCGTGGACGAAAACCAGACGGCTGCCCCGGTGCTCTTGTCAAAGCCGATAAAGCGATGGGCTGGAACCGCTTGCTCACCCCACTGTGTCATGACGCCACTGATGATCACCAAGATCGTCGAAAACAACCGGGAAATTCGTGCGACCACCATAGGTGCTGAGCATGCCATATTCTTCGCTCAAGGAATGCTCCCAAAGCACGTCGCCCGTTTCGCCATCGAGGCACACAAACTGGCATCCCAGTCCCAGCCAGTAGATATTGCCGGTGGCTGGATCCGCGATCGGACTTGACCACCCAACCCGCTCGGCTGGCGCATCGGACAGATAAACGTTATGGGCCACCTGCCAAATTACCTCGCCAGTATCCGCATTCAGGCAAACCAATTGCTCTCCCTCTTCGGTGGTGTCAGGTTTGTAGCGCGAGACGATGTACAGTTTGCCGTCATTAACGATGGGAGTAGAACGAGTGCCTAGTTCCTCATTGACCCACAGTACGTTCTCGCCCTTGGGTGACCATGTATCGGGCAAATTCTTGTCTCGTGAAATCCCATTCGCTTCGGGACCACGCCATTGGTACCAATCCTGCGAATCGGCACGGACAGGTTCAACTAGCGAAAAGAGCGGCAGTGAAACGAAGACCAGCGCGAAAGGGAATAACACAGCGGATCGTAGGCAGTCGTCGACCACTTTACGTAAATTCATTCTGGAAGGCCTCGACGGGGATGAATGTAAGTTAAATGTCTCGACGGTTCACGAAAGTCTCGCTGACTCTCGCTACCACGCGAAACCTGAGATTTCATGAAGAGCGGGTAGGCTCTGTTTTGTCGGCCTATTATCCGCGGAAATCGCAATCGGTTCCAGTGGCAGCAAATAGCGTCAAAGATCCACCATTATTTCAGTGGACCCGAGCATTCTAGGTGGGGTGGGCATCTGCACAGCACCGATCGGCGGGCATCGCCCCGCAAGCAGGGCTCGCAGGACGATCACTACATCAGTATAGCCGACCACCGCCGAAATTAGAAATCAGTGCCGGTACGTAGTTTTTGCCTGAACATGAGTCCCCTGTGAAGCCGACTCTCCCAAATTCCCGCAACTCGGAAAGGGAGGGAGTTGCCGGAGTGGATCTTGCCAAATGGACAGCCTGATCAGCATCCGTGGCCTGGAATCGCGCTCGTGGCGATGGCGAAGGGACGAGTCTGGAATTCGCCAGTTTTACAGGCATGCAGCTGATATTCGTCTAGGCATTTTTGCCGCATAGGACGACAATCGAGGGCGCAGGGGGTTGTTCTATCCGCGAAGGCGTCGCGGTATCAGCGACTCGATGTCTCTACAGAGGAGTTCGATCATGCACCAACCGGTTCCCCCCACTGTCATCCCCTACAAGCTGAATTGGACCTATGCGGTCACGATTGTCATTGGTGCACGTTCTGGGCTTGGCCATTCTGGCTGCAATGTTTCTAGCCGATTCGAGCTGGCAGCCTTACCTTTTCAGTTGGACGGCCTTCTTCGTTTTCGTAGGCTGCATCCATCTTTTTGGGCAAGGGATAACCATCGGATACCACCGCTTGCTGACACACCGCAGTTTCAAGACACCCAAATGGGTTGAGCACGGATTTGCAATCCTTGGAATCTGTTCGATGGAAGACACCCCCGCGCGGTGGGTTTCGGTGCATCGCATCCACCACGTGCATTCGGACGAGATTCCCGACCCCCATAGCCCGCGAGTAACGTTTTGGTGGTCGCATATCGGTTGGCTGATGTTCATCAATCGCCAAACTTACAGCGTTTCCAGCCTGGAGAAATTTGCCAAGGATTTGTTAAGAGATCCGTTCTATATGAAATTGGAAACGAATCCCTTTCGGCAATTTATATTCGTGCTCGGCCAATTCCCGGTATTCTTTGGCCTGGGATTCTTGCTGAGTTTCTTGTTTTCATCCGATCTGACGGCTGCCGTGCAATTGGGCTGTAGCATGCTCGCTTGGGGTGGCATTATGCGTGTGATTGCGGTTTGGCACATCACTTTTTCCGTGAATTCGCTGAGTCACATGTTTGGCTATACCAACTACCAAACCGGTGAGGATAGTCGCAATAACTGGTTCGTCGCGCTGTTGTCCGTAGGTGAGGGCTGGCACAATAATCATCACGAAGACCCCTCGGCGGCCAGCGTTCAGCATCGCTGGTGGGAGCTGGATATCAGCTACTACGAGATCAAGTTGCTGGAATGGATTGGCCTGGCCAGCGATGTCGTGCCGCCGCGGCACAAGCGGCACAATAAATTCGAGCGTGGGAATCGGACAGGCGATTCCAGTGAAGACCAGCCAGTCCCACGCGATTTGGTAGCTTAGAACCTATCCAAGAATCCGAAGTGACACACTCGCTTGCGCGTCGTGCTGGTAAGCTGCGGGGGCTCACGGTTTGCGGATGGTTTCTGAGTTTTTCATGGCGTTAACTACCTGGTGAGCAACTTCATGCAATTGGCCAAGTTACTGAATCGTGCTG
Organism: Pirellulaceae bacterium; assembly: GCA_963707245.1. Classification (GTDB taxonomy): domain Bacteria; phylum Planctomycetota; class Planctomycetia; order Pirellulales; family Pirellulaceae; genus Aureliella. The sequence continues at coordinate 66,237 of CAVPPY010000002.1, forward strand.
GCATTCATTCCGTTGGTCGGGTTGATGGCGAACGCATCCATGTGTTGGACTTAAGTGCGAGCCCCTACCAGTCATTGAGCATGCTGTTGGCTGCTGATGACGTGGAGAGCTGCGTCAGGCAATTGTCCGACACGGGAGAGAGCTACTCTCTCCAGGAGGCTCGCTGGTTGCCGCCCATCGATTCACAGGAGGTGTGGGCGGCAGGGGTAACCTACAAGCGTAGCCAGACGGCGCGAATGGAAGAGTCCGAAACGGCCGCCTCGTGCTACGATCGCGTTTACCAATCGCCCAGGCCCGAGATCTTCTTCAAGGCAACTCCGCATCGCGTGCGGGGCACGGGCCAAGCTCTGCGCATACGCCAGGATGCTGTTTGGAATGTGCCCGAACCGGAATTGGCCCTGGTCCTATCCCCCAGCCTAAAAATTGTGGGTTGCACCATCGGCAACGATATGAGCTCGCGGGACATCGAAGGCGATAACCCGTTGTATTTGCCCCAAGCCAAGATGTACGACCAATGCTGCGGACTTGGTCCGTGGGTTACCCTCATCGGCGCTATGCCGCCCCGCGATCAGATCGAGATCTCCTTGACCATCCAGCGTGGACAGCAAATTGTATTTGAGCAGGCAACCAGCGTAGCTGAGATGGCCCGCAGCTTTGAAGACTTGGTGCACTGGCTCGGTCGCGACAACAGTTTCCCCAGTGGCGCTTTCCTGCTGACCGGGACCGGAATTGTACCGGATAGTAGTTTTACGCTCGCTCCAGGCGACAAAGTTGACATTAGCATCACAGGCATTGGCACCTTGTCCAATACAATCGTGCAAGGCTAATCGGACTGCTTGATTCGCAGCCAAGTGCGTTGTCGGGCCATTGCGTCGTGGCTGGCATGCGGATCGACTTCCAGTTGCCAATTATGCTTTGGCTTGTGCCCCAGAACGATCTTCAGTTGCAGTACCTTGCCCCGTCGGCTGACCAGCAATTCCAACTCCTGCTCGGGTTCATAGACCTCTAAACGGCTTGGCCAGGTATCGGGTGTAACGCGATAACCGTCAAACGAAATTAATTCATCATCGACATTTAGGCCGGCTCGATCGGAGGGCGAATTGCGGAACACACGCCGTACAAATAATCGCCCATCGCTGCCGGTCGATTCCGAGCCGATCCAGACTTTGGCGATGGACTTCTCAACCTGCGGCGCATCGATCTCTTGGAAACGCAAGCCAAACCAATCGAGCGCGGGCCGCAGGTCCAATTCGTCGGTGCAAGTGACCTGGGTGACTAGCCATTGATGAATCGTCGGGCTGCCCAATTCATCGATGATTGCATGAAAGTCGGCCAGGGTATAGCCGGTGGCCAGGTGTCGCTGCCACAGGGTGCGCATGACATCGCCCAAGCCTACGGCACCAGCGGAGTGAGTTTGCAAATGGGCGTCCAGCAGCCAGGCCAATACAGCGCCTTTGAGATAGTAGCTGATTCGCGAATTCTGCGTGTTCTCATCAGGTCGATAGTGCTTGGTCCAAGTATCCCAGGATGCATTGACCAGGTCTTGTACCAATCGCCCTGGCGCGTTTTGCACGGCCTGGATATTAGTCGTCAATCGCGACAGGTATTCATCGCGTGAGCACAGACCAGTGCGCACGAGACACAGATCATCAAAGTAGCTGGTAATGCCCTCGGCGATCCACAGTTCTTCGAGGAACTGTTCTTGCTCATAGTCATACTTCATCAGTGCCTTGGGACGCAAACGCCGTACATTCCAGGTGTGAAAGAACTCATGGCTGACCAGGGCCAGCCAATTCAGATAGCTTTCGCGACGCCGCATGGTCCAGCGACTGCACATCAGCACGCTGCTATTGTCGTGCTCCAGGCCGCCGCCGGCTTCGGTGCACAGATTGAGGAACCAGTATTCTCGGTATGGGATTACACCCCAAAACTCCTGGTGCTCGCTAACGATGGTCTGCATGTCTTGCGTTGCACGCTGCAGATCCCACAACTGGTCACCTCCTACATTGGCGAAGTAGTGTTGCCTGCCTGCAGCTGAGAATTGCCGCACGGGAAAACGGCCACACACGATCGGCGCATCGACCAGTTCATCGTAGTCTTGTGCTACATAGCAAATGGATGTCGAATCTGGGCTGACTCTTCTCAGGGAGGTCGCCTGATCCGGCCAATGCTCAGGAACACGCAAGCACAGTTGGATTTCCTCTGCTTGACGGCCCAGCACATAGGGAAAGGTTGAGGCCCCAGTCAGGTAGCCATAATCCCGCTCTACCCAATTGGTGCGCACCGAGTTCTCTCGGCAGTATAGTTGGTATTCGACTCGCAGCCAGTCACAGTCCTCGGGCACGGCGATCTGCCACCGATTCTTGCCCTGTCGCGATGTCTCTAGGCTGGAGCCGGCCTGGGAAGCAACATCCGCATGGGCTAGCACCCGCATCGACTCCACATTCCGCGTATATTCCCGAACCATGTAGCTGCCAGGGGTCCAAACCGGAAACACCAAGGTCAGCAAGCGCTCGCCGCGGGTGGGAATATCCAAGGTGATCAGAGCCAAGTGGCGCGTGGCCTGCGCAAAGTCCACTTGAATCATCAGCCGTGATTCGGCCGGTTGACTGTTCGATTGTGACTTGGGTGTGGTCATGAAACTATCGTTGCCATCGACGCTGAAGCGATTCGTGGCGGGAGCGAAACTGGCTGTATTAACCAGTAGCAGAATACTGTGTTCGCGCCGCCATAACTAGCCCGAATGCAGCGAACAAGAAGCTGTTCTCGATGGCAGAAAAAGACACTTCATGGAAAGCCATTTGAATCAAGTGCACTCCGCCGATAGCGATGGCAACCAGTCCCAGTCCTCGCGCCCATGGAGGGATGTGCTGTGCCCGCCAGAGAGCCCAGGCCTCGCGCATGCAGCTAGTGAGCACCAAACTGTACAGCGAGAATCCGACCAGCCCTAAATCAACCAGCAGGCTGAGATAACTGTTGTGGTGCACGTACCCGCGAATCGACTCCAGTCGAACGTCGGTGGAACGATCGGACAGGTAGGTTCGATTGTAAACCTGGAATTGATTGAAGCCATAGCCGGCTACAGGACGGTCCTTGATCATCGCCAGGGAGACATACGCGAAAGCCGCACGCATGTAGGTGCTTTCGCGAGTTTCCGCAGCAGAGTACTCACGCTTGAAAGCGATCAGGTCGGGCCCCTTGACGATGCCTACCAGCAAGATTCCCGCCAGCATGGCAATCAGGCTGACACGGCGTGACAGCCCCTGCAGGCACTGGGTGCATAGTAGCCCAATCACAAAGGCCAAGCCGAGCCAAATACTGCGGGTATAGGTAACAAATATCGAAGTGCAAGCCAGGGGAAGTCCAACGGCCAACGCCACCCAGTACCAGCGCGCGTACGGATGCAGCCATACGCTATAAACGGCTAGGGCTGTCCAGCAGCTGAGCAGCACCATCCCCAATCGCACTGATTGCAACATCGGTCCACGCGCTCGACCGAAGTGAATGCCGAGGCTGGGGTCCGCAATGATTGACGGAAAGACCAGCCCCCAACACTTGAGAATCTCCAGAATCGCAGTTAGCGAGAGGTACACGGCCAACAGGCCCAGCACCAGCAGGGCCGGTCGGAGCTGGGCCGCATCCAGCTTCGAACCCCGCAACATAAAGTACAGCATAAAGGGCAGCAAGTAGCCGTTTACCAAGTGCATCAGCGTGGGCGGCATGCCCGGTAGTGGTTCGCCCAGAGGTTGCGTTAGCGTCCGCGTCAGCAACCACAAGAAGAATAGCAGAATGGCCAGATCGGCCGTTTGCAAAGTAGGCAAACGCCACTGTCCGCGATGCCACTGCACGGCAACCTGGGCTGTGACCACTAGGAACATTACGCGGTCAACGTCAGCGTTAAGCCGCCGACATCGGCGGACAGGAATTCCGCAGGAAAGCAAACCAGGGCCAGCATGAACAACGACATGGACAGAAAAACGGATCCATGGTGCACAACCACCGCTGCCCAAACGGCCAGAGCTAGTCCAATCGTGAAAAGCAGAATATGCATAGCGGCTTGGCGACCAGTTGGCTTGTCGGAACGCGTGGACCAACATGTCGACCTGGGACACTGTCGATCTGGGACACTGTCGATCTGGGGTTGGGGCACACGTCGGGGTGTGGATGTCGTCGGTTCCCAGCTCAAACCTAGCTTGCGAGACCTGCCAGCAGCAGTAATTGCTGAATTCTGTATCACACTCTTGATTTGCCAGGCTGCCACAGCCGTATAACCGGCAGTCTCAGTACAACTGTTCGATTTAAACGGCCTTGCTTGATCTTCGGTGGTAAACCCGGCCACTTGCAGCGGTTTTGTGACGCAAGTTTCCATTGCGAAAGACTTGTCGATGACAGTTTTTTTGATCCCACATCCAAGGCGGCAACGAGAGCATGAAAGAACCTGCGGTTTGGTTGTACCGACAGTTGACGACGCGGCACCGCAGGGCCGTTTACGCGCGGCTGCAGGCTGAATCCCAGTTGCCAGTGTCTATCATTTTCTACCATCGCGTGGCGGATAGCCATCCAAACCCGTGGACCATCGGTCGCCGTGATTTCGTCCGGCAATTGGATTGGCTGACCAGCAACTTTGATATCGTGTCGTTGGCTGAAGCCCAGCGGCGAATCCGTGCGGGGGGCTGTGACCGGCCAACCGTGGCGATTACCTTTGACGACGGCTATGCAGAGAACGCCCAGTTCGCAATCCCTGAACTCGTGCGCCGCCGGTTGACCGCTACTTATTTCGTGGCTACCCATTTTGTCCGTTCGGGATCAGCCTTTCCGCATGATATTGCCGCAGGCAAGCCACTGGCCCCCAATACCATCGATGAACTGAAGGCATTCCAGGATTGCGGCATCGAGATTGGGGCCCATACGCGCAAGCACGTGGATTTGGGCGGCCTGACTCAGCGAGAATTGCGCGAGGAGATCGTTGGCTCGCTGGACGACCTGGAACAATGGCTTGGGCGGAAGCCGAGCTATTTTGCTGCCCCCTTTGGATTGCCAGAAAACTTGAGCCAGGCGGCGGTTGATCTGTTCACCGAGTTGAAACTGGCTGGATTCTGCAGCGCCTATGGTGCGTTCAATTGGCCCAATCCTCTCGGCTTCCACCTACGACGCATTCATGCCGACCCTGGGCTGCAGCGTCTGATGAACTGGCTGACACTCGACTTGCGAAAACTGGACGATCGCAGGCGTCTGCCATTTGCGGAAGCCCCAGCACAACCGCCCGAGTGGCTGAGCGGCCTACCGAGCTTTGGAAATTTTGCCCTTCCAACCTGAGGAAACATCATGAGCACCCCCCAGTCCCCACCGACTGCTAACGGACCACTGCGCGTACAATTCATAACCACTAGTTTGCCCGTGGGCGGTGCGGAGACGCTGCTATTGAATCTGGTGCGGCATCTGGACAAGAGCCGGTTCGCCCCCGAAGTGGTCTGTCTGAAGGAGGCTGGCGAGCTCGGCCCTAGTTTCGCGCGGGAAGTCCCGTTGCACGCGCGATGGTTGCAGTCCAAATGGGATATGTCGGTGCTACTGCGTTTAAGCATGCACTTTCGCGTGCGCCAGGCTGACGCGGTGGTTACGGTGGGCGCCGGTGACAAAATGTTTTGGGGTAGATTGGCTGCCAAGATGGCTGGTGTACCCGTGATATGCAGCGCACTGCATTCGACGGGTTGGCCGGACGAAATTGGCCGCTTGAACCGCCTGCTGACGCCCATCACCGACGCGTTCATTGCGGTCGCCGAGCCGCATGCGGTCTATCTATCGGACGTGGAGAATTTGCCCGCTGAGCGAATTTTCCTGATTCCCAATGGTGTTGACACAGAGCGTTTTCGCCCCAATCACACGCAGCGCGGCTGGTTACGGCACAGCCTCAAACTCTCCGCAGACAGCAAGTTGGTGGGCATCGTGGCGGCATTGCGTGAAGAGAAGAATCATGTGCAGTTCATCGATGCAGCTCGAGAGGTCCTGCGTCACCATCCAAACACGCACTTCTTAATCGTTGGCGAGGGCCCGCAGCGTCCGGTGATCGAGGCTCGCATCAGCCACCTCGGCTTGGGAACTCATATCCATCTGCTGGGGAATCGTACGGATACCGACAGAATTCTTGCCGGATTGGATGTGTTTTGCCTGACTAGCAAAAACGAAGCCAAGCCTGTCTCCATCTTGGAGTCGCTCTCCTGTGGTACGCCAGTGGTCGCCCCAGATATTGGCTCCATTGCGGAAAGCGTGCGGCACGGGCACAGCGGATTGTTGACTCGGCCGACCTGTGCAATCAGCACCAGCCATGCCATTCTCAAGTTGCTCGCCAACCCCAGGTTGTCCTGCGAGTTGGGTTTGGCAGGTCGTCAGGCCGTGCGGGCCGCGTGGAGCCTCAAGTCCATGGTGGCCGGCTACGAATACTTGCTCAGCAGCATCTATCACGCCAAATGCAAGTCGGTTGCGTCCACCCCGTCGCCGCGGAGTTCCGAGCCTGCTCTTCCCGCGCATGGCGACAGTCCACCTCCTGTGACCGAGGCCAAGCCAGACGCGGCGCTAGACCACGTGTCCCAACCTTCGCTACCCGAATCGGCAACTACTTTGGCTGTTCCGATTGAGCTCGGATCGGCTGACGCCGGTAGCAGTTTTGTAAGTGTCTGATGGAAACTGCTAACCGCTCGGAAATCTCGTGAAGCTTTTCACGAATCACGGTTAGCGTGAACGCAACGGAATGCGCAAGCCAACGACCTTGTCAGAGCGTAGTTCAGTTCGCGCGCGGGCTATTCTCTTTTTTCAGCGATGAAGCGCACTGCGTAAAATGCCCCAAACGGTCAACTTGGCTTTGCACGAGGAAAGCAACCATGAGTCGAAAAGATGCTCTAGCAAACATGAGAAACATTCTGGTCCACCGCCGCGATGCCATCCGCGCCGCGCTCAAGGGTGACTTGACCGCCCTGCGCGAACTGGCCTTGGCCTCCGGAGATATTGCCGACTTTGCGCTGGACTCGGCTCATGAAGAAGTAACCAGTCAGATGGCTGAAGTCGAGAGCCGCGAATTGGCCTCGATTGAAGACGCTCTGGCAAAGATCAGCCAGGGAGGTTACGGGATCTGTGAGGATTGCACCAAGCCCATTCCTCTTGCCCGCCTGCAAGCTTTACCATACGCCACCATGTGTATCAAATGCCAGGTGAATGCCGAACGATGCGGTCGCAACGGTTGGACTCATCACGCTGACGAAGCCTACGATGCCAGGTAGCGGTGCTATCTAGTCAGCAGAGGTACGACCCGCTTGATCGGAGTTGGTTGCAGAATTACGCCTTTCGGCATAGCGGGACTATCGTGCACAAGCAGGTGATCACTGAAGCTATCATTGACCTCCTGTGCATTTGCCGTCTACGTGATTCGACGAGATAACCGATTCCTGCTCAGCAGATGCTGGACGTTTTCCTCCACGCCGCTGGAAGTGCTCAGAGGACAGTGGAATGATCAACCGAGGTTTGTAAATGCCCGTATGCCAATTTCAATCCGGCTGTGCTGGTTCCCAGCGACTGTTGCTATTGGCAACGGTTGCCTGGCTGAGCGCTGTTCCCGCAGCCCGCGAGGCTGTTGCCCAGATTACCCTGCGGGCTGCTGAACAGCCCTTGGGCTTGATCGAGAATGACCAGAGCCGCAGTTCCAGCCGTCGCGAAGTGCATGTCTCGCGGGACAATCCGTCCCAATCTAGCCTGCAGCGTGGCGAATTGGAGCAAGGCATTTACTCCGCAGGCGGTACCGATCGCGACAGCGAATTCGCAGAATTACAGCGCGAGGCGGACGCGCTCGAACGGCAACTGGGCTTGATCCGCAGAATCGTCAGATTCGCCAGCCCAAGCATCGTCCATATCGAAGCCACCAAGCGTTCCGAGCCTGGCAAGGGTTTCGCCAGCAGCCGCGTCGAAGAGGCGGGGGCAGGTGTTATCGTCAGCATTAGCAACCGGCCCTTTGTACTCACCAATCGGCATGTGATCCATCCGGCCGACATCAACGCCATCCGCATTGAGCTCAGCAGCGGGCAAGTCCTGCGCCCCAGTCGTGTGTGGACCGACCCTTCGACGGACGTGGCGGTTATGCAAATTGATGGAGGTGATTTCTTGACCGCCCGACTGGGTAATAGTGATGCCCTAGGTATCGGCGATTTTGTGCTGGCGGTAGGTAGCCCATTTGGGCTCAGTCACTCCGTCACCTACGGCATCTTAAGCGCCAAGGGGCGACGGAACCTGGAACTTGGATCCAAGGAAATTGAGATTCAAGATTTCTTTCAGACCGATGCAGCCATCAATCCTGGTAATAGTGGTGGCCCGCTACTGAACCTACGCGGTGAAGTTGTGGGAATCAATACGGCGATCGCCAGCAACTCGGGTGGGAATGAAGGGATTGGATTTTCGATTCCCATCAATATGGCCATTGTGGTAGCTGAGCAATTGGTCGGCCACGGCAGGTTGCTGCGCTCCTACCTGGGTGTACAACTCGAAAAGGGCTTTGACGCCGCGACAGCTCGCCAACTGGGCCTGGCAACAACGAATGGGGCATTAGTCAAATCGATCATTCCCAATTCTCCCGCCGAGCTGGCCGGCTTGCGAGTGGGCGATGTAATCGTTGAATTCCAGGGCCGCGCCATCGAGAACGATGGCCATCTGGTCAAGACCGTTGGTCTGACCCCCGTAGGCACCCAGGTAAATATATTGATCTTCCGCGACGGCGTTGCCCAGCGACTACAGACCCGCTTAGAGCCCAGCCCTGATCAATGATCGACGTCAAAATTGAATTCTATGGACGGAGCGCTAGGCGATCACCTCAACCGGGCAGTCCATAGCTTCGAGGGCAGCGATCATTTCGTGAACAGCCCATTGTTGATCGTGGGTAGCCAGTAAATAACGCGCTCCATCCAACGACCAGCTTGGCACGGGTTCGTGCTGAATCTTGAGGTTCAGGCTGCGCGCCAAGCCGGCATGCAGGTCTTCCCATTGGGCTGAAGAGTCCGCGTCCATGTCTGCCAAGAACACGATCAGTTTTGGGGCCGGCAGGATCTCAATTTTTCCAACGCGCTGCTTCAAGCAGTCCATTGGCAACCAGCCTACCCAACGAGATTGGGACGGTCCTTCGATAGCGGTCAACGGTGGAGGATCAGCGGTGGAGGATTCCGGCACAGGAGTCTGAGGCTGGAAGTTGCACCAGCTGGCCACCGCCCCTTGGGCTACCTGTGCCAACAGGGTCTGTGACCGCCAATCGCCAAACACCAACAAATTGGCCCTGCTTGCTCGCAAGCGCTGTGCCAACTGCTGCACGCTCCACTTGGAAACCGGATCGATCCAATCGGCGGCCACATCCATGGCAGGCTCGAGAATGAAGCGACGCATGCACATGCGCGGATGCGGAATTTTGAATTGTGGTGTCCAAATCCGCACATCGTCGTAGAGCAGAATGTCGAGATCGATGGGCCGTGCTTCCCAACGCCGAACGCGCCGACGCCCAAAATGCTGCTCGACGTCGCGGACGGCCTGCCAGACTTCCCACGGTGAGTGCAGGGTTGTCAGGGCGAGCACCGCATTGACGAAGGGCGGCTGCCCAGGCGGTCCACCTACGGGCGGAGTATGAAAGAAACGGCTGAGTTGGCAGTCGGTGGGGGAGCAACCGATCAGCTGTCCCAGTTCACGCGCGGCCTGCTGAATGGTTGCCAGCGCATCGCCCAAATTCGCACCTAGACTGATCAAACATCGCGGCATTGGCTGCTGGGCTTAAAGGCGATTACCATTTTGATTGACGAGATAGGCGTCGCTAACCTGCCACATGGCGTGCGAGCCGGATTCGTCCTGGTAGGTCTGACGACGGAACTGGACGTGCACGATTTCACTAGGTTGATTGGCATTCACTAACTCGGTGGTGATGAGTTTATGCGAGCCATCGCGCTGAATGCGGATGCCACGTCGATAAACCCAATCGGCCGTTGGGCCGGCCGCGATGACGGCCTGGGTATCCGCCGAGTTAATGATCTCGTAAGTTCGGTCAGCCGGTTCACCGGAAATCTGGCGGTAGTACTGCTCGAGGTCCGTACCGGCGATTTGTCTCTCGCGGATGGGTAGTCTCAGTTGCAATGCCTCAAAGATCTGCCCGTGAGAGATTTTATTCAAGTATTCCCTGGCATGTTCGCCCGCTTGAGCATGCAAGTAATCCGTCTCGCTGGCATGCGCGGCGATGGACCATGCGCCGGTCAATACTCCCAAGCCCAACCCCACTTGTGCCAGCCAGGCTCCGCGCCAAGCGGTGTCCTTGGAGATCCGCCACAGCACGACAGCCCCAATGGCCACAGCCAGCAACGACAAAGGCAGCAAGGCGAAAGTGATAGGCGTCAGCAGGCTCGCGACCCCGGCCACAAACGCAAAGATAGCCATGCGACTGAAGGGGGCGGGATCGAAATTTTCATCCGCTGTTGTACTGCTCAGAGCTGGCCGCTGCGATACGTCCGTCGATGACATGCTATTACAAAACCCTATTCGTGGAATGGCTGGTGGAATTGCCTCTCCAGCCGCCAAGACGTCCGCTCGCAAGCGATGGTGGTAGCGGACACATCGTGGTGATGCCCGCCTACTTGGCTGTGAGCACCCGCTGCAATTCCGGCAAACTGGTCAGTCCCGTAGCCACGCTCAACACGCCCTCCTCTTGCAAACTAAGGAAACCGTTTTGTCGGGCGGCTTGTAAAATGCGATCCACGTTGGGCTTGTTCAAGAAGGCTTGCCGGACTTCCTCGTTGAGTTCCAGCAATTCGAAAATCGCAGCCCGGCCGTAGTACCCACGTCCCGAACACTTGGTGCAGATCGGAATATCCAGGGGCTTGCCATTGGCATCAAATCGTTGTTCCGGAGGAGGCGGAATATACGGCTGATACAGGACCTGAACACGGCCGGGCGGGATACCTAACTTCTGCAACAACTGGGGCGAGGGTTGAAAGGGTTGTCGGCAGCTGGTGCACAGCCTGCGGACCAAGCGCTGATTGAGTACGCCGCAGGTGGTCTTGACGATCTCCTTGGCGGAAGCCTTGTAGGTAGCCAGTAATTGCAACAGCGCCTCGATGGCGGAATTGGCGTTTAGCCGAGTGATCACGTAGCGATGCTCTTCGATGATCTCTTCGCACAATAATCGCACTACCTCTGCATTCACAAAATCGGGCAAGATCAGCGCATCGGGCTGCTTGAGTAACAGACTCTTCAAGACGGTCATCGGTGTTTCACCGGCGGCCGGGTCGAAGGTGTGTAGGCCTATGTTGATTTGCTCCGGCTCTTCCAAACGTATGTCTTGCACGCTGTGGAAATCGCGGACAAAGCGATCCGCTGATTCCAGACCAACCCGCCAGGTGGTCGGCAGGCCTTGGCCGGGAGGCGCGCTGAATACAAACATCGAATCATTGCCATTCAAGAGCGACTTGAGTTGCTCCTGCATCTTGTCGCGCATGCCCAGATCCGACAAAGTGTTCAGAGTGGGTTTCTTAGGTTCGATCTTGATCAGCACTCGCTCGCCGGTCGGAATGCCCTGGCTGGCAAAGCTGAGCACCAGGTCCGTGCCGGCAAACTTGGTAGGCAACTCGCCCTTTTGCAAGCTGCGTCGATCCTGGGGATTCAAATTGCACAATCGCTTGAGGACCACCAGTGCCCCATCGCCGGTGGGACGATCCATGGGAGGCATGCGTTCCCACAGGCCATCCACGCGATAGCGCACCGCCGCCCCCTGCTGCGAATAGTCCAGCATGATTTGATCGGCGTGGGCGCGAAAGGCATGGGCCAGCAGCATCAGGGTAGCGCCATAGTGCTCCATGCCACGGCAGGCAATCAGGATCCCTTGCTGCTGCTGTTTATCAGCGGCCTTGGGTTTGAATTCGATGGGAGGCAGTTCCACAGGGCCGGCTTGGGGCCCGGATGTTGGTTTCTTTTTGCGTAACATGGATTAAATGATACCTGGTTGGCTAACGGAGATACCCTTGAGCGCCATCTTGAGCGCATCCTTGTTGGGAGCTACGGCAAAGGCGGTGGGTCGATCAATTAATTCGAGATCAATCAGATTCTTGAGGCTCATCGTAAAGTCCTGCATGCCTTCGGCGGCACCAATGCGAATGGCATCAGGCAGTTTTGAATCCTGGCCCTCGAGCACCAGTTTCTGGATCATGGGGGTAAAGGTCATGATCTCGACGGTGGGCACGCGTCCCACACCGGGCTTGATCGATTTGAGCAGTTTTTGGGCCACGATTCCCTTCATGTTGAAGGCAATCGCCGACCGAATCGCACCGTGCATTTCTTCGGGGAACAAGTCCAAAATACGACCGATGGTCGTCGGCGCACTGGAGGCGTGAATCGTACCAAACACCAAGTGCCCGGTTTCGGCCGCATGAATGGCCGTCATAAAGGTTTCTTGGTCCCGCATTTCGCCAACCAGGATAACGTCGGGATCCTCACGCACGGCATGCTTCATGCCGATTTCAAAGTCCTTGACATCCTGGCCAATTTCTCGCTGATTGATCAAGCATTTGTCTTCGGTGAACACGAATTCAATCGGATCTTCCAGCGTCAGAATGTGCTTGCTGTAGATCGAATTGATGTAGTTCAGGATCGAGCCGATGGTCGTACTTTTACCAGATCCGGTGACACCCGCCAACAAGACCATGCCCTGGTCAAAGTGGCATAGTGTTTCGATCGAATCGGGCAGATACAGACCCTGGAAGGGAGGGATGTAATTGTTGACTCGACGGGCAACCAAGCCGATTTTGCCCAATTGCTTCAGCATGTTGACGCGAAATCGCCAATTGACGCCATCCACTTCGACCACGTAGGCAAAGTCGGCGCCTCCATCCTCTTCGAAAATCCGACGCGCCCGGGCGTCCATCATGGGCACCAGCAAACGCACCATTTCCTCGTTTTCGATGGGCGGTCGGTTTAGAGGCTTGAGCGTACCGTTGACGCGAACAATCGGTGGATTGCCAACTTTCATGTGCAAGTCGCTACCCTCGAGCTTGACCAGAGCACGAAAGATCTTGTCGACCTCAAGCGGCTCGCGTTCTTTGAGCAGACTGCCCACCAAGCGATCCATGGTAGCGTCGCTACTCGTCGGACTAGCCTCGACCGTTGCCATCCAAATTCTCCGAAAGATAAGCTGTGCCTGAAAGGCTCTCACGGCGGCGGGGCAGCCGCGCAATTGGAAATCAATACCGCGAAATCAACTAGCTAGAGTCGCACTGGAATGCCTCTGGCCAGCATGGTCCGCTTTGTTTGCTCTATTGTATACTGTCCGAAATGAAAAATGCTGGCTGCCAGGGCCGCATCGGCTATTCCCAGCAGGATTGCATCGGCCAGGTGCTCTGGACATCCGGCTCCACCGCTGGCAACCACCGGAATTCCCACGGCCCGGCTGACCGCAGAGGTGATTTCCAGGTCGTAGCCGTCGCAGGTGCCGTCGCAGTCCATGCTGGTAAGCACGATTTCACCCGCTCCCAATTGTTCGACCTGCTGGGCCCAGGACACGGCTTCTAGACCTGTTGGCGTTCGGCCACCATGGATATGGACTTCCCAGAACTTCCCGTCCTTCGCGGTAGACCCGTTTGGGGTCGATGTTGACCACAATGCACTGGCTACCGAAGCGGTCGGCGGCGCGGGCCACGAACTCAGGGTCCTTGCAGGCGGTGGTATTGATCGACACCTTGTCGCAGCCGGCCTGCAGCAAGCGCCCGAATATCCTCCAGGGTGCGAATCCCGCCTCCCACGGTCAGCGGCATGAAGACCTGCTCGGCCGTTCGGCGAACCACATCCAGCATGATTCCGCGTCGCTCATGGCTGGCCGTAATATCCAGGAACACCAGTTCGTCGGCGCCCTCGCGCTCGTAACGAGCGGCTACCTGTACCGGGTCACCGGCGTCACGCAGGTTGACAAAGTTCGTGCCTTTCACCACACGACCTTCGCTCACGTCCAAGCAGGGAATTACGCGTTTGGCCAACACCAGTCGTTGTTCCTTAAAATATTCGGACTACAGGGCCAGCAGCTGTTTTTCAGCTGTCAGGACGTCGCCTTTCCATGGCGGGCCGTCGAAATCGACAGCTCCCAAAGCCGAATCATAATAGAAAAAAGGCCGGCAATCGCGAGGACTGCCGGCCTTCGGTTTTTAAATTTAACCAGAAATCATCTGGTCAGCATCGATTAACTAGCAGCCACAGCCTCGGCGAGCGGCACGACGACCAAGGCAGCCCTTGCAACCGCTGTTTCCAGCGCTAGCACCGCATCCGCCGCAATCTCCCGAACCAGAAGAAGTTCCACCGCAGTCACCGCAGCCGGTGTCTACCGTAGCTCCACAGCCACCGCAAGCGCTAACTGCCCCACCACAACCATTGCTGACGGGAACTGTAACCTCTTGAGGAACCATGACGCACTTCTGAACTTGAACTTCCTTCTGGACCTGAACGGGTACACAGACGGTGTAGTTCTGAGTTGTGGTCTCAGGAACTTGGTCGACGATGGTTACCGTGTAGGTCTGCTCTTCGGGAACCTGGGTGTACTCGGTAACCGTGTACTCACGAGTCTTTGGTCTCGGGATTCATCACGGTCACGGTGCGCTCGCGCTCCTCGGTGGTCATGGTCGTTTGAGGAACCATTCGCGTGCGAGTTTCAGCCACCATCGTGCAGCGCTGTTGAGTCCGTGTGCGCGTTTCGGTGTTGTAGCTGACTTGCTTGACCGTTCGGGTACGCTCTTCATTGCGGTACTTGGTCACGCTGTAGGTTCGCTCACGCGTCTCTTGGCGACACTTTTGTACAGCAACTTGACGAGTCTTCGTCTCCTGACGGCACTTTTGCACGGTAACTTGTCGCGTTCGGGTTTCCATCTTGTACTTGGTTACCGTTACAGGACGCGTGCGAGTTTCCATGCGGCAGCGATTGACCGTGTAGGTGTAGGGCTGCTGAACTTGCTCAGTCGTGTAGGTCGTGTAGGGGACTTGCTCGGTGACGATGTTGGGCACCCAAACCTGACGTGAAACAACCGTCGTGCAGGGCTCCGCCGCGACTGCGCCATCACAAGCTCCACAGCCAGTGCTGCAACCACTGCCACAGCTTCCGCAACCACCGCATCCACCACAAGGGCTGGCCGCTGCGCCGCAACCACAACCGCTGCCACCACTGGCCGGTACTTCAACCATTTGGCACTGGTAGCTGCCCATGTCCTTGCATACGGTACGGTACTGAGTTACCGGAACGCGTTGGCAAACGGTACGCGTGCCTTCCATCGTCTCTTGGTAAGGAACTTGAACTGTGTAGCTTTGCTCTACGGTTTCTGTGTAAGGCACGCAAACCGTATAGTTTTGGTCCATCGTCTCGGTGTAAGGCACGTTGACGACGTAATTCTGGTCGACCATCTCGGTGTAAGGCACGTTGACGGTGTAGGTCTGCGTTTGCTCTTCTTGATAGGGAACACATACGGTGTAAGGCTGCTCGACGTCGGTGTATACGGGCACTTGTACCGTGTATTCGACTTCGTAGCTCTCCATCTTGGGGACATTCACGGTGTAGGCCTGCTCGACTTGAGTCGTGACCGGCACGTTGACCGTGTACTTCTCGACCTTCGAACTTGGAACCATCACGGTGTATTCCTGAGTCTTGGTAACTTGGTTGGCTACCGACTTCATGACGGTCCGCTTGCGCTCTTCCGGTGCGAGGTACGCACTTCATGACGGTTACGTCACGCTGACGCGTCTCTTGCTGCATTTGCGTTACGGTTACCATTTGTGTCTCAGTCACATACTGAGGCACCATGACTGTCTTGGTTGTGTAGGTCACACAACCGCTTCCGTCACCGGCAACACTGCCAGCAACACCACCACAGTCGCCAGTAGCACAGCCACTGGAAACGACCACCGAGCCACAGCTGCTACACTGGGCCTGGACGGTGCTAGCAACGCACACAGCAGCTAGCCCCATCAGAGCAAAGAACGGGCGAAACTTCATGAGATCTCCTCTCGCGGAAAATTGGCCGATGGCCAGCCCGGGGAACCTCATAGCAACAAGCTAGGAGGATGGGTGGGGAACACGCCACTCGAACCGGTTCAAAAATGCGTTTTGTCAATTATCTTGGGAAAAAGGGCGGATTGTAGGGACCTTTTTGCCCTGCGTCTAAAGAGTCTAGCTGATTCTTTCAAGTTCGCGAGGGATTACTACCGCAAATTCCTCATTTTTTCTGAAGCGCCCAATCGTTAAACCTTAATAAAAATGCTGGGCTTGGGAGATACCGCTTTACCACAGGTTAAGGTGCGAAAAATGCTCATTGGCGGCAGGGCCGCTTGCCGGAGAAGAGACCGTGCGAAAACAACAGGTAAATCGTGGCTCGAAGTCCCTTGCATAACCTGTAAATGCCAGCCACCGAAAGTGTGGACCATGGATGTCTTGTATGGTCTAGCGCGCCGAGACCAGGGCCAGGGGGCCCATTTTTCTTCAGATTCAACCTTGACAGTGTAGTTCCCTTCTCTAACTGAGAAACTCTTTGCTGCTTGCCTGTTTTCCTGCCAATTCGTCAGGCCAGCGCAGGGCTCTTGCCGTTGCTGCGTGCTTGGTCGAATCGTATACTTCTAAGAGCATCCGTAATCATAAGCGACCGTGGTTTTATGGCCAGATTGTCAGCTGGTGTCACGAATGGGAGCTTGGCGGATTTGCGGGGAGCAATCGAATTGTCATCGCCGAAAGTTCTGTGGATTACTTCCAGCCTGCCCGCGAATTCCGATCACTCAGAAACCAAGACACGGCTGGCGGCCCAGGTCGATGTTGAAGAAGTTGCTACTCCTGTTGAGGCACTTTCTCGCATTTCGCGGAATGCCTATTCGGGAGTTTTCCTGGATGGAGAGCGTGTCGGGGCGGAAGAGAGCGTTATTCGTTTGCTGCAAAGCGAGCGGATTTTGGACGGCATGCCCGACGGAGTTGCCCTGGTCAACGCGGACATGATCGTCACTTGGGCCAATACCTGTCTCCGCGACTGGTCACCGTTGCATGCCCCGGTGGGCTGCCACTTTTATGCTGCCTTGGGCAATACGCAAATCATGGGACCAGATTTTTGTCCCTTTCATACCGCTTTGGCAACGGGCTCGGCCAGCAACAGCACATTGCAGACGGAAGACAATCGCTACTATCAGGTGCATGTTGCCCCGTTGACGGACGCCGCGACCGACAGTGCGGCGCTGGTGGCTACGGTCAGTGACATCACTGCCGAGATTCAACAGCAACAGAAGCTGGCGGCGATTCACCAAGCGGGTCAGAAACTGACGGATCTCAAGCCGGATGAGATCTTTGCGATGGACACCCAGGCCAGGATCGAATTGCTCAAGGACAACATTCGCCATTACACGGCTGATCTACTGGATGTCGAAGTCATCGAGATTCGTTTGCTGGAGCAGGCGACCGGCAACCTTCTACCCTTGCTCAGCGTGGGTATCGACCGTGAAGCGGCCTCGCGCGTCCTGTTTGCCCGCCCACAGGGATACGGTGTAACGGGCTATGTCGCAGCCACCGGCAAGAGCTACCTGTGCGACGATGCCAGCCAGGATCCCTTGTACTTGGAAGCCTTTGAAGGGGCGGCCAGTTCGTTGACAGTCCCGCTGATGCTGCACGACGAAGTGATTGGAACGATCAATGTCGAGAGCAACAAGATTCGTGCCTTCGACGGCGCGGACATGCAGTTCCTGGAAATCTTCTCCCGCGACGTGGCCGTCGCCCTGAACACTTTGGAGCTGCTCGTCGCCCAAAAGAACAATGCCGCGCAGCAGAGTTTTGAAGCGATCCATAGCGCAGTGGCCCTGCCCGTGGACCATATCCTTAATGACGCGGTGTATGTCATCGAGAAGTATATTGGTCACGACCCGGAAGTTGTCGAGCGGCTGCAGCGTATCTTAAAGAACACGCGCGATATTCGTCGCGTGATTCAGTCGGTCGGTCAGCGAATGGCACCCCTGACGGCCGTGCCCGCATCCGAAGGTAGTTCCGTCCGCGATAAGCTGCTGGGCAGGCGAATCTTGATTGTCGATGCTGAATTGCAAGTGCTCCGCGAAGGCCATCAGTTGCTGGAGAAGTACGGCTGCATCGTGGAGACAGCTCAGTCCGGTGGCGAGGCGGTCAAGCTGTTTCGCGCCAGTCGTGAAAACGCTGCCTACGATGTCGTTATCTCCGCTGTCAACCTGCCGGACTTCAGCGGCTGCCAGCTGATGTTGCGATTGATGGAAATAGGCGAACCCGTACCGATGGCCCTGATGCAAGGATTTGGCTACGATCCAGGCCATTCCATCGTTAAAGCTCGGCAGGCGGGCCTGCATCCCAAAGCCCTGCTGTACAAGCCATTCAAGCTGAATCAATTGCTCTCCGTCGTCGAGACCGTGATCGATGCTTACTCTAGCTAATGCATCCAGGCTTGCTTGATGTTTCATTTTCAGCCTTGGTGTGTGGCCTTTCTGGTTGTGCTTGGAAATTGCGGTTTCTGGCTGTACCTGTTCAACCGCGTGAACGCCGCCGGTTGGCCGCGAAAGATCACCAAGCAGACTGAGAAACTGATCGTTTTCCTGTGCTTTGCCCTACCCCTGGCGATTGGACTGATCGATCGCCAGGCGCTATTCAACTGGTTAGGCGGCTCACGTTGGCTGCCTCAAGAGGGGCTGGCCCTGAATATGTGGGGCGCATGGAGCATGGCCAGTTGTCTGGTGTTAGGGGCTCTCTGGCTGGAATCGCGACGATGGCTGATTCCGCCAAAACATCTGCTGCGATCGAGCAGCCAGATCATTCCTGTGGGCCAACAAATCCCAGGTGGATCCACGGCCGATCGACAGACCACCTGGTACAGCTGTTTACCAGGCAACCAGATCACAGATTTGAGCATCACTCGAAAAGAGTTGCAGCTAGCGCGCACGATTCCAGGTGTCGATGGCCTCAAGATAGGGCATATCTCCGATTTGCACTTCACGGGCCAATTCCGCTTTGAGCACTATCAGCGGGTTATCGAACACCTGGGTGAGTTATCGCCAGACTGGATCGTGCTGACCGGTGACATCCTGGACCATGATCGCTTCGTGCCTTGGGTGGCACCCCTGCTTGGACAATTGACTGCACCCATGGGCTGCACCTTCCTACTTGGCAATCATGACTTGCGACTCACGCAGCTCGATCGCCTGCTCGAAGAAATGCGTCAGTTGGGGCACTTTGATATCGGCGTCCAGGATCAGGAATTATATGCCGGCGAGCTGCGCATCGAGGTAAGCGGTAATGAAAATCCCTGGTTCGAACGCCACTCTGCGGACCAAAGGCAATTCCCGCTGCGCGAGGCGGAATCGCCTGTCCTGCGCGTTGGTCTGGCACATACTCCTGATCAAATCTCCTGGCGCGCGCCAGGAAAATGGATTTGCTGTTTGCAGGCCATATGCACGGTGGCCACGCACGGTTTCCCCTGGTCGGTCCGCTGTTGGGGCCAAGCCATCACGGCAGCAAGTTTGCAGCGGGTGTCTTTTATCTACCACCGACCTTGATGCATGTCTCCCGTGGGGTGGCTGGCACGCATCCCTTCCGCTGGCGTTGCCCTCCCGAAATCAGCCTGTTGACCTTGCACAATCCTGGCCTGACGAATCAGAGGTAAAAGAGGCAAGAAGTAAAGCGTTTCTCAGATCGCAAACTGCATTCCAAATCAATACCCGGAACCGATGGTTGCCTGAGCGAATGAAATGCCTGCTGGGCTGTTTCCCACCGGTTCACCAGCCGCCCTGTGGCTGCGTGCATGCGCCAACCAAGATGGATTGCCGCTGATCGGTACAATCCCTATGCGTCTTAAGATCGCTATAGATTGGCTGCGTTTCTTGACAGCGGCCTGGCGAGATGTGCATCGACCGCTAGCGGTCGAGCTAGGCTTGGCTATGCCTGCATCGCTGACGCGTGAGTGCGCGGAGGATGTGATGCTGTCCTCAATCTTTCTAATCAGGGTTCTTCGATGCCCATCGATGTGCAATCAGCGGGTATTGATTGGTCACCGCAGCAAATCCCGCTGCTAACCGACCACGCGCCAACAGGGCAGTCCGTTGCCGCGCGGTCTCAACCGCAGCAAATTGGCAAGGTGCTGCACATTATCAACGGCGAACACTTTTCGGGTGCCGAACGCGTTCAGCAACTGTTGGGCAAGCGCCTGGGCTCGTATGGCTTTGCCGCAGAGTTTGCGTGTGTAAAACCAAATAAATTTCCAGAGCTGTGTGAGCTCCGACGGGGCCAGGTCTGCCAGTTCCCCATGCATGGCCGCTTTGACCTGAGCATCATTTCTGCCTTGGTCAAAAAAGTGCGTGACGACGTCTTTGACATATTGCATGCGCATACTCCGCGGACTGCTATGGTAGCGGCCCTCGTGTCCGCCCGCAGTGGTGTTCCGTGGGTCTATCACATTCACAGCCCCACAGCCCGCGACAGCAGTCAGCGCAT
Source organism: Pirellulaceae bacterium (assembly GCA_963707245.1). Classification (GTDB taxonomy): domain Bacteria; phylum Planctomycetota; class Planctomycetia; order Pirellulales; family Pirellulaceae; genus Aureliella. The sequence continues at coordinate 86,743 of CAVPPY010000002.1, forward strand.
AACCAATCGAATCAACCAAGTCGTTGAGCGTGTTGCCCTGGGGACTTGCGCTCAATTGATTACTGTCAGTCGCAGCCTGCGACGTGAAATGCTGAGATGTGGTTTCCCGCGAACTCAAGTATCGCTGGTACCCAACGGCGTATCGGTCATGTCACCTGCGGATGCCTCCACCCGAGTTTCATCCCAGCAATGGCGACTAGGATTGATTGCACTCATGCGGCCGCGGAAGGGCGTCGAAGTAGCGCTGGAGGCCATGCATGTGCTGCGGCAACAGGGACAGTCCATAAAATTAGACTTGATCGGCGGATTTGAATCGCCGGCATACCAACAGCATGTTCTGGAAATGTGCAAATCCCTGAGGCTGCAGGACTGTGTGCGCTGGACGGGTTTTACGAACGACGTGCCTTCGGTTCTCCGACGCCTGGACGGGCTGCTGTTGCCTAGCCTGTTCGGAGAGGGAATGCCCATGGTGGTGCTTGAGGCACTGGCCTCAGCCGTACCGGTCGTGGCCACGCGCGTGGAGGGCACTCCGGAGGTCATTCGCGAGGGTGTCGAAGGCTGTCTAGCGCAACCGGGCGATCCCCACAGCTTTGCCCAGGCCATCCAGCGTCTGACAGTCAGCCGAGAAAGTTGGCTGGCAATGAGCCAACGGGCCGTGGCCCGTCAACGCAGCGCCTTTACCGACCACCGCATGGCACAACGCGTCGCTCGGATCTACTTGCGTTTGCTGACGTCAGGCAAGCATGCCCGATAGTAAATCGATGAATTGTTGCGGTTGGTTCCGCCATTCAACTTCCATACTTGTTTTGCGCGATAAGTCTTTGACCTGACAGGTCCCGGCCTCCAATTCCTGGCTTCCAGCAATGAGCGCGATGCGAAAGCCGCGTTGATCAGCGTACTTCAGCTGGACATTGATCTTCTTGGGATCCGGATAGAGCTCCGCGCCGATACCCGCCCCGCGAACCAGGCAAGCCAACTGCAAGTAGTCGTCCAGCCGCTGTTTGTCGAAGTACACGACAAAGACCGGAGCGGCTGTCCGCACGGGTTCCAGCATGTGCAGTGTTTCCATGGCGGCCAACAGGCGATCCAACCCCAGTGAGGCTCCGATCCCGGGCAGGTGTTGCTTGGTATATAGTTCAGCCAGATTGTCGTAGCGCCCGCCCGAGCAGACACTGCCAATCGACGGCAGTTCGTCCAGCAGCGTTTCAAAGATAACGCCCGTATAGTAGTCTAGACCGCGAGCAATCGAGACGTCCAATTTGTATCGTTCGCGAGGGACCCCCGACTGATCAAGCGCGTGCACGATTTGACGCAAGCGCTCGATGCCGGCTTCCGCCAGTTCATTGCCCGAGACCAGTTTCTCAACTTGGGATAAGACTTGCTGGGGAGCACCCTGGACTTCAGCCAGTTGCAGCACCTGTTCGGCTCGGGCAGCGGAAATCCCAGCCGCCGTCTGCATCTCGAGTGATACCGCTTGGCGTCCAATTTTGTCAAGCTTATCCAAGGAACGCAGCACGGGCACACTACTGTCAGACAGCTCCAGTTTTTCCAGTAAGCCGCTCAGGATCTGGCGGTTGTTGATTCGCAATTGAAACTTAGAGATGCCGATTTCAACCAGCAGTTCATGGATCACCAGCGCCGTTTCGATATCCGCGACTACCGACTGGGTTCCGATCGTATCAAAGTCGCACTGCATGAATTCGCGAAAGCGGCCTGCCTGCGGACTCTCACCGCGCCACACCGGCGCGATGTGATAGCGTTTGAATGGAGTGCCCAGGGTGTGTATGTGTTGGGCGGCAAATCTGGCCAGCGGGACAGTCAGGTCAAACCGCATGCCCACGCGTCGACCGCCATGATCCTCGAATTGATAGAGCTGCCTATCTGTTTCTTCACTGCCCTTGCCGGTCAGGATTTCCAGGTATTCCAGTACGGGCGTGTCGATGGGACTAAAGCCATAGCGGCGGTAGACGCGCCGCGACGTGTCCATGATCGCTTCACGAGGCATCATGGATTCAGGCAGGAAATCTCGAAATCCCTTGAGGGTTCTGGCTGGGATGAGCTTCGACACGTCAGATCCATCTCTTGGCAGGAATTCGCAGCAGGCTTCGGCAAGCGAACATTATCGGGTCTTGAGCACCGGCAACAGAGCTGGTTCTAGAGTGCGGCGACAGCCGAACTCGGCTTGACCTACCGTGGCCTCGACATATTCTGCAACTTGCTCGGCCGTCTCGAAATACTTTTCGTAGGTGCTGTCTTCGTCATACTCGCAGTTGTCGGTCGTGTACTCACGACAAATTTCAGGTCGCGTTTCATAAATCCCACACCGCTGGTCCGGCTGCAAGTGCTTGCATACGGTATGCACCAGCAGGTACCAACTCTCGTCCTCAACGAAGACGCTTGCCTGCCCATGCAAAAGAAACCAGCGCACATAGTCGAAATCCTTGAGCGTGTCTGGCGTATCGATTGGCAGAGCAAAGTAGCGACAACATTTGGCCGTGCAGTACTCACACAAGCAGCCACCCTTGGGCAGGTCTTCGCGTTTGATGCGATTGACGACAGGTAGGCTGTGCGTTGCTGATGCCGGGTTGGCGGCGGGTGTTGATTGCAGGCTGACCATGCGTGTTTCCTCTCAGCTCAACGGACCTCTCAGGGATGTGCTTGAGGCTGTACACTTTATCACTGTCAACGCAACTCGCACAGACCACGCACAAAGGGAGAAGCTGTCGGTATGGAAATTGTAATCACTGCCGTTGGTCCAGATAATGTTGGGCTGGCGGATCCGATCATCCATGGTGTCACGCAGTTGGGTGCCAGCATTGCGGAGATCCAGATGTACGATCACGACGAGGCCGCTGTGTTTGCCATGATGTGCCGCGTCAACGTCGACGGATCCCGTTGGGAACAGATCCGCAGCAGCATGCTGGAAATCGGTGAAAGAAAAGGGCTTTCAGTGCGAGTTTGGACACCAACGCCTCTCAATCGCCAGGCGCGGCTGGCCATCTGCACGACTTACCAGGAAAGCACGCCCCGGGCAGTGTTGGACGCGGTGCACTCCGGTAAGCTCAATGCCGTCGCAACGGTCATGCTGGGCAATCGCCAAAAATGTGCCAAGCTGGCAGAGACCTACGGAGTTCCATGGGAAAACATTGGTAGACCAGATGGATCGGCCGATGACCAGAAGTTGGTACAAGTCTTGGATGAGTATCAGGTAGATTATGTGGTGCTGGCCCGCTACATGCGCGTCCTGCCGCCTGACGTTTGCTGGAAATTTGCCGGTGGGCGAATCATCAATTTACACCATGGCCTGTTGCCCAGCTTCCCGGGGTTTCGTCCTTATCACGACGCCTTTGCCGCCCGCATGTTGACATTCGGAGCTACCTGTCACTTTATCGTTCCCGAATTGGATGCCGGCAACCAGACGATCAATCAATCCACCTTCTACGTTGTGCCGGGCACGAAGTTGGACGAGATCATCCGTATTGGACAGGAACAAAACGAACCCCAATGCCTGGTCGAGGGCGTGCGGAGGGTCGTCGACCGCGAGGTCAAGCTGCATTTCCATCGCATCATCGCCACGCCACGTCCGCAGTAAAGACAACTTTCTACACACAGGTTGAAAATGAAAATACGGGAACATCGCTGCAGGCAACGCCGCTTGATCGAGGTGGTGCTGATGGTATGCGCGGCAACCCTGGCTAACCTGCCGGCGAAGAGTTGCTGGGCTCAGCCCTACGACGCCGCGCCAAAGTCGCTGAGCATTATGAGTTGGAATGTCGAGTGGATGTTCGACGACTACTTGGGTGATAACCGTAGCAAACTTGCCAGAGAGCAGTCGGCTCTATCATCGCAGGGATGGCAGGCCAAGCTCGCGGCGGTCGCACAGGTTGTCGCCGAACATGCACCTTCGATCGTTGCCCTGCAAGAAATCGAAGGCGAGCAAACGCTGGCCGCGATCGCTCAAGAAATTCGCCAATCCCACAAGATCGCCTACCGCACAGCCTTTATCCAAGGCACGGACAGCTTTACCGAACAGGATGTTGGCTTGCTCGTTCGCAACGGACTGGTTGCCTACAGCCGCCGGGAACAATCCAAGGCCATGTTCGATAGCGGCATGTATTACAACTTGTCAAAACATTTGTTCGCTGAATTTCGCTGGGCTCAAGTCGAGCAACCACTGACCGTGCTGAACGTACACCTGCGTGCCACCGAGCAGGCCGCCGCATTTCGCCAGCGCCAGGCCAGGCTTGCGCCATTGGCTGCAGCAACGCCTGACAGTCGGCGAGGATGTCGTTGTTCTCGGAGACTTCAACGCGGAAACCCCCAGTGGCCAGTCGGCCAGTGATTTGGCACCCCTGCTGGATGAGCGTTCTCAGGAGCCGGGCTTGATCGACCTGCTAACGCGTTTGGAGGATCCAGCCCAACCCACGCACCTGGTCGTCGATCGGCAATTTGATCGAATTCTAGTCAGCCGCAGCCTGCTCGAGGATGGGCCCGGTCTGGACTGGAGTTTTGACAGTATCGCCATCCTCCGCCAGGATGTGATCCGCGGACAGCCCGACGGTGCGCAACACTGGCAACACCGACTTGACGCCGCATTCGGTGAACTAGACATCAGCGACCATTTCCCGGTCCTTGCCCGTTTTAAACTGAAGTAGTTGTGCCTGGCCTTCAAATCCGCTGCTGCGACCACTCCGCCGAGGTTTGGCTGGCAAATAATCTCGCCGAAGGGTGGCCAATCACCCTGTGCTTGGCTGGACACGCACGCATTATGGGGATAGCTTTGGGACATTTTATGCCTGGCGTTTTGTCAAAGTTTCCTTTGGGGATGGAAGGGAAAAAGGGGTCGGACACCAAAAGCCGGAACGGTCCTTCGGGTGCTTCGCACTTTTGGTGTCGGACCCCTTTTTCCCAACGCATGTCTAACCCAATTTTTATTCCTGACCAAGCACTAGCACCTTCGATCAATAACTGTCCCTTTTCGGATAGCACTAGAGTCCGCCGGGCTCCCGGCCCTTTATTTTCATATGGAGCGATGCATTGACTCGCGACGCGCAACGATTGCAGGAAATAGATCCGCAGCACCAGGTGATGTACCTCAGCCAGGCAGATGAGAAAGCCAATATCCTAACTCATTCGGCTGGATTCCTGCTCAGCTTGGGAGTGGGTTGGGCGCTGTGGTTGAACTCTGAACAATTGCCCCTCGGATTCCGGCTGGCATGCGTCGCCTTCAGCCTTTCCATGGCCAGTGTGTACTTGTTCTCAACCTTGTCGCACGCGGTGCATGAGCCGGTTCGACGAATGCGCATGCGGGCGTGGGACCAGGGGATGATCTATTTACTGATCGCCGGTACCTATTCGCCCTTTATTTGGGAAGGCAGCTTTGGCATCGGTCGCGGCCTATTGCTGGCTGCAGTTTGGCTGGCCGCCGCCGTGGGTTTCTACTCCAAGGTATTCTCTTCGCACCGCGTCAACGCGGTTTCCACGGTAACCTACGTGCTGCTGGGGTGGTTGCCCGCCATCCCGTTGGTGCTGTACACGCCCACGGATTGCTTGGTACTAATGATCCTCGGCGGAGTCGCCTACAGCCTGGGCTTGATTTTCTTGATCGGCAGTGATTGGTTTACCTATGCCCACGCCATTTGGCATGTGATGGTGATGCTGGGTTCCGCAATCCACACCTATGCCGTTTTTTCATTATGCAAGCAGGCGGTGTCTTGAGAGATTCTGCATTTTGCGTCAGCTTCGACTGAGCTGCCATTGGCGGACGGCTTGCTGTGCCTGTCCCAGAATTTGTTCGTAGCATAAATGCTGGACCTCGCGGCCAATGATCTCGACCTCGTAGTAGCCGCGATAGCCGCCCGCTTCAAAGAGCTCGACGATGTCGGCCAGTGGCACGCGACCATGCCCCAGCAAGCAGCGGTTCTGTTCGCCCAAGGGTGCATGCTTGGCATCACCCAATTGCACCAGTTTCACATACGGGATAATCGATTCGAGCCAGGGAAGGGCAACCGAGTCTTGGGCCAGATGATACGAATCGAAAACGATCCCCAGATGTGGATTTCCGATGGCGGAGATGACATCCAAACACTGGGGGACTGTGTTCAAGAAGGACCATTCGTTCGAGCAGCCAATGTGCATGGGTTCGAGAGCCAGGTGAACATCGACCGCCTGGGCTGCCTCTGCCAAACTTTTCAGTGCCAACCGCAGCAGGCGACAGGCATGGTTCTTGGTGTGTCCGCCGCGTCCACCGGTAATGACCACCACATTGCGGGCACCGATATCTGCGGCCAGCTGGATGGTGTCGAGTGCTTCTACGATGCAGTCTCGAAAACTGCGACCATCGCTGCCCGTAAAACCACCGATCCACTGCAGGGAGGAAATCTCCAGTGCATGCTCCCTCAGCAGCTCAAGCCCTTTTTCTTCTCCGTAGTCTGAAAACTTGGGCTGCCAGATTCCAATCGCACCGAAACCCGCGCGATGGTAGTGGAGTACATCTTCCTCAAACGTCCACTGTAAAGTCGAAAGCTCACTTACGGAAAGTCTGTCCAACATCCCTGTCACCTTGCATGAGTATCGAAGAAGACGCTCCATACGCGAGTCTGTCTCTGGCTTTGACCAGGGCCCGCGCGGGAAGCATTGTGCAAGATTGGCCCTACCGTGTAAAGCGAAACTCCGCAGGTACTTCGCAGATCATTGAATTTCGTAGGCGACTTAGCTAGCATGCTCAGCTCAGCGGACGGTCATCTCCTGCCACAACTCGATCATGGAATGCCAACACAATGAGTGGATTGTTTATCAGCCTTGATGGCATCGACGGAGGCGGCAAATCAACGCAGGTTTCCATGCTTTGCGACTGGTTTGCAGCCCAAGGTCGCCAAGCCCTGGCCATCCGTGATCCTGGTGGTACACAACTCGGCGAGGCCCTGCGAGAAGTTCTACTGCATCGCCAAGAAATCCCATTGGAATTGACCGCGGAAATGCTGCTGTATATGGCCAGCCGCGCGCAACTGGTCGCACAAATCATTCGACCCGCTCTGGCCCAAAACAAAGTTGTTGTTTCCGACCGCTACCTGCTGGCCAACATTGTCTACCAAGGCTTCGCTGGTGGCTTGGCCGTCGACGATTTGTGGCAGATTGGCAAGATCGCCACAGGGGGATTAGAACCCCAGCTGACGATTGTCTTGGACCTGGACGCGGAAGTAGCTCGCCAGCGACTGGGCGACCAATTGGATCGCCTCGAGAGTCGCGGGTTGGCTTATATGCAGCAGGTCCGCCAGGGGTTCCTGGCCGAGTCACAGCGAATGGGCAGCCGCTCGGTCGTCATCGATGCCACGCAGGGCATCGACGCAATCCATCGCCAAGTCGTGACGGCGGTTCAAGACTTGCCCTAACGACTTTGGTGACACGGTCTACTTGGGCGACGCGGTCTACTTGGGTGATACAGTGCACATCATCCGCCGGCCCATCTGCTGTGGGGTGGATTCGAGTTTGCCATAGGGTAGCAACTCATCGAGCACACCTTGCATGACTCGACGCCCCTCTTCGATGTGAGCCATCTCCCGTCCTCGAAAGATCACGGACACCTGAACCTTGTCCTTGTGTTTCAAGAAACCGACCGCTTGCTTGACTTTAAATTCAATGTCATGCTCGCCCGTCTTGGGCCTCAAGCGAATCTCTTTCAGCTTGCCATGATGAGCCGATGTTTGGCCTTGCCGCTTCTTGCTCTTGTCGTATTTGAATTTGCCGTAATCCATGATCCGGCAGACTGGCGGCTTTTCACTGGCGGCCACCTCCACCAAATCCAGTCCCGCATCGCGCGCCCGATCGAGGGCTGTGTCGATATCTAAGATGCCGAGTTGCTCGCCTTCTTCGCTAACCACACGGACTTGCCGCTCGCGTATGTGATTGTTGATCCTGGTCTGATCTGAATTCCTCTCGTTTCTACGGTCTTTTCCTGGTAGAGCCACTGTGGTGTGATTACCCCTTTTTTAAACTGGTGATGAATGCCTGAAACGCGCCAGCGGGTGGCAACGAAATTTGTGCCACTATCGGCACTCAAGCTTTCGAAATACGAGTCGCCGATCCAAAGAGTACCGTAACCTCAGCGGAGCCTCAGCAGAGCCCTCAGCAGAGCCTCAGCACGGGAAAGCCCTTCTTGGCCAGAACACTTTGGCGACAAAGCCTAGCCTATAGGCTTTGCTGTCGACACTCAACTGGGCCTAAGTATCACATATTCAACTAGGTTAAGTCAATATATTACGTATTTTCTCAATGCAGGGCCGCGCCATTCGCCATTTTACGCCTGGCTCGCCGACCAAGGTGACAAACGGAACCCCGGCTCACTGCCCCTGGTTGCCGCCTGCCTCGATGTGCATGGGTCCTACCCGCAGCGGATGCAGCAATATGGCAGACACAGCCAAGACTCCCCCCGCTAGCACAAATGCGCTGCTGATCCCATAGAAGCTGGCCAGCCAGCCCCAAGCAAGGGAGCCGACAGCCATCCCCAACGCAAATGCCATCATATAAGCCGCCATGCCCCGCGCTCGAAAGGAACGCGGGAGATATACCTGGGCCGTCGCGTTGAGCGTCGTCATGATGCTCATCCAGCAGGCCCCCACAATCGCTAGGCCTGGCATGATCAGGAAGGGTGAGTCCGAGCAGCCGATCAGCAGGCAGATGCCGGCGAAGTTCATTTGGGACACCAGCATGATCCACTCGCTGGAATATCGTTGTCGCCATGCGGGTAAAAACCAAGCCCCGCTCACCGCTCCCAGCCCAATCAAACCCAGACAAAAACCAAAGCCTCGCTCCTGAAAACCCAGCTTCTCCGTGGCCACCAGCGACAATAGGCTCCACAGTATGCTGGCCGCAGCTGCAAAAACCAGCACTCTGACTAACACATTGCGGATAAAGGTTGAACTGCCGATGACCAGTATGCCCTTGCGCAGCTCGCTGGCAAACTGAGGGCTGGCCCGCTGCTGTGTGCTCTCCAGCTCCGGTTTCCAGTAGAACAATACGGCAATGACTCCCAGAAAAGAAAGTGCATTGACGAGGAAGGTAAACCCGACACCTAGGTTCGCTATCAACAGCCCGGCTGCTGCCGGCCCCAAGGATCGGGCCAAATTGAATGATATACTGCCCGCCTGGACGGCGGAGGGGATTAAGGCCGGCGGCACCAACTCGGGAGTGAGTGCTTGCCAGGCTGGCTGGTTCAAAATCATGGCCACACCCATTGCCGCCGTCAGCACCAGCAGCCAGGTGGGGGTGATCCAGCCCAGCAGAGCCAAGATTGCCATGATGCTGGCAATGGCCAACAGCAAGCATTGACTGGCAATCAGCCAGGCTCGACGATTGAACCGGTCGGCCCAAACTCCGGCTGGCAGCGCCAAACAAAATACGGGAATCGTCATCGACGTTCTTACTGCCGCGACCATCTCGGGGCTGGGGTCCAAGGAGGTCATCAGCCACTGAGCTCCGGTCTCATGCATCCATGTCCCGAAGTTGGAAAACAAGCCGGCAATCCAGAAGCTGCGGTAGACGGGAATCGTTAGCGGCGACCAGGCCCGATCAGGTTTGCCCTGAAAGCCATTGCCTGGCGAGACGCCGGGAGGGCGGGCATTGGCCTGGCTCGGCGACTCAGGAGACGCATCCTCGGTTTCGGCTGTGGGCGTTTTCATTGTAAACTGCATACCAATGACTGTATGGCAGGCGGGCCGGAATGCCTAGTGCTTTGCCGAATAGCTTCCTTTCCGCAAGGCCCTTGATTTGAACTCGCCCTTTGTTTCCGCAACTGGCCATTTGGGCTTTCTACATTGCTATGACAGTTTGGTGCAGCTATTTGCTTGCCAGCAGACCTATATCCAGCATGTTCTAGAAATCGCCGCCGCACAACCCGCGTCCAGCATTCTGGATGTGGGCTGCGGCACGGGCACCTTGGCCATCTGTCTGGCTGGACAAGAGCACAAACCCCGCGTTTGCGCACTCGACGCCGATCGTCGCATGCTTGCCCAAGCCAGCCAAAAGGCAGGTGCGACAACCTCAATCGACTGGCTGTTGGGCAGCGCTACCCGGCTGCCCATTGCGGACGCGTCGATTGGCCTGGTGACCTGTTCGCTAGTACTGCACCATTTGACACAACAGGAAAAGCAATTGGCATTAGCCGAGGTCGAGAGGGTCCTGGTGCCGGGTGGAAGATTTTTGTTGATCGACTATTGTCGGCCTCGCCACTGGCTAGCCCGACTGCAGTTCTTGCCCGTGCGCGTGGCTGACGGCTGGGCTCGAACGCGGTGCAACGTCAACGGACGACTTCCCAACCTTCAACGCCGAGCGGGACTCGAGACCATTGAAGAAACTCTGGTTATCAACACCCCCTTGGGCACCCTTCGCAGCTATCTCTCGCGCAAGAGCAAGACGAGAAATCGTAGTGGACGAGGTAACGAGTCCTAGCCGCAGGGACTTGTTACCTCGTCCACTACAGGCAGATTCTTATCTGCCGATCGCCTAAGCCCCGCCCTCTAAAGATTCTCGGCAAGTTGAACTATGGTTCTGAGCATGGCGGCCGTGGCTCCCGCGTCGAGGTGGGGTTTGGGGCTGTCCGCGAAAGCTGGACCAGCTATGTCGAGATGTGCCCAAGGAGTCGTGCCCACGAACTCCTGCAAGAACTTGGCGGCGGTGATGGCTCCACCCCAGCGGCCTTCGCCGACGTTCTTGATGTCTGCTACCTTGCTGGAAATCTGCTCCGAGAAATATTCGTGCATCGGCAACGGCCAGAGTTCCTCGCCCACCGTGGCAGCGGCCGACTGAAGCTGAGCCTGCAGCGTGGAATTGTTAGCCATCAGGCCGGCAATATCCACACCAAGCGCGACCACGCAGGCTCCGGTCAACGTCGCCAGGTCAACAATTTGGGCTGGGTGTTCATCGAGGGCCACATTGAGAACGTCCGCCAATACCAATCGGCCTTCGGCATCTGTGTTGTGAATCTCGATCGTCTTGCCGCTGCGGGCCGTCAGCACATCGCCTAGTTTAAGGCTTGAACCACTAATCATGTTTTCAACCAGTCCGACCAACCCCACGACTGGCGTTTCCAATTCGAGCTTGGCGATGGCTTGCATGGCACCTAGAACGGTTGCGGCACCCGCCATATCGCATTTCATACTCAGCATGCCTTCGCTGGGTTTGAGAGATAAACCTCCGCTATCGAAGGTGACTCCCTTGCCAACCAGCGCAAGCGGAGGTTGCTGTTTTGTCCCCGCATAACGCAAGATCAACAATCGCGGCTGGCGGACAGAGCCAGCCGATACTCCCAGCAGTGCATCGCATTTCTCGCGACGCAGGCGCAATTCATCCCACACCTCCATTTCCAATCCGCAGGACACGGCTACATTGGCGGCACACGAGGCGAACTCTGTAGGGTACAGATAGTTTGCAGGCAGGTTGACCAATTCGCGAGTCAGCAGCATGGCCTCTCCCAAATGTCGACCGCGATCCAATGGGCCTTGCTCCATATTCAGCCAGGTGACACTGGCGGCTGGATTTAAGATTCTTGGACGCGCGAAACAAGTCCTGGCCGACGGCCCCTTGCATGGCACCGGCCACGCAGGCAGCGGCCACAGGCGGTACCAGTCTACCGAAATCGAAGACCAGCTTGCGAGGCTGATCCGCCAAACGTTTGGCAGCGGCCCCGGCCGCGCGAAAAGCGGCCCCTTGATCAAAATTCGCTTGAGGACCACCGCCAACCACCAGCACATTTTCTGCGGCCACCCCCGGCACGCGATACAGCAGGCTGGTTTTGCCTGGCTTGCTGGAAATCTCGTTGGAGCCCAACAAGCGACTGAATAACTGATCCGCGGCGGAGTCGAGGGCTGCCAGCCTGCCTTGCAGAGGTTTGTCCTCAAAAGCAATGACGATTAGCGTTGAGCCTTGCAAATCCGCTGGCGAGCCCGTTGTGGCTATTGCGCACATGGTGAACCTATCTTAGAGTCACGTAGTCACGCCTCTTTACGACGCGTGTGTTCCTTGGCCTCGATGCAGTGTCAGTCTCGGAGATTCTGCCCTACGTGTCGTAACCTGGTACCATTCAGGCCTGCCCCCATGATTTTCGGCATGCTCGCTGTGCATGGCTTTTTCTATGTGTTCGTCCTGCACGACCTGGTGGTGGGGCATGAATTTTTCTTGGACGACGAATACGCCAGCACCGCCCAGATAGCCCACCAACGCCCACAACGATACGCGTTTGATGTACCACAGGAAGTCGATTCTCTCCAGGCCCATGGCCGCCACGCCAGCCGCCGAACCAATGATCAAGCAGCTTCCGCCAGTACCCGCGCAGTAGGCCAGGAACAGCCAGAAGGTATCGTCCTTGGGGTAGTCGTACATGCCAATACCGGCAGCCACCAGAGGCACGTTGTCGACCACCGCGGACAGCAAGCCGATGACCAGGGCTACCAACTGCATGTTGCCCACGTATTCGGTCAGGAGTCCTGCCAAGGAGCGCAGCACGCCAGTGGCTTGCAGGGTGCCGACGGCCAGCAGGATACCCAGGAAAAACAGGATGCTGGCAGTATCGATCTTCTTCAGCACACCGACCACATTGGTGCTTGAACGCGTTGCTTCATCCAAGTCGTGCTTGACAAACTCGGAAATGATCCAAATCACACTCAGACTAAACATCATGCCCATGAAGGGCGGCAGGTGCGTTACGGACTTGAAGATTGGCACAAAGATCAAGCCGCAGAAACCGAGAATTAAGAATAGCGTCGAATGCCATTTCTTGAGTGTCTTGTCGTGCGCCTCGCTGGAGATCTCAGGTCGCTGCACATCGCCTTTGAGCATCAGCGAGACGATGATCAGCGGGATGGTTATGCAGGCGATACTGGGCAGGATCAGGGCCTTCATGACTTCGACCGTCGAGATCTTGTCACCAATCCACAGCATGGTGGTCGTCACGTCACCAATAACGGTCCAGGCACCGCCGGCGTTGGCTGCAACCACGATCATGCCGCAGAAAAACAATCGCGTTTCACGATCGCGGATCAATTTCTTCATCAACGAGACCATCACGATCGTCGTCGTCAGATTGTCCAATACGGCCGACAGAAAAAAGGTCAGTATGGCGACTGTCCACAACAGTTTGACTTTGTTGGTGGTCTTGATGCGATCGGTGATGAGCGAAAAACCCTCGTAGGCGTCGACCAATTCAACGATGGTCATGGCCCCCATCAGGAAGAACAGAATGTAGGCGATCTCACCAATCAAGGGCAGAAACTGGCCTTCGATGGCATAGTGCACGGCCAACTCGTGACCTTCCGCATGGCCGGCCATCTCTGCCACAAAGCCCGGGTCGAGTTGATTGATGCGCTCGACAGGCAACAGAGTATCCAGCCCCAGTACGTACAAAGCCCAACAGCCCGCGCCGATAAACAAGGCCGTCGCCGCCTTGTCGATGTGCAAGGGATGCTCGAGGGCAATGACGATATACCCCACAACGAACAAGAGAATGATGCTGGCGAGTAACATTGCGAGTTGGCCCCTAGGTCGAAAACAGACGTGTTGGTGGTGGTCGCCGGTCAGTCAAGCTCTAGCGCCAGCTGGCAAACGCCCTAAAGTAGGCCTTTCCCGCTAAGAGGTCGTGAAAGCTGGAAGTTCGGAAAGTGCCGGTAACAAATACCACACGTTGTCAATTTAGTAAAATCCTGTTGCGCTCAGCGAACGTACAATTGGCGGAATTCGCATGGGTGGGGGAAGGTATTCGGCTTGTAATGAATTTTGGGATTGCGGCAAGTGTGCCAGTGTGAACTCTAGGTCCGTTTGAACATTTTGTCGAGCTGGGCGCGGGTGAAGAAGAGGGCTGTGGGCCGCCCGTGTGGACAGTGGTGGGTGTCCTGGTACAGGTAACGCTGCTCCAACAGGGCGGTGACCTCTTCCGCAGATAGCTTGTCTCCCGCCTTGATGGCCGCCTTGCAAGCCAACATGTGCAATAGCTCATCCAGCAAATCACGGGCGCTGGGCGCCGTGCCCCCCGACATCAGGGGCTCGAGGGCTTGCCGCAATACCTCGGCGGGCCGCATATTGGCGAGCATGGCCGGATAGCTGGTAAGCAGAAGGGTGTCGCCGCCAAAGGGTTCTATCTCAATGCCGATTTGTGCCAGCAGCTCGCGCGATTCCAAGGCTGCCGCGGCTTCGGCGGGAGTCAGATCGATGGGCTCGGGCACCAACAACTGTTGTGTTTCCACGTTCCGCGCTTGAGTTCGCTGCGCGCAGCTGTTCATACAGAATTCGTTCGTGCAGGGCGTGTTGGTCGACCACAACCATCCCCTGCTCGTCTTGTGTTACCAGGTAGCGATTGTGGACCTGCATACCCAGGTGGCTGGGTGCGGAGTGGGCGGCGTGCTCCATGTCCCGACGTATCCCGAGTACTGTGTTGCCCGTTGCTCTGTGCCTTGGGCTGCCCGGCCGCTTGACCAGTCTTCTGCACCCGGCGGCAACCGCTCGTCAGCAGCGGTCGGCGTTGGCGCTGCGGCGGGCGGCGAGGGTAGCCTGCTGCTGGCCAAGCCACGTTCGGGAAAGGGTCGAAAGGGTGGAGGGCTGGAGTTCAAGTTCAGCCCAGGTGCCAGCTGGGGTGTTACCTGCAGCATCCGCTCGGAGTGATCCTGCCAACGACCTTCGTCTGCCGTTGAGGGGTGCCGCTGCGCGGCAGCTGATGGCGTAGTCCGCCTGCCGCCCCTCGCCGCGCAGTCCAGCCGGGACCGGGCCGGGCACATGTCGGGCTCGTGCCGTCAGGTCCGTGGTCAGGAATTGGTGCCGCAGGGTCTGCAGCAATTGGCTGTAGAGCTTGCCGGCCTCTTGGAAACGGACTTCCATCTTGGTGGGATGCACATTCACGTCGACTTGTTCTGGGGGAATTTCCAGCCGCAGAAAGCAGACAGGAAAACGACCGACCATCAGCAGTCCGCGATAGGCTTCGCTCAAGGCATGCTGCAGCGATCGATCGCGTATGTAGCGTCCATTCAGGAACAGGTACTGCATGCGATTGTTGCTGCGACTGACCGATGGATCGGCCACATAGCCGGACAGCTGGGCAATCTCTTGCTGGCTTTCGACTGCCATCAACGAGTCGGCGATTTCGTCGCCAAAGAAAGCGCGAATCCGCTCCTGCCACGAATCGGTAGCTGGCAAATTGTGTTGCATGCGACTGCCGCTGATCATACTCATTTGCACCTGCGGAAAGGCCAAGGCGATGCGTGTGAACGCCTCGGTGATGTGCCCGGCTTCGGTCGACGGACTGCGCATGAACTTGCGTCGCACCGGCGTGTTGAAGAACAGATTGCGGACTTCGATGGTCGTTCCCACGGGACAACCCACCGGGCTGATCGCATCGGCCTGTCCACCGCGCACGTTGAGCTCAAAACCGGAGTCGCAATCCGCCACGCGGGTTCTCAGGGTCAGGTGGCTGACCTCGGCGATCGATGCCAGGGCTTCGCCGCGGAAACCCAGCGTGTGCACATCGAACAGATCTTCGGCCGTTTCGAGTTTGCTGGTGGCGTGGCTGGCAATGGCCAATGGGATCTGATCTTCGGGAATGCCGCAACCATTATCGCTGATGCGGATCATTTCCGTACCACCGCCCTCGATGGTCAGTTCGATCTGCGTAGCCCCAGCATCGATGCTGTTTTCGAGCAGTTCTTTGACCACGCTGGCTGGCCGTTCAATCACCTCACCGGCGGCGATCTTGTTTACCAAGCTGGCGGGTAAGCGCCGAATGGTGGGCATGAGTCCGTCCCTCTAAGCGCCTATCCGAAAAGGGGTCTGACCCTTTGGAGGCGAGTCGATTTGATTGGTTTTTTTGGCTTCGCCGGAGAGGGTCAGACCCCTTTTCGGATAGGCGCTTAGTCGTCCTGTTTGTACTTGTCGAGCTTGCGATAAAGGGTGCGCGCGCCGATGCTCAGGATCTTGGCGGCCTCTTCACGGTTGCCGGCAGTCATCTTGAGCGTCTCTTCGATCGCCCATCGCTCGATGTCCGCCATCGTGCGGCCGATCAGGCTCGAATCGCCACGTGGCCAGCATCCCACCTGCGGCCGCGTCCCGCGGCTGGACTCTCCTGAACATCGGAGGCTTGACTCAATTCTGGTGGAAGGTCATTCAAGTCCAAGACGCCGTCGGTA
Organism: Pirellulaceae bacterium; assembly: GCA_963707245.1. GTDB lineage: Bacteria > Planctomycetota > Planctomycetia > Pirellulales > Pirellulaceae > Aureliella. The sequence goes on from CAVPPY010000002.1 coordinate 102,903, forward strand.
TCCAGAACGACCATGGTCTCCACAAAATTGCGCAGTTGCCGAATGTTGCCTGGCCATTCGTAGCCGTAGAAGCGACGCATCACGGCTGGTGAAAAACTGCACTGGGACTTGCCGTGTCGCTTTTGAAACAGTTTGCGAAAGTGGTCCATCAAAGGCACGATGTCTTCGGGTCTTTCGCGTAGTGCGGGTAGGTGTACGGTGACGATATTCAATCGATAGTAGAGATCGTTGCGAAAGATACCCTCTTCCACCATTTGCTCCAGCGGACGATTGGTAGCGCTGATCAAGCGTACGTTGACCTTGATGGGGCGGTTGTCGCCGACGCGGGTGATGCGGTGCTCCTCCAGCACACGCAGTAACTTGATTTGGGTACTCATGGGCATATCACCCACTTCGTCCAGGAACAGGGTACCACCGTCGGCGTACTCAAAGGCGCCCATGCGATCGCTGGCCGCGTCGGTAAAAGCACCCTTGACGTGACCGAACAGTTCGCTCTCCACCAGCTGTTCGGACACCGCCCGCACGTTCAGGGCCTTCATCCGCTTTGCCTTGCGCGGGCTATTCTGGTGAATGGCTTGGGCGATCATCTCCTTGCCCGTCCCGCTTTCGCCGGTGATCAGCACGGTCGCATCGGTGGGCGCGATGCGCTTGATGCGATCGATCACATCATGCATTTTGGGGCTGGCGAAGATGATGCCCTCGAAACCGAATTTCTCATCCAGACGTTGCCGGAGTTCGGTGTTGGTCTGCTTGAGCTGTACCGCCTCAATGGCTTTGGACGTTACGGCACGCAGCTTGCCCGGAGTGATCGGCTTTTCCAGAAAGTTGAATGCACCTTCCTGCATGGCTTCGACTGCTTTGGAAACCGTGGCATGACCGGTGACCAACACGACTTCGCAATCGGGCAAAACCGTCTTGGCTCTCTGCAAGACCTGCATGCCGTCGATATCGTTCATGACCAGATCGCTGACGACGACGTGGTAGTTATTCTGATCGATCTGCTGGATGCCTTCCGGTCCGCTCGTCGCAACCGTGCAGCGATAGCCCACCCGTTCCAGGCTTTCGGTCATCGCTCGGGCGTGGGCCCGATCGTTGTCGACGATCAGCACGGAGTATTCGCGCGGCTCGACGCCGGATTCGGATTCTGGAGTCGTGGGAGATTCGGTCATCGCTGCGGGTGTCTGCGGCTGTGTCGCGGTTTACGGATGAACAACTTTACCGGATGAACAACGGGGGAGCTCTTGATATATTAACGAACTCAGTCGAGGGTGCGAGGTGCCCTGGCTATCTCTCCAACCAGCTGAGCCCATTGCCCTGCGAGCCAAAACACGATGACAATCTTCTGCCGAGGCGTCCGCGGTGCGACCACCGTTGAAGAAAATTCTCGCGACGCCATCTTGCGGGCCACCCGCCAAATGCTAGCCCTCATGATTCGCCGCAATGGCATCGAATCCGCCGATATCGCCAGCGCGGTGTTTACCGTGACTCGCGATATTGACGCGGAGTTTCCGGCGCTGGCGGCACGACAATTGAACTGGCTGGAGGTACCGCTGCTGTGTGGCTATGAGATTGAAGTACCCGGCTCGCTGCCCATGTGTGTCCGCGTGCTGCTGCATTGGAACACCCCGCAGGCTCAAGCCGACATCCACCACGTCTATATTCACGATGCAGTCCGGTTGCGACCGGATCTGTCGAAACTCCCCCCAGTGGACTGGCAGGAGCTGGAGAATTGGATCGATTTGCACATCAAGTAAGCTTGCTTGAAGTTCAAACGGCCTGTGATTCCCTTTCAGCCCGTAAGCTCTAGCAGACGGGCTGTTTTCGAGGTCGGCTGTTATTTGGTGACTGTTTTTCAGGTGGACTGGTCCGGCTCCTGCCGGGCCAGCGACATGCCGAGGGCGACGGCTGCAATTCCCAGTGCACAGTGGGCCGCGATCAGACCCAACGACAAGCCACTGCGGCCCAGTTGCCATTGGCGGACCACGTCCAAGGCAAAAGAGCTGAAAGTGGTCAGACCGCCGAGCAGGCCAACGCGCACCCCGACGATCCACCAATGATGGGTCAAATCCTGCTGGACGGCCCACTGGCTGATGTACCCGATCGCCAAGCAGCCGCCGAGGTTGGCGACCAGCGTTGCCACGGGCAGCCAACTAGGCCCAATCACAGAAAAAATCAATAAAATCCCGTATCTAGCCAAGGCGCCGAGCATGCCTCCGACTCCAACGGCGATCCAGTGGCTTGCCATCTTCAAATTTCCCCTTGAGAGTTTACCTGTGTGGCCTATGTTGTAGCGACCAGCGGGACGATTAAGCGTTGAAGAAGTGCCATTATTGCTTTATCCTTAACCGAATTGATGAAAGAAACTGGAGATTTTCGAGATGGCGACGGCTGAAACCCAACGTGCGACTGACGTCATGACCGGGGCTGACATTTTGGTCAAGTCGTTGGTGGATCACGGCGTGGAAGTCATCTTTGCCTATCCAGGCGGTTGCAGCATGCCCATGCACCAATCGCTGACGCGCTATGGTCAGACCTTGAGAACGATTCTGCCGCGGCACGAGCAAGGTGGTGGATTCGCGGCCCAGGGCATCGCCCGCAGCACCGGTAAGCCGGCGGTGGCCATGGCTACCAGCGGTCCAGGGGCCACCAACTTGGTGACCGCTATTGCCGATGCCAAACTGGACAGCGTGCCCGTGGTGTTCATTACTGGCCAGGTCCCTACCGGCGTGATTGGAACCGATGCGTTCCAGGAGACGCCCATGGTGGAAGTCTGCCGCAGCATCACCAAGGCTCATTATTTGGTGACGCGGGTCGAGGACGTGGCTCGGGTCATGAAGGAGGCATTTCATATCGCCACCACGGGCCGGCCCGGTCCGGTGCTGGTGGATATGCCCAAAGACGTTCAATTGAACAGTTGCGAAGTCGACTGGAATGTGGCCATGGATCTTCCCGGCTACAAAGTTCAGCGGCCCCAGGCCCAACCGGAGCAAATCCGCCAAATTGCCGCGGCCATCAAGCACTCGAAACGCCCGGTCATTTATTGTGGAGGCGGTGTCATTGCCGCCGAAGCCGCTGCGGATCTGCGCAAGTTGATCGAAAAGACGGGTATTCCAACGACCATGACCGTGATGGGCTTGGGGCTTTATCCCAACGATGGTCCGCTGTCGCTGGACATGCTGGGTATGCACGGTTCGGCCTATGCCAATCTGGCGGTTCGCGACTGTGACTTGTTGATTGCCTTGGGAGTGCGTTTCGATGATCGCGTCACGGGCAAGTTGGAGGCATTTGCCAAGAATGCCAAGATCATTCACGTCGACATCGACGCTTCGGAGTTGAATAAAAACAAGGTGGCCCACATCTCGGTGTGCAGCGACGTGGGCTATGCCATCCGAGAGCTGAATAAGATCGTCGAGCCTCCGGAGGACATGGGCGACTGGGTGAAGCACTGCATCGATCTGAAGAAACGCTATCCATTTAGCTACGACCAGAAGTTCGACGGTATTCTGCAGCAACATGCGATTCGCGAGTTGTCGAAACTGACCCAGGACCGCGAGACCTTTATCACCGTTGGCGTCGGGCAGCACCAGATGTGGGCCGCCCAGTTCTACAATTTCAAGCGACCGCGACAGTGGCTCAGTTCGTCTGGCTTGGGCACGATGGGTTTTGGATTGCCTGCGGCCATGGGTGTCCAAGCGGCGTATCCGGATGCTTTGGTTGTGGACATCGATGGCGACGGTAGTTTTCAGATGAATATCCAAGAGTTGGCAACGTTGTACTGCGAAAAGCTGCCCGTCAAAGTTCTGCTGCTCAACAACCAGCACCTGGGCATGGTCGTGCAATGGGAGGATCGCTTCAATCAGAGCAATCGCGCCCATACCTATCTCGGTCCGATCGATCACGAAGAGGCGAGCGGCCCGGGCGTCACGGACAGCCACGCTTATGTCGCCGAACGCTATCCGAATTTCGTGGCAATCGCCAAGGGCTATGGCTGTGGTGGAGCTACCGTCAGCAAGAAAGCCGATTTGCGAGGCGCGTTAGAAGAGATGATCAATTACCCCGGACCCTTCGTGCTGGACGTCATGGTGCCTTACCAAGAGCACGTTTTGCCCATGATTCCCTCGAACCATACCGTGGACGACATGATTCTCGAGTAAATTTCAGCGGCTTCAGGGCTTCCTGCGACCTCGTTCTCTTGCAGCATTGAAATCTAGATGGAATTTCCGCGAGCTTCCGGCGTCCTGTTGCACATCACCAGTTTACCCAGCCAGTATGGTATCGGTGATCTCGGTCCGGGTGCCTTTCGTTTTGTCGAATTCCTGCAAGCCGCTGGACAACAGATTTGGCAGATCCTACCCCTCGGGCCAACCATCCGCGGTGATTCGCCCTACAGTTGCTACTCGGCCTTTGCGGGCAATCCACTGCTCATCAGTCCTGACGAATTGCTGCGTGAGGGTTGGTTGAGTTCGTCAGACCTGGATGCCGCGCGGCCAACGACCCGCTCGCAGTCCGCAAGTTTGGACGAAGTGGATTACCTGGATGTGACGGAGTTCAAATGGAAACTGCTCCGGCTTGCTTGCGAGCGATTCTTTGCGTCGCCAGTGTGCGCTCAAGTCGATCGCTTTGAAGACTTCTGTGTCCGCCATCGTTGGTGGCTGGATGACTTTGCCTTGTATGCGGCACTCATGAAGCACTTTGGCACCGATCAATGGGATCGCTGGGACGCCGATTTAGTCCGTCGTGAACCCGCCGCCCTACAGCGCCTGGCGCCAGGCGTTGGCCAAGCAGATCGAGTTCGAGCAATTTGTTCAATTTGCTTTCTTCACCCAGTGGCAGCGTTTGCGTGAATTTGCAAACGCCCGCAACGTCAAGTTGTTTGGCGATATGCCCATTTTTGTGGCTCACGGCAGTGCCGATGTATGGGCCAATCAACAGCTGTTCCTATTGGATCAGGCTGGAATTCCGCTGTTTGTGGCAGGCGTACCTCCGGACTACTTCAGCAAGACAGGGCAATTGTGGGGCAATCCTCTCTATGCATGGGAGGCGCTGGCAAAATCAGACTACGCCTGGTGGACGCGACGTTTTCAGGGCGCGTTTGAACTTTACGACCTGCTGCGCATCGACCATTTCCGCGCCTTCGAATCTTATTGGGAAATTCCTGCCGGGGCGGCAACGGCGATTGGCGGACGTTGGGCGCCTGGACCCGGAGCGGCACCCTTTGATGCTGCCCGAAACCGATTGGGGGAATTGGCTATCGTCGCCGAAGACCTGGGCTTGATCACCGATGCAGTCCACGAGCTTCGCGATCAACTGGGCTTTCCAGGTATGCGCATTCTGCAATTTGGCTTCGACATGGAGCATGACAACTTCCATCGCCCCGAGGCTTACCCCGAAAATAGCGTGGCCTACACCGGTACCCACGACAATAGCACCATCGTCAGCTGGTATCGCCAAAGGCAGGCAGCCAAGCAAGAAAATGGGGATAGCGACATCCTGGATCGCTACCTGGAGGACGAACCCGCCGAAGATCGCGACCCGCTCGTCCACTGGCAACTCATTGCCATGGTGCTCGGGGCCGCATCCCATACGGCGATCATTCCGATGCAGGATATCCTCGGCTTGGATGACACCGCTCGCATGAATACGCCCGGCAAAGCCGAAGGCAATTGGCGGTGGCGCGTATTGGAATCCCAACTCAGTCAAGCTCTAGCCGCTCAATTGCGAATCGTCAGCCAGCACACCGGCCGAGTCGAAGTGGGTGTCAGTCGTTGAGTATGCTCGCGATCATTCATGGGCTGTGATTTTTTGCCCGCGAATCAGGCCAGTCCGCGCCAATCCGTGGGTTTCACTATGGTCGCATGGGGAGGGAAATCTCCCTCTCCGCTCGCGTTGCTCACGACTCTCCCTCGGGAGGGGAGAGACAGCGAGTGTGGCTGTCAGTTGTTCACGGCTGGCACTTCGTGCTTGGTGGACACTTGAAACTGGCGTTATCCAACTAGGTGGTCAGTTTCTTATAGCGGAATTTGCGGACTTCGTCCGCACCCAATCCCAGACGCTCGTGACGCTGCTGCTCATAAACCTGGAAATTGCCTTCGCACCAATGCACATGTCCGTCACCCTCAAAGGCCAGGATGTGCGTGGCAATTCGATCCAAGAACCAGCGATCGTGGGAAATCACTACCACGCAGCCGGCGTAACTCAGAATGGCTTCCTCCAGAGCGCGCAGTGTGTCGACATCCAAGTCGTTGGTGGGTTCGTCGAGCAGCAGTACGTTCGAACCCCGCCGCAGCAGCTTGGCCAGGTGAACGCGGTTGCGTTCGCCGCCGGACAGTTTGCCGACCTTTTTTTCCTGGTCTGGTCCACGAAAATTGAACTTGGAGACGTAGCTGCGGGCATTCATTTTCCGCTTACCCAGTTCCAAGGTCTCATGACCCCCGCTGATCTCCTGATAGACGGTATTCTCCGCTGCCAACGAATCGCGACTTTGATCGACATAACCCAATTCAACGGTTGGACCTATGCGTAGCGTTCCGGAATCGGGTTGCTCGTCACCCATGAACATGCGGAACAGGGTGGTCTTGCCAGCCCCGTTGGGCCCGATGACTCCCACAATACCGCCAGCCGGTAGATTGAAGGACAGGTCGTCGATCAGCAAGCGATCGCCAAATGCCTTGGAGATCCCCTTAGCTTCAATAACCAATTCACCCAAGTGCTTTCCAGGTGGGATCTGGATCTCCAGCTCGTCGGGTCGATCTTCGTACTCCTCAGCCGCCAGCTTCTCGTAGGAGGTAATCCGCGCCTTGCTCTTGGCCTGACGGGCCTTGGGTGACGCCCTAATCCACTCCAGTTCCTTGGCCAGCGTCTTTTGGCGGCTGATTTGCGAGCGTTGTTCACGGGCCAAACGCTCTTGTTTTTGCACTAGCCAGGAGGAGTAATTGCCTTCGAAAGGATGCCCCTCACCTCGATCCAACTCCAAAATCCACTTGGCCACATTGTCTAGAAAATATCGATCGTGCGTTACGGCGACGACAGTGCCCGGATACTGGTCCAAATGCTGTTCCAGCCAGTTGATCGATTCTGCATCCAGGTGGTTGGTCGGTTCATCCAGCAATAGCAAGTCCGGTTGCTCGATCAACAATTTGCACAACGCGACCCGCCTTCGCTCGCCGCCGGACAGCTTGGAAACATCCGCGTCGCCGGGCGGAAGATTCATAACGGTCATGGCCACTTCTACCTGGCGGTCAAGTTCCCACAGGTTGTTGGAATCGATAATATCCTGCAGTCGTGCCATTTCATCGTACAGCTTTTGCAGCTTGTCATCGTCCGTTATCTCGCCCAGTTCGACCGAGATCTCGTTGAAACGATCCAGCACGGCCCGACGCTTGGCAACGGCCTCTTCCACATTTCCCTGGACATCTTTGGCGGTATTTAATTGAGGCTCTTGGGACAAGTATCCAGCCGTAAAGCCCGGAGTCAATTTGGCCTCTCCGTCGAAATCCTTGTCCGCCCCGGCCATGATGCGCAGCAACGTGCTTTTGCCAGCCCCGTTGGAACCCAGCACGCCAATTTTTGCCCCGGGATAGAAAGACAGCCAGATATTCTTCAGCACCTCGCGTTGGCCATGCTTCTTGGTCATGGATTCCATAGTAAAAATATACTGACGGCCCATCAAAACTCCGGTTATTCATTTAGCGAGTGAAAGGATTGGTCGGTGATCGCCAGGCGTGCGTAGCGTAGAATGGTGCCTGCCTGATGTCCCGCAGTGCATCCACTCCGCCTGTCGCAAACGAGTGCTGTCGTTGATTGAATGTAACCCTTGCTGCAGCCCTAACAAGCCCTACCGGCATCGGTCGGTGGGCTGTGGATTCTGTCTAGCCAGCGGCGGCAGCAGTCAGCGAGTATAATCTTCGCTTGGCGCTCCTTCGTTTTGAATGTTCGCCTGCAATCCAATGCAATATTGGGCACCCCACGCACCCAAGGATTCCCGCCATGAAACTTTATCAACTTCCAACTTGGTTAAAATTCTCACTAGCACTCGTCCTTGCATTACCCGCTGAATGCCACCCCACTGCTGCAGTCTAGCCTGGCCGCAGAAGACGAACAGGCCGCATTCACCGATGGTCCCTGGATTTCCTCGGTCGCCTGGCTGGACGATGCACATGTGGTCGGCACCAGCTCACAGGGGTTGCTGCTGCGACCGGCTCAGGTGGTGAAGGCTGCCGTGGACAGTCTGAGCGAATTGCAGCCAATGGGCGAGGCGGAGACATCCTTGTGGTGCGTCGCCAACCTTGGCGAACAAGGGGTTTTGGCTAGCGACTACAAAGGTCACTTGGCGATTTACGGCGACGGGGATCCCAAGCCGTTAGAGATCGAAGCTCGTTGGATCCGCGCCATGGCAGCCGCCGCTGATGGACAATTGCTGGCCGGTACCGAAGATGGAAAACTGTTGGTCCTTTCGGCTGGCGATCACAAAGAAGAAAAACGCATTGAGGCCAGCACGGCGGCGATCTTTGATTTGGCCTTCAATGCCGATGGCAATTTGTTGGCCGTTGCTTGCGGTGATGGGACGATCAAAATGTTCAGCTGGCCAGCCCTGGAGGAAAAATCCAAGATGTCCCGCAGCAGCGAAGCCGTGTGGAGCATTGCCTTTTCCAACGATGGGACACGCCTGATCAGTGGAGGTGCCGATCGCCGATTGCAATTGTGGGATGTAGCTACCGCTCGCTCATTGGGCACCATAACCAAGACGCCCGATTGGGTCACCAGCCTGGTTGCCTTGCCAGACAGCAATTTGGTAGTCGCGGGTTGCATGAATGGTCAGATGGTGATTGCCGATTACGACACGCTTGCCAGAGTGGATTTGCAGGCAGCGGCCGAGAGCGGCATTTGGGCTTTGTCGCTGTCGCCGGACAACACACGCATAGCTGCTGGCACGCGCAAACATGGGTTTGCCGTCATGCCGATTGCCGAGTGGGTCGCCGCCGGCAAGCAGGCGGCCGAAGAGGCAAAGAAAATTCGCCCCCCAGCGCCAAACACAACATCGCCGAAGACATGATGCGCGGCAGCAAAGCTACTTGACCCGCCTGACTACAATGCGGTTGCCAGCCGTCGCGATGACCTCTACGGTGGAACCGGCGTCGACATAATCGCCTTCGGTAACCACATCCAGCAGTTGATCCGCTAGCAAGACCTTGCCCGAAGGACGGAGGTCTGATTCGGCAACCCCCTGCGCACCCACGGATGCATGAATGGCCTGTGCACGGCCCCCCAACAAGCTGTGGTCATGCACGCCGGGCTTGGGCTCAGGGGCCACATCGGGGGCTGCCAAGCGAAAGCGATTTAGTCCTGGCACGGAGTCCAAGATCAGTAGCTGCGCGAAAAACAGGACGATGACCGCCAATACGGATCCGAGCACCATCAGTGTATTGACCTGCAGTTGCTGCCACTCGCCAGCCGAACTGGGCAACACGAATTCCTGGCTGGCCATCACCAGCGAGAGTATGACCAGCCCCAGACCGGTAAACCCAAAAACCCCAAAGCCGGGCAGGATGAACAATTCGGCCAGCACGCAGAGTATTCCCAGCACGAACAGCAGTACTTCGAGCCAGCCCGATGTCCCCCCCAAGGCGTGGCTCCAAAAGAAGACGCCGAAACAACAGACCGATGTCAAGCCGGCCACGCTAATACCTGGGGCCATGAGTTCAATATAAAGTCCGATCAGCCCGGCGATCAGTAGCACGGCGGTCAGCCACGGGCGATTGAGCACAAAGACTGTCTTGTCGACCCAGGTCAGTCGCGTGCTTTCGATACTGGCTATGTTCATCTTCGCCAACAGATCTTGTTGAGAATCGACAACGCCTTCGCATAATTGCAGTTGTCTTGCCCGCTCTGCCCCCAGCGTCAGAAATCGATTTTGCCCGGACTCCGGTAGCTCATCGCCGATTTCGAACTGTTCAAGCAGCGTTGGGTCCTGGGCCTCGCGCTCATTGAGGACGGTCCGCCGCCCGGAGGTCTTATCGACCGCCTCAACCAATATTGCCGACCGATCAACCATGGCTTCTGCCAGGGCCGCAGGCCGCCCTTTGGCAGCCGCCAACTCGCGCACCGCACCAGCCAGGTAACTCACGACCTTCTCCTCGGCATGTCGGAATTGCCCGTCCATGCCCATATGAATCGGGCCGGCGTCGCCTATCAACGCCCCAGACTGCATGACGATTCGATCCGCACCCAGCGATAGGATAGCCCCGCCACTGATGGCTTCCTGGGGGATAGTAACCAGCGTCTTGGCCCAATCGATATCGCGCAAGCGTCGCGCCAATTGCAGCGAGTATTCCAGATCGCCACCGGGACTGGTCAGTTGAATAATGACGAGATCGACATCAGCCCGCTGAGCGGCGTCCAAGCGATTGTTCAAATACCAGTGGAAGCGACCAAAGATCGGACCCTCCACTTCAATCACCAAAGCTCGCGCATAGCTGGCTTGAAAGAATGCATCGGCTTGCAGCCCCAAAACAGCAGGTGCCAAACCAGCTGGAGCCGGTGCGACAGGTGCCACAGGTCCTGGATCAGCTGGGGCGTCGGGCGCTGAGCGGGAGCGTCGGTGCTCTGAGCTGGAGCGTCGGAGCTCTGAGCGGGTGGCTCCCTTGGCTCGGCTTCGATCTCAGCTACCGCCGCGGGTGGCTGTGGCGCCAAGAGGTCAAAGGGATTGGGCAGCCCCGATTCGTCCTGCATGCCAGCGGGTAACGCAAGGCACAGGCAAACCCCCAGCATTCTCCAGCAGAAAAGCACAACGATCGATAAAGATGGCATATGCGGCGCCCTTAGTTTTGTATCCGAACCCCCTTTATTCTAGCGGAGCCCCAAACGCGTGCAGCCTAATGCGTAAGCGTGGGCGATGGCTGCCACGACTACCACCAAGCCTGCGTAGCGATGTATCTCGGCCACCTGCAGCAAACCGGGGGTTCCCAACAGGGGCAACATACTCAAGAACATCGTGCCGGCAGCGATCAGGCCGCTGACGACCATGGCCCAGGCGCTCCAGCGAACCAGCCACCAACGGTTGCCCATGTTGGCTTGCCCCTCGCCGCCCCAAGGCAGGTATAGCCAAGCAATTGCCAAGAGTAAGAAGGTGAAGGCTCCTGCCGCAGTCACATGCGCCAGCAAGGCATAACCCGACATGTGGCCTTCCTGGATAATCGTCCCAAAGCTGCTGGCGCCCAACGCAGCCACCAATCCCAGAAAGCAAAAATATAGGGCTACGATCAACCAATTCCGTGGCTGTATTTTCGCGCACTTGCGGCTGCTGGCGCAAGTGATGCACGCGTGCACGCCCAGCAGGATCAGCGAGCCGATGAGCGCTGGAATTAAGATCTGGGAAAAACTCAGTCCGCCCAAGGCAATATCTGCCAACGGTGTAGGGTTTGCATCCATAAGTGGCTTCATGGGTAATTCGACTAGGCTTTGTCCCAAAAGGGGTCTGACCCTCTCCGGCGAGGCAAGAAACAGGTGTAAATTCGACTCGCCTCCAAAGGGTCAGACCCCTTTTGGGACAAAGCCTAATATTAACGCCGGCAGCAGTTTCCAATATTCCAAGCAAGGGCTGACAGCGTGAGCAGGCTGGTTAAGCCCAAGGCGATCAATCCCAAAATCTTGAATAGTGAGCGACCGACAAACATCTGATTCCAAGTTTCCAGGCGTTGCATATCGGCCTGTTGCAGTTCATGTGCTTTGAGCGTCGTGGTAACCTGATCCGGCAGCAGGCCGATGGGTTGGATGGTTGCACCGAAGAATTGCGAAGACTGGCTGTGGCATTCCACGCATCCGTTGACCCCTAGTGCTTGACGCGCGGGTCGTACATTGTGCGCCAGCGGCCAGGCATAGGGTTTCCCGGCATCGCCCAAAAGATCAACGTCTACCGACTTGATGGCCTGCTCGCCATCGCGGACAAAGCCTGCACCACCACTAATCCAAAGGGCTTGGCTATTTGGATATTCGGCTTCGATAGCCTCGAGCGCCGCCGCAATGCGTTCGGCGACCTGCAGGCGGCGAGCCTCGGATTCGGCTTGGGCGATTTTCGCCTGCTCTTCTTCGGTCCACTCCTCCGGCTTGAGCCTGGCGCGCTCTTCACCAATTAATTCACTTCTGGTGCTCAAGGCCAATTTGACTTCCGCAAGATCCTCGGTGAATTCGCGTTTGACTTTCAACGGTCGTCGGACAAGCTCGTAGGCCTCGTTCGGATTCAGCGGCTTGACACGTTTGTCCTGAATGGTGGCCCAGTACGATGGCCACATCAGCCGGTGAGGAGTGTACTTTCCAGCTCCGGCATCGACGCCGTGGGCGCCACTGGGCGAGACCGGCAGCGAAACCGCAGCTATGATCCCCGGAAACTCATTGCCAGTTCGTTTTTCATGAGAACCCAATCGATGGGCAATCGAATTCAGTTGTCGTCCCAGGCTATCGCTGGCTGCGGGACCTGAGTGGCAGGCCGTGCAGCTCAGTTTATCGAAGTGCAAGGCAGGCAGGCCGGCATGCATGGGCTGGGGTGCACCCAGGCGACCAGCTTCCGCCGAAGCCACTCCCGCGGAGGGACCAGGCATATGGCAGCCCACGCAAGACAACGACGCAATGGCGCTACCGGCGGGATGTTGCTCTCCCTCAAAACCGCGCACGGTATGGTGGTCGAGACCATTGCGATGACAGTCCGCACACTGCATGCCCGCCCTCAGGTGAATGTCTTCGTCATGCAGCCACCTGCCTCCTGTGGCAATATCAGCCGAGACATTGGTATGGCAGTAATAACAGGCGTCATTGGTCGGCTTGCGTACCAAGTCAAAAAAGACCTTGCCATCACCGCGAAAGCGAGCCTGTTCATAGACAACCTTGGGTAGCTTATCGGCAGCCCCCTCCGCATTCACATCGAAGTCTTCTTTCAAACGCCGCAGCGAGCCATCGATGATCGCTATGCCCATGGCCGCCGTCGGGGCGTAAGCAAAGTTTTGGTCTTCAATATTTTCGGTCCATGCAAAGGGGCTATAACCACTGCCGCGAGCGTGATGGCACATCATGCAGTCCACGGGCAAGGGACCGGTAACCTTGCGTTTGTCTTCAGCTTGTGCATTCTCGGCAACTGAGCCTGGCGGTAACGCGACAGCCAGGGATTCTTCAGAGCCTGGACCGCCGCCAGGCAAAAATCCGCCCAGTTTTTCGGCGACTTGCCAACGCGTCAAACCCAATGCATCGGGATCGAAACTGCCCGGCCATTTGCGATAGGAAAGCGGCAGGTGGGTTCCGCTGCGCGGATCACTCCAGATCCAGGGTTGTCCAGGCCGCCCATGCTCGACCCCATCCAGTGTTGAGTTGAAATGCCAGCCATGTACGATTTGTTCATAATCATGACAGCGTCCGCACGTCTTGGCGGGTGAATAGGGCTGCGGCCGCTCGCTGCTAGGATCAATCCGTGTATTCTGAGCATCGTACAGATCGATCCAGTGCACATAGCCACTCATGTTGTCCGACGTCGCAAATCGCGACTGGGCGGAAGCAATAGTGCACAGGCAGAATTGAAGACACATGGCCAACCAGCCGGCTAACTGGACAGAGCCACTTCCTGGCCGATCCAAACCCGCAACGGTTGCAAGCGAACGTTCGGGGTTACTTCCGTCTTGATGTCTCGGGACCGTATTCATATTGCAATCAACTCATTCCTCTTGCCAACGAGCAGCAAGTGCCTGGTTCAAGGCCAATTCGAGCGACGAGAATCGACCGCTGTTGCGCTTGCCAGGAACGCTCGCAAGCTACGCCCTTCATTATGGACTTTGGCGGCGGGCTGTCCAAGATGCACTGTCGCGGAATCCTTGGCAACCCAAATTGTTGCGTGGATTCACCTGGCGGATGGCGCTCTCATTTGAGAGCCGGGGACCAGCCCGACTGCTGGCTGGCTAAATTGGACCGCTGATACATGGGCAGATAACGATAGTAAACTTCCAGGCAAAGACAGCTCATGGCTGTTGAGTACACCCGACCACCATAGCCGCCCCACACGCTGTCCGGCTGCCAACTGCCCGGCTGGGTAGAATAGGCGGGCTCCTGGCTGGTTAGTAGCCGCGTTTTGAGCGCCTGATTCCATTGCCGCCAGCTTTCGTCCTGCAATTGAAAGAGAGCCAGGGTAGCGTAGTACCAGTAATACACATTGTCTTCCGTAGCTCCCGGCAGATTGGCCAGGAGCATCTGCGTGGCTTCCCGCCGCGCTGGGTCTGTCAACGGATAGCCCAATAACAAACGGCAGGCCAAGGCTTCGGCGGTCATGGTCGGGCTGGGCGGACCATCTTGCGGGCGGTAACGCGCCAGCCCACCGTAGCGGCCAGTCATGCACGAGTCGAGGAAGCCTGGCATCCTGCGTTTGACTTCAATGGGAATTTTGATGCCCGAATTTTCAACGCTTCTTAAGGCCATGGCCTGCCATCCGAATTGGCTCAGATCGCCCGTATCACCTGGCTTGTAACGCCAGCCGCCGCCGCGGACATCTTGGGCGTTGATGGAGTACTGGGCGGCACGAATGAGGGCATCCCGCAAGAGTGCATCGTGCGTCATGGCATGGGCTTCGGCCAAAGCCAACGCGGCTATGCTGTGCGAATACATGCGGGCGTACATCACGCTGGGCGCATTGCCGACCTGCTTGGGGCCCGATAGATCGCCAGAGGGCATCTGCGCGTGCAGCAGATATTGCAGTCCACGTTGCACCGTCTGCTGATATTCACCCTCCAAATGTGTATGCCCAGCCGAGAGGAAGGCCAGGATGGCCAAGCCACTCACGGCCGTGTCCGCCCGATCGCCCGTACCATGCCGGTATTCACCCAAGGCATAAGTTTCCGTGCCCGCCCCATGCTGCTTGGCATTCCATCCCCCGTCATCAGCTTGCGCCTGGGCCAACCATCGCAGACCGGCCGCCACCGCGGCTTCCGTGTCGGCATCTGCACCAAAGGCTTGGGTCAACTGCAATCGATTTTCGGCTGTTCGCAATTGATATTCGTGCGGCAAATGAGGATCCTGGGCCCGAGCGGGCTTGGGGGTGGCTTGGGATTGCCGCATCGAGGTCGCGTTCATCCCCGAAGCCTGTGACTGCTCGACCGCTGCTGCTTGCTCACCCAGGGCGAGCGAGTCGGCTACTGCCGCAGCTGCTAGCGCCTGAGCAACTGGCTCTATGCTTGGCTGCGAGGGGAGTTCACTGGTCAGTTGTTGACTTGAATCGAAGGATTGGGAATCCGTTGAGACGCGTTCTTGCTGGCTCGGGTCGACCAGGGGCTCCGGCGGAGGTAATGCAGGCAGTGGCGTCGGTTCCAGGCTCGGTAGGGCTTCGGCAGGCGGAGCTGTCGAGGCACTCAGCAAGGCGTCCAGCTCCGCTGGTTTGGGCAGCTCGGCCAGTGGCACAGGTTGTTCCCATTCACGTCCTTGGACACTTTCGTCCTGCGTCTCCGCAGCGGCTAATGTGGGGGCAATTTCCGCGGGCGGATTGTAGGCTTCGAAGGCTACCGACATGTGTTGATCGACGGCCTGGGGATTGCCCTGAGGAAGGATGGGGCGATTACCCAACGCGTACATCAGCAACCACACATGCGCCAGCACACTCAATACCACGCATTTGGCTAGCGGTTTGGTCTGTCCCCACTTGGTGCGCGAGGCTAGCAACAAAAAGATGGCCAGCAGTGCAAAGCCGACACCCAGAATGATCGCCAGCGTTCGGCCGCTGGTTAGATAAGACCAGCCGCGCGTGAGTTGTAGACCTATGTCACTGACGAGAAGCATGCAAGACATCTTGAGGTTGAATTTCCACTGTCGTGCCACCTAGCGCAATTTGCTTTGCACTCCCAGCACAGCCGTGTTGGTCACACCAGCCGCTTGGATAGCGCCGTACACAGGTACGACATCCCTTTGACGCGCATCCCCATCAGCCCGTACGGCAACAGCCAGATCGGGATAGCGCATTCGCATTTCACGCAAGCGATCAGTCAGTTGCGTGATCGAGATCTGCTGTCCATCCAAATGGATATTTCCATTGCTGCCAACAACCACTTCGCGACGATCGGGCGTGGCAATCATGGCGTTCACATTGCCAGCACCGGGTAATTTGATATCAATTTGCCTTTCCGATTGCGTAAACTGAGTACCAACCATAAAGAAGATGATCAGCAAGAACACGACATCGATCATGGGCGTCAGGTTGACGCTTGGCAATTCCTGGGAGTTGCTCGTTCTGAGCGGCATGCCTGCATTCCTCGTACCTAAGGACTCGTCCGCAATGAAGTGACCGAATTAGCCGGAACGCGTTAGCGTCCGGTTCCCGCAATAACCGGATGCCAATGCACTCCAGCTGATTTCGAGTTGGGTAGTCTATTTACGGACGAGTCCTAATTGAATTGTTTATTCATCAAGTTGCTTGCGCGACGGCCGCTATTTCCTGACGCGTTACTTCGCACGCGGCTTTTTCCAAACGTCTTGTGCACGCAAGGTGAGGCTGTCCAGCTAGGCAGCTTTTCGCGAGCGAGCGCGACCGCGTCCCGAACCGGCTTGCAGTGCTTCAGCACTGATCTGTTCCACCACGCTCTGCGCAAACGCGTCCATTTCCAAAATTAATTTGTCGGTTCTTCCCACGAAAAATGCATAGGCGGCGTAGGCCGGAATGGCGACGCACAGCCCAGCTGCGGTTGTGATCAGCGCGGCACCAATGCCACTGGCTAACAACTCCGGTCTGCCCATGGCATCCGCCTGGGCAATCGTGTTGAAGGCATCGATCATGCCCAACACCGTCCCCAGTAAACCCAGCAGCGGCGACAAATTGCTGATCGCATTGAATAACCTGAGGTACTTCCGCAATTGACTGGTAACACGCTCTCCGGCATCCAGGATGGCTTGTTCGACTTCGACCGCCGGGCGTCCCCATTTCTTGAGGGCCGCAATGAACAGCTCTGCCGTCGGGCTAGCGTTCTCCTCGCACAGGGCGATGGCTTCGTCGCGATCGAGTTGTTGTTGCTCGAGTTGCTCCAACACCCCACGCACAAAAGGGCGTGGGATAATTCTGCCGCGTCGCAGGAAGAGTAGACGCTCAAAGACAAAGACCATCAGTACCAGCGAGCAGGCGAGGATGGGAATCATCAACACTCCGCCCTCGCGGATCATGCTGATGATGTTTCCCATTTGAATGGAATCCTCCTGGCTAGCGGGAGCCGGATCCACGGCCAGCGAAGCCGGGTCGCTGGGTTGTGCGCCAGCCGAGTAGTTGGGCGCAGCGGCCAGCCGCGCTGCCGGTTGGTCCAATCGCAACGGAGCGGGCGCTCCTCCTGGCATCGCCCCAAAACCAGTCGTGGGCGGGGATTGGGCAATCACCACACCGCAGCTACTGCACAGCAGTGCCAGCAGCCCTGCCAGAGGCCAGGCAGGGAATAACATCCGCCACGGCGAGCACCACGACCCAATTGCTGGCCGCGTGATAGATCGATGAGTAGTCCGTGAGGAAAACATGGAGAAGATTCCGTCCGTGTGCTAGCGATAAGTTGTGTTGGCCGATTTAATTGCAGCCAGTCGTTGGGTGGCCTGCTGGCGAATGGTGCTCGCCCATGGGCTGTTGTCGTCAATAGGACAGCTTTGTTCAATTTGCTGATAGGCAGCTAAAGCGCTCAATGGTTTGCCGAGCAGTTCATAGCATTTGCCCGCTTGCAGCAGGCCGCGCTGCTGCCACTCGCTGAGGCTTGTCGTGCCTGCCGCGCGTTGGTAACAGTCCAGGGCTTGCGCGTAATCGCGTTGCAGCAGAAAAACTTCACCCTCCATCCACAGTGCGCGTGCGGTTACCGCGGCGTCGCTTGAATTCGATTGCGACAGCGATCGCAAGGTATCTAGGGCAGCTTCAAATTCGATGTTGGCGATCGCGCACCGAGCCAGTAGAAAATCGAACTCATGCCGCTTGGGAAATTGATCGAAGGACTGCCGAGCCTCCAGTAGCAAAGGCACGGCCATCGCATATTGTCGATCCATGACCAGCACCTCGCACCGTCGCAGGGCAACACTCGCTGCCCAGGGCAGCTGCTGCTCATCTCCCGCGGCAAGCGTGGTGGCCAGTTCGGCTAGCGTCGCCCATTGCTCGAGCGCACGATCCCATTGTTGTTCGGCTGTATAGGCCTCCGCCAACTCAAACAGCACGGCGGCCCGCTGGGAATCCGACAGCGGTTGTCGACTGAGTTGATCGAGTAATTCAATCGCCCGCAGCGATCGATCGCTCTGTCTTTCTACATGCGCCCCAAGCCAGTTGTAATTGAAAACGTCGGTCGCAGAGTGGCTGCGGGTCGGAGACGCCGTCAAGCTGCAGGCAGGCAAGAGCCGCTGCATAGTCCGCCAAGCACTCATAGCGGCTGGCCAGCTCCAGCAGAATTTCTACGTGTTGAGTTGAAGGCCAATTGGCCTGTGTCCTGACTAGCTGTAGATAGCCAGCGATGCGCTCGGCTGACTCGCGCGTTGCAGGTAGCGCGTGACAAGCGTGTCGGCCTAATAGCTGCGAGCGCTCCGCAGCAATTTGTTCCATGGCCGTGTATTGTTCGATGAGTAGGTCTAGGGCCTCGTCGGCCCGCTTGGCCGCTAAATAGCATTCCACCAGGTGTGGCAGGACGGCCCGCGATAGAGCCGAGTCTGGGTGCTGGCGCTGCAAGGCCTCCAGTGGTTTAATTGCCTGCTCAGGTTTGGACTCAGCGATTGCTGCGGCAGCTTGCTCGTACAGCCTGCGGGCGGCCAGTTTCTGAGCGGGCTCGGCAATTGTTGTCGCGAGAGTTGCTGCGGTCGCCTGGGAATCAGAGGCTGGCGACTGAATTTGCTCTGCCGGCAAACCCGGCGGCGTGGTAGGTGGCGACCCCACCTGCCCCATGGATAAACAGCTCAGCAGGCTGAAAACGAATGGTTGCACCGTTTTGCCTCCTGCTGCCGGTGAATCTGGGGATGGCAACAACCCTTGCTGCCTCCGCGTCGGTCGCATCCCGTCCCTGGGCGGACTCTCCGCTTGTATCGACTTTTAGCTGGCTTGCGGTTTAGAAACAAGGTGCTTCTGCCGATCAAGCCGGTTCGTCGCGACCTGGAGGGCCGAGATTCGGCCGCCTGGACTAGGCTGGCCTGATCGTGCGGTGGTAAAACAGGTAAACAGGGAAGACGGTATGGGTGCCCCAGGGGGAACCCGGGGGCAGTGACTAGCTGGGGGCGAACCCGGGGGCAGTGCACTGCTGGGGCGAACCCGGGGCTGCCTAGGGGGCGAACCCGGGGGCAGTGCACTTAGCTGGGCGAACCCGGAGCTGGGGCGAACCCGGGGGCAGTGCACTTGCTGGGCCCTCGGGCGTGGGCCACCGGCCTGGAGTGCCCCCGGCACGTCCGAACCTACTGGCTCCAGCAGGAGCCAAAGTTTTGCATTTAGCAACGTCTTCCCCACTCGCTGCCTCCCCGGTTGGCATGCCACTGGGGGCACTGCACTTCGATACTGCACTTCGATACAGTGGCTAGCATAGGCACATAGAAACGGTTGCCTCACGTCGATCATGCCGCCACAGCGCATCGAAAGAAGAAAATGCCGGATGACAAGGGCCATCCGGCGTTGGTTTTTGAAGTCAAATGTGCAAGCTTAGGCTATCTTTTGTCCAAGCTCTACGTGACTCTCGGGTTCTACCAAAACGATTCCGTTCACCTTACAAACGACAGCCAAGACTAGCACTTCAGAATTGAAGCCAGCAACGCGACGCGGAGGAAGGTTGACGACAGCGAGAATCTGCCGATTCATCAAGCTCTCACACGTATAATTGTCACTGAGCTGAGCTGAACTCCCTTTGATCCCCAGTTCGTCACCGAAGTCGATTCGTAGAGCGAATGCGGGTTTCAATGCTTTTTCGTTGATCCTGGCTTCAATGATCTTCCCGACACGGATGTCGAGCTTGGCGAAGTCATCAATTGAAATCATGGCACGTCTCCTCAATCTTCAGCCTTGGCGGCGCTTGATGATGTAGGCACTGGGGCACTGCACTTCGATAGGGCACTGGGGGCACTGCACTTCGATAGGGCAAGCGATGTCAAAGTCAGCATGCTCCGGATTCTTAAAGCGGTCGGCGAGAATCGGCCGTAACATCTGCGTTTGTTAGGGCCATACTATCAATGGAGCGGCAAAAAACACTCAAAGGTGCATTGCATGCAGAGTGTTTGCGCAGGGGTAGCCCATCGTGTCGTTCTGGACTGGTCAAGAATTCGACTGGCCAACTGTTACCGGCCAGCGAAGGTGTCAACTACTTTAGTGCGGACACGGAAGCGGGATCTGCGGCGGCGCGAACGAGCACTGGAGATTTCATGAGGCTTGCCTGCCACGTTGTGAAAGAGCTTGCCAAAGTTGCTGACCAGACCGAGCCAGACAGTGGATGGCAAGCCCACCCGCTGGAGAATCGGTGGCGCATCGTGGGGCGTCGCACCGCGCTTGCCAGGCATCATGCATCGCGCAGTCCAGTCCAAGAACTGCAAATACTCGGCTGTGCTCATGTTCAAAAAGCCCTTGTCACTGCAGCGACAACCATTGGAACTGGGGCAAGCACCGAGTTCGCCATAGCGCTCATCGAGGAGCACCGGAGACAAGCAAGCATCCACCAACTCCGCTCGGGATATTTCTTTGCCAGCCTGAGCATCCTCTCTGGCTGTTGATTGCGTCAACAATGCCTCCAGTCGCTTCTTGGCCGAGGTGAAGTCGCTTGCTTCGACCGTCTCGGCCAATTTGGCGCGAATGGGATTCAAGTCGACGTAAGCCACGCAAGCCAGCAGCGCCGAGGCATCCAGCAAACGCACGGCACGAAATCTCGCCTCCCAAAACCTTCCGGAATCCCCCGTCTCCCGGTTGGCGCGTTGCCCGACATATTGGCACAGCAAACGCATCCACCAGGAGATATCGCTCAACCGTCGCCGGATTTTGCGCAGTTTGTCTGGATCTTTGGCAATCGAGTTGATCTCCGCTTGCGTCGGTTCCTTGGCCGAGCCATCTGGATTTTTGCGTTGTGGGCAAAGCATGAACCAACGACGGGCTACCTCCGCATCGTTCCAGGATTTGACCACATCCGGGCGCGATGCAGCACAAGATGAAAATGATTGGACATGATGGCATAGCCGAGCAAGTCAATTCCGAAGTTGGCAGCCTGCACGCGCAACTTCCTTTCCAGCCACAGCTTGCGGTGGTCGAAGTTTTTTCCCGTCAGCGGATCGTCACCCAGGAGAAAACACCTGCGGACGGCTCGATTCATGACATGCACGCAGGCGATTTCATCTGGTGAGAACAACTCTTCCCTTGCTAGCTTAGCCATTGCTGTCTTGCTCCGAGGTCACGTCCTCTTGGCACCGCGCGCGACACGCCATCGGCGCGAGAAACCAAGCTCTTTTAGACATGACGCTCAGCAAGGCTCCATCCTTACACGCCTTCCCCAAGATTTTCGAAAAAATCTACTCAAGCAGAGTGCCCTCAGTAAGACAGCTCCCCCAGTAGGACAGCTCCCCAGTACGCTGCGTCTAACAGTTCCCTTCTCGGCTCATGCTCTGCACGGACCCGGGAACCGGAACCCCGGGGGCAGTGCACTTGGATCGGGCACGTTGGGCGTAAGCCCCCTGCGTGGAGGGTGGCCCCCAGTAGCCCCCCCTCTGCACGGACCCGGGAACCCCGGGGTGAACCCCGGAACCCCGCGAACCCCGCGGGCAGTGCACTTGGGTGGGGACCTCGGGCGTAGGGCACCGGCGTGGAGTGCCCCCGGGAGTCCCCCCGGCGTGGAGTGCCCCCGGGCGTGCCCCCGTGCGCAGGCGTGGAGTGCCCCCAGTAGGACCGGCGCCGGCGTGGAGTGCCACAGTAGGACCCAGTAGGAGTCGAAAGCCCGCTGGAAAACGGTTTTCAGGGGAGTCGAACACCTCCCAAATCAGGTGTTACAATGTTCAGCCCAGTCGGCCCATCGCCTCAACTCACTTCAACCCGCCAATTTTGAGAACTTCATGAATTCAGCGAATACCAAGACTTCTCTGACAAGGGTCCAATGGTTGATATGCGCCATGGCCGCTATTGGGTTTGCATTTGATATCTATGAGTTGCTGATGCTGCCAGTGGTCCTCAAGCCGGCTTTGGCAGAATTGGGAGGGCGGACCGCCGAAGGGGGCTTGGTGTATGCTCCCGGGTCGCCGGGTTATGTCTCCTGGGCTCGAACTCTATTCTTTCTGCCGGCCATCGTGGGTGGTATTTTTGGTTTGCTCGGCGGCTACTTAACCGATCGCTTGGGCCGCAGGCGGGTTCTGACTTGGAGCATTCTGCTTTATGCCATGGCTGCTTTGTCCAGTGGCTTTGTGACCACCGTTTGGCAGTTGTTGATCTTGCGTTGCTTGGTGTTTACCGGGGTTTGCGTCGAATTTGTAGCGGCGGTGGCATGGCTGGCCGAGGTCTTCGAGGACCCACGGCAGCGGGAAAAGGCCTTGGGCTATACGCAGGCCTTTTCTTCGGTGGGCGGGTTGCTGGTTGGAGTTGTGTTTACCTTGATCGCGGTGGTCTGCGCCCCGTCTGCCTGCGATCGCCGGGGGACATGAAGCCTGGCGATATATGCTGATTTCGGGCGTGATACCCGCGTTACCCCTGATTCTCATTCGCCCATTTCTGCCCGAGTCGCCCAAATGGCTGGAAAAAAAACAGGCTGGTACCCTCAAGCGGCCGAGCATTGTGGCACTCTTCCAGGGCGGTCTGGCTAGAACCACAATCTTTACCACGCTTGGTTTCGCAGCCAGCTATGGGATGGCCTTCGGCGCCATCCAGCAGTTGTCACAGATCATTCCGGAACATGTTAACGTCAAAGCCGAGATGGATGCTGCCGTGGGTGCTGCACAGCAACAAGCGACCGCCGCAGGAAAACCGCTGTCGCCACCGCAAGTGGGTGCCATACGCGGTAGCACGCGTGATGAAGCGGTTGGTCGAGTTACCATTTGGCAGGAGGTGGGCGGCTTGGTTGGACGGATTCTGCTGGCCGTCTTGGCGTTGCAAATAGTCAGCCGACAAAAGCTACTGCGCATCTTCCAGATTCCAGCCTTGATTGTCGTCCCGCTCGTCTTCTGGTGGATTGCCGGCGCACTTTCGACAGACGGGTCGTTGATGGGTATCAAGCTGGCGATATTTGTGTGTGGTCTGTTGGTGGTGGCGCAATTCAGTTTTTGGGGGAATTACATTCCTCGAGTTTTTCCGCTGCACTTGCGCGGTACGGGAGAAAGCTTTGCGGCCAATATTGGAGGCCGGATTATTGGTACTGCCGCCGCCTGGTTGACCCTGACCTTTGCCGCATCGTCTCCCCCCGATCCATCCAAAATCGCTACCGTGGGCGCTATCGTCGCCGGATGTTATTGCCTGGTGGGAGTCCTTTGCAGTTTTTTCCTGACCGAACCCACCGCCGAACTCGACGAAGATTGATGCCAAGCATGCTATCCCGCTGCTTGGCTGAGCCTATCCCGCTGCCTGGCTGAGCATAGAGCACGGTTCTCGTGCGCCCCGGCTATTCTTCGCGTTGCTTGCGTAGCCATTCATCCAGCGGTGGCCGCGCGGGGCTGGGGGGTAGCAGGGCCTGTAGGCTGGCCCCAACCCTGAGCAGCTTGCTTTCCTGGTAGGCAGCCGCCGTCAGTTTCACAACGCCGGGCAGGGCAATATCGCGGGCCGTGTCCTCTCCGCAGGCTAACACCAGGGATGGATGGCCGGTCAAGTTGGTGAGCAACAGGTCGTCGCCACCCAGTACCACGTCCACGGTAGACAAGGTGCGTTGCGTTTCGATGATCAGTGGAGAGCGTAGACGATTGGCGCGGATGTATTGCATGGCCGGGGTAAATGGCGATTCTCGAAAGGTGCTAGGCCACATCCCATAGTCGGCTTGCGGATCTTGGCGAAACGCGTCCTCAAAAACGCAGGAGGCCTCGGTGCCCAGAATGAAACTCATAGCGCCGGTTGGCAGTTGGCTATCGAGCTGAATATCGACGATCGTGGCGCCATGAGCCCGCAAGACGTCCAAGGCCTTTGTCTCAGCCCGGTTCAAACGTCCTGTGGTCAAGCCCACGCGCAATTCACTGAGTTGTCCACTGGGCTGGCTATTGTGGTCTGACCATTCAAAGGGACGTTCGACCACGCTCGGGTCTCGCTGGTCTGTTCCTAGCAAGGCGGCAAAAACAAAAGCCAGATCGTCGACCTGCCGCGCAATCGGTCCGATTTTATCGAAGGACCATGCCAGCGGCATGCAGCCGGCGCGGCTGACGCGTCCGAAGGTTGGTCTCAGCCCGCTGGTGCGGCAACGTCTCGTGGGTGATACGATGCTCCCCAGTGTTTCGCTGCCGAGAGCAAAAGAGGCTAGTCCGGCCGCCACTGCCGCTGCACTTCCGGCGGACGAACCGCTGCTGCCCTGCTCTGGATTCCAAGGATTGCGCGTCATTCCACCAAACCACTGGTCGCCCCAGGCCAATGCCCCGAGCGTCACCTTGGCCAGTAATACCGCACCGGCAGCTTGCAAGCGGAGTGCCACGCTGGCCGTTGACTCTCGCACCTGATCCTTGAAGGGTTCGGCCCCCCAAGTCGTCTTCCAAGGTGGAACGGCAATTAAATCCTTGGCCACCCAGGGAATACCATCCAGGATCCCCAGCGACTGTCCCGCCTGGCGTCGTGCATCGGAGGCCGTGGCCGATTCGATGGCGTGTTCTTCCAGCAGGCTGACGAGACAGTTCAGCAGCGGGTTAAAACGCTGTAGCCGGGCCAAATACAATTCGGTTAATTCGCGACTGGAAATCTGCTTGCTGGCCAACAGCGAGGCTTGGTCGCGAATACTCGCAAAGGCCAGGTCTTCGTCGCTGAACTGAATGCGCTTCAGCTCTGGATTCTGGGACCAACTGACGTGTACCTGTTCGGGCGACTTCAGTTGGGGCGGCTGGCCTGGCTCTTCCGCCCGATCCG
This sequence comes from Pirellulaceae bacterium, assembly GCA_963707245.1. GTDB lineage: Bacteria > Planctomycetota > Planctomycetia > Pirellulales > Pirellulaceae > Aureliella. The sequence goes on from CAVPPY010000002.1 coordinate 127,894, forward strand.
CGACTTCATAAAAAAAGTCGGGCCGAAAGACCAAAGCCGGTACCGTATCAGCATCTACGGGAATCGATCGCAATTGCCGGGCTGCGGAACGAATGCGGTCAACGCTCTTGGCGACTTCCTCACGCTCGCTGTCGGGCAGTTCGATATCGGCGACCCATTCCGCTTGCCGAATCATTTCCGCTGTGACCGCCTCGCTGGAGGATTGGATTGCTGCTGTTAGTGCCCGCTGAAAAGCCAGGTTGCCGACTCCCACGCCAGCCAGGATTTTCAAAACGCGGCGCCTGGTCCAATTTTTAGTTCGATTGCTGTGCATAGTTACTTATCGAGAACAGATGGATGGAAACACCAACCAAGCCAGAAAGGATGCCACATATTCATGTATAGTAATCTAGCGGATTGTCCATAGCCCCTTGTATATCTCCGTTCGTATGGCGACCGCCGGAGCCAACCTAAGGAACATATCAAAAATGACTTCCCTGTTCTCCTTGGCAATCCCCACTAGTAACCCGTGTGACACCGTCCTGGTACGTAGATTGTAGATCGGCGTACAAATAGACCGTGTACTGCTTTGCGTCGGGATCGACCTCGATACGTTGGACGAAGGCTTCGAACTTCGGCGGCCGGCTAACGATGTTTAAGAGGACATGCTGCTTTACGTTGGCCAAGTCGATACGTCTAGTCGATGACAACATCGGTGAGCTCGACTTCGGTTGGTGTTGAAGGTTCCATTAAACCCCTTCACCACGCTCGAGACGCTCGCGAACATCGGCGCAAAGAGTGAAGGTGATGACGGCGTCGTGGTCATCGCGAGGCGGGACACGATGCATAACGAACAACTGGTCGTCGGCGCGAACTGAAATGCCGTATTTTTCAGCCTCGTGTTCGGCGGCCTCTCGGAGCGCTCCAGAAATGAGGCATAACTGCATCCAAGCACGCGACACATCTCAGCGTATGGCAGTGTACAGTTCCTGCTGCTCAAAGTACTTACAAACCTACTAACCTAAACTGGCCAGCTGTTGCTATTCGGAGTCATATATGGGACTTGCAGATCAATTCACGGCAGCAATGCTCGCCGCCGGAAACAAAAGATCCTCCATTACGTGTTACTGGCGACACGTGGTTGTATTCGTTAGGTTTACCAGTGAACGACATGGCGACTGGATCCATCCCGCGGCAACGAAGATCGAAGATGTTCACGCCTGGCGAAGGCATTTAGCCAACGATATCAAGCTCTCTCCGAAGACTCAAACCAGGCGGTTTCCGCAATTAAGTTTCTATTTTCCGGGGTGCTGGAAAAGCCACTCGCAGAAAACGAAGAAAACCCACTTCGGGCCAAAGAACCCAATAGATGCTGGCTTCGAGTGGTTGCCAAACCGGACTTGATCCGACTATTTAATGCATTCCCACCTGCAGATCGCCTTGCCGCAATTGATGTACGCGAGCGTCCTCCGACTCTCTGATGTGCTGAACCTACGAACAAAAGATCTGAATTTCGCTGATGAGCAAATCGAGATTGCTAGCACAAAGCACGATCACTTCAGAATCGTTCCCTTTCCAAGACGCTGTCCGGCGATCTGGAATCCTTCGTCGGATTACGCCACACGATATTCGGCTTGCCGCAGCCACGCATCTACACCTATCAGGGATGCCTTTAAGGCGTCTACAGGCCATATTAAGGCACAATTCGCTCGATGTGACGCAACTGTACATTTTGGAGGATGAAGCTCAAATTAGCGGAACCCATAGCCCATTTGAAATACTAAATGGGTTAGAGTAATTCTTTATTTACCGGCGCAGCGCCGGAGAATTACTAGTTCCGGACGCTTGCCTATTCTTTGATTCGCGCATGAACGCGATTGAATTCAATGCCACGATGATCGCGTTTTCTAGTGCTTGGACATGCTCGTGAATTCTTGATCGTAGCGGACCAGTGTTGGCGATGTTATTCGCCTAATTCCTCACCGCGCGGGCTCGTCCCGGCGGAAGGGTGACTGGTGGGCTACCGTTGACCACGACAGCATCGGCGGACGAGTGGTGGTGATGTCTATTAGATGGCGTTTGACCGAGTCCGCAATGAGTGTGAGGCTGCCCGACAAGAATGTGGTGGACTCGAACGAGATCAACGGCTGGCTGATTCAACTGCTCGTCCACGGCGCTGGTGGGCTTGGGTGGGTAGCCAACCAGTCATGCTCCCGCCGGGACGAGCCCGGAACGGTGAGCGACAAGCGGTGAACGATGAGCGAAGGGCGGGGTGGAAACTTACTTGCTTGGCGAATATGCTTCGTGCTAGACTACTTGCATGGCGGGTTCGTTTCGCGGCGGACTCGCTCAGTACCATCCGCGACCGGAACCAAGCGATGAACGGGAGTTCCGGTACGTCGTTCACTTGGATGTAAAGTCAAACCCCGGAACCGCCGTTATCGCCGTCGTTCCGGACGCTTGCCTATTCTTTGATTCGCGCATGAACGCGATTGAATTCAATGCCACGATGATCGCGTTTTCTAGTGCTTGGACATGCTCGTGAATTCTTGATCGTAGCGGACCAGTGTTGGCGATGTTATTCGCCTAATTCCTCACCGCGCGGGCTCGTCCCGGCGGAAGGGTGACTGGTGGGCTACCGTTGACCACGACAGCATCGGCGGACGAGTGGTGGTGATGTCTATTAGATGGCGTTTGACCGAGTCCGCAATGAGTGTGAGGCTGCCCGACAAGAATGTGGTGGACTCGAACGAGATCAACGGCTGGCTGATTCAACTGCTCGTCCACGGCGCTGGTGGGCCTGGGGGTAGCCAACCAGTCATGCTCCCGCCGGGACGAGCCCGGAACGGTGAGCGACAAGCGGAAGTGAACCATGAGCGAAGGGCAGGGGGGGTGGAAACTTACTTGCTTGGCGAATATGCTTCGTGCTAGACTACTTGCATGGCGGGTTCGTTTCGCGGCGGACTCGCTCAGTACCATCCGCGACCGGAACCAAGCGATGAACGGGAGTTCCGGTACGTCGTTCACTTGGATGTAAAGTCAAACCCCGGAACCGCCGTTATCGCCAGTCGTTCCTGGATCAAGACCAAACATACTTTACACGTCAACTAATTTGCGCATGAGGGACCAGGGCAGAGGGCCCGGCACATCCTTTGCCGGGGCCGATGCGGCCCCGGTGACGGTTGACATGGCAGGGCGGAAGGCCTGAAAGGCCGACACATACCTGCTCTGCCAAGCGATTGACTGTGTTGGGGCGACCAAACCGTCTTGCTCGACGACGCCTTCGACAAACCAATCGCCACCGTAACTGATGTTGCGGTTCGACCATGACAATTGAAATGGCGGCCTAAGCCCTCACCGCCGAACCATTCGCTATCATCACCCCGGGTTACGCTTGGCTCGCTTGGAGCTCGCCACGCTTACCCGGGGCTAAGCAAATGTCGCCACGCTGTGGCTGGACAAGTGCGTGGGAGGATTTGATGGCAGCGCTATGTCTACGACTTCGAAGATTCTGGCGACTGTCGATGAATCTTTGTTTGGGAATTCGTGGGCGCTGCAAGTCCGCAATGCGTAAACCTCAACACCACGCGAAACCTGATTGCGTGCGCTTTGCCCGATCGACTACACTGCTGTCTTCGTTGCCGGGTTCGAAAACCAGGAACCAAGCGTTGGCCCGAAGCCGCGGTAGCTGACGTATTGACGATGGGAAATCAATCACCGCAGCATCGATCAACGCGGTCGTTCGGCAACAGCCTTCACAACTCACGGAGTCCTCAAATAGCACAGCGTCACGTCATTACCATGGCGATTGCCCTGGTTGTGATCTCAACATCACCATTGCTCGCCCAGAATCCGAAGCGCAAATCTTCTGAGTCGATGATCGGCGTCTGGGTTGCTGAAAAGGTCTTGTCGCTGGCAGGGAAGTGCCCAAAAACAAGTTCCCTTTTGAATTGCATTTCACGAAGACGCAATTGACATTTAAGTTTGTCGGCGACTCCAAAGGGAAAGGCCGCGTGCATGAAATCTCCCTAGATGCGTCGAAGAACCCAGCAACCATCGACATTACCCGAACTGTGCCGCAACAAGAAGATGACCGTTTATGGCATCTACAAACTTGAGGATGGAAGGCTTCTCATTTGTTCGCTTCGCAGTGCCGACGGCGATCCATCGGGCGACCGTCCATCGACTCTTGAATCGAGTAGTGATGTCAAGTCCGAATTGATGATTCTGAAACGCAAACCCGATATGGACAAGTAAGTCGCGTGAACGGGAGCGGCGAACCCGGCGGGATCAGAAATCAACGCGTAACGTCGCCACCCCGTTACGCTAGTCGTTACGTGCATCGAGTGACAACGGAATATTGATCTTCAAAGTTGTTTGGTATTGGGTCTTCAATGGCATCTGGCGAAGAGCGGAAAACATCAAAGGTCGCCCGTCGACTTTCTCGTTTCACGATAGCGAACCTACTGCTGATAACCGTGATTGCGTCGTTGGGAGTAGCTTACGTCGTATCGAATCGTAAATGGACAGCGGACGTAGCGGAACTCCAATCGCTGAAAGATATTTCGGGGCAACTAACGATCTCAGATCCGAGCAAGATTCACGCCATCGGCGTGCCAACTGTCGGCAAAAACAAATGGCAGTGGCACGTTTACTTGCCGGTGGATCGCGAATTTCAGCTTCATCTCGTAACTGGGGGTGTGCCTTCGCACGGGGTTCCGGAAGATCGTGGAACCCCTCAGGTACGATCTGGATTCTACAATTCGGGCGAGTTGGTAATTGTTGCAGAAATCGCACAAAACCCCGCCGGTGACTTTGTGCTGTCGGGGAGCTTTCCCAAGGGAGAATTTTCTCATCCAATAAAAAACGGTGACTGGGTTAATCGAGGCGGGCATAGCGTTGTAGCCGTAGAGCCGGGACATACGCAAGTAGTTGATCCTGATCAGCCTATGGTGTTGCTACGGATGTTACCTGATGGAGCGACTGCTGGTGGTGTTATGATTTTTATCGACGAGTTCAAATAGTAGGGTTTGATACGAAACTTCTTTTGGCGGCCAATAGATTGATGGAAAACTGCGAGCGAGATTCGTCAATCATGATCCTTCGGCAGACCCATCTCGCCATGAATTCACCTTTGGCAGCGTGCCTGCAGTGCGGTTTACGCAATCGCCAAATCAAGAAACCTTTACGCTCGTTACGCACTCGATCATTGTTGTGTTGCTTGGTCTAATTGGTTCGAACTTTGCGATGTACATTTACAGGACGCGAGATGACGGATAACAAAGCGATACAACCAAGTTATCGGTCATATCGCGCTTACTAAAAACTTAACGACTCGAACCGGCTGATCGCCACCGAATCGTGGGCTTTGCAGCTTGATTTTCAAAAACAACGCGATGGATAGTCTGGGCGCTGTGCTTGACGAAGTCTACTGCGGCAATCGCACAGGCAATACAATGTAGGCGACGGTCGACACCATGACCGCCATCAAGATTACGCAACAGAACATTGCGATGTACTCGAAGCCGTCGCTCGCGCGGTTTGCCAATGGAGAGCGTTTCTCCGGCGGCTGGGTGATCGCCAGCGATGGCAAGTTGCACGGAGTGGCTCTGGTGGAAGCTGATCAAGTTTACATTTCCCCGCTAAAAGGCAGGAAAACTCGCCGGGTAATGGAGTTGGTTAAGCTGACTTGTTTCACACGGGGAACTGTCCTGTCCTCACGCGGAGCTTGAAGGCAAATTGGAGTTTGCGGAAGTTATTCTTGGCGCGTTCGTAAGTGGACAGCGCCCGCGTCAAGTTGCTTGGTTTTGTGGCATTTCAGTTAAAAGTGGCGTTGTCCAACTAAGGATATCCGGTGTGCATCTCGCAACCCGCATCGCCGCGGCAAAGGGGACGTCAGCGGACGAAGACTGGGTTACAATGAGTTCACCCTTTGTGCCCTGGCTCAGGCCCTACATGTTGGAGTAACCTCATGCGACGACGAACATTTTGCCAAGCTACTGCGGCGGCGGTAGCGGCTATTCAGACGAAAGCCTTTGCGACTGCTACCACGGCTCCGCTGCGCGTCGGCTTGATTGGCAGCGGTTGGTATGGAAAGACCGATTTGTTTCATCTGATTCAAGTCGCTCCCGTCGATGTTGTAGGACTGTGTGATGTCGATTCCAAGATGCGTGAGGAGGCAGCAGTATTGGTAGCAGGCCGGCAGGAATCGGGCAAGAAACCGCCGGTTTATGGACATTATGCCGAGCTGTTGGCGGCCCAAAAACCGGAGATCGTGCTGGTGGGCACGCCCGACCATTGGCACTGTCTGCCGATGATTGCGGCTTGCCAGGCGGGTGCCGACGTTTACGTGCAAAAGCCGATCAGTTTCGATGTGGTTGAGGGGCAAGCCATGGTAGCCGCAGCCCGCAAGTACAAGCGTACCGTGCAGGTTGGACTCCAGCGTCGCAGCGCACCCCATCTGCTCGAGGCCCGCGAACGCTTTATCGATAGCGGCAAGCTCGGCAAGATCGCCTATGTCGACGTGCACAGTTACTATGGCAGCCGTCGCGATTTCCCGCCCGTCGAAGTGCCTCCAGCCTATCTGGACTGGGAAACTTTCGTTGGGCCAGCCGGCTGGGTTGACTACAATCCTGGCCTGCATCCGCGGAGTTGGCGAGACTGCATTGAATTCAGCAATGGGCAGACCGGAGACCTGTGCGTGCACTTTTTCGATGTTGTTCGCTACTTTCTCAACCTGGGGTGGCCCAAGACCATTTCTGCCACGGGAGGTTCGCTGATGCGTCCTGCCGATTCCAAGATCAAACTGCACGATACGCAAACCGCTTTGTTTGATTTTGGCGAAACCCAAGTGGTATGGACGCAACGGAACTGGGGCACCAACCCAGACCCCGCTTACCCATGGGGAGCGACGCTATATGGCGAAAAGGGGACGCTCAAGCTGAGTGTCAAAGAGTACGATTTCATCCCCAAGGCTGGCGGTGAGTCGGTGCATGGGCAATGGGTCGATGAGAGCGAAAAATACCCTGAGGATCACCAGCACAAAGAGGTCGAGGTTTACGCCGGCCCGGCCACCCGAAGACATATGCAAAACTTCTTGGCAGCTCGGCAAGACCAACAGCGTCCAGTGTCCGATATTGAGCAGGGGCATATTTCAACTGCGTCTTGCATCCTGGCCAACCTATCGATGAGACTTGGGCGCAGTTTGACGTGGGACGCCGAAAAGCAGCAGGTCACGGGAGATGACGAAGCCAATGCTCGGCTGAGTCGTGCCTACCGCGCACCCTATGTGCACCCCACTCCGGACAATGTGTGATGCTACAACGGTTCTTTGCCCATGTCTGGTTGTCAGGGCTGATATTTGGCTGTGGCACTATTGGCTTCACCCAAGCCCCAGCCGCCGTGGTGGCCGATGAAGTCGCCCTCAACAGCCTTGCTCGGAGTGCCGCCGGCGGAGGGGCCTGTCGAGGTCCTGGCATCCTTTCAGTTGCTGAGTGTTAGCGTCATTCAGGACGAATTGGAAAAGGTGGAATTCTCCGGCATCCTGACTCTGGTGTGGCAGGACGCGCGGCAGGCATTCGACCCAAAAACGGAGGGGGTGGCGGAGAAGATATTCTCCGGTGATTTTCAATTCAATGAAATCTCGATGATATGGTATCCGCAGGTTGCCCTAACCAACAGTTTTGGTCAGTTTGATCGGCGCGGAATTGTGTTGCGCATCAAGCCAGATGGAACGGTCATCCTCAGCCAGACATTGGATGCGGCGGCCAAAGTTAATCTCAATATGCGGCGATTTCCGTTTGACAGTCAACGACTCGATCTAGCGTTCCGCTTGCTGGGCTTTGATACGGGCGAAGTTGTCCTGCGTATGGACCCGAGTCGCCCGTCCACAGCAAAGCCGGTGACGAGTAAACCCCAGTGGGAATTGACCGCCGTCAATGCATCCGTGGTTGAGTCATTCGGGACGGACAGTCCACAGGCCGGAGAGACATCGGATTTCGTAGTCAGCTTGCATATCGAACGTCGGTCGCTATTCATGCTGCGGATGGTTGTTGTGCCGCTGGGGATGATCGTCGTGCTCTCTTGGGCGGTATTCTGGATGCCTCATTCGTCGGTCGGCGATCGCATGAGCGTTTCTTTTGTGGGAATTCTAACGGCCGTGGCCTACCAGGTAACCCTGGGAGGAATCGTACCTAGCATCGCCTACTTTACGCTGATGAACGCCTTTGTGAATCTTAGTTTCTTGGTCATGTGCTTGACTGTGGTGGTCAATCTTTACGTGGGAGCCATCGAAGGACAGGATAGCCTGAAATGCGATCGGATCGACCGTCGCTGTCGCTGGCTATTTCCATTGTCCTATTTTGCACTCAATGGTTGCTTGCTAGCGATAGCGTTCGCTTTCTTCTAGAACTCAGGCAAAGATTTCGCTCAACGGATCGCCGCCGATAACCAGAGGCCGATTGTTGCGGTCAACGATTTCTGTGCCCGGGTCGATTCCGAGCAGTTGGAAAATGGTCGCCGCTAGGTCTTCGGGTGAGACCGGTTTTTCGGCTGGAAACTTAGCCCGTTCATCGGACTTGCCGTAGACGTAGCCACCCTTGACGCCTCCGCCAGCCAGCAGCGCGGTGTAGCATTGCGGCCAATGATCGCGGCTCTCATTCTTGTTGATTTCTGGGGTGCGACCGAACTCGCCCATCCACACGACCAGCGTTTCGTCCAGCAGCCCGCGGTCCTCCAAATCATCCAACAAAGTTGGCAGGGTTTGGTCGGTGATGGGCAATTGATACTTATCGACGATGTTGTACATCCGCGTGTCGTCAAAGCCGTGGGTATCCCAGCCTCCGTCGTTAACTGCGCCGGCCTCCGATACTTCGCGAGAAATAGACCGTGACAAATTTGACTCCCGCCTCGACCAATCGCCTCGCAAGCAAACAGCTCTGCCCGTAGGTCGTATGCCCGTAGCGTTCGCGAATTGCTGGTTGCTCGGCTGAGAGATCAAAAGCCTGCCTTACCTTGGAGGAAGTCAACATGGAAAGGGCCGTCTGATAGTATTCATCAAAGCCTTGGGCCTCGGCCGAGTAATCGAGCAGTCGTGCCTGTTGATCGACCAATTGCTGTAATTCACGCCGCCGGTGCATTCGCTCCACACTCAGCCCTGAGGGAAGACTTAACTCGGGCAACGCGAAATTTGTGTCGTTGGGATCCTCCAGCACGAGCAGAGGGTCATGCTTTTTGCCAAGAAAGCTAGCGTGTTGGGCCGGAACAATGGAACCATCGCTGATGACATGCGGATAGGCTACGAAGGTGGGCATGCCATTGTTGTTCGGGGCCAGGTGATCGACGACGCTCCCATAGGCTGGGTATAGATCTAGCGAATCGCGTAGGCGTTGGTCGTCGCTGGGCGGCTTGTGACCGCTGAGCGCATAGTAGCCTGCGGAAGCGTGGTTCTTCATTTCGTGCGTCATGGTGCGAATCAGCGTGGTGTGGTGCATTCGCTTGGCCATCTCTGGCAACAGTTCACAGACCTCAATTCCGTCGGCACTGGAGGGGATGGAGCGATAGGGACTGCGCACCGTGCTGGGTGCCAGCGGCTTCATGTCAAAAGTGTCCAGCTGGCTGGGGCCGCCCCACTGAAACAGAAAGATCACCGATTTGGCCCGGGCTTTCAAAGTGCCTGACCTTTCCGCAGCTTGAAGTAACTTGGGCATGGTCAGACCCAAGATGCCCGTGCCACCAATTCGCAAGATAGATCGGCGTGAGAGGGAATTGGCAAGCATGATTTAAACTTTCTCTCAGAACTCGAATATTCACGACCATCTCGTAACAGCTACCTGCGAAACAGGAATTCCTTGGCATTCAATAGCGCCCAGGCGATATCCTGGAGGGCGGTGGCTCGATCTTGATCGCGTAGCAGTCGCAGCGCGGCTGACAATTCATCATCGGTGGGAGGTCGTGACAATGCCCGCCAAAACATACGGTCCACGACCGCCGAATCGCTCAGCGGCGAACTGGTCAGGTAGCGGAGTTCTGCTGAATCGACCAGCCGCTGGTTGAGGCTCTCGCCAACCAGTCCCAATACCTGTTTGAGATTGGTCTCGTTGGAACGCTCGCACTCGCAAGCCTGAATTCGCTCCGGTTTGCCAAAGGCCTTAAGGAAGCGATCGCCGGTTGTCGGGCCTCCATCGCGCGAGTGCGCGGGCTGCCCTCCGGGTATCTGCACCGCCCGCATGCCTAATGGATGCCCAGAAAAATCCACCGGCGAGTCGAGGAAATCGCTCTGCATATCCAACAGGACTTCCGCGGGCAGCCGCCGCACGATGGCCTTGGAATAGCTGCTGTGGTCATGTTGATTCGACGGTTGGGGTTCCGACGATGCCTGGTAGGTTCGCGAAAGCATGATCGAGCGAATCAGCTGCCGAAGGTCGAATTGGCTATCGACCAAATGCTCTGCCAAGGCGTCCAGCAAGGGCGGGTTGCTGGCGGGATTTGTCAGGCGAAAGTCATCAATCGGATCCACCAAACCCTGCCCCAACAGGTGATACCACACAAAGTTTGCCTGCGACTTGATGAACAGTTGGTTGTCCGCCGCGGTCAACCATGCGCCGAGGTCGTTCAAACGATCGAGCTCCGCGTGGTCCAGCTCCTGGCCCCCCAAGAACTTTGGTTTGGCTACCGAGTGGCTGTTGGGATTCTGCACTTCAGCCTGTTTGGCCACAAGCACGATTTGATCGCCTGCGAATTCGTTCTTGTCCAGACGGTCCCTGCGTTTGTTTTCGCCCAGTTCATAGTCGATTTGGGAAAACAGGGATGCCCACTGATAATAATCGTCCTGCGTCCAGCGGTCGAAGGGGTGGTTATGGCACTTGGCGCATTGCAGTCGAGTACCCAGAAACAATCTGGCCGTCGTTTCACCGCGCGTGGCGGCATCGCGATTGGCACGATAGTAATTCGCTGCGGGATGTTCAAAGGTACTGCCCGTGCCGGTTACCAAGGCGCGCACGAACTGGTCCAAGGGCTGACCGTCGGCCATGCGCTGGCGAATCCAAGCGTGAAATAGTTCCACACCTTGTGGGTCCAGCACTTTTTCTTCGACGCGCAATATGTCTGCAAATTTGAGTGCCCAAAAATCCGCAAACTCGGGTGTTGCCAACAAGCGATCTACCAACCGCAGGCGTTTGTCGGCGGCCTGATCCCAGACAAAGTCTTGGGCTTCCTGCATGGTGGGCGCCCTGCCAATGGCATCCAAGAAAGCTCTGCGGACGAAAACATGATCCTCGCACATCGGCGCCGGCTGGATGCGCAGCCTGCGCAACTTGGCAAATACGTGATGGTCGATAAAGTTGTGTTCGCTGGGCGACTGCCACTGAAAGTCAGGCAGCGACTGGGTGAAGGCAATGGGTACGGGTATTTGTAAATCCAGGTAGCGGACGATGAGCGTCGTCTCGCCAAACTGCTGCCTGGTTACCCGGCCGCCAGGACTGACGCTGGCTGCCAGGTTAGACAGTTCGTAGCAGGCCCGCTGCGTTACGTCGCGCTGGCTGCCGTCAGAGAAGAACGCACGAACCAGGATCTGCACATCCGTTTGGGGTGCATCCACCACTGCGGATTGTGGCTCAACTGACAATCTTTCGAGTCGCGGTGTATCCGGCGAGGGTCCGGCGGCTCCGCATTGCAGCCAGCGCAACAGCTGCTGGTATTCCGGTGAGCTCTCATCAAAGCGGATACCGCCACGGTGCGCCACGCTACCAGTAGCTTTCATCAGGAACAGGCTTTGCGCGGGTGCGGCCACGTTGACGCGGCGACCGCGGGAAGCCGTTACGAGCGCGTCCCAGTCAAAATGCGGGTCCTGGCCGCGCAGCGAGAGTTTCAATCCTCCCTTGCCATTCAGATTCCCGTGACACGTCCCCGCATTGCAACCGCTTTTGGACAGGATCGACATCACCTCGATATTAAAATCCGGTGCGACCTCGGGTTCGGCAGCCCGCATTAGTGAGCAGCGCAGTGCGCACAGAAAAAAGGCAAAGGCAAGAAAACGCAACATGGGCTTGGCTGGCAGGGGGTTGCAGGTGGGAATACGAGCGGCAGTCTATTGAACCCAATTTACCAATGGACTCAAAAAGCTGTTCCAGTTTAGCCTATCGGGCAGGCCGCTGCAGCTTTATTCCACTCGGGCCCCAGGGCAAATCAGAGTTTCAAGTTAGGTTCTCGGATCCGTGAGCCGCAAGGCCGTGAGGCCTCGGGTGGGCTTGCAAACCCGGCCGCTTACGCGCTTTGAAGTTGCGCGATTATCCGAACCCGACGCGTCAGCGAGGAATTCTTGCATTGATTTGCGTCCTCGCTGACGCGTCGGGTTATGAAAAACGTTGGGAAAATGCTCAATGCGCAACTTCAAAACTTACGCGTCGCGGTTTACTTCTCAAATTGAAACTCTGATTAGCCCTGACTCGGGCCCAGGCTGAGCTTGCGGGGGGCCCTCATTTGCCTTTGGCCAGATTCTGCAGCCACGGTCGGCACTTCTCCCATTCGGCATCGCTGTCCAGTTGGGGGTCGTAACCCAGAAGCTTTCGGGCTTTGTCGATCGAGAAGTAATGATCCAAGGCCAGTTGTGCGGCCACAAAGCGGGTCATGGGTGGTTCGCGGCGAATACCTAGCCAAGAGTACGCCGTCTCCAGCACGGCTCCCAGGCGATAGGCGGCCGGGTAGGAAATTGTCTTCTTGGGGACGTCGACATTTGCATGTTCGAGTATCCGCGTGATCCAGTCCCAGCAGGCCACTGGCCGACCATCGCTCAGGAACAGAGCTTGCCCGTTCAATGCCGCGTTGCCCGTCAACAACTGCTCCACGGCTTGCACATGGGCTCGTGCGGCCGAAGACACGTGCACCACATCGATTTTATTTTGACCACTGCCCACGCACCGCAGTCGACCACTGAGTGCCCGCTCGATCACACGGGGAAACAGGTGTGGATCGCCAAAGCCCCAAATCAGGTGAGGCCGCAACTGCGCACGTCTTCAGCTTTCCTGCCGCCGCAGCCTGCAAGACCGACTGTTCAGCGAGAGCCTTGGTGTGTGGGTAAAAGCATAACCACTTTTCCGGATAGGGCACGCTTTCGTCGACTCCCGACTGCGGCGTTCCGGCGAAGGTAACGCTGGGGCTGCTGGTGTACACAAACGCCTGCACTCCCTGGCGATGGGCTGCTTCCAGTAAATGCGAGGTGGCTTGGGTATTGATGGGATAGTACTCGTGCCAGGCGCCCCAGATGCCGGCATTGGCGGCGGTATGCACAATGGCATCGCATCCCTGGCAGGCACGCAGGACCAAGTCGCGGTCGGTGATATTGCCGCGCCAGGCCTCTACCCCCTGGGCCTCTAATTGTGGATAGTCGCTGCGCGCCAGGCCGCGCACGAGGTAGCCCTTGGCCAGCAATTGCCTGACGATTTCACTGCCGAGAAATCCTCCGTAGCCACTTACCAATACGCTGCGCCATCGATCAGGGGTTCTTCATCTGGAGTGCGGCCAGGTGGGCCGTGGCAAAGGCGGCTTGGAAATTGTAACCACCGATCGGGCCATCGACGTCCAAGATCTCTCCCGCGAGATACAGTCCCGCCGCCAGACGACTCTCCAGCGTATGTGGATTGACCTCTTGGGTGGTCACACCGCCACGGGTGACTTCGGCCTTGGCATAACCGCGAGGTCCACTCAGTGGAATGCGGAGCCGTTTGAGATCCTCAATCAACGATAAACGTCCCCGGCGGGGCAATTCGGCCAGCGGCACGTTATCCAGCAGGTGTGCTCTCTTGGACAAGCAGGCGGCCATGCTGCGTGGGAGCATCGAATTCAAAAGCCCGCTCACCGACTTGCGCCCTGACTGTGTCTCAAACATCCTGGTGAGCTCTAGCTCGCTGGTATCGGGCAACAGGTCGATCAGCAAGCTCGCCTTGTGCGGTTCATCCAGTGCTGCAACGAAGCGCGAGACATTCATCGGTGCCGGGCCGGAGCAACCAAAGTGAGTGAACAGGAACCCGCCGCGACTGGACTGTCGCGGATCCTTGATCTTGCCCTGGCCTTCTGCCAGCGCGCGAACTTCCACATCGGGTAGCGTAATGCCGGTGAGTTCATGTACCCAGCCGGCGGGACTCAGCAGCGGTGTCAGCGCCGGGAAAGTTTGCTGAATGGTATGTCCGACTCGCGCCGCCCATGCGTAGCCATCTCCGGTTGTCCCGCAGCCTGGATAGGACAGCCCGCCGCTGCACAGCAGCACCCTTCGGGCCACTAACTGCGCATCGCTGACGGACACGGTCCAAGCGGGCTGTTGGCTACCTTCGCCGACCGACGCAACCGTGGGCATCATTGGCCGAATGTCCTCCACGGCGACTCCGCACCGCAGCTCGGCTCCTGCGGCTTGCAGTCGCCGCACCAACGCGTCGCGAACATCCATGGCCCGATCACTGGTAGGGAAAACCTTGCCGCCCTCTTCGGTCTTGGTCTCTACGCCCCAGCGCCCCAACTCGGCCACAACAGCCACAGGTGGCAATTCGTGCAAGGCTGGCTTTAGAAATCTACCCTGCTTGCCAAATGCGTCCAGAATTCCCTGAATGTCACAGGCATGGGTGATATTGCATCGCGTGCCACCGGACATCAATATTTTCGGGCCCGCTTTTCTATTCTTCTCCAGCACCAATACTCTCAGCGATCTTGCGGCAGCCGTGCCGGCAGCCCACAAGCCAGCTGCACCACCTCCGATTACAATGAGATCCCAAACCAACGGAGTCACCTACCTGGAGAGTATGAATTGTCGAGCCATGTTACGGCGTCCAACGAGACGCATGTCGACCTGGAACGTGCCGAACGCTTGCGGGCCGCCTGTACCGCAGTGCGCGAACAGCTGGCCAGGGTCGTCGTAGGCCAGGACGACGTGATTGAACAATTGCTGCTGGCCATGCTCGCTCGCGGGCATTGTCTCCTAGAAGGCGTGCCGGGGCTAGCCAAGACCTTAATGATTCGTTCCCTGGCTGAGACCATGCATCTCAGCTTTCACCGCATTCAGTTTACGCCGGACCTGATGCCGGCTGACATTACTGGAACAGATATCATTCAGGAATCCAAGGAGACGGGGCATCGCGAAATGGTGTTCGAGCGTGGTCCCGTGTTTTCGCAGATCGTGCTTGCCGACGAAATCAATCGTACTCCACCCAAGACCCAGGCCGCACTGCTGGAGGCCATGCAGGAGCACGAGGTTACCATTGGCGGGAAGACATACAAGTTGGCCGAACCCTTCTTTGTGTTGGCGACTCAGAATCCGATCGAACAAGAGGGCACCTATCCCTTGCCCGAAGCCCAGCGCGATCGATTCTTGTTTCAGGTCAAAGTGGACTACCCCTCGCGCGACCAAGAGGCGGACATCATCGATCGCACCACCAGCGATGCCTCCGCAGAACTGGAAGCCGTCGTGAGTGGTCAGGAGCTCATTGAATTCCAGCACCTTGTTCGCCGTGTGCCCTTGCCCGAACATGTCAAGCAAATGGTGCTCGATTTGGTGCGCTCGCTCAGGCCTGGTACCGATAGCCCACTAGCCTGGGCAAAACAATTGCTCGACTGGGGACCAGGCCCCAGGGCCTGCCAGCAATTGGTCCTCGCCTCCAAAGCTCGGGCGCTGCTCGAGGGCAGATATCATGTCACCCTGGATGACATTCAGACCCTGGCCCTGCCCGTGTTGCGACACCGCTTGGTTCCCTCCTTTGCCGCGGAGTCGGAGGGGTTGCAGGCGGACGACCTCGTGTGCCGGGCGCTCAAGGAAATCCCCAGACCAAGAATCAAATCCTGATTCGCCTTCGCTACCATTGCCGCTTCTACCTCGCTGGCAGCCCGCCTGTGCCTGAAACCATCCTCACAGCCAAAGATCGCGATGCAATCGCACAATTGCAATTGCTCGCTCGCGGAGTCGTTGAAGGCATTACGGCTGGGCGCCACCGCTCGCCCCACAAGGGTTCGAGCATTGAGTTCAAAGAGCATCGTCAATATGTACGCGGCGATGAGATCCGTTCGATCGATTGGAAATTGTTTGGCAAGACAGATCGGCTGTATATTCGACAGTATGAGGATGAAACGAATCTGCGGTCGATGATTCTTTTGGATCAAAGCGGCTCGATGGGCTATCGAGGTTCGCGCAGCGCGATTTATCCAAGCATGCGTTTGCGGTGCGACTGGCCGCTTGCATGGCTACGCTCATGATTTGGCAACAGGATGCGGTGGGCGTGGCCACACTCGATACCGAGTTGCGTGCACTGCTGCCCGCCCGCAGTCGTCCCAATCATCTGCAGGCCATTTTCGAGGTCTTGATCCAGTCCGCACCTGGCGGCGAAACGGCCTTGCACGCTGCATTGCAACAGGCAGCCAGTAAACTCAAGCGTCGTGGCGTGTTGGTGCTGATCTCCGACTGTTTTGACGATGCCCAGGCACTGCTCACCGCTTTGCGTTACTATCGGCATGCGGGCAGCGAGGTCTTGGTGTTTCAAATCTGGGATCCAGATGAGCTGGATTTTCCCTTTCGCAGCCGCACAGAATTCCGTTCATTGGAGCAGCCCAGCCGACAGCAGATGGTCGATCCGAGAGCCGTGCGCAACGCCTACCTCAAACGCGTTCAAGAATTTCGTCAACAGTTGGCGCAAGGCTGCGCTCGAGATCGCATTGATCTCATCGAGTGCAAGACTTCGGACGGATATGCGGAAATATTGCAGGCTTATATGGCGCGGCGCAGTGGAACGCGTCTCCCAGCCCCGCATCGCAGCGAGGATCCTGCATGAGTTTCCTAAACGTGCTGCTGCTTGGTGGGGCAGCCGCTTTTGTGGCACCGCTGCTGATCCACTTGCTGAATCGTTCGCGATTTCAATCCGTTGATTGGGGCGCCATGCATTTGTTGGAAGCTGCGGTGCAGGTCAATTCACGCCGCGTGCAATGGCAGAGTTGGTTGCTGCTGCTATTGCGTTGCTTGATTCCCGTTTTGCTGGCCATTTGCTTGGCGCGGCCCGTATTGACCCAGCTGACGAGCAACGCGGCCAGTGCCAAGAAGTCCGTTGCATTGTTGCTGGACAACAGTTTGTCGATGAGCGCAGGCCCGCCGGGCGACAGTGCTTGGGATAGCGCCTTGCAGCATGCCGGCCAATTGGTCGACTCGCGCCTCGCCGCAGAATTCAGTCTTTGGACGACTGGTGGCCGCCCGGTGGATGTGCTCAACGGAACGACATTCGATCCTGAACGCGTGCACCGTGGACTGCAACAAACAACAGCCAACGCGGGCACTTGTGCCATAACCGATTCCTTGCTAGCAGGGCTGGCACAGCTGCAACGCATGCCCAACCCCAGTAAACAAATGATCCTGCTGAGCGATTTCCAGGCGGCTCAATGGGGCGGGCTCAGCGATGCGCAACTCGATGCCCTACGTGGCCAACTGGCCGCTGAACAAAACCCCGTTGATCTGTGGCTGCTCCGCCCTGAGGAGATTCGACTCAGCGAATTTCGAAACAATCTCAGCGTTAGCATACGGCCTGCCGACCCTAGCCTAACGCTGGTAAATGATGCGTACACGCTCGAGGCGCACGTCGAAAATCATGGCCATCGCCCGGTGCAAAATGTGCGTGTGGTGTTTTCCGTGGACGAACGGGAATTGGCCAGCCGCTCGGTTTCGATACCCGCCGGAGCTGTTCAGCAAATCGCCTTTGCTTGTGAATTCACCACGCAGGGCTGGCACCATGTAGCCCTCGCGGTAGACGATCCGCAGGGTATCGCCGGGGATAATCGCGCTCAGCAGGTTGTCCAGGTCGTACAGCCCTTCAAGATAGGGATTGTCGATCCTGATGGTGGGTCGGAACTGAAGCATAGCAGTGGCTATCTTCAGCTGGCGTTGGCTCCCTTTCAAAGTCCAACATCCATAAACACTTTCGATGTGGTTGTCGACACAGCACAGCAGTACAGCAGCCAACAACTCGGAGAATTGGACGTTGTTATCCTGGCAGACGTTGAGCGATTGAGTGATCGCATGGCGGAACAGTTGTCCGCATTCGTTGACCAGGGTGGCGGGCTGATTATTTTTGCCGGGCCACGTCTAAATGCAGACGCTTACAATGCTCAGTGGTGGGACAAGCAGCGCATTTTGCCGCTGAAGTTTGGCGTTAGGCGGAGCTCTGATAGCGAGCCGCTGCAGATTGCCAAGCAAGTCATCCAATCGCCCTTGCTGAATGTATTTAATAGCAGCCAAGCTGGCGAGCTGTCGAGCCTGGAGTTCAAGCAATGGACAGAACTCTCCGCTGCAACAGCCTCCGACAGTTCTGCGCTCTCCCCCAGCAGCCCGACTGGCGATGGCGGCGCTGCGTCAACCACGGGCGTGCTGTTGGCCCTGGAGGGCAATCTTCCGCTACTCGCCAGTCGTCCCTATGGCTTAGGATTGGTGCTGCAATTCGCGACATCGCCTGCAGAGGACGACTCCAATATGCCGCTTCGTCCTGCCTTTGTGCCCTTGATGCAGCGGATCGTCGCCATGGCCACTCAAGCCTTTCAGCGGCGTTCGGATATCGCGGCGGGCGAGAGCATTACCATTGCCTGGGATGGCCCGCCGCCGAACCCGCCGCCCTCCCTGCGCATCGTCGGCCCCGATACGGTCAGTGCAACTTGGGAACCGACCCGTCAGGCCGCGTTTCTGTTCGAACAAACGCAATTGCCAGGGCTCTATCGCGTGGAGGATGCGAGCGGAGCACCCACTCAGGCAGACGGACTGAAAAGCCCAGCGGCAGTGGCAGCCTACCCGCAGTTGTTCTCAGTGTCTTGCAATCCCAGTGAGTCGGACCTGCAGTTGCTTAGCGATGAAGAACTGGAGAACCTCGCCGCGCAACTCGGGGCAACTCGAGCGCATTCTGCGCAAGAATACCAGCGCCTAGACAATCAGCGCAGCCAGGGACAGGAGCTATGGCGTTGGCTGCTGCTTGCGCTGCTCGCGTTTCTGTTCGCGGAAAACCTGTTGGGACAGAAGATCACCAAAGGGGGTTGGGCGTGATCCAGTTCCGTTTATTAGGCCCCTGGTCACCTGCCCTGGTGCTATGCTGCGGGTTGCTGCTGGCAGGTGGCGCTTGGTGGCTGTATCGTCGTGAACTCCGAACACTGGCCCTCGGATCCGCTGCGTGGACCCTGCCCTTGCTGCGTTGTCTGGCCATCCTGTTGATTGCCCTGACCTTAGCCGAGCCCGTGCTGGAATATAGAAAGCGCGAGGGGCAGCCGGGACGCATCTTGATCTTGCTCGACGCTTCGCAGAGCATGGCGATTACCGATACAGTCCCTGACTCAGCCAGCCTGCAAGTGCCTGTGAATCGATTTGAGCGGGCTGCACAGAGCTTGCTGCACCCCGATCAAGGTTTGCTACCGAGCCTGGCTAGTGAATTCGAAGTTTCGCTTCGGCGATTCGGAGGTGGACGCCAGGCTAACGACAACAAGGCCAGCGACAACAAGGCTAGCGTGCAGCTTTGGGAAAGTAGTCTATCCCAGGTCGATTCTTTGCCGACCAGTGGCCGCGGGTGGCAGCCCGTCCATTGGGCGAGCGCTTCCGCACTGGGGGATGCCCTCGCCGAAGCCCTGGAGGTTGCGAACGAGTCACCCGACGCGGCTCGCACTGCACTCGTTGTGTTGAGCGATGGGCAAAGCAATAGCGGCCAATCGCCTATCGCCGCTGCCCAGGCCTTGGCCGCCGCCGAGTTACCGGTCTTTACTGTGGGTTATGGCCATCCACAGGAGCCTCCAGACCTGGCGCTCCGCAGTGTTGAAGGGCCCCTACGCGTCGCCCGTACCGACAACCTGCGTGGCAGCCTGCAAATCAGCGATAGCTTGCCGCAGGGCACTCCTTTCGTTGCTGAACTCGTTCACGCTGACCGGGTCGTGTGGCGCCAAGATTTTTTGGCTGATGGGTCGAACCAACGCAGTATCGATTTCGAAATCCCCGTGGAGCCCATGTTCGAGGCGGAAAGCAAAACTCTACCGCCCGGCACGGAATACGCCTATTTGCCCCTGAAACTCGAAGCCTCGCTCAAGACCCAGGCCAACGAAGCCAGTTCCGAGAATAATTCAGCGGTCCTGGCGTTGTCGGTCGCATCGCAGAAGTCACGGTTGCTGTTGATTGATGGACGCAGCCGCTGGGAAACGCGATATTTACGAAATGTCTTTTCTCGCGATCCAGCTTGGGAGGTCAAATCCGTTCTGGCTGATGCGCACCACAGCGACGGTGCGTCTCCGAGCCAGGCAGGTAGCGAACAACATCGCCTGCCAGGATCGCGTGAAGAGCTGGAGCAGTACAATCTGGTTATCCTGGGCGATGCGCCGGCGGACCTCTGGACAGCGGAGCAATTGCAGTGGCTCAGCGATTTTGTGGAACGAGGCGGAGGATTGATTCTCATCGACGGAGCACGCGGCCATTTGCGTGACACGGAATATGCGCCCCTGACATCTCTGTTGCCGATGCGCTGGTCGGACGCGCAACAAGTTGAGAGCGGAGCTTCGGTGTTGCCAAGTCGCGTGGAACTCACTGCAGCTGGTGCTGCCTTGCCAGCCTTAGTATTGGCTACAGGTACCGCGCAGACTGAAGCGTCGACGGATAACAGACAACAGTGGAGTGAATTGCCGGCCATCGAATTCATATCCGCCGTGGAAGCTCTGCCTGGCAGCGAAGCCTTGGTCGAGGCGGTCAGTGAAAGCGCTAGGCAACCGATATTGCTCACTCGACGGTTCGGCGCAGGCCGCGTCGTGTATTGGGCTACGGATGAAACCTGGCGCTGGCGATACAAGGTTGCCGATGTCGTTCACCAAAGATTGTGGAACCAAATCGCACGCTGGGTGATGCGGGTTCCGATGAGCGTCCGCAGCGAATTTGTTTCCTTGGATACCGGGGCGGCCCGAGTTGAAAGCGGACAGCCGGTCGAGGTCAATTGTAGCCTGCGCAATTTGGATGGCTCGCTGGCTGCCGATCGCATTGTCAGCGCGATTGTCAAACGCGAGGGGCAAATCGTGGCCAGAGTTCCCTTGGCTGCCAAGAAAGATATCCCGGGAAACTATGCAGCCGAGATTCGTGGATTGGCCGCTGGCGATTACCAGGTTCAAATTGAGGCAGCCGGCTATCCCAAAGATATTTTAGAAATGGCCTCGAAATTCACGGTTGTGGCAGCTCCTAGCCAAGAAATGCAAGCGGTGGCCTGCAACGAGTCGCTGTTGCAGCAGATTGCAGCGATAACCAAGGGACAAGCCTTCACCGAGGAAAACGTGGCAGACATGCTAGGTGTCTTGCGGCCGCTGAGTGGTGGGCGCATAACACAATCGACTACGATAGTCTGGCAGTCCTACTGGTGGTTTATGGCTGCGCTGCTCTTGCTGGTGATCGAGTGGATTCTGCGAAAGCGAAATGGTTTGATATGAGCACACTGGCGAACCTGCCCCCAGCGGCTGTGAGCGAGCCGCCCGATTCGACTGCTGCTGGTCTGCCCAGCATTACCCGCGAACGACTGCTCCAATATCACTGTCGGCGATCGCGTTTGGAGTTTGGGCGGCGACTGGGTTGGGTGATCTTGTTGCTCATCCTGGTCTTGCTTGTGGGTTGCTGCTTGGATGCGCTGATCAACCATGCCGCGGCCCGCTGGAGCGGCGGACTGGCGGTCTACGCTGTCGCCCTACTTGGCTTGATGTGGTACTGCCTTCCGTCACTCCGCAGACCTGTCGATTTTCGCAATACGGCAACGCATATCGAAAGCCAAACTCCCGAGCTAGTCGAACGCTTGTTGCCAGCCGTTGAATTGTCGCAACAAGCCTCGCGCGGCGACTCGCCAGCATTCCGCCAACAACTGCAGCAGCAAGTAGCGCACTTGATAGCTTCCCTAGACATACGGCATCTGCTGCCAGCGCATCATGCACGTCGCGTGTTGTTGGCTGCTGGATTGTCGGCCTTGATTCTGGGGCTGGCTTGTCAAATACCCGGATTGCACTTGCCCCATCGCATCGCGCGCCTGTTGTTGCCCGTAGCTAATTTGGCACGGGTCACACGCCATACCATTACTATCGAGCAACCACAGCCCAATGACGCTATGGTACCGGTGGATGAGATCGTCGCCCTGGTAGCTCGGGTTGCCGGTCCCACTCCCCAGCATGTACGACTGGAGACGCGTGGCCCTCAGTCCGGGTTGCAACAGGAGCTGGAGCAAGTGCCCGACTCGGCGCAGGTCAAGCAGAACAGACAAAGCAAACCACGCTATTCGGCTGCGTACTGACTGCCTCGGCACCTTGGCTGGAATATCGAGTGACGGCTGATGGTGCGCATACCGCCTGGCATCGTCTGACGACCAGCCCTCGTCCCCAGGTAACTCAATTCCATAAACGGATTCATCCAGCCGATTATTCGCAACAGCCGTCTCGTTTGCTGTCGGAGGAGCATGGGCATATCCGTGTTCTACAAGGTGCGAGGGTGCGTTTGGAGTTAGAGTGCAACGTTCCCATTTCCGCGGCTCGCCTGGAGTGGATCGATGGTGGTTCGGCGGATCCAAGCCTGGCTCTCAACGCTGCCGATCACAGTTCTCCGCTGGACTTGGCCGCCGACCCTCGCCGTGCTCATATCGAATTCACGGTGGAACGGGATGCAGCCTATCGCGTGCACGTGCTGGCCGCCGATACGGCTTTCAGCAATGCGTTTAGTCCCAGTTACGAAATTCGCTGCGATGAAGACCTCCCGCCCGCCTTGGCTTGGATTCGCCCTCGCAGCCAGAGCATGGTGGTCGGGCGCGAGTCTATTCTCGAGCTGGAACTGCAGGTTCGCGATGAACTGCCGCTGTCCAGCCTGACTCAGCAGTTGCGCGTGGTGCCCTCTGTGAGCGCCGGGGATGCGGTAGAAGCTGGTGCCTTAGCCGAAGATACGCCAGGCTCCGTGGAAACCCAGCTCGAACTTGCCGATGACCATGGCCTGGTAGCTTGGAATGTGGATTTGCTGCCAATGCAACTGGTCGCCGGCGATCGTCTGGCGCTCGAGGTGACTGCTTTGGATCTAAAGGGCAACCACAGCACAGCAGCGCCGCTGGAGATCCTGATCGCCGTGGCGCCCTCCGCTGCGGCTGAAACCCAATCGGAACGGATGCGACAGCAGGTTGCCGATGAACTCGAAGCCCTAGCTGCGCAACTGGCCACAGCTACCCAGGAGATCAGCCAGCTCAAGCAACAGTTTGACAAGAAACAACAATCCGCGGACGTCGCAGCCCACACTCGTGTTGTCCAGCGAGTTTCCCAGACGCTGACCGAAGCGTTGCAAAGTCGTTCTTCTGCTGTGCTCGCCAAGATTGAATCCACGATGGCTGAAACCCAAGATGTTGTCGGCGAAATCGAATTGCGGGCCGTTGCCAGTCTACTATCCAAGCTCGAAAACGAATCGTCCAAAATTCTTCAGGCAAAGACGCAAGCCTTATCCACGGCTGCCACCGGTGATGCGGCTAGCGATAAAAAACAGTCTGAAGAACTGAGGGCTGCCATTCAACTTGCTGACGAGTCCTTGAGGGAGACCGCCGAACTGGCCGCGGATTTTCGCGCCATGGTCAGCCATGATGTGGTGAGTAGACATGTAACGCAGTTGTCGGAATTGGCCAAGACGCAGAAGCAGTTGAAAAATCAGTTCGAAGCACAGCAGCTTTCCGCCGAGAAAATGCAGCGTCTGCAACTGGTCCTGAGCCGTCAATTGCGCGATGTACAATCCGAATTGCGACAATCGGTGGGCGTGCGATCGGAGACAGGACAGCGTTTGCAAACGGTCGCCGATGAGATGAATTGGGTGATCGAGCAGGTCGAGCGAATGCAGGAGACGACTTCTCCCGCAGCCTTGCAACAACTGGCCGAGTCCGTGACCAATTCGACTGACAAGTTTCGTACCATGCAGCACCTGGACGGAGGCCTGAGCAATACCATCAAAGATGCCCGCCGACGAACCGAGGAGCGGGCCGGGGCTCCTCAATCTGCTGTGAATCGCTTGCTCCGCGACCTGCAGCAGGACCGCGAATTTCCGAATCAATTTGAGTCGGTTGCCGAGCAGCTGGCCAATCGCCGCAGCCTGACCCGCGCAGGCCGGAATGCCGACCACGAATTCGCTGCCGACCTGGGGAATGCCCGGCGAGCCGTTAGCCAACTGAGCCAACAGCCAGGCCTCTCGCGCGACGCCCAGGAACAACAGATCGACGCGATTGATTCTGCTCTAACGACGCTGGCTGCCAACCACATCATCCAACAATCGGGCGATGTGCTCGATAGCCTGATGCAGACGGAGAATTGGGACCTCGAGTCGCCGAAATCGCACACCGAACAACCACGCGCCTGGGAGGCATTGACTTTCAGCCTGGAGCGGGCCGTGTCGCAATTGCGGCAAGCCGAGTTGCCAAATGAAATTGTCAGTAAGCTGGATCAACTGCGATGGAGCTCGGCCACGCAGCGTGCTGGAAGAAAAATCCAAGATAGAAATTGGCAACATGAAAAAGCCGTTTCCGCCGCCGCGGAGTTGGAACAACTGGCTGTCGAGTTGACGGAAGTCAAGAGCCTGCTGGCCACTCATGTCAGTGAAGCTCGTGGCAAATTGCAACAGCTGACTCCGAGCATTGGCCAGCTGGTGCGCCAAGCAGCTCAAGAGACTCGCAAAGTCGAACAGCAGACGGTGCAGTTGGCCCAAGATATTCAGCGTTCACAGGTTCCCGACCCGCCCACGCGGATGCAGGGTCTGGAACAGGAACTTGCCCGTCTGGAGTCGCCAATTGGACAGCTGCGCGAGGCATTGGTTGACCAAGCTGACTCACAGGATCTTCTGGACCCATTGCAAGTGCAAATGGCTCGACAATCCGATGCAGCCATCGACATCGTCGATCGGGCTGATCAACAGACGGCTCATTCACTGGACGAAGTTCAACAGAGATTCGACGAGTTGCCGACCAGACAGGCACAACTTCTAAGCGCTGCGGCCGAGAAGCAGGCCGATGTCTCGTCCGCCTTGGAACAGCTGGCCGAGCATTTCGAACAATTGCAGGCCCAGCTCGATCACGCCAGCGAAGCGACTGCATCCCAGCAATTGGCGAACTTGAATGAAATAGGCCAGGAGCTCGCCGCGGATGCGTCAGCCCTGGCCGAGTCTGGCGATTATGCTCAGGCAGAAAAATTGTCGTCCATCAGTGAGGCATCTCCCGAGGAGACGTTGCGACAACTTGAACGCCAGCTGACACGCAACCGCCCCATGCAGCAAGAGATGTCCGAGATCGCCAGCAATACGGCTCGCCGGGCCCTCGATAAACTCGAGCAGGCGGCGGAACGCCAGGCGACGCTGCAGCCTGCGCTCGAGAACTCCGACCCCAGCGTGCAAGCCAAGAAAGAGTTGCTGGCGCATGACCTACAGCATGTAACACAATTCACGCAGAATATGCTGGACACGCTCGTTCAGGAAGCCCGTTCAACCGCCGGCTCGGGGCAGCAGGTAGCCTCGGAACAGAAACTGCGCGACGTTTTCGATCGACTACGGGAGGTCCAGCAGGCAGCAACGGTCGATCCAGGACAATCGACGCTGGAAGACATGCGCAACAGGGCCGCGGCGTTCAGCCAAGCTTTGAAACGCGCTCAACAGGATTTGCAGCAGGAGAGTCGTTCCCTGGTCGAGGCGGTTCAAAACCCTGTGCACAAGAACGATGCGGATCTCAATAATCGGCAACGCGAAATGCGCGATTTGCAGAGCCGCGTTCAGCAACTGGAGATGCGCCATACGCAGCAGGTTGAGAACCAACAACGACAGGCCTTGAATCGGGCTGAGAGTGGACTGAAGCAAGCGGAACAACGCACGCGGGCCGAGCAGCAGCGCTTGGAACAAGCCAAAAAACAGGCGAGTAAACATGAAAGCCGGCCGGAATTGCAGGCGCAGGTCGTCCAGCTTGAACAGCGGTTGGCCATCGCCCAATCCCAACAAGCCGCCCGCGAGGTACTGCGCGACGCCCTGAAAGATCGCGCCGAACAGGTACATCAACTGCGACAAGCCATCGATCAGGCGAAACCTGCCGAACTGCTATCACTCAACCCCAGCGCCGAGCTGTCATCGCGATTGGCCGACAAAGCAGCTCAGCGCAGTGCCGCCTTGGCTCAGACGCTGGCAGACTGGATTGAGCCGCAGCCAGCCGCCCAGGCGAGTCATGCACAACTGCAGTCAGCCACAAATCTTGAACAAGACATTGGCCGTGAAGTTGAAAACGCTGCTGCTGATTTGGCTCGGGCGGCACGGCATGAAGATAGGTTGGGGCACCAAGCGAGTAGCACACAGCTAGGCAATATTGGCCAACATGTACAACAAGTCGCTCGGAATGAATTGGAAGAGGCTCGCGAGCAACTGAGTGTTGCCCAGCAAGATGCCCTGCGGACGGAGTCCACCACGCAGCAGGCTTCCGGATCTACCACCCAAGCTAGCCAGACAGCCATCGCCACTGCCCAAGTCGCTATGGAACAAGCTGCCGGCTCTCTGGATGCCTTGCTGAACCAACAGGCCGCCGCGCCCTCACAAGACACGCCATCGCAGAACTCCAGTGGCAATACGACACCGGCCAGCGACGCAGC
Source organism: Pirellulaceae bacterium (assembly GCA_963707245.1). Taxonomy (GTDB): domain Bacteria; phylum Planctomycetota; class Planctomycetia; order Pirellulales; family Pirellulaceae; genus Aureliella. The sequence goes on from CAVPPY010000002.1 coordinate 154,501, forward strand.
GAGCACCAGCCTTGCCCAGGCGGAGAATGGTTCTCGAGGCGGACAGGATTCATCATCTGCAGCGTCGACACCGGGGCTGGGACCAAGACAAATGGCCCAGTTGCTCGACGAACTGGACAGGCAGCTCAATCGCCAGGCCAACCTGGGTGCGCAGGATAACAATCAGGCGGCAAACGCGCAGGCAAACAAGGCAGCGCGGCCGGTACCAACCACGCTGGCCGAAGCAGCCAAGCAGCTGGCGGCGCGGCTCAGCCAGGCGCGTCAACCACCTGCCGCATCCAGCGACATGGGGCTGGCTACCGACAGCAGCCAAGCCATGGTTCAGCCGCAAGCTCCGGTGGCGGTTCGTCTGCTGCAGGGAGAACGTCGTGATGGTGATTGGGGAGAGCTGCGCGAACAGTCAGCCGAGGAGATGATTGAAACCCGTCGCGACGCGCTGGCACCGATCTTTCGTCGCCAGGTCGATGCTTACTTCCGCGCACTGTCCGAACGCAGCCAAACCGCGCAGGAGACAGGAGGCCAGGGCAAATGATGCTGCGTCTTTTCTTCATTTTATTCTTGCTGTCCAGCGGTGTTCGCTGCTATGCGCAAGCGTCGGCATCACAGCTGGATTTCCAAAAAGATGAGGTGGATCAGGCTATCGCTCGCGGTATCGAATTCATGGCGTCCAAACAGCGCGAGGACGGGGCGATAACCGATCGGCAATACGATACTACCATGACAGCCCTGGCGATCATGTCCATGGCCAGCACCGGGATCACCCCGGGTTCGACCGGGGAACAGGGACAGGTTGTGCGCCGCGCACTCGACTTTGTTTTGTCCGACGAGCGTATTGATAAGGACGGTTACTATGGCAATCGCGACGGTTCACGCATGTACGGCCATGGCATCGTGAGTCTCATGCTAACCGAAATGTTGGGAATGGGCGCCGATCGAGAGCAGGATCAGCTCATCCAACGCCGCTGCCAACAAGCCATTGGTCTCATTTTGAGTGCGCAAAGCAATCCCAAGCCCAGGCAGTATCGCGGCGGCTGGCGCTATACGCCAAACTCCAATGACGCCGATCTGTCGGTCAGTGTTTGGCAGTTGATGGCCCTCCGCTCCGCCAAGAATGATGGCTTGTCAGTTCCCACCGAGGCCATCACCTCGGCTGTTGAGTATCTGCAGCGTTCCTACACTTCCCGGATGGATGGCAACGGGCAACCCACTGAACGCGTGGCGGGTTTCAGTTATTTGCCCGAGAATCGCAATCCCACGTTTGCGATGACCGCCGCAGGCCTGTTAGCCATGCAAGTCTGTGGGCAATATGATTCCCCATTGGTTGTTGGCGCCGCCGACTGGTTAGAGAAGAATCCTCCCAAGTGGAACGAACGCTTTTTCTTCTATGGAACCTACTACTACGCCCAAGGCATGCACCAGCGCGGTGGTGCGTTCGCTGAAGTCGCTGAAAATAATGTGAAGAAATTGTTGTTGGAACGACAGCAGCCCAACGGTGCCTGGACAGCTCCTGGTGGTGAAGAGGCCGGCGCCGGGGCCGTGTATACCACCAGCATGGCCGTGCTCAGCCTTTCCGTGAAATACCACTATCTTCCCATTTACCAGCGCTGAATGCTGCATCTGTTCATCCGGATTGACGGATGGATTGAGAGTATACTGCAGACCGACTGAATGCTTCCGCGCGTAGCTCCTCACTGGCTTGACGAATCGTCGTTTAGCAGCAAGCAAATCGTGGTTGGGTTGTTGGACTATCGACGATAGTTTGAATTCTTTTCAAACGGCAGAACCGGAACCCACAAGGTCGGCAGATTCGTCATGCAAGAAAGAAAAGAGCAATCAGCCAAGCAACGCGACTGGCCCTTCTCGCGTGCTCTAACCATGCTCAGCTTGATCCTGGCTGGTGAAACCGTTTTCTTACCGGCCTTTCACTTGGGGCGCTATTTCAAGTCGTCTCTGTTGGCAACGCTGGGCATTGACGAATTTCAACTGGGTCAGCTAGGAGGGATCTATGGCGTTTTTGCGACAGCTAGCTATTTCTTGGGCGGACCGATTGCTGATCGTTGGTCGCCGCGAAAACTGCTGCCGCTTTCGCTGTTGGCTACGGCCTTGGGGAGCCTGTACATGTACACGCTTCCCGGCTTTCGCGGCTTGTGCGCACTGTTCGCTTTTTGGGGTGTAACAACCATTTTGGCATTTTGGGCGCCGCTCATACGTGCGACGCGAGATTGGGCGCAGCGGTGAACAGGGACGAGCCTTTGGGTTGCTGGATGGCGGCCGTGGCCTTGCGTCAGCCTGTATCGCTTCGCTCGCAGCCTGGGCTTTCACTTTGTGGGTTGGCAGCGATGCCGAGTTAGATGGGCGACTCGAGAGCTTAGCCGTTGGTCGACTGATCCTGTCCTATGCGGGTTATTGTGTACTATCTGCTGCCTGCGTTTGGTTCTTCGTGCCTGATCCCGATGAACGCAACATAGTTGCCGTGGATCCCCAATTAAATCCAAGCATGCCACTTCGGCAGCGCTTGCGGCTGGTTCTGAGTTCGCCCGCGATCTGGCTACAAGCGGTAGTCATTCTTGCGGCATACAGCGCATTCAAGATGCTAGACAACTACGGACTGTATGCGGAGGATGCTTACGGGTTATCGCGATCCGACTCGGCCAAGCTGATCGCCAACGTGAGCTATGTACGCGTGGTGGCGGCTCTGTCAGCAGGTTGGATAGCAGACAAACTGATAGGCGTACGAGCGACGATTCAGTTGAGTTTTGGACTGTTGCTAATTGCCTACGCAGGCTTTTTGCTGACAACCCCCAGTCAGCAACTGGTTTGGCTGTTGGGTGCAAACATGGTCGTTAGCTGTGCAGGTTTCTTTGCCCTGCGTGGAATATACTTCGCCTTGCTCGACGATGCGGGCATTCCGCAAGAACTGACCGGCACGGCCGTAGGGATCATTTCGTTTATAGGATACATGCCCGAAATTTATATGGGTCCCTTAACGGGCTGGCTGATCCGCGAGGCGCGCGCGGATGGCGACGTGTTGCGTGGATACCAAAGCATCTTTACGATCTTGACGTTATTGTGTCTCGCCGGAATCTTGGCTGCATTTCTGCTACGCTGGGCGGGTGGTCCTGCAGCGTCGAATCGAAGCCGGTCGACTGGAGAATAAGCCTCGCCCGGCCCGCGGCAGGTGGCTTACGCCAATCAGGCTTGGGGATCATCAAAGAGGAGTGATCGATGGAACCGAAAGTTGTTCGCCGGCTGGAAAAGGAAATGGAAGAAGCCGTAGTCCAAGTCATCCTTGGAATGGGACTTAAAAGGCTACCGCTGTTGCCCAACAGAAACACCATGCATCTCATGGCCAAAGCAGCCGTGGCCGTCTACGAAGCAGCCGTTGAAAACCAACGCTCTCAGCCAAGCGACTAAAAATATTGGCTCGACAGCCACCGGCGGGTGGAATCTGAGTGGCTAGTTTTCAGTGCGGTCCTTGGCTACTTCGGCTTGAGGTGGCTTCAAAAACACAAAGGACTCATGCGTAAATAAACAACCCAATTCGAAATCAGCCGGAGTGCATGAGTACCCGGTTATTGCGGGAACCGGACGCCAAAGAGAGCGTCCCGCTTAGGGCGTGGCTTTTGCTATCAATAAAAAAAGGCTCCCCAGCGGTAGTCATTCGTGCTACAAGCACGAGTTGATTCAACACACCCTCAAGGAAGCCACGGTAAGGATACCACATTGGACGATTTAAAAAAACGGATTTTTCGACGATCCTCTCCAGCCAGGTTCGCACGAACTGCTGGAGCTTCAAGAGCGTTTAGCGTGTGACGACCACGTTCAGGCTGTTGAGCAGTTCATTGCTCAGACGGATCAGCAAGCACTTTATGCGGCTTACCGAGGTAGTGGTTCCAAACCGTATCGCCCCGGCGCCTCCTGGCCATCGTCATCGTTCTGATCCTGCAAGGCATACGGTCTCCGTCGAAATGGGCAACTACTGCCAAGTACGATGACCGCTGTAGATTGGTGGGGCGCGGCATTGAACCGGGAAGAACGACTTTTTACAACTTTCGCGACCGAGCCGCCAAGTTTATCGAAGCGTTTCACACAAAGATGATTCAAGATGCAATCCAAAACGCAATCATCGATCCAACGGAAGGCTGTCTCGATGGGACATTCGTTGCGGCCGCCGCTTTCACGCCACAAGATGTTTCGCTTGCGTCAGGTTTCTCGACGGCTGTCGGTCGTCAAGCGGGCGATAGCCCAACTCGATAATCCAGATCAGGTTGCCTCACTTCGGAAGCTCAAAGGGATTCCTTCGTGGTTGGCAAAGACGCCCAGCGGACGCCAAGAACAACTTGAGTCTTTCCGTGCGGCGAAGGCTAAAATCCTCGACGAAATCAAGGTCAATCGCGGTTTGCCAAGCAGCCTTCGCCGTAATGAGGATGAGATCAAGATCAGTCCTGCCGACGTCGACGCCGTGATCGGTAAAGACAAATTCAAAGTAACCAGACCGCTGTACAACGTTCAGTACATGTGCGACTTCGGAAGTGATGTGATTTTGTCGTATGAAGTGTTTCGCAAGAAGAACGACACAGGCACCTTGATCCCGATGATCAACAAGACGCAGTTGATTATCGGCGGACCGGGATTGAAAAAGGTTCATGCTGACAGCGGCTACTGCTCGCTACTAGAAATTACCGACTGTGTTGAGCTGGGCGTGGATTTCGTTCGCACCGGTGCCAGAGCGAAAAGGAAGCAAGGGACGCCCGACCGCCAGTGGAGAAATTCAAATATCAGCGGACGAATTTCCGTGGGATGAACCTACCGGTTCACTGAGTTGCCCAGCCGGTCACACGATCGCCGCGTCAGTCGCAGCAAAGATCCTCGCGCCGATGATCGATATGTTATCGAGCTCCGTTTTGAACAGGAGGAAGAACATTGTGCAGGCTGCGAACTTGCGGCCCGATGTCTGGCAACTGGCTCGCAGCGTCGCACGGTCCGACGTTTGGAGAAACAATCGGTGAT
>CAVPPY010000003.1:0-869843 GCA_963707245.1 Pirellulaceae bacterium
CTGTAGCCTACTTGGTTCAGTTGGTGTTTGCTGACGCCGACCCCACTCCCCCACCCACGGCTAGCGCTGTCGCGCCCGCGGTTGTGAGCTCCTCGGAGGTGGACGCCCCCCTCGGCGCGGCGGTGGAAGTCAGCCCGCCCTCCACGCCCAAGCTCGTGGGCGAGCTGACCGCTTGCCTTTGAGGCCGTCTGTCGTTCTCCCGCGCGGCCGGATTGAGAAGGCGCACTGTTACGCACTCAGCCGGGGGGAGTATTTCTTCAAGTTAAAAAGGAGATTGTGGTGACTCCAGTCAGTGCCACGAACCGCAATCCGGCACTTTTTAACATCTTTTTTTCTATAAAATATAAATACGCCGTCCGCGGTTCGTGGCACTGACTGGCGTCCCCACAATATCCATTCTGCATGGGGAATTGGCCCAAGTTAGGAGGTGACTGCGGGGAGGGGTGATTAAATTCTAGCAAATATTTCTGTCCAACTTGAGCCAATTCCCCTCCGCACTCAGCCGGGGGGAGTATTTCTTCAAGTTAAAAGGAGATTGTGGTGACTCCAGTCAGTGCCACGAACCGCAATCCGGCACTTTTTAACATCTTTTTTTTCATTAAAATATAAATACGCCGTCCGCGGTTCGTGGCACTGACTGGCGTCCCCACAATCTCTCCATTCTGCATGGGGGATTTGCCCGAGTTAGGAGGTGGTTGCGGGAGGTGTGATTAAATTCTAGCAAATATTTCTGTCCAATTTGAGCCAATTCCCCTCCGCACTCAGCCGGGGGGGAGTATTTCTTCAAGTTAATTAAAAGGAGATTGTGGTGACTCCAGTTTACGTTTCCCGCGTGCAGCGTTGGAGGTGACGTCGAACCAACAAAGCGAGCGCAGCGAGTGCCATGCAAAGTCCCCGGGATCTTGGTAGCCCGTGAAATTTGACCCCAGGTCCATCGGCACCCCACGTCAGCGCGAACCCTGCTTTCCTTATTCTTCGAAGTCTCCTGGGCCCCCTCCGGCATTCCTGTGTTCTGGCGGCCACGGTGTGCGCTGGAGGGGGGCGGAGCGGTCTGCCTGTGCTGCGTCCTCTGCAGGAGGGGAGCCAAGGCCGGGTGCGGCCGCACGGGGCACGCTTGTTTTTTCTCCACCCTCCCGCCCTTGATGATCACTAAGTCCCTTTGGCATGTCTTCGATCGAGTTTATTTGGAGCCATCTCGCTCACTCTGTACGCACTCGCTTCGTTTCGATCGGGTTTGAGTCGTTCCGGTTCATGACCACTCGCTTCGCTCTGATGTAGTATTATGGACGAGTTTGGAGCCATTCTAGATCTGGCCCACTCGGGCCATTTTTTATCCGCTTTCAGGCGTGGGTTCTAATTAAATATGCGGAACTCCCTGGACCACTGGACTGCCATGCCTGGCCTGTAGGACTGAGGGAGTTCGGCCCTGGCGTCACCGGACTTAAGTTCCACCCGGGAAGGTGTTGGCGTGATGCCAGTTCATATGGCCCTAACAATGGGTCCGGACCTTTTGCCCTTGGGCAATCGGTCTAGTTGGTTGTAATTCTCTACGCTATAAGGTTATGAGCCCAAAGGTCGTGAGTTCGAATCCCTCAGATACCTTTCCCTTTAAGCCTTCCAACGCATGGGTAAAGTGAGAGGGCGGACCGCCTCTGCAGAAGGCGGAAAATCCTCAATGTGAACGCCAAGGTAACGCCAGTTGAAAGGCAGAGAAACCCCAAAAATAAGACCTATGTAGTTTCATGCATGCTCTGGTACCGGTCATGCTGTTCTCCATCATCATGGTCAGTGTGGCCCTGAGGTGGATACCCAGTCCTGTCTTCATGGTCATGGGAGGCGTGCGTTTAACGGAGAGCGAATCCATTATTTTGAGCATGCGTTTTTTATTGATCGCCGGCTGCATCGTCACGGCTCCGATCTTTCTTGTGGCCTATACGACTCTGTGTATCGCGCGGCCCATGCAGGCCGCTTATCGGCCTGGCGCTCGACGGGACCGGATATCATTTGGGGTGTGGTCCGCCATGGCCGCTAGCTGGTTGGTTTGGCTGTTGGTTCTACCAGCTACCCAGGCCGAACAACGCCTACGTTATCAGGCGGAGCGAGCCATCCACGGCGGGGATGTTGCCCAGCTGTGCCAATTGGCGCGTTCGCATGCCATGTCGGACTTTCCACCGCACTGGGATCCACCGCCGCGAATTGGCTATGGCGAGCGAGAACCCGAATTGATTCAGCTGATGTTGGGAATTTTCAAGCATGCCCCGCCGCCTTGGCTACAGCAGATTCTTGTAGAAAAGATGTCGGCCCACGTCGAACAGCTGTCGGCTTGGTATACGCCTAATTCTCTGGCAAGCCTATCCGAGCCGCAACTTGCAGCCTTGCTGGAACTGATATCCCTGACCGACGACATCCAATGGACAATCCTGAGCGAAGCCATTGATCGCGAGCTAGAAACGACAAGCATTTCAGCCAGCTCGCCGCGAATTGCTTCAGCGGCTCAAGCAGCAAGCAGACTAATCCCGGGAGTTTCGCAGCCCCGCCAGGGGCGACAACGTGCGAACGTGACTAAATCACTTCCATCGAGCGGAAGCCACTTTCCGAAAACTCAACAAAAACAAAGGCCACCGCAAAAACGCAATGTTCTGCGATGGCCATAGGTACTCCCACCGGGACTCGAACCCAGGATTAGGCTTTAGGAAAGCCTCGTTATATCCACTTAACTATGGGAGCTGGTAGGGCTGCGGCTGGCCTGTTTCCCCGCTGTAAAACTCCGGAGAATCGTCTGGATACTCGGTCGGTCTGGGACGGTTGTGCAGTCCAGCGACTCATTATATAGAATGCAGTTCAGCCGGGGATAGGCTGCCCCACTTTTCAACGCGTGTCGAGCAGCAGCGAAACCCCATCCTGGCCATGGTGCTGGGCGTAGTCTCCAGTTTTCACTGCATCGGATCGCATCGCATGAGCATTAGCGAATTGAGTATGGCGGAGCGGGCGCGGGTCATGCGTTTGGTGGATGCCAACGCCAATCGGGCCAGCGAAGGCCTGCGAACGATCGAGGATATTGCTCGCCTGGTTCGGGAGGACCCCATTGCCGCCGAGTGGATGAAGACGCTCAGGCATGAAATGGCAGAGATCTGCCAGCAACTGCCGCGCGAAGAACGTCTGCTGGCTAGATCAACCGAGACCGACGCAGGCACGGCGCACTCTACCGGCGGAGAAATCCGGCGATCGGATGTAGCTTCCGTGTTGGCCGCAGCCGCCGAGCGGACGACCCAGTCACTACGCAGCTTGGAAGAGTACGCAAAGCTGTTAGATGAAAATCTCAGCGAGCAATTCAAGCAGTTGCGATACGCGGCCTATGATGTGCTCGCGAGAACTGAATTGCGTCTACGGGACGACCACCACATGATGTCCGGGCGATTGATGGTTTTGGTCGATTGCCAACAACCCATCGATTCTTTCACCGAATCAGTGCGAGCGATGGCAGCCGCTGGCATGAACTATATCCAATTGCGCGACAAATTCGCCGAAGGTGCCGATTTGATGCGCTATGCGCGGGCCACCAAGGAATGCCTGAACGGCACGACGGCGGAAATGTTCATCAACGATCGCTTGGACATCGCCTTGGCCTGCGGCGCGGCAGGCGTGCACTTGGGACAACAGGATCTGTCGCTGGCGGATGCCCTGCGCATTGCCCGCGGTCAACTGCGGATCGGCGTTTCGACACACAATATTCAACAGGCACAGGCAGCAGAGCAGGGAGGGGCGGACTACATTGGCTGCGGTCCAACCTTTGCATCGCACACCAAGACCTTTGATGAACTGGCCGGATTAGACTTCCTGCGGCAAGTCGCAGAGGAGATCAGCATCCCCGCCTTTGCCATCGGCGGCATCAACTCAGGCAACCTGGCTCAAGTCTTGTCCTGCGGATTGGGACGAATCGCAGTCAGCCATGCAGTCCACTCGGCAGAAAACCCTATCGCGGCCACGAGTGCTCTGCGGGCAATGCTTTAGCATCGTTCGATAAATAACTGTCCAATTTGTCGAACGATCATCACGACGGCGCGTGATGGCTACAAGAATAGTGCGACAGCTATTTATCGAGCGATGCTTAGGTAATTGACTTACAACCTGGCCCGTATTTTCTCAGCGAGTTCTTGCATGCTGCCCGGCGCAGCACCGACCACGGCCTCGACGATGAGCCCATCTCGGTCGACCAGTAGAGTCGTGGGATAACTGAATGTTCCGCCTGATTGCAGCAGCCCGACTCCGCTGCGAGTCATGGCTGCGGGATCGGCATAGGTAGGCACTGGCGTATCAAATTTTGAGGTAAAGTTTGCCGTCCGTTGGCGAAGTTCCGGCAGGTCGTACTCGGGACCAGGCGAGGATGAAACGCTGACAATCACGACCTGGGGTTGCTGACGAAACTCTTCAACCAAAGCGACGAACTCGGGATATTCAATCTGGCATGGCCCACACCAGGTTCCCCAAAAATGAATGACCGCAATTTTGCCTTTCAAATCCTCGATCACAATCGGCTGTTCGACGTTCAACAGCGGTTGTAGATCCAATTCCGGTAGCGGCTGGCCGATCGCGGATACGGCAGGCGGGGATCCCAACCAGGCCAAGAACAAAAGTCCTGCTAACATGATGCCCCCAATCAGCAATAAATATGGATTGCTGGAGCGTGGGGCTGGTTGTAGGTCATTCATAGGGCTTACACTCTTGAGACAGAGTCAAAACGAAATCCGAAGGTGCATGATGGGCAGCCTGTATAGGATGCCCCGGGGGCAAGTCAATGAACGCCAAATGGGAAGTTGAGCAGAAATACCACGTCGACGATTCTGCCGAACTACGGCGCAGATTGGAAGGCATGGACTTTAGTTTACAAACTACCGAGTATCATCAAGATACCTACTTTCGTCATCCCTGCCGCGATTTCCGGACGAGTGACGAAGCTTTTCGACTGCGGATCGTCAACCAAACGGCTTGCCTGACCTACAAAGGGCCCAAGCTGACCAACCCGCTGGCCGGAGAGGTTAAGACTCGCGTGGAGACCGAGCTGTCGATTGATGTAGGGGAAGAGAGTGGCTGGCGCGACATGCTCGACAGACTAGGCTTCATACCCCTGCCGACGGTTTGCAAGCAGCGCTGCATCTACACTTCACCAGAGCATGCGGGCTTGGTCTTGGCGCTGGATAGCGTAGAGCAACTGGGGCAATTCGCCGAAATCGAATCGATTGTCCTTGAGGCTTCTTTACTGGACGAGGCTCGTGCGCGGATCCGCCAAGTTGGAGTGCAGTTGGGTCTAGTTCGCATCCAGCCACAGAGTTACCTGGCGCAATTGCTGGCCAAGCTCGACATGCCTTAGGCACCATGCGCCCAATTAAAGGTAACTAGATTCTCATGCCGAGGCCCTTTGGCACGCAGCTTGCAATTCGTGAATAGTGCGAGCTTGATGCGGCTGCCATGTTGACAGCCTCCGGCCGCAGAATTTGAGAGAGGGGAAACAACATGACACAAAATTACTTAAGCCGTGGGGGGAATGTGTTGGAAGAATTCTCGTCGGACATGGAGCGCGTTATCGATTCGTTGTTGGGCCGCACGGTGGGCTCGGCCCTGCGCGCCAATTCGGTCGCCAAATTTGTACCATCACTGGATGTGAGCGAGACAGCGACGGAGTTTGACGTTGCGGTCGATCTGCCTGGAGTCGAACCTGCGGATGTCAAGCTGGAGATGCTCGATGGCAAGCTGACCATTTCTGGGCATCGCGCTTCGCTGACCGAAGAAAAGGAAAAGAACTACCATCGCGTCGAACGGACCAGTGGAACCTTTTTCCGTTCCATTTCGGTGCCCAGCGAAGTTGACGTTGAAAAGATCGAGGCCAGTTATGATAACGGCGTGTTGCATGTCAAGCTGCCTAAATCGGCCAAGCAGCAACCCAAGAAAATCGAGATCCGAAAGGGAAGCGCCTAGAAGGTCGAATGGACAGTCCAAGAGTGCTGGTAACAAGAGTGCTGGTAAGAAGTGTGGGCCCGCAGGGCGGCAATGAACGACGCTGCCCCTGCGGACGCTGCTCCTGTGGACGCTGCCTCTACGGACGCTGAAGGTGCGGACGCTGAGGATGCAGCGGGTCGGCAACCGACTTGAGGCTCGGACCCTAGTGGATCTTGCTCAGGAACGCGTCAAGAATGACTTGCCTGTTTTTCTTAGCAATCATCACGCGGAGCGTGATGGCTACCTTGACATGTTTTCTTGCTATCATCACGCGGAGCGTGATGGCTACATTCGTGATGGGACTATGCACTGTTTTCTTGCAATCATCACGCGGAGCGTGATGGCTACATTGACATGGCTACGTCGAAGTGGCGGAAGTTTTTTTGACGCGTCCCTAGGCTTGCGTTCCATATCTGCGTGCTTCAGCTTGCCGCGAGAGACTGGCACATGGAGGTCAAGATGGCGTCGAACACCAATTGCAGGGCGTCGAGTTCGCTGTCGACACCTTGAATTTGAATTAAGTATTTCTTGTCGCCCGCGTGCAGTTTGAGCAAGCGTGAGGCGACGATAAGATCGAGATACACGAATCGCTGCACGCTGCCAGACAGCTCAATGCCGGCGAGTACGGTAGAAATGGGCTCGACCTCGATCTCGTCATACTCTGCCTGCATGGTCTGCTCGGCCTGCAGGAATGCAGCTTGCAAATCTTGGCAGCAAGTAATGGTCAGAAAGGCTCCACTGGGCGTTTCCAATTCGATGGATTGCCCGAGCTCATCTTCGGCAAGACTCCATGACTCGGGATAGAGCAGCGACATCCCCAAGCCCACGTACTTGTTTGGCATAGCCTGTCTCGGGTTGCTAGCAATGGCGAGTGACCTATCGGCATATCTGGCGGCTTTGCTATGACAAGGCTTGGTTCTTTGTGGCAGCCTAAGCAAAGAGATTCCGATATCCGGATGTCAGCTTTGATCGTGAATTCGTACACCTCCAGCGCTTGGCGTTGGCGGGTCCTAGTTTTAGCGGCTAGCATGCTTTTTTGCCAGGGCTGCCATTCGCTGCGCTCGGGTCGCCAAACCCGAGAACTGTCGGCTGCCAGGGGGCGTTCCCTGCGTGGCACGGACGAATTGCAGCAAAAAAACTACCAGGCCGCCGAGGCATTATTTAGCGAGGCATTGCGGCGTAGTCCTGCAGACGAACGGGCGCAGTGGGGGATGGCAGAGATCCTTTGGCATCGCGATGAAAGCGCCCAGGCCATCGATCACATGCGGATGGCAGCAGAGATCAGCGGTGATAACCCGGAACTACTGGTCCGACTGGGCGAGATGCATCTCAAGGTTGGCCAACTGGATGATGCGCTGCAGAATGCGGATCGAGCCCTGCGTGGAGACCGACAATTCGCCTCGGCCTGGGCACTGCGCGGACGGGTACTTCGACAGCGGCAAGCCACCCAAGAGGCGATGGCCTGTTACCATCGCGCACTTATTAGTCAACCCAATTACCCGGATGCACAAATTGAGCTGGCGGAAATCTATCGCGATTTACGGCGTCCCCAGCGGGCTCTTGCCACTCTGGATGGCATGGCTGACGCCCGAGCCAACGGCGAACTGCCGGCAAGAGCCTGGATTCTCAAGGGGCAGGCGCTGGCCGACCTGGGGCAACGCAAGGATGCGCAGGAGTGCCTCAGGCGCGCTTCACAGTGCGCCGGTGACCAAGAAACTCCGCTGCTCGTGGAACTGGCCCAGGCTCACTTGGAATCCGGCGATCTGGCAGAGGCGCGAATCTGTCTGGGTCGTGCGCTGAAAAGTGACCCCATTCATCCGCAGGCTTTGGCAATTCAAGCCGAATTGGATCGCAGATTTAACGATTTTTCGGCTGATGCTAGCATGCAGGCACTCCCAGCCGGCTTTGAATTCAAGCCAACAGGCGTCAAATAGTCAAATCGGATTTGCTCGCCAGCAAATTGGAGCTACGTTTAGGGTGCCCCACGGATTGGAGATTTCACGGAGCTGCCTGCGCAGTTGCTCCTGGCGTTTTTCGAGGATGATAGGATGACCACCACTACCCAGACCAAAGCAAATCCTGAATTCCAAACACAACCTGAATTCGTAGACCGCCGCGGAAAGAGCCAGGGCAATAGCCATGGTGCAGAGCGCAGGCAGTTTGGGAACTCACACGTGGGTCTATCCCATGCTGCCCGCGAGTTGGCGGAAGCCATCGATGGCTACAAGCTCCAACATCGAAGGCGATACATCACGTTCGAGGAGATGCTGGCCATCATCCAACAGTTGGGCTATCAGAAGTTGTCCACACCACGCGACGCCGATGGATTGATCTAGGCGTTTGGCTGTTATAGCCAGCCTCGCAATCATTGTTCCGAAAGCAGCAAAGCGCTCAGGCGTTTGCGCGGCACGACGCCAAGTTGTTTATTTTGGGCGTCGACCACGACGGCCAGGGGGCACTGAAGGGATTGCAGTCGCGTCAAAACCTGAATATTCGAATCGCTTGGCAGCACGCTGCATACCGGCGTCACGGTCAGTGTTGCGGATTCGGCTGCGATCAGAATATCGGAGACCTGATAACAACCTACCAATCGTGAACCGTCAAGAATTCCCACCAACTGCTGGTTCATTGACTGGGCGATTCTCAGGATTTCGTGGCGATCCGCATTAATACCGACACAGGCAATGGCCCGCAGTGGTACGGCGAATTGTCTGACCGGTCGCGCACCATAGGTAAACAAATTCTGCGCAATCTCGCGCTGTATCGGGCGCACCACGCCCGCCTCTTGGCCTTCGAGCAAAGCCCGCTGCAAATCCTGGCGTTCGAGGCGCACTCCCAGTCGGCTGACCGAATTGCCGCTAAAGCGTTGCCAGATGGCTTCAAGGGCAATCACCAGGCAGGATACAGGCAAGAACAGTCCAGTGCACAAGACCATGAGTGGGGCGGTACTCCGCAAGAGCTGATAGGGCACGTGATAAAACAGGTACTTGGGCAGTAGCTCACCGTATACGAATAGCATGGGGGTCATGAGTATTGGCAGGGCCGTTTGAAAACGCTCATCCCAGCCCGCCAACAGTCTCTGGCTAGCCAGCAGCAAGCCAAAAGAGACCAGGTAGTTGGCGATGTTGTTGCCAATCAAGACCGTGGCCACCACCACGCTGGGATGATTCACCAACCACAGTAACGTTCTCGATATCCACGTCCCGGATTTTGCATCCATGACCAACCGCACTCGCGTCACACGGTAGAAACCGGTCTCGCTGCCGCTGAAGAATGCGCTGAGAACAATTCCGAAGAATACCAACAGGATGGCCATTAACATCAGTTCACTCTTTTTGAGTCGAGTGGCCGGACGACAATTCGCACGAGGATCTCACCGCGTTTCCCCGCCTCGATGACTTCAAAGGACAGGTCCTCGACTTGGCAAACATCCCCTACTTCCGGAATGCGGTGCAACTGCTCCTGGACGATGCCGCCGACCGTCAAATTGGTCGTATCGTTGATACGTCGGTCGATGGCACGCTCCAACTTGCGCAATTTGGTAACTCCGGTGGTAATCCATGTATCCTGGTTTTCGCGGTGGATTTCGGCTTTGGCAAATTCGCGATGTGAGGTGGCAGTTTGGATTTGCAAGATAGCCTCGAAAATATCTTCGCGTGTCAGGATGCCCACCGTTTCGCCCAGTTCGTTGACAACGGCCGCCACGCGTCGATTGAGGGCGATCAATTTCTCCAATGCGTCGGCCACGCTGGCGCACCAGGGCACAATGACCAATGGTTGCTTGTGGTCTTGCAGGGATTGGCTCTGATCCGGTCGCAGCGTCCGCAGATCGATGACAGACATGATCTCTCGTCCCGCCCGGTCGCTGACCAGCATGTAGCCGCTGGGCGTCCGCTGGCCGTCTAACTGGTCCAGGCTAACGGGTGACTTAAAGGTGCGATATTGGGTCCGCGGCCGCATCCACTCTTCGACGCGAATCTCACTCAACTGGATAATGTTCCGCAGGACGAGGCTCTCCTGTTCGAACAGAGTGGCGTCGTCGGTGGACAGTTCGACGGCCCGCTCCAGGTCGGCCAATTCCAAATAGGCTTCAGACTTCAGCCCGGGCCAGCAAATCCTACGTGAGGCTTCGTTAACGAATTTGACCAACGGCAAGATCCCATCCA
Organism: Pirellulaceae bacterium; assembly: GCA_963707245.1. Lineage (GTDB taxonomy): Bacteria > Planctomycetota > Planctomycetia > Pirellulales > Pirellulaceae > Aureliella. The sequence continues at coordinate 10,161 of CAVPPY010000003.1, forward strand.
ATACGCGAACGGCAAAGGCCAGGGGTACGGAGACCCACTGCACGATGGGCAAGGGGTTAATAACCGCGGCACTCTTGGGCATGAACTCGCCGACAATGATGATGGCGACCAGAGCGGCTATGGTTACCAGCACCGCTGCGGAATGGTTTCGCACGGCACCCGTTTCAAAAGCCAGGGCGATCCTCGAAATCAAGACGAAATAGGTCAGATTGATGGCCAAATTCCAAAACAGGATACCCATCAACAAGCGATCGGAGCGATCTAACAGCAGATGTGCGATGCGCTGACTGCGATTACCTTTGGCAAGACTGCGTCGCTGCATCAGCGAGAGCGAAAAAAACGCAGCTTCGCTGCCCGAGAAAAACGCGCTCAGGCACAGCAAAACAATGATTCCGGGCAAGTAGGCCCAAAACTCTGCTGGCATCCAGCTAACCTTCGTCCTCGGCGGTGCGCGATTTGCCCAGGGCAAAATCAAACTCGCAGAGAGCGGGAATGATCATCGCCAGCGTGGCAAAACCATAGGCAACCACCACCACTGTAAACACGGTCAATTCCTGGTTTCTCAGGATGAAACTGGTGATGGCAAAGAATGTCAAAAAGGGTAAACCAAAAGCGGCCAGGGCGATCGCTGGACTGGGATTGCGGCTTCCCATCGCGACAAACAATCCGGTTCCCCCACCCAGAATGATCGCTAGAAAAGGCGGCAATTGACGTTCAAAGGATCCGCGGAAACTCATCATGATCATCATGCATGTGGCCACTCCCAGGAACAGGAAAAACAACGTGCCAAGACTGGTTCCAATGGCGGTCCGCGACTGACTGTAAATCATCCCGCAATGGATGCCCAGCATGGCTGCAAAGACATCCATGACCAGCAGGCCTCCCAGTGTAAACATCAGGTTTTCGCCTGTCAGAGCCCCCTGCCACCAAAGGTAGAGCGACAAGGCCATGGGCAGGAGAACCATCTCCTTGGTTACATACAGCACGCCCAACAACTTTCCCATCAAGAATTGTGCAGGGGAGATCTGGGTGGTGAGCAGCAGGTCCAGGGCCTGGGCATCGCGTTCATTCGTAATGGAATTCACGGCCAGAGCATTGATCATCACCAGGGAAACAACGAAGAAGGGGGCCAATAGTCGGGCCGAAATAGGCAACAATTCATCATCCAGGCGACTGCGCTCTAGGGCCATACCGGACGACACCGACCAGTACAGGCCCGCAATGGCGGCCAAAAAAGCGCAAAGTAGGCCAAGCGAATGATCATCAACTTGCGACCATAGGCCCAGGTTCGCATCTCGCGCCACAACACGGGATTGTTCCACATCCGCCGCGGCGCGCGAACTTTCCAGGATTTCTTTTCCAGCTCGACAGCGCGACTGGACTCCGTGGCCGTGTAGTCCTCATCTGGCTCAGGAGCTTGCCGCTGGACCTGTCGCGAGGGATTCCATACACGCAAACGCGCGATGGAGATACCGACGAAAACGCAAACCGCAGCTGACCCCAGCAGGCAATAGGCGGTGGCCACGCCTCCCGCCATGCGAATCCAAGTCTGCTGCGGAATCGGCTGGCAGACACTCCACAGGGCGCGAACGGGACTGAGAACATCGGCCCAGCGGCTATCCAGTAGCGGAAACCTGCCCGAGGCAATGACCTCGCACAGCGCCAGCCAGCCAACGATCGCCAGCATGGTAATCGCCAGGGTTTGAAAGGTCTTTTGCGCCAAAACGCCACCAGGTTCGCCAAGGCCGCAGACCAGGCAGCGGTCACCAGGATGACCGCCGTAGCAAGCAGAACCTGCTGCAAACCAACTCCGCCAAGAATGGCGATTAACAGCAGCAGCGGCAGCGCGGCCAGTATCAAATTGCCGATTCCAAGCAGGCTGGAAGCCAGCTTGCCGAGTACGATCTGGGTGCTCGAAAGTCGCGTGAGCAAAAGCAGAATCAGCGTCCGTCGATCTTTTTCTTGAGCCACACTGCTGGCAGATGCTATCGTGGCCAAGAACATAGTGACAATCAATTCGAAGGGCACGACGATCTGAAAAACCAACCCGCCAAAACGGGCCAGGTCTCCCACGTTGCGGACCTGCTGAATACCAGCCATCAGTGCCCAGGCGGTACAAATCAGACTGAAAAGCACCAACACGAACACGACACGCTGTGCGTAAAAGCGTAGGCGTCTGGGCGCAACCATCCATTCTCGCGCCAGAATCGGTCCCATCATGGTGTACATGTCCTCACGACTGCTTGAGTATCACGCCAGGGAAAACCTGGCTCGGCCGGTTTCTCGGCCAGCGATGTCTTGTTCGGATTGTAGCGTCTGGAACACGAACTGAGGACGACCGAGTTCCGATTTCTACGTCCGAGGGTGTGCCACAGAAACGCGAACGAGCTAGAGTTTCGGAAGGCGGGGACCTACCTCGCACCAATTTCGCAAGAGAGAGGGGCAACCGGTGAGCTACTGGGTAAAAATCTTAAGTCGGTTCCAGCGCAGCGAAGACGGACCGACCGCGGTCGAGTATGCGGTCCTGCTGGCGCTGATCGTCAGCGTCTGCGTGGGTGCCGTGCAGACCATGTCATCCGCCACAAGGACCAGTTTCGATGCTTCTTCGCAAGCCATCTCCACGGCCATCGGCAGCTAGGACTCGCGTGAAAATAAATTACCGAATCAGCCGCATCGCGTTAGCGTCCGGTTCCCCAAGAACCAGGTTGTTTAACCCGCATCCGTAGTCGAGGAACCAGGCTGCGAACCTCGCCGTTGGCTGCGGGTTAAACTATTAGATCAACAGCCCGCGAGCGCATGGCGGCCGAATCGGTAATATCACGTCGGTCGAGTCCTAAGGACCTCTTGCCGGCGCGCCGTGTATCTCCAGCTCTGGGAAAGGCTCTGGCAACAATCCACTTTGGGCAGCCCGCCTGGATAATTCGCGCAGCGCTTGGCGGCCTACCTCACCGAGGTCCAGCGTCCACTCATTGACATATAACTTCACGTGTTCCAGCAGGACTTGGTCGCTAAACTCCTGGGCATGGTAACGCATGGTGGGCAAGGCGGCCGTCGGCTGCTCGAGGGCAAATGCGATCGAGTCGCGAATCACCGCCTGCACGCGATCCAGGACTTCCCCACCCAGCCCGCGGTCCGCCAAAATACCTCCTAAAGGCAAGGGACAGCCGCTTTCTTGCTCCCACCGCGTTCCCAAGTCCTCAACCAGATGCAGGGACTGCTCGCGCCAAGTAAACCTGCCCTCATGGATGCACACTCCAAAATCCGCGCGGCGGGAGCGGAGCGCGGGCATGATCTCGGAAAAGACGACTTGCTCGATGCGCGTACTGGCCGGATAAAACAATTCAAACAGCAGGCTTGCGGTGGTGTCGCGGCCGGGGCAGAACGTCAATTGCCCGCGGTGCGTGGGAACTGCACCAGGCTCAGACGACAGCAGCAAAGGCCCCACGCCGTATCCTAAAGCCGATCCACTCGGAAGAACCAGCATGTGGCGACTCAGCCGCAACGCCGCAAAGAAACTAGCCTTGGCAACCTCAAGCTCACCGCGCTGCAGCCGCTCATTTAATTGCTGGATATCCAGCAACTGGACTTGGAAATCCAGGCCTCGCCAATCCACCTCATGCTGAAGCAAAGCGTGGAATGCAAAGGTATCATTGGGGCAGGTTGAGATACCCAGTCGAATGCGTTCTGTCATGAAAAACCAATCTATGTCCTATCGCGTCTCCGATACCGGGTTACCGTACACCCCCCAGCCGCCCCAATTGCCGCATCGGCCAAGCCGAACGCCGCTCATCCTGGCAATATTGGGAGTGGGCTTAGCCACTTCCAGCCTGCTATGTTGCGGCGGAGGTGCCTTACTCATGCAATTTGGTTGGAACGCACTCAGCGTTGAAGTGCGTGATCAGCTGGCGGACAGCCCTCAGATTCGCGAAAACATTGGCGAGATTGAGAAGTTTGAAGTCAACTTGTTACGTTCCGGCGCCCATGAAGACGAGGACGTATTCGTCTATGATATCAAGGGCTCAAAAGCCGAGGGACAGGTGAAGGTCATGCACATCACCGACGACGCCGGAGATGAGCAGGTTATCTGGGCTGAATTGAATATGGACGATGGACGCCAAATCATGTTGGATGTCGATGGCCAGCTCCCGTGATTTATCCCTCGCAGTAGGGAAAACCGCACAATCGATTACATGAGTAACAAACGCCGATGACGGAATTCGCATCGAATTGTGAGCAAGCCCTGCAACGCTTTGGGTTGAGCTCATTTCGGCAGGGCCAACGCGAGGTCATCGAAGCCATTGTGGCTGGCGATGACTGCATGTGCATCATGCCGACAGGGGGCGGAAAGAGTTTGTGCTTTCAACTGCCCAGTGTCATGCGACCGGGGCTGACGATCGTAGTTTCCCCGTTGATCGCGCTGATGAAGGATCAGGTGGACAGTCTCGGCCGCCACGGCATTTCAGCCGCCTTGATCAATAGCACCCTCACCCAGGGAGAACAGCAACAACGTTTAGAGGATGTCGCCGCCGGCAAATACAAGTTGATTTATGTGGCACCGGAGCGTCTGCGGAACAACCGATTTATGGAAGCCATACGCGCCACCCCCATCCAGTTGCTGGCTATCGACGAAGCGCATTGCATCAGCCAGTGGGGCCACGACTTTCGCCCCGACTATACCCGCATCGGCAAATTCCGGCAGTGGCTCGGAGGTGTGCAGACCGTGGCCCTCACGGCCACGGCTACTCCGCGCGTGCGCGACGATATTGTGGATGTGTTGGGCCTCAAGCATCCCAAGCAATTCATGAGCGGCTTTGCCAGGCCCAATTTGCATTTCGGTGTGGTCCAGCGGCAGAGCGACCGCGAAAAGGATGACGAATTGGAGGGCTTTCTGCGGCGGAGCTCAGGTGCGGGGATTATCTACGCCGCCACACGCAAGCGGTGCGAAGCATTGGTCGAGCTGATTTCGCAAAAACTGAAAATTTCGGTCGGCGCCTACCACGCAGGGCTCCTGGCGGAGCAACGCCGCAGCGTGCAGGAGCGTTTTATGAACAACGACCTGCGGATTATCGTCGCCACCAATGCATTTGGGATGGGAATCGACAAACCCGACCTCCGATTCGTGGTGCATTACAACATGCCTGGCTCACTGGAAGCCTACTATCAGGAAGCGGGCAGGGCAGGGCGCGACGGCGAGCAGTCGCAGTGTGTCATGCTTTACTCCTTTCAAGATCGCTACATCCAAGAATTCTTCATCGACAACAACTACCCATCGCGCGAGTTGATTGAAAACGTATACAACTTTCTGGCCGCTCGCGAGGAAGATCCCATCGAGCTGACGCTGGAAGAAATTCGCGACGCCCTGGGCTTGAGCATCTCGCCCGAGGCGATTGGAAGCGCCCTGCAGGTATTGGGGCGGACCCAAGTCCTGGAACGCCTGGAGATGGGTGGCGGGATGGCCATCGTACGCATCGACAGCAACCTGCACACGCTGGTCGAGCTGTTGCCGCGGGAGGCCAAGATACGGCGGTCCCTGCTGCGGCTGATCGAGCGCACGGTGGGCGACCGACGCTTCGAACACGTGCCTTTGCATCCGCGTTGGCTGCTGCAGGAATCGGGCATGCAGCGCGATGCGCTCAGCCGGAGCCTGCGTGAACTGAGCAAACTCGAAGAATTCGACTACATCCCCCCCTTCCGTGGCCGCGCGGTGCATTTCCTACGCAGGGACGTCGCCTTCAACGATCTAGGTATCGACTTTGAGAATCTGCGGAAACGCAAGGAAGCCGAATACGATCGCTTGAACCGAGTCGTGAATTACGCCCAATCTCCCTTGTGTCGGCAAGTGACAATACTGCATTACTTTGGGGACACTTCGGCAGAGAATTGCCAGCAGTGCGATCGCTGCGGGCGCAGCCCGGGCTGGCCCAAATTCCAAACCGCCAGCACCCAGGCGTCGGCGCGGCCTACGGCCATGGCCGCGGCGGATAGTTCCCAGCTTCGGTCGCCATCTCCCACATCTCCCCCGGGGAACAGCCCGCTCTCAGCCGAGCAACAGCTGCGTTTCTTACGTGAACTGGTTGACGCCATCGCCCGCATTCATGGACGCATCGGCAAGCTGCTGATCTCACAATATCTGTGCGGCTCGCAAAGCGCTAAGCTACAGAAGCTGAACCTGCATCGCCTGGGCGGATTTGGCCTGCTGAAGAATTTTCGTCAGACCGACGGAGTGCAATTGTTGGATTGCTTGCTGGCGGCGGGTATCCTCAGGCAGCAGGAGGTCAATCGCAATCGACCAACGGTTTCTGTCGCTCCCGAATTGATGGACCTAAGCCTCCGCGACCAATTGCTGTCGTCGGTAACGCTGCCCGCCAAACTGTGTTCCAAGATTGCACCGCTGGTACAACGCGGCAGCCCATTGCCTGCACAGCAGCCCAGAGCGCCCTTGCCAGCCCCCCGCGCCGAGCACCCAAGAGGTGCGGGCGTGACTGCGGCTCCCGCGGACAGGCCAATTCCAAACATGCGGCCCGACGATGGCCCAACCGGCCTGTCGCCCGCTGCCGGGGCCGTGCCGGCGGCGCCGCTGCTGCGACAGGATGCCGCGCTGCAGCCCGAGGACTGCCGAGATGCAGATTGGATGTGGTCCTACAAGCTATTCCAGGCAAAATTTCGCTGGCAGGAGGTGTGCGCCATTCGCCGCATGTCGGATGAAGAATTGGCAGCCGATTTGTGCAAAGCGACTCGTTTGGGACAGCGGCTGGACAGGCATTGGCTGGCCGCCAACGCCGACGGCCTGCGAACAGCCGGTCAACAGCGTGTATTGCGTGAAATTCAGCGCCGTGCGGCTGCTGGCGTAGAATTGAAATGATTTCACCCGGTTGTGGCATTAATCCTGCAGTGCAGGTTTGAAACCTCCTACAATGCGTAGCGGGCTGCCCAAAAGGCGTCTTTTGGGGATAGAATATGCGGTCCGTTGCAATTCGGCAGGCAGGTGCTTCCTGACTCGCCATCCTGCAGTAGACCACCATGAGAGTGGATTTGATCTCGTTACTTGAAATGAGAGCCTGGAAAAGGGTTTTGAATGGATAACAACCAGCGACCGCCTGCTGGCAAGCAAGGCGATGGTGCTTCGCCTCGCCGCAATCAATTTTGGCCAATCGTTCTCGTCGTTCTATTGGGCTTCTTGATGCTGCGCAGCTTGTGGCCAGCACTGGACATGGATGAAATCCCTTACGGCTTCTTTTTGAGGCAGCTCGAGTCAGAAAATATTCAAACGCTGGAAGTAACCGGCACTACGGCCCTGGGGACTTTCAAAGATCCGCCCAATAAACCTCCGAAGTACGATGAAAACGGTGACGTAGTCACCAGTTCCGATACCAGCGCTGACAAACTCAATCGCAAGTTCATGGTGCAGTTGCCGCCCGACTCCGGCGAGGTCATTCGCGATGCAGCCAAAGCACAGCCCAATCTGCGAGTGGATATTAACAACGCCAAGCCGCTTGAGTATTTATTTTTCTTCCTGATGATCGGTTTGCCCATTGCCCTGATGATCGTGGTGTGGATGATGTTTCGCCGCACGCGGGATCAATTGATGGGTGGCGGTGGGTTTCTCTCCAGTTTTTCGCGTTCCACGGCCAAGCGTTACGAACCCAGCGACCAGCCGACGACCTTTGCGGATGTGGCTGGCTTGGAAGGCGTCAAGGCAGACCTGCAGGAGATTGTCGAATTTCTGAAAGCACCCGAGAAATTCCAGCGGCTGGGAGGGCGGATTCCGAAGGGAGTCTTGCTGAATGGGCCGCCGGGCACAGGCAAGACGCTATTGGCTCGGGCCATTGCTGGCGAGGCGGGAGTCCCCTTTTATTCGGTTAACGGCAGCGAATTCATTCAGATGTTCGTTGGCGTGGGTGCCAGCCGCGTGCGTGATCTCTTTCAAACCGCCAAAGAAAATGCGCCGGCGATCATTTTCGTCGACGAGATCGACGCGGTCGGCCGGCAACGAGGAGCTGGCCTGGGTGGTGGTCACGACGAACGCGAACAGACATTGAATCAGATCCTGAGCGAAATGGATGGGTTTTCCGGTACCGACTCCGTGATCATCGTGGCCGCCACCAATCGTCCCGATGTGCTCGATCCGGCTCTGCTCCGCCCTGGGCGCTTCGATCGGCACGTAACGGTCGGACGTCCCACCAACAAGGGCCGGCTGGAGATTTTCAAGGTACATACCCGCGACGTCCCCCTGGACAACGATGTGGACTTGGCCCGCTTGGCTGCCGTGACCATTGGTTTGACGGGTGCAGATATTCGCAATTTGGTAAACGAAGCGGCGCTGTGGGCAGCGCGCAACAACAAATCGCGTGTCGGCATGTCGGATTTTGACTATGCCCGCGACAAGGTGCTGATGGGCGCCAAGCGTGAGGAAGTCTTGAAACAGGACGAGAAAGAGAAAACGGCTTATCACGAGGCGGGGCACACCCTGGCGGCCTGGTTCCTGCATGGTGCACAGCGCGTCCACAAGGTGACCATCATTCCTCGCGGCCGCTCCCTGGGCAGTACGCAGATCGTGCCTTCGGAGGATCGCGTGAGCTCCAGCCAAAATGAACTGCTCGATCAGTTGGTCGTATTGCTGGCCGGGCGTGCTGCCGAATCCCTGATCTACAACGAAACCACCGTCGGAGCCGAGAACGATCTAGAACGGGCAACCAGCATCGCTCGACGTATGGTGACGCATTGGGGAATGAGTCCCAAGCTCGGTCCGGTCAGTTACAAGACTTCCGAGGAAGATCCATTTCTAGGTCGGGAGATGCATCAAAGTCGACAGTTCAGCGAGCATACTCAGGAGATGATCGATGGCGAAGTGGCTCGCATCCTGCATGAGGCCAGCTCCAAGGCCTCGCATTTGCTCGATGAGAAGCGCAGCGAATTGGAATCTTTGACCAAGGTACTGCTCGAACGCGAAGAATTGGGCGAAGTCGAAATTGAAGAAGTCATCGGCCCATCGGTACATGGGCCCGCGAAGGATCGTGCACTCACCGCCCAGCCCAGCATGGGTCCAGCAGCGCGCGTCGGCTGAATCGCCCAGCGCTGACGATGCAGTCCTGGCCGCAGAGCCCTCGCAGACCGAAAGTTGATTGGCCAGGCACGCGGACTCACCGCGTTGCTGGTCGAGCGTTTGCCGATGCATATGACGGGATGATCGACTGGCATGCCCAAGAAGCGTTCCAAGATTCGCACAGCATTCAAGAAGAACTACCAATCGCGTCGGCGCCCCAGCGACCTGACACGCAAGTTCACCCAGGATACGCTCGACGAAGAATCTATCAAACAGCGTGAGCGCGTCAGCGGCAAGGGCGAGATGACCCGGCATCGTACCGTACGTGGCTCACTATCCGACCCAGACAACCACGACGGATTGTCGGTCGACATGGAATTTGACGATGCCACGCTACTCGACGGCCGGGTGCTACGCGTTCATGGTCTCGAATGCGTCGTGCGGGTTGAGAGTGGCAGCGAATATCGCTGCGCGGTGCGGCAGGTATTGAAGTCGATCTCAACCGACCAGCGACATGTGGTTGCCGCAGGCGATCGAGTGGTCTTTCGCCCCGAGGGCGCGCAGCAAGGAATTATCCTGGCGGTACGGCCGCGACAAGGTGTTCTGAGCCGCACCAGCAAAGGTCGCCGCCATATTCTGGTGAGCAACGTCGACTTGATCATCATCGTGGCCAGCGCCGGTGAGCCCGGCCTGAAACCACATCTGATCGATCGCTTTCTGGTAACTGCCGAACAATCTGGTCTCGAACCGCTGATCGTCATCAACAAGGCCGACCTGTGCGATCCGGCCGAGCTACAACCTTTGCTGGGCGTCTATGCCCAGCTGGGTTACCGCACCCTGCTGACCAGCGCCGAACGCGGCTGGGGAATCGAGGCCCTGAAACAAATCGTGGCGGGACGCCAAAGCGTGGTTACCGGCCAGAGTGGTGTTGGCAAGAGTTCGCTGCTGAATGCTATCCAAGCCGGATTGGGGCTCCGCGTCCAATCCGTCAGCCGAGAGAACATGAAAGGCAAGCACACCACCACCACCGCCGAGTTGATTCCGCTGTCGCCAGACGTCGGCTTACAGGCAGGCTATTTGGTGGATACCCCGGGGATCCGACAGTTCGAGCTGTGGGATGTCTCCGCCGAAGAAGTGGCCGGCTTGTTTCGCGATATTCGGCCTTACGTTAGCGCCTGCCGGTTTCCGGACTGCACGCATATTCACGAAGTCGACTGCGCCGTGCTGGAGGCGGTTGCCGACGGACGGATCGACCCACGGCGCTACAATAGCTACGTGCATCTCATCGAGGATCCGGCAGCCGCCGATTGAGAACCTATCCGAAACCCCAAGAACCGCGTTTAGCGCCGCAGCGGCTGATGGTTGTCGGATAGGTTTTAAGAAGAGCCTAGATAGTGCTTCGTCCAACTTAAGAATTAGTGTTGGAATCATCAGCCGTTTTGGCGTTAGCCACGGTTTTTTCAAATACAACCGCGGCTAACGCCGTGCGGCTAATCCCAAACTTAAAATATGGACGAGGCACTAGAACGTCGATGCGGGTTGGAACAGCTGTACCAATACTGCGGATTCTGCATGCCGTGTAGCGCATCCCACGCGTGGGAGCCTCGCCTCAGCGATGACTTTTTTCATCATGGGCCACGCATGCTTTAGTGCATGACCTAAGTTTGTGTGAACATTTTCCCGGTGCGATGGCGTGCACTGCTGGAAATGCGGGGCAATTCACTCTCTCGGTCTGGTTTCAACCATGATTAAGCTTACGCGCCTGGATGGGCAAGCGTTCATTCTGAATGCTGACCTGATTCGTTATGTCGAGCAGCGCCCCGACACCTATATCACCCTGACGTCCGGAGAGCGGATTGTTGTTGGTGAGGGCATGGAACGTGTCGTTGAACTGGCTATCGATTACCAGCACCGCAAGGCCATGCTGCCTTCTCTGCTGGCTCGACCTGATAACGCCCTGGTTGCGGAGTAGCTCGCTTGGACATCACATCACTAGCTGGATTCTTGTTGGCCTGTGCGCTGATCCTGGGGTCGATCCTGATGGGCTCCGCGCCGCTGACCGCCTTTATTGACATTCCCTCGGTGCTGGTGGTTATCGGCGGCGCCACCGCTGCGGGCATGATGGCCTTTCCGTTGAAGAGCTTTATGGCACTGCCGATGGTGTTTAAGAAGGCCTTTCTCAACAAGCAAAACGACTTGCTGACCATCATTAACCAACTGGTGAGTCTAGCCGAAGTCGCCCGACGCGACGGATTGTTGGCACTGGACAGCAAATTGGAAGAGGTCGATAACCCCGTGATCAAGTCTGGCTTGCAGATGGCCATTGACGGCAACGACGCCGACACAATCGAGTCGGTAATGCGCACGGAGATGGAGGCCATCGCGCGACGCCACAAGGAGGGACGATCCATCCTGGATCAACTAGCCCGCTTTGCTCCTGCCTACGGCATGATCGGCACGCTCATGGGTTTGATCATGATGCTCAGCGATATGTCGGATCCATCGAGCATCGGCTCTGGTATGGCGGTAGCCCTGATCACAACTTTGTACGGTGCGATTGCCGCCAACGTGGTGTTTCAGCCCTTTGCAGAAAAGCTGGGCTTGCTCAGCAAGTACGAACTGAATTCCATCGAACTGGTAGTTCGCGGTGTACTGGCGATTCAATCGGGTGAAAGTCCGCGGGCACTCGAGCAACGCTTGTTGACCTACATTCATCCCAAGAAACGTCCCGTCAAAGACTAGTGCTTCGTCCAACTTTAAGTTTGGGAATTAGCCGCACGGCGTTAGCCCGGTTCCTCTGCAGAAACCGGGGCTAACGCCCGTCGGCTAATTTGACTAACCCTAATTCTCAAGTTGGACGAAGCACTAGTGGTTTCACAATCGATCGCGTGCAGTGCAAGGGGGATTGCCCCTCACCCCTTGCTCCATGAGCCATTCTCAACAGAACAATCTAGAGGAGCACAAGGATGGAAGAAGATGAAGCCATTGGCATTCCGGAATGGGTGGTAACCTTCGGCGATATGATGTCGCTGCTGCTGACGTTCTTTATCATGCTGGTCTCCATGAGCGAGATGAAGCAGGATGAGAAATTTCAGGCCATGGTTGAATCCATGCACAAGCAATTCGGACACGACCTGTCTCTGGCCAGTGTTTCGCCTGGAGAGAGCCGGCCCAGGGAGAGTGCATTCCGCGTGCTATCAACTCAGGGTCGTGCCAAGAAGTTGGATACGCACAACGGCGGTGCACCGACGAAAGCTCCCGTGGGTGAGAATGAGCGTGTGCGCATCGTTCGCCCGGGAGGCAGCACGGCCATCGGTACCGTACTTTTCTTCAAAGATGGCACCTATGAGCTGACCGACGCAGCCCGAGAGGCTCTGGATATCGAAGTCGAGCAACTAGCTGGCAAACCTCAGAAAATTGAGGTTCGCGGGCACACCGCGCAGCAATTGGCCAATCAATCCACCGATCCTATCGATGCCATGGATCTGGCCTACCGCCGCTGCCGCTACGTGATGCAATACCTGGTTGAAAAACATGATATTCCTCCAGAGCGGATTCGATTGTCTTCCGCCGGAGCATGGGAGCCCATGTACCTCTCCAGTGATCCGGAGAAAATTCGCATGAATCCTCGTGTCGAAGTTTTCCTGCTGGAAGAGACTGTGGAGCAATTGATCGGCACCGCCGAAGAGCGCAACAACAAACTGATTGATAGCAATTAGGCTTCGAGACAAAGACCCTTTTTTCAGACAAAGACGCGTACTCGGGAGCAAATGACGAATGTCCGATCAAGAACAAACTACCGAAACCCGCAAATCACCCTTGCTGCCCAGATTAATCATTTCGGGATTTGTGGGCACTGTCGTTATTGCCGAAACGCTCATCTTCTTTTTGCTAGTCCCCAATGCAGACGATGTCGCCGCCTTGGCCGAAGCGCGATTGGTCAGCAAGCTGGAAGCGCGCATGGAGAATGATGGGGAAGAAGTTATCGACGATGCGGATGCTATCAAAGAGTTTTCGCTCGGGGACTATGGCGTCGTTTTCACGCCGCCAGGCGCGGATCGCAATCACAGCGTCGAATTCACGCTGTTTGGGACCATCAAAGAAAAAGACAAGAAACGACTGGAGAAATTGTTCGCCGAGCGCCAGGGACGATTTCGCGACCGCATGCTCAACGAAATCCGAATTGCCACCTTGGATGAACTTTCGGAAAGTCAGTTGGGGTTGCTGCGGCGGAGAATACTTGCGACAAGTAATGAAATTCTTGAAGAACCGATCTTGCTGAGCATCGGCTTCAATGATTTCCAAAAACGCGAGGAATAAGCAAGACGCTGGACGGCAGGAGGTAGATTGGTGAGCCACGATCAAGCTGACGAGGTAGCGGCAACTCCCGCACAAGCGCACTCGCCATCTGCGAGTGCCGCGAAGGCAGGCAGCACGCCGACTGCCGACAAAGCTGCCCAATTGCTGCAAGCGGCCGAGGCGGCCCTGAACAGCGAGTTGGATGCCGAGTACAACCAAGCCTGCAGCAAATCCTCAGCCCTTCAAGTTGGAAGACTTGATCGGTGAAGAGGGACCTCCTGAGAAGTGTTCGATCGAATTATTGCGCGACGTCGATTTGGACTTGAAGATCGAGCTAGGCCGGACACACATGCTGCTGGAAGACGTTCTCAAACTGCGCCGCGGTTCGGTCGTCACGCTCGACAAGCTGGCCGGTGATCCGGTTGATCTGTTTGCCAACGGTCGCCTGGTCGCCCGCGGTGAAATCCTGGTGCTCAATGACAATTTTTGCGTCCGCGTGGCGGAGCTCGTCGGTTCCGATTTGCTGATGGAAGACTAGTGCTCTGTCCAGATTATCTTTTGGGGTTGCGAGAGTAGAGCGATTGTCCCAATCGCTCTGAAAACGATTGAGACAATGGTTCTACTCTGAGAGCTGCTAACCCTAATTTCTAATCTGGACAGAGCACTAGTGCTTCAACCAACTTAAGAATTAGGGTTAGTCAAATCAGCCGATGGGCGTTAGCCCCGGTTTCTGCAGAGGGAACCGCGGCTAACGCCGTGCGGCTAATCCCATACTTAAAGTTGGACGAGGCACTAGTGATTCGTCAACATTATTATTAAGGGTGTTTGCACTAGCCGAAGTCGCCAGACCTCGAGGAAACATGGAAAGAACCGAATTCTGGCGAATCCGGCTACCCGAAAATCAAGCCTGAACAAAGCACTCGTTCGACAAACACGGATTCGACAAGGACGTCGAAAGCATGCGACACTTAACTCTATGGCAGCCACTCATCGCGCTGCCTGCCGCGATTCACTTGGCAGCTGGCCTTCGGGCCCTCCTCATGCTATGGCTAGCCGGGTTGTCATGCGCCAACCTGAGCAGTGCACAGGAGGCCAGGACTGCAATTGTTCGGCCCTTGCAGCAGCAGGCGGTTGGAGGACAGCCAGTCATGCGCTCCGGCCGACGCTGGAGCTTCCGCCAGCCTGCGGGCTACTCTACCCACGGAATCGTGGACGGGGCAGTCTCTGCCCGAGCTGCCCATTCCCCCCTCGTCGCCAGCAGCCCAGGTTACAACGGCAGCCTATGAGCAGCCTTTGCCGAGCGCCCAACAATCTGCCGCTCTCACACAGCACTCGCAGCCCGTGGCAAATCCAATTTCCCCCGATGCCAAACAGCCATCGCCAAGTCCCGCAGCCCGCATCCCCATCTCGCGAGCATCGACGGCGCAACCCTCGGAAGGTAGTCCGACCAGTTCCGGTGGCACGCTGCGAGCGCTACTATCCATGGGCTCCAGCCTGATGATCGTACTGGCACTGTTTCTGGGTGTCGCCTGGTGTTACCGCAAAACGCAGCATGGCACTACGCTCGGTCTACCCAAGCAGGTCGTGGAGGTGCTCGGTCGCTCGCCCCTAGCTGCCCGGCAGCAACTCGTTCTTATTCGTTTTGGTTCCAAATTGGTCTTGGTCAGCCTGATCCAGGGTGAAGCTCGTGCCATAAGCGAAATTACGGATGCCCTGGAAGTCGATCAGCTGGCCGGATTGTGCGAAAGCAGTCAGGCCAGCAGTATTAGCGCTTCGTTCCGCAACATCTTGAACCAAGGGGCTTCGAACGCATGAATGCCTCACTCTCCAGACACCGAAACGCTTGGGCCATGTTTCTAGCCCTGCTGCTGAGCAGCTTGGGGCTGGCGACCGCGTCCGCCCAATCGTCCCAGGGCGAGACCCAGAATCGCAGCCTTCCGGCTTGCCAACGCGGCCAGTCTGTACCAGCAGGTCACCGAGAATTTGCAAGCGCGGAGTGGAGAGACCGAGTCGGAGCTGTCGACCCAGGATTTCCTACTTAGCGGCCCCGAAAAATGGACCAGTCGGGAAGGGCTGAGCAGCAGTCTACAGATCCTCTTGTTACTCACCGTCCTCAGCTTGGCTCCTGCCATTCTGTTGATGACCACCTGCTATGTCCGCATCATTGTGGTGATGGGCTTGCTACGCCAGGCGCTGGGTACCGGCCAGTTGCCGCCCAGCCAGGTCATTACCTCTATCTCGCTGTTCATGACCATGTTCGTCATGGCACCAGTGTGGAATCAGGTATATCAGGAGTGCGATCCAGCCCTATACGGCAGCCAATTCAACGATGTCGATGAACCAGGCGTGGGAGGCGGGTGTGGTACCCATCCGGCGCTTCATGGAACGTCAGATTGCCATGGCCGGCAATCATGATGATGTCACCCTGTTCGCTGCCTACGACAACCCCGATGCGTCGCCAGAATACCTGGATGAAGTACCGCTACATGTTTTGTTGCCTGCCTACATGCTCAGTGAGCTAAAGACGGCGTTCTTGATGGGCTTTCAGATCTTTCTACCTTTTCTGTTGATCGACCTGGTCGTCGCTTCGGTGACGATTTCCATGGGCATGATGATGTTGCCGCCAGCCATGATCTCATTGCCCTTCAAACTACTGTTGTTCGTGCTCATTGATGGTTGGCACTTGGTGGTCGAGATGTTACTCGAGAGTTTTGGCACATTATCCTAGAGGCGATGATCATGAATTCTGGCGATGCCGTCGAACTGGTCCGAGCCGCGGTACTCAATGCCATGCTGATCGGAGCACCCTTGTTGCTAATGGGCATGCTGGTCGGTCTGGTGATCAGCTTGCTCCAGGCAGTCACTCAAATCCAAGATCAGACCCTCAACGCGGTACCCAAGATCATCGCCATGGTTTTGGCACTAGTTTTTTGCTTGCCGTGGATCGCCGATCGGATGGTCGAATACACTCGCAAGACATATATGGACATTCCGCGTGTGGTCAGCGAATAGGCAGGCGACCAGGCATGAACGATGCAATCCTGGGAATTCTCAGCCAGCCGTTGTGGGTGTTTATGGCCGTCTTGGCCCGCCTCAGCCCGGCCTTGATGCTCATACCGCCCTTGCGTTCGACCTCGGTGCCCCGGCGCATTCGTGCACTCTTCGCCATCAGCATCAGTGCCATCCTGACCCCCATGGCTTTGGGCAACGCCCAAGCAATGCCCAGCGACCTGCTGCATATCGGACTGGCTATGGCCGGCGAAGTGCTGCTGGGTATGCTGCTGGGCAGCATTATCATCCTGGCTGTGACCAGTTTACAGATCGCTGGGCAAGCAATTGGCCATCTGGCCGGATTCGATATTGCTGCCAGTGTTGATCCGAGCACCGACGAACAAATGCCGATCGTGGCCAATCTACTGGGCCTGGTAGCCATGCTCTTGTTGCTGATCATGGGCGGGCATCGGCAGTTGCTGCAATGTTGCCTGGAGAGTTTTCAGCGCTATCCAGTCGGTGCTGTTGTTTTTGAAAGCGACTGGCTGATCGAATATGAACGGGTACTGCGACACACCTTTGTTGTGGGCATTCGCGCGGCGGCTCCGCTGGCCACCGCGCTACTACTGGCCAATGTGGTAACCGGCCTGCTGGCACGCACCTTGCCGCAGCTGAACGTGCTGGCGATTGGATTCAACATCAATGCCATGGCTTTGCTGATTCTGCTGTTTCTTGCCATGGGAGGCGTCACTTGGGTTTTTCAGCAGGAACTGGCGATGTGGATCGACAGTTGCCAGCGAGTGGTAGCGCGGGGCTCGTAGCCTACACAGGGGAACAGGATCGTGGCCGAGTCGGCGGGCGAAAAGAAACATGATGCAACTCCCTACCGCCGCCAGAAGGCGCGGGAACAGGGGCAGGTTGCCCGCAGCCAGGATCTGGGATCGGCGTTGATTCTGGTGTGCGCCGTCGCACTCTTATGGTCTTATGGACCCGCCGTGTTGACAGCTCTCAAGGAAGCCATGACCGCCTGCATCACCCAGGCGCGTTATCAAGACATGAGCAGCGGCGCCGCTTACGCCTTGATCGCCATGTGTGTCAGGCATTGCCTGTGGGGCCTGCTGCCCATTCTGCTGGGCGTATGCGCTATTGCCCTACTCAACAGCTGGTTTCAGGTCGGCATTTTATTTTTGCCCGAAAAACTGGGGTGGGACTTTAAGCGGATCAGCCCCTTGGCCGGCACCAAGCGTTTGTTTGACCTGCCGAATTTTGCACGGCTGGGGTTCGGCTTGCTCAAGATCGCCTTGGTATCCGCCGTTATCGCCAGTGGGCTGTGGGGTCAGTGGGATGCGATCCTGGGAGCCCACACCCTGGGTGCTGGAGATATTGGAGAATTGGTTTGGAATACAACCCTCGACATGTGCATGCGTGCTGCCATCGTACTCCTGCTGCTCGCCATTTTCGACTACGGATTCCAGTGGTGGAAAACGGAACAAGACCTCAAGATGACCGACGAAGAGGTTCGCGAGGAAATGAAGATGATGAATGGCGATCCCCAGATCGCCGCGCGGCGGAGGCAGGTGCAACGCCAGCTAGCCATGGTTCGCGTACAGAATGCGGTGCCCGATGCAGATGTGATTATCACCAATCCAACAGAACTGGCTATCGCCATCAAGTTTGATCCCGAGAAAATGCCAGCCCCGATGGTTCTAGCCAAGGGAGCTGGTCACGTCGCAGCGCGGATCCGGAAATTCGCTTTGGAAAGCGGCATTCCGGTCGTCGAACGCAAGCCACTGGCTCAAGCCCTCTTCAAACACGTCGAGGTGGGGCAAATCGTTCCCGTCGAGCACTACGCCGCCGTGGCCGAGGTATTGCGTTTTGTCTATCAACTGCAGGGCAAGAAGCTTCCCACCTTGGAGAAGACGTCAGATAAATAGTTGTCCCCAAAGGGGTCTGACCCTCTCCGGCGAGGCAAGAAACAGAAGTAAATTCGACTCGCCTCCAAAGGGTCAGACCCCTTTTGGGACAAAGCCTAGCTAGGTTGGAAAGGCAGCACCTGGTAGTGATCTATCTCCCCATCATCCCTGCACTGAGGTCGAGCAGTTTTTAAGCATCGTTCGATAAATAAGTGTCGCATCTTTAATGTAGCCATCACGCTCCGCCGTGATGATCGCGGAAAAAAACTGGACAGTAATTTATCGAACGATGCTATTCCATAGCCCAACGAGGCGATGTGGGCGGGCCAAGAATTCGACTGGCTGACGGCCAGCAAAGACTTCAGCTACTTTCATGCGGAGACGGAAGCGAGATTTGCACTGCGCGAACGTGCACTGTCCCCGAAAACCTCCGCGATAATTTCCCGTCCACTCAGACTCAAGTCAACGCCAAACGATCCGACGGACTGACGACAGACATTCCGGGTCGATTCATAACATGGGTGTAAATCATCGTCGTCTTGACATCTTTATGTCCCAACAATTCTTGAACAGTTCGAATGTCTGCGCCATCTTCTAGCATATGGGTTGCAAAACTGTGGCGTAATGTATGGGGAACTGCGGGTTTGTCGATGCGAGCTAGCGCTAGAGCTTTTTTAAAATGGTTTGCAAAAGTAGTCTCGTGGATATGATGACGCCGAACTTCGTGGCTGCGTGGATCAACAGATCGTCGCTCAGCTGGAAACAAGTACTGCCAGCAGAACTCCTTCGCTGCTGCAGGGTACTTTTTCTTTAGGGCAAATGGCAAATAGACTTCGCCATACCCGTCGCTCAAATCGGCGGCATGCAGCGTGCGGACGGCGGAAATCTGCAATTTCAAGGCTTCAATCGCATTGAATGGCAGAACCGTTACGCGATCTTTCATTCCTTTGCCGTTACGAATCAGAATCTCGCGGCGCTCCAGGCAGACATCCTTGATCCGCAGTGTTCGACACTCCCGGTGCCTCAAGCCTCCGCCGTACATGATCCAATACATCAACCGGGGCTCCCCCGAGAAATACTTGAACAACTCAGTAATCTCGAGCTTGGTGAGCACCATCGGTCGATATTCGCTCACCTTGGCACGCACGGCGTTGATGAACGCGAGTTCCCGTCCCAGGACCTTTTCGTAGTAAAAAAGTATCGCGCTCAGTGCCTGGTTTTGCGTGCTTGCAGACACGTCGCCACGAACGGCTAATTCAGTCAAGAATTCAGCGATCTCATTCTCACCGCATTGCTCTAGTTCTTTGGTTTTCACATGACGCAGAAATCTACGCATCCAACCCAGATATGCTCGTTCGGTACTCAGCGGATGATGCAACATCCTCAACCGCCGCTGCATTTGCTGAATGGAATCAGGGTCTTTCCGCTTGATCTGCCCCGCATTGCCCTCGCCCTGGACCAACTCGCTTCCGGCCGCACCAGGCGAGCCTCCGCGTTTCTCACAGGCAGCAAGTTCCATCAGCTTCTTGCGAATTGGCTCGAAATCAACGCTGGCTTCACGTAAGACGACCGATTGATACAAGGCGATCGCCTGTGCAGCCTGTAGGCGACGCCAAGCTTCGACATTCCGATCACGCAAACTCCGCAGGAAACCAATAACGCGAGCCTCGTCGACGGCGATTGGAGTATCAGCTCCGTGAAAGCCGTGGAATTTTGCATATCCAGCCAACCATTTAGGCAGCCATTTGCGATCCCACTCATTCAAGGATTTTAGCGCCACACAGCGATGAAAGCTTTCCAGAGTCATCTTGCCCCCCGACCACATATCCGATGAAGATTTTCGGAATAATAACAATTTCTACATTGTCTTGAAACTGGGTGAGCAGTAGATTTGGGTGGTAGACATTATCAGCGGTCCAACCGTGGATAATATCCCACATAGACCATTATCAGTGGTCCGACCGCTGATAATTAATAGTTAGCCAGCCTACAGAGCAGCAATTGAGCGTGCTCAGTTAGTAGACCAGATCTTGCAACGTGGATGGCAGTTGAGTTCTGCTCCGCATCAAGAGCGATGGGAAATTCCACAGATATGCCGATTGAAACAATGGTCTCACTGTTTGTTCTGCTTGTTTTGGGCGTCGCGGCGGTTGCATTTTGCGTGTTCGTCGGCTGGTTCGTTCGGCAATTCCCCGGGGACAACCTGCGATCAACAATAGAAAGTGCGGTGCCTGCAATCGCTGGTTTGCGATGGTCGAGCAATCAGGAAAGCTACTCCGCGAGGACGTCTTGTTCGGTATACCCACATACAGCGAGCGTACCGTTGTCGATGGTGTGGTGCGATTGTCCTCCATGAACAGCAGACAAAGCCGAAGATCGAGGTTGCCGGGATACCAAGTTGGAGAGTGGTGCGGAATGGAGCGAACAAGAAACGACAACACTTGTGGAAGCGTACTGCATAGCATCCACTCGACTGAATAAGTTAGCATGGAGCCGATGGGGATGCGTCCGTCCAACGTAAAGCTGCAACGTCTGCTCGACGTGTTCGATTGCCGGCTGTGGTTTAGCCACCATGCGGAGCTTTCCTGGCTTGAGTTGGCCGAGACCTGCGAATCAAGGGGAGGATGGTGTGGATACTACGCCGATTGCTGGCCATATTGCGTCTAACCCGAAGAGCTGACGGAAGAGACAACATCGGTACGATGACATGCTCCTACTTCGACCAAACAAGGGCGAACCGCGCATTGCACGCCAGTTCCGGTGGCGGCTTGAATTTGCACAATTTATCATGCCCCGGAACGGCGTGAATGCCGACGTTATCGGTTTAAGCATCCAGAACCATTCTCCGCTTGGCATGGTCTAGTGTCATGGTGTTTCGGTCCATCGGTTGTGCTGCGAATTCCGAAGATACTTTCCGCAGCTCGTCATACCGCAGAACTGCTTGGCAGTACAGCGTGTCCGTTCTGCTGACTTGCGTTGTAGACAATCGGCAAACGCCCTTCCAAATCAGCCCGATAACAAATCAAGGATTAGATGGTGCGTCGCTAAGCGAATGATGTTGTGGCGGTAGTCGTTGTCACTGTGCGGGCTCGGTTGGCTGCGGAGAGGTCAGCCACCATCTAAGCCTCCGTTCAAGAAGCCCAGCGGCAGTTGGAGTTGATGCGGCATCGATGAGACTTGATGGCACGGGCTGTGGGCCAGTCGTGGGATTGTCAGTTGCCGCTCTGGATTGGGTTTCTTCCCTAGGGGATTGCTTCCTTGAAGACCTCCCCGTGCCGTCGCATTTGGGGCGAATGCGACTGTCGCTTCCGAGCACTTCTGTGCAGAATCGCTAGTGGATTGTCCGTCTGGCGTTGTGGAGTGTCTGCGAGTTGACTGTTTTGGACTTCGCTGGGGGGCTTTTTCAGGCTCGGCGCGGACCTTCCGCGCAGTACGAGCAGCGTGTCGTTAAAAAGTTGGTCGAACTTTGGTCCGCGGGCCGGCAGCGCGTCAACTGCTGTCGAACCAAGCTTCGTCGAATTGCCTGGTGGCCCGGGCAGCGAGTCCTAAACACCACAGCTCGCCGCCGCAGTGTGGGCAGAGCGCCACGCGCGGTACAGGCTGAGGCTTGGGAGCAACCGTGAGCGTGTAAACCATGTTGAGCGTGACCGTGACCAACATGGCCAGCCAGGCGCGGGGTACCTTGGAACGCGTGTGCATAAATCCAAAGTGCCTGATCTTCTGCAAGCCACGCGGCAGGACGTGCTGCAGGAAGCGTCGGATGAACTCTTCGGAAGACACCGTCATCGGTCGATAGGTGGACTGCTTACTGGGCTTGACCATAAACGTAATGCTGCCCGTACCATCCTCGGCAACTTCGACTCGCCGGATGCGGTGATTCCCGATAGCCACCCGGAATACGTACGGAGCCAAATACCTCAGCGACTGGCGACCATCGCCCACCGCTTGGCAATGGACGTTCCAGCCTGCCTGCCAAACCGCCGGAGCGATCTGATCAAGCAATCCCGCTTGTTGCAACAAGTGCTTGAACTTGGCCCGAAAGATTTTGGATAGTGCCAAGACAGGTACCAGAAAATCAACGCGGCTAGGCAACCACTCGGTTGCCGTTGGGCTAAGGGCGCCCCCAGGAACGATGAAGTGCACGTGAGGATGATAGCTCATATCGCGTCCCCAAGTGTGCAGCACGGCGGTCGCCCCGATGTTTCCCGAGCCGAGGTACTTGTCATCCTTGGCCAGAGTGGACAGCGACTGGTAAGCAGCTACCATCAGCGCCCGGTAGCACTGTTTCGGATGCGAACGCATGAAGGCCCGAAACTCTGCGGGTACGGTAAAGGTGAGCATGAAGTAGGCACAGGGCAACAAGCGGGCTTGCTGCTCGGCCAACCACGTGCGCGCTTTATCGCCTTGGCAACTCGGGCAGTGGCGATTGCCGCAAGCCTTGGGCACGTGATGCGTTCTATGGCACTGTTGACAATAGAATATCACCGAACCGGCTTGTGGCTGACGACAGCCTTGAATAGCCTGCAAGGCTCTGATCTGATCGAGCGACATGCGCTCGCCGTACTTCTCCAAGTAGGCGGGGCCAAACACGCGTAAGATGTCGTTGACAGTCCAGGCTTCGCAGCGATCGGTCGTTTCCGCCCTTGAACAAGCCGTGGATGGGGTGTATTGACACATGATTGCCACTCCCCAGCATGCTCAATTCCTCTTGCGTTTAAATAGCGCATTGATCTTGGCGATGGCCGCCTGCTCCCCGACAGTCGTCACGTGCAGGTAGATCATGGTTGAAGTCAGGTGTTTGTGTCCCATGTACTTTTGAATCAGTTTTAGGCTCACTCCGGCTTCGAGCAGATGCGTGGCATAGCAGTGACGCAATGTATGGGTCGAGATGCCCCGGTCGCTCCAGTTCAGTTGTTCGAGCACCGCCTTGATGACGCCTTGGACGGACGATTCGCTCATCGGCTCCGACGCGGTAGCGGCCAGTTGGTGATTGCGTCCTTCGGCTGGAAAGATCCACCGCGGATTGCGATGGGTGACCCAGTACTGGCGGAGCGACTGTAGGGCAATCTCCGGAAGCGGGATCAATCGATCCTTGGCCCCCTTGCCGCGATGGATGTGGACCACCATCCGCTTGGAGTCGACGTCTGAAGTTTGTAGGTTTAGGGCTTCGTTGAGTCGCAGGCCCAGCATGTAGACCACCGTAAAGAAGCAATGCATCGACGGCTTTTCGATCAGCTTCAGGAGTGTGCTGACTTCGCTGGTGGAGATGACCACGGGCAACTTCTGCTCGACCTGGACTCTTGCCAGCTGCAGCACTTGCCAATCCCGCGGGCAGGTGATGCGGAAATAGAGTTTGAGCGCTTGCAGTGCCACATTGACGGTGCTGGAACTCCATTGTTTCTTCTCGGTCACGAACAGCAAGTAGTTGCGTAAGTGATCCTCGGTGGCCTGGTTGGGCGCATGGCCCAGGTACTCGATGAACTTACGCAGAGCTCGCGCGTAGGCTTGGACGGTCCTGGGTGACTTGCCGTTGAGCTTGAGGTCTTCGGAAAAACGTTGGATGAAAGGGCAATTGGGGTTCTTGTCGATCGACATTCCAGCACTCCTTGGGTAGGGACCAGCGAGCGCTCACCGACAGGCAAGACAAAACGGGCTCGCTGGCCACGCGGAGTTCTAGATTGATTGCGGCTGCGACAAGATGACGAGTCGCCAGATTCACCGGCGTGCCGATTAGAAAGAATATTGCTTGTCACATCACCCGTGCGTTACACTACGACATCAACACCAACTGCCGCGCAGCGGCTTACTTGAACAAGCGATTGAAGCACGCGTCACGCAAGTCAGCTTCCAACATCCGCTCAAACTTGACGCTGCTTAATCGCGGCATTACCTGCTCACTGCGGAATCCCCGAATCAATGCCGACTGCAGCGGACGAGTTTGAACCACCGACTGAACTGCTTGAATTGCTGTCGGATCAAGACGATGAATAGGCGATCCGAGCCAGCATTTATCGATGTTGAGCCATGTCTTGTCGAGGGCACTTCAACTGCTCGAGAGGCAGTCGAAGCATCCCGCGAGATGAATATGAGTCATGAATTGAATACAATTCGAGAGACTTTTCGATTACGCGTCCTTACTGCGTTTCGTTGGTCGGGCGACGAATGTTGCTTGGTTTTCGACGAAATTGGGATCAAGTTGAAAGCGAATTTGGGGGGGATCTGCCTAAGCAGAGCGGACTCGGTTGTTTCGATTGACTCCCTTGCGGACTCACCGGATCGATGGATTTTGCGGTTTCGATGCGAGAAACCTTTTGAAGTTGATTGGTCGCCACGTGATGAGCTTTCCGATTGTCTCCATCGTGAATTGACGCGAATTGACAAGTCCGATTTTGGATACTGGATAAAATTCCGAAGTTTAGAGCCGATCCTCTTTTCGCCCTTAAGAGTCGTAACTTCCAACATCAAGCTTCCGGGATCAATCGTCTATTTTTCCGTCGGCAACAATAAAATCCGGACATAACAAAGCGATCAACCGAAGTGCTCGAAAAACCGCCAATTGATGGCTATGTCTTTCGCTCGCACTCGGTTATCGCCGTCGTTGAACTAAGCCGGTTCGCGGCTTGGTTTAACGCGCGGGGTAGTTAAGACATCTCTCGTATTTACACTTTCTTGGACCGGAGAAATTCTTTTGTGATTTTTCCGGCATTTCGGCTGGCGCTGTGCAGATTCTTGCTGCATGCTTCTTGTGAACAGTGGACGGGTTAGCAAGCTGATTAGCCTGCATCCGCCACATCTCTTTTCTTCACACGCGCTTCCCAGGAGCACACGCAATGACACCCTACCAATTTCGACTCAATCGGTACATCGAGCGGATGGCTAAGGATATGAAGATCCGCAATATGGCCCAGTCGACTATCGACGCCTATACCTGGCATGTGACCAAGTTCTGCGAGTTCTTCGACAGCCCGCCGGAGAAGCTGGGACCTGAAGAGGTCCGCCAATACCAGCTGTACATGATCGAACAGAAGAAATCTTCGTGGAGCTCCTTCAACCAGGCTGTGTGTGGCCTACGCTTCCTGTACGAAGTATCCCTCAAACGCCACTGGGCCGTGCGGCATATCCCCTTCGGGAAACGCCCCAAGAAATTGCCTGTGGTGCTCTCCGACCAAGAAGCAATCAGGCTGATCCAATGTGTCGACAATCCCAAACACCGCATGATACTGCTGAGCTGCTATGCCACGGGCATGCGACTCCGCGAGGCGACCAACCTGCGTCTGGCCGACGTGGATGGGGACCGCAGGCAGATCCGAATTACCTGCGCAAAGGGCAGCAAAGAAAGGCTCGTGCCCGCCTCGCCCAGGCTGCTCGACGAGCTGCGGGAGTACTGGAAGCTGGAGAGGCCACGCAACTATCTTTTCCCTGGGGCGACGCCGGACACGCCGCTGTCCAGCGCGACGGTGCAGAAGGCCTGCAAGCTGGGACTGGCCAAGGCGCAGATCAACAAGCCCGCCACACCCCACACGATGCGGCACACCTTCGCGACCAGCATGCTCGAGGCGGGAGTGGATCTACTGACGATCAGCAAGCTGCTCGGTCACGCCAGCTTCGTAACGACGATGATCTATCTGCACGTCCGGCGTCAACACTTCGAGCGCTCGCCGAGCCCGATCGACTGGATGCCCGTCAGGCAGTGCCCGCAGTGGGCCGAAGTCGATCCAGTGGTCCAGCAACCTCCGGCCATACAGCAGGAGCTGATGCAGCTCATACCGGACAAAGTGGAGGAACAGGACGAAACGAACAAGACCCAGCGGCGGACGTCGGGGCACCGCCAAGGCAAGAAGTCGCGCAGGCCGCGCCACGGGTAATCGACATCTTGCGGCGCTACACACCGGCAGCGGCCATCCGCTATCGCTTCGCCTTTCACGTTCTCAGCGTGCTGGCGAAGATCCTGCTATGTCGCACGCCGATACTCAAGGAGCGGCGCTTTCGCTGTCCGCAGTGTGACTACCGATCGGTGCTCTACAACTCGTGCACCGACCGCAACTGCCCGCAGTGTAGCGGAGCCAGACGACGCGACTGGCTGGAGAAAACCAGCCAGTTGCTACTGCCTGGCATCCACTACTTCCAAGTTGTCTTTACCCTGCCCGACAAGCTCTCCGGGCTGATCCTGGGCAATCGCAAGGAGCTGTACGCCTTGCTGTTCCGCTCCGCTTGGCGTGCTCTGAATCATTGCTTGCGGCAAACCGGCAAGTATCATCCGGCAGCCATCATGGTGCTGCACACATGAAACCAACAGCTGGAGCATCACCCACACATCCATGCAGTCGTTCCCGGCGGTGGTCCCGCGTTGGAAGCTGAGCGATGGCTCACGGCCAAGCATCCCGATCCCAACTATCGCAAGCCCTACTTGGTGGACATCGTTGAGTTGGGAAGAGCCTTTCGCAAACGCTACATGCTGGGACTTAGGCGGCTGGTGCGAGAGGGTAAGCTGAAGCTCGAGGGCGAGTGGTCTCGGCTCGAGGATCCGCGAGAACTCAAACGCTGGTGCGAGGAGCTCAAGCGTACCGACTGGAACGTCTTCGTGGAGGGTCCGCCGCAGGGTGAGAGCCGCCCCGAGCATGTGCTGCGTTATCTAACCCGCTACCTGTCCGGTGGGCCGATCCACGACGGTCGTATCATTAGCGACGAGGATGGCTGGGTCAAGTTCTGGGCGCGTAGCAAGGACAAACGCAAGCAGGGACGTCTCGTAGAGAAGAAGCTATGGGGACCGGAGTTCGTGCGGCGGTGGGCCATGCACATTCTACCTAAGGGCTTTGTGAAGTCGCGACGTTACGGTGGCTACCACACCACCAATAGCCAAGCTTATCTAGAGCGCTGTCGCGAACTGCTACCGCCCAGCGACGACGAAACGGAAGACGACACTGAGCCTGTTCATGTGCTGCCCGAGTGCGACAGCCAGCCCGAGTGTCCGCACTGCCAAGTTGCCTTGACGTGTACGTCTACGTCCCGGCGTCCGAGCTGGAAGCAAGTGTTCGAGCGTGGTATTTACCGAGATGCAGCCATCTACTGTCCACTGTTACACATTTTTCAGCGTGGACCGCCCAAGCGGAGTTGATCTCGATGCACAATACATCAGCCACAACGCAGGCACTCATCACCAGGTGTGTCACGCTTCTTTCGGAGGCTTGCCCGGACAGCCTCCGCCGATGCAGCAACTCCGCGGCCCTACAAGCCGAAGAGTCGTTACCTCTGCTAGGCGATAAAGCACCAGCAAAAGCATTGCTAACAACCTCTGCGATCCGTTAGACTGTCTTCGGCGGCGCA
The DNA here is from genome assembly GCA_963707245.1 of Pirellulaceae bacterium. Classification (GTDB taxonomy): domain Bacteria; phylum Planctomycetota; class Planctomycetia; order Pirellulales; family Pirellulaceae; genus Aureliella. Next base: position 37,731 of record CAVPPY010000003.1, read on the forward strand.
AAGCAACCTGCAATCCGCATGAGCTCCTACACAGAGCTTGAGCGCTACACCGGCCAGTTCAACGCTCAATCTATCCGTCAGGATCATAAACCCAAAACACTTCACACAGCACTCTGAAGTCATCCCGACGGATAGATTGCAATACGTTCTGTGCGGTAGGATTTTGAAATGGCTACCGTATACATTGAAACATCGATTATTGGATACATGACCGCTCGCTCCAGCGACGCTGTCATCTTCTTGGCCCGTCAGCAGCTCACGCGACAATGGTGGGCCGCCCAAAGAAGCAAGTACGATCTCTTCACGAGCCAACTAGTGATCGATGAAGCTAGTGCTGGCGACCCGACCGCTGCACGAGATCGCCTGGCCCTATTAGACGATCTGCCGCTGCTGGATATTCAGCATTCCGAGGTTCAATCCCTTGCCGACAGGCTGATTACGAATCACCTGCTGCCCGAAAAGGCGGCAGCTGATGCACGACATGTGGCCGTAGCGGCGGTTTTCGGTGTAGACTATCTGTTGACCTGGAATTGCAAGCACATCGCTAACGCGGAGACATTGCCCCGAATCTACAGGATGCTTCGAGATTCTGGCTTTGAGCCTCCGTTGGTTGTAACGCCCGAGGAGTTCTCCGGTAATGCCTGACAAATTTATTGACCCGATCGTTGCCGAGATCCATGCGATACGCGCGGCGATGCTGGAAGCAGCAGATGGGGACATTGGTTTGATGATGCAACAGGTCGCCGAACGCCAGCGGAAGTCCAAACATCGCATTATCACCCGACCTTTCCGCGAACGCACAGAACCAAGCAATGAACGCGAGTGCCGTAGCCGCGATCACTTTGCTAAATAATCGTTCCCCGGCACCGCGTTACTGCAACCGTTCCACAACTGAACTGGTTGCAGTCGGGATTTGGTAACCAGTAGAGTAAGGAGGGTCGACCGAGGGTCGAGCCCTCCTCCTCGTCAAACCGTACGTGCGGATTTCCCGCATACGGCTTTCGCAGAGACTGTTCATTCAGGGGTGTAATCAAGGAAGCCGTAGTCATTCACATACGTTTCAGACCGAGGTCATGGACGTGAGCATAGAATGATTTGCCTACTGGAGGACAGTAGGCGCGTTGGCTTCTTCGCCGCAGATGGTGGGTGAGCCGCTTCACGGTGAAGCTGTGCATTGCCCGAAACGCCACCCGCGGGTAACCGTAGCCGAAGTAGTTCGTCCATCCCGTGGACCATTGGTTGATCTGGCCGATCATATCTGTGATCGGCATGAAGCAACGCTGCGGGACACGTCAGGTCGCGGATCGTCTCTCGTGCCTTCGCCGTCGCCTTGCGACTGGGGAAGACATTGAGGTAGCGATGCGAGCGACCTTTCAGGTCCCGGTCATAGCGGAATGTGTACCCGAGGAAGTCGAGCGAGCTGCCCTCTTCCTGGAGCCGAACGATTTTCGTCTTCTCTCGATTGATCGTGAGCCGGAAGCGTCCTTCAAGCGTCTGCTCGATCCAGCCTTGCAGCCGGACTCCTTGGTACCGTGCCAAGATCACGAAGTCGTCCGCGTAGCGGACGATATGTGCTTTGGCCCAGTGAGCAGGGCCATTCGATGCATGAAATGCACGCTCGAACCAGTGAAGGTACACGTTCGACAGCAAGGGAGATATGACCCCGCCTTGAGGTGTGCCTTTGTCGGATCGTTGGTTGTGCTGTTTGCCATGTTCATCGATCTCCACAATCTCGCAACGCAACCACATCTCGATCAGATGCAGTACCGAGCGATCGGCGATTCGCATCTTCAGCGCGAGCAGTAGTTGGTCGTGAGGTATCGTGTCGAAGTAGCCTTTCAGGTCCGCGTCGTACACTTCGCGGTAGCCACGATTTAGGTGCTCGCGGATCGTTTGCAGAGCGTGCTGGGCGCTGCGTTCGGGTCGGAACCCGTACGAGGTGTCGAGGAAGTCAGCTTCAAAGATGGCTTCCAGCACCAGCAGTGCCGCCGTCTGGACGATGCGGTCGCGCATCGTGGGGATCCCCAGCGGACGCTGGCGTCCGTCAGGTTTTACGAGGTACGTGCGTTTCACACGATCCGGTCGGTAGGTGTGCGTCTTGAGCGATTGATGAAGTTGGTCCAGGTATTGCTGGATGCCACCAGGAGCATTCATGATGTCCTGGCAGGTCACCCCGTCAATGCCCGGTGCCTTATCTTTCGCCAGTACGATCCACCAGGCCGCTGTCAGTACGTCGAGTCGATAGATTCGATCGTACAGAGCGTAGAATCGAAATTTCGGTTCTTGTTTGGCCTTCTGATATAGCTTCCGCCGCAGTTCGGCAACTTTCACCGGCAGCTTGACGTTGCTCTTGATCATGCACCAGTCCGGATACGCCGGGCGGGTGGATCGGGTTGCGTCGTCAGAGGCGGTCGGGTCTTCCGTAGTGGGACGTTCGTCCAAGCGGGTTCTCCTTACATAAGCGGACATGCGTGTTTCTGCCGAGGGGACTTTGCTCCACCGGAGTTACCCGGCTTCCTCGCTCGTATTCCCCTCTCCGACTCCCACCGTGACCAACTCGGCGTTATTGGTTCCGCCGGAGTCGTTGCGGCTTCGGCATGCTCCGCCGAGACCGCCGTCGGGTGGGTCTCCCAGGTGCCTTGACTGTCTGTCGACGCCCGCTGTCTCCAGTCACCCCGTGGGGCCCCGTTGCCGCATGGACTCGTTGCTTGGCAACCGGTGTTGGCTTCAGCATCTTCGGGAGCTTGGCCACCCCAACCTTGTGTAACGAGGCCGAATCGAGTTCACTTGCGTTACGGCTGACGTCTTCGCCTTCCAAGGCTTCAGCGAGCGGATTGCTCCGTCACGCTGCTTGGTTGGCTACATGGCGAACGAGCACTTACCATGGTTAGTACCTTTCAACTAACAAGAACAGCCAGACTTACTGGCGCACCGAAGGACACGAAGAGCACGAAGGATGGAATTTGACGATCTATCGCACCGCGTGATTGGATTGCGATCGAGGTTCATCGTGCATTGGGTCCGGGATTGCTTGAATCGGCGTATGAGCAATGTCTCGCCCACGAACTCGCTCAAAACAACATTCGATTCCAACTTCAGTATCCACAACCGGTTGAGTACAAGGGCTTTTGCCTGGACTGCGGATACCGTATTGATTTGCTTGTCGAGGATGCATTGATTCTCGAACTCAAAAGCGTGGACAAGTTGACGACGATTCACGAGGCACAATTGCAGACGTACATGAAACTCGCAGGTGTGAAGACAGGACTGCTAATCAACTTCAACGTCACTAAGCTGAAGGACGGAATCAAGCGATTTGTCCTCTGATCACTTCGCCTTCGTGCTCTTCGCGTCCTTCGTGGTTCAACCTTTCCCCTGGCTGCCTGATGACGTGTAGAATGTGGAACCATGCCATGCACACGGAGGCCGCGATTCAGCTCAATCGGTTTGGTCTGAGTCCTTCGCGCGGCCTCGGTGATGGCCAGCGTTCCACAACAAGACTGGCTTTAGGGAACTTCTTCACCTTTTCCGGCGTCAAATTATGCTCTGAAATAACAAACCGCAAGCTCCAGGATGGGTTCCTAATGAAACTACCTCAATTTGCTCTCTGCCTCCTATTCCTCGGATGCAATCTGTCGCTCGCTCAGGATACGCCCAACGATGCGAAATTCACTGGACCAACGAAAGATGTGACCTACCATGTGCTTTGGTTGATCGAATCCGAAGATGAGAACCGCATCGCCTACACCGGACCTGCTCGCGACGGCCTAACTGCGGCAGGCTATGGACGCTTGGTACCCGCTGGTTCGGCTTCTAGCATGGTCAGTATCGGACAGCGTGCGAATGTTACCGGGTCATCTCGCTACGGGCAAATGTCGGTGGTCTTATCACTGCTAAATACCGATGAGCAAGATGAACTTCAGATCAAGATTGACCTTAAATCGAGTAATCGTTCACCGATGTCGATCGATACTACTGCTAGAGCGCCACTTGGACGCTGGTTTCTTGTAGGCGGCGCAGATTCCCGTGTTGGATTGCCCCTTCACGCGGATGACGGCAAACGTGCCGTTGCAATAATGAAAATCGACGACGGTGTCTTGCTTCTCGACTAACGGAAAAACTTATACGAATTGTGCGAACCATGCGATCGAGATAGGGGCCCGGATTACCCGGGACCCCTCTCACAACACCTAGCATGCGGGTCCGCACTAGGCGTTTCATCTCTTAGGAGCAAGCTTGCTCCAGACTTCCGATAGACTGACCAAGCCGGTTGACTGTAGATGGCTGTTGGTGAGAGTGCTTTGGACACTCTCACAGCGCGACATGAACCAGGCGCCTCGTGAGCAAGAGCCGAAGGGTACCGCCTCGTTTCGTGCCAATCCCAGTTTCATCAAGTTTCTTATTCTGGCTGAGGGTTTACGCCACTGCTTCCAGAAACAGGACCGGATGCGGCGACGAACCCACTTGTCTAATACGACGAAGAAACTCTTGATCGGGACCAAGCAGAAGTAGCCGGTCCAGCCACGAAGATAGTAACCCAACGCCTTCAAGCGAGTCGTCATCGAGATGCTCACGCGACGACGCGTCAACTCTCGAACTCGTTGCTTGAACTTGTCAAAGTTCTTTGGGCTGACTCGCATCTGGCCGCCGTATCCGGTGAACTGGTATCCGAGGAATTCCAGCCCATCTGTACTGCGCACGCAGCTCTTCGCATGGTTCACCACCAGCTTGAGTTTGCGAGTTAAATATCGTTCCACCGAAGCGAAGACGCGTAGAGCTGACTTTTCAGTCTTGGTGAATACCAGAAAGTCATCCGCATACCGTACAAAGCGAAGCCCGCGTTGTTCTAGCTCTTTGTCAAAGTCGTCTAACAGGATGTTGGCTAGGATGGGTGAAAGCGGACCACCTTGCATTGTGCCTTCGGGTGATGGTTCCCACGAAGCATCGACCATTACACCAGCACGCAAATAGTTTCCGATCAAACGCAGCAAGCGTTTATCGCCAACTTTCCGAGCTACTCTTGCGAGTAGCACGTCATGTTGAACGCGATCGAAAAATTTGGACAAATCCATATCGACACAATGTCGGTATCCAGAACGGATATGAGCTTGGACTTGTTTGATAGCTCCGTGTGCTGAGCGTTTTGGTCGGAAGCCGAAACTAGATTCGCTGAAGTGCGGATCGAAGATCGGCGTTAAGACTTGGAGGATGCACTGCTGAATGAGCCTTTCCATGATATTGGGTATACCAAGATGTCTTTCAGAGCCATCGCTTTTCGGGATAGACTTACGCCGCGCTGGTTGCGGGGCATAGGTGCCATCGAGTAGTTGTTGACGGATCGTTGGCCACTCGGCGCGAAAGCTTTCAGGGAACGTGTCGAGTGTGATTCCATCGGGACCAGGAGCCCCTTTGTTCGCCTTGACCTTGCGCCACGCCTTTTCGACGTTTTGCATGTCAACAATTTGTTCCATCAGATTGTCTGATAGGTCGCTTAAGGCTGGCTTCTTCATGACCGCCGGGGCCGATTGATCTACGCTGAGACTCCGCAGAGCACGGGGCTTTTCATTGTCGCCGCCCGTAGGGTCGGTCGAGCTAGCTTCTATGTGTTGCGGACGGATCGAGGTCACGAATGGTTCTTCCTTAATAAGAAATGTTCGGCCCTTCCCGTCTCGATTGGTGGTCGAGGATCGGTACTACGGCCTCTGCTGACTTCTGTGAGTACGAATGAGTTGCCTCATCCGCCCCGCCTTTCGAGCAAGCTCTAATCACGGGTACACGTCACAGATCTCCCCAAATAAGAGCGTGAGTTGTCCCTGCACAAGCTCCGCATCTACCAATCCTCCATTTCCGATTCGCCGGTTTTTAACTCGCGTTCTCATGCACGCTCGGCTAGAGCGACCGGCCTCAATGCGGTTTCTGTACGTAGCCTCGCAGGTCTTGGCGAGAAGATGTCCAGCGACGAAAGGGTTTGCTGGCTTAACGATCATCTTCGCAGGCTTCCTTCCCACGGTCGGTCACCCTCCCGCAGTTGCCTTCGCCTCGTGTCTGTTTCTTACGAGCTATCCATTTGGTATCATGACTCCCACAAGAAAATCGGAACTAAACACAGGGGACTGAGAACTCTGGCGAGTTCCGCACCCCATAAACTCACGCCCATGTTGGGCGTACGTGCAAGGGAGGACAGGAGTCGTGTTTTTCGGTCTGCTTGCGAGTCTTTCGCCCGTCCCCCGTGATTTCTGACGTTATGCCGAGCAGGAAATGCAATGAGCGCCCTCCCACCGCTTAATCGCAAAATCATCAAACGTAGTTCGTTGGATCAGCAGGGCGCTGACGATCGCGTAATTGACCGTAGCCCGGAAGAGTGCTTGAATATGGTCTGGCCGCTTACGGTATCCGCCTGGACATTATTGGATCCATGCATTGCTGAATCCAGACTTCAGAGACATGTTACGCGAGTTGCTCGACTCGAAGATTGATTTCCTGCTTGTCGGCGCTTATGCGTTGGCAGTTCACGGATTTCCTCGGTCAACCGGTGATATTGACCTGTGGGTTAGAGCGGACGCAGAGACAGGCCCAAAAACATTCAATGCAATAAAGCGGTTTGGAGCTCCAATCCACGACTTGACGATCGACGACCTTTCCAATCCCGGGTTTATCTTTCAGATCGGTGTTCCGCCCGTAAGAATAGATATCTTGACCACCGTTTCTGGCTTGGTCTTCGACCAAGCTTGGCGAAATCGAATCACCGTCAACTGGGATGGACTTGACATTCCGGTGATCGCGAGAGAAGACCTGATTGCGAACAAACGTGCCACGGGAAGAACGAAGGACGCTGCCGATGTGGAACGCCTCGAACAAGACAAACCCTGAAATGCAGTTGGCAGAACCAATAAGGATTTGACTTCGCGTACCGCGAGAGATGAGCGGGAATCAGATTCAGGATGACTCGTACGTTCGAGACTTGAAGCGGCGAGAGTCAGCCGAAGCTCAAGTCCTCTGTTCAAGAAGCCCGGCAGAACCCGCACAGGTTACCTTGGGTAAAGCTCTTCGCGTGCTCTTGCTGGCGAGCATTGATCTGTGCCGCATGGGATTGGACGTTGCATGCAGCTTGCGCAGCGCAGTGAATTGGGTCTCTAAGCAGGCGGTCGGTCGCGTCGAAGTGAGCGTCGCTGCAACCTTTTGGTGATGGCTTGGCAACTGGGTGCGGAGCTTCTCTGATCGCCATGACGATGACGTTCCGAGATTTCTGATTGGATCAATCGAGCACATGTTGCTATCCACTGTCGAGATAAGCCAGCGCATGTTCGCTGAGCGTGTAAATTGTTTCGTAAGTGACGGCTACTACCCGCATCGTATGGCCGCAGGCGGCGCAGCGAATCACGCTGGGCTGCTTGATGGCCACACGCTGCACGTAGGGGGCCAAGTACTTGAGTACTGCTGCGCCATTGCCGACCGCTTCGATGTCCACAACGAACTTGCCGTGCCAAGTCTCTTTCGGGACTTGTTCATACAAGCCGCAGGCCCGCAGATGATCTGCCAACTTGGCTTTGTAGACGTTGATTAGCGTGCCGTGATGGACGAAGAAATTCTCGGCCGTAGCTTGCCAACTCAGTGCGCGGCCCCGGTCGTCTACTTTCACTGCACCGCCGGGGACAACGAAATGCACGTGAGGATGGTAGACCATCGGATCACGGCCCTAACCCACGCACTCGCAGGCTTCCTTCCCACGGTCGGTCACCCTTCCGCAGTTGCCTTCGCCTCGTGTTTGTTTCTTACGAGCTATCCATTTGGTATCATGACTCCTGTAAGAAAATCGGAACTTAACACAGGGGACTGAGAACTCTGGCGAGTTCCACACCCCATAAACTCACGCCATGTTGGGCGTACATACAACTCGACAGTGCCATTCGGGTCAGACCTGGGTCAGACCCCTTTGGGGACAAAGCCTAATACAGCAAGTGAGCAGCCCGACGCCGCTTGAAATCCGATACGCCCTCGGCCGCCTTGAGAAGCACCGAGTCGAGGGACTCGCCGGCTACCACGGCTTCGAAAACGGCCTGGCATCCAAGCAATCGATTCCATTGCTCGGTTTCCCAATCCTGTGGATAAAGAATTCGCAACTGACAAGCGAGTGCCAAGCCGGTTCGCAGCGGCTCAAATTCACTACGATTGACGATCACGATGTTCACTCCGGAGCAGGCTTCGCCCGAGTACTTGCTGGATTCGGGAGTAAATTCGATCGGCACGAAGACCACCCCAGGCAACCCCATTGCGGCCAGCCCCGCAGACAGTTGACGCCCATCGATCCACGGGGCTCCGATGACTTCGAAGGGTGTATCCGTACCGCGGCCTACCGAGACATTGGTTGTTTCCAGAAGCCCAACACCAGGATAGAGCAAGGCCTGGGTCAGCGAACGCATATTGGGAGAGGGATTAACCCAAGTCAATTGGGTTGCATCCCAAAAATCAGTGCGGTTCCAACCCTCGCAGCCTATGACTTGCAATTGCACATCGAGTTGCAAATCGCTGGCAATCATTTTGGCCAATTCGCCGGTGGTCATCCCGTGCCGAACGGGCAGGGGATGGAAGCCGACGAAAGACTGGCTGCCCGCATCGAGCATGGGGCCGGCCAGATCGACACCGTTGATCGGATTGGGGCGATCTAGCACGACGAATGGCTTGCCGAATTCGGCCGCGGCGAGCATGCATTCGCCCATCGTTGAAACATAGGTGTAGAAGCGAGTGCCGATATCCTGAATATCGAATACCAGCGTATCGATCTCGGCAAGCATTTCCTCCGTGGGTCGACGCGTACTGCCGTACAAGCTGTAGATCTTCAATCCACTCTTAGCGTCCGCCGCATCGTCGATCTTTGCAATATCCAACTTGCCCTCAAATCCATGCTCGGGACTAAACAGTGCGACCAGCTCGACCGCATTAGCCTGTTGAAGTAGTTCCACCGTACTCCTGCCCTCCGCATTGCGACCGGTATGATTAGTAATCAGACCGATGCGCCGACCCGCGAGTTGTCGGAATCCATCGCGCTGCAGCACATCGATTCCGCAGAGTACCGACGTAGGATGCACACTGCTCGACGGCCCCCGAGTTTTGACGGCGCTAGCGATGACATTGGCCATCTGGCCGGCCAAGTGATTAACGCTGCCAGTTCCATTGGGATGCAGCCGGTTGCTAAGAAAAATAAAGAAAAGATCCAGTTCGGGATCTATCCACAAGACTGTGCCCGTAAAGCCGCCATGACCGAATGCCTTGTCGGACAGCAGATCGCCTCGATTGCTGGAATAGCCTGTCCGCATATCCCAGCCCAGTCCGCGCAGCCCGCTGGACACTGGAACCCCACGCCGCATGCAGGCCACGGCGTTGGCAGACAGGACTTGACCTGGTTCACCGCTGGCGGACATTCCTCGGCCTTCGGACAGGAGCATCTGCGCGAAGATTGCTAGATCCTCTGCCGAGGAAAATAATCCGGCGTGGCCCGCCACGCCTCCCAGGGCAAATGCACGTGGGTCGTGCACTTCGCCTTGCATCCAATGGCCCTCCCTTTGTTCCGTGGGAGCGGCACGGGCCCGCAATGCCTCGTCGGGCAGGAACCCCGTTTCGTGCATGCCCAGCGGCTGAAAAATCTGCTGCTGCGAAAACTCGTCCAACGTCTGCCCACTCAGCAGCTCAACGATTTTGCCCAAGACAATGAAATTCACATCCGAGTATTTAAAAACGCTTCCGATCTCGGCCACCGGTTTGAGCTGACAAATCCGCTGCCAGGCGACTTCGGGACCGGCTTGGTAGTCAATTAAAGGGTTATCGGGTATCAAGCCGCTTTGATGGACCAGCAGATCTTGGATCGTAATCGCATCTTTGCCGTGCGAAGAAAAGTCGGGGAAATAATCGACCACCTTGGCTCCCAGTCGCAATCGCCCATCATCAACCAGTTTCATAATGCAGCTGGCCGTAGCGACGGGCTTGGTAAGGGAAGCCAAATCGAAAACCGTATTGCTGGTCATCGGCTGCTGCTGGGGTTCGATGCGCTTGTTACCAAAGGCCTGTAGATAGGCGATCTTGCCATGCCTGCCGATACAGATCACGCAGCCGGGCATTTTCTGTTCTTGGATGCCCTGTAATGCCAGTTCGCCGATACGGTCTAAGTGCGCCGAATCTAGCCCCACTAGTTCAGGTTGTGCGTGCGGCAAGCGGGCTGAGGACTGCGGCTGAGCCCGCCCAGCCTCGGCAAATATCAGGATGAACAACCAAGCGAAGAGCCAGATCCCAGGCCGCCAATTTGATTTACTCAAGCTGCTCCCCCTCATGCGATTCTTGATTTCGACAAAAAAGCAGATGCACTACCCAAGCGCACAAAAATGTGGTCAGTGCGCCGATGGCCGCGAACCATGGCCAGGCAATGCCAAAGTTACTTGTCGGCCAGTAGGATTTTACCACAGCTGGCAGTGCAAACTGGACAGCCAGCAGCACAAGCAGGCCACCAGCGGCCCCGCTCAGAGCCTCAAATTCACCGATGCGGCGCGTACAGCACACCCAACGAAAACAATCCCAGGAGCAATCCAGCGGAGTAACCAGCAATAGTCAATGCACTGCTGACCACCGTTGCATTGAGGCTGGTCGCCCAAATACCAATCGCAACTTGCAGTACTCCGAAACCCATAGCCAGCCAGCGTGTCAACCGCAACTGCCTGGCGGGCGACATGGGCCTGGTGCATCGCGGCAGGGCAAAGTCATTCAACACTGCCGACGCCGACGAGTTCAACGAGCTGGAGAGCGTGGACATGGCTGCGGCCAAGATAGCAGCCAGCATGAGCCCCACCAGGCCAGTATTGCGTGGAAAATAATGCACGATAAAGTGCGCGTAGACATAGTCTTTTTTCTCAAAAACCACTTCGCTGTGAGAGCCATAGAAGCAGGCCAGCTGGACGCCAATGAACAGGAACAACGCAAACTGGCATAACACCGTAACACCGCTGAGCACGATCGCCCGTGCCGCGTCAGACTGGCTGCGTGCGCTGAGGTAACGCTGGACCATCATTTGATCGGTACCGTGCGTGCCGATGGTCAGTACAGCACCGCCCACGAGTCCCGCCCAAAAACTGTAGGGCTCCACAGCCAGCCAACTCAAGAATGCCGATGCATTACCTGGATGCGGCGGCAGGAATTCAAAGACGGTCAGCCGTCCCGACTGTCGAGCGAACTGCCAAAATTCCGACCAACCTCCTGGCATCTGTGCGGCGATGATGAACACCGTGACAACGCCGCCCAGCATGTAGATCACCAGTTGAATGCAATCGTTCCAGACTACTGAACGCATGCCGCCGAAGTAGGTGTAGAGCATGGTGACTCCGCCGATGGCCACAGCACTCCAAACAAAGGGCCAACCAAACATGATTTCCAAGACCAGCGCCGCCAGGAACAGTCGTAGGCCATCTCCTAGATTGCGGGTTACCAGGAACAACAGAGAGGCCGCCTGCTTGGTGCGTTCCCCAAAGCGGCGTCCCAAGACTTCGTAGGCGCTGAATAGCTTGCCGTCGAAAAACAGTGGCAACAGCACATAGGCCACCAAGCAACGCCCCAACATAAAACCGAAAGCCAGCTGCAGGAAACGCATGCCCGTCGTTCCAAAAGCTGTAGCGGGTACGCTCAGCACGGTCGCCGTACTGGTTTCTGTGGCTACGATGGAACCCAGGATGGCCCACCAGGGAAGATTGCGATCGCCAAGCAGATAGGCTTCGACCGAGTGCGTCTTACCACTGGCCCGCAAGCCGACCAGCAGGGCAGCCAGGACCGAGGAAACGAGCACGAGAATATCGATTAGCCCAAGTGGCATATGATTCAAAATCTAGGCTTTGTCCCCAAAGGGGTCTGACCCTTTGGAGGCGAGTCGAATTTACACTGGTTCTTGGCCTCGCCGGAGAGGGTCAGACCCCTTTGGGGACAAAGCCTAGTTGTGTTTAGGAAAAAATGAGTCCATCGCCAACAGGCACACGCTTCGTCCCAAAGTTCTTACAATTCCTATATCGCGGAGCTGGGCGGTTTTCACATTTGGGCTTCGATCGAAAATGCTCATGGACTATGATAACGCGCATAACTAGGAATCTGGGCGCTCTACAGAAGGACCTTCGCCGTGACCTTTCGCAGCCGTCGTCGCCGTTTTCCCTCCACTTCCGAGCAACGTTCGCTTTTGGATCTCGAGTCGCAATCGCCAGATGCTTCCTTTGGGCGCATGCTGCAAAATGTGCTTTCTAGCTCTCAGCGTGCCAGCCAACCAGCGACTTCAAATCGAAAACTAGGTGACTGGTTAGTTGACTTCATCGGTTTCTTCAATCGTTGTATCGACGCCCTCGATGAAAGGGATGATGTACTGGATGCCCAGCATGATGTGCATATTACCGGCGTATTTCAAGACGGAAGCATAACGGCGACCTGCAGCGACGCATTTGGTACGGTGCAAGTCATGGTGCAAAGCATTCGGAATCAAAATAAGTTTGCCTGCAGCTGTTCGGCAGAGACTTCTTCAGGCCGGGCAATCTGCGGCCACGTCATGAGTGTGCTGGATCATGTAACTGATTTGCTGGAAGAGCGTTACTCCAACCTGTCCATTCGAATCCAGAGGCGGGCCTTTGATCCTGGCGAACCCGACCCCAAGCTGTTCCGTTTTGATCCCAATGCCCGCATCAAGTACCTGCTGGAATCGATTACCCCGGATGATGACATTCTGCCCTTCGCCACGAATTCCGCAGAGTTAGCGCCACTGGATACGGCTCAGAAACCACGGATCGCTTGGAATCTGGTCATCAACGGTAGTACCGCCACATTGAACCCCATGCTGCAATCGCCCAAGAAGCGAGGAGGCTGGGTCAAGGGGCGAAAAGTGAGCCTGGCCAACCTGAGTCAGTATGCGGATTACTTCTGCGATGCTGACCGACGTGTGCAGGCGCTGATCAGAATCGAAACCAATTACTACAACCCGCAGTTTAATTTGTCGACAGCAGCTGCGATCTACACACTTGTCGGTGAGTCCAATGTGCTGCTCAATGGTGAACCGGCAGAGGTAGTCGCAGCCGAACCTTGCTTGAATATTGAGCAAGGAAAGCAGCATTTGTCTTTCAGTATCGATGGTGCGCACCCGTCCCATAGCGTGCATCTATTTCGCAGAGCGACACTTCTTGCATATTCGCACGGATATGTCTCGAATTGAAATCTGCCCTATGCAGCGCGAGCAGTTTCAATACATGAAGTCGGCTCTGCAGCTTCCCGCGATACCCGTAGAGCATACAGCCCAATTCCTACAGGCAGCGGAAAAATTGGGCCGCGTGTTGACGATCCGTATGCCCGAATCCATGAAAGGCAAAATCGTCGATGATACTTACCAGCCGGTGCTGTTGTTGCGGGCGCGGAGCGATGGTTCCCTGGACTATGGTCTGCGAATCCGCAGCTCAATGGGGCTGCTGCTCAAGCCCGGAATTGGGCGAATGCTGAATCAAACCGAACGCGACGGACAACCGATACAGGTCCGTCGGTCTGCGACTCGCGAGAATTTGCTGTGCGCTGAGACCGCCAAACATTTTCAATTGCCCACCCATAGCCTTGAGGGCTCACTCACTGATTTTGAAGCAGCCCTGAACTTGATTGAGCAATTGCAAGAGTGCGATGACTACGGAGTTGGGCGTTGAGGTCTTGTGGGATAAGCAGTCCGAAAAGCCCATCAAAGTGCTCGGTTCGGTCTCGACTCAGAACGTCAGCGTGGGTATTTCGCGTCAGCGAGATTGGTTCCAGCTGTCGGGCAACTGCGACTTTGGCAAGGAATCGCTTGGGCTGGCGGATTTGCTCAACGGTCTGCAAGCCGCGGGCGCGAGTGGTTTGCGCGGTGATTATGTGCGGCTTGGTGAGCATGGCTGGGCCAAGATTTCCCAGGAGCTACGATTGCAGCTACGGCGGCTGCACGACTCGGTGAACCAAGAACGTGGCTCGCTGAAATTTGATGCCTCCTCGGCCCCCGCCATCCGCGATTTACTCGAACAGAACCAACAGCTTGAAGTGAAAGCCAATCGTGCATGGCAAGATTGCCTGCTACGTTTAGAGCAGTCTGAAAAACTTGAGCCGGTGCTTCCCGACAGGCCTGTGCGCCGAGTTGCGTGACTATCAGACTGAGGGCTTTAAATGGTTGCGGCGACTGGCCGAGTGGGGTGTCGGCGGTATCTTGGCCGATGATATGGGGCTGGGCAAAACGCTACAGACTCTGGCAGTCGTTCTGGACCGCGCTCAACAAGGCCCCACGCTGGTTGTCGCCCCAACCTCGGTCGGATTTAATTGGGTGCGCGAGTGTGAGAAGTTCTCTCCAGATCTCAAACCACATCTCTATCGTGACACCGATCGGGCCGATTTTCTGCAGGAGGTTGGCCCAGGCAGTCTGGTGGTATGCAGTTATGGATTGGCGCTCCGCGATGCAAAAGCCCTGGCCGGGGTGCAGTGGTCGACGCTCGTGCTCGATGAAGCCCAGGCGATTAAAAACAGCCGCAGCAAGACGTCGGCGGCGATCGCTTCCATTCCCGCCGATTGGAAGGTCGCCCTGACCGGAACGCCAGTGGAAAACCATTTGGGCGAACTGTGGAGTTTGTTCCGAGTGATTTCGCCAGGTGTCCTCGGCGGCTGGGATCAATTCCGTCGCCGCTTTGCTGCTCCCATTGAAAAGGATGGCGACGAAGAACGGCGGATGGCACTTCGCAATCGCCTGCAGCCCTTTTTGCTGCGGCGTACCAAGAGCCAGGTGTTGACGGATTTGCCGTCACGAACAGAAACCAATCTGTGCGTTGAACTCAGTCCGGCTGAGAGGAAAATGTACGACGAGGTTCGCGCCCTGGCCGTGGCGGAAGCCGATGAAATTGCCCAGATCACTGACATCCAAGACCAGCGTTTTCGCATCTTGGCCTTGCTCACGCGTCTGCGGCAATTAGCCTGCAGCCCGCGTTTGGTCCACGATTCATGGAAGGAACGATCCTCCAAGATCCAGTTGTTGTGTGAGAAGCTATTAGAATTGCGCGAGGAAGGGCATCGGGTGCTGGTCTTCAGCCAGTTTGTGCAACACCTGAACCTCATCCGCGAGATGCTCGACGAAGAAATGATCACTTACGAGTATCTAGACGGCTCGACCACCGCCGATGCCCGGCGGCAACGGGTGGACCGTTTTCAGGATGGCGATGCGACCGTCTTTCTAATCTCCCTCAAGGCGGGAGGCACCGGCCTGAACTTGACCGCGGCAGACTACGTGATTCACATGGATCCCTGGTGGAATCCGGCGGTCGAGGATCAGGCTACCGATCGCGCCCACCGGATTGGGCAGACACGACCGGTGATGGTATATCGCCTGGTATCGCAAGGTACGATCGAGGAGGAGATCCTCAAGCTGCATGACACCAAACGCGACCTGGTGGCAGGCATCATGGAAGGTACGGCTGCTGCTGCTAAATTATCAACCGAAGATTTGATGGCCTTGATCCGCACTTAGAGCCTATCCGAAAAGGGGTCTGACCCTCTCCGGCGAGGACAAAAAACCAATGAAATCGACTCGCCTCCAAAGGGTCAGACCCCTTTTCGGATAGGCTCTAAGCTTGGCGACTGTCTATGTCCAACCAACAATTGACGACGGAGCAACGCAATGCGCGATCAACGGCTATCGACAGCCTGTCGGCGCTTGAAATTGTGCACCTGATGAACAGTGAAGACGCCCAGGTCGCTACCGCCGTTTCCAATGAGAGTGTGCCTATTGCCCAAGCAGTAGATTTGATCGCCGAGCGCTTTCGCCAGGGCGGTCGACTGTTCTATTTCGGCGCAGGGACCAGCGGCCGCCTGGGAGTACTCGATGCCTCGGAGTGCCCACCCACATTCAGCACGCCACCGGAGATGGTCGTCGGTATTATTGCTGGAGGCCATGCAGCCCTGACTCGCGCGATCGAGGGAGCCGAGGATGATCCCAATCAGGCGGCTATCGATTTGCACGACCACGGACTCAACTCCAAGGATGTGCTGGTGGGCATCGCCAGCAGTGGACGCACGCCCTATGTCCTCGGTGGGCTGGACTTTGCTCGCCAGCAAGGCGCAGCAACGATCGGCCTCACGTGTAATCGGCCATCCGAATTGGACTCGCTGGCCGATATCATCATCGCCCCACTGGTTGGGCCGGAAATTATCAGTGGCTCGACGCGTTTGAAATCCGGAACCGCGACCAAGCTGGTCTTAAATATGCTAACTACAGGCGCCATGATTCTGATCGGCAAAACCTATGGCAATTTGATGGTAGATCTGCGGGCCTCCAACTCAAAGCTCAAGGCGCGTAGCATACGCATTGTGTCCGAAGTAACCGGAATTACGCCCGCCGATGCCGCACATGTACTGGGGATTTGCAATGGCGAAGTGAAGACAGCGATTGTCGCCACGCTCAAGCAGTTAGATGCGAGCGCAGCCCGGCACTTGCTCGACACCGCGGGTGGTCAACTGCGAACGGCCCTTCAATCTTGAGACGAACATGGTCAGCCAAGCTAGCATCATTCTGGGAGTCGACGGCGGTGGAACCAAAAGCACAGCCTGGTTGGCCGTGCGAGAGCCGGACAGTGCAGTAGGCGCGATGCAGTTTCGCGTACTTGGGCGCGGCGCAGCGGGACCTGCCAACCCGCACAGCGCAGGCTTTGACGACGCCCTGGAGCATGTGAAGCATGCCATTTTGAGCGCGTTTTCCGCGGCACATCTCCCGCTCCAGACAGCGCACAACGCATGTCTTTGTCTGGCAGGAGCTGGCAGAATCGAGGAACAGCAGCGAATTGCCAATTGGGCGAAAGAGCAGGGGATTGCAAACAACATCCATGTCATCAGCGACGTTCAAGCCGTTCTGGCGGCCATAGATGAAACTCCCCCTGCAGACCACCCACCTTTAAACAAGATCGCCTTGATCTGCGGAACCGGTTCGATGGCCTACGGCACAACTGCCACAGGACGCTCGTTCCGCTGTGGCGGCTGGGGATATCTGCTGGACGATCCGGGCAGCGGCTACTGGTTGGGGCAACAGGCATTGGCACTTGCCTGCCAATCCGCTGACGGTCGGAGTCATGAACCGGCTCTACTGGAGTCCATTCTAAGGAAGATCAACTGCACCCTGCCTGAGCAAATCATCGGCTGGACATACGGCCATGCAAACCCGCGGCAGCGGATTGCAGGGCTGGCTCCACTAGTTTGCGATTTGGCGGCTTGCTCGTCGCCAATCAATGCTGTCCTCGATGATGGTGCCCACAGGTTGGCTAGCTTGGTACAAACCGTCCGACATAACTTGGGGATGGAACACTATGTCTTGGCGGTGGCCGGAGGCCTGATCTGCAATCAGTCGCATTATGCACAGCGCGTGCTGGAGGCGCTCGAAAAAGCTGATTGCCCGCCGCTGAGCGTGAACATCATCCGGGAACCCGTGCAGGGCGCGCTGAGAATCGCCATGCAGCTATGAAACGCGATGGGCTTCAAGAACTGGCACTGCGATACGACAAGCAGTGATCTCTTGAACACCCAGCGACTGAATCCGAAAGCGGCCAGGGTGGCCAGGAGGGTAAAGCCAGCCAGGGGCCATTCCCAGGCACCGCGGGGTGTCAGGGGCTGGGCCAGCAGGCGCGCCGGTACGTTGACCACAACCAGTACAGGAATCACAAACGTGAAAAGTACAAACAGGGGCAACCCCCAACCTCGAGAATAGATCTCCATCGGATATCGCGAAAAATTGGTGATGTAAAACCAGAAGTCATACAGCGTTTGATTTCTGCCCAACCAAACACTGGTAGCCGCCAGGCAAATCATCAGGCTGTACAGAATGATCACTCCGCACAGAATGTAAAGCGGATAGAGCAGCAGGATGACTGGATGAAATACCCACGGATTCTCTGGGCGACTAGCCAGTTGGCCCAGGCTGAGCAGGACCAACAAGCAATGCCGAGAAACGACGTTGGAAAGACTCGACCAACTGACCTTCCGCAACGAAATCAAGAATTGCGTATCGATCGGTTTGAGCATGGCAAAGTCCAAGCCACCGGTGCGAATCAATTCGCTGAACTCTTCCGAATTGGGCATGAAGAAAGTTTGCACTATCGAATTGATAATCCAAGTGGTTCCCATAAATACGAAGAACTCGTACTTGCCCCAACCCGTCTCGCGACCGATCGAGGTCGTATGTTCAAAAATGATCCAATAGAAGCCGACATTCATGATGGCCCAGGACAGGCTAGAGACGGCTTCGATCAAGAAATTGGCGCGAAACATCATGTCGCGCACCAGCGAGTTCTTGGCGAATGTCAAGAACACTCGAAGGTAGTTGGGATGGCTGTGGAGTTGTTTCGCTTGCTTTCATTAGCCACCAAATCCGCTATAGCGACGCACACCACGGGCACAGCAACCAACGGGCCAGAACATACTAGCCCGACCAACCACAGGACTTCGATGCCAATCTCTTGCCACAGACTGATCGCGATCGACCTTGCCCAGGAAGATTGCGGCGGGGAAGTAGGCCAAGTACTTGAACGGCAAACAATCGACTATCGTTTTCCAGGGTTGCGGCAACAAGATCCAGCGGAAACATATGTCCCGAGAGAAAGAAGTTGAGCAGCATATAAACGAACAGCAGTGAACTGACTTCCAGGAACCAGAAGCCGACCAAGCCGATGCACAGATCCAGGAAGAAGCCCAGCAGGAAAGCCAGGACCAGCGAAAACGCGAACGCCAGCAGTACGCTCGCTTCTGGCCAGCCGGCGGTGAAATAGCCTCGGCACAGAAAGAACACCAACGCAAAGGGCAGGGTGCTGACGGTGTAGTAAGCCACTTTATGGGCCGCCCTGCCCGAGTAACAAAAAGCCGATCAAATCGATGGGTTGAATTAAGAATTTTTTTATTTCACCTTCGCGAATTTGCTTGGCAACGCTGGAGGCCAGGCCTGGCATACTGGAAAACGCCCTGCCAAGCATCGACAGCAGGTAGTAGGCAACCATTTCCGAAAAAGAATACCCGGCCAATCGGGCCTGTTGCACACCGTCGCTGCCGATGGAATCGAATACAGCCCACCACAGAAATATCTGAGTGATGATCGGCAGGAAACGCATCAGCGTCCCGAGTGCAAAATCGCCCCGGTAGGCCAATCGCTCTTCGAGGGCGATGCGAAAGATCATCCACCAGCAGCTCACGCGGTTGCTGATATCCAAACGACCGACAAGGGTGGAAGGCATGGGCGATGGAGAACTCATGTCGCGGCTTCCTGCTCGGTCCGCACAGACTCGGGCTGGGAGTGGTCCTCGAACAGCTTGGAAATAACCTCTTCCAAGGGAGGATCCTCGACGGCGACATCCTCAACCTGATAATGTTGCAGAATGGCCGCCAGCATCTTGGGTACTTCCTGACGTGCGCAGCGGAGGGTGACCTTGGGTAGGACAACCGAGTCGACTTCTGCAAAACGTTCGAGACCATCGGCCACCTGGCCTTCAGCCAAGCGTAATGTGAGGATTTTGGATCCGCTGAAACTGTCGACCACGCCGGCAAGCGATCCGTCGAATTTGACGGCCCCGTCGGTAATCACCACCACCCGCCGACAGAGCGCAGCGATGTCCTTCATGTAGTGGCTGGTTAATAGAATGGTGATCTTCCGCTCGGCCTGATAGTATCGCAAGAACTGTTGGATATTGTGCTGGGCAACCACATCCAGCCCGATCGTGGGTTCGTCCAGGAAGAGCACCTCCGGCGAATGCAGCAAGGCCGCGATCAATTCCATTTTCATGCGTTCGCCCAATGACAGTTCCCGCACCGGGCGCCCGAGCAGTTTCTTGACCGAAAGCAAATCGGTTAGCTCATCCAAGGTGCGTGTGAAGGCACTGCGGTCGATGCGATAGATTTGCTCATGCAAGCGAAAAGACTCTTGGGCAGGCAGATCCCACCAGAGTTGATTTTTTTGGCCCATGACCAATGCAAAGCGGCGGCGATAATCATTGCTGCGTTCCCAGGGCACATGCCCCAGAACGCGGGCCGTGCCGCCAGTGGGGTAAATCACCCCCGACAGCAGCTTGAGCGTGGTTGTCTTGCCCGCACCATTGGGACCCAGGAAAGCTACAAACTCGCCTTGCTCGACCCGCAAATTGACGGACCGCACGGCTTGCACGTCGCGATACTCGCGATGCCACAGACCGCGGATCGGAGGCCAGCAGCCCCTCTTGTTTTTGGTAGACTCGATAGGTCTTCGTCAGATTCTCAATCTCAATGGTAGCCATGGCAACAGATTATAGGTGGCTGACGAAAATCTCGATATGTGGCTCCGGCTTAGCGATGAGTCAAAAATAACTTCCCTGTTTTTCTTGGCAATCATCACGCGGAGCTTGATGGCTACTTTGAGATTGCGGAAGTTACTTTTGACACGCTCCTTAGGAAAGGACAGTTGGAATTGGGCAATGATAACCGCATCGGTTTAGGGCATGATACACATCGATTGGCACCCGGCGGCCCCCTGCGGCTAGGCGGAATGAACATCGACTTTGATGCCCACCTGGTGGGCCACAGCGATGCCGATGTCCTGCTACATGCCATCACCGATGCACTCTTGGGCGCGGCCAATCTGGGTGACATCGGCGAAATTTTCCCAAATACGGACCCAGCTCACCGTGGCAAGGACTCCGGGCTGATGCTCGCCGAAGCCCAGCAGCGACTGGCGCAAGCAGGTTGGCAGATTGTCAATTTGGACTGCGTGGTCCTGGCCGAACGCCCCAAGTTGCTGCCCTACAAGGCGCCCATGTGCAAGCGCATTGCCGAGATTCTGGGTATTCACGTCGATCAAGTCGCACTCAAGGGAAAGACCGGGGAAAGCACCGGGGACATCGGTGAGGGAAAGATTATCCAGGCCATGTGCGTCTGCCTCATAAGCAAGACACGAGGGGCTGCGGATGCGGGCTGAGGATGCGGGCTGAGGATGCGGGCTGAGGACACGGGCTGAGCATGCGGGATGCATTCAAGGACTGACGGTGGCGGGTCTTGATCCACCATGGACCAGCACGTACACGCAGGGCACGAGTAGCAAGGTTAATAGGGTGGATACCAGCATGCCGCCGAGCAGCGCGCGGGCCAAGGGCAGCATGGCTTCATTGCCAGGATAGAACGCGAATGCCAAGGGCAGCATGGAGGCCACCAGCGTCAGCGAAGTCATCAGGATGGGACGCAAACGCACTCGCGCGGCCGACAATGCAGCCTGGGGTGGCGAAAGACCATCCTTCATTCGCCGATTCGCAAAGTCGACCAACAGAATTGAATTGTTCACCACCACGCCAATCATCATCAGCGTGCCCATCAAGGACTGAATATTTATGTAGGTATTGGTCATGTAAAGCACCAGGATGACTCCACCCAGTCCCAGCGGGACCGCCAACATGATAATCAAGGGATCGACGAAGGAACGAAACTGAGCCATCAAGACCAGGTAGACCAGCAGTGCCGCCACGACCAAGCCCAGTCCCAGCAGATGCATGCCGGAACGCATGGTCTGCACCGGACCACGCAGTTGGAATGAGACTCCGTTGGGGAACTCCATGCCGGCCAGGGTAGCCTCTATTTCGGCCGCCACCGAACCGATGTCGCGCCCCGCAACATTGACATGCACATCGTTGACGCGCGCGATGTTGTAATGGGCAATCTCTCCGGGGATGGTGACGCGACTGGACGGTCGCCACATTGGACAATGGAATGGTAATCGGCCCCTTTGCCGTGCTCAGCGATAGCGGGATATTGCGCACATCATCCAAGGACTTAAAGTCATTCGATTCATATTGCACTCCCATGAAAAAGTCGGTACCCGACTTGGGGTCAATCCAAATGGTAGGCGAGTAACCCACACTCGAGCCCAGGGCCGTGAGAATGGTCTGGGCTACATCCTCTTGATCGACGCCCAGATACTTGGCCCGCGTTCGATCAACCTGCACGTCGAATTGCGGATAATCCAGCGACTGGGCGATCTGCACATCGCGCGTGCCGGCAATGGGCCGCACCGCTTCCACGATTCGCTCGGCAGCCAGGCGGCAGTCCTGCAAGCTACCGGCAGAAACCTGAACGCTAATTGGCGTTGGTACGCCCTCGTTCAAGGCCATGTTGACGATGCCTCCGGACACAAACAAAAACTCTTCCAAGGGATACGCTTTGGCCAACTGGTCGCGCAATGTTTCAATGTACGTGGCTGTGTTGGTTCGCCTGCCTTGCTGTTTCAGATTGACGATCAGATAGGCAGTATCGGGACCCGAATTGGAGCTCAAGACGGTTGAAAAGCCTGCCCCCTTACCTACCGGCAAGCCAATATTAGCGATCAGAGTATCAATTTCATTCTCGGGAATCACGCTCTTGATTGTGTCCTCGATGCTGGCCACCAGCTTTTCGGTTTCGACCAACTCGGTACCGGGCAATGTCTTGATGCGCAGTTCAAACGAACCTGAGTCCACATTCGGGAAAAGCTCACTGCCCAACTGTGGCCACAGCAGGAGAAGCGATGCACAGCCGGCCACGATGGCCAGTGCAGCAAGGCCCGGCACCTTAAGTAATCGTGCCAGACCCACAGCGTACCAACCTGGTGGTGCATTTTCGCCCTCGTCGAAATTGGGCTCCGAACCACCGGCCAATTTTTTCGGAGTTACGAAGGTCGCACAACAAGCTGGCACCACGGTCAGAGCCAGAATGTAGGATGCCCCGACCGTCAAGGTGGCCGCCAGGGACAGCGGCGTGAACAAGTACTGGATCATGCCGGTCAAGAAGAGAGCGGGCAGGAAGACGGCTAAGGTCGTGGCAGTACCTGCCAGAATCGCCGTCGAAACCTCTTGGGTCCCATCGCGGGCAGCCTGCATTTTGCTCTTGCCCATACGCTGGTGACGAATCACGTTCTCAACCACCACAATCCCAGCGTCGACGACAGTACCGATAGCCAGAGCCACTCCTCCCAGGGTCATGATGTTGATAGTCTGTCCGCTGAAGGCAAAGCCCAAAGCGCCTATCAAGATGGCCAGCACCATGGTGGACACGATGATCAGTGCAGGAATGAGTCTGCGCAAAAAGAGCAATACGACTAGAACCACTAGCAGGGCACCCAGGCCCACTTGCGTGAATAGATTGGACATCGCGTTGCGAATATAGCTCGACTGGTCGGACACCAGCGTTACCTCGGTAGCCTGCGGAATATCGCCACGTTGCTTCATCAAGGGAATCTCGGCGGCGATCCCATCGTAGATGCGGTCGACCACGGCAATGGTGTTCTCGCCAGGCTCACGGAGCAGTGGACAATAAACGCTGCGTTTGCCATTCACGCGAACGATGTTGTATTGCAGCGCCGCGTCGTCAACCACGCGAGCCACATCGCGAATAAAGATGGGGCGATCTTCCCGGACCGCCAGAGGAATCGCCTCGATGTCCGCCGGAGTGGGCAGCGTGTTACGCGGGTGAACCTGATAGTCCGTGCCACCCATCCGCGCCGTTCCAGCAGCCAGCACCAAGTTTGATTTCTGCATCGCCTCGACCACGTCCGTGGCACTGACGTGGTAGGCGCTTAACTTGGCAGGATCGACATAGACCATCATCTGACGGAACTTGCCCCCAAAGGGATGCGGAATCTGGACTCCCTTCAAACCTCCCATCTTGTTGCGAACCGCATAGTAACCAATGGTATAGAGTTCCGATTCGCTAAGCCCTTCGCCGGAGATGGCGGCTAAAACCACAGGTAGATTGGCGGGCTCGCTCCGCAAGGTAAAGGGCCATTCAATACCGGGCGGCAAATGGAACATATCGCTGGCTTCCAGATTGACGATATCGTTCATGGCGGAACTGGCATCGGCACCTGGCTGAAAAAAGACCTTGATCACCGCGGCCCCGGGTACCGTGCGCGATTCCTGATGCTCGATTTTTCCGGCCAAGGTCAGGGCTCGCTCGACGCGGGCGGTTACAGATTTTTCCATATCCATCGTGGGTAAACCGGGATATGAAAAAAAGCTGACGACTACCGGTTGCTTGAAATCCGGGAGGATGTCGATCGTGATTCCCGGGATGACCGCAGCGCCCAGCACGCACAAGGCTATTGCCCCGGCTAAGACTGCAAAACGATTATTCAGAGAAAAATGGATCAGTCCGGACATGGTCTTATGCTTCGTCTCGTGTGCTAGCTCATCGGGGTGTCACCGCTTCGCGCGGTGAGTGCAATGCTGAGTGCTGAGTGCTTGTGGAGAACTCAGAGCTTGTCCAGAATCTTGACGGCCTGGCCCTCTGCAAAGCGCTGGAGGTGCGCGTCGATGACCCGCTGTCCGGCATCGATCCCAGTTAATATTTGGATGGTCGTGCCATTATCGATTCCCAGCGTCAGCGGGCGGATGCGAACTGTTTCGTCTGCCCCAACCATATACACGTAAGCCTTGCCGGATTCATCAAAGCGAATGCTCCGGGCCGGCAAGGTGTTGGCGGCTACCTTTGTTCCCAAGCGAATGGTTGCTTGCCCGAACATGCCTGGCAGCAGTTTTCCATCTGGATTATCAATATCGGCTTCGACCAACATGGTTCGCGTGCTCGGATCCAAGCTGCCACTGCGGCGCGTTACCGTGGCCAACAAGGGTGGCTCTGAGGCAAATGAGGGAAAGCTCATCGAAACCTCGTCGCCCAGATTGACCAGGGGTGCGTCGACTTCTGGAACGGGAATGCGTACCCGCAGCTTGTCAACTTGACTGATCACGAACAACGGCTCTCCACTGCCAACTTCACTTTGCTGGCGCACCAAGTCTCCAGGCTCGATATGGCGTTCGGTCACAACGCCGGCGAAGGGTGCTTGCAAGATTGCGTAGGACAACTGCACATCGAGTTCCTCGATCTGTCGCAGGGCGATTTGTGTCTCTGCCTTATCGGCTTGCAACATCGCCTCAGCGCTCTGCAGTTGGGCTTGGACGATACCCACCTCTGCCTCGGCAGCCTCAATGGCCGCACTCATGGCCTGCTTCTCAGCCAGCTGTGCATCTCGCTTGCTACGCGCCTCATCGAGCATGCGTTCTTGCAGGGATTCACGTTGGACGAGGTCTTCGGTACGCGCGAATTCGGCTTCAGCCGCAACCAGCATGGCGGTGGCGCGGGCCATTTGCGACTGGGCGTGGGACAGCTTGGCCTGCGCACTCTCGATACTCGCTGCGGCCAGACGGACGCCGGCAGCCGTGCGCAGCTCTTCAGCCTGGAGTTGACCGACTCGCGCTTCGAGTACCTTGCGCTGCATGCGTACCTCGGGTACGTCGATGTGGGCCAACTCGGCCCCCGCCTGGACATAATCCCCAATGTCCACTTGGATGTCCGACACATACCCTGAAACTTGGGAACGCAGCTCAGCGCGAAAGTAGGCATGAATGGATGCAGGCTGTACGCTTGTTTGCGAGATATCCGATTGCGCAACCGCTACGGTCTTGACTGGCACGCGCCGCGCGCGGCATCAGCCTGCTGACCTTGGCTGAGCTGGGCAACCTGCTGGCTTGGTTGAGCGTCGCAGCCTGCGGAAAAGGCAATGGCCAGTAGCCACAGCGGAAGTTGCCGCTGAATATGACGGCGAATACGCCCTGAATGATGGATCTTCACGGTCACTCCTACAATCGATACACCTTTCCCCTGCCTAGATTCCCACCCAATTTTAATCACTGCTGCAGTTCGTACAGCAGTCATTTCCGCAACCGACCGGCCTAGTCGCGGACTATTTGGAGCATACGGCCCTACTTTCGAACCTAGAACCAGCCGATGCATGACCCATGCGTGCCGCGGCGGCGTTGCATTTTCAGAGCTGGGACTCGCGCTCGAGTAAGGAAGGCAAGGATGCCACGACCCATGATCCTCATTGGCATCATCGCCTGCCTTGGCTGTGGCGGATGCGCCAGCCAGCGGTTGGCTACCTCCTTAGGGATCAAGAGGGAGCGGCCCACGATAGAAAATTCCAGCCTGAGTCTGGCCTCGACGAGCGTTGACCTTCAGACGGAGGGCACGACAGGTCACGCAGCCCAGCGGGAGGCCATCGGCGATCGGATTTTACTTGCTTCAGTCCAAACTCGGATAGAGAACTCTGCTGGCAGCCCCTCTGACCGGCCCGTTGCCACGCCAGTGACGATCGCACCGCTGGTTAGGGAGACAGAACCAGTTCCCTTGAATCCAGCATCAGACGCCTCGTCGGTCGATATATCGTTTGACATGCACCCGCAGCAGACGGCGGAGCTGGGTGGGCAGTCCGCTAGCGCACGCCAAACAGACGTCTTGGCGCTGAATCTCCCGAGCGCGCTGGCTATGGTGGATAGTCAGCACCCGGCTGTGGCCATGGCGCAATGGAGGGTCCGAGAGGCCTATGCGCGACTTGATCAAGCCCAAGCCCTGTGGCTACCAACCATTCAGGCTGGGCTGAGTTTCAATCGTCACGACGGCAACTTGCAAGCCAGCGATGGAAGTATTTTGGATGTCAACCGGAACTCCTTTCAAGCGGGATTGGGAGCCGGCGCGGTCGGGGCAGGAACCACGCCACGTCCAGGGCTGATTGCCGAATTTCATTTGGCCGATGCGCTGCTACAGCCGCAAATTGCTGAACGAAATGCTTGGTCGCGGCAGCACGCCGCCCAGGCGGTCACCCATAACCAGTTGCTAGCAGCTGCCACAGCCTACAACGATCTCGTGGGCGCTGATCAAGGGCTGGAGATTGTTGAAGCATCGCGGGCACGGATGGCTGACCTGTTCAAAATCACGCAAGACTTTGCGGAAGCCGGCCAGGGCTTGCAGGCCGATGCCGACCGCGTACAGACCGAATTGCTATTGCTCGATAATCAGCTTGTGGCCGCTCGAGAGTGCATCGCCTTAGCCTCGGCAGCACTTGCCCAAACGCTCAGCATGGATGCTTGCATAGAAATAATTCCCATGGATGCCATGCTTGTTCCTATCCAAATGACCGCCACCAGCCAAGACAGGTGCTGCCTGATTCGAACCGGTCTGGCAACGCGTCCCGAATTAAAAGAATCTCAAGCCCTGGTGGCAGCAGCCTGCGAGGCCTACCAGCGTGAGAAACTAGCACCCTTTGTGCCCAGCCTGCTGCTGGGCTTCAGCACCGGTGGCTTTGGCGGTGGCTTGGGTGATCAGCTGGACAACTTCGACAACCGCTACGATCTAGATGCACTGATGACCTGGCAAGTCCGCAATCTCGGCTTGGGCGAACGAGCCAGCCGTCGGCAATCAGCAGCTCAAATACAGCAAGCCAAATTCGAGCAGCTACGCGTACTGGACCAGGTTGCTCGCGAAGTCACCGATGCGTACACCCGAGTTCATTATCGCGTTGAGCAAATTGCCGCGACCCAGCGTGCCATCGCAGCCGCCGACCATTCCTTTGCCCGTAACCTGGATCGAATTCGTGACGGCCAAGGGATCCCGTTGGAAGCGCTGCAATCCAGCCAAGCCCTGGATCTAACGCAGCAGGCCTATCTGCGGGCTGTGCTCGATTACAACCAAGCCCAATATCAATTGCAATGGGCATTGGGTTGGCCTTTAAGCAGCCTGAACTGAGCAAAGTCGCACAAGCCGAGCGACACCAGGAAGGAATCCCCTTCAACCCGCAGTTAGGAATCGCGTGAAAATTACCGACTCAGCCGCAACGCGTTAGCGTCCGGTTGCTGCAAAAACCGGGTGCTAACGCACTCCGCCTGATTTTGAATCCGGTAACTTAATTAAACGCGGGTACTTAGAATCGCCTTCGGCAGCGTGCACATGGACAGCAACCCTTGGGGCGTCTATGCCAAGATCTCGTTGATGGGTTGACCTTCGACAATCTTGATAGGACGTCGATCGTCGGAGATGTTCTCGGTATCTGGCGGCACGCCCACAGCCTGGCAAATGGTTGCCAAAAGTTCCGGGGCTGTGACTGGCCGATCGACGACCTCCATTCCATCATCGCTCGTCTTGCCGACAATCGAGCCCCCAACGATACCCGCTCCACCCAACACACAACTCCAAGCATTGGGAAAATGATCGCGACCGCCATTATCGTTAATATTCGGTGTGCGTCCGAATTCACCCATCCAGGCGATGGTGGTGTGCTGGAGCAAACCACTGCTATGAAGGTCGAGCATCAACTGGCTCCATGCCCTATCCAGACGTTGACTCAACTCCTTAACCGTTTTGAAATTGTCGACATGACTGTCCCAGCTCAAACCACCTAGACCGTCACTGAGCGAGACTTCGACCACGGGCACACCGCGTTCGATCAGCCGGCGAGCCATGAGACATCCCTGTCCGAAAGCATCGACCCCAAATCGGCGTCGCGTTTCGTCGGCTTCACTGCTCAAGTCAAAGGCCTCTACCAGTTCGCTTTCGGCTAGCTGCATAGCACGTCGATAAACGGTATCGTGAGTCAAGGCAGCACCGCTGCGTTGGGATGCGCCATAACTCCGCTGCAATAAATCCCAAAACTCACGGCGTCGCGCGAGGCGTGCGCTGCCCAAACGATTGGGCGGCAGCAAGTTGTCAACTCGCAGGTCAACAGGCACCGTAGCATCGGCGGGCTGCTGAGCGTTTAACTGGGCTGGATCGTAAGCTGGCGTTCCAGCAACCGTCAGCGCTTCGTGGGCGGCACCCAGGAACCCCGCGCTGAAGGCTGGCGGGTTGATGAACGAATTGGGAGAAATACTGACATAGTCAGGAATGCTGGGATCGTGGCTTGATAATTCCTTGGCCAGAACGGCAGGCAAAGATGGATAGCGGACCGGTGCGCCAGGCCGTTGCCCCGTGCGCACCAGATAGGTACCCCGACTGTGGTCTCCCTCTTTGGTCTGCATGCCGCGGACCAGGGCCAAATGCTCTGTCAGCTGAGCCAGTTGCGGAAGGTGTTCGCTGATTCGCATCCCGGGTACGCTGGTCTGCAGCTCTTTGAAAGGACCTCCATTGGCATGCCCAGGCTTGAGGTCAAAGGTATCCATTTGCGACGGGCCACCTGGCATCCATAGCACAATCAGATGCCGACCTTGGGCCCGAGCTCTCATTTCAGCGGCAATACGGCTTGGCCAAGTCGATGCTGCCCCTACGCCCGCACCAAGTGCCATCATCGTTTTCAGACACGAACGCCGAGTGGTACGCATGGTATTTTTCCGTTTTCCAACCCCCTGTGAAATGTCGTCTTCGTGCATGATACACGGTTTGGCCAGCTGCCACAGGCATTAGGCATGCTCCGTGGGAGCTCTGCGGCCTAACGAAAGGCTGTACGACGTCTAAAAATCTTGGCTGGGGTTGAGCCCGTAGATCCGTTACACTCGTCGCCAATGGAAAATAGCAAACCAGTGATTCATCCGTCCATCCGGATGAAGAGATGGTTCATGGACATGATGGAAGACCCACACGGGCTTCCCTGGGTACGGACCGGATGGTTGCATTGCTTGGCACTTTACAAGGTTTTTTGCTATGTCTCAGGAACCAACCCTGCATCCAGAGCGGCAACCCGCGGCGGGTGTAGACGTAAGAGGCAACGCGCCTCTGCTATCGGATCGTTCATTTTGGGGCATGATCTCAACCCAGTTCTTGGGTGCATTCAATGACAATCTCTACAAACAGCTCATGCTGTTGCTGGCCGTTCCGGTCGCGGTAGGCGCGGCCGTAGCAGCGGGCCAGGAGGCGATCGACGGCGGCCAGCAGACATCCGATGTGCAGGGCTGGGCAACCCTGGTGTTTTCGTTGCCTTTTGTCTTATTCAGCGGTGTGGCCGGCTTTCTTTCCGACCGTTTCAGCAAGACGCCCATCATCGTCCTCTGCAAGATGGCGGAAATCGCCGTGATGCTGCTGGGACTACTGGCCTTTCGCTACTTTGGCTTGTTAGGAACAACTGGCACGTGGGTCGTCTTATTCCTGATGGGAACCCAGTCGGCATTTTTCGGACCTGGTAAGTATGGAGTCTTGCCAGAATTATTCCACGCCCGGGATTTACCGCGGGCCAACGGTTTGATTCTCATGACCACATTTCTGGCGATCATCTTTGGAACCGTATTTGCCGGCATTTTGAAAGACCTGCTAGCTGGGGAAGACGGCGACACAAGCCAGCTGTGGATGGGGCTATTGGTATGTGTAGCCATCGCCATAGCTGGCACGCTCACATCGCTTCTGGTTCGCAAGACATCCCCTGCAGAGCCCAACGTCCGATTCAGTGCCGACTGTTGGGGAGTTAGCAAGGAGGTATTGCACATTCTGCGCAATGATCCCCCATTGCTGAAAGCCGTGC
Organism: Pirellulaceae bacterium; assembly: GCA_963707245.1. GTDB lineage: Bacteria > Planctomycetota > Planctomycetia > Pirellulales > Pirellulaceae > Aureliella. Next base: position 68,029 of record CAVPPY010000003.1, read on the forward strand.
TCGCCTCGAGTGTATTTTGGCTGGTTTCAGGCATTGCCGTGCCTACCGTTAATCGCCTGGGGTTGAGCATGCTGGGAGTGGGCGCTACGCAAACCAGCATCTTGTCCGCTTCCATCGGACTGGGCATTATGTTGGGGGCGGGCGTGGCCAGCATCCTGTGCCGCAAGGGCTTGGGAGATCGCTGTGTTTCCTGGGGTCTGTGGGGTATTTTCGGCGCCCTGCTGGCGTTGGGCGTTTGGATTGCGAACCAACAGATGCTGGGCTTCTACGGCAGCATGATCGCCCTGCTGACCATGGGGCTATTTGCGGCCATTTTCGCAATCCCCATTCAAGTCTTCCTGCAAAGCCGACCTCCAACGATTATCAAGGGCCGTATGATCGCTACCATGAACCAGGCCAATTTCGTTGGCATCCTGGTCTCGGGGCCTCTCTATCAGGCATTCGAAGCTCTATCCACCGCACTCGGTTGGCCGATTTGCAGCGTTTTTTGGATGATGGGCTGCCTGGTCCTGCCGCTGGCGGTTTTCTATCGCTTGGATTCTCGTCAGTAAGCGCGGTGTCCCAATCAACAAGCACTCAGCGAAGTCGTTCGCCCGTTTGCTCGCCCGGAATCAAACCAATACGGGACACGATGGGTCGCGTTTCCGTTGAAGGTTGGCTGTTTGCGGACTCGACGACCTCGGACAGGGGTCCTGGCGAGGCTAGCAGCTCTTGCTCCTGCACAGCGTCTGCCGCGTAATACTCGAACGCCAGTCTTTTGTCTTGGTTCACTACGGGCTTGTTGATGCTGGAATGATGATGCTTCAAGCCATGTCGACGGCAGCAGGTTGTGCAAATGGTGCGGATGGACCAATCGTACTTGCAGACCGTCTTCTCCTGTTTGACTTCCTTCAATACGCACACATTGCGGACGCCTCCACAGTGGCGAGTACAACTCCACGGTAATTTAATACCAGGGATACAAACTTCCTTAGATTCCACGTCAAAACGTGTGACGCTTTCCTCTTCCTTGGACACTTTTAGCACGCAAACTTTCTTGCCGCACACACAGCAGCTTTGATGCGCACATTGAGCGTATGCCGAATGCATGAGCATGCACGTGACAAGAATAAGCAGGGATGACAATTGCAAGTTTTTCATAGTCAAAGTCCTCGAGTCTTCCATTCAAGTTCATTCACAGGCTTCTTGCCTGGCGGCGGTCAGATTACGTTTAAAAATCGCACATGAACCGCATGCCCAAGATCCAGTAATCACCAGCATCAAAACCTCCGACAGGTCGACGCTCTGTGATATCTCCATAGATCAAATTGGTTTGCACTTTTGAATAGGCGTTCCAGTGCCAGTTCGAACCCAGTGTAAGACTGTGGCCCACGCCTCCGGCGATGTCTTGGTCTGTCAAATCGAGGCAGCCATATCGCACGGCCAATTGCAACGCGCCCCAACCGCCGCCGGTCCCACCTGTGACACGATCGACAAGGAAAAAGTTTTCGTATGGCTTCACCCGCTCGAGCGTACTGCTGGTGCGATCCCAGGGCATGTGTTCACCAGTCAAGAAATAAGACCCGTAGACATAGAACCCCTGGAAAAAAAGATCTTGTCCCGTACCCGGGGTAGTATTGTCCCGCTGCAGAAAGTTAGCCATGTATTCGCCGGTCAACTGAAAACGTCCGATATTCAACACGCTTTCGAGGGCTATGATTTCATACCAGTTGGCACCCGCAATCCGACCGGTATCCAACCAACGCAAATCGCTACGCGCCTCTGGGCGAGTGCGAAAACGTCCCTCATTTTCATTTCGATCGCCCGGGAATCGATCGCCATCGGGACGAGCGACCACTCCGGCTAGGGCCAAATGAAAGTAGCCGCGGCCGCCGGAGGCCTCGTCATACCAGGGCGTAACAGATAAGCGACCGTAGCCTCCCATCTGCAAGGAATCGCCGATGAAGCGACCGGTGGTTGATGTATTCTCCAGATTGTAAATGCCGTAACGCCAATTCACCGTTTCATCGGGGCTGTAACCATACATCGCCAGGCCAATCCGACGAGCATCCTCATTGAATGCTTCCACTACCAGCGGACGCTCCATGAATACGTTGTAACGCGAGCTATTCAAATGGTCCAAACCCAACGGTCGTTTTTGATTTCCAAGCAGCAGAGTGTTGTTTCCTGGTAGATTCTGCCACCCTAAGTAGACGTCCTTGTATTCCGGAGTCGCGGGATTATTGAAATCGATTTGAAACCGCCAAAGCATGTTATCCGGGATAGAACCACCGGCTTCTAATCGAATCCGACGGAACAAGAATCGATCTTGCGGATCGGTACCATAGTCGGGTGAGGATGCAATGGGATGCTCGAAATAGCCAATACCCGGGGAGTCCTCCATGAAGTCCCAATAGTCTGCGTGAATCCGTCCACCAAGCTTGAAACTAGGCTTCTTCTTGGCAGCCTCCTTTTCGTCCTTCACACTCTGCAGCTGTTTTTCATAGGATTCTTCCAGACTTTTGAGCCGCTCGTCGAGCTCTTGTTGCATGTCCTCTAGAGACTTTTTGTCATCCGTGTCTGGCTCTTTAGCAGGAACATCTTCCGGCTGCGCGTTGTCTAATGGATCCTGTGAAACTGCGGGCGGTGGAATCGGACTGTGCGTTGCGAAACGCATGTCGGGCACTTGCGGAACGCCCGTGAGATCCGAAGGACTCGCCGCGGATGCTCTGCTTGCAGAGTCGAGGCTGGATTCCAGCGCTTCGAATTGGATTGGCAATGGATACTGAGCCACAACGCTGCGAACACAGAACAAGCTGCAACACGCGAAACCCAATCCGCAGCGCCGCAGCAAGCTAGCACTTAATCTTCTTCCCACACTAAGCATCCTTGCTTTTGGTTGGATTCGAGCGAGATATTGAGATGGTTGTATTCCGTTACGCGCATCTCATTCCACAGCCAAGACAGCCTGTGCCCGAGCCTCGATTGTCTTAGGACTCATGCGCAATAAACTACCAATTCGACATCGGCCGGAGTGCCTGAGCACCCGGTTACTGCGGGAAACGGACGCTAACGCGTTCCGGCTAATTAGTTAGGTAACTTAGCAGCTTAATTGCGGACGAGTCCTTAGCCTTTATCGACGCGAATTGGGAACTGCAGTGGTCCGAAGAAATGAGTTTATTCGTTTTTATTAATTATGGCGGAAGAATTGTGACCAGTTGAATCATCGTTACCATGCGCATAAACTGCCTAAATTACTGTCCGCCACTCAAACTGGAAAGCCGGCGCATGGCATCCGCCCAATTCAGCAGGGCGCGAGCAGGGACAGCCATTAGCCGCCGCATTCATTTTGGTCTACTGGATTGCTCTGGACTCAGGAGGTTGACCACGGTGGGAGCGGACTGGCAGCATGGGTGAGTTCGTCGAGCATGTGCTGCAAGCATCCACTGAGTTTGGTCATCAGTGGGTCGGTGCCCTCGCGCGTCGATCGTTCCGGATCCACGCGGATAGCGTGATCAATCTGCAGAATAACGTGCAGCGGTCGATAAGTCCGAGCTCGATCCGTCACATCTTCTTCCAATCGCTCCACGGTCTCGAGCAACCGTGTGCTGCTGGGATAATCGAGGTATCCTTTCGGATACGAGGCGACCTGCTGGGCCAGGTAAAGTTTAGCTAAGGCTGCCCAGATTTCTCGAACTCGAGCGACTGAGGTAGCCCGATCGAGCAGTTGCGGCAGCATGATACTGCGGAGCTGCTTGATCCGGGGAATGATCTCTGCATCCTGCCTGCGTCCCAACCACTCCTGATCGACGGAATCCAACAGGCTGGCAATCAACCTACCCCGCCGCTGCGCCAGGTCGCCGGTCTGCGCCGCGCCAAGAAATTGAATTTCTTTTAGAGCCAGCAAGGCTTCCTCCAAACGCGACACGCGGGCAACCAAGTCACCGCCATACTCGAATCCCTGCCAAGTAAAGCGTTGTTCCAGATCCTTGATGGCTGGCTCGACGCACTCGCGCACGTCGGCCCGCAATACATATTTGATGGCCACAGGATGAATCACCACCTGCCCCTGATCCAATTTGGCTCGCCGTCGCGCGGCGCTGCGAGCCAGAAAGGCCACACCCTCCAGCAGTGGTTGCAATTGGTCATTCGTGCGAAACACGGCACCCTCGGGAAATACCACCAAAGGTCGTTGGGCGCCCGCTAAGATATCAATGGCCGTTTCCAGCGAATGTCGATCCAAGCCCTCGCGATAAACGCTAAAGGCACCGCACATCCGCATAGCAAACGCTTGAAACCAACCTTGATGAAACAGATGCCAGCTAGCCATGGAAAACAAGTTCACGTTGGCTAGCCTGGCGATCCAAGCCAGGGCCAATGGATCGGCATAGCGGCAGTGGTTGGGGGCCAACAAGACGCCATGCCCTTGCGCCAGAGAATCCTTGAGAAATTCGATGCCTCGCACCTCATGCGAGTGAACCCCTTCGTAGCGACGCAGATAAAAATCGATCACACGCAGACGCTGAACCAGCCAGGGAATCCAATTGCCTCGATGTGGCGGAATGAACCGGTAAGGCTTCGCAACAATTATCTCTTGCATGTTTCAACTGGCGTACCCCCGAGGATGTGCTTGATGCCATTTCCATGCCGTGGAGACGATCGATTCGATGGAGGCGTAAGCCGGTTTCCAGCCTAGAACGCGATGTGCAAGCCGAGCATCAGCTACCAATTCCGCCGGATCCCCAGGACGTCGAGCTTCGATCTTGGTGGGGATTGCATGCCCCGTTATCCGCCGACAAGCCTCAATCACGGCCATGACGCTGTGCCCCTGGCCAGTCCCCAGGTTCAACTGCAGGTTCGTACCATGCTCCAGTAACTCCAATGCCCGCAAATGCGCACTGGCCAAGTCGTCGACATGCACGTAATCACGTATGCACGTTCCGTCCGGAGTGGGATAGTCATCTCCGAAGATCCCTATGCACTCGCGTTGTTGAAGAGCGGTTTGTAAAACCAAAGGAATCAAGTGGCTCTCGGGATCATGGTCTTCGCCAATGTCTCCGTCCGGACTGGCGCCGGCAGCATTGAAGTAGCGCAGGGCAGCACAGCCAAAGCCATAAGCCAATGCATAGTCGGTAAGCGCATGCTCGATCACTAGTTTGGTGAAACCGTAGGGATTGATCGGGGACTGAAGAGTCGTCTCGGCAATCGGTATTTTGTCAGGCTGGCCGTAGGTAGCCGTCGTGCTGGAAAAAACAATCCTCCAAACGCCGGTGGCACGCATTGCCTCCAATAATTCCAGCGTGGCCGTCACATTATTCTGATAGTACATGGCAGGGTGAGCTACCGACTCACCGACCAACGCAAATGCCGCAAAGTGCATGACGGCTTCGATCGACCTGTGGCGGAGCAACCGCTGCAAGCCTTCGCGGTCGGACAACTCGCCGGTCACCAGCAAGTCACTCGGTACACTGCCTCGATGGCCACGTGACAGATTGTCGTAGACGGTGACTTCATGTCCTTGCTTCAACAATGCGCGGACGGTATGAGAACCAACGTAGCCAGCACCGCCGATCACCAAAACCTTCATCCTCAATATCCTCAAATTCCTAAATGACCATTCAATTGACAACCACATCCAGCGCCAAAGACAGACTGGAAATACTTACCACAAAAAACGCGTGCACGGCTAGCAGCAAATGACGATTTGCACAGAACAGCGGGCTTGCGTTTGGCGGCCTGCTGAGAGCCATGCGTGATCCGTATGTAAGGAACTGGGTTTGGGCAGCAAATTGCAACGTCTTCGCCAGGACGGCCGCTGTACCTCGCCCGCCCTTGCTCCACCACCGGATAGCGACTGGCATCAACGCTTTACGGATTACTTGCGCAGCGAGTGCCATCTGGCCGACAACACCGTACTGGCCTACGGTCGCGACCTGCAGCGTCTGCTGCAATGGCGCGGCGAGCGACCGCTCAACCAATTGAAACTGCAGGATCTGAGTGATTTCATCGCAGGTCTACAAGGCGAAGGGCTAGCACCAGCATCCATTTCACGGGCCATTGTAACCACTCGCATGTTCTTTAAGTACCTCCAATTGGAGGGAATCATTCAGGACAATCCGACGGAATTGTTACAAACACAGAAGATGTGGCAGCGGATTCCCAAGTCATTGACGCCCGCCACGGTGGAACGCTTTTTGGCAGCCCCACGCAAGTTCGATATCTTCTGGCTACGCGACCGCTGTATTCTGGAATTATTGTACGCGACCGGCTGTCGCGTTTCTGAAGTCGCCAATTTGCTGCTGGCCAATGTGCATTTGGACGAAGGCTACTGTCAGGTCGAAGGCAAGGGATCCAAGCAGCGGATGGTGCCCATCGGAAATCAAGCCCAAAAAACTATTCGCGATTACTTGGCTGACTTGCGTCCCAAATTGGCCGAAGGTCGGGCTGGAGATAACACCCCCTGGCTTATTCTCTCGCGAAGCGGCAGGCGCTTGCGACGCGAGGCCATATGGGAATTGGTCAAGCGATATGCTCTGCGGTGCGATGTCGATCCAAAAATTAGCCCCCACTCTTTGCGACACAGCTTTGCCACGCACATGCTGGCTGGCGGTGCCGACCTGCGACAGATCCAAGAATTGCTAGGCCACGCCAGTATTCAAACCACACAAATCTACACTCAAGTCGAAATGTCGCGTCTCAAGAAAGTCCACGCCGATTTCCACCCGCGAGCCTAGTGCTTTGTCAGGAATAAAAATTGGGTTAGACATGCGTCGGGAAAAAGGGGTCCGACACCAAAAGCCGGAACGGCCCTTCGGGTGCTTCGCACTTTTGGTGTCGGACCCCTTTTTCCCTTCCAGGCTAGGGCACAAGCTCCTCAGACAGTTGCCCCTTAGGAACGCGTCAAGACTGACTTCCCTGTTTTTCTTGGCAATCATCACGCGGAGCGTGATGAGTACTTTCTCAAGCATCACGACGGAGCGTGATGAGTACTTTCTCAAGCATCACGACGGAGCGTGATGAGTACATTGACGCCCGTCGGCTGATTTGACTAACCCTAATTCTTAAGTTGGACGAAGTACTAGCACCGAAGCGGCTCATGGTTTTGGGAAAGGTTATTACTTGCGCTGCGGTGCAAACTTGATGCGATCGATCAAGCGGACCACATCATTGCCACTGCGATAGCCCGTGACCGCTGTAATGGCCTGGATGACGTGGATGTAGTGTAGATCAAAATCGAAATCGATTTCGATCTCCGGACCTTCATCATCGGACGGTCCGCTGGCATCTCCCACGGCTTGGACGACGTAGGCTCGCAGGCTTTCCCAGTCCAGACCAAAGGATCGACTTTCGTTCAGGACGATCTCCTGCAATTGGCCATTGCCATCGGACTTCAAACGCAATTTGAGTGGCAATTGGGTCGTATCGGACTGTGCCCCCTCACCCTTCTTAGGCATCTTGACATTGAAGTCGCCTTCCTGGGCACTGATCTTGAAAGTCATGACGAAGAATACCAGCAACAGAAAGACGATGTCGATCATGGATGTCATCGACAATTCGGTCTTGTCATGCTGCTTGCTACGATGCCGAAACTTCATCAGATTTCCTCCTTGACACGCAAGGCAAATTTTTCAAATCCCAAATCCTGGCAGCGACTGATCAGATCCTGTACGCGACCACCGGGAACGGTTTGATGTCCGCGAATAATAATATTGGCATCTGCGGGCGTTTTACCCTCGAGCTTCAACAAGGAGATTTCGGGGGCCAGCCGGGTGCGCAAGGCTTCCAGCGATAGTTCATCGCCACCAATCACTACCGAACCATCCCTGGTCAAATGCACGATAATCGGAAACTCGATAGGCGCATCGACCGGCTTGGCCAATTCACTGGTCGGCAAAGTCACCTTGTCATTTTGTTCACTCTGCGAAAAGTTAATCAACACCATAAAGAACGCGATCAGCTGAAACGTCATGTCAATCATGGGCGTCAAGTCAGCCTCGACGGGCGGCGGTAGGTCTTTAGCAAAGCGCATGCAATCGTCCTATGCAACGGACTTGAGATTCAGAGAACATCTAGGCCTGAAAACGCTCGATCAGTTCTTCACTGGTGACACCCACTTGCAAGGTTAACCGCTGTACGCGATTGCGCAGGATGTTGTAAACGGCGATGGCTGGGATAGCGATCGCCAGCCCAGCCAAGGTGGTAAACAGGGCGGTGGAGATGTTCATTGCCAGGTCACCAGGCTTGGGAGTCGAGCCCGAAGTGGCGATGGTTTGAAAGGCAGAAATCATGCCCTGTACCGTTCCAAACAGACCGATCATGGGGCTGATATTACCGATCAGGGCCATGTAGCTCAGGTTGTGCTCCATTTTCATCGTTTCTTCCTCGCCCACCTCCTGCATGGCCTCTACGGCTACCGAGTGTCCGCGATCCAGCTTGGAGAGCCCCGCCGATACCACTTGCCCCAGAAACGAATCGTCGGTGCGGACCAATTCGGCAGCCCCTTGGCGGTTGCCTTCAGCCAGTTGCTGTTCCACGCCCTCGACCAAGTCCGGCGGACAGATATTGTCCCGTCGCGCGGCCAGGAGACTCATCACAATCAAGGTTAGCAGGGTGATCGACAGAGCAAAAAAGATGACCGTGTAGCCCAATCCCAGAGCCTCATAGGTCCAGGCCAGCATATTGCTGGGTGCCTTGTGCCCAGTATCTGGCACGACAGGGACATTCGCCGCTCCGCCGCCGCCCAGATCGGGCTGGTTGGCGTTGCGGTCACCTGCGGGATCAGGAGCACCTCCCAGAGCCGCATCGTCGCCCCCCAATGCCGCATCATCTTGCGCGGAGGCGACCCCGATTGCCATCCACGACAGGGTCAGCACAAGCAACCAGCTGGGAATGCTCATGGGTGCCATACAGGACCAAAGCTTCATTCTGATACTCCGATAGTAGTGGTTTGATTTCAATTTTGGCCTGTGAATTGGCTTGATGCCTTGGCACGTTTGTCGATCAGTCAGATCCTATGGCTTGCTGGCCCAGGTGCTGGACGCGTATTGATTCACCAACCTCGACCCCGCCTCGGCGGCTCGGTCGGGTTTGCCCTGCGTCGGCCAGAGATTCTTCAGATGGTATAGGGCTTCGGCATGAGCTTCCGGATCGCTAAAAAACAATAAATCGGTCTGTAAATAGCTGAGCAACGCCTGCTGGGGTTTATCGAGCTTGCGATAACAGTCCCCCTTGGCGTTGTAGATGCGGGCGAACAGTTCTTGATCATCGGAACTAAACTTTTGAATCATGGCGTTTAGCTTGTCGAGTGCCTGTTGGCTGTCGCCCTGCTGATTCTCACAAATGGCCAAACCAACTTCAGCCAGCGACTTGATGCGAACCATCTGCGGTGAATTGCTGGGTGCGGCCGCAATCTGCTGCAGTCGCTCCTGGGCTTCGCTGCTCTTGTTGAGTGATAATTCGACGTTTGCCAAGCGATAGATGCCCGTGGCTTTGGTTTCAGCATCGGGGGCGCTGAGCAACATGTTGAAAAATGTGCTCGCCTTGTCCGGCTGTCCAATGGCCAGACTCAGCTCGCCCAACATTTCGCTCAAGGGATACAGATGGTGCGTATTGCGATTCTTTCCTGCCAAGGCGTACAACCCGCGAATCGCAGCCTGTTTATCGCCACTACCAGCCAAACCCAGCTTGCCCTCGCAATACCAGCGGTAGAATTCGATATCTTGAATGATCAGCGGGTTTTCAATACCCGCAGGGGTCAACTTTTTGAGCTCGTCGAGCGCCTGGTCGTATTGTCCCAGCAATACCTGTTCACGTCCACGCTCGAGACCTTTGGGTTCACCGTCAAAGGTAATCTTGAGCACATCGCTGATTGCATACTTCTGATCTTTGCCGCGAACGTTGATGGTAACTTCCGCAGGCGTGAGAGCCGTTATCTTGCCGGTAGCCGCCGCTCCCTGCTTGGGATAAACGCGATCGTCAGCCAAGGTGGGCATCGCGCAAAACAGCATCACTTGCCAGACGAACAACATTCGAATTTGGATGTGCATGGTACTCATTCTCAAAATGCCAGCGGGGGCTTGCGAGGTTGTTGGTCGTGGTCCGGCCCGCACATGGCTCACTGCTGATTTTCGGCTAGGACTGCCAATCCAACACTGGGTTGCCCAAGTTCCTTTTGAATCGCGCGAACAAGGCATCATACTCCTTTTTCTTGGCTTCGCCGCCAAGCGCTGGGTAGAGTGAAGCGGTGGACAGGATATCTTTCTCCGCGCGTTTGACTTCGTCCGATTTTTGCTTCGCATCCGCTAGGCTGAGGGCATATCGAAAGCGACTTTTAGCCAATTGATAGCGAGCGTTGTAGAACTGATCGGTGAAGTTGGGCTGATTCGTCGTCATCTGGGCGATCTTCCCCCAACCCCAGATCACATTCTTGCCAGCCTTGCGGCGTCCTCCCATGATGGCGGCGCGATACCATGCCGGCTGGTCGGCACCCCAAGCCTGCAGGACTTCAGCCGCCTCGATTTGCACATCGAGCAGAGCATTATTTTCATCCAGGACCTCACCCAATCGCAGGACGGCAGCCTGGTAATTTTTCATTCCGGCTTGGGCCCGCGCCAACGAGATTTGTATTTGGGTTTTGGCAGCCTCGGGTTGAATCCATCCAGGCTGGCTCTGCTCTTTGGCCAAGATGTTTTCCAAGATAGCGGCTCCCTCGGCAAAGGCCTTGTCAGCCACCTGTCTATTCGGCGGATCCTTGGCCAATTCCTTGGCGATTTCGATCTTGGTGTTACCAGCCCAGTATTGAGTATTGAAGGAATCCGACTTGGCCGCCTCGCCAATGACCAACAACACGGCATCGGACAGTCGATTCTTGCGGGCCGCGTCTGGGGTCTCGGCCAGTTTATCCGTCAAGTCTCGGGCGAGGGCCAGGAAGATGCCCGAGAGCACATTTTCGCCGTCTTCGGCCGTTTTGGCCAGTTGCTGCAGCCTGGCTACCAGCGCCTGCATTTGGGACACGGCGGCATCATTCTCGATACTGCCATCCACCAGTTGTGCTGCGCTCAATTGAATGGCCGTGCGATAGGTATCCATGGCAGCTTTAGGAGCGACGATATCGGGCTTATTTTCCAGCACCTGGACCAGTGCCAGTGGACCTGTGGTCAACAATTCGGCCGCTTCTTGCGTGCGTTCACTGGCCATCAGCAAGCGGGCTTGGGCGTTGATGGCATCAACGGTGGCCGCATCGATATCCTCTGGCTTCAGCTCAGCCAGTGAGGCAGCCAGCCATTTTGTGGCCCGCTCGCGGAGCGATTTCGTGGCCTCGTTTTCTTGGCCGGCGTCCCGCTTTTCACGCAGGTATTCGATGTACAGGGAGACTCCCAGGTCGCGGCGTTTGCTGAGATTACCCGTGCTGGCAGGCACCATTTGCAAATAGGTCTCGGCCCTATCCCAATCTTTGTTGATGATCGCCAACTGGGCCAATGCCGCTGCGGCTGCGGCTGCTTCGGTCGACTGTGGCCAACTCGCTACCAGGTATTCGGCAAACGGCTCCAGCTGGTCTGTAATGCTCGATTTGTCACCGCCAGCCTGGTCGAGCAAGGCGCTAAAACTGGCGAGTGTCACCGCTGCCGCCCGCAGCCCCTGCTCGCTACCTGGATTGGTACGGGCCAAGAAATCGCCCACCACCATGGCATCCCAGGGGCGATCCAAGCGCAATAATAAGAAGGCGATCCTGAATCGAGCTTCGAACAATTGCGAACGCTCGTCATCTTTATCGAACAGCCGCAGCCCCTGCCGCAGCAACTGCAAGGATTGTTCGCGCGTGGTGGCAACCAACTCCCGCAAGGACTGCAGCTGTTGCGTGACTGCCGCCTTTTCTTGAGGATCCAAATCGGGTTCAGCCAGCTTGCCTTCCAGTACAGCCACATTGATCGAATCGGTGTCAGCCTGATCCAAACGCTTTTGGGCCTCGGCCAGGGCTTCCGAAAAATCTTTGACTTGCGGTACTTCGCTTGAATTTTGAGGCGTCGGTTCAACTCCCAATTCAGCCAACAATTCTCGCGTTGCATCCAAGTGCGGACCTGCCGTCCTCAGTAAGCTACGCAAGTCGCTACGAGCATCGCGCACCAGCCGATCTGCCGTTCGATCTCCAGCATCTTTTTCGCGAAGGAGTTTAGCCCACGCCAGACTGACGCGAGCCAATTCCAGCTGCAGGGCAATCGTCTCAGCGGACCTGCGCTCGTCGGGACGCAATCCGGCAAGCCATTTGCCGGCCCTATCAACCGCCAGGGGATGCTTGCCTTGTGCAGCGAGTAGCTTTAACAATTCAGTCAAGGCGTTAGCCTGCAGCGGGCGCAATTCATCGACGCCTTCCAGGTCGACAATTCGCTGATAGCCGTCGACAGCATCATCCTGCTTGTCCAGGCTGGCATGGATGCCGCTTCGATAAAAGAGCGCGTAATTCCGTATGCCGACCAAGCGTTGCTCTTTGCTGTACAGATCGCTGAATTGGGCCACTGCTTGCTCCAAGTCTTGGCGACGCTGTGGGCTCTGCTCCGCGCGGCTTCTGCCGCGTTCTTCCACCGCCTTGGCCGACAGCAATTGGGCATGGCGAATTTCCTGCCGCAATTTTTGGCGATAGGCCACCTTAGCCGAATCGTTGGGATCGACTCGATTGCCCTCCAATTGTTTCAGCTGCTCGGCCAATTCCTGCACGGCAGCCTCAAACAATAGATGAGCTTCTTCGTAGAACTTGATGGCCTCGGGGATTTCGGCCCCGGCCTCGCCGGAAAACGTAGACTTGGACTCCTCAGCCCGCGTCAGCAGCAGTTCACCCAGTCGGGTGCGAGCGTCACTGCGTCGGGGATGGTCCTTTTTCTCGGCCAAGAAAAGACGCAAAGCTGCCTCCGCTGCATCGAGCTTTTCAACTCGCGCGGGAGAGTTGGCGGCCAGCAGCGCCGCCGACTGGTAGAGCAGGGTGCCGCGTTCCAATTCGATATCTTCCTTGAAACTTTCACTCACACCTGTCTGTTGAGTGAGTTCATCCAAGTAGACCAGCGCCAGATCGAACAGCTGCTCATCTCGCAGCTTTTGCAGAAAGCGTTGGTATTGCTCTTCCGCCTGACCGCAGACCGGCCAAAGCCCAACACAAAGAATCAACACGCTGGCGAGGATCGATGGCTTGCGCCGAATTTGAATGCGTTCTCGCAAGTTCATCTTCTTTGGCTCGCTAGATTTCTCTGGCAAGGAATGCAGGCTGGCGTCAACAACAGTCTGTCCATCCATGCGCGAAAAAAACAAGTCTTTTTAAACTGCAAAAAGCAAACCGCGAAAAGCAAACTGACCAAAGCCTCGAGCCAAACCGCTTAGAGTGCGACCAACTCCTCGCAACCAAACGAAGGGCGCGTCAAACGACTGCGATCGCCGGGCGGGACACCTTAACCGAGCTGCACAGACTCAAAACCAGTGTTGTTGGAAAGAATAGGATTGATGAGTAAACCGCCTGCGGCAGCCATAGCTCTTAGGTTAACTGTAAAAGCAGGCTGCCTCAAGACAGTCGAAGCTGCCGCTCGAAGGAATTGAAGCTTATGACTGTTCCGGTCATACCGATTGAGCCCATTGCAGCACAAGCTCTTGGCGCAGTGTATTGCCTCAAAGTCCGACAGTGCGGATTGCGCAAGGTAGCGAGGCTATTAACAACACAAGCGGCCGCTAGTCATCCTAGAGGCCGCTTGTGTTAGATCGCAAGAGTTTCCATAGTCACTTCTACCCAGGTACAACTACCCAGGGTAGCGGGCTAAGCCTGTTCGCTGCTGGTAACGGCGACGGGGGCTTCCTCGGCCTCGCGTTGCTCGCCGCGGAAGCCTAGACGAATGACCTTGCCGTTATCGTCTTTGATTGCATCGACCACGATCGTATTGACACCTTCGAAGGCACCCCGCAGAATTTCTTCCGCCAATGGATCTTCGATGCGTTGCTCCAATGCACGACGCAGTGGCCGGGCACCGTAATCCAGGTTGGCGCCCTTCTCGATCAAGAACTCCTTCGACTCGTCGGTCAGGACCAGACCATAGCCGCGATCGACCAAGCGCTCGCGCACCTTGGACAAGTTCGAAATCGATGACCTTCTTGAGGTCTTCCTTGTTGCAGGTGGCGGAAGATGATCGTGTCGTCCAGACGATTGAGGAACTCAGGTCGGAAGACGCGTTCGATCTGATCCATAACCCGGGCTTTCATGCTGTCGTAGGACGCATCGTCATCGGGCTTTTGGAAGCCGAAGCTGGACTCATTCTTGATCGCGTCCGCACCCGCATTGGTGGTCAAGATCAAGATCACATTGCGGAAATCGACGTTGCGTCCAAACGAGTCGGTCAGCCGTCCCTCTTCCATCACCTGCAGCAGCATGTTGAAGACATCGGGGTGGGCCTTCTCGATTTCGTCCAGCAGCACCACGGCATAGGGACGGCGGCGGATCTTCTCGGTCAACTGACCACCTTCTTCGTAGCCGACGTAGCCGGGAGGGGCACCGATCAAGCGACTGATGTTGTGCTTCTCCATGTATTCGCTCATGTCGATGTGCACCAGCGCGTCCGAATCGCCAAACATGAATTCGGCCAGGGCCTTGGCCAACAGGGTTTTGCCCACGCCGGTGGGACCAGCGAATACAAAACAACCCGTTGGACGCCGCGGATCCTTCAGTCCACTGCGACTACGACGAACTGCCTTGGCAACCGCATTGACGGCTTGCTCTTGGCTGACAACTCGCTTGTGCAATTCGTCTTCCATCTTCATCAGCCGGCGCTGTCCTCGGTGCTCAACCGAGTCAGCGGGATGCCGGTCATCTTGGAGACGACTTCGCAAATGACTTCTTCGTCTACGATGCCGTCGGTCTCGCGACTCTTTTCGCGCCAGTCCTTGGTGATGTCTTCCTTCTTCTTGCGAAGCTTGTCGGCTTTGTCGCGGAGGGCAGCGGCCTTTTCAAAATCTTGATTGGCAACGGCATCCTCCTTGTCCTTGTTCAACTTCTCGATGTCCTCGTCGAGTTCCTTCAGATCCGGTGGCTTGGACATGTTGCGCAGGCGTATGCGCGCCCCCGCTTCGTCAATCACATCGATGGCCTTGTCCGGCAGACAGCGGGCGGTGATGTATCGCTCGCTCATTTCGACTGCGGCATCGATCGCATCATCGGTGAACTTCACGCGGTGATGCTCCTCGTAACGCGGCCGCAATCCACGAAGAATCTCGATGGTCTCCTGCTTGCCCGTGGGTTCGACGATGATCTCTTGGAATCGTCGCGCCAGCGCATTGTCCTTCTCGATGTACTTGCGGTATTCGTCGAGCGTGGTGGCTCCGATGCATTGGATTTCACCGCGGGCCAAGGCGGGCTTGAGTACGTTGGCCGCATCGATGGCACCTTCGGCTCCACCGGCACCCACCAAGGTGTGCAGTTCGTCGATGAACAAGATGGTATTCTTGGCGCGACGCACTTCGTTCATGACCGCTTTGATGCGTTCCTCGAATTGCCCACGGTATTTCGTACCGGCAACCATCATGGCCAAGTCGAGCACGACGATGCGTTTGTCAGCCAGGATCTCTGGAACTTCGCCGCGACAACGCGCTGAGCAAATCCCTCGACGATCGCCGTCTTGCCGACGCCAGCTTCACCCAGCAAGACCGGATTGTTCTTGCTGCGTCGACATAGAATCTGAACAGCCCGTTCGATTTCACGTTCGCGTCCAATCACCGGATCGAGCTTGCCAGTTTGGCAAGTTCGGTCAGATCGCGACCAAAGCTATCGAGCGCCGGCGTCTTGCTCTTCGAGCCTTTGGAGGAGCCGCTGGCTTCCCCACGCTCGCCGCCGCCCTCACGCCCGCCACGCGTCTCGTCGCCGCTTTCCATGCCGTGCCCCAGAAGATTCAAAACCTCTTCTCGGACGTCATCCAGCTTCAGTCCCAAATTCATCAGGACCTGGGCGGCAACACCCTCTTGCTCGCGCAGCAAGCCCAACAAGATGTGCTCGGTGCCCACATAATTGTGGTTCAGGTTCCGAGCCTCCTCCATGGAGTACTCGATTACCTTCTTGGCACGCGGGGTCTGCGGCAGCTTGCCAATCGTTACCATCTCTGGCCCGCTCTGCACCAACTTCTCTACCTCCAGCCGGATCTTGCGCAGATCCACGTCCAGATTCTTCAGAACATTGGCGGCCACGCCGCTGCCTTCCTTCACCAATCCAAGCAGAATGTGCTCGGTACCGATGTATTCGTGATTGAATCGCTGGGCCTCTTGGTTTGCCAGCTGCATCACCTTGCGGGCGCGATCGGTAAATCGTTCGTACATGTCAGACCCCTCTTGCTGCCGACGTTGCCATCGGTTGGGTTAACGTTTTGTTCAAGTGAAAAGCGGAGCGACCAACGTCTGCCGTCGCCCGTGCCGAAGCTCACTCGGGTAATTGCAAAACCTATGCCATGATTCCAAAGTTGTCAAAATGGCCGAGTCCTGGCAAGCAGGCAGACAACAAGGATTCCCCTCCAACAGGCCATACGTTCCTCAAAGGCGGGTGCTTTACTGCCTTGCGTGCCATCCAAGCTCGGCCACTGCCTGAGATTATCCTACCCGGTTTGAGGATTTACTGTGAGATCAGCTGGCCGGATTCTTGGGGGCCTGAGCTCGGTGGAATCTGCTCCTCTTGTCCACTTTCGAGTATGGCCGTGTCTCGGGCCTCGAGTGCCAGCGATTCCTGGCTGTCGTCGGGCTGGCTTGGGCCTGACATCTCGCGCTCTATCCACTTTTTTTCTTGAGCGATTTCGAAGGCCCACCGCGAGCCGGTGTCCAACAACTCGATTTCCCGCAACCGCCGCAATGCGGATTTCCAGCGCCGCGTCTTGCGTAAGACGCCCGAAAGCAGCAACAGAGCCTCCGCGTCACGCGGCTGCCCATGAATCAATTCCAACAGTTTTGCCTCCGCTTCGAACCAATTCCCACGTAGATACTCGCGTTGCGCCTGCTCAAACGCTGCAGAATGATCCAGCAGTCGGCCCTTTGATGAGCCGCGAATATTGAAAGTGGCTGGTGAACGAGGCCCCCAGCCAAATGGCGATCGCCACCAACCATGCCGTGCGGACCAGCCACAACGCCAACCATTCGGGCCAAACCCAGGTTGCTAGCAATAACAGGCACAGTCCCCAAGCGGAGAGCAGGGAAATTGCCAAGCTGAGATTCAAGCCTCGATACCAGGCTCCAGCCAGTCCAGGCCATAAGCAGACCATGCGAACGCCAGCCATGTACTGGTCCTCTTGCTGAATTCGGCGAAACCCAATCTAGCGCGGGTCGCTTCTCAAAATGCATACACGATTGGGTGCCGTGCCCGCAAATGCGAAAAACGAAAAACACACCTTTCGCAATTCAGGGCCCTTACCAGCGCCTGTCGTTTTGGCACCTTAGTCCTTTATCCAGAAACCTCAGCCTGACTCGGCCAGACTGAGAGTTCGGTCCTTGGCGACGATAATGTGGTCGATAACGGCGATCCCCAGCATCTCTCCGGAGGACTTGAGTCGCTCCGTTACCTCTCGATCCTGGCGACTGGGGGTGGGATCACCCGAGGGGTGGTTGTGGACCAACAGAATGGACGAAGCCGCATCGCGTATCGCGGGGCGAAAGACCTCTCGCGGGTGTACCAAGCTGGCATCCAAGGTACCGATGGTGATCTGATGATTTTGAATCGGCTGCAATTTTGTATCGAGCGTTACGATGTGAAATTCTTCCTGCCGCCCATCATGTGCCAACCGAGAAAATTCGCGTTGACAATACTCCATCGCCGCCCGTGTGCTGTTGATTTTATCCTTGGGACGCTGCTGCTTGATGGCGTTCTCCACTCGTCGCCCGAGCTCGATGCCGGCCATGATCTGGCAATAGGCGGTAGTGCTAATCGCCTTGCTGAGTTTGCGCAATTCTGGCTGTGAGGACTCCAACAATCTTTCCAGCTGAGCGGAGAAGTGATTGGACAGTTTTTGGCCGGCTTGAATTGCCGATTCACCTTTGACTCCCGAGCGGATCAAGATGGCCAACAACTCGTTATTGCGGAGCTGCCCGGCCCCCAGCTTCAGCAACCTTTCCCGGGGGCGTTCCTCTGAGGGTACTTGGGTGACTTGGTTAGCGGAAATCTGTTGTTCAATCCACAGCTTGGCCTCAAACTGGCTGGCAGGTTTATCCCAGCTGTAGTGCGTCTCGCCCTGACGTACGCTGCGCAACAGAATGCCCTCGGAAGCCAGTTGCTTCAAGATCTGGGTCACATAGGGCGGCTTGGATTCGCTGCACAGAAACTGTATTTCGCGTTGGCGAAAAGCATCGCGCTGCATAATCAGATTGAGGATCTCGTTGAGCTTATGGCGACGTTGGTGCGCGTTGGATTTGGCCATGGGAGCGAGCTGCCCTATGCAACGGGACTGTTCGGCGATTGGGCGACATCTTCGGTTTGCAGCACGACCATGCGCTGGTACAGGCCACCGCGATCGAGCAGTTGTTGATGAGTGCCGCTCTCCACCACGCGTCCTTGATCAAGTACCAGAATTAGATCCGCATGGGCAATCGTACTCAGCCGGTGGGCGATGACGAATGCGGTACGTCCCTGTAATAATCTGGCCAGCGAGCGCTGGATCAAACGTTCACTCTCGCTATCCAAATTGCTGGTTGCCTCGTCGAGGATCAAAATCCGCGGATCGGCGAGGATGGCTCGGGCGATGGCAATCCTCTGCCGCTGTCCACCGCTGAGTTTCACGCCGCGTTCGCCGATCCAGGTCTCAAAGCCCTCGGGCAAGGCTTCGATGAACTCGCGGGCCGCCGCCGCCTCTGCGGCTCGGGCGATCGCTTCGTGGCTTGCCCCACGACGACCATAGGCGATATTATCGCGCACGGTACCGTCAAACAAAAAGACGTCTTGCTCAACCACTCCCAGCAGCCGTCGGTAGGATTCGAGGCGAATATCTTTCAGCTGGTGTCCGTCGAGTTCGATGCTTCCGTGGCTAGGGTCATAGAAACGGGCTACCAGGTTGCACAAGGTAGTCTTGCCAGCTCCGCTGCGACCGACCAGGGCGACGGTCGAACCGGCTGGTACATCGAAGGAAATATCCGACAGACACATTCCGCTCCGCCCCCGGGTAGCGAAAGGAAACTCCATGGAATGCCACCGCTCCCTGCACCTGCCCGCGGGATAACTCGATGGCGCCAGGATTGCCGCTGGTTTCGGTGGACTCTTCCAGTAAATCCAGTACGCGGTCGAGACCCGCCAAGTTGTTTTGAAAGGACATGGCACTCGAAGCAATGGAAGCGATCGGCCCGAGCAGCATGGTCAGGTAAACCAGAAACATCATCAAATCACCGAGGGTCAGGTCTCCGTTTAGGATTTGCCAGCCGCCGTACAGCAACAGCCCGCTGGAGGCGAGCGGAATGAGTACATCCCACACGATTTCTAGTATCCGCGTGGACCACCAGACCATCAACTGCTGTCGCGCCAGCAGGTGCGTGCCGCGGGTGAAACGATTGGATTCACTCTTGTCGCGGGCAAAGGTGCGGACGACGCGAATACCGCCAAACGTTTCGGTGGTCGTGGCGTCGATTTGCTGTCGGCGGGAGCGAATGTCTTTATACAAAGGCCGCACGCGGTGAATCCACGTGCGATGCGTCAGCCAAACCGCCGGCAACAAGAGCATGCCTCCCAGCATCAACCGCCAGTCGACAAGGACCAACACCAGAAAGCTGCCCAGCAATTGAATGATGGCCTGCCAAGGGTTATACAGCATATTAAAAATCAGGTCCGCGATGCCACCCGCGTCCTCGCGAATCAGGCTAGTCGCACCGCCACTTTTCAAGGCTTGGATGCGGTGCAAGGGCAGACGCATGGAGTGCTCAAACACTCGGCGTCGAATGTCCGCTTGCATCATGTTCACCGCCTTGGTGGCCTGCCAGCGGCCAAGGAGATGGATGGCGGTACGCAAGAGAGTGAGCAGTGAGACGCAAATAGCGATCACCCACAACAGGCCCATCCGCGTCACGCCAGGCAGAGCTTCGGTCAGCCAAGCGGGCATTGGCTGGGGCGGTTCGGTGAGCACATAGTCGATGGCGAACTTGGTTCCCGCCGGAGGCAGCAAGCTGAGCAACGTCGAAATGGTCAGCGTTGCCAAGGCCAGCAACACCTTGCCGCGATGCTCGCCGACCTGCTTCCAGAATTGGCCCAGCAATTGCCAGAAACTGCGTTGACGTTCCGTGCTCTGCCCTTGTTTGGATTTGTCCTGGGTGACCCCATCGGGTGCTTTTCGTCGGTCGGCGACTTCCTGGAGGTAATCGCGATAGCGACGGCGACTGGTAAGCTGGGACATGAGACTCTTTAGATGCAGTGGGATTTGAACTCGATGGCGCGTGCGTGCCCGCCGGTTCACGCGCATCCTTGCATTCTATCGGGTGAGCGAGTCGCTGGTGCCCGGGGCCGGGAGATCGTGGGAGGGGCACACCGAATCCCACAGGCCCGTGTAGTAAAAATTCTCGATCAAGGCCAGTTTTTGTTCAAGCTGTTCAGCCATCGTGGACCGCCAGTCGGCATTGTAATAAGTGGACGCGTAGCGATCGCCAGCGTCGCACAGCAGGGTTACCACGGGACCCCGCGTCCCGCTTTCGAGCATGCGGGCTACGATCTCGATGACACCCATGAAATTGGTGCCCGTCGATGCTCCGTACCTGCGCCCGAGTACCTTTTCGAGAAAGAGCATGGCAGCCAAGCTCCAGCAATCGTCGACCTTGATCATGCGATCGATGACGGTCGGGACAAAGGACGGCTCTACATGAGGTCGGCCGATGCCTTCGATTCTGGAGGCCGGCTGGCAGGCGGGCTGCGACGGCTGGCCGCCGAAATAATCGAAGTATGCGGAGAATTGCGGATCGACCACGCACATTTGGGTTGGCAGTCGAAAATATCGAATGTAGCGGCCAATGGTGGCCGAGGTGCCCCCGGTGCCAGCCCCGACAACGACCCATTGCGGAACCGGTGCAGGCTCTCAATTCGAGTTGCCGGAACAAGCTCTCGGCGATGTTGTTGTTACCGCGCCAGTCGGTCGCCCGCTCGGCAAAAGTGAACTGGTCCATGAAATGCCCGTCGACCTCGCGGGCCAATCGCTGGCTTTCCTCACGGATCATGCCGGCGTCGTCCACGTAATGGCAGGTACCACCATAGAACTCAATCTGCGTGCATTTTTGCCGCGAGGTTTGCCTCGGCATGACGGCGATGAAGGGCAATTTCAGCAGCTGTGCAAAATAGGCCTCCGAGACGGCCGTACTGCCCGAGGAGGCTTCGATAATCGTGGTGCCCTGCGATATCCAACCATTGCACAAGCCATACAAGAACAGAGAGCGGGCCAGCCGATGCTTGAGGCTGCCACTGGGATGCGTGGATTCATCTTTAAGATAGATGGGAATCCCCTCCGCTCCAGGCAGCACCAGCCGCATCATGTGCGTGTCGGCACTGCGCTGGAAATCTGCGGAGATCTCGGCTATCGCCCCTTCGACCCATGTTCGCATGTTATTCTGGACGCCCAAGGTTAAGGAGCTACAGGAATGCCTGAGTAGCGAACTGCCTGTTCACGACTCACCGCGCGGCGGCTGAATCTGAACCAGTGGCAGGGATTTTACCGTGGATGGCGCACCTCGGTTGGGACAATGACTACATCCCCCACTCCCGGCCAAGGTCGCCCACAACCACACCCGCCGCGCGATCACGCCGGCTGCCAAGGCGACCACTGCGGCCGCAATCCAAGTTTGCCATTCCAGTGTCATGCGAGGGTTATCCTGTCGAACCGGACCCGAGCAATAAGCTGCCCATCTGATATGTTATCAGCGCAGCAAAGTAAGCCAGGCTGGTCATGTACACAAAAGTGAAAATTGGCCAACGCCATGAGTTGGTCTCGCGCTTGATCACCATCAGCGTTGCCGCACATTGTGCGCACAATGCGAAGAAAACCATGATGGACAGAGCCACCGGCAGAGTTACCACTGGCCTTCCGTCGGGCCATTTCGAATTCGAGATCGCAGCCTGCAGGCTCTCATCGTCCTCGGTCACATCGCCACCGAGTGAGTAAATCGTCCCCAGGGTAGCAATGATGACTTCGCGGGCAGGAAAGGAAGCCAGCACTCCAACGCCAATTTTCCAATCCCAGCCAAGCGGTCGGACGGCGGGAGCGATGCCCTTACCCATGCGGCCCAACATGCTGGCCTCGATCAATTGGCCACTCAACTGCCTGCGCTCGGTGAGCAATACCGGTAGCTCCACAGCGTCATCACCGAGTGATTCGATTTCCGCTTCGACCGCATGCAGTCGCCTGTGATCCCCGGGAAAATACCCAGCCGCCCAGACCAGCACCGAGGTACAGAAGATCAGCGTTCCGGCGCGGGACAAAAAGGCGGCCGCCCGCTCCCAAACGCGGTCAAACACCACGCGCGGTGAGGGCAGTTTGTAGCTCGGCAACTCCATGACAAAAGGTGGAACTTCACCCGGAAACAGCAGCCGCTTTAAGAGCCAGGCTACGGGGATGGCAACCAGCACGCCCACCAAGTGCATGGCAAACAAGACCAGCCCTCGCAACCCGATCCAGCCGCCGAGCCAGGCTGTGTCGGGAACAAATGTGTAGATCAATAGCACATAGACCGGTAGTCGGGCTGAACAGCTCATCAAGGGCGCAACCAAAATCGTGACCATCCGGTCGCGACGACTTTCGATCACGCGCGTGGCCATGATGCCTGGGACCGCGCACGCGAAAGAAGACATCAAGGGCAAGAAAGATTTGCCGCTCAGACCTAACTTGGTCATCAGCTTGTCCATCACAAAGGCGGCGCGAGCCATGTAGCCGCAATCTTCGAGCAAACCGATGAAAAAGAACAACATCAAGATCTGGGGCAGAAACACAATCACTGCACCCACTCCGGCAATGATCCCGTCATTGATCAGGCTCCGCAACGTTCCAGGCGCCAGCCAGCCCGACACCCAACCGGTTAACCAGGGTTGAAGTCCATCGCTGATCAGGTCCATGAACCAGCCAGTTCCCCAGGTAATGGCTTGAAAAACCACGAACATGATCAGCGCGAAAAAAAGGATTCCCCAAATGCGGTGCGTTAGCAAGTGATCGAGTCGATCCGAGAACGAGGTTTGACCGTCCTGCGGGTCCTGCATGACTCCCGCCAATTGCGTGCGAATCCAGGTGTAGCGCACTTTGCTTTCCAGCGCTGGTACCCGTTGACCGGCCGCAGCCAAACGCTCGCGAATCTGCTCCAAGCGATTTGGCAGTTCCGACAGCGATGGCAGGCGGCTGAGTTCGGCCGCGTGTGCGCCTTGCAAATCGAGGATCAAACGTTCGGCCGCAAAGGGTTGAAGCTCCTGGCCGGTTTGCTCTAGAAACCAGCCGCACAGGGCGTCGGTTTCTTGCTGAAAACTGCCGATGAAAATCGAGGCAGGGACCGCTGGAGCCTGGCCAGCAACCTCGCGAATGGCAACCTTGATAGCGTCGATGCCCACGGCCCTACTGGCCGTGGCGGTAAGCACGCGGGCGCCCAGCCGATTCTCCAGCTCAGGCAAATCCAGTTTGAGTCCAGCCGCTTGGGCCCGATCCCACATATTCAGCACGAGCACGAGCGGCTTACCCAGCTGTCGAATCTGGGTGAAGAGATAAAGATTGCGTTCCAAGTTAGTGGCATCAACGATGGCGACGATGACGTCTAAGTTGGGAACCTCGGCTTGCCTACCCAACAGCACATCAACCGATACCTTCTCATCCAAGGTCCGCGCCGAAAGGCTATAGGTCCCCGGCAGATCGACGACGGTTACTTCGCCCTGTGCATCGCGATACCTGCCTAGCTTCTTCTCGACTGTGACACCCGGATAATTTCCGATGCGCGCCGGAACGCCGCATAGGCGCTGAAGAGGGTGCTCTTTCCCGTATTGGGATTGCCCACCAGGGCTACGGTCAGCGTGGAAGAACTACGTTTCATGCTGCTGCGGTTGCTCCACTTGAACCCGCATGGCTTCTGCCCGCCGCAGCGAAAGCCGGTAACCGCGGAGTTGGATCTCCAAGGGATCGCCCAGAGGGGCCTTGCCGATGACTTTGACAGCTTCTCCGGCGGTCAAGCCCATCTCCATTAGCCGGACTGCAAGCTGATCCTGACCTTCGACGTCTGCCACGACTGCTGTTTGACCAGCGGCGATATCAGCCAGTGTGCGTATTGATTCGATGGTTCGTGCCGCCTTGATGAATGGGCTCAGCCGGCCGCGGCAACCAGCACATCGACATCCTCATTCAATCGCACGCTCAACCGCTTGCCGTCAATGGCCAGCAAAAAGGGAGAGCCAGGCCGAACCATGCACCACGGCGCCAATCCTCAACCCCAGCTCAGCCAGCCGGTGCACTTGGGATTCGTCGCCATTGAGCTCGACAATGCTGGCTTTCTGGTTGGCCTTGAGGTAATCGATCGGCAGGAGGACTTGCGGGGTACCGGCAGCTATCATGGCAGAACCTGGAGGGTGGCATGATGGAATTGAGACTCAGTGTCAACAACTGCCTTTATTTATACCCCGATTGCGACCAACTGGGAATGACGAAAGACAAGAAAACTTTCGCCGACCCACAAATTACCACTTTCGGGTGGAGTGCCCACCTTAAGTGGCTAGAGAGCTCCGAAGCCCGTCAGCACGACACGCACCGTGCGAAACATGATTTTCAGGTCATTTCGCACGCAGCAGTGTTTCAGATACAGACGATCGAAGGCCACCTTGCGGCAATAGCTCTCCAGGTTATTGGCATAGCCGGCCTCAATCTGAGCAATGCCTGTCAGCCCAGGCTTGAGCCGCAGTCGCTGCAGGTACCCGGGCACCTTTCTGGATAATTCATCCATATACTCGATGCATTCGGGGCGCGGACCGACCATCGACATCTCTCCCCTGAGCACATTCAGCAGCTGTGGCAACTCGTCGATCCGTGTTTGCCTCATGAAACGACCAACCAGGGTCACGCGCCGGTCACCATTGACGGTTGGTCCCTCACCACTGCCCTGAACCGTCATCGTTCGCAGTTTGTAGATCGTGAACGGGCGACCGTAATTGCTGGCTTGCCGGCGTTCCTCTCCGGGCGGGGTACTGCGTTTTCGCCGTAGCTGAAAGCGTGAGTTCAAGCCCACCCGCGTTTGGGTAAAAAAGATGGGACCGCGCGAAGTGAGCTTTATGGCCAGCGCGGCGAGCAGCATGATGGGAATCGACAAGAACAGCAAGGTGGCAGCCACAACAATGTCCAGAGCCCGCTTGCAAGCCCTGGTCCGCCATGGCAAACAACCAAGTCCCTGGCGTTCATTGTCCAATTGAAGATGTGTCAGCCAGCTGGGTGGCTCGAGTTCCAATGCCATGGCTTGCAGTGGATCCTGCCCGGCAACTGGCTGCGGTAGCCTGCCCCAGACGTCCGTGGAATAAGCTACCGGCGCGGTGATGGAAGACAGTTGTTGCATATTCGATAAGCGGACAGCTAGCGGACCATAGAAACCTGAACGACGCTTGCATTCAACCTATCTCACGAACGGTACCCAGTAGCCATCGAGAGCGGCAAGCCCCACCTGGTCAGGCGCACAACTCGCGTGGATCGTAACGATGCTGACAGATATACCGGGATACGCGCCGGGTCCCTGGCAACCGCAAACCAACAACACGCGGGCTCACTTGGGAAAATCTCGGGTCTCCGCAATTTGAACGGTGTCATCAGACTTGGTGGCAATCAGCAATTCGGTCGCGGGGAATGCGTTTGCCAAAACCAGCGCCCGTTTAGCCCCCAGCACGCAGGCCGCTGTGGCAAAGGCATCCGCGTCGGTGGCCGTCTTGGAGATGACGGTCGCGGCAATGGGCCCAGGTACGCCCAGTCCCGTCTTGGGATCCAGAATGTGACTGCGCCGCGTACCATCCAAGATGGTGTATTGCCACAGATCGCCCGAGGTGGCGATTGCCTGATCGGCACAGGTAAACTCGCGTAGCGCGGCACCCGATTTTTCAAGCGGTGAGACGGCGATCCGCCAGCCTGCCCGGCCCGGAGGCACCTGGCCAACGCGCATATTTCCGCTGATGTTCACCAGGCAACTCGGAAGCTGATGCTCAACCAAAAGCTCGTAGATCCGATCGACGATATAGCCCTTGCCGATCGCCCCGAAATCGAATCGTATTTTCTTGCCATGCAGTTGGACGGTTTGGGTCGCCTCATCCAAGCTGACGTGCTGCCAACCGGAATCTGCCAGGGCGTCTATGATTTCACTAGCAGTGGGTGCTTGCTGCGCCCGTCGATGTTGCCGCCACAGCAGCGTCAGGTTCCCCAAACTCGAATCCAGGGCGCCATCCGTGCGTCGATGCCAATCATCGCTGGCCTTGAGAACCTGCCATAAATCGTGCGAAACATGCATCCGATTTTCAAATGCAGCGTCGGTCAACTGCCGTGTCTCACTCTGACTATCATAATCGGTGAGCACGCTTTCCAGTCGACGCACTTCGCGAACTGCCGCTTGAAACGCGAGTTCCACCTGCGGTGTGTCCTTGGAGAAAGCTTTCAATTGGACCAGCGTCCCGAGTGCCGGAAAGGTGCTTGCATAGCCCTCCACAGGATTCCCCTGGGTTGCTCCGGCGGGCCATGGGGCTCCGCCAGACTGCGGATCCTGGGCCGCAGGGCTGGGCGATGATTGGCTCGATGGACGTTGCTCAACCTGTGCGGAGCACTCGGCCATCCCGGCGGAGAGGCCGACGATGATCACCAAGCAGTGTTTGGTGTAGAATGTCATGGGTCAGGCTACGTAAAAATAAATTTCAATTCTCGCGCGTGCATATTTTAAACAGGATGCTCATGACCGGAAAATTTTTTCGCGAGTGCTCCAAACGTTTCTTTCAGGTAACAGTGATGGGCACCACGGGGCTGCTATCGGCGTCCCTTTGCTGCGGGCTGGCTGCACAAGAAAAGGTGCCCATTCTGCAAATCGAGAACTCGGAAGCCAGCACCGCCGCCGAGATGAAGCCCTACACCGAAGTGGTTGAGCAGGCGGATGTCAAATTCGACATGCTACCGATCCCGCCGGGCAAGTTCATGATGGGCAGTCCCGAGGATGAGGAGGGAAGACGCGAGGACGAAGGGCCGCAACACGAGATCGAGGTAGCCGCCTTCTGGATGTCCAAAACGGAAATTACCTGGGATGTCTATGACGTGTGGATGTCCGATCTGGATATCTTTCGCAGGCAGGCGCTCAAACTCGAACCCACGCCACGCGATGCCTTGGCCGACCAATTTCAAATCAGCCAGCCTACCAAGCCCTATACCGACATGTCCTTTGGAATGGGCAAACGGGGCTATCCCGCCGTTTGCATGACCCAGCATGCGGCTCGCACATTTTGCAAATGGTTAAGCGCCAAAACGGGACGTTATTATCGCTTGCCGACCGAGGCAGAATGGGAGTACGCCTGTCGAGCCGGAACCAGCAGCGCCTATTCCTTTGGCGACGACCCAGATGAGCTCGACGACTATGCATGGACCTTTGACAATACCGACGAAGGATATGAGCGCGTCGGCAAAAAGCAGCCCAACCCATGGGGCTTGCATGACATGCACGGCAACGTGGCTGAATGGGTTCTCGACCAGTACGACGAGGCCGGCTACGAGGCGCTGCTTGATCAAAAAGTAGACCCCCTGGCGATCCCCAAAACGCTCTATCCGCGCGTGGTGCGTGGAGGCGGCTGGAACCAATTCCCGGAGGACTGCCGCAGCGCCGCCCGACAGGGTTCCGAAGAGGAGTGGATCAAGCAGGATCCGCAAATCCCAAAGAGTATTTGGTACCTAACCGATGCCCTACACGTCGGCTTCCGCATCGTGCGTCCCCTGCAGGAGCCGAGCCCTGAAGCCAAACAAGATAAATGGGACAAGTCCGAACCTGTGCCCGTTGAACGCGTGGGCCCAAAAGCCGACATCAATACTTAGAGCCGATCCGAAAAGGGGTCTGACCCTCTCCGGCGCGGCCAAAAAACCAATGAAATCGACTCGCTTCCAAAGGGTCAGACCCCTTTTCGGATCGGCTCTAAGCCAGTCGGCTGTTAACGACTGCGCGATAGCTGCTTTGCACCCCTCCCACCTCTACCCCTCTTTACGGAGATTGAAATGAAAATTGAATCGAATAACTCGTCGCGTCGCGGATTTATCAAGCAGGCCACCACGGTTGCCGCAGCGACTTCGCTGTTGAGCGCCTCGATGCGCTCGGTACATGCCGGCAACAACGAACAAATTCAGTGCGCCTTGGTGGGCTGCGGCGGTCGCGGAACGGGGGCTGCCTCCCAAGCTCTGTCGGTTC
Organism: Pirellulaceae bacterium; assembly: GCA_963707245.1. Classification (GTDB taxonomy): domain Bacteria; phylum Planctomycetota; class Planctomycetia; order Pirellulales; family Pirellulaceae; genus Aureliella. The sequence goes on from CAVPPY010000003.1 coordinate 96,388, forward strand.
CCGAGGAGCAGATCCAATTAGTGGCTATGGCGGACGTATTTGATAATCGTCTGCGTTCCAGTTTGACCAGCCTAAAGGAACAATTCCAGGAAAAGGTCGATGTACCCGAGGATCGCCAGTACGTCAGTTTTGAGGGCTACAAGCAAGCCATGGATTGCCTGAATCCAGGTGATGTGGTCATTCTGGCAACGCCACCCGCCTTTCGCTGGGTGCAGTTCACTTATGCCATCGAAAAGGGGCTAAACGTCTTTATGGAGAAGCCGGTAACGGTGGATGGCCCCACCAGCAAACGCATGCTGGAGCTGGGCAAGCGAGCCGAAGCCAAGAACCTAAAGGTTGGCGTAGGACTGATGTGCCGCCATTGCGAAGCCCGGCATGAGCTGGTCCATCGCATCCGCGATGGGGAGATAGGGGACATCATCATGTTGCGCGCCTACCGCATGGCCGGCCCAACAGCCGGCGCTGCCTCGCTTCCAAAGCCCGAAGGCATCAGCGAGTTGAGTTATCAAATCCAGCGTTTTCACTCTTTCCTGTGGGCCAGCGGCGGGGCATACAGCGATTTTCTGATCCACAACATCGACGAGTGTTGCTGGATCAAGGACGCCTGGCCGGTCGAGGCCATCGCGTCCGGCGGACGCCATTATCGGGGTGAGCATATTGACCAGAATTTTGATAGCTATGCGGTGGAATATACCTTTGACGATGGCACCAAACTGCTGCTCGATGGCCGCACGATGCCCGGCTGCTATCAGGAATTCGCCAGTTACGCGCACGGATCGAAGAGCTGTGCCACAATCTCAGCCTCGGCTCACTCGCCAGCACGTTGCAAGATTTACACCGGCCAGAAGTTCACCAAACGCGACATCGCCTGGGAATTTGGCCCCGACGAGAGGAACCCGTATCAACTCGAGTGGAACGATTTGATTCGTGCCATTCGCGAAGATACTCCGTACAACGAGGTTGAACGCGGCGTCATGGCCAGCGCGGTCACCTCCATGGGGCGGATGGCGGCGCATACCGGGCAGAAGGTGACCCTCGATGACTTGATGGAATGCGAGCATGAGTTTGCCCCGAACGTGGATCGCTTGACCATCGACGGTCCGGCACCTCTGCAGGCCGATGAAAACGGCCGGTACCCCGTGCCAATGCCTGGATTGATTACCAATCGCGAATACGCCTAATCAGCCTGTGCGAACGGTAGGGCTAATTGAACGGAAAGCTGTCGTCGATTTCAGCTTGCGAAAGTTCTGCCAGAAAGGGTGCGATGCGGTCTACGATCGCAGTGGAAAGCGCAGCACCCTTTTCTGGAGTGGCTGCATGTGGCTGGCCCGCGCCCGAATTGGTGGTTAACAGGTGCCAGGGCCGCGTTAGGCCCACCCAGCCCTCGCGCAGGCGCTTCGAAACGCAGCTCGCTGCACAGGCCTGGGTCGGCTGCAAGCTCGCCGCTGCCCCGGCGACGCACCAACTCTGGTCTGAAATGCAAAATGAGTGAAGTCTCCATTTCACCGGCATGATCATCGGGGTAGTCACAGATTTGGTTGGCCACATCACGAATCATGTGATACCAGTTGCACAGGAAAATATGCACGGAAGTCTTTCCGTAAATCTCTCGCAGGAAGGGCTTGAAATCGTTCCCGCCATGGCTGTTGAAGATCACCAGCTTGCGAATTCCCGAGCGTTCGAGCGTACCCACAAGGTCGTTGAATATGCGAAACAAGGTCGTTGGCTGCAAATTCATCGCCAAGGGAAATTCCTGCATGTTGCTTTCGGTGCCGTAGGGGATGGCTGGCAATTGAATGATGCGGCCGCCCAGCTCCGTGGCCCGGGCACAGCAGCGATCCGCCAGGTGCAGCGCCTCGTAGCTATCCGTACCGTAGGGCAGATGCAGGTTATGCGGTTCGGTTGCGCCGGTAGGTAGCACAGCCACAGCGGGCTGCAACCGACGGATATCTTCGAGCGTTAACTCTTCCAGTCGCCAGGGATGGGGTGTTGGGATCGACATACTTGGGAAAGGCCTGCTGGTGATAGATTGCTGAATACCTGGCCATCAGCCAAGGAACGCCTCAAAAATAACTTCCCTGTTATTCTTGGCAATCATCACGCGGAGCTTGATGGCTACTTTGAGGTGGCGGAAGTTATTTTTGACGCGTTCCTAAGCTAAGGGTGCCATGCCGCCAGCCTGCTGCGCGAATTTGAGCAGGTGCGTCGAGCAACGCAGCACGCGTCGACCGGCTGCCCATTCGTATTCGTCGAGCTAGCGGCATATTCGGAACAGTTTACCGATCCTCAAACCATACGCTACGCAGGAACGGAATTCCACTGATTCTCCCGCGCATGTTTGCCGATACTCCCGAATGGGACGGCTGCGGCCATGCATCTGGTCGAAGGTCATTCCCGCCAGCCAGCCTGAGATTTAGAGCCAATCCGAAAATCTGAAACGCGTTTTCCGTGAGCCGCTGCTGCAATACGCTTTCTTATTGCACTTATGGTGCTGACGACTCGAATTATTTCCGCTGTAAGCTATCCTTGAAAGTCGACGCCCCGGAACCCCATTGGTGATGATTGCACAGAACTGGCAAATGACCAAACGCAGAAGCGAATTTGACAACTTGCGATCTCGCACGCGCGTTGGCAAGTATCGCATCGAGCGCCGTTTGGCGCAGGGAGGATTCGCGCATGTCTATCAAGCCATGGACACCATCGAGGGTGTCCGCGTAGCCCTCAAAATGCCGCACCAAAGCGTGGTTACTCCCAGCATGCTGGAGTTGTTTCAGCGCGAGGCCCGCATGGTGGCCAAACTCGACCATCCCAACATCCTACCGCTCAAGGATGCCAGCTTTATCGATGGACGTTTTGTGATCACATCCCGGCTGGGCGAACAAACGCTGTGCGACCGACTGCGGAAGCGAATTGGTTTTGAAACGGCCCTGGAGCTAAGCATGCAGATGGTGTCCGCGGTGGCTTACGCCCATAGTATGAACATCATTCACTGCGATATTAAACCGGAAAACATGTTGCTGCTGCCCGATGGTCGCTTGCAACTAGCCGATTTTGGAATTGCCAGAGTCGCCCAGCGAACCATTGATGGCTCCGGTTCGGGTACGGTAGGCTTCATGGCCCCCGAACAGGCCATGGGACGGCCAAGTACCAAGAGCGATGTCTTTTCGTTGGCACTGGTCATGTACCGCCTGTTTACCGGCCATCTTCCGGAATGGCCCTTTGACTGGCCTTTGGCAGGGCTGTCGAATTTGCGACGCAAGGCGCATCCGGAATTGATCGCCGTCATTCGCAAGGCGCTCGAGGTTAAGCCTGCAAAGCGATACAAAGATGCCGCGGAAATGTTGGCGGCGCTCGAGCGAGTCAGACGGAAGGCTCTCCTATTCCACCGTCGCCAGAAAAAGTAGAGCTCGCACGCGGCAGTTAGATCGGCCTCTCAAGCGAGTCGATGAGTGCTCACATCTGACAATCGCTTTAGTTGGAGGCGGGGATTTGTAGGCTGTTCGGCGGTTTGCCAATGGTGCACAATGGTGCTCATCCTAGGCAATTGCATGAATTGTCTGCCTGCAAGTCAACCACATGGCCAACTAACTCATGAGTACCAGTCCCAGCGATACGCACGCGCCGAGCTATGAATTCTTCAGCCAATTCGCGCGAATCGTGAATTCCGGTCAAACCCGGTCTGTCATTCTGGCTGGCAATGTGAATGACCTGTACTTCGACGGACAAAGCTATGTTCCACTGGTACCTTTTCTGTTGACCAAGACGCGTATCGCAGGGTTGATTCAGGTCGTCTACGAATTGAATGGCCCGGTGCGCCTGACGGACGAAGATCGGGGCAAATTGCGAGATGCGTGGGCCGCTTGGAAACTGGGGATCGATCTCAATTCGCTGGCCATTAAGGAGATGCAAGAGAGCAGCAAGATCGATCTCCGTCGCCGCGAGTTTGATCAGTACATGCGCGATGCGATTGGCAATGCAACCCAGGCATTAGAGTTCCTGCGACAATTGACGATTTGCTCGCGCAGTACGCTCCGCGAAAATCTGCTGATCTTTATTGAAGCGGCGGATATGCTATTGCCCGCTGGCGATGGCGATGTGGCCCGCATGAACGACATGCAATTGCGACGCGTGGCTATTGTCACCGATTGGTTTAGCGACCCCGATTTTTTTGGTGGCCGCGATACGGTTTGCCTGATTTGCGAATCGCGGAGCCAGATTCATCCTCGCGTTGCGCGGCTGCCACAGGTGTTGAGCGTTAGCGCTCCGGCACCGGACACTTCCACACGTCGCCATTTTTTGGGCTGGCACAATAAAACGCCGGATACAGGTTCGATTCCGCTGCCCACCGAAGCCGACTCGCCGCCGCCCGAGAGCTCGACCCAATCCAATACGGAAATGCTGGCAGAAGCCACGGCAGGCCTGAGCATTCATGCACTGCGGCAGCTGATGCTGGCGGCGACGTACAACAAGCGCCCCATTTCGCGCGAAGACGTCGTGCGGCAAGTCGAACAATTTATTCAGGCGCAATTGGGTGAGGACGTCGTCGAGTTCAAGAAACCCTCACACACCCTGAAAGATGTTGTGGGTGCCACCAATCTCAAAAAGTTCTTGGCGGAAACCATGCTGCCTCGCTTGCGATTGAGCGGCGATCGCGCGCTGCCGGGCGCGGGCGTGGCGGGACCGATTGGAGGCGGCAAGACATTCATTTTCGAAGCGGTTGCCGCCGAGCTCGATATGCCGGTGCTGGTGCTGAAAAGCATTCGCAGCCAGTGGTTTGGACAAACCGATGTCATTTTCGAGCGATTAAAACGCGTGCTCGAGGCCCTTGAGAAAGTTGTCATTTTCGTCGACGAGGCCGATACGCAGTTCGGTAGTGTGGGCGAGGGATCCCATGAGACCGAAAGAAGACTGACCGGCAAGATCCAGGCCATGATGAGCGATCCCAAGCTGCGTGGACGCGTTATTTGGCTGTTGATGACCGCGCGTATTCATTTGCTGTCGCCCGACATCCGCAGGCCCGGCCGCGTGGGAGACTTGATCATTCCCGTGCTCGATCCCACCGACGAGGATCGACTGGAATTCATCAGGTGGATGTTGAAGCCAGCCGGGGCAATTGGAGAAAATCTGGTCGAGTGGCTCGACCAGGAGGGCCTGCCGCAGGAATTCTCTGCTGCCGGTTTTGCAGCCTTGCGGAGCCAGATCAAGGCGATCCCTCCAAAAACCGAAAACGAGCTGAAAGCGTCGATTGGCGACTTTATTCAGCCGGCAATTGGCCAAACGCGACGCTACCAGACGCTGCAAGCTTTGGTAAACTGCACGCGACGCAGCCTGTTGCCCGATCCGAATGTTACCGAAGAACAGCGCGCCCTGTGGGAACGCGAAATCAGCCTATTAGAAGCTCAGGGCATTCGCTGATGCCTGAAGCCAAAAGCAAATAACGCGTCTGGGCTTGCCCAGGGGACACTGAACGCATTCCCCATGTGCCGCCCAGTATTGCCAACAACCAAAATTGCCAACAACCAAAATTGCCAACAACCAGGATAGCCGCCTGGTTCCCAACAGCTGCTCACGCAGCCACCCAGCATCCGCTTCGCAGAGGACAAATGAATATGAATACTGCCTGCAGCACCAACCAGAAAGCCCGCGGAGACTCAGCCGGGCCCGGCATGATGAGCTCGGCCATACGACCTGGGAAGAGCCTCTGCCTGGCAGTTTGCTTGGCCAGCCTGTGCTTCACCGCCTGGGACTTGCCGGCTGTCGCCCAAGAGAGCTTCCGCTCGCTGGTTGGCAACGTAGCCGTCAAGCCGGTCAGCGACACGCAGCCCGTCCAAGTGCCCTACATTACTTGGGGTGGCGACGTGGCTACCTTTTTGGCAAATGGTGACCTGAAAACCCAACCAGGGTCGATCTTTCAATCAGCAGGCCTCAACATCGAGCTCAAAGCGGGCGATGACTTTGTGGGGCAAGTTCGCGACTACATGTCAGGCAAGTCACCCTTCCTGCGCGGTACCTTTCGCATGCTGGGGCAGGCCAGCGAGGTCCTGGGCTCTGACCCACGCACCAAACCGGTAGTAATCCTGCAACTGTCTTGGAGCGCTGGTGACCACATCGTTGGCCGCGAAGGCATTAAGTCCTTGAATGATCTCAAGGGCAAGAAGATTGCTTGCCAGCAGGGCGGACCGCATGTGGGCTTGCTGTACGACTCGCTGGCGGCCGCACAGTTGAGCAATTCCGACGTCGAGATTGTATGGACCAAAGACTTGACCGGCCCCAACGGTGCAGCCGAGAAATTCCGCAGCGACCCGACGATCGACGCCTGCTGCGTGATTACTCCCGATCTGTTTGGCCTGACCGGCGGCTTTGATCAGGTGGGCAGCGGTGCCGAGGGCACCGTCCAAGGCGCGCATGTCGTCAATAGCACGCAGCAAATGAGCCGCTCGATCGCTGATGTGTACGCGGTTCGACGAGATTGGTATGACGCCAACCTGGAGTGGGTCAAGAAGTTCACAGCGGGCTATTTGCAGGCTGCCCAAACGGTTGTCAAGTTGCGCCAGGATTTCGAAACCGCCAAGCGGTTGAGCCCCGAGTATCGGCAACTGCTATCCCAAGCCCAAAAGATTTTTGGTGCAGAAGTTCTGCCAACTCTGGAAGTCGATGCACACGGCTTGCTTTTGGATTGCACCTTTGTGGGACTGACCGGGCAAATTTCTTTCTTTCGCGACAAAGGGAACCTCAGTGGTTTTGATGCCAAGTTGGGCGCCGCCTTGGATCTGGCAACCGGCTGGGGCTATGCCAAAGCCCGCAGCGGCTTTGATCCGAATAATTTCGATTACCGGGAATTGGCCGGCCTGGCGAAAGTGGATTACAAAGAACCGGAAAAAAACGCCGAGCGCTTTGCCGAAGCGGCCGAGGGTGGCGAATTTTTCTTGGGGGAAAATCTAGACCCCAACACCATCGTCAGCTTTTCGATCAACTTTGAACCCAACCAGAACGAATTTTCGGTGGACCGCTATGGCTCGGAATTCCAGCGCGCTTAAAGGCGGCCTCGACCTTTGGAAATGCACGCGTCGTGATTCGCGGGCACTCCGATCCCACCAAGGCTCTCGGAGAATTGATCCGCGCAGGCATCAGCAAGGGACTGATTCGGCAGACAGGCACGAGTGGTAACTATCGCTATTTTGTGGAAGGCAAAGCCCTGGACGTGGAGAACACAGCCAAGGTCGTCGAGTTAATTGAATCGGGTGCCTTCAGCGGAGGCAAGAACGATCCGGCGGTAACCATGCAAGCCGCTCGCAATTTATCCAAGCAGCGCGCCGAAGAAGTAAAGAAAGCCATTGTGGCCTACGCGCAACAATTAGGAGCCAATGTGGATTTGTCGCAGATCATTCCCATTGGTGCAGGAATATCCGAACCCATTGTCCCCAAGCCCTCGTCCATGGAAGAGGCCAAGGAGAACATGCGGGTGGAGTTTAGAATCGTCAAGGTCGACGCCGAGACAATCGCGCCCAGCGATTTCGACTTCTAGGCTTTGTCTCAAAAGGGGTCTGACCCTCTCCGGCGATGCCAAAAACAGGTGCAAATTCGACTCGCCTCCAAAGGGTCAGACCCCTTTGGAGACAGAGCCTAGTGCGTTCGAGTCCCTCGCGAATCGGGCGGCTTGGGGGCTGCCATTCGCAAATACTGCGGCGCGTAACTTCGAGCCATTTCAAGGGTCAGGCTACCATGCGATTTCTATGGATATTTGCCATCGCCCTCACCTGGATAGGTGCTGGTGTTCATCCCGTATCGGCCGAGCAAACCGTGGTGGTGGTACTGGATGATAGCGGTTCGATGTCTGAGTGGATGCGGTCCACGCGTGGCCGCCTACGGCGTATGGATGCCGCCAAGCAAGCCTTACTCGAGGTACTCGACAATCTACCGCTGGACACCAGCGTCGGGGTGTTGGCGTTGAACTCACGCGTCAATGGCAGCAACTGGATTGTGCCCCTAGGAGACACCAGCACCGCCGGGAGGCAAGACAAGATCCGCAGAATCGAAGCCGATGGCGGTACGCCGCTGGGGGAATTCCTGCGGGTTGGGGCTGACGAATTGCTGCGCGCCCGAAGCAGCCAGAGTTATGGCAATTATCGACTGCTGGTGGTCACTGACGGCGAGGCCAATGATGGAGAGTTAGTTGAGGCCTATGTGCCCCAGATCCTGGCACGGGGGATCATTCTCGATGTGATTGGCGTTGATATGGCCGCCCAACATTCCCTGGCCACCCAGGCGCATTCCTACCGTCGCGCGGACGATGAGGCCTCGCTGACCCAAGCCATTTCCGAGGTTTTTGCGGAAACTTCAGCCGACGACCAGCAGGCCCAAGAGGATTTCGAACTCATCGCAGGCTTGCCAGACGGTTTCGCCGAACAGGCGCTCCAAGCTCTAACCAAGCAGCGCAATGATCCTATAGAAGCAGCCAATACCCGCCGCGGCGACGTTTTCGGCTTGCCGAACACCAGAGGCGGGAACAACGTGTTGGGAAGGCTGTTCGGAACTGTGATATGCTGTTTTGGAACATTTCTCGGCGTAGGCTTGCTACTGGTCATCCTCTTGGGGCAACGCAAGCCGCCGCGCCGCCGAAAAGGTGGATTCTGATGCTCTCTGGGCAGCCTCACCTTCGGCGTGGACCGCTCCTATCCGGAGTGAGGGCAGGGCAGGGGGAGTCTAAGGATGGGCTGCCGTAGATTGGGCTGACAAGACGTAATTTAGCTGGAGAGGTCGCTCGCGTGGGCAAAGGCAAGCTGGTATTGGTATCGCTGGTGTGGTTGGTCATCCTGTCGATCGGGGTGGTTTTCTACCGCTATTGGTATGTGCCAGCCAATGCCGAGAAAGCCGAGCAGGCAGCGGACGAGGTGATCGACGCGACCAGCGGCAACTCGCAATATCAAGCGCGATTGAAGATTGGCTTGGATGCGTTTTCCGGCTATGCCGTGCTGCGCTCCGACGAGATGAAACAGCAACTGCGCAGCCGTGGGATCAAAGTGGAATTCGTGGACGATGGTGCCGACTATGAACAGCGGCTGGTGGATCTGGCCACCGGTGAACTGCAGATGGCGGCATTTCCCATCGATGCACTGTTGAAGGCCAGCCAACGTCAAGGTCGCCTGCCGGCCACGATCGTGGCTGTCATTGACGAGACGCGGGGTGCCGATGCACTGCTGGCCTACAAAGAAAAGTACCCGAGCGTGGATGCACTCAACAAGCCGGATGTCAAGTTTGTGTTGGTCGGTGATTCTCCCAGCGAAACCCTCGTCCGGGTGCTCATGCATGATTTCCAATTGGATGCCGTTCCCTCCACCGCTCTGGATGCGGTGGCGAGTGAAAAGGAAGTCGTCGCACGCTACCGGGCAGCATCACCACAGGGCAATGAGGTCTTCGTTACCTGGGAACCCGTGGTCAGCGAACTGCTCGCTAACGACGGCTTGCACGTGCTCTTGGACAGCTCCAGTCAAAGCGGCTACATCGTCGACGCGCTGGTGGTCAGCCGCGATTTCTTGATTAAGAACGAGCCCGTCGTCAAGCAAGTGTTGGAAAGCTATTTTCGCACGCTGTATGCCTTTAACGACACGCAAAGTCTTGAAGAGCTAGTGCGTCGCGATGCGGCTCAATCCGGCACACAAATCACTGAGGAGCAAGCCAAGAAATTAGTCGCTGGAATCATGTGGAAGAACACTCAGGAAAACCTGGCGCATTTTGGCTTGCAGAGCGCCAACGTAACCTTGATCGAAGACATGATTGACCGCATTAAGCGGGTTCTGCTGGAAACCAAAGGCTTGGCCAACGATCCCACCCAGGGCGATTCGAGCAAGTTGTTCTACGAACGCGTCCTGCGCGACATCCAAGCTTCCGGCTTCCATCCCGGATTGACGGCCGAGTCGGTGCGCGACGATGCGCCCGCTGCGGCCGCTGAGCGATGCCCAATGGCAGGGGCTCAGCCCGGTGGGAACCCTGTCCGTTCCGCCCCTCGTTTTTGCCCGCGGAACCTCGCTGTTGACCGAACGCAGCCAGAGCATTTTGGATGAATTGGTCGACAAACTGAAGAGCTGGCCTCAGTACTACGTCATGATCCGTGGTAATGCCGGGTCGCAGGGCGATGTGGCTGCCAATCGCCAGCTGGCTAAACAAAGGTCGGAAGCTGCCCTAGAATATCTACGTACCCAAGGTGTGGCGGAACAGAGAATCCGGGCTGTCGACGGTGAGATTACGGGTGCCATGTCGGTAACCTTCGTGCTTGGCCAGCCGCCTTATTAGTTCAGGCTTTGTCCCCCAAGGGGTCTGACCCTTTGGAGGACAAAGCCTAGTGCCCACAGGGGCTTGCCAGAGCAGCGCAGGGAATTCGGTAAAAAGCAGTGGATTCGGTAAAACGCAAAGTCCTTTCAGATCTGTTCTTCGCCCCCAGCGTCGTTCTGCCACTGGTGGGCGGATTGAGCGCTGCCCTGTTGTCCTTTGCCGCCGGCGGAAGCGCCTATCTGACCGCCGCAGCTGCGGTGGGTATCTTGGGTGGCGTGGGTTGGATGCTGACACGCATGATCTTCAAAGTAGAAGACATTACCGAAGGCGCCATGCAGGCTGCCCTGGACGACAAACTGCGCGAAGAAAACGCGGCTCTTGACCAATTGGCTCGACAACTGCAAACCGATGGCGATCACCGCACACAAGACTACCTGACTTTGCTAAGATCATTGCGCAGTGAGTTCGAGAAAGCCGCCCATAAACCGGGAGTCCAATTCCGCAGCGCCCGGGTTCGCGAGCAAGTGAGCCTTGTATTTGGTGCGGCCGTTGAACAATTGCGGCAATCCTACAGCATGTGGGAGCTGGCCGAGAGTCTCGCTGGCGATGCACGCAAAAAGATCCTGCACAATCGGGAGCGGGTGCTAGCTGAAATTGCGGTTACGATTGAGCGGTTGCAAGCCACCGTGGAGCAGTTTGAACAGCTGGTTAGGTCGAACGACAAAGCCGACCTGGCGGCCATGCGCGATGAACTTGAAGAGACAATGAAGATCGCCAAACGCACCGAGGAACGGATGCGGGAAATCGAAAACCCCTATGCGGTCCAACAAGAATCTTTCGATAGACAGTAAATCATTTAGAGCGAAGTATAGAGGAGACTTTGATGTTCAAGGCCGTTGGTAAATATTTTCGCGCCGTGTGGTATCTGATGACCTTTCGGGTTGACAAAGCTAGTGAGACATTGCGCATGAATCCAGGCGTGATTTCTGCCAACTACGATCGTGTCATCGAGGAAAAGCGTAGCCGGCTGAATCAATACAAGGACGCTGTGAGCGCCATGATTGCGCAAGAAGAATCCAAGAAGGAAAAACTGCGGACCTTGACTGACGAAATCAGCAAGCTCGAGAAGTTGCGGGCTGGCGCGGCGGCAAAGGCCAAGAGCCTGGTCGAGAAATACAACGGCGATGTCGACTCGGTGAAAAGCGATCCTGACTACATCAAGTGCCAAGGCGCCTTTAAGGATTTCTCCAGCACGCTGGCAGAAAAGCAAAAGCGAGCCAACGAAATCGACGAGGATCTGAAGCAATTGGTGGCCAACGTCAGTGGCCACAAGACGCAGATTCAAGCTCTCATGCGCGATTTGGATAAACTCAGGGAAGAAAAACATGACGCCGTCGCCGACGTGCTGTCAGCTTCCGAAGAGAAACAAATCGCCGATATGATGACCGGCCTCTCCAACGATCGCACCAGCGAAGAGTTGCGCGAACTGCGCGAAATTCGCTCAAAAGCCCACGCCAATGCACGCATCAGTCGTGAACTGGCTGGCATGGACACCAAGCGTGCGGAAGCAGAATTCATGGAGTACGCCCAAACCAGCGAGTCGGACGATGAATTCGATGCCTTGATTGGTCTGACAAAAAAGGAGTCGGCGGCTCCCGTACAGCAACAGGAAACACAAATCCCAGAAGCTTGAGCCCCGCGTGGGCAAATCGGCATGGCCACGATTCACTTGAGCAGTTCACTTGCGCTGTGCCGCGACCAAGCGTCGCGGCAAACGCTACCTACGGCGATGAATCGCCTTCGTATTTAAAAGGGTTCAGTCAGATGAAGTACCGTGCGTTGTTTTCGCTTGCCCTGTGTGCGGCGAGCCTAGGTGTGGCTAGCTTGGGTTGCACGCCCAAGAAGTCGGAGGGTGTGACCGGTAGTGGCACCAGCGGAAGCTCGGCGAGCACCAAACCTCCGGTGTTTAGCCTGGCTTGGAGCGAATATCCCAGCTGGTCTGTTTTCGGCGTCGCTGACGAACAAGGGTTGATCGATGGCTCCGAGGGAGGCATGGGCGAAATCGAAAAACGCTGGGAAGTCGATATCGTTCTCAATCTCGCCGACTACGACACGTGCATTGGACAATATGCGCAGAACGTGGCCGATGCGGTGTGCATCACCAATATGGATATCATGGCCCCCTGCGTCTCCCGGCCAGCGGTTTGTATCCTACCCACCTCCACCAGCGCCGGCGCGGATGCCTGCATTGTCACCGGTATTTCTGACATGGATGCCTTGGCCGGCAAACCCACCTATGGACTGGAGAAATCGGTATCCCAGTACTGCTTTGAACGCGTGCTGGAGATGAACGGCAAGAATCCGGCAGACTTTCCTTTTCAAAATATGGACCCCAGCGCGGCCGCGACAGCCATGCAGACCGGTAGTGCTGAAATCCAATCGATCATGGTTTGGAATCCATTTGTAATGCAAACGCTGCGAACCCGCAGCGACGCCCATGTGGTGTTTGACTCAACCAGCATCCCCGAGGAAATCATCGACATGGTGGTCATCGGCAAAGATTCCTTGGCCAAGGACGGTGGGGAGCGTTTTGCCAATGCGATCTTGGATGCCTTCTACTCGGTAAATAAATTAATGGATAGCCCGGCAACCCGCAGTGACACCTTGGTTTCCTTGGGCGCCAAATTCAGCAAGCTGGGCTTGGAAGATATGCAGGAAGTCGTCAAACAAACTCAGTTTTACAATTCGCCCAGCTCTGGCCTGGCATTAATGGAATCAGAGAAATTCCGCAACGAAACGATGCCCGCGGTGGCCGAGTTCTTGGTGACGCATGAGATGGTTGAGACCAAACCTAGCTTTGGCTTTAATCAGCCCGATGCACAGCTGAACTTTTCAACTGAGTTTCTCTCCGGCATGGCCGCTTCCAGCGAGCATGGCCCGGGAAAATAGCAGGGATAGAACACACGGCAGCGCCTTGCGTGGGGTTTCTACCACGCAAGGCGTTGTTCTTTCAACGGAACTTGAAATCGCCACCCAGGCAGGGCGCAACGCATGATTCGACGGCCGATTCCTCGCTGGCTTTTCATCACGCTCGCGGTCTGCGGACTGCTGTCGGGCATTTTGGCCTATGCCGGCCTGTCTCTCCGCCAAACACGGATCAATCCTTCACAGAATGTGTTGCCCGGGATTAGTGGACTCTCCAAAGGTGTGGTCGAGATCACCAAACCGCGTGGCAGCCCCAATAATCCCAAACCAAGCTGGCTGGTAACGGACGTCAAAGCGACTTACTGGAGGTTACTGCTGGGGCTGACGGCTGGAACGCTGTTTTCGATCGTGATCGGGATTGCCATGGGTGCCTATCCGGCGGCCGAAGCATTCTTTAGTCCCGTCATCACCTTCATGGCCAAGATTCCACCCACGGCCATGCTGGCGGTTTATATGGTGCTCTTCAGTCTGAAACTGGAACTGTATGTTGCGCTGGTGGCTTTTGGCGTGTTTTTCACCATGGTCCAAGCTATCTATCAAGCCGTCAAGAAGGACGTAGCCTTGGACTTGATCAACAAAGCCTACACGCTTGGAGCGTCAGAAGCAGAAGTACTATTTGAGGTGATTTGGAAACAGACCTTGCCGCGCATCATTGAAAATATTCGCCTGCACATAGGTCCTGCCATGGTATTTTTGATTGCGGCCGAAATGCTGTTTGCCAGCGAGGGGTTTGGCTACACGATTCGCCAGCAATCGCGTTTGGTGAATATGAATGTGGTTTACATTTACCTGGCCATGCTCGGGCTGTCCGGCCTGCTCTTCGATTGGTTGCTGATGCGGTTGCGTCGATGGTTATGCCCCTGGTTCGGTGAATGAACTTGAGCAATGAATATGAGTGTTGACGAAACTGCACTGCTGGTTGAAAACGTGTCGCACTACTTCGGTAGCGTGCGTGTGTTGAATGATGTGAATCTGAGAATCGCAGCCGGGCAGATCGTGGCTTTGGTGGGTCCCAGCGGCTGCGGGAAGAGCACGCTCCTGCAAGCCATCCTGGGCACCCAGCCACCATCCGAAGGCCGCATCGTGGTAGGCGACAGGGTGATTCGAGCTCCCTCGCGCGATGTGGGTATCGTCTATCAAGACTACGGTCTCTATGACTTCCTAACCGCCGAACAGAACGTTGCCTTCGGACTCAAGCTGGACGAATCTTCCATTCCCTTCCGAACCTTTATGCTTCCTGCCTGGCTAGCCATGCGGCGACAGCATCTGCGCCAGGCTCGAGACTTTTTGCAGAAGGTTCGACTGGGTGCAGCCTGCGGTAAATATCCAGCCGAGATGTCCGGCGGAATGCGGCAGCGTGTAGCGATCGCCCAAGCCTTGATCCTCAAACCCAAGCTGGTCTTATTGGACGAGCCCTTCGGCGCCTTGGACGAAGCTACTCGCGAGAGTCTGCAGATGATGTTACTGGGCTTCTACCAAGAGAACCTGCTGGCGATCAGCCAAGGTCGGCGGCCAGAATACACCATCCTGATTGTTACCCACGAATTAAACGAAGCCATCTATGTCGCCAACCGAGTCATCGGGCTATCTCGTTTTCATGATGACGGCGAGCGTGGAGCGACGATCGTGTACGATCGCCCATGCCCAGTTTTTCATCCCGACGACCCCAAGGACTTGGCCAAATTCATCGAGCAGCGTGAAGAACTGCGGCAGGCAGTTTTCAATGCAGACTACATCAAGCATCATTCCAAATACGTTTCTTTCTGGAATGAGCTGGAACAGGCCGAACGCAAAGCCCTTGCAGAAACTCAAAAGGCCTGAGGCTGCCTAACCTGAATGAAAGGTGAATCCACTGCCTGGCCTCAGGATGTTCTGGGAATTCGGTCAGAGTGTTTTTCAAGCATGCCCAGCCAGTCCGGCAAGCGCAGCGGCAAGCGCATGGCTACCAAGACTATCGCGAATAAGTTGCGCACCACCTGCAGCATTGGTTCGGAGGGTTGGCAGGGAGCATGATGCAAATCATCCACCCCATGCGGCCAATGGGAAAGGCGCTCGGCCATTTTCTCCATCCAAGCAAGCCCCTGCGGAAAACCTCCCAGCCGATTCAATAGTTCGGGCGGCAATTGGTCAGCCCCGACATGGGCCCCCACCAGTCCGCCTGCAACCGCAGCCAGCGTGCCGGTATCGCCACCGAGCATGATGGCCGACTCCACACACCGCCGGTAATTGCCTGGAAATCGCAACCAGCAATAGCTGGCCATGATCGTCGTGGAGAGGATATGCCTGCTGATGCCCTTCTTCCAACCAAAATGGCGGGCTACGGCGGCGGGACTTCGGTGCTGCTCCAAGAAAGGTTGCAATTGGCTGAAAGCGTCGCGTAGCTCTGGTTGCTTGATAGACTGGACAGTTTGCGCCAGAAGGTGAGACGCATCGAGTTCTCCAGTGGGGATGGTTGCCGCAATTTCGGTCAACAGTGCCAACACCCTGCAACACTCTATGGCCATGGGATGCGTGTGTGTGAGCATGGTGGCCTCTTCGACCCACCGCGTCCGACGGTTGCCCGTCCCGTGAATGGCAAGAGCGCAGAACATGGCGCGGGTAGCAGCGGTATTGCCTGCCGAGAAGACTCCACTGGGCAGTTGCAGTCTATAAAACCAACTCTTGAGTGCTGCTACCAGAGTGGCGCTATCGATCCCAACTGGACAGCTCAACAGGTGCCAACTCAACCGTCGCTGGAATGCGCGACGAAACAGGCGTGACTCTCCGCGAGAATTGAGCATTGCCTGTGCGGCGATGAACATCAACTGTGTGTCGTAACCATGCATGCCTCGATTTCGCAGCAGGCCATAGCGGAGAGGCGGGCGGCCAAATAGTTTGAGCGCAATCCGCCGACTGAGACCTTGGCGGGCGAAACCTAGCGCATCGCCCATGGCTGTGCCTACTAGAAATCCCTGGATGCGCTCTCGTCGAAGATGTGTTGAATGCATGCCGCACATTAACGCGCTAGGCAGTTCGCATGCGAACCGCGGTTCATTTGCATGCGCAGGGCCCGTATCGCCGTCGGGCGGACCCCAGCCGGCAAAGACTAACGCACGCGGCAATCGAAGCTGATCACACCGCCCTCATTGGAGTCGATTGGTGATTCGATCTCCCAACGTAGTACCAACGAACCGACATCGTTCGGTTCTGTTGAGAACCTGGCGCTGACGCTGCATTGTTGGCTGTCCTGAATATACTCCAGCCTTGGTGAAAGGCTATCAAGTATGACGGCGTTTCCGAGTGGTTTGACTCCGACGTTATCGAAGCGGATAGTGAATCGCACGATATCGCCGGAATTAGCGATTGTATGGGAGGCGGCCTTGCAGATCCGCATCGTGCATCCGTCAGGCGAGTCGTAGACGTGTACGTCTTGGGCGCGCTTGGCGTCCACCACCAGTGATGCCTGCTGATTGTCGATGATGACTCCCAGGGATTCGGGCAGGTACCACGTCCGGGCATTGGC
Source organism: Pirellulaceae bacterium (assembly GCA_963707245.1). Lineage (GTDB taxonomy): Bacteria > Planctomycetota > Planctomycetia > Pirellulales > Pirellulaceae > Aureliella. The sequence goes on from CAVPPY010000003.1 coordinate 113,144, forward strand.
CAGGATGCGACCCAAGACGGGAATCTCGTGATCTAGCATCAGCCCAGTCGTAAAGAACTCGATATCCTCGAACGCAACCAGGGCCTCGCTCATCCGCATCGGCGGTAGGATCTGGGCGATCGGTATCCCACGATTGTTTTCCTGAAAGCGATCGAGCATGCCTACTTGCTGCTCTGCGTGTGGAGCCAACGGGCCGCTGAAGTCTCCGACCAAGTCTGTCTCGCGGAAGCCGAGCGGCGCAACGGGAGCCAGAATCCTTTCGGTACCCACCGCGCGATCAGCGAGCTCTACACCCGAAATCTGCCGCACCGCCCCAAAACGTGGCGCGTAGATGGGCACGCGATTGGAAGGTCGTACGCACACCGTTCCACCCAGCGTTTCATAATAGATCACCGTGTCGGAAGGATCGACTCCGGCCGCCGTCCAATCTTCCCTGACGACAACCCTTGGCTGCTGATCTCCTCCATCAAACACATACTCCTGGGCGTTCGGCGGCAAGCTGATTGGTCCTACAACGCATCCACACGCATCGCCGCAACTGGCTGGATCCTGGCAACCCTCGCCCTGTACAATCATCTCGTTGCATTCCGAAACAATCTCTCCAGGCGGGCAAGTTTGACCTACAAGCATATCCGAAGGCGAGCCCTCATGAATGATCAACGGCTGCTCGTAGGTAACCTGGACAATATCCGTTTCAAGCACTGCGGGCACCTGCGCGGCAGGTGTCACATCTGAAATGCTGGCCTGGGCTCGCCGATCGGGCTGAACTGGCTGGACTTGAATTGGCTGCACGGGCGAGCTGGGTGCTGTACGGGAGCTTGCTGTACGGGAGCGGGAGCCTGTTGGGTCGACTGCCTGGTTTCCAGCGCACCGCAGCCCACCAGGGCAACCAATTGCAGTCCAGCGAGTCCGCAGCTCAGCCACAACGCGCGGGTCTGTTTAGCAGTATCTCTTATGGCTTGGCACGACAGGGGTCCTTAATAGCACTCGGCATTCAGCTCGACGGGCGCGTTTTGAGGGCGCTGCAGACATGATCGATTGGTAGTGCGGCGTCATTCGGGGCTCGGAACTCTTGGGATGTCTTCAGTCGGGGCCTCGGAATAGGGTTGGTCGGGACGGTCCGTGAGCTGTGCATCAATCCAGCGGCCATCGCCGATGAACACGGCCTTGTCAGGTGCCGTCGGCAGAGGAATCCAAGGCGGGCAGCCATAGAGGAAACCGTAAAGATCTTGTTGTAGGCTTGTGGGTACTCGCGAGCCGATGCGGAGGATAGCTACAGGGCGACCGAGTTGGTCGGCGGTTTTCAAAGCGTTGTCGGCGGGTCCGACGTCAATCGTCCTTTGCTCGCCCGGTTGGGCGGCGATGGGCTCAGCATTTTCGCTGTCTTCCACGTAAATCACTCGGGTCACCAACGCACCCGATAAAGCGAGCCGCAGATCCTCTTCGGTCAACACGATTGGAATTGGAAAGCGGTGTTCGCGACCAATTGGTGGTGTCGTGCGATCGATGATCTCGACAGATGGGTAGAGTTCTTCACCTGGACGAAAGGGAATATGCGTTACGCGAAAGCGATAGACAGCGCCGACCAACATACCTGTCGTGACGGGTGCCTCGATGGGCGGCAAGAACTGGCCGTCTCGAGCAAGAGCAACCTTAAGATTCTCGGGACCAACAATCGAAATGGCCGTGAAGGTGCCAACGCCTGGCAAGCGACGCGCAATCTGGGCTCCGGCAACGGCTCCAGGAGCTTGATTGGCATTCAAGAGATAGTGCACATTGGGTAGCGTATTGGACTGTGCCGGTGCGGAAGCCGCAGGCAGACCAGCGATAGCCAGCCCTGATAGGAACAGCCAGGCAGCCAGCTTGAGGCGTGTCTCTCGCAGGTAGGGACCTGCACTGTGCCAGGGCATATTTTCTTGCGAGAGCATCCTGCTACCACCACTGAAGAGTCCGAGTTGTGTTCGATGGTAAAAAGCGGCCGAGAGCTGAAGCCCTCGGCCGTCTCACTCATTCACGTTGCTTGGCACCTCACCGATCTTGCGCAGGGCACTACCGGCTTGGCAGGTCCACGGTGCGACACCCAGTTGGGTGGCAGAGTGGTTGAACAGGCTTCCGGCTCGGATTCCCCTGAGCTCGGCAGCTTGCGCTGCCAGAGCTGGTTGGAGTCGATGCGTCGGAGGTGGCCATCATTACTCGGGGCAGTAGGGATCGGCGGAACCATTTCCTCCACCGGGCAGACCACCCACCGACTGACTACGGTGCATGTAGGCAGGTTGACCGTTGGGCACTCCGGAGTGGTGGTTATTCTCGCGAATCCTCACGCGACTCGGTGGTACCGGATAGCTCTGTCCCGGATTCTGCCGAACGTTGATCTTCAGGTGTTCCACCGGATCTGGAATGTGCATGTGAGTGCTGTTATGCATCGTATGCTTCTGCAGACCTGCGGGAGATCCCAAGGGAATATGCGGAGGTCCGGGCAATCCAATCGGTGTTCCTGTATAGGTCATGCCATACTGCGGCGCGGTCACACCAGCAACATAGCCCGGCAGTGAGGCTGGCACACCGCCAGGCATCATTCCTCCCATACCGGGACGCGAACATTCCAGCGAACCATCGCCGCCACCGGCCACTCCGGACATTTCGATATCCTTGTTGCCCAGTCGCACGATTGCCAGAATGGATCCACGACGATCTGCTTCCACGATTGGATCTAGACCTGGCTCGAGGCGATTGCTGACCAGAACATCCACACCTGCCAAGGCATCGCCCTGAAATTCGGGATCGGGCAGGTAAATCACTTTGGTCACAAAGTTGCCAGACAGGACTTGTTCCAAGTCGTCAGTCGTGAACTGGACTGGGATCGCGTTGTGAGCCAGGTAGGCTGCCGTCCGCGGATTGCCGTTGGCAACTTCGATGGTCGGGTACAGTTCAACCCCTTCGCGACCTTGGATGTTGGTGAGCTTCATGCGGTAAATCCCGCCCTGTGGAAACTCCAGCCGTCCAGGCACATACAGCGGTTCGCTGCCGAAGGAACCGTCGCCGACAATGTCGTAGTTCAGCTGCATGCCTTCGGGACGACTAAACAGGACTTGGATATTGGCTGGAGCAGGCATCATCATCATGCCGCCCATGCCGCCCATCGCCATGCCGCCCATGCCACCGCCGCCGCTCACCGCTGCCGACCATTGCAGGAGAAGCAACCAGCTGGTACGACGCTGCCAGCGCCTGGGCCACCCGCGGCAGCACTCATGCTGGGGGCCATGCCCATACCGGGCGCCCCCATGGCCATTCCGCCGCCCATGCCCATAGCTCCAGCGGACATATCAGGACCCAAGACTCCTGGTCCTGGTCCCCCAACACCTGGGCCTGGCTCCAGCAATCGCTGAGCTGGCGGCAGGTTATGCCGGGTTGGTGTGCAGCCACTAAGGCAGCCAACTGCTGCAATGGCTAGCGTTAGGAAAACACGCATTTTCATGCTTAACCCCCTAAATTTGGCAAACACATCAGAGCATTGCTACCAGTGCCCGCCGCCAATCGAAACGATCCTGAGTGAGTTTTTTGTTGGAGCTGCCTTCGGGATTTTGGCCAATTCGACTAGACATCGGCAAAACGAGTTGCCTAGTATCTGGTGAGCCAGCCATTCTCTTGAGCACCGAGACGCTGCAAACGAAAAATCCGCACGTCTTCGATCAGTCTCCGTTGGGTTATGTTCGGCGCGTTATCACTGCTTTCTTTGACAAATCCGGCATAACCAGACCATGTGGCGAAGATTACCCAGGGCGATTGCTAGCAATCCAAGCAGCTGTGTGACTTGCCGACAGGCCTTTACCAAAGCCAGAATCAGCGACAACCAGCCAGTTGGTTTTGCCTGGTAGTGTGGATCTGCCTGCCACACATGCTGTACGCGCAACGTCCAACAACGCCCATTGCCGCCACGCCCCAACCGCAAGATGTTGGCCGCAGAATTATGCATCTGGCATTGCATGAAGCCGTATGGGGCGGAGCAGCGGCCTGCGATGTGCGCCAAACCATGGAACTCTATGGTCACAAGCTGTCCGGCTTTGGCAAGTATGTCAGGGGAGGGCAGGGCAGTGGCAAACTGCGTATGAGTCTACAGTTGCCCGCTGGCGACCAGATGAATAGCTTGCTGCAGGTCAGTGACGGTGAATTACTGTATGCCCTCGAGAATATTGGCGGCAAAGCAAGGCGCACGCGAGTGGATTTGGGCAAGGTCCGCGAGAGGTTGACCATTTCACCCGAATCGCTCAACGACCCGGTCATCGCGATGTATTTAGCCATTGGCGGACAGGCAGAACTCTTACGCAAGCTATGCCAGCAATATGAATGGACAACAGTCGAGGCAGGCAAACTCGGCGAAGAACCGGTGTGGTGGCTAACCGGCAGGCTTGCGCAGACTCCACCGCCAGAGCGCGCGCTGCAGAAGTTGACAATCGGCTGTTTGTCGAAAGCTTGTCGGCCTTGCTACCCAGCCAGACGCGATTGGCCATCGGCCGGCCCGATGCGCCGGTCCCCTACTGGTTGCACTATGTCCATCAGTCGCGGTCCGCAGAACAAATCAGTTCACTGGGCAATCGGGCGGAATTGAACATCACGCTCGAGTGGATCAACCCAGTGCCACTCGGAGCCGCACAACTCGCTCCGGGCCTGTTCGAAGACACATCCACCAATGATCTATTCGAAGAAGAGAATAGATTGTATCTACCGCCCTTGCAAATGGCTGGAAACATCCCCCTCAACGGTCCGTCGGGTTCCGTGAATGGCGCCACGCTGGATGCCCGCGGTTTCTTGGACACTCATAAAGCGACGGCTGATGCCGCGCCGCTCGCTTCGACCGACGATTCCCTTGGTCGGCAAATCGCAGGACCTCTCATCCCTGCGCAGCATTGAGCATTTAGGCTCCGTCCCTAGTAAGAACCCATCCGAAAACTATGAGCCGCTTCGGCACTAGTGCTTGGTTTCCGGATTGGTTCAAGACGAGAGCCTTCAATAATCAAAGTCGCGTTTCACCGTGCCCGAAAAGCAAACAATGGTGGCCCATATTCCAAATGGGAGATTCACTCCCAGACACCAAATGCAGGGCAAGCAACTCGCAATGGCACCTGTCCGCGCCGTCGATAGTCCAGCCCGCCGGATAAGGGCCACACCGCCGGCAATCTGCAGAATTGCCTGCAGCCCGCCCAGCAGTAATCCGCCACCCATGAAAACGTAGAGCATCACCTTGGCCTCTGGCTGCAAACGCTGCAGATCGCCGCTACTGTTCACAAAATTATAGATCTGGTACGCAATCAAGAGCAGGACGCCGATACCCATGAGCAGCATGAAAATTCCTGGCAGCACATAGACCACCGGTGTGCGGCGCGTCTTCTGCGGGGCCGAGGTGTATATCGGCCCGACTGGGGGCGGGTGATAGTCAGTCTGGATGGTGCCATACGGATTCGCGGCTCCACTAAAGTCCCCCAGATCGATCCAGTCGCTTTGCCCATTTCCCGAAGCGGCCGGAGCCGCATTCGGGAAACTCGATGATTGATGGGTGGTGGTTGCTGCCGAGCCGGATCCAGAGGAGCGCGGTGCAGCACGAAACTTCTCGGATGAGGGGATGTGCAATAGCTGCTGGCAGTAAGGACAGGCAGTGGTTTGACCAGCGGCCGAAGCCGGGACCTCCATCACACCCTGACAGTTGGTACACTCCAACTGAATGGCCGTGGCAGCCGTGGACGGCTCAGCCGACTGCGTGGACTTCGGTCGTTTTGTCGGAGCCTGGGAAGGTGTGCGACGGATCGTCTTTTGAATCGTCTGCTCCGAGCGGGCTGCCTCGGCGGGACGAAGCTCGATGAGGAAGACCTCGCCGCAGGCATGGCACTTTCCCTTGCGGCCGCGCATCTCTTCCTGACCTTCGAAGAGCTGCTCGCACTTCGGACAACGAAAGACCAAGCCGGTGGGTTGCTCAGCTGCAGCAGGTTGCCTCTCCGTCGATATGCGAAAGATGTAGTTGCACTTCTTGCACTGTCCGCGGCTGCCGAGCAGATCGGCTGCGCACACCAATTCCTGGCAACACTTGGGGCAGGCGATACTCAGCTTGTTGGATTTTCCCGCATCCCGGGTGGGATTGGCAGACTCGACAACTTTGATAGCCTGCGGATCAGGAATCTCCAACAGCGTTCGGCACGAGGGACATTCACACGAAAGCCCTCCGCTGCCATCAGGCACTCTCAGCAGTTTCTTGCAGGCTTCGCAGGCAAATTCGATCGGCATAGTTCTACAGGAAAAATGGCTGAACCAACGAGTTAGCATGATAACTCATGGTGTTCCTCCCGCCAATCCAATTCCGGAACCGGCCCTCCTCGCGTCGACCTGTCTCACTTACGCTTTGGGAAGCGACGATTTCTTCAACACCCGGCGTCGGGTCATGAAAAACATTGGGAAAATGCTCAATGCGCAACTTCAGATGTTGCGCTTCCGGTTACGATAGGCCACACAGCCCAGCAGGCTCATTGAGCTGGTGGACAGCCCACAAAGACCTGACCCGAATGGCACGAGCTTTGAATGCGCAGGTCAAGTACTTCGAGACTGTGGCAGCATCCAAGCCATGGAAGACTTGAGTCTCGGATAGGCGCGTTTAAGAACCAATGCGAAAACCATGAACCGCTTCGGAGTTAGCCGAAGTTCTCTTGCGTTTTCGGATGTTTCGAAGTCAAAAACAAACTTCGTGCCATGCAGAACTGCCCCCTTTTCCGAAGGTAACCAGCTTGGAAAGTGCAACGAATAACGCCGACGGCCTGCAGCCAGCAGCACTGGAGCAGTTGGTACATTTGGTGGAAACGGGTGCGACCGAGGCAATTGAGTCCCTGATCGAACAGCATCCTACGTCTGAGCTGACACGTGCGATCTCGTTGCTGGACGACGACCAACGCGGCAAATTAATCCAGTTGATCGATGCCGAAACCGGCGCCGATCTACTCGAACAACTGCCCATGATTCAGGCGATTCAATTGCTGGAAGATGCCGCCCCCGACCAGGCGGCTGCATTGGTGGATGAGCTGCCCAGCGATCTACAGGCGGATTTGTTGGGTGATCTGGATACCGCCGACGCACAAGCCATCCTCAAGCTGATGCGTCCGGACGAAGCGCGGGCAGCCCAAAATCTACAGGCCTACGCCGACGATGTGGCCGGAGGGTTGATGGTCACCGAACTGTTGCGTTATCCGCAGCAGTGGAGCGTCCATCAAGTGATAGCCGACTTGCAGAGTGGTGCCGAGGAATACCGCGATTACCAGATTCAATACGCGTATGTGTGCGATGCAGAAGATCAATTGCTGGGCGTACTACGGCTACGCGATTTATTGCTTGGTGATCGCGATCGAATCATTCGCGATATCATGATCCCTAATCCCCTGTCAGTCACCGCCGACCAAACGCTGGCCGAACTGCACGGATTCTTCCAACAGCACCACTTTCTGGGTGTCCCCGTTACCGACCAGGCTGGTCGCTTATTGGGAGTTGTCCAGCGGGCCGATGTCGATCAAGCTTGGATCGAACAGCAGGATCGATCGTTCCTGAGGCGACAAGGTATCGTTAGCGGCGAAGAAATACGCAGTCTGCCATTATGGGAACGAGCCGGTAATCGATTGACCTGGCTCTCGCTGAATATCGTACTCAATCTGCTGGCCGCGACGATTATCAGTTACTATGAAAGCACTTTAGCCGCCGTCATTGCATTGACTGCATTCCTGCCAATCATCTCGGACATGAGCGGCTGTTCGGGCAATCAAGCCGTGGCGGTCTCCATCCGCGAGCTGATGCTGGGAATTATCAAACCTGTCGATGTCCGGCGCGTGTGGCTCAAGGAACTTTCCGTAGGCCTGATCAACGGTATCGCGGTGGGCGCGATTCTGGGAACGATCGCTTGGGTCTGGAAAGGCAATGCCGTGCTGGGATTGGTGGTGGGTGGGGCCTTGGCGTTGAACACCATGGTTGCTGTTTCGATTGGCGGCATCGTGCCTCTGCTGCTGCGTAAGTTGGGGCGTGATCCGGCCGTGGCCTCAGGCCCCTTGCTGACCACCATTACCGACATGTGCGGGTTCTTCTTGGTACTCAGCTTGGCCAGCTTGTTTATCGATCAGCTCAAATAGAGCCATCACGCTCCGTCGTCATGATCGCCGGACAAATTGGCGAGTTATTGATCGAACGATGCTAAGGCGAGCGGCAGATGAGTTCCTACCCAATCGTAGTGGACAACGTAACGAGTCCTTGCCGCAGGGACTCGTTACCTCGTCCACTACAGATAGATTCTTATCGGCCGCTAGCCTAAGATGAGCCCGTGCTCAATCCAAGGGCGTTGGGTCGCGTGGCGATCAATCCAGCTACGTAGCCACCCTTAAATCCAGCGTCAATGTTGACGACCGTTACCCCGGCAGCACAACTGCTCATCATACTCAGCAGCGTGGTGATGCCTTCAAAGCATGCGCCGTATCCGACACTGGTGGGAACGGCAATGACGGGGCAAGCCACCAGGCCACCAAGTACGCTGGCCAAGGCACCTTCCATGCCGGCAACCACAACCAAAACCGTGGCTTGTCGCAACCGGTCTAAATGGGGTAACAAGCGGTAGGGGCCGGCGACGCCCACATCGGTCAGCAAACCCGCGTCGACACCCATCCAGCGCAGTGTTTCCAACGCCTCGCGGGCGACCGGCAAATCCGTGCTGCCCGCCGTAACCACCACGACACTGCCGACGTCCAGCGGGCTAGGGCAGGGGGCCCGGTTAATTTTCGCAATGGCTGTATCGGACAGCCTCAGCGTTCGGCCCACTGCATCGTAGCGCGTGAATTCGAAATGCCCAGCCACCTCGGTGTGGCATGCCTCCATGACCCGCGTGACCAGGACCTCCGGGTTGCGAAACTCTGCGGGCAATGAACCCGCATGGTCGAGCAAAGTGCGGGCGATTGTAGCGATGTCCTGCGGGCTCTTGCCGCTGCCAAAGATGACCTCAGGAAAGCCGCATCGGCGTTGGCGATCGGTATCTGGCCGATGTTCGCCGCTGGGTGCGTGTTCGAGCTGCAGAATGCGTTCCGCCAAAGTAGACCAGGAGGCTTCTCCCTCTCGCGCCTCGCGTAGCCAATTCTCAATTTCATCATGCTTGCGTAGTGAAACGCCTTTGGGCTCGGATTCGGCCATGGATTCGCTCTGCAATGGGGTTAGATGACACGAAGAGCCTATCCGAAAAGGGGTCTGACCCTTTGGAGGCGAGTCGATTTCATTGGTTTTTTGGCCTCGCCGGCGAGGGTCAGACCCCTTTTCGGACAGGCTCTAATCTAGTTCGGTGGGTTGCCAAGCTTTGCAGTGGTAGTGACAATTTGCCATGTTCTTCCACGATCGCCTTTCGGCAAATCGCTGGAGGATGCTGGGCAAATCGCATGCGACTCAACGGCGTACGTTATTTTCACATCTGCAAGGTTTATTTGCTATGACAGTTTGTGTATTGGCTTATTCGGGTGGGCTTGATACATCATGCATGCTGGCTTGGTTGATCGACAAGGGCTATGAGGTCCACGCTGTCTACGTCGATCTTGGCCAACCGGGCGAAGATCGCGCGGTCATGAAGGAAAAAGCCCAAAAAATTGGCGCCAAGAGCGTGCGAATGATCGATGCCCGCGAAGAGCTTTGCCGCGATTTTGCCTTTCCGTGTTTGATGTGGCAAGCCAAGTACGAAGGACCCTATCTGCTGGGGACCAGCATCGCCCGGCCATTGATTTCCAAGAAAATCCTCGAGGTGGCTCGCGAGGTCGGAGCTGAGGTCTATGTACACGGGGCCACCGGCAAAGGAAATGACCAATGCCGCTTTCAGTTGGCCGCCGAGGCGCTCAGGCCTGACATCCGCGTCTACGCTCCGTGGCGCACAAAAGAGTGGCGCGACACATTTCCTGGCCGCTCGGAGATGATTGCCTATTGCCAATCCAAGGGCATTCCGGTCAAGGCCACCGCCAAGCAGCCTTACAGCTCTGATGAGAATGTGTTGCACATAAGTTACGAAGCTGGCGAATTGGAGCGGCTGGACGTCTGCGGCGTCGACCTGGTCGACTTTACGATGAGTTGCAGTCCACAGGAGGCACCTGAACAGGCCGAGGAAGTTACCATCGAATTCACCTCCGGCGTTCCCACCGCAGTCAACGGCGTTACCGCCTCGGCATTGCAGATTGTTGAGCAGTTGAACCACATCGGCGGAAGAAATGGCGTCGGCCGCATCGATATTGTTGAGAACCGATTCGTGGGGATGAAGAGCAGGGGGGTCTACGAGGCGCCCGGCATGAGTTTGCTCTATCAAGCTGCGGCACATATTGAACAACTGACCCTCGATCGCGATCTGCTGCACTTGCGCGATACGCTCGCGCCCGTCGTCGCGGAAATGGTCTACTATGGCTACTGGTACGCCGCCAAGTTTGAAGCCTTGATGGCCTTTATCCGCCAGTCACACCAGGTAGTTAGCGGAACGGTCAAACTCAAACTCTACAAGGGCAATGTGATTGTGATGGAGCGCAGCAGCCCCAATAGCTTGTATGACGAAGGGATCGCCACCATGGAATCGGGCGGCACTTATAACCAGGACGACGCCGAAGGCTTCATTCGCATCCAAGGTTTGCCCTACCGTGTTCAGGGAAAATCCGGACGATTTGCCCAACAGTGAGACGTCGATTACGGTCCACCAGAGTCAACGCAGCTCATATTCTGTTGGGTCTACTGGCTCGCCACCCGCGGGAGAAATCAAGGCATTCAGTTTTTCAGGCGCAAGATCGTCCGGTAACCAAGCGGGACGCGCATCGGCAAATACCGCCGTTGCCCCACCCTGGTGATTACCGCCGATCTTGTTCTGCCCGCCAGCTCCAATGCGAGTATTGAGTTTTCCGAAGTCGATATCGCTCGGCTTAGTCCACTCGATCATCGTATTCTGTGATTCGACGACCAGCAGCGTGTTGCCGGGCCCATCGGCAATGTCCTGAGGTCCCAGCGACCCACTGGGAGGAAACAGCGTTCCCTTTCCCGTGATCAAAAAGTAGTTGGTTTCGGCCATGCTCCGCGAATTGGAAATCGCGGGACTGATGAAGACGCGTGGGCAGCGCACACCGAGCAGTCGAATGTTGTCTGGCGAGTCCCAGGGCAACTTGAAATTATAGCGCGCGTAGAGTGCCTCTTCGCCGAGTTCTGGGAGTATCAATACGCGCCAGCTGTGCATGGGCTTGCCCTTGTCATCGTACACGATCGGAGGTGGATAGGAGCCGTGCCGGGCCGCATAAGCATTCAAGGCCAGCGCAATTTGACGCAAGTTGTTCATGCATGCCGCCTTGTCACGCCGCGCCTTGAGGCCTTCGATTGTTGGCCAGAATAAATAGAGCGTTGCCGCAAGAACGGAGATCAGAATGGCTGCTACGCCACCTGCCAAAATCACTCTTTGCAAATTGCCGGAAGCCCGCACCGCCGAGAATCGACCGCGGCTCGGGACTTGAACTGCTCCAGATGTCACGTGCTGTCCTGCGTGAGCAGGAATGTGAACCTCTTTCCCGCAAGCGACGCAGGGGCCGCTCTGTCCCGCAATGGACTCGTCGACCAGCGTCTTCTTGAAGCAATATGGACAGGTAAAAGTGAATGCCATGGATCTGATCTCAACCAGGCTCGGTGCCTGACGCCTTGCGGCCTTCTTCGAGCTCTTGCAAAATGGAACACTCGCTGGTTAGTGGAATTCTTAACAAGAATCCCGCTCACTATTCTAACATCCATGTGTGATCAGGCGGCAGGGCAGGGGAGAGACCATTGAGAGCTGTCGTGCAGCGTGTTGCGAATGCCAGTGTATCGGTCGACGGTCAGGTCTTGGGACAAATTGGGCAGGGGCTACTGGTCTTTGTGGGTGTCCAAAAAGGGGATTCGACTACCGATGTCAAATTCTTGGCCGACAAGGTCCAAGGGCTGCGGATCTTTGACGACGACAACGGTTTCATGAATCGCAGTGTGGTAGACGTGGGAGCCAGCCTGCTGGTGGTTAGCCAATTCACGTTGCTCGGCGATGTTCGACGCGGCAAGCGTCCCAGTTTTTCAGATGCGGCACCGCCCGCCGATGCTCAACCACTCTACGCGGATTTCTGCCGACAGCTTGCCAAATCCGGACTCGCCGTGGCGGAAGGTCGTTTTCAAGCCGACATGCAGGTTGCCTTGCTCAATGATGGACCAGTGACCATCATGCTCGACAGCCGGAAGCTATTTTAGAGCTGATGCTGGGCCTATTGCAGCCACTCTTGGCCCCGATCTTGGACGTTTTCCAATAGCTGCGTGGCCGTCCGCGAGATCTGCGGCTGCGGCAGGTCAAAGCGGGCCATAAAGCCTTGGTCCTCGTAGACCAGAAAACAAATTAACGCCAGCTTGAAATAGGTTACTACATTAGCCCAACCATTGTTTCCCCACAGCTTGAGAGCTGTACCAAACGAACTCTTGAACACAAAGGACCCTCGGCGAAAATCAACCGACCAGATTTCGTCCAAGACCAAGTGGCTCAAGAAGCCCAACACGACTGCCATGGTCTTGAACAAGCGCAGGTTCATATCGTCGGTCTGGATGACTAGAAAGGCAACCATGCCGACGATTGCATTTGCAGGTAGGCTGTGCCACATGCCACGGTGCACCGTGTAACGACGGAAGATCTCCACCAGCAGAAAACGTATAGCGATGTATACGACGCCAGCCGCCAAGACCATGCTCTCGTGGTCCATCCCCAGCTTTTGAAATCGTTCGACCATCAGCATCGGTACGACAGCCGCGCCCAGCATGCTGGCCTCGCGGAGTGGTCTTCCGGAATCGCTGTCTAGGTCCGGCAGCATGCCACTGACACTGCACAGACCTCCCGCAATCAAGCAGGTCGTCAGCGGAATGCCTGCCCGAGAGCCGGCCAAACCCAGCAAAACACCAGTTGTGGTGCTGACTGTCATGTGCGTCTTGAAGTCTGCCATGGATATGTACCTTTGCTCGAGACACCCAAGGGTAGCAAACGGAGCAGGGGGGAGCGAGGTGAAAAACGCTTGCTAGCAATCAAGCTGTTAGATCACAACTTTGAGATGCGAATCGCTATTCCGTTGGCAAAAAAAATTTTGCTACAGTCCCCTATCCCGCTTTCTTTCCGTCTCCATCCAGACCAAGGATATGAACTGTGCAGGTTTATGACCTCGTCATGCTGATCGTTCTCAGCATGGCTACGATTTTTGGAGCGATCAAGGGCTTTGCTTGGCAGGTTGCCTCACTGGCTTCCATTGTGGTTAGTTACCTGGTCGCTTATCGCTTTCGATTCGAAGTCGCGGAGATGATACAGGCTGCGCCGCCCTGGAACCAGTTTCTGGCTATGTTGATCCTGTATGTAGGAACCTCATTTGTGATTTGGGTTGGCTTCCGCTTACTGAGCGGAACGATCGACAAGATCAGGCTAAAAGAGTTTGATCGGCACATGGGAGCCGCTTTTGGATTGGCCAAGGGCCTGATCCTATGTTTGCTGATTACCATGTTCGCCATGAGTTTGCTGGGACCCAACCAGCAAGCAGCTATCTGCCAATCCAAATCAGGATACTACATCGCCAAGGCTCTCGATCGAGGCATCGGCGTTTTGCCAAAAGAGATTCACGATGTGGTAGGACCCTTTCTTGCTCAACTCGACAACCAACTCAAGAACGGCCAAAACGGAGAGTTCGCCAACCAGCCGACCGATGGCTCGGACAACGGCTGGATGGATGCGATCAAAAACTTGCCAAGCTTGTCGGGAGGATTGCCGAAGTCTGCCGGCAGTGCATCGCCAAACGCCAGTTTCGGCTCCAGCCCCAATACCTGGGCTACGGAACCTCAGACTCCGCCCGCCAGCGAAAGCAATGTCAGCGGTGGCCAGCCTCAATTCTTTCCACCACTCGGCCGCCCAGCACAGATGGCTGCCGAGCCATCCTTTGGTTCGCAGTCCAACTCCGCCGCTCCGCAACAGCAGGGGTTTGGGCTTTGGCCATCCAATGGTCTGCGGCCCTCAGACTCAGGGGTGAATCGTCAGGCGCAGCAGCCCAGCGGAATATCGCTCCCGCGGTAGAGCGGGACTCGGATTTAGGCAGCTGATGCACGAAAGCCTGGGAAAACAGCAGCCCAAACCGAACATAAGAAACATTATCGGACGTTGCTATGAGCCCTATAACACTGCTGTTTCCAAGCAAGACGACCACTCAAAACCGGATACAAGCCTACTCGCTGGGACTGAGTGTTGACTCGAGTGGCTCATCGCGCGAAGGGTCAATAAAGACACCCATCCGCCGAAACTTCTCGTAGCGTTCGTCGATCAACTGCTCGATGGGTCGTCCGACCAACTGCCCCATGCAACGCACCAGATAACTTTTCATCCGCGCAGCCATTTTGTGATGATCGCGATGCGCCCCACCTAGCGGCTCTTCGATCACATCGTCGATGACGCCCAACTCGAGCAGATGCTTGGAGGTGAATCGCAAGGCGGCAGCAGCCTTGGGTGCAAACTCATGGCTCTTCCACAAAATGCCAGCACAGCCCTCGGGACTGATCACCGAATAATAGGCATACTGCAACACGGCTACACGATCGCCGACGCCAATACCCAGCGCTCCACCCGATCCGCCTTCGCCGATGACGATGCAAATCACGGGCACTCGTAATTGACTCATCTGGAACATGCTTTCGGCAATTACTTGGGCCTGGCCACGCTCCTCGGCGCCCACGCCAGGATAAGCGCCCGGCGTATCGATAAAGCAGACGATGGGCATGCCGAACTTCTCGGCCAAACGCATCTTACTCATCGCCTTGCGATAACCCTCGGGATGCGCGCAACCAAAATGGCAAGCAGTGCGTTCCTTGTAGGTGCGTCCCTTTTGATGGCCGACGACCATCACCTTGTACTGATCGATCTTGGCAAAGCCAGTTAGCATGGCCCGATCATCGCCGAAATGTTTATCGCCATGCAATTCGACAAATTCATCGAACGCAAGATTTAGATAGTCACGCGTGTAGGGTCGGTCCTTGTGTCTGGCGACCTGCACGGTTTCCCACGGCGTCAAGCCGGCATAGATCTTCATCGTCAGCTCATTCCATTGGCGACGGAGGTCGATCATTCGCTGCTCAACGCCCTCTTCACCCGGCTTGGCTTGTTGCAGCTCTTGGATCTGCGCCTCGATCTCAAGCATGGGAGCTTCAAACTCTGGACCTGTCAATGGCTTGTTCATGACTGCGATTTCTCTTGATCCGCGGACTGTTGCTTGGCATCGGCCTGGTCAACGGTTTCTTGATTGTGAATGCGTCCCGAGGTTGGAAAATCGTCGAAGATGCTGGTATCGGGGATGCGTGGTGGAGTCTTGAAAATCTTGGTGGCCCGCAGTGTCTTGAGCAGCTCCCACATCGATTCAGGCCGGTCCTTGGGATTCTTGGCCATCATCTTGCGGACAACCGCCGCATACTCGGGGGTCACGTTGTCGTTGGACACCAGCGGCGATGGGATAGCCGCAGAGATATGCTTATTCAACAATTCATTGGGGCTGGAACCGGTATAGGGCAACTTGCCAGTTACCAATTCGAACAGCACACAGCCGAAACTGTAGATGTCCGAACGTTGATCGAGTTGCTGGCCGCGGATCTGCTCCGGCGACATGTAACTCCGCGTTCCGGAAATCGATTTACTGCGCGAGCCAAACATCTTGGCCAAGCCCTTTTTTATTTTCTGCGAAATCGTAAAGTCGATGAGTTTGACTTCCCCATCGCGGCTGACCAAGAAATTGTCAGGCTTGAGATCGCAATGCACATAGCCTTGGCTGTGCATGTAGTACAGAGCCTCTGTAGATTCGGCAATGATCTTATCCAGCATATAAGCAATCGACTCGGGCCCTCGCCTCAAGGCTTGCTTCATATTGAGTTCGCTGAACAGTTCAAGCACCAAGAAGGGGGCCGTGCCCGTCAATACCAAGTCGTACATCTTGATGATATTGGGGTGATTCATGGCCTTAGCAATGTCGTATTCCGTCTTCAGGAAACCCACCTCCTGCTTGTTCTCGCGAAAATCCTCGCGCAACACCTTGAGCGCGAAACGGTCGCCGGTCTCGGATTCAATGGCCTCCCAAACCTGGCAGGAGCTCCCCATGCGGATCAAGCGTGCCAGTCGGTAGGGCCCGAGAAAGTCTTTTGCTTTAGTCATCTACCCACTTTCTGAGGAATTGAGGCGAGCTAACCATGATAAGCCATACTCAACGGGCCTTGAAGTTGCCGTGCAGGCTATTATGCTCCGAAGTAGCCAACACCTGGAGGTAGATATCCCGAATCTGTCGGGTCATGAATTGATGGCGAAAACGATCGGTAAAACGGCTGCGCCCCCCCTGCCCTAGCCGATCTCGCATGGCCGGGTCGTTGGCCAACTCCAGGATTGCCGCACTCAGTGGCTGGATGGTCTTGGGTGGCAACAGGAAACCCGTCTCCCCCGTGATGACAACTTCGCGGGCGCCATCCACGTCATAGCTGACGACCGGTTTGCCGGCGATCAAAGCTTGTACCAAGGTCCGCGCCAGTCCCTCGCGTAGGCTGACATGCACCACTCCATCCATGGCGCTCAACAGGTAGGGAATGCGATCCGGGGCGACCAAACCGGTAAGTCGGAAATAATCCTGTAATCCAGCCTGTCGCAACTGGGCTTCCAGCTGTGGCCGCAGGACGCCGTCTCCCACCAACAGGAAGCGGCAGTTTGGATTTTCCCGCACCACTGCCTTGGCCGCCTGCAGTAGATACTCATGGCCCTTCAAATGAAACAGCCTGGCGATCTTGCCGAACACAATCTCCGAATCGCTAAACCCCAATTCGCGACGCGCTGCCTGCCGCCATTGATCGCAGTGCAGAAACGGTTCGACATCCATGCCGGAATACACGGTCGTGAATTTTTCCCGCGGCGCCACGCGAGCCTCGACCATCAGATCGGTCATGGCATCCGCCACACTGATGATATGATGACAACGCTGTGCTGCCCAGCGTTCTAGCCGCACGAATGCCTGCCGTGCCAGCACAGATTGGTAGGGATGAAAGGGAGCCCCATGCACCGTGTGAATAATGGCCGGCACCCGACAACTCCAGGCCGCAGCCCGTCCCAGAAAACCAGCTTTGGCGCTGTGAGTGTGTACCACATCCGGACGAAACTCTGCCAGGATCCGCTGCAGTTGGCGATAGGCGCGCCAATCCCGCGAGGGATGTATACTGCGACGCAATGTATCGATGACTTTGACGGGCAGCCCCCCTGCCCTGCCCTGCTCCAGCAAATCGCCCTTCGGGCCCGATAGCCGGGCCGGTAATCAGTAGGACTTCATCATTATGTTCCGACTGCAGGTCCAGACAATTGTAGAGCGTATTCTCTTGGGCTCCGCCGATAATCATCCGCGTTATGATGTGGGCGATTCGCATGAAAGAACTTTGGCAAAAGGGGAGCGGCGAACAGTGTGTTGATGCCACTCAGAAAATCAATCCGCTGCGTAGTCGCTCATAGGTGCGCAGGTGCATTGCAGATTGCGATCGCCAAAGGTGTTGTCGATGCGTCCGACCGTCGGCCAAAATTTTGCATCCCGCAAGTAGGGTAACGGCCAGGCGGCCCGCTCGCGTGAATAGGGATGCGACCATCGATCGGAGCCAATTACCTGCATCGTGTGCGGCGCATTTTTCAATGGATTGTCTTCGCGATCTAGCTGCCCAGCCTCGATGTCCGCTATCTCCTGCCGAATAGAAATCATCGCGTCACAAAAACGATCTAACTCCGCCTTGGACTCGCTTTCTGTCGGTTCAATCATCAACGTTCCGGGCACCGGCCAGGACATCGTTGGTGAATGGAAGCCATAGTCCATCAACCGCTTGGCGATATCCTCGATCTTGACGCCTGCCCGCTTTTCAAAGCCGCGACAGTCGACGATAAATTCGTGGGCTACGAATCCGTTCACATCCGTGTAAAGGATTTCGAAGTGCTCACGCAATCGCCAGGCCATGTAGTTGGCATTCAAGATGGCAACTTGGGAAGCTCGCTTGAGGCCCTCGCCGCCCATCAAAGCGGTGTAGACATAGCTAATCGTGAGAATGCTGGGGCTACCGTAGGGGGCTGCAGAAACGGGGCCTATCGCGAACTCCCCTGCCGTATCGGGTCGTTGCACAGGGTGGCCAGGCAGGAACTCGACCAATTGTGGGGCAACACCAATCGGCCCCATTCCCGGGCCGCCGCCGCCATGGGGAATACAGAAAGTCTTGTGCAGATTCAAATGACATACATCGGCTCCGCACTTGCGAGGGCTGGTCAAACCGACTTGGGCATTCATATTCGCGCCATCCATGTAGACCTGGCCACCACATTCGTGAATGATCTCGCAGACCTCTTGAATCGTCGCCTCGAAAACCCCGTGTGTCGACGGATAGGTCACCATCAACGCCGAGAGATGCTCGCGGTGCTGCTCTGCCTTCGTGCGCAAGTCCTCTAAATCGATGTCACCCCGCTGATCGCAGGCAATCGGAACTACCTTCATGCCAGCCATGACTGCCGAGGCTGGGTTGGTGCCGTGGGCCGACGTCGGGATCAAACACACATTGCGTTTGTTGGTCGTACCAGCCTTGGCCGCATGGTGCTCGTGATACGCCCGAATGACGATGAGGCCCGTGTATTCCCCCTGGGCACCTGAATTCGGTTGCAGACTCACTGCCGCAAAGCCAGTGACTTCACACAGCCAGCGTTCAAGCTCGCGAAACATGTAAGTGTAGCCACGCCACTGTGTATCGGCAGCGAAAGGGTGGATGTTGCTAAACTCGGGCCAAGTGACCGGCAGCATCTCGCTGGTCGCGTTGAGCTTCATGGTGCACGAACCCAGCGGAATCATGCTGTGCGCTAGCGATAGGTCTCGGCTTTGCAACTTGCTGATGTAACGCAACAGCTCTGTCTCGCTGCGGTAGTCTTGAAACACCGAATGAGTCATGAACGGGCTCGTTCGCTGATGCTTGGCCAAACTAGTTAAGCCGGCCGTTTGTGCCTCAGCCAACAGGTCGTCGATATCAAACCCCGTAAAGTGTCCGAAATTAAAGGCTGCTAGCAGATCAGCCACCAAGCGGTGATCAACCGTTTCATCGAGCGAAACACCCAGCGTTCCATCCTCGTACTCACGCAGATTGATCTCCCGTTCCGCGGCCGCATCCGCTACTTGTCGGGCCGCATGCGAACGTCCCTTGCCCAGCCGAATGCGGATCGTATCGAAAAAGGGTGTGGCCGCAGCCTCTCCATTGGCATGGCCTACGACCAGATGTCCCAGCCGGGCTAGCCCCTGTGCCAGTGCCGCCGTGTAGGCGTGCACCCGTTGGGCAATCCGTCGCAAGCCATCAGGGCCATGGTAAACCCCATAAAATGAATTGATGATGGCCAGCAAGGCTTGGGCAGTGCAAATATTGCTAGTCGCCTTGTCGCGGCGAATATGCTGCTCGCGGGTTTGCATGGCCATCCGCAAAGCCCGACCACCCTGCGCATCCTTGGAAACTCCGATGATCCTGCCGGGCAGCTTCCGCGCGTATTGCTCGTGCGTGGCGATAAAGGCAGCGTGCGGTCCACCGAGCCCCATCGGCACGCCAAAACGCTGCGCACTTCCGATGCAGATATCAGCCCCCCATTCCCCCGGCGGGACGATCAGCGTGAGCGCCAGCAGATCTGCTGCCGCGACCACCATTGTCCCGTTGGCTCGCGCTGCGGAGGCAATTTTCGAATAGTCTTCGATCCGACCATCGGTCGTTGGGTACTGCAGCAGCACACCACACAGTCCACCGGAACCAAACTGGTAATCGATGTGCTCGACGTCGCCGATCACCAACTCGATTCCCAAGCCTTGTGCCCGTGTCTGTAGCAGAGCTAGGGTTTGCGGATGACAATCCTGGCTGGCAAAAAAACCACTCTTCTGGTGGTTTGCGATCGCCGCGCACATACCCATGGCTTCGGCGGCGGCGGTTGCCTCATCTAGCAAGCTCGCACCAGCCAACGGCAGCCCACACAGTTCGGCGATCATCGTTTGGAAATTGAGCAAGGCCTCCAAACGACCCTGGGCGATCTCGGCTTGGTAGGGCGTGTACTGGGTATACCAACCAGGGTTCTCCAGTACATTCCGCAAGATAACGGGCGGCGTGATCGTTCCGTGGTAGCCCATGCCTATGCACGAGCGATACACCTTGTTCCGAGCGGCGATCGACTTCAAAGCGTTCAAGAATTCAAATTCACCGCGAGGCGCGGGAATATTCAGCGGTTCGTCCAGCCGAATATTTTCGGGAACCAGTCGATCGGTCAACGCGTCGAGCGAATCAAAACCCAATGCGTCCAGCATTTGGCTGGTTTCATCCGCAGAAGGTCCAAGATGCCGATGCCAGAAATGATCGGTAAATTCCAGGGAATTTGGGGAGCCAAGAGTGGACTCAGCTTTGCTTAGCTGACTTGGATTGAGCAGCAATACTCATATCGGTCTCCTTGGATTCTTGCGAGGAGCAAGATCTATCGCCTGGAATGAAAATTGAAAAAGAACAATGCGGTCGTACACCGCTCCCCAATTCTAAGCAGTCGCTTCGAAATCCGGAAGAACGGACCCGCCAGGTGACAATTCCGGCCAACTACAAGCAAGAGAATCTGGCTAACACTGCGGAGGCATCCCTATTGGATATCACCCAGACGCTCGAAGTCGATCTTCGAACAGCTTTTTCCCAGGCGCAGTGAGCCTTGCTGCCAGCCCTTATTCCCTGGGAAATCAAGCGATTCTCTACTTCCTACGGAATCGCGCGAACTCCTCGACGGTAATCTTGCCATCACCATTCTCGTCAGCCCCGAGCGGCTTGATGAGCATTACTTCCCATTCGGTCTCGTCGAGTTCACCGTCCCGGTTCCTATCATACTTGGCGATTTGCCGCTCCGCCCATTCTCGCGTAACTGTCGGAAACTCCTGCGGCTTCTGAAATTTCTGAGGCTCATCAAAGTACTCAAGCAGCTCATCCATGGATATGAAATTGTCCGCATCGCTGTCCACCATCCGGACTTCGTAGGCATCGCCTGCCAAGGACTGAAACTCGTCGTAGCTAAGCTGACCATCCGAATTTGAATCTGCGTTCGAGAGTTGCTGGGGGACCCAGCGTCGTTTGAGATCCAATAGCATTTCTCGCTGAATCTCTTGCTGATCCGCCTGGGGCAGCAGTTCATAGGCAGCCGCCAAAACGAAATGCGCGATCCATTCGGTCTGTGTCACCAGGTCTATCTGTGATTGCCCGGCGCCACGGGTGCTACCTATTGCCCAGTTTGCATGGGTATTCAAGTTTGGCCATGTCAAAGTAATTCGCAACGTGGCTGGACGGTAAGGATTAGAATTGAGTTTTTCGGCTAATGAAAGTTCGTCCGGCTTACAAACCTCAATGATCGCCAGCAGCTCATCTCGCAGCGATTGTGTGGCGAGTCGAGCGGTTGGTCGAGTGGCAAGTCAAACATCGAGACCAGTTTGAGTAGTTCCGCAGCCAGACATGCCTTGTTCATCGACGTGTGAAGTAGTTTGTCCAACTGGAAACTCTTGATCGGCCCGGCGTTCAAGGTTCGCGGCAGTGTCTCGCCCGCAAAGCTAGGCTCCACATCAACCAGCGTGAGCATGTCCTTAGGCGAGTGAACCAACTCCGAGAGTCTGGCGGCAACCGACTCAGCCGGAACTGATGGGGCTGGCATCTCGCCCCGCGTGTACAGTTCACCATTAAAGATTGACAGTAGCAGGGCTGCCTGAGCCATTAGTTGCGGCGAGCTGCCAGGCTCCGCGAGCACTTTGCAGGCCTCCGTCTCGACGTGGGAGACAAATCTTGCATTCCATTGTTCATAGCCTTGCCTGCCTGCTGACATCGGCGGAGCTGTTGCCAGCCAAAACGCAGGACCCAACTTCTCGCAATGGACGAGATCTTCTACGAGCCGCGTTTTTACTGGGCTCTCAAGATTCGAATAGTGCAGCAGGCTTGCAAATGCAAACGCGGCATCATCGATCAGTGCATCTCGCTGATGGTTTCTGAAAACGCTCTCTTCAATCCACGCGATCATGGGTAGGCAGGCAAGCGGTTCCTCTGGGGAATAACTCATCTCCACCAGACGTTGGTTCCTGAGAATGCGACGAGCCCATGCTTCATCGGCACTATGTAGTTCACCGGTCAATAGCTCGAAATACGCCCTGATGCGTGGGCTGGCATTTCGCCAGAATTCCGAATCCTTCGAAATCTAGATCGGATTTAACCTTGTCATTGCCAATCCGCATTTCCGGCGTGTGTCGTAGTGTTTGCAGTAGCGCCTCGGTGATCTGCGTCGCGGTGCCTGCCGTAATCAGCGACTTAATGGCTTCAATGGCATCATACATAGCGGCTGGACTTCTTTCGCGTGATAGCTGATCAAGCCACGTCGAAAGTGGTCGCCCGTCGTACATGAGCTCCGTCGACAGTGCAGTATCTAGTGTCTGCTCAGGCGGTTGCGGCGATGCCGTGGGATTCGGTGAAGACTCCACTGGCCTCTGCGCCAGCGTAGACCGTGGGTGACGCCTCGATGCGAGCAACGCTGGTGCTGCCTTTTTTGATCTCGATGATGCCCTTGTCGACCTCAAACGCGTCGCTTGCCGTAGCGATCACGACTTCGTAGGTACCTGCGTAGAGACGCGTTGTATTGGCACCCGGCACGATCTTCAGCTTCTCGTAGAATTCGCCATCACGCAAAAGATGGACCTCGAGGTTGGCGTCGAAAGACTCGATGACCAACTGGCCCTTGCGTGTTTCGAGAACAATCAATACGCCGGCCCAAGCCAGCAACGGAATCAGACCAGCGGCAATGATCCAGCCTATCCATCCGCCACGGTGCGATGCCGGCATGGATGGAGCTGCCTTCGCCCCTGCATCCGGAGGGCAATTGAAAGAAAGATGTGCATCATCCGCCGATTGGGATTGTGCTTTGGAAACTAGGGTTACTAAATCGGATCCGAGGCAAACCCTTCGAGCGACTCGGCGACGTGGGCGGCACTTGCAGGTCGTTGCGTCGGATCGCGTGCCAGCAAACTACTCATCAACTGAACCAATTCCTGCGGCACATCCGGCCGTAGTGTGTCCATTCTTGGGGGCTCATGGGAACCTAGCAAACGCAGTTTCGCTAGCGGCGACAGATCGGGTGAAGCTGCCAACGGTGCCCGACCGCTAAGTAGTCGGAATAGCGTCGCACCCAGCGAGTAAAGGTCAGCCCTGTAATCCACGGAGTCTGCACGCTCGGCTTGTTCTGGCGACATGTAATCCAGCGTGCCCATCAACTGGCCCACCGTGGTGAGCTCTGCGGACGCTTCATCCCAAAGACTGACTTGCGCCAGTCCGAAATCAAGTATCTTCACTTCACCCGACTTGCCGAGCATCACATTGGAAGGCTTCACATCGCGATGCACGATACCTTCTGCATGCGCGTGCGAAAGCCCCAAGGCAACGCTGCGCAATCTCGCAGGCGTCTGCGACCGAAAGCGGACCGTTGATCCGGGCGATACGGCTAAGATCGAGTCCATCGATGAATTCCATCACCAGGTAATGAGTTGATTCATCTTGCCCGGCGTCGGTAGCACTGACAATTGCCGAATGATTCAGCTGTCCGGCGGCACGAATCTCGCGTTGGAACCGAGCAGCGTAATGATCGTTTCGAAACGGCTGTGCCGGAAGTAGCTTGATCGCCACTTGCTTGCCTAGCTGCCGATGGCGTGCCAGGTACACCGACCCCATCCCTCCGTGTCCGAGAGGTCGGATCAAGTCGTAAGGACCAACCTGGCTGGTTGATGGTTGCCACCGAGGACTGGGGTCGGCCCCAGCGGATGGGAGTTTTTTAGCCTTGGAAAAAGCGTATTCCAATACGGGGCCTGCGGCGTCTTCGGCCGAGAGAGCGTGAGATCCTGCGGCAGCCTCAGCACGCACAAAGTCGCATAACGTGTCCGGATCCTGCTCGAGTGCCACGATCGTCTGCTCGCATGACGGGCATCCCATCACGTGGGCCTCGATCCGCTCGCATTGATCGGGATCCGTCCAGCCAGTCAAATACTGCTTGAGGGTCGCGCGGGGCAGGCATTCCGTCGTGTGCATTTGGGTGTCTCGCATATCGTTATTCTAGGCTTTGGCCCAAAAGGGGTCGACGCTTTGGAGACGAGTCGAATTTACTAGCCTGGTTTTGGCCTCACCGGATAGGGTCAGACCACTTTCGTGACAAGAAGCCTAATCTTTAGGGCTACAGATCGCATTCGTTGGCCGATCGCAGGCAGCTATACTCAATAAACGTTTCGTGCGTGACACGATTTTCAGAAATCGGCATGCGACTAGCCGATGGGTTGAAATCTATTGGAGATCGCCGTGTCCTTTTCGTCTAGCCAAAACCCAGCTTTCGGCTCCAGCACTACGCGGGCGAGCTTGCTTTCGCGGGCACGCAGCCGAGATCCGGCGGCATGGAGCGAGTTGGTGGAGCTCTACGGTCCACTGATCGCTCACTGGTGTCGCCAGTATGGACTGGATGTGCACGCCACGGCGGACGTCATCCAAGAGGTATTTGCGTCGGTCTCACGCAAGCTAGAAAGTTATCAACCCGTCCGCAGCAGTGGGGCGTTTCGAGGTTGGCTATGGACGATCACCGCCAATAAGTTACGCGACAGCTCTCGCAGAGTTCGAAATCAAACTCTCGCCAGTGGCGGCAGCACGGCTCTGCGGCAACTGAATCAAATCGCCGACCTGGACGCAGTTCAGGACGAGATGCTGGCAGAAGAACCGACAACGGAGTGCGAATTGCAGAAATTGGTTGCGCAGCGGATTAGCGCAGGTCCGCGCGGAATTCGAACCGCGCTCATGGGAGATCTTCCAACGGCTGGTAATCGACCAAGTGCCCACAGCAATTGTAGCTGCTGAGTTCGATCTACAACCTGCATCCGTGCGGCAAATCCGCAGCCGCATCCTCCGCCGCTTACGCCAGCAATTGGGTGACTTAGAAACGTGAACGGACAGAGCGCGCGGCTCGATCACGGAGGGATCACCGAACGTAGCAGAGGTACCACAGCTGATCCCGGAGGGATCACAGAGGGTAGCCGTGGGTCGTAGACCCACGGTAAACGCCACGCCGCATGCCCGACCGCGAAGCGGTCGCAGACGAACGATAACGCAGTAGCGCGCTGCGACAAACACGCACACATCACGCCAACCGGACGTATCGCCCGAAACAACAACGATCTGCGACACCCTCCGGGGTCGGCGTGTCTCCGCGACTCAATCCCGGGGGTGCGCTGCGCGACCCCCGGCTAATGTCTGTGACCGCTGCGCGGTCATGCGCGGCTCGATCATGAAGGGACAACCGAACATAGCTAAGGTACCGCAGCTGATTAAGCAGGGATCACCGAACGTAGCGGAGGTACGACAGCTGATCCCGGAGGGATCACAGAGGGTAGCCGTGGGTTGTAGACCCACGGTAAACGCCACGCCGCATGCCCGACCGCGAAGCGGTCGCAGACGAACGATAACGCAGTAGCGCGCTGCGACAAACACGCACACATCACGCCAACCGGACGTATCGCCCGAAACAACAACGATCTGCGACACCCTCCGGGGTCGGCGTGTCTCCGCGACTCAATCCCGGGGGTGCGCTGCAGACCCCCGGCTAATGTCTGTGACCGCTGCGCGGTCATGCGCGGCTCGATCATGAAGGGACAACCGAACGTAGCTAAGGTACCGCAGCTGATTAAGCAGGGATCACCGAACGTAGCTGAGGTACCGCAGCTGATCCAGCAGGGATCACGAAGGTAACCGGGTACCGCAACTGATCCCGAAGGGATCGCAGAGGGTAGCCGTGGGTTGTAGACCCACGGTAAACGCCACGCCGCATGCCCGACCGCGAAGCGGTCGCAGGCAAACGATATCGCATTCGTGTGCAGCCACAAGCCCGCATATATCACGCCAAACGGCCCCATAGACATTAATCTGGGGGCGGCCCACTTGGACTAGCCGGTTTCAGCGAGGTGGGCAAATGCTTTTCCAGGTTGTATTCCGAACTCCTTAGAACATGACTTCCAGCAAGGTTAAACCCTGGGGCGGCGCGGTGGCACCTGCCAGCCGGCGATCGCGTGCGTCGAGCACCTGTGCAACCCACTCGGGCTGCGCACGGCCCACACCGACTTGGACCAGCGTGCCGACGATGTTGCGGACCATGTTGTACAGGAATCCGTCGGCTTCAATCTCGATGGTATAGAGCTTGCCATCCAGATGGTTTGCTTCGCTAACGGTCAGCGAACGCACCGTGCGAACGGTGCTCGAACGCGGGCTGCCAGTCGACTGAAAGCTTTCAAAATCGTGGCAGCCTTCCAAAATTGCAGCAGCGGTTTGCATCGCATCCAGCGAGACGCGTTTGCGTATCCACCAGTGCATGCGTGAGGCCAGCGGATCCTGAATTCGAGACGAAAAGACCACGTAGCGATAACGCTTGCCGGTGCTGTCGCGAATGGGATGAAAGCTGATGGGGACTTCCATTGCCTGCCGCACGACGATGTCCGCGGGCAGTCGTGTATTGAGGGCAAAATTCAGGCGCTCGGCCGTGGCCTTCCACACGTGGCTGCGAAAGACGACCGCCTGCCCCAAGGCGTGCACGCCCGCATCGGTACGACTGCTGGCATGCACTCGGCAATGTGGCACGTCCAGAACCTTGCATATCGCCAACTCGACTGCTTGCTGCACGGTTGGCTGGTCGTCTTGCAGTTGCCAACCGCAATAACGTGAGCCGTCATAGGCCAGTTTCAGCAGGAAGGCTCTCGTGTGCGGCTCGCCGGCATGATCGAACTCAGGCTGAGACATTGGCAAGTTTGTCTGCAAGTAGCTTCGCAATCTGAACCGCGTTGGTGGCCGCACCCTTGCGCAAATTGTCGCTCACACACCAGAAACTGATACCGCAATCGCGGTTCAGATCCTTGCGAACTCGACCGATAAACACCTCGGGCTGGTTGGCGCACTCGCGTGGCATGGGATAGGACTTGTTGACTAAATCATCGACGAGGCGAATTCCCGGCGCGGCGCGCATGAT
This sequence comes from Pirellulaceae bacterium, assembly GCA_963707245.1. Classification (GTDB taxonomy): domain Bacteria; phylum Planctomycetota; class Planctomycetia; order Pirellulales; family Pirellulaceae; genus Aureliella. The sequence goes on from CAVPPY010000003.1 coordinate 140,295, forward strand.
CTCGACAATGCGTTGCAGGGAAAGCGGCTGGGCGGTCTCGCAGTAAATCGACTCGCTATGGCCAATCAGGACCGGTACTCGCACGCAGGTCGCATTGATGGCAATGGAATCATCGCCAAGAATCTTATGCGTTTCGTGGACCATCTTCATCTCTTCGGACGTAAAACCGTCACGCTTGTGGGAACCGATCTGCGGGATCAAGTTCAGTGCGATGTCGTGCTGGAACTCCTCGACGGAGCCTGTCGAACCCGCCGAGTCGCGCTTCCGTGTTGCGTAGCAGTTCGCGCTGCGCCGCCAGGCCGGCTCCGCTGACAGCCTGATAGGTACTGACGATCACACGCGTCAGTCCGGCAGCGTCGTACAGCGGCTTGAGGGCCACGGCCATTTGCGTCGTGCTGCAATTGGGGCTGGCGATGATCCCTTGGTGCTCGTGAATCGCCTCCGGATTCACCTCTGGAATAATCAAGGGAACCTTGGGATCCATGCGAAAGAAAGCACTTTCATCGATAACGATAGCTCCCCGCTCGACGGCCCAGGGCACGAACTCCGCCGCGACCTCGTCGGGCGTGCTGGCGATGACCACATCGACTCCATCAAAGGCACTGGGTTGCAACAACTCCACGGCCACCTGACGATCGCCAACCTTGATCTGCTTGCCAACCGAACGTGCCGAGGCCAGCAGCTTCAACTGTTCAAAGGGCAGTTGCTGGCGAAGGATTTCTTCGAGCACGATTTGTCCGACGGCGCCGTCAGCGCCCACGATGGCTAGCGTCTTGATCACCGAATTCGCCTTGCAGTTGAGCACATAACGTTTTTTGCCGAGCAGTGCGACAAAGTCTAATAGACAATCGTCTTATCGCAAGCACAGGAGGCGACTTGCTAGCCTGCGATGAACGCTTCAGGTCGCTCGGAAGCGGAGGGCACTGGACAGGGCTGGCAGCAGCAATAGAGCCACCCCACCGCCAAACCAGGGACCAGCCCACATGACCACCACGGCCGCGTCGATCAAGATCAAGGTAAGAATCGCGTGTTTTACCGCCAACTGGACCTTACGCGGAACCGGGTGCAGAGCGCCGGCCACGCCGCGATTGAGGACTGTTAGCCCAATCAATGCAATCAGCAGCGGATAACCGCCATTGGGGTCTAGGGTCCAAGCTGGGTGCCCGGCCGCAGCCCAACGCGGCAAACAACCGATGATCGCCAGTCCAGCCATTTCCAACAACAGGCCAATCACCAACCCAGGAGACTGACTGAGCTTTTCTTCGCGATGCGCGTAAACGGTCACGCCGACAATATACAGCCCAATTCCTGCTGCCAAGAAGAGCAAGGGTTTGGGAAAATCTGACAGCTGGCCGCCGGCCTCATCGGGAAAGACTTGAACAGCGAACATCGTACAGCCGACCATCAGGATATTCAGGGCACGGCAGCCGCCCATCAAGAGGGGCCCCAAGGGCGTGGATTTCAGCCAGGAATTGTACAAACGGACGCAAAGCGAAAGCAGGCCCGCCGCCAAAAAGGCCGCTCCCATCCACAGGGCATCCACCTGGTGCAAGCTGGTCACCGCCAAGATCAGAATTGGGCCAACCAGCAGCATGCCCGTCGCCACATGACCGGCGATGACCGGCGATATTTTGCCGGAGGCCAAAGGTCGCGTAGGTCGATCCTCGCCGATCTTCCTCCACGTCGACCACGTCATTCAGAATCATTCCCGCCCAGTAGGCGCACAGCGAGGCGATGAGACTCGGCAGAAAGCCCCACAGCGGCAGCAGCAGCCCGGTGGCTACGATGCTGGCAGCAATGCAATCCGAAATCAGTGTAAACACATTGGGCAGACGTACCAACTGTGCCCAGTCGCTGAGAGTACCCCACTCCAGTCGATCGATTTCGACCGATCTCGACTCGAGACTGCTATGCGATTGCACCATGCTTTCCTCCTTGTGGTGTCCCTGGGCTGCCTGGCCTACACGCTCGCGATTCAAGTCGGAACCAATACGCGAGCCTACCGCCAAGACGATGCCCTCAAACTCGCGATGCCTCAGTCACCAACGGCGGCGAGCAAGAGTCAGCGACCTGCGTTAGGGATTGGCCTTTTTGATTTCATCGGCTAGTCCGGGATCAACCACGCTCTGGATGCCTCTGCCGCCGCTTATCCGCGAATCGACATCGAAGCGAATGTCATCATGGTCGATTTCCCAAAACTTTGAAATCATCTCGGGCGCAATAGGTTGATAAGAACGGAACAAGCGGAAACCTACTCCGCGCGAAGGGTCGTCGGTGTACCACCACGGACTCAAGGGCACGTTGGGATCCTCATCCTTCCAATCTTCGTCTTCCGATCCAATCCTGGCCGCACTCCTTAGATCCTCGGCCAGGTCCTGCCAACTGCCGCCTCGCACGGCACGATCCTCGGCAGAATCCGACCAGTGAACGGCATCCATGATAGCCAGCGGCTGAGGTTTGTCTGCAATGGCTGCATAACCATCTTCCGCATAGCCGTCGATGGCCCATTCCATGACGTTGCCGTGCATATCGTACAGCCCGAAGGGATTGGGCTTTTTCCCGCCCACTTCGTGCGGTTTCTCATCAGCATTTTCAGAGTACCAGGCATAGTCCCCGAGTTGGTCTTCGTCATCGCCAAAAGAATAAACCGTTTGGGTACCGGCGCGGCAAGCATATTCCCATTCCGCCTCGGTAGGCAGACGGTATTGCTGCCCACACAACTTGCTCAACCACTTGGTGTACTGCTTGGCCGCATACTGGGTCATGGTTACCGCAGGCAGTTTGTCTTCTTCGCCAAACTCAAAGGTAAAACTCGGGTCATACAACTCGGTGGGCGCCGTAACAGCATCCACGGCATTGCTTTCGCTGGCCACGCGCAGTCCTTGCGATTCCAAGTTCTTAAATAATTGATACATCGACATATAGAGTTTGTACTCCGCCCATGTTGTTTCGTACTTGGCAACCCACATGGGTCCGATTTGCACTTCGACCTGCGGTGCTTCATCCTCGGCATGGCCCGCAGAGTCATCGCTGCTGCCCATTTTGAAGGTGCCACCTGGGACGGGGACCATTTCGATGTGCACCGAGCTTCCTGGCACCGTAAGCGTGTAGGGCACCATGAAGCCGCCCTCGACCGCAACCGACGGTCCTTCGGCAGGCTTTGTTTTGGAAATTCCCGTAGGCAAGTCGTCGGCAGAAATGGCGGGGCGAGAGCATGTGGCGGCCACCAGCAGCACCGTAGCCCAACAGACGATAAAGCGCATCAATGATTCCTCGGCAAAATAGCAGACAAATTACTCTCGACCTGTCTAACATGCTCGACAGATCGCTCGGCTTTCGAATAGCTCGGCTTTCGAGTAGCTCAGTTTTCGACAGAGCCCCGCCAGGGCGGGCGCCCAGGCAATACCACTCGGTCAGTCGAGGGACGACTGGGCGGCGCTGGGCATGCAGTTTATCGGGCGAGCATACCCAGCGTAACCCAGATTAACAAGCATGTGCCACAGGCAACGCCCAGCGATAGCTGAAATCTGGCCATTAAAGGCAGCGGGGGAATCAAGTCCCGGCGGACTACAAACTGGTCGTCGCTGCCCTGCTGTTCCGAGGTGAATTCTGGAATTCCCGGAGGCCGAGAAAGCAATACCATGCTAATCGCAAACCAGATGCCCGAAAATCCAGCGGCCACGGCGACCACCCGCCATCCCAGAAACGCATCGATGGCGAGCAGCATGGCGCCGAGCAGTAAAACAAATCCCAGACCACTGTAGCGTCTCATGCCAAACTCGCAGCCTCGCCGAATCGAAAATCTATTTTGCCCGCGGGAGATCAAATGGCCGACCGAACCCTGCGAAGTTACAGACGCGGCGGACGCTTGCCAATCACCACTTGAAAATTCATGCGTTCAGCCTTGCGGACGACGCCCACAACGGGGCTGGCCCCCACTTCGGTCTCACCGATCATTTTCATCAAATCGACTTGATTCATGACTTGCTGACCATTGAATTCGACGATCAGGTCGCCAACGGCCAGTCCCGCGTCGCGTGCCGGCGAGGGCCCAACATCGGGAAAGCCTGTGATCCTGACGCCTGGAATGGCGTTGCCGTCTTTGTCAAAGCGTTCATCCAAGGGGATATCGATCATCGATACTCCCAGCCAACCGCGTGGGACTTCGCCTTCGGCAATTAAATGGCTAGCGACGCGTTGGGCAACTTTGCTGGGAATCGAGAAGCTAATACCACGATAGGTTTCTCCAAGGATGGCCGCATTCACGCCGACCACTTGCCCCATGGCATTGACCAGTGGACCGCCACTGTTGCCTGGGTTCAAGGCCACATCGCTTTGCATTAAATCGCCATAGGCATTGCCGCCCCCAACGCTCTGCTCGTAACGCGTACCACGAAAATCGATGCGGTGTTTGCCACTGATGATCCCAAAGGTAACGGTTTGTTGCAAACCAAATGGACTGCCCGCCGCCCACACCGGAGTACCCACCACGACTGAGTCGCTATTGCCCCAGTCGATCGGCATCAGATCGGTCGCTTGCACTTTCAATACGGCCAGATCGGTCAAGGGATCTCTGCCAACGATCGACGCCGGGACCTGACGCCCATCGCTGAGCGTGACTTCGATTTTGCCAACGCCATCAATGACATGATTGTTCGTCAGGATGTGGCCGCTGTTATCAATGACGAAACCACTTCCCTGCCCTTCATAGCGCACGCCAGGGTCATTGCGATTGAGCAGCAACCGCCCCAGTTCGTCCAAGGTCTGCTGATCGCGCAGCAGATTGACGTGCACCACGCTGGGGCCAACCCGTTGGCTGACCAATTGTGAAACGTCCGCCAAGGAATCCAGCGAAACGGTGCGCAGGCGTTGATCGCTCAGTTCGTATTCGGCTCGCAGCTGACCTCGATACCAACCGTAGCGAATGCTCTCGACCAGCGACGGAATCACCAAACGCGCGACCAGCAACAGGGCCAGCACCATCAGCAGGCTGAGCAAGGTTGACGTGGCCAAATGCAACGTTTGATGCCCGACCGAAGCACTGGCCGGCGGTGTAGGCTGGTCGTCCTTGCCAGACAGCCCTTGGCTGGGCTGCGTCGCATCCTGCGCAGGCTCCTCCCCGGGATTGGAGGCCGACGGACGTCCATGCTCCAAAATGTCGTCGGCAGATTGCCAGGAGCCTTCGATATTTTCACTCATCTTCTTAGTCGCCTTGACACAGGGCACGCGGTCACAGCTTGGTTCATTGTAGCCGCAAGTCAGCCGTCGAGGCAAAATCCGACAGTCGGGTGCGACTCAATTTTCCGCAATCTGCCGGGATGCTTGCATTTTTCCGGTCAGGAAACAAATCCAGCCTGGATGTGACGGGCTATGTAGCCCGCTCCCGGCTTTCCGCTTGCCGGCCAAACGCGTAAAACTTAGCTCATAACCCGCAAACTCTAAAGAAAAACGAATGTCCACAGCACTCCAACAACGCCTGTTTGATGAACTGAACTCGCAAGTTCTGATCGACCCGCATACGCATATTAATCCGCATAGCCCAGCCAGTAGCAGCTTGGCAGACATCCTGGGATACCACTATTACACGGAACTGGCGCACTCGGCGGGCATGCCCAAACAGCGGATCGAGGAGGCAGGTCTGAGCCCCCGAGAAAAGGTAGGCCGCTTGGTCGAGGGCTTGGGACACATTGACAATACTGCTCAGTTGAGTTGGCTGTTGGAAGCGGCCAGAGAGCTGTTCGGCGTGGAAATCGACAGGATCGACGCCAGTAATTGGGAGGCTTTGTTTGACGCCGCCCAAGAGCGGATGGATCAAGCCGACTGGGAGCAGCAGGTGCTCAGCCGTTCCAAGCTGCAGGCGGTGTTCTTGACCAATGACTTTGATGACGCTCTGCAGGGATTCGATACCAGCGTCTATATTCCCTGCCTGCGCACCGACGAACTGGTCTTTCATTTTGCCCGGCTTTCGGTCCGCCAGCGACTCGCCCGGTCCGCGGGCATCGAAGTTCAATCGCTGGAAGATCTGCAAGGCGCTCTGCATGCCCGCTTTAAACATTTTGTGGCGTCATGGTGCGCGGGCCTGCGCTATCAGCCTCCCGCCACACTTCGCACCTCAGTCCGTCAGTCAGGCCGAAGCCTCCAAGGCGCTTGACCAGGTGTTGGCCAACAACGATCAATGCCATGCAGATGATCAGACAACTCTCGGATATTGGATGTTCTGGCAATTGGCCAAGAACTGTGCAGAGTTCAGTTTGCCCTTTGATCTGATGATCGGCGTCAACCGGGCTGTGTATCCCACCGGAGTTTTTCAAGGGCAAGACCTGTACGATAGCCGGGTGTCGCTGATCCAGTATCGCGAACTGTTCAACGCTTTCCCGCAAGTCACTTTCCCGGTGTCTGTACTGGCCAGCGTGACCAATCAAGAACTCGTCAGCTACGCCTGGATTTTCCCGAATGTGGTTTGCCATGGGCATTGGTGGTATAGCAATACGCCCAGCTTTATTCGCCGCGACCTGCAAGCCCGGTTAGAGGCCGTCCCGCGGAATAAGATTATCGGCTACTACAGTGATATGTACAAGCTGGAATTCGCCCTGCCAAAATTTGCCATGTTCAAACGTTGCCTGGCTGCTGTCTTGGCTGAACATTTCGTGCAAGGCATGGGCTGGAGTGAATCGCGATCCATCGAACTTGGCAGGCAAGTTCTTCGCGGTAATGTAGAAAGCATCTTTGGCTGTCAAGATTAATGGATTTCAATAGCCAGCAGCAAACCGCTTTGACGAGCAATGCCAGGAATTTGCTGGTGCTGGCCGGAGCAGGCACCGGCAAGACTCGAACGATTATCGGCCGTGTGCAACATTTACTGGCCAAGGCTGTCGCTCCGCAACGGATCGCCGTCTTGACCTTTACGCGACGGGCTGCTGCGGAGATTCGTAGTCGTCTGCAAGCCACCGCGGGCGTAGATACGAACAAGATCCTCATGGGCACCTTTCACCATTTCTGCTTGCGAGAAATGCGCTCCCGGCCCATGTGGTTTGGTTGTAACGAATTGACCGTCATGGATCGCGATGATCAATTGCAATTGATGCGCTTGGCCCGCGGTAAGATGGTCGGCCAGAGCAAGAATGCCCCCGCCGCCAATGAGTTGTTGACTTATTACTCCTACGCTCGCAACACCAATCAACCGCTGCGTGAGTATCTGGAACAGTATACCGAATGGCACGGAGAAACATTGAACACCATTGAGCTCATTTTTAAGAGCTACAAAGAGCGCAAGCAACGCAATGGTTACTTTGACTACGACGACATCCTGCATCGGTTTGCCAAGGTCATGCACCAGGATAGCGACATCTGCCGAAAAATTGCCAGCCGCTACGAGCATGTGCTGGTGGATGAAATGCAGGATACCAATCCACTGCAGTGGTTAATTCTGGAAAGCCTGGCCGAGCATGCCAATCTGTTCTGCGTGGGTGATGACGCGCAGAGCATCTATGCCTTTCGCGGTGCAGACTTCCGCAATGTGCACTCCTTCCACGAAAGGCTGGAAAATGCACAGACAATGAAACTTGAATTGAATTACCGGTCCACCACGGAAATTCTGGATTTGGCCAATTGGTTGCTGTCTGAATCGAGTCTGGAATACGGCAAGCTATTGCGTTCGCACCGCGGTCCCGGGATCCAACCCGTATTGTGCGAATTTGATACCGAGTTTGACGAAGCCGAGTGGATCGTGGCTTCGATCATCGAGCGCCATCGTCGAGGCGACGCCTGGCAGGAGCACATGATTCTTTGCCGATCAGGTTTTAACGCCCGCCCCATCGAGGCGCAGTTGATCGAACGCAAAGTGCCCTACCGGTTTGTGGGTGGCATTGGACTATTGCAAATGGCCCATGTTCGCGACTTGCTGTCAGCCCTGAGGGTTATTGTCAACAACCGTGACGAGTTGGCATGGATGCGCTATTTGACACTCTGGCCGCGCATTGGGGAGGTCACCGCGGCCAAGCTGACCGAACAACTTCGTCAATCCGCAGATAGTCCTGCCGCCGTGTCACTATTGAAACAGTTGCTCGACCGCTCGGAAGTCGTCCAACCACTCCGTCAGGCGCTCAAACTAGTTAACAAACCCAAACGCGCCATCGAGCAGGTCGCCAAGGGGCTCGAGGATATCTTGGCCGCCAAGTATGACAATTGGGAATCTAGAGTCCGAGATTTTCGCCTGCTGGAACAATTATCGCACAGCCATGCCAGCCTGGCCGCTTTCTTGGAGACCTATACGCTCGATCCCATCTCCGCGACCGAAGTTCAGTCCGCCGAAGACCCCCAGGATATCGTCACGCTGATTACCGTGCATAGCGCCAAAGGCACCGAAGCCAAGACTTGTTACATCGCCGCAGCCAATCCCGGTTGCTACCCCCACACGCGGAGCATGGATAGCCAGGACTCGATTGAAGAAGAGCGACGCGTGCTGTACGTGGCCATGACCCGCGCCAAGGATGAGCTCTTTATTTCGCGGAGTCTATCGCAGGGGATTTGGTCGCGCATCCTGGAATGCTCCCAGCGGGCCATACTTTCTGGATAGACTGCCCCGCAAGTTGATCATGAAACGCAACCAGTTTACTGGCAAGCAGGTTTATCAAGATGATGGCGACGAAGTAATCAGGTAGCCGCCTCAAACAGCAAGCGGCCACCTTCATAGGCTATCGATCATGCAAAGCTGAATGCACGCTGGTGAACGAAATAGGACTTGGTTGTGCCAGTCATGGGCGGCATTACGAACGAGCCAGTGCGCTTCGCTGGGTGGCGATGGTCTGAATCAATTTCTTCTGCGGCGAGGCAAACTTGTCGATGCCCTCGCGCATGAGCACGGTCTGTAAATCGTCCATATTTATTTTGGAATCGATTTCACTAAGCAGCGCCTGCGGCGGCAGTACGTCTACCTGTCGATCAAAGCTCAGCCCACTGCTAGCCACGGCTTCATTGGTGGCCGGCGGATTGGTTTGGATGTCGCTGCCCGCCAGCGCGGCCACGTATTTGGTCGGCGGATCGCTGGGCACCTTTGTACCCGTGCTGGCAAAGATGATCTCTTGATCCAAGGGGGTCGGATGCAGCTGCCAAAAATCCTGATTGGCACGCCAAATCCGCTTGGCGTTGACGATGCCAACTTGACCCTGCGCCTCGGGTGAAAGACCGGGACCATGCTCTGCGGTGTACTGGTCGACGCGCGACACAAAAATACTGTACACGCTCTTGAAATCCTCCAGCGACGCCCGCCGCCGAGCACCTGCCCATACGTTTTCTCGTGCCTGCGTGTATTGCTGCATGGTAAACACCAGCGTAACGTTCAGCGTCGTCCCGTCAGCGCACAAGGTTTCAAGACAATCCAAGCCCGCAGGCGTGGCCGGAACCTTGATCATGCGATTGTCATGCCCAGCGGACCATTTGCGACCGAGCTCGATGTACCGCTCGACGCGCTCGGCATGAGGCAGATTGGCGGCCGGATCTTCGATCAAAGGGTCGAGTTCAAAACTAACCCAACCGGCATTGCCCTGGCTGTGCTCCCAAATAGGGTGAAAGGCCTGTTGGGCCTGCTGGACTAACTGATCCGTCAAGGCCCAGGCGATTTGCTCGTCCGACATGTCGGTCTGCAAGAAATCGGCGAGCTGGGAATCGAATCGGCCACTCTCAACCAGTCCGGCGACGATGATCGGATTGCTGGTGGCACCCACCGCGCCCCAAGCCAAGTTCTGCTGAACCAGCTGGGGATCAATCGAGTCCAAATAGAGTCGCGTGCCGGATTGAATTAAGCTGGCAATGGCGGCAGGTGACATGGCGAACTTTCTTAGAAATTGAAGAATCGAATTTGCTGAGCGGTGGACTTGGGCATTCCCAGTCTACCGCCTCCCGATTGCGATCTGCCGGCGGGAAGATGCATCCATCGCCAGCATCGCAACTCAGTTTAACAGTTTCCAACTCTCATCAAAGATCTCTAGCAGGTACTGGCAGCTCAATGCGAGCTTTGCAACCGAAACCCGGTAGATTAGCGAGCGTCAATCGACCCTGGTGCATGTCGATGATACGTTGGGCTTTGCCGAGTCCCAGTCCGAGCCCACGCCCCGCCTCGCGACCACTGTAGTAAGGGTCAAAGCAGTGCTCCAGGGCTTGAGCACTCAGGCCGACTCCCTGATCAATGATCTCCATCACGCACCAGCCTTGCTGTCCTTGTTGACCGGCGGTAGTCTGCATGTGCACGATCCCACCATCGGGCATGGCCTCAATCGCGTTGCGCAACAGGGCCCAGATTGCCTCGCGCATGGCGACTGCGTCAATCAGGAGCGGACCGTCGTACGCTTGCCGCAGGCTGATTTCGACGGACCGTTTAGCAGCCCAAGCGTTGGCCTGCGTCACCAAGGCATCCAGAAATTCCACGGCTGGAGTGGTGGCCCGCACAATCGCCGGAGGCCGCGCAAGCAACATGAGGTCGCCCAGCATTTCGCTGCCTCGCATGGCATTTTCCAGGATGGCCTCCAGCATTTGCCGACGCTGGACGTTCGATTCGGCTTGAGCCAAGACTCCGGCACGAGTGGCAATGTTGGCCAGTGGATTATTCAGTTCGTGGCTCAATCCATAGGCGAAATTGTAGACAGCCTGCCGTTTCTGGCTGGCGAGTTCCTCGGCAAAGGCTTTGCTCAGCGTTTGCAGGCGGAGCACCACGCTGGCCGCAGCCAGCAATCGCTCGGCTGCCGGGCTGAGGGAAGCTGCGCGCCTGATCGTCCATTTCCCAGCCGCGCTGACGCGCAAGCCGCTCGGGTAAGCGTTCCAGCTGCTCGCCCTGATCGTCCGTGCTTTGCAAGCTCCAGGCCGAAAACACCGCATCGGCCTGCATAAGAGCCTGATAGCGGGCGCGCATTGCCGGAGAGGAATGGGTCTCACTGTCCAGGGCGGACAATTCAAGTAACAACTGCGTGAGACGATCGCAGGTGGCATCGGCAAAGCGCTGAACAGGCGGTGCCGATGCTTCACTCACGATGATCCTCTTCAGTGGACCGCTGGCTTGTCGATTTCGAGCAGGTCGCAGACGCGATCGATCAAGCGATCGACGGTAAACGGCTTCTGAACAAAATCATCCGCTCCTGCGGCCCGCAAGTCATCGACCTTGTCCTGCTCGATCATGCCGGAAATGCAAATGATCCGCACCGAGTCGAGCGTGCTGTCGCTGCGGACACGCTGGCAGACTTCTTTGCCGTTGATGTCCGGCAACATCACGTCCAGCACCACGATGTCGGGGCGAAACTCCTTGACCTGCATGCCCGCATCGAAACCATTGTTGGCGGTTCGAATTTCAAAGCGACCATCCCGCGCAAAGGCATCGGCCATCAAGTCAACCAGATCTTGCTCGTCGTCGACGATCAGTAGCTTCTTCTTGCCATTCTCCAGAGCATCGGTCGGAATCCCATTGTCCCGCATGAATGCAAACAAGTTGATCTCGAGGAATCCTGCGGAATCGACTTCCAGGGACCCGGAATCCCTTAAGCGATCCGTTGTCGAAACAACGGATTATGGTTTGCTGGCTAACCTTGCAGATCTTGGCTGCTTCGCCAGTCGTAAAAACGGTCTTTGTCGTCGACATGCTCTCCACCATCCTTCCTGATCGATGGCCACGCTAGTCGCATTCGGAGGTCAAAGGGCTTACGCGTTCCCATCCCTGGCCGATGCTTTCAACCCGTCAGATTGTCTAGCTCTTTGAATTGGATGAGCGGAGTTGGAGTGCCAACTTCCGCCTATTCTTTATCCTTCAGCAATCCCCGTTCCAGCCAAGCTTGCCAAGCTTCACTGAACTGCCGGATTATAGCGAATGGACAGGCCGGGTCAATATCGAATATTATCACTCAAGTACTTACCAAATAATGACTTACGCCATTACACGCAGTTTCTAACCCACAAAAAACTTCCTAAATACCGCCAGCCTCAAAAGGGTGCCATCTCGCTCAGACACTTGAAATCGCTCGCACCTACCCAAGTCAGTTAATCTTCCAAGTCCTCGCCCGTGGCGAAAGCTGGAATTACTCGCATTCAAGTCTGTTCGGGCCGAGAGCCACTGGCTAGCTTGGCTGGGTTCTCGACGTGGGCCAGCACCAGCGCCAGGTCGGCAGGCGTAATCCCACTGATTCGACTGGCTTGATCCAGGCTGATCGGCCGCACGCGTGATAGCTTTTGCCGGGCTTCCATTCTCAAGCCAGTGATGTTGTAGTCAAAGTTATCGGGAATGCGTTTGGCGGCCATGCGTTGCTGGCGATCGACTTGCTGCTGTTGCCGGGTAACATAGCCTTCGTAGCGGACGTCCCACAGGACTTGTTGGGCAACCTCGCTGCGAAAACTCGCCGAGCTGCGGGATATGAATACAGATTTCCTCCCAGCGTCACTTCGTTGCGCCGCAGGAACTTGGTGGCCGGCACCGAATCGATGCGTGATTCGTCGAGCAGACTCAATGCCCTGTGCAATGCATTGCTCCTTTGTCGACCAGTTTTTCAAAACGCCGGCTGTCAACCAATCCCAGGGCATGACCGAGTCGGGTCAGTCGTCGATCGGCATTGTCTTGACGCAATAGCAAACGATACTCGGCGCGGCTGGTAAACATGCGATAGGGCTCGTCGACTCCACGCGTGACCAGGTCGTCAATCAAGACTCCCATGTAGGCCGCATCGCGCGATAGGATCAGCGGCGATTTGCCAGCCAGCTTGAGGGCCGCGTTGGCTCCAGCCAACAACCCTTGGCAAGCCGCCTCTTCGTAACCGGTCGTGCCATTGATTTGACCAGCCAGGTACAGTCCGGCGACGTGCTTGGATTCCAGGCTCGGACGCAATTGATCTGGCGGGCAATAATCATATTCAACCGCATAGCCATAGCGCATGATTTCGGCGCGTTCCAGCCCGGGGATCCATTGCAGCATGCGGTCCTGCACATCGCGCGGCAAGCTGGTCGAAATGCCATTGACGTAGATTTCTTTGGTGTTGCGGCCCTCGGGTTCAAGAAAAAGCTGATGGCGATCCTTGTCGGCGAATCGCACCACTTTGTCTTCGATCGAGGGGCAGTAGCGTGGGCCAGTCGAATTGATCTGTCCGCTGTACATCGGCGCACGGTGCAGATTCTCGCGAATCAAATCATGCACGGCCGGAGTTGTATAGGTGATATAGCAGGGCACTTGCGGGTCGGGCAAGCTCTCGGTCAAGAATGAGAAGGGCTGTGGGTCGTCGTCGCCCGGCTGCTCCTCGGTGGCGGAAAAGTCAATGGTCCGCGCATTCAGGCGCGGTGGTGTGCCAGTCTTGAAACGATCCGAGCGGAATCCGAGTCGCACGAGGGCACCACTGATTCCGCCGCTGGTCCCCTCCCCTGCCCTGCCACCGGCCGTCTTGGCTTCGCCGGTATGCATGATCGCTTGCATGAAAGTTCCGGTGGTCAACACGACCGCCGCGGCGGTGTAGATCGCAGGCCCACGAACTTGGACACCGCGAATGCGCTGGACCGGCCGGGGTTGTCCTCGACGATCAAGTCCTCAACCAATTCTTGGATCAAGCGTCAGCCCGGGATAGTCCTCGATCAGATGCTTGATTTCTTGTTGGTAGCCGCGTTTGTCCGCCTGGCGCGCGGGCTGTGCATGGCTGGCCCCTTGCGACGATTGAGCAGTCGGAATTGGATACCCGTCGCATCGATGGCGCGACCCATCAAACCGCCCAAGGCGTCGATCTCGCGCACAATTTGACCTTTGGCGACACCACCGATCGCCGGATTGCAGCTCATCTGCCCGACAGTATCGAGGTTTCCGGTCAGCAGCGCAACGCGGGCACCCAAGCGGGCCGCAGCCGCAGCGGCCTCCGTACCCGCGTGACCCGCACCGACCACCAACACGTCAAACTCGTAGGCCTTCCCTCGCGCCGCGCGGACGGGATCCATGGTGGAGTGGGAGACTGCGGAAAACCTATCAGAAGGCATGGACATAGTGCTTTAAATGCTTGCAAAAATACGCTTGCGGCTTGGGGGACTTGCCGAGCCTGCCTACCGCCGGATCAACGCGAACGGCCACTTTTTAGTTATGTGCATGCGATCGAGTGACCGAACTAACTACAACGTGTCTCTACGGGGCGAGCGAGTGGCGCGATAGGAAATCTCTTTCAAACTCCCTTGCAGCCTAACATTTATGACGGGTTTGAGAAGAAGTTCGCCGATGAAACGCCGAAGCTTTACAATCATGGCACAGTTGGCCGCGTTGGGCTGCTCCATCAGTAGTCTAACGTGTTTTCCCTGCATTGCCCGCGGACAACAGTCATCCTCCGCCTCTTTCGACGCACGGCAGTCTTCCCGACTAGCATCCCACAATCCAACCTACCTTGGCTTTGCACAGTTCCAGATCCCATTCAGCGTGGATTCGGTGGGAGCCGAGCCGGCTTGGGTGCAGTTGTGGGTCTCCACCGATCAGGGGCAGAATTGGCAGTTGCACGCGCGTGCCAAGCCCGATGCCAAGCACTTCGACTTTCGTGCGGCCGCCGAAGGTCTGTATCTGTTTTCGGTACGTACGATCGATGCCACCGGAGCGGCGTTCCCCAGCCTCAGCCCGCCATTGCGTGTCGAGGTGGATACGACCAGACCGTTGGCTGCGCTCCGCGCGGATTTTGATTCCGAGGGAAAGCTGCTGGTCGACGTCCGCGTGATGGACAATAACCTAAACCCCGATTCAGCCGAACTGCGTTTGCGGACCAATCGCGATGCCGAGTGGCAGACCGTACAGCTCGGAACGTTCAGTCAGGTCGGCGAGGTGTTCGAGGGGCAAGCCAGCGTGGCACTGGGTGCCTGCCGCGAGGTGGCCCTGGTCTTCTCCGTTGAAGACCATGCGCACAACTTTGGCGAAGCCAGCTTTAAACTTGATATGCCGCGCACTGCTGCCGGCGACCAGGAAATGAAATTGGCCAGTACCGGCGGCGGTAGTATTCCCAATTCAGGCTTCCCGCCGGGGACCGCTTTACAGCCCATCGCGGGCGCAACCCCCTGGGATCCCGAACCAAGCATGGGGCCAGCCACGGCCCATCTACAGCCGCGAAACTCGCCAGGCCAGCTCGCCGGTACTTCGACGCTATCGCTCGAACCCGCCGGAGACGTAGAGGAACTGCCGCTACCCGCGCCCAGCGATGACCCTGCCGAAGATGCAAGGATGCTGGACAAACCCGTCATGACCAACCAGCCATCAGCAGGTAATCCCGCGACCGAGTTGGTATTACCGGATGCTAGTGAACGCCAATATGGCGACTATGTCAGTCAAAAAGAACTGACGGGAGTGGAGCGCACATTTCATTGCAAGTCGCGGGCCTTCAGTTTGGATTACTCGGTTGAATCCCTGGGTGGCAATGTCCTGGCCGCAGTGGAACTATGGGGTACCGAGGATGCTGGCCAGACATGGGTTCAGTGGGGAGTCGACCCGGACCGCCAAAGCCCTTTTGATGTACAGGTCGGCAACGATGGGCTATTCGGTTTTCGCATGGTGATTGTCGGTTCCAATGGCATCGTGACCAATCGACCTAAGCAAGGCGACACGGCCGACGTGTGGATTCAAATTGATACTCTATCTCCCACCGCGCGCATTACGCGGGCCGTGTATGGCCAGGGCCCAGAGGATGGCATGTTGGTCATCGACTATACCTGCAGCGACAGTCAACTGGTGGATCAACCGATCAGTTTGTCATACAGCCAGCGCCCCAACGGTCCATGGACCACGATTGATTCGGGGCTGAAAAACACCGGCATCTATCTGTGGAAGGCAGATTCGAGTCTGCCTGAGCAGATCTACTTGAAGCTGGAGGTGGTCGACAAAGCCGGCAACCTTGGCCATCACCGACTGGACTTGCCTATCGACACTGGCGGCTTTTCGCCTCGCGGCCGCATACAGGGCTTTCGCCCCATCATGCTTCCATCCAAATAAGCGTCTATCCGAACTGGCAACGGCCCCAACCTCCGCAAATTGGGTAGCCTCATCACGCCTCTCGACTCGTGTTGGCAAAACGCAGACAGAGCTCTTCGAGCGCGAAGATAGCCCGAGTGGGACTCGAGTGCGACCCCTTGATCTTAAGATCGAGCTCGAGCAACCAATCCAACAGTTTTGAAGCCCGGCGGAGCCCCATCCTCCGCAGGCGATCTTCGGCCAACTGCGCATCACGACCCCAGAACCCGCATTGACCAATCGCGGCTTTGGCGCTCAACGGCCTTCCACAACGTTTGGCTTGCAGTAACAAATGGGCCGCATTGCCAAAGCGACGCAAGCTCCACGCGATTTGCGGCACCACCGCGGCCGGATGCTCACCGGCAGCAAACACACGGCTCAATTGCTCCAGTGCATCGCTGGTCCGTCCCTCGGCTACCGCATCAGCAATTTCCCACATGGATCGCGTTCTCCACGAACCCACATTACGGCGAATGGTCTCATCATCCAAGCGGCCCGCATCATTGGCGTATAGCGCGAGTTTGGCGAGCTCCTGATGGATCAACCCACAGTCCAGGCCCACCGCATCGAGAATGATGCTGGCCTGGTTAGCGCCCAGCTTGATTGCGTGCTGGGACTTGCCCCAACTCACCAGCCACTGTTTCAATGCGCCCAAACTGGGCGTCTTGCTGCGTGGACCCTCGGTGGGCAGCCCACAATCGATGCACCAACCGTGCTTATCGATCAACTTGTATAGTTTGGTATTGGATGGAAAAGAACTCAGCTGCAGAATCAGGATGGAATCCTCAGCGGGCGACGCGCACCATTTTTCCAGATGTGCCCGGAAATCACTCACCAGCTTGTCAGCCGCTCGGACGATGGCCACACGCTTCCCTGAGGATTCGAACAGGGACAGAGTTGCCAATTCATCATGCACATCAATCCATTTACACTCAGTGCCGTCAAAGTGCTTGGCACTCTCCAGTTCGATGCCCGCCAGGGCCAGACTGGCCACGGCCGTTTCGTGGCGTAGAAAGCCGTCATCGCCAAAGGTGGCGATCACCGGCGGCAAATCGCCTGGCAATTTGCCATCCAACAATATCCCGAAGCAATGCGCCGCTGTTCCCATAATAATTGATGTAAGACTACAAGCGTCTGAGTTACTGTGCCTGTTTGCTAATGCGATACAGAGCCTGGTCGCTGCGCAACAACAAATCGTCATCGATAACAGCGAGAGAGGCCAAACATCGCTCGCCGATTGCGTTTTTGGCCAATGACTTGGGGCTGCCACCGCTGATGTCCAGCACGCTGCAATCCCCCTGCTCGCTCAGCAGGTACAAGTGATTCCCCACTAGGATGGGCGAGGCAGAAAAATTACCACCAATTCGCTCCTTCCAGATTTCCTGGCCGGTCGTGGCGTCAAAGCAGGTTGCGATGCCGCTGTCACTGACGGTGATGACCTTCCCCTGCGTTCCGATCAAGGAAGGCGTATGCGCCACCGCAGCGGCGGTTTGCCATTTGACATGCGTGGCTGTTACATCACCGCTACCACTGGGGTCAATGGCCAGTAGGGTTGGCCGATCATAGCCGGTACATACGAAAATGAGTCCCGATTCGAAGATGGGACGCGGTATGACCGAATAACCGTCGTAGGTCACTCGCCATAGTTCGCGGCCATTGGCGGGATCAAGGCTTTGCACTACATTCGAGCCGGGCAGAATCAGTTGTCGACGGCCGCCATGTTCAAGCACCAAGGGTGTACAAAACGAGAATTGTTTCTTGGCATCCACATCGCGGACAGTTTGCCAAACGACTTTCCCACTACGCTTGTCCAGAGCGGTGACCTCGCCAATATTCCCGCCATCGCGCGAAAAGATCAGCACATCATCGACAACAACCGGGGAACCTCCATTGCCATGTACGGGCGGGTAGAACAAGTCGTCATTCTTCCATACGACTTGACCTTGGGGAGTCATGCAGGCCGTGCCTTGGTGGCCAAAGTGAATGAATATATGCTCACCATCAAACACGGGAGTTGGGCTGGCATGTGAGTTCTTTTGGTGGATCTTCGGCGAGCTCTCAGCTTGTTTGAAAAGGGGAATTTGCTTGACGATGTCTCCCGACTGCCCGTCGACGATCAAGGCGACCAACTGGTAGCCCTGGTCTTGCTCTCCAGGCGATGCAATGGCGGCCGTTAAATAAATCGACTGTCCAACCACAATCGGGCTCGACCACCCCTGGCCGGGCAATTCGCTGCGCCACCGCACGTGATCCTCAGCTGACCAGTGCGTGGGCAAATCGGCAGCGCTGTGCCCCTGCTTGCCAGGGCCACGAAACTCGGGCCAATCCGCAGAAGTTGGAGTAGCCAAGAACAGCTGAAGTAATAGGCATATTGCAATAGGTTGCATGTCGGGTGCTCGCTAGGAATGCTGATATGTTTGAGTCGTTTTCATGTTCTGGTTGCGCGCTCCCGCTTAACTCGACGGTGGGGCGATGACAGCCTTGCCAACCAGATGCTGCAGTACTGTGGGTACGCGAATGGAGCCGTCGGCCTGCTGATGGTTTTCAAGGATGGCAATCAGCGCACGACTGATGGCGTAGGCCGTACCATTAAGAGTATGCACCAGATGCGTACCCTTTTCACCTTTGATCTTGTAGCGGATGTTGAGTCTCCGGGCTTGGTAATCGGTGCAATTGGAGGTACTGGTCACTTCTCCCCATTCGCCCGCTTGTCCACGCCCGGGCATCCAGGCCTCGAGGTCATACTTGCGGTAGGCGGGGCCCCCTAAATCTCCGGTAGCCGTGTCGACCACGCGATAGGGCACTTCGAGCGCATCGAACAGATCGCACTCTACCTGCCGCAATTCCTCGTGCATGGCGTCACTTTGATCCGGCAGGGTAAAGGCGAACATTTCAATCTTGGTGAACTGGTGCACGCGGTACAAGCCCTTGGAAGCCCGACCGGCGGCTCCCGCCTCGGTGCGAAAGCAGTGGCTGATACCAACTAGTTTGAGGGGCAGTTTCTCGGCTTCGAGCACCTGATCGGCCAGCATGCCGCCCAAGGTAATCTCCGCCGTAGCCACCAGATTCAAATCCGTATTTTCGATGGAATAGATTTGCGTTTCCGGGCCGCGTGGCATGAAGCCAATACCGTGGAGGATTTGCGTATGAGCCACATCGGGTGTGGTGATGGGTGTAAATCCCCGGTCGACCAGTTGCCGAACGGCGAATTGCTGAAGGGCCAAGTCCAGCAGGACAGCTTCATTCCGCAAAAAGTAGAACCCGGCGCCGGCCACGCGTGCCCCCGACTCGAAATCGATCAAATCCAGCGTCTTGCCCAGTTCCAGGTGATCTTTGGGCTGAAAGTCGAAATGGGGAATGGGCGTTTTGCCAAGGCTGACTTGGGTGTTGGCCGTGTCATCCTGTCCAATAGGAGCTGCGGCATGCGTCAGGTTGGGAATGTGGGCCTGCAGTTCCAGGATTTCCTGCTCCAGCCGATCATGCTCCGCCTGGGCAGCATCCTTTTGCTCGCGCAACTTGCGTCCCTGCTCCTTGAATGCTTCGCGCTCGTCGGCGGACTTTGCACCACCGATCAGTTTGCTGGTTTCATTGGCCTGCCGATTCCATTCCTGGGATTCGTGCAGCTTTTCGCGTCGTTGCAGCTCAAGCGCAACCAGACGATCAACGTCCGCAGACACCCCACGGGCAGCGCAGTTGCGTTGGACTGCCTCAACATTATCAACGATAAACTTTCGATCGAGCATAGAGCGGGTCGCTAGGGGGTTGGAAGCATCAAAGACCGTGATCTACAGATTCTAGGCCATAGCCCTCTCGACCTGTAGGCCGGTCCAATTCTGTTGTTAGGCAACTCCCGCCAATTCATGCCACAGCCGTGCGCTGGCTCGAATGCCGCGATAATAATCCTCGATATTGAATTTTTCGTTGGGGCTGTGGGCGCCATCATCGTCCAGGCCCCAGCCGAGCAAAAGGACTCCGGCCGACAGTTTGTCGACCATGTCGGCCACGATGGGAATGGAGCCTCCCTCGCGAATCAGGACGGGAGGTTTGCCAAAGGCAGCTGCCAAGGCTGACTGCGCGGCAGCGATGAATGGGCTGTGCGGATCGACGACCACCCCCGGACCGCCATGCAGTTCGACGGTTTCGACACGAATTCCTGCAGGCGCATGGTCCGCCACAAACTGCTTTAATTGTCGGGCAACCTCAGCCGGGCTTTGATTGGGGACCAGTCGGAAACTGATCTTGGCCGAAGCCTTGGCCGGGATGATCGTCTTGCCGCCTTCACCTTGATAACCACTCCACAATCCATGGATATCAAAGGTCGGACGCGCCCAGCGTCGTTCCAGCGTGCTGTAGCCGGCTTCGCCAATCAACTGATCGACGCCCAATTGTCTGCGCGAAATCAGCCTCGCTGAAGTCCAACTTTTGCCACATGCGGCGTTCAGAGTCTTCCAAGGGCTGAACCGAATCATAAAAGCCGGGCAGTTGAATCCGTCCGTTATCGTCGATGATCTGGGAAAGGAATTTGGACAAGGCCACGGCGGGATTATTCACCGCACCGCCAAAGCTGCCCGAATGCAGATCCTGTTTGGGCCCCGAAAAATGAAGCTCAAAGTAGGCAATCCCCCGCAGTCCATAGGTGATTGCCGGCTGTCCCTTGGCATATTGCGACGAATCACTGATCACAATCACATCGCAGGCCAGTTTCTCAGCGGCTTTGGGCTGGGCCAGAAAATCGCTCAGCTGCTCGCTGCCGACCTCCTCCTCGCCCTCGATCAGAAACTTGACCTGCAAAGGCAGTTCCTGGCCACTGGCCATCCACGCCGCCACCGAATGCACGTGCGTCAGTACCTGCCCTTTGTCGTCGGTCGCGCCCCGGGCGAACAGATTGCCATCGCGCTCGGTGGGCTCAAAGGGCGGCGTGATCCACAGGTCGAGCGGGTCCGGCGGCTGGACATCGTAGTGGCCATAAACCAGCGCCACGGGCTTGCCCGGTACCGGCTTGGTCTCGGCGTAAACCAGCGGTGGACCAGCTGTCTCGATAAGCTCTGTCTTGAGGCCCGCCGCCTGCAACATGTCCAAGACGGCGGTGGCCGCCCGCTTTACGTCGGCTGTGGCGGATGGGTCGGCACTAACGCTTGGAATGCGAAGCAGGGATTTCAACGATTCCAAGTGCTTTGGTTGAGTTTTCTGAAGATATTGATCGATCGCTTGCAAATCGCTCATTTCACGTTTTTTCGTGGTCAAGGAAACAAAAACTACTTGCTCAAACACCCGTGGTGAGGGTTACAATAATGACGAGCGTAACAATATAGCGGGTTGTGCACGGAAAATGGCCCTGCTCATTGTCATCGCTATGGCAACCGACAATTCAGGCAGGCTTTTCCTGGCTGAAAATGGCGGCAGGGTCCATTGAGGACCAGCGGAACCATAAGCTGCCCAGCTTGCTGGCTGATCATCACCCGCGGCGATGATGGCTACGAAGAAATGGCGACAGTTCATGCTCCGCACAAACTTAATCTCACTAGCTTGATCACACTGGCTTAATCACACTGGGTCACCCGAGGAGTTTCTTAGACATGGCAGACACCGATAGCGCGGTTATGGAACCTGACGTCCAGGTCACCACCCGCAAGGCACCTGAATCGACCAAGCCCAAGCGCCAGCCGCGTTACAACGTGATTTTATGGGATGACTCCGAGCATACCTTTGACTATGTGATTCAAATGATGCAGCAGCTGTTTGGCCATACTCTCGAACGCGCACTGCAATTGGCCAAGGAGGTCGATTCCTCGGGCCGCGCCATCTGCCTGACGACCACGCTGGAACATGCCGAACTCAAGCGGGACCAGATCCACGCCTTTGGCAAAGACCCCATGGCGACCAAGTGCTCCGGCAGCATGTCCAGCAGCATTGAGCCAATAGTTTGATGGCCCAGCACTAGTGCCCATGGTAGCTTGGGTCACGATCATGGTGAGCTTGATCGATGTGTACGTGTAGGCTGGGTTTGGCATCGAACAGTCGCTCCCAAGCGGCATCGCTGAGCGGGCAATCGTCCAGGTAGAATGATGTCAACTTGGGCGATGCCGCCAAAGCCTCGAGTGCCGCGTCACTCAGCTTGGGTCCGATCAGGTGCAACGAACGCAATTCGGGCAGTTCTGCCATCGCCGCCAGGGCCGCATCATCGATGTGCGAGCCGCCCAGCCGCAATTGGGTCAAATTGGAGTTGCGGGCAAAATGCCGAATGCCAGCAGCCGTCAACTCGGCCTGCGGCAGATTGAGTATCCGCAGCTTGGGCAAACCATCCGCTAACTGCTCCGCACCCGCATCCGTTAGTGGGCTGTCGCGGAGCCGCAAGTGTTCCAGCTTGTGCAACTGGGCGATGTGGCCCAGGTCTGCATCGCACACGACACCGGCATCCAGAAGCAACTCGGTCAAATTGGGAACCTGCTCCAACTGCTCGAGTTGCTCGGCGGTAATCACCTGAGAATCAACCTGGATACGGTCCGACTGGCCCTCGCGGGCGAGTTGCAACTGAGTCAGCCATTCGTTTTTGGCTTGGCGACTGGACGGTCCCGTGCCGGCTGCTTGTGGTGCGACTGGGCTATTGGCCGGCGGAGCGTCGCGGTGGGTGGTCTCCACGGGCGTTTGGGAATTGCAACCCAGGCAAGCGATCCAGCCGAGGAACGCCAGCCGAGTAATGCGATGGTGCTGTAACATGCTTTGACTCGACATTCTGTCCGATTATTCGTCCGCGACGTTGACGTAGACCTTGAGGGCCGTGTTGTCCTCGACCAGCAGACGCATCATTTCGGCATATTGCTCCAGCCCATCGACGGGGTTGGTCAGGATTTTCTGGAGGACACCTGGGTACATGACTTCGCCCAGGGCCATATCCTTGATGCCCGATTCAAAGTGCTCGCGGTTGGCGTTGACGGAACCCAGCAGCAGTTTATTCCCCAGCACCCACTCGATGTTAATCTTGTCGGAGGAGACCTCGGTACAGTTCTTGCCGCCGGTGATGCTTGTCCAGACCAGCGTCCCATTGTGGCCCAGGGCTTGCATGGCTTCAAAGGCGACGCGACTGCTGCCGGTGGCATCGATGATCAGATCGGCCTTGCCTACCTGGCTGGTCAGGTCGGCCAGACTGGTTTCTTGAGTGCAGACATAAGTTGCCTCCATGCCCTCGACGATCTCGCTTTTTAAATGCGGTCCAGGCGACCGGGCCAGGGTGAACACTTCCAGGCCCTTGAGTCGCAGGACGAGTGTCGACAGCAAACCGATTTGGCCGGCGCCGAGCACAAAGGCGCGTTGCGGCCGCCAGACCTTCATCCGCCGCTGGCACTCATAGGCCTGTTGGATGGCCTTGGCCGCACAGCTCATGGGCTCCATCAGCACGTGCAGGTGCTTGAGCCCCTTGGGCACGCGTACGATGTATTCCTCGGAATCGACAAATTGCTCGGTCAGGTAGCCGTGCAGCAGATTGATGCCGCGTTCGTAATAGGTCTCTTCGCTGGTCATGTCGTAGGTGCCGATCTGATCGTAGATCGATCCACCGGGACGACGCACGGTGGCCGTGACATAGTCACCGAGCTTGACTTGACGGACATTGGGGCCTACTTCTTGCACGATGCCAAAGCACTCGTGGCCTAGTACCAGGTAATCATCACCGGGCGGTGCATTGCCGTAGAGCGCATCGTTGATCTCGCGGTCCGTGGCGTCGACACCGACCTTGAGAACCTTGACTCGAATGCCCTTGCCGTCGGGAATGGTGGCAATGCTCGGTTCTGGAATGTCACGCTGATGGACGCTATTGGCGACACCGGGACGAACAGCAATGGCTTTCATGAGGCGAGCACTTTCGGGGGCGGACGCAGTGAGAAGGAGACAGCGA
Source organism: Pirellulaceae bacterium (assembly GCA_963707245.1). Classification (GTDB taxonomy): domain Bacteria; phylum Planctomycetota; class Planctomycetia; order Pirellulales; family Pirellulaceae; genus Aureliella. The sequence goes on from CAVPPY010000003.1 coordinate 164,165, forward strand.
GCCTGTCAAATCTATCGCCGATCAAGTTTGACTTCGAGGGGGGCTGGACATTTGAATCCTGCATTTCACTAGCCTGACGGGTTGGATTCAGGCGTAGTTGGAGTATCTTTTGACGTTGGAAACATTTAGCACATGCCCGATGCGTTCCCCCAGGAGGGACCTTCACGAAGTGGCAAAACGCAAGAAGAACAATAATTCTGCCAAGCTCGATGCAATGTCCGACGAGGAATTGCTCGATACGCGGATGTGCGATCTGGGGTTGTCCATCGCTGGCACACAGGTCGAACAGCGCATCGAGCAACTCTATGAAGAATTGGCCGAACGCGGGATCAGCTTTCGACCGCACTGTTGGCTGGGCGACGAGTGGTTCTCGCCCGATGGGGTGCCCGGCATTGCGATTCCTTTCTACCTGGCCCATCCGCGTTTGATCCGCTTGGAACGCAAGCAAGTTCTGGATGTCGAGGGTGGTACCCACGAATGGTGCATGAAGATTTTGCGGCACGAGGCCGGGCATACACTCGACACCGCCTATCGTTTGCGAAGACGCAAGAGTTACCGAGACATGTTTGGAAAAGTCTCGGCACCCTATCCGCAATTCTACCAGCCCAAGCCCTACAGTCGCAGCTTCGTCCTGCATCTGGATATGTGGTATGCTCAGTCCCATCCGGTTGAGGATTTTGCCGAGTCCTTTGCCGTCTGGCTGCGACCAAGATCGCGCTGGCGCACGCAGTACAAAGGCTGGCCGGCCCTGAAGAAACTCGAGTACATCAACCGCATCATGCGCGAGCTCAAGGATCGCAAACCGCTGGTGACCTCCCGCGCCCATGTCGACCCACTGCGATCTCTGAAGCGGACTCTGCGCGAGCACTACGAAAAGAAAAGGGCTCACTACGGTCTGGAATTCCCCAGTTTTTACGATCGAGATCTGCGACGCTTGTTCTCTGACGAAGCCCAATACGCCAGTCAGCCTTCTGCGGCGGCCTTTCTGCGTCGGATTCGCACCGAATTGCGGAAGAGTGTCTCGCACTGGACCGGCGAATACCAGTACACCATTGACCAGGTTCTGTCGGAAATGATTGAACGCTGTCGAGAACTAAAACTGCGATTGGTGGGCAGCGAAGCCGATACCAAACGCGACGTGATGATTCTTCTGACCGTACAGACCATGAATTTCCTGCACCAAGGCCACCATAGGGTTGCATTATGAGGCGTTTACGTGTCCTGGCTCTGGTCAACGAAAACCTCGTCCCGCCCGATTCAATGGAAGGCAAGAGCGACAAGGAAATCGATGAGTGGAAGACCGAGTTCGATGTGATCACCACTCTCAAGGAAATGGGCCATCAAGTCGAGGTGTTGGGGTTGAGCGATGACCTGACACCCATTCGCAAGGCTATCATCCAATCCGCACCCCACATCGCCTTTAATTTATTGGAAGAATTCCATGGTGTGGTGACCTACGATCATGCCATTGTGAGCTACCTGGAACTGATGCGTTTGCCCTATACGGGATGCAATCCAAGGGGATTGATGATCTCCAAAGACAAAGCTCTGTCCAAAAAGATCCTGTCCTTTCATCGCCTACCGTCGCCCAAATTTGCCGTATTTCCCCTGGGTCGCAAGGTCGTGCGACCTCAAAAGCTCAAGTTTCCGATCTTTGTGAAATCGGTCATCGACGATGCCTCCCTGGGCATCTCGCAAGCCTCCGTAGTCTATGACGACAAAGAGCTGGCCGAGCGCGTGGCTTTCGTTCACGAGCACACCCTGGGCGATGCCATGGCGGAGGAGTTCATCGACGGCCGCGAATTATACGTCGGCGTGCTGGGAAATGATCGATTGCAAACCCTGCCCATCTGGGAATTATTGTTCACCAAGAGCGATTCGCCCCTGATTGCCACCCGCAAGGTCAAATGGGATCGCAAGTACCAAGAGAAACTGGGCGTCGAGACCCGCCTGGCCGAAGGCTTATCTGCCTCGCAGGTCACGCAGATTGAACGCATCTGCAAGAAAGTCTATCAGGCTCTGGACCTGAGTGGCTATGCGCGGATGGACCTGCGACTCCGCAGCGACGGTCGTGTCTACGTGCTTGAGGCCAATGCCAATCCCAATCTGGCCTACGGCGAGGATTTTGCCGAGTCCGCCGAGAAAGCGGATCTGACCTACGAAGATCTACTCAGCAAAATCCTGGGCTTGGGACTACGCTACCGAGCTCCCTGGAAGCTATAGCCCGGGCTTGCAGGTGGCCAAAGCATTGGGTGAAATTCAATGCACTGGGCCATCATCGCGCTCGGATATTTGATCCTCAGCTAGGACGTTTTTGCTCCAAAGATCCAGTGGGGTACTGGGATTCAAGGGTTTCTACCAATACAAGGCTAGGTAGCCTACAATGGAAGGTGTCTTGCCCCATCAAAAGACCAAAGGTGGGTGCAGGGGAATTTGGTGGTCTGGTGAAGTCTAAGTCGGAGTTAGAGATGAGTGCGGGCATCCCTCAAGATATGGAGTCATTTGTGCAGCGGATGGTCGCCGGACGCAGATTCCTCAGTGAACAAGATGTCGTTTCGGAAGGCTTGCGAATGCTTCAAGCCCGCGAGGTCTTGCGTGAAGAGGTTGCCATGGGTTTCGAAAGTCTGGATAGTGGAAACGGGGTACCTGCGGAACAGGCCTATTCAAGGGCCGAGAAAAGGATCGCTGAGATTGAAAACGGAGAACGGTAGTGGCAACTGTCATCTATGCACCGGAGGCGGATGACGATCTTGAGGCCATCGTCGAATTCATTGCCCGCGACAAGCCGAACTCGTAGTAGAAAACTGTCCCCCAGAGAACCGCTTACTGAGGCACGTCTGTGTTCCAAGAAGTTTCAACCGCGTAACCAAAGCTACTGGCAATCGGTTGATGCGCAGCATGAGCGGTTACCTGTGCTTGGGCAACAATTGGGCTACACCAAGTCCTGGTGGTTTATTTTTTTATACCAAGTCTTGACGGCGACGCTGATTTTTGCGGCTGCTACAGTCGTCGCATACACCTTGGATGATAAAGCGATGCGAGCGCACGCGAAAGCGATGTTCACGGGCAATGTCATCACGCAATTGCGTTAACTGCTCGGACTGAAATTCCAGTAGCTTACGGCAGGTAATACAATAAAAATGGTCGTGCTCCGGATAGCCGTAGTCATGCTCGTAGACACTGCGTCCGTTTAGCTCAAAACGTCGGAGCAGGCCGGCATCGACAAATTCCTTCAGCGTGCGATAAACCGTTGGACGACTGACATAGCTATCTTCGCCCTTGCGCGGCAATTGGTCGATCAATTGGTCGGCATCAAAGTGCTGGTGTTGGCTGAAGACGTGCTCGACGAGAAAGCGGCGTTGTTCTGTTTTACGCAGCCCGCGACTGAGCAAATACTCCTCAAATCGCTCGATGGGCGTCTGAGAAACCGGTACGGCCTCGAGCGCAGCAGAGGCTTGGTTCTCCGAATCTTGGGGCTTGACGACGTCGGACATGGCTCTCGGCGCATTGAAAGTGGCAGCAGCGACACCAGCCTTGGCGGAGTCATACAGACCGTAGCGTGCGTCACCTGTTGCCTGAACTGGGTTGATCGCATTGTAGAACTTTTCGCCGGATTCAACCAGCGCACTAGTCTACTGAGCAATCCTATTCTAATAGGTAGAAAAGAGCTTCACGCTCCTCAGAGGTCTCAGAAGGCGTTTCAAAAAGGGGTCAGACCCGGGTCAGACCCATTGGAAGCCGCTTCAAACACCGTCAACCGGTTGCAGAGGGTCAGACCCCTTTTTGAAACAGTCTCTCAGCCACGGTGGTTGGCTGCAGCCCAGGCCTGGCAAACGTCCAACCCTCCCAGGCACAAATCAAATCCGTGGATTCGACCTGGGGCTGGGAGGGTCAGGCTTTGGTTCAAGAGTTTGCGTTGGTTGCCAGTCAGGCAAAGGTATCCAACATCCGGTCCAGAGCTTGGGACATCTTCTCAGGCGTCTCGTAACTACCGCTGGCAATGGCCTGGCGGAGGGCCGCCACCTTGTCCATACGCATCGCGCTCGAAGACTCAGAAGCCGACTGAGACTGCCCGATTTGCTGTGCTTCAGCCGATAGGTCCAGCTGATCGGGAGGCACTGAGCTTGCCGCCGGCGCGGACTGTACCGGTCCGGCTGGCTTAGCCGTGTTCGCGCGTTGGGCCAATTGGGCAGCGCTGGCTGATTGCAAACCATGAATTTGCATGGTGGTAGATCTCCCCTGAGGTTCAATAGTCAAAAGGTCTTATAGAGCAGCAACTTGGCTTGGGTCAAGTCCATTCAGGCGTCGCATTCCGTGTCGGAATCGATTTGTGCTGTCCATAGTCACAGTTGAAGACTCAGCGAACGCAGTGGAAGTTCAGCTTCTATCGTCGACACTTGGGGCTAGAGCTAATGGAATCCGTAAACATCCGGTTTTGCCAGCAATTCGGTCGTTAGCGATTCCGTGCCGATCTATGCCTTTTCGTATTCCAGCAGGAATCCCCGGAATTCGCGGCGATGCTGTTCTTCGTCCGCCAGCAGCGTTACACACAAATCTTGGGTCACATAGTCGATGCCATCGCACAACTTGATGATCTTCATGTACTGGGAGCAGGCTCCATTTTCAGCATCAATGACGCCCTTGATCACTGCCACCACATCGGTGGAATCCTGGGGAGGCTGCAACGATTTCTGCTGTGCTTTGAAATGCATGCTGCCTGGAATGGTGCCTCCAATGGTCTTGATGCGGTCCGCCAATTGCTGCGCATGGCCCATCTCAGCCATCACATCGGCAGCGAGACTCTTCTTGATCTCCTCGGCTCGAACACCATCCAATTGGACGCTATTGGCCACATAATTCATGACCGTTTCGATTTCCATGAAATACGCAACCGTCAACTCTTTAATGATCTTTTGAGTGATCTTCTGGTCAGACATCAAGAACTCCATGAGGTAGGAACCGTTTTTGATCGGAGTGATCTGTTCTATCCAACTTGGCCGACTTCGGCGAGCGTAGGCAGCGTTGGTAAAAAGGGAATTGCCTCAAAACGCACCCAGTGGGGTGCCTGGAATTTCTAGCCAGAGGGAGTGGATTGCCCGACTGGCTTGGCGAAAGCTGATCGCATGACCTCTTCGAGGCGGGTAGGGTGTATTGTATAACTCGCGCACTGGGAACAATTTGAGGCAGACTTTCTGGTTTAGCACACGATGATCAACACCCTCTTTCTCCCCGAACTCCGAGAAATGCTGGCCGAAGGCAATGCGGCCGACTTGCGCGAATTCTGTACCGCATTGCATCCAGCCCGCACCGCGGAATTCATGGAAGGCTTGGAGAATCACGAGGCCTGGCAGGTATTGCAATTCGCCGAACCGGCTCTTAGGGCAGAGATCTTCGGACACCTGCAGTACGAGCGGCAATTGGAAATGCTCGAGGCCGAGGCTGACGGGCAAGTGGCTGAATTGGTGAGCCATATATCGGCTGACGACGCCGTCGATTTGTTGGCCGAGTTGCCCGACGAGCGTGTGGAGCAGATTCTGGCTTTGGTGCCAGCCAGTGATCGCCGCGACATCCGCCGCCTGCAGACCTTTCCCGAGGGTACGGCCGGATCGATCATGACCACCGAGGCAGCTTGCCTGGACGAACGCCTGACGGTTCGCCAAGCCTTGGAACAGCTGAGCCACCAAGCCGAGCGACTGGAAACGATCTACTACATCTATGTTGTCGACGAAACCAATCACTTGCGCGGCGTGTTGAGCACACGGATGCTGGTCTCCTCATTTGGCAAGCAAGATCGAACGATAGCCGAGCTGATGGATACGGACGTGATGACGGTCAATGCCGATGATGACCAGGGTCACGTCGCGAGGATCGTTGCCAAGTATGATCTACTGGCTATTCCTGTCGTTGACGCCAATCGGCACATGCTGGGGATTATTACCCACGACGACGTGATGGATGTCGTTCTGGAAGAGGCGACCGAGGATGTGCAACGGATCGCCGCCGTGGAGCCGCTGAAAGATAGCTACGCTCGGACACCGATCCTGACCTTGACCTGGAAACGTGGCATGTGGCTGGGCATCTTGTTCTTCGCAGGCCTGCTGACCGCGCTGGCTCTGCGACACTACGAACCCGAACTGTCACAATTCGCCTGGCTGGTATGGTTCATCCCCCTGGTCATTGGTTCAGGCGGAAACTCGGGTGCCCAGTCGTCGACGCTGATCATCGCTGCCATGGCGACGGGGGATGTCGCGGTCAGCGACTGGCTGAAGATCGTGGTTCGCGAACTGGCCACCGGTTGCCTACTGGGCATCTTCCTGGGGCTGCTTTCCTGCGGTCCAGCCCTGGCCCTCGCCCCTAGCCCGCTGACATCGCTGATCGTACCCATCACCATCTTGCTGGTCGTCCTGTGCGGCACGCTCACTGGCTCCGTCCTGCCACTCGTGTTTCAGCAACTGGGCTGGGAGCCCGCCTTGATGAGTAACCCATTCGTAGCCGGGATCAACGACATCCTGGGCATCGTGGTCTACATTAACATCGCGCATCTGTTTTTAAGCTAACGAGTTCAAACCGATCGAGGGACACAAGCCAATGAGCCAAGCCGACAACCCCTACACGCCACCGACCGCCCAGCTCTCAGGTTCAACCGAAGAACAGCCATCAGCGAATCGACGCTCGCGATCTGAAAAAGATCGAGGCCATCATCAAGGATGCCAGGCAATTCTGGCTGGCACTGCTGTTGTGCATGTTCTGCACCTTGATTGGCCTGTTGTTGATCGGCCCCTGGTACATGACGCGATTGTTGCAATGGAATGCCATGGCTCGCACTTATCCATGGCTGCTCAATCCCAATTTGCCTGCAGGCGGGCTGGCGCAACGCTTCCAGTCTTCAAAATGGAAATTAATTGCAGGGCTCGTGGGAGGCTTGCTGTTGGCATTGATCCTCGGCAGCCTGTACACGTTTATGAGTCTGGTCGGGACTACTCAATAACAACTCCGCATGGGTGCCGGCAAATGCTACGGGTGCTGGTGCACTCCACGCTTGACTTCGATTCGGGTGCCGCAGCACTCTGTCAACTTCAATTGCGTTAGAATTCAATTGCGTAGGATACGAAGGTTCGCCCTCTCAAGCAGACTTGCAGGCGCCCAGCATGAAATCATGGCAAGTCGCTAATCTTTGTGCTGGAGCAGTCCGTAAGCGCAGAGCGTCTTGCGCAATCGGGCAGTCTCATCCTCGGTCAGGTCTGTCATGGGCAGACGCAGTTCACCCGCGTCACGCCCTAGCAATCGCATGGCAGTCTTGACGGGAATCGGATTGGTGCTCAGTCCCAACATGTCGCGGCACAGGGGAAACAGTTTGTGATGCCACTCGCGGGCACTGGCAAAATCACCATCCAAGGCCGCGCGGACCATGGAAATCACGTCGTGAGGGACGATATTGCCGGCTACCGAGATAACCCCCTCCGCTCCAACGCTCATCATAGGCAGGGTCAGGCTATCGTCGCCACTCAAGACGCTCAGGTCGGTGGTATTCAATATTTGAGAGCACTGGTCGAGCGAACCGGTTGCCTCTTTGACCATGGTGATGTTTGGAATCTCGGCCAGTCGGGCAATGGTCTCGGCTTCAATATTTTTTCCCGTTCGACCAGGGATGTTGTAGACGCAAATCGGTAGCCCCACATCCTCGGCGACGGCCTTGAAGTGTTGGTAGAAACCCTCTTGCGTGGGCTTGTTGTAATAGGGCGCAACCTGCAGCGAGGCATCCGCACCCTCCTTGGCTGCCCAGCGTGTCAGTCGCAAGGCTTCGGCCGTCGAATTGCTTCCGGTCCCCGCCATGACTTTGACGCGTCCAGCTGCAATCTGCACCACCTCACTGATCACCCTTTCGTGCTCTTCATGCGAGAGCGTCGGAGACTCACCCGTCGTCCCCACGGGCACCAGGCAGGTCGTGCCCGCGGCAATTTGGAATTCGACTTGTTGACGCAGGCGGGCGATATCCAAAATGTCATCTTGGAGTGGAGTGATGATAGCCACCGACAAGCCAGCGTAGTCGGATCCCTTGCGTTGAATCATGTTTCTTCTATCTCGGTGTGTGCAAAAGCTGATGAACGTGAGGGAAGGGTTGCTACCTGTCGCTGCGATTGATATACCGTGTGCTGCCTGGTCGATCACGCGTTTCATGTCGGCCACGGCCTTTTCCAAGCCGCAGAATACGGCCCGAGCCACAATGCTGTGTCCAATATTTAGCTCGCGCATGCCGGCAATTTGTGCAATGGGAACCACATTCTGATAATTCAGGCCATGCCCGGCATGGAGGCGCATGCCTAACTTGTGGCACAGCTGGCCCGCGGCCACCAAGCGTGTCAATTCGCGCTGCCGAAGTGGGCCTTGGCTCAATGCGTAGGCACCGGTGTGCAATTCAATCGCAGACACACCCAGCTCCGCCGCTTTTTCAACCTGAGGCAAGTCCGGGTCGATAAACAGGCTGACTGAAATCTCCAGCTCGCGGAGGTGTTCGATCGCCTCGGCGACTCGATGGCGCGTGCCAATCAGGTCCAAGCCGCCCTCGGTCGTCACCTCCTCGCGCCGCTCGGGGACCAAGGTCGCCTGGTCAGGCCGGATTTCGCAGGCGATGTGCACGATTTCCGGTTCGCAGGACAGCTCCAGGTTCAAGCCATGCGGCAACGTCTCTCGCAGGAGCCTCACATCGCGATCCTGGATATGGCGTCGATCCTCCCGCAGATGGACGGTTATCACATCCGCCCCGCCCAACAGGGCTGCCGCCGCCGCATGCACAGGGTCCGGCTCATAGGTATGCCGCGCCTGCCGAATCGTGGCTATGTGATCGATGTTTACGCCCAGTTGTGGCATGGCTGGCTGCTAAGCTTGAGATGGTTTTCGCGTGACAGTTTAACCCTGAGATATTACCAAGTCAGACACTGCTGTACAGACTATTTAGTCGCCAGGCTGACAATGAGCACGATCCTTGGCAGGCGAGAGGTTCTCATGATCGCTGTTGGCCCAGTCGCACAGAAGTGCGAGCCTTTTTCCCATCGCCTCGCGGCTGGACGGCCTTAGACTTGAGCTAGCCCCCATGAATTCACTCCCGGGAGATCGCGGAGAGCCGGCACTGTCCAAATAGAGTAAAATGATGGCGATTGATTGCTCGCCGATTTTTAATTGCTATCCAAAACCAGATCCCCGTTGAAAAAGTCCTACCATGAAGTGGTCCCACCCAAGCCTGGCTCCCCTATTCGCCCTGCTGCTCACTGTTTCCTGGCAGCTACAACGCTCCTCAGCCGAAGACTCTGCCTCAGAACTGCTGGCCGGACATTCGCTGCACGGAGAGACCTTTAACGAAGGGCCCAGGCAAGCTGCCTACCTGATGCCCGGCATGGGCAATATTGATTTCCCCGCCTCAACCAACCATCCGCTGGCACAGAAGTTCATCAATCAGGGCGTCGCCCAGCTGCATGGATTTTGGTACTACGAGGCCGAGAGGTCCTTTCGCCAAGCTGCAGTGCCACGACCCCGACTGTGCCATTGCCTACTGGGGCATGGCGATGGCCAACACCGAAAACATGGAGCGTGCACGGGGCTTTATCCAGGAGGCTGTCCAGCGCAAAGAGCAGGCCACCCGCCGCGAGCAGTTGTATATCGACGCCTACCATAAATTCTGCCAAGAGCAGGATGACCAAGGCAAAAAAATCGCCAAGAAGTCTCGAGCCAAAGAATACACGCAGGACCTGGAAACGATCGTCGAAGACTTCCCCGACGATATCGAGGCCAAAGCTTTTCTGGCGGTACAGCTGTGGATGAACGAACGCGCGGAATTGCCTATCGTCAGTCACGTGGCCATCAACGCCTTGATTCAAGACATCTTCGACAAGAATCCGATGCACCCGGCCCATCATTACCGCATCCATTTGTGCGACAGCTATAAACCCCAGTTGGCACTGGCTAGCTCGGCCCTGTGCGGCCCCAGCCTGCCAGGAGTCGCTCATATGTGGCATATGCCCGGGCACATTTATTCGAAACTGCATCGTTATCACGATGCGGTATGGCAACAGGAGGCTTCGGCACGCGTCGACCACGCACACATGATGCGCGATCGCGTAATGCCCGATCAGATCCATAACTTTGCACACAACAACGAATGGCTGATCCGTAACTTGCTCAAGTTGGGACGCGTCTCCGACTCGTTGTCCTTGGCCAAAAATATGCAGGAGCTGCCCAGGCACCCCAAGTACAACACTCTCAAAAAAGGTAGTAGTAAATACGGGCGTGAGCGATTGCTGTTGAGCTTGTCCACCTATCGATTGTGGCCGGAATTGATCGAGTTGTCGCAGACGGCCTATTACGAGCCGACCCAAGACGCCGACTTAGCCGCAGAGCGTCTGAGAACCCTGGGGCTAGCCTATGCGCTGGACGGCCAAGCCCAGCAAGCTGCTTTGATGTTGGCCGAGCTAGAAAGTCAACTTACGAAGGCTAGCATGCGCATCGCCGAACTGGAGCCCGACGCCAAACCAACGGACAATGCTGCCGCGGACAGCCAGGCCGCCGAAGCAACAAACGAAGCAACAGAACGAAGCAACAGACGGATGCAACAGAGGAAGCAACAGACGAAGCAACAGAGGATGCAGCAGAGGTATGCACAACCAGAAACCAAGGAAGATGTGCAAGCTGACGCATCGACCGCGACGGCCGACTCGGGCGATACCAAAAAAGCCGAGGCCAATCGCAAGCGGCGCGAAAAGGAGCGGAGCGATGAACTCAAGCGACTCAAGCAGGCCAAGAAACAACTGGAAAAGCAATTGGCAACTATTCGAGCCGCGCAGGCAGCTGCAGCCGAACAATGGGACGAGGCTTTGCGATTTTGGAACGACTCCGATCTGGATGACGACCTGCTGAAGGCCGAATGGTTAGCCGCCGCCGGGAAATCCGATGACGCCCTGGAATTGGTCGACAAGGAAATCAAGAACAAGCCCGGCGAAGTTCTACCGCTGGCTATCCGAGTCTGGCTTCGCTATTCCGCCGAGGGCAGTAGTGCCGCTAAAGAGTCATTCGAGCAATTGCGCCTGCTGGCGTCTGCCGCCGATCTGGAGACACCCTTGTTGGCGCGATTGCTGCCCTTGGCTGCAGAATTGCAATATGCACCCGACTGGGCCGAATCGGTCGCTGTGGCGGATGATGTTGGCACACGCGCGGATTTGGACAGCCTGGGACCATTCCGTTGGCATCCCTACCTGGCACCCGACTTTGCCATCCAAGATGCTGACGGCCAAGCGTTTGAATTCAAACAGCTAAAGGGCCGGCCGACCCTGTTGATCTTCTATCTCGGCTTTGGTTGCCTGCATTGCGTGGAGCAATTGCATGAATTCTCGCCGCGAGCCGAACAGTTTCGCACCTCGGGGATCGACATCGTGGCCGTCAGCACCGAGGATTGCCAAACATTAAAAAAGGGGCTGAGCGATTACTCCAAACCACTGGATATACCGCTGTATGCCGACCCGGGCTTGGAAATGTTCAAGGCCTATCGCTGTTTTGACGACTTTGAGCAACAGCCCTTGCACGGCACATTCCTGTTGGATCCGAGCGGCAAGGTCCTGTGGCAGGACATCAGCTTCGAACCCTTTATGGACGTTGACTTTATCCTGGACGAGTCGCATCGCTTGCTCAAGCTGGCTGGCTTTGAGGGGCAAATATCCAATCCTCTTCCCCTCAAGAGCATTGCTCAAGGCCAGTAATCTCCTGGATGGATTGCGTGCAACTGCAGCCGCACAGTTTCAGCCCGTTGAACGGCTGCTGCGCACGCTTGCATACAGATCCAATTCCGCCCGCCCGCCGATCCAGGCGAATACCTCGCGGATCTGTTGCCGCATTTCCGGGAAAGACAATTCTGCCTGCACTCCCTTGCTTTTTTGACCCAGCACGTAGTAGTGCGGTTCGAGCGTCTGGCAATTCGGGAACTCCCAGCCGCCTAAGGGCAAGCTGCATGCATGGCTCCAGTCGGCAACAGGCTGAGAGCAATTGATCAATACATCGCCAACCAAATCCAGCGTTTCGTCTTCGGTAGTTTGCAGCCGGATTTTCCAGCCTTGCTCGTCGAAACTCAGCGCCTCAATCCCCCAAGCTTGAAGGGCGGCCAACTGCGGGTGGGTGTTGGCCAAGAGGCCGCGCGACAACTCTAGTACGCCCGCATTCGCAGGGGTTTCGCTGACTGACCATTGCATTTTGCTCGCTCCCAGGTGCTTGGGCAAGATCCATGTAAGACGCGTTTGCGGGTGTAGCTCGACCAACTGTTGGACATCGAGCGCATTGCAGCAGGCCGCAAAGTTATTGCCGAACAGCAGTATGTGCTTGCCGGCCAGGTGGGAATTCTCGCGGCCCAGTATGTCTCGGCGACCGGCTAACAGGTGCGGCCGACACTGCCTTTCGCCAACCGCCAAACCGCCGCCAGTTGCCAAACCGGAGTTGCCAAACGTGTGCCGTAGCTCAGGCCTGAGCAATCCAGCACGATGTCAGCCAACTGGGAATATTCCCCCCGATTCTTGGCTTGAATGAGCAGGCGGAATTCTTGCTCGGCCCGCCGCGGCAACGGCACCTCGGACTCTCGCGTACATCCCAAGCGGCTGATAGAGATAACCGGTGAGTGGACATGTATCGACTCGTGCAGCAGATCGGTGCGCGCCAGGGGCAGCAAGTACTTCTCGACGTAATGGCGATAGCTAACGGTAGTGTCTAGCGGGGGAATGCCCTCCAATCCCGATTGGGCTTCAATGGCCGCCAACCCCAGAGAACTGGTTACCTCACTCCAGGTGGCCGCAGGCTGGCTGGCGGATGGCATCTTTTGCTCACCCCAGCACAGCAGGCTGTCGCCGACTTTGGCATCATCGAACAGCATGACCGTATAGCCTAGGAATCTGGCATACAAGGCTGCTTCCACACCCGTCGGGCCACCACCCACGACCGCGATGGTGGCTGGCGTTTCGATCTCTGGATCCCAATCAAATTTCATCGCGTGTCGATCCTCAATTCGGTTTCTTCGAACTAGCGGTGGTACATAAATCGCCGGGCATGCTCGTGCTTTCAATCCAGGCAGAACAGCTGGAATTTGAGATAACGCAATTCCGGCATGGCCAAGGGAGTGGGATGATCGGCGGGCAAGCCGCGTTCGGCCAGAAGCGTTGCCTTGCGCCGCGCACGTCCCAGTCCCTCGGCATTGGCGTTGGCAAAGGCCTGCGCATCGACATGACTGGAACAGGAGGCCAAGGCCAGCAAGCCGCCGGCCGATGTCGCTCGGGCGGAAAGTTGGGCCAGTCGCGTGTAGGCGGCCAACCCGCGCTGCCGCGTCTTTTCGCTCGGTGCAAAGCTGGGAGGATCACAGATGACCAGCTCCCACTCCTGCCCTTGGCTCAAGCCGTGTTCGAGAAACTCAAAACAATCGCCTACCCATCCGCAGTGCGAGGACTGCAGTCCATTGAGTTGCCAATGCTGGTTGGCCGCCTCGATGGCTGGGGCGGCCACGTCGACGGACGTAACCTGGCTGGCCCCTCCCTGCCCTGCGGCAACGGAGAAGCCGCCGTTAAAACTGAATAGATTTAAAACGCGGCGTCCGCGGCTCAACCCTCGAATCAATTGACGATTGTCGCGTTGATCAAGAAAGAACCCCGTCTTTTGACCGTGCACCACATCAGCTCTAAACTTGAGATCGTTCTCTAAGAATGAGATGGGTTCTGTGGGCAGTTGGCCCAGCACTGCCTCCCCTGCCCTGCCCCGCTCGCGCGAGCGTAGCACAACCGTCTTGACCTGCAATGCTTGCTGCAGCCACCGGGCAATTCCCTGCTGGGCGATAGAAGGCCTGTGGACCGCCACCGTCCAACTTGATGACAGCCACGTCAGCGTAGATATCAATGATCAACCCTGGGATGCCATCTCCTTCACCAGCCACCAATCGAAAACCGGTCGTGCGCTCGATCAAATAATGAGCTGCGCAAGGCCGCGGCGCGAGCCAGCTGGGTCGACAACCAGGCATCATCCAGCAACCATGGGGCTTGAGTACGACAGATGCGTAGCGGAAGTGGATGCTGCGGATCGTAGATGCCGCAAGCAATGGCCTGCCCCTTGCGATCATGCACAACTGCTGGCACACCGCTTTCCCCACGGATCAGTTCAATCGCGTCGGAATAGAGCCAAGCATGGCCGCGTTTGATGGCTCGCGTCAGCTCCTTTTTGAGCTGCAAGTGGATGGGTTTCCTTTCAAACAGCAAATGCATCACTGGTCCTGGACTGGTTGCGAAATCAGCATGCCGCTGGATGTTGACGTGCGGTGGCGAATTGTAACTCCTCAAACTGGTTGCGGGCAAAACCAAAATCCAAATAGCCAACATCGATCACGTGGTCGGCCGGGCCAGCTGCGGCAGTATCAATCACCAGCGAAGCCATGTTCCAGCGACGATCAAAGGGGGACTGCTGGAAGCTGACCGTTTGAATGCGGTCGTAGAAAGCCAGACTTAGTTTCTTGGTGAATACTCCGCTGCGATAGACTACGCCCCAGGGCGTCCGCGCATAGCGCATGGATCGACTTTTCTTGTACGCTAGCCACGCGAAGGCAGGCAATCCGACCAGGCCAGGCGCAAAGCCCCAGGGCGGTATCGCAAACCACCCCACCAGACTAATCAGGATCGATGCCAGTAGAGCTACACGCAAGAGACGGCGGAATGCCATCGGCGAGACAGCTTTCCATTCCAGTTGGGCTTCCTCACAAACAATACCCGGCCGCAACACACTCAGCAATCGGCTAACCTCGGACTCAGCCACCACCGGCAAGAACCAACGCCGCGACACCGTGGCGGCCGCATCCTCTGCCTGCTTGCCTGCCCCGCCAGCTGTCTCAACGCGGATCGAAGCCAGCCTCATCCACCGCATCAGCCACGAGCGGTGCACGCTGATGAACTGAATCCGCTTGCGCGGAATCGTAGCACTGACTCTGGTAAACAAACCGCAAGTGATATGCAATTCGTCGCCCCGCAGCCACAGCCGGTGATCGTAGAATCGCAGAAGGTACCAGGAAATACTAAAGATCCGCAGGCAGACCAGCAGGAGCAGCAACCCCAAACTGGCCAGCGATGGCATAGCCGAAGCGATTGTCGAGGTTCGGCAACAGCTGCTGGACATGCTGAAAGTTGAAACGGACGGCACCGCGCACCCAATCCCTTTCGTCGCCGATCGGATTCCAGGGCGCTCCCTGTTGGAACAAAAGTCCCAAGACGATACCCAGCAGCACGGCTCCGCGATTGCTGGCCAGTCCAGCCAGAAACAACTGACCTGTCGAAATATGGTTCAATGGTTGATCGCCGTGCAGAACAGGCATTGCCCCAGGTGCGTTGCTGGCAGCATGAGTGAGCGTGCCAGGCAACGGCGGCGCAGCACTATTCTCGGCTGGCTCAACTGCGGGTACGACTCTTTGCGCGTTAAGAATAGCGTGCCGCAGTTCGGCGATCTGCTTATTGGTCAAGACGCTCAACGTCGCTTCGGGCTCTTTGCCCGAAGCCGTTTCCAGCCGGACCTCAGCCACTCCCAGCAAGCGATGAAAAACATTTTGTACCAAGTCGACATTTTGGATGCGGCGGATGGGCACGCTGCGCACACGACGAAACAGCAGGCCTTGGGTCACGATAAAGTCTTTGCCCAAAATGCGGTAGCGAAGCGTAAAATAGCGCACCAAGGTCGTGGCCACTACAATGCCCAAGAATGGGCAATACCACCACAAAGCCCCACGCGCCTCCCTTTGCCACGGAAAGCAGGGCCAGCACGGTGGGTATCAAGAACCTACGCACCAACTTGCCAGCTTCGAACAAGATCGAAAGCGGATGTAGAAAATTGGGGCGGCTCAAATCCAGCACTGGCGGCTCGACAGCTACCAGCGGTTCGCGCTCGGTCGGTGGCTCGGGATCCGAATGCTCAGGTAACATCCGCAGTACCCTTTTGTTCGATCAGTTCGTCGCGAAGCAGGATGGCTTGCTCATGCTCCAGTCCAGCCAACTCAATCGATGCATTCTTGGTACCGGCGGTATGCACGGTGAGCGTGCCGAGCCGAAACACGCGCTGCAGCGGGCCCTGGGAAACATCGACGTGCTGAACGCGTGTTGTGGGGATGGCGATGCGATGCTTCCACCATACACCCCGCTGGATCTCCAGCCCACTGTCGTTCAGTCTCCATCGCGTGGTGCGGTACACGTATTTGGGCCATACATGTGAAGACCAAAACAGCAAGCCCGCCAGGCACAGCCAACCGCCAACTGTACGCCGGCACGACCCAGCGACTGGCGCTGGCAAAGGCAAACATCAGCGGCAGGCCGATAGCCAAGGCGATGGCTAAGGCCACGCCTGAGAAAATGTATCCCGTCCGCTGTTCAAGCTGAACGCTTTGCGGGGCCAAGGGTTGGAATTCACCAGCCTGGATGCTGGCCAATGGCAACGCCTGGCGGTCGAGATCGTGGGGAGGAGCGTCCAGCAATGACTCGGCCTTATTGATTGACGTCTTCACTAGAATTGGGTGCTTTAACCTAAGGCTGTATCCTATCAACAACTGGGCGCACAGGTTGAAGCACTAAATTATGCATGCCACTGTATAAATGGCCGCCGCGGCATTACGCTCATCGGCCTAGCAGCATTTAATTCCGCAGACTTTAGCTCTGCAAACAACTTTAGCTCCGCAAGCAACTTTAGCTCCGCAAATAAGGGAAACCACGTGTCTCAGCCAATTTCTACCTACCGCGTGCTACTGCAAAAAGAGCAGCTCGTGTTCAGCGCGGCGCACTTTATTACGTTTGCTGGCGATATTTGCGAGTGCCTGCATGGACACAATTACGCAGTAAAAGCCGAGGTGGCAGGCCCCTTGGATGAAAACCAGTATGTCGTCGATTTTATTGCCTTTCGAGATACCCTGGCTGAGATTGTCAAGAGTCTCGACCACCACGTTCTGCTGCCCACCCAGCATCCGCTGATTGAGGTCTGTGCTGAAGACGCAGGAAGTTGTCGCCAGGTTTGGCGACAAACGCTGGATATTCCCCAAGGAGGACTGCATGCTCCTGCCGATTGTCAACACAACGGCTGAGAAAATTGCCTGGTGGATCGCCGGTCAGCTGCGCGAAGCACTCAAACCCAAGGTGGGAGACGGCCTGGAGTGGTTGGAGGTTTCCGTCGATGAGAACCACGGCCAGTGGGGAAGCTGTCGAATCGATTGGTAGACGCATGGTGCCTCTGCAACGTACTCATCACGCTCCGTGTGATGCCTCCTACTCAACGTACTCATCACACTCCGTGTGATGCCTCCTACCCAACGTACTCATCACGCTCCGCCGTGATGCCTCCTACGCAACGTACTCATCACGCTCCGCGTGATGCCTGCCCAGTCCGATCACTGCAAGTCCGAATCGAGACACTTCTATCGAGTGCACTCACCTTCTGAAAAAGCGTTACAGGCGGCAGGTCCATGCGGCATAGCCGGTTGATGGCTGGAAAGGAGCAAAGACGCGCTGGCTCGCGAACCGATGCCAACCCAGTCATGGGTCTCTTCTCAGCCACCCTCTAGCCTGCAAGGTTTGGTCAATTGGAAATGTCGCCTGCCGTAATCAAACATTCTGAAAGCGTTCGCAAAGCCGCGATCTTGTTGATGAGCCTGGGCGAGGAGGATGCTGCGCAGATGATGTCCATGCTGCCGCGACAGTATGTCGAAACGGTGTCGATCGCCATCGCACAGCTCGATACGGTTACCGGTCAAGAGCAAGAGCAGATCATTCAAGAGTTTTTGAGTAGCAAGACCAGCGCCATTGGGCCCAGCACGGGTGGCCTGGATCGAGCCAAGAACCTGGTCAAGAAGGCGCTCGGCAAGGATGCGAACGATACACTCAGCGTGTTGCAGCAAACCTTGGAGCAATTGCCATTTGGCTTTCTGCACAAGGCCGATCCGCAGAACATTCTCTCCTTTCTGATCGACGAGCATCCGCAGACCATTGCCATGGTGCTGAGCCACCTTCCCCCGCCGGCGGCGGCTGAAGTCTTGAGCGGCTTACCGCCGTTGCGACAGTTGGCCGTTATCCAACGTATCGCCGAGATGGGTCAAACGAGCCCAGAGTCCATCGAAGAAGTCGAAAAAGCGTTAGCCACACGCATGTCGCTGTTCATGACACATTCCTATCAAAAGGCGGGCGGCGTTCCCGAGTGTGGCCGAAATGCTCAACGTGTCCGAGCGAGCCACCGAACGCGCGATACTAGATGGCCTGTCCAAGGACAAGCCGGAATTGGTCGAAGAAATTCGACGCTTGATGTTCGTCTTTGAGGACGTGATCAAGCTGAATGACAAAGATATTCAATCGGTGCTGAAGAACATTGACAACAGCCAATGGGCGCTCGCCCTGAAGGGTGCCAGCCAGCCCTTGCAAGACAAGATCTTGGGCAACATGTCACAGCGAGCCGCCGACATGCTCCGCGAGGAAATGGAGTTCTCTGGGCAAGGTGCGGTTGAGCGAGGTCGAAGCCATGCAGCAACGCATTGTCGATGTGGTGCGTGGACTGGAAGATGCCGGACAACTGACCCGCACCAGCGGCGACGAAGAAGAGGAGTTCGTCGCCTAAGCTGCTGTTGTTGGCCGATGACTCCTTGGCGCGAGGAAGCATGCAACCCTATTGTGCCTCGTCTTAGCCGGCTGTATTCATCATGGTTGCCCTGCCTCCGCTTGATTCTGAGGTCGCTTGCGAGATACTTTGGGTTTTAGCTGCCAACGCTAATTTTCCCGCTTAGGAAATCGCTCGACCGATGAACGTTTCGCCGATGATGCAGCAATACGCGGAGGCAAAGGCTGCCTGCGGCGATGCAATCTTGCTCTTTCGCATGGGGGACTTCTACGAGCTTTTCCACGACGACGCCAAGGTCTGCGCCGGCGTGCTTGGACTGACCCTGACCAGCCGCGACAAGGGAGAGAATCCGATTCCCATGGCTGGCTTCCCCTTCCATCAGCTGGAGGGCTACCTGGCCAAGTTGATTCGACAGGGCTATCGCGTTGCGGTGTGTGACCAAGTCGAAGATCCCAAACAAGCCAAGGGTATTGTGCGCCGCGAGGTCACGCGGATTGTGACCGCCGGCACGTTGACGGACGAGGCCCTGCTGGATCCGCTGGCGACCAATTTACTGGTTGCCGTTTTCTCCGCCACGCCAGGAAAGATCGCTGGAGCCGAGTCGGCAGCACAGGTAGGTTTGGCCTGGACCGAGTTATCGACCGGTCGTTTTGAAGCGGGTGTTTTCCCTCGCGTCCGGGTCTTGGATGAACTTGCTCGACTCGAACCATCGGAAGTCCTCATGCGCGAGGACGACGGACTGATGTCTCCCAATCAGGATTACGATTGGTCGGTGACTCTGCGGCCGACATGGCAATTCAACGTGGATGAAGCTGCGACGACAGCTGTGCCAGCATTTTGGCACGCGTGGACTGGATGGCATGGGTTGGGATGCCGAGCAGGATGGATTGGCCATTGGCGCGGCCGGGGCGGTATTGGCCTACTTACAAGAAACCCAGAAGACCTCGCTGGGGCACTTATCCTGTTGTTGCCACACCGGCAAGGGCAGGCGCTAGAGATCGACGCGGCCACACGGCGGAGTTTGGAATTGACGCATACCATGCGCGATCGGGATCGCCAGGGTTCGCTATTGTCGGTCATCGACCAAACCTGCACTTCCATGGGCGCCCGGCTGTTGGCGACTTGGTTATCGGCTCCGCTACGCGACGTCCGGGCGATTCGGCAACGGCATGGAAGCGTTCAGGAACTGCTCGAGTGAAAATCGCCTGCGCGGCGACCTGCGCGATAACTCTGAGCGAGATCTACGATCTGCAGCGATTGCTGGGACGAGTCGCAACGGGTAGAGCCAGCCCTCGCGATCTGCGGCAGGCAGGCACGACGCTGGCAAAGTTGCCAGCCATCAAACAGCGTCTTGGCGGAATGTGCGAGCGAGCGGCTAAAGCAACTGGACGACGGCTTTGGTACTGTGCGAGCCATTGCGCGATAAATTGCTGGCGGCACTCGACGACGAATGCCCCCTGCATCTCCGCGACGGAGGCTTTATCCGTGCTGGCTATTCTCCGCCGCTGGACGATCTGCGGCAGTTGGCATCTGGCGGCAAGCAGTGGATTGCCGAGTATCAGGCCCAGCAAATCGAATCGACGGGGATCACCAGCCTCAAGGTCGGCTTTACCAAGGTCTTTGGTTACTACCTGGAGGTTACCAATGCGCACAAGGATAAAGTCCCCGCTCATTTCGTCCGCAAGCAGACACTCAAGAATGCCGAACGCTACATCACGGATGAACTGAAGCAGTACGAAACGAAGGTCCTGTCGGCGGACGAACAAGCCCTGCAACTCGAGCTGGAGATCTTTTGCGAAATGCGCGACGAGGTCGCTCGGAACCTGCCAGCGTTGCAGCAAATCGCCGCGCGTCCTGGCAGAGCTAGACGTTCTGGCTGGACTGGCGGAACTAGCCAAGCGGCAGGATTACGTGTGCCCAGAGATGGTCGACAGTGGTGAACTGGAGATCATCGAAGGCCGCCATCCGGTGCTGGATCTGAACATGCCCAAAGGTACCTTCGTTCCCAACGATTGTCGGATCGGCAATGCCAACGGCACCGTCATGCTGATCACCGGTCCCAACATGGCGGGCAAGAGTACCTTCATTCGGCAGGTCGCCTTGATCACACTTGCTTGGTCAATTGGGCAGTTTTGTACCGGCCAAGCGCGCCAAGATTGGAATAGCCGATCGCATTTTCGCCCGAGTCGGAGCCAGCGACGAACTCTCGCGTGGCCAGAGTACCTTCATGGTCGAGATGGTCGAAACGGCTCGAATTCTCAACACGGCCACCGATCGCAGTCTGGTTATTCTTGACGAGATTGGCCGCGGCACGAGCACCTACGATGGCTCGAGCCTGGCGTGGGCCATCGTCGAGCACATTCATGATGCCATTGGAGCCAGGACGCTGTTCGCCACGCATTACCATGAACTGACGCAGTTGGAGAAATCGCTGCCGGGAGTCCGCAATTTCAACGTGTCCGTCAAAGAATGGGACGATAACATTGTCTTTCTGCATCGCATCGTTGCCCGGCGGTGCAGACAAGAGCTACGGAATACACGTCGCAAGATTGGCCGGCATTCCGCCGCAAGTCAACAGCCGCGCCAAAGACATCTTGGCCCAACTGGAGTCGGATCACTCAACAACCGCGGCGACTCCAAGATAACGCCACCGCGACGCAAAGCCGATGCGCCCATTCAACTGACGCTGTTCGAATTTGGCGAGCATCCCGGTGATGGAACAACTACGAGCCTTGGATGTTGGCGCGACCACGCCCGTGCAAGCCCTGCAGTTGCTCGAGCAGTGGCAGCAGGACGCCAAGTCCAACTGACGATAGAAATCGGCACCGGCAGCAGATCGCGAAAACCATCCATTCGCGAAGACTATCAAAGTTGAGCTGGATGAAAATAAAAAAAGACACCGAAGGGAGGCGGGAGATCGCACTTCGGTGTCTTAGCTGGCTAGCAGGCGTGGCTCAACCTACCCACCGTCCGAATTTGGAAAGCCAACGCGTTCAACGATGACCCTATCGTCTCTAGGGGTTCGACCTCAACGGATTGGAGTGCGTCCCTGCCGCAGTGCTGCCAGTGGGCAAGGGCCGCGAATGATCGTCGCGAATTGTGGCGGGTGAAACGCTGGTTGAAGCGGTTACCACTGCTGCAGGTTTGGAGGCAGCTACGGCACCGCTTGCCGCCTGCCGACGAGAGCTCTTACCGGTCAAGAATTCTGCGGTAGACTGCGTTTCGTGGTGGGCCGCGCCGCCTTCGTCGCTCAATCTCACCCGGTAGTTGTTGAAGGCCTGCGGATCATAGCTTGGTTGCGGCTGGCTGACCGGCCGATGGTATTCGATACTGCGAACTGGAACCTGCCGGAGGCGACGGGCCGTATCGTCTTTGAAGGGATCCACGTAGACATCGGGCGTTGGAGCGGTGAATGGCTCATTGCTATAAGGTATCGGTGCCGGCACGGCCTCGGGAAAGAATTCGACTTCGTCCCCGAACTGTGCTACTGCCACCTGTGGAACAGCTGCAGCCTGGTGTATCGCATGCGGAAGACGTGACTGTCCTTTCTTGCATGCAGCCTTGCCTTGAGCGAGGCTTGAAAATGCCCGGCTGCCTTGTCAAACATGTCCAGTAAACCTCGGTCATTGCACGCCTTGGCAGGCTTGCAGGTTTTGCACTTACCATCACAGCTGTCGCACTCGCCCGCTGCAGCGTGGCCGGCAGCAGCAAGGGCGGCCAACATAGCTGCCGCTAGCGTTTTTCGTTTCAGATTCATCGGGTCTGAGCTCCGTTGCATTGGACAGGCACAAGTCTTGGCAACCCCCTTCCGTACTTCCCAAGCCAAATGCTAAGAAAGTCAAACTTCTAGGCTGATGCTAATGCATTTGATCGAACCGATATGCTCGGAATATGTAGGACTTTCAGATAAAGCGCCAGACCCAGCCCGATTTACCTACTTTGAAATCCGAGGGCCCGTTAGCCAGGTGCGGATAGTACCCTTAGGTTCCCTGCCAAATGCCTTCCCCAAAGACAATTTCCTGCAATTGAGCTACAATGCCGATTTCCCTCCCAGGCCTGAATGGTCCTCAAGCGCCACAAGCGCATGGACTGGCGAAGGCCCAAATCTTAGCGCAAAACCGAGTTGAGATAGCTTTCATGGCACAAACAGCGACGAAGCAAGATCCCTTCAACGCACGCGATACCTTGGAGACACCTGCGGGTAAATTGGGCTTCTACAGCCTACCCAAGCTGCAGGCTAGCGGTTTTCCCAATATCGCCCACCTACCCTATTCGATTCGTATCCTGCTCGAGGCTGTGCTGCGCAATTGCGATGGCTACATTGTCAGCGAAGACGATGTCAGGAATCTGGCAAACTGGCAGGCAGCCAAGCCGGCAGAGGTCGAGATCCCCTTTATGCCTGCGAGAGTGGTCCTGCAGGATTTTACGGGAGTCCCGTGTGTGGTCGACTTGGCCGCGATGCGCGACGGCATGCGTAGCCTGGGAGGTGATCCGCGAAAAATCAACCCGCTGATTCCGGTCGACTTGGTTATCGATCATTCGGTTCAAGTCGACGTATTTGGATCGAGTGACGCCCTGTCCAGGAATGTCGAAATCGAGTTCGAGCGCAACAAGGAGCGCTACGAATTTCTGCGTTGGGGCCAACAGGCATTCGACAACTTTCGCGTGGTTCCTCCCAATACGGGCATCGTCCACCAAGTGAACTTGGAATATCTGGCTCAAGGCGTTTTTGTGCGCGAGGACCACTGCGGGCCCGTGGCCCTGCCCGATACCCTGGTGGGCACGGACAGCCACACCACCATGATCAATGGCCTAGGGGTTTTGGGATGGGGAGTGGGCGGTATTGAAGCCGAAGCAGGGATGCTTGGCCAACCGTTGTACATGTTGATGCCGGAGGTAGTCGGTTTTGAAATCCGCGGTGAAATGCCGCCGGGAGCCACTGCCACCGACCTGGTATTGTGCGTCACCGAGATCCTGCGCAAACAGGGTTGCGTCGGAAAATTTGTTGAGTTCTATGGACCGGGAGTGGCCAATATGTCGTTGGCGGATCGGGCCACGATTGCCAACATGGCGCCCGAGTATGGTGCCACCATGGGCTTCTTCCCCGTGGACCAGGAGACGTTGCGTTATTTGGCCCGCACGGGTCGCTCGCCGCAGCAGGTAGCCCTGGTCGAAGCCTACATGAAGGCCCAGGGCTTATTTGCCGACGCCCATTCAGCCCCGTGCCAATACAGCCAAACGCTTGGTTTGGATACTAGGCACTATTGTTCCGGCCTTGGCGGGACCCAAGCGTCCCCAGGATCGCGTGGCGTTGAGCCACATGAAGCCTGCCTTTCAGGCGGCCCTGCGTGCGCCGGTAGCCGAGCGAGGATTTGGCTTGTCGGCCGTCGAGCTGGAGCGGAAGGCTCACGTTAACGGAGCGAGCAACACGGAAATCGGACATGGCTCCGTAGTGATCGCCGCCATCACCAGTTGCACCAACACCTCCAATCCGTCGGTCATGGTGGGTGCCGGTTTGCTGGCCCAAAAGGCTGCCGCCCAAGGACTGAAAGTCAAGAGCTACGTCAAGACCTCGCTGGCTCCAGGCTCGCGCGTGGTGACCGACTACTTGGACAAAGCCGGGCTATCCGCCCCCTTGGAAAAGCTGGGTTTCAACACGGTCGGCTACGGCTGCACGACCTGCATCGGCAATAGCGGACCATTGCCAGAGGCCGTGTCCGCTGCAATTACCGAAGGCGACTTGGTAGCGGCGGCAGTGTTGAGCGGCAATCGCAATTTCGAAGGTCGTGTCAACCCGCAGACCCGCGCCAACTATCTCGCCAGCCCGCCGCTGGTGGTGGCCTACGCATTGGCGGGCACCGTCGATATCGATTTTGAAAACGAGCCAATTGGCATGGGCACCCATGGGCAGCCTGTGTTCCTGCGTGATATCTGGCCAACCGCCGAAGAGATCAACGCGACCGTCGAAGCCTGCGTGCTACCGGAGATGTTTGAGCATCAATACTCGACAGCCTTTACGTCCAATGCCAAGTGGAATGCTATCGAGACCAGCCAGGGCGATTTGTATGACTGGGCGGCTGACAGCACCTACATTCAACGTCCGCCCTTCCTGGAAGGCATCACCGCCGACATCGTTGCACCCAAGCCGATTCGTGGGGCGCGTTGCCTCGCCTTGCTTGGCGATTCGGTAACCACCGATCACATCTCTCCGGCAGGCTCCATTGCCAAGAACAGTCCGGCCGGCCGCTACCTGATGGAACATGGGGTCGACCCACGCGAATTCAACAGCTACGGTTCCCGACGGGGCAATGATCGCGTTATGGTTCGCGGTACTTTCGCCAATATCCGCATTCGCAATCAACTAGTACCCAACATCGAAGGCGGCTACACGCGTATCATTCCCGCTGGTAAGGAAATGTCCATTTACGATGCAGCCATGCACTATCGGGCCGAGGGTACACCGCTGATCGTCTTGGCCGGCGCCGAATACGGGACCGGTAGCAGTCGCGATTGGGCCGCCAAAGGTACGCTGCTACTGGGCGTTAGGGCAGTCATCGCCACCAGTTACGAACGCATTCACCGCAGCAACCTGGTGGGTATGGGCATCCTGCCGCTGCAGTTTCTCGATGGGCAAAGCTGGCAACAATTGGGACTGACGGGAGAAGAGTCCTTTGACATCGGCAGCGAGAATGCCAAACTCCAACCTCGCGGCCGCCTGCCTGTCACCGCCGTCGCCGCAGATGGTTCCACCATCGATTTCGAAGTCGTCGTCCGTATCGATACACCAGTCGAGCTGGACTATTACTACAACGGTGGCATCCTGCCCACGGTATTGCGAAAGCTAGCGCAAGACTAGGCACTGCACCTCGCTCGCGAGCGAATAGGAGTCAGCATCCATGGCCAGTCGGGAAGCACAGCGGACGCCGGGCAGATTCCGGTCGGCGGTTTTCTGGTCCCTGCTCATGCTCCTGGCCGTCGTCGGTGCTTGGCTGCTGCTACGCAACGCGGGAAAAGTGGATAACGACAAGGTGGGCGTCCAGATGGCTGCGCCCCCCATCACCCGTGCGAGTTTACAACAGGCCGTGGAGGCGGTAGCTGCGACAGAGGAAGCCGATTTCAGCCGCGCTATCGGGCTGTGGGATCAGTTGATTGCTGCACAACCCGAGAACTCAGATTTTAAACTGAATCAGGCCATCGCCGTCCTGAAGTGGATCAATGTCATCAACGGCGAAATCGGTAGCGGACGCAGCAGTCCCCAGGAATTGGCTCAACTGAACTCGGAATTGGATCAGGCCTACCTGCAGGTCGAGAGGATCATTGAGAACCTGGCGCCGGCGCGGGGCAGCGATTACCGGGCAGCCTTTGTCGAAGCCTCCCTGCTTGAGCTCAAGGCCCTGAAAGCGCCATCCGCCTCGCAGCCACAGGCGGGTGAGGCGACGGCAAGCGAATTGCGAAAGCGCGCCGCCGACGTGCTGGCCGAGCAATTGCAGCGCACGCCGGGCGAATTGTTACTTGCCGTCAAGTTCGATGACTTGGCTTCGCAATTAGAGGTTGAACACCCCGAGCTATCGCAACAACGGGCAACGTTCCTGGTCGAGGCGTTCCGCAAGAATCCGAGGAACCTGTTTATCCTCAAGGCCGCAGCCGAGGCGTTGATGCAAGCGCAGGACCCACGGCTGAGAGAACTGCTGACTCCCTCCGTCGATTTGGCGCAACCCATGCTCAATGAGCCGTTGCTGGCTCGACTGGTGGAGCGACTGCAACCGGAACAACTCGTGCAGGAGGTGGACCAGGCGATCGTTGCGGGAGATTGGTCCAAGGCGCGCCGGCTGACGCCCTGGTTGAATACGCTGGTGAGTTCGTCGGGATTCAAGGCGGACGGCAAACTGGCAAAACCCGATGTGCTGGCCATCTTGGAAACCAATTTTCTTGCCGACATGGCCGACCAGTTGGCTGAGGCCGATGTCATTCGACGCACGGATTTGCCTGTCTATAACACCGTTCAAGTGGCAGCGCCTGCCACCGCCGTCGCCTGGGTCGACTACGATTTTGACCAAGAGTTTGAGGCAGTCGTAGCCAGCGGCAATGGCCTGGCATTCTACGATTTGCTCGACGGCAAGATTGGCTCGGAGCCGAGCTTTGTGGTCGATCTTGAGTGGCAGGCCCAGGGCATCTTGCCGATCGACATGTTTGAGGTCCAGTTGCCCGGTCGACCCACTCTGCCCTCGACTGTCGCCGAACTCATGCAGTCCGGCGAGACGCGGGACGCGCTGACTCCCGAACAGATCGACCAGGCACGGCGGCATGACACACTGCAAGAGTTGCTCGTATGGGGCGACCTGGGAATGCGCGTGGTCACCTGCGACGAGAACGGCACTTGGATCGTGCTGAACGAACCCACGGGACTCGAGCAACTGCTGCAAGTGACGCGCGTGGTACCAGCCGATTTTGAATCCGATGGCGACTTGGATTTGGCCATTGTCAGCGCCGGAAAACTGCTGCTGATGCAGAATGCCGGCAATCGTAGCTTTCAGAATATCAGCCAAACCAGCCAGTTGCCTGACGCCTGCCGCGATTTGGTGGCCTGCGATATGGATGGCGACACGGATCAGGATTTTGTGCTGATCGATCCCGGTCAATCGCAGGTGGTGTTGCTTGAGAATCTACTACATTGCCAATTTCGAGCCCGACCGTTGGAGGGCCAAGCGTGGCAAACAGCAGCGGATCCACAAGCCATCGCCATAGCCGATGTGGACAACAACCATGCCTGGGATGTCATTACCACCGGTTCCCAAGAAACCAAAATAATTTTTTCTCGACGCGTGGATGACAACACGTTGACGGCTCAATACACGACTGGCTTACCCATCGGTGGAGGGGCCGTGGCCCTGGAGGACTTGAACAACGACGGCCTGCTAGAGGTGCTGGTTGCCAGCGACAAGGGCATTCGGGTCGCCTCCGCTCAACCCACCGACGACAGCCATGTCTCCCGCGCGGTGCGTGCATATGCTCTACAAGCTCAACCGCTTGCCTTGGCCGAGACGAGCGTGGCGAACTTGCGCTACTCGATGCGAATGCTGATGGCGCGCTAGAACTGTCTGGCGCTGGCCGACCAGACCGCTTATCAGGCTGCTCCCGCTGGCCCTGTGGAGGGCAATTATCTATTGGTCAAGATGGTTGGTATCAACGATGACAATGGCGGGGGACGCGTCAATCACTACTGCGTCGGCTCGACGCTTGAATTGTGGGCCGATGGTCAACAGTTGAGGCGTGTCGTGCGGAATCCGCTGACGCACTTCGGCCTGGGCCAGCGTAGACCAGACAATCTGCGGGTTGTCTTCCCGAATGGCTTAACGCAGAACTTAGAGAAACCTGAGCCAAGCATCCTGATTGAAGAAAAACAGGTTCCACGAGGCTCATGCCCCTACGCCTATGGCTGGGATGGCGAGCGATTCGTGATGCTCACCGATCTATTGTGGAACGCACCGCTGGGCCTGCAGATTGCCCGCGGTAGCGTGCTGCCCGATCGTCGGTGGGAATACCTACTGCTGCCAGGTGATTTGATGCAACCGCGCGACGGCGGTTACGAGCTGCGCATCACCGAAGAGCTGTGGGAAATTGCTTACTTCGATCACGTGCAATTAACAGCAGTAGATCACCCGGCCGATGTCCGCGTTTTTACCAATGAAAAAGTGGGGCCGCCGGCTCTGGCCGAGCCAAAACTGTTTGCTACCCAACAGCGCATCGATCCAATCGCCGCCCGCGACAGCTACGGTCGCCATGTGCTACCCGAGATCCAAGCCAAAGACGATGTGGTGGTGCAGGCATTTCAGACGCATATCTGCCAGGGGCTTTGCGAGCCGCATTTCCTGGAATTAGATTTTGGCCAGCTGCCCGTGGATGAAAGAGAGTTGGTGTTGTTCTTGACCGGCTGGATGTACCCCACCGATACATCGCTGAATATAGGCATTGATCAGAATAGCCAGCGTGCTCCTCCGGAACCGCCATCGCTGTGGGTCGTGGATAAGACTGGGCAATGGGTCTGTGCCCAACCATTCATGGGTTTCCCGGGTGGTAAGACAAAATCGATCGCCGTCAACTTGAAAGGCGTTTTCATATCGGACGATCATCGCCTGAGGATTGGCTCAAGCCAGCAAATCTATTGGGATGAAGCCTTCGTTGCCTGGCATGGCGGCGATCAGCTGGCCCGACAGCAGCCGCTGCGATTGATCTCTGCAAATCTGCACTACCGAGGCTTTAGCGAGTTGTTGCCACGCACCTCCCAGCAACCACATTGGTTTGATTACCAACGTGCAAACTCCGCTGCGGAGTGGCCTAGCCTCGAGGGTCCCTTTACGCGATTTGGGGATGTACTGGAGATCTTGCAGGCAGACGATGATCAGATGGTGGTCATGGTTTCCGGTGATGAAATCGCGTTGCGATTTGAAATGCCCGACAGCCCCTTGCCACAGGGTTGGGTACGCGATTTCATCCTGCACTCAACCGGATGGGATAAAGACGCCGATCTGAACACCATCCAAGGTCAAGGCTCGTTGCCCCTGCCCTTCAAAGCTCAGTCTGCTTATCCGGCACCGCCTGAGCAGTTTGAGGAAGCCCAGGCAGTTTGGCGCAAGAACGCCGTCACCCTGACACGCACACGCCAAGTCGATCCCGCCAAGCCCAAAAGGCAACGTTAGCCACCTATTTAGCGGTCTTCCGGTTCGGTGAACGGCAATGCCGCTGACTAGCCCTGCGTTGTGTGCCCAGCCACCCAGACGAAAGGAGCCGCTTCAAGCCGCCTGAAGGCGGAACTACGAACAGGAAGCCCTTCCCCAAAGAGTCCTGGCTTACCAAGCCTTGCTTTATTTGACGCTTGCTAGCGGCAGGGATAGAATAATGGACTGTGTTTGCTTGCAGCCCCTGGAACCGGCTCATTAATGCGCTCATTCAAAATCAATTCGATTTACTGCCGTTTATGGCTCACCATAGCCTGGTTCGTCTGCTGTGCGGTGGATACGGCTGAAGTTCGAGCTGCAGGCTGTCAACTTCATGCGGCCACCAACAGCACGCTTGTCGGTGGAACGCCGGGGACGATGGCCCAGGGTGCATGGTGGACGGTGGGTCCGGTTCAATGCGTTTATGAGTATGGTCAGTTCACCTACTATCAGCTTCCTGACTATCAGCTTCCCGAAGAGGGCGGCTTACCTTGCAATGGCCCGCAGTGTCACGGGCGCGTCCCCAGCGAACGCATAGGTGATGCAATGGTCATCGACGCCCAGCGGCAGAGCTGGCATGCGGATGCCGCCTGCGCTCCAACGCATGGGTGTGTTCCTCGCGGCGTGGAAACGCTGGAAGACATCGCCTTGCCTCCCTCTCCCAATCTGGCTGGACTTCTGCGTCCACCGCAAATTCTGCACTAGCGCCGTGTCAAACGACTAATTGAAATAGCGCTATCCTGCCAGGCAGTCTCTTTGCAGCGTTAAAGAAACGACTGTCGCATCCACAGATTAGAGCGAATCCTCCCACCCCGTAAGTCGAACATCGGATTCGATTTTGGGATGAGAGGGTCCGACGCAATGCGGCTGGGGAAGGTCGATCCCTTTTAGGGTTCATCATCTCCCAGTTGATCCGTGGAGGCTGGCCTGTACGGTCATTGCTTCCACCACCTCTTCTGCTTAGCAATCCTTCACTTCTCATATTCGGAAACCAGGCATGAGTACTTCCCCCGAGGTGCCAGCTCATTCACCGCACCTCACACGCGGCACGGCCAAGCCCGCGACGCCGAAACGCGTGATCGGTCCCCGACTGCGCATTCTGCTGGTCGCCCTCCTGGCTTTGTTCTCTCTGCTGATGGCTAATGGTTGCTACCTTGCGGTGATTACTTGGCTGCAGGTTTATACTGGCGAAGTCTACGAAAATCTATTTTATCAATTCATGTTCCTGGCCCACTTGGTGTTGGGCTTTGTGCTCATCGCGCCGGTCGTTGTTTTTGGCGTGGTGCATATGCTGGCCGCCAGGAACAGGCGTAATCGACGCGCCGTCAAGATCGGGTATGCTCTCTTCGCGATCGCCATTATCGTTTTGCTTTCCGGCGTACTGCTCACCCGTCAGTTTGGCTTTGAATTGAAACAGCCTGTGGTACGCAGCGGTGTTTACTGGGCGCACATCATCGCCCCACTGGCGGCCATTTGGCTCTACTGGCTGCATCGTCTGGTCGGCCCAAGAATCAAATGGTATGTGGGCCGACGCATTGTCTTGGCGACCGCTCTGGTTGTTGGTGCGATGGTGGCCTTTCAAACGCAGGATCCGAGGCAATGGAATCAGGCTGGTCCCAAGCAGGGAGCCAAGTACTTTGATCCCTCGCTCGCCAGAACGTCCACGGGCAACTTCATACCTGCCCAATCGCTGCAGAATGACGAGTACTGCATGAAGTGTCACCAAGACGTTTATCAGGGTTGGTTTCACAGTGCGCATCACTTCAGTTCGTTCAACAATCCTGCTTATCTCTACGCGGTTCGAGCCACACGAAAGAAGATGCTCGAGCGCGACGGGACCCTGCAAGCTTCACGTTGGTGTGCCGGTTGCCACGATCCCGTACCCTTTTTTAGCGGCGCCTTTGATCAAACGGATTATGACGACGTACACGATCCCACCAGTCAAGCAGGGATCACCTGCACGGTATGCCATGCTATTACGCACGTGGGTGACATCAGCCCGCAAGGAGTACGCACGACCCTGGGCAATGCAGACTATGTGATTGAAGAACCGCAACAGTATCCGTTTACCTTCAGCGACAGTCCGTTGCTGCAACGCGTGAATGAGATGTTGGTCAAAGCCAAACCGAGCTTTCACAAAAAGACTTTTCTCAAACCCTTGCACAAGACGCCAGAGTTCTGTGGCACCTGCCACAAAGTCCACTTGCCTAAGGCTTTGACGGATTACAAGGAATTTCTGCGAGGCCAAAACCACTACGACTCCTATCTATTGAGTGGCGTCTCCGGTCACGGTGCATCGAGTTTTTACTACCCACCGCAATCGGAAGCCAATTGCAATGAGTGTCACATGCCGCCCATTGCATCGGACGACTTCGGGGCCAAGTACTCGGACAAGATTGGCGGCCTGGCGGTGCACGACCACTTCGCACCCGGGGCCAACACCGCCCTGCCCTGGTGGCGTGGCGAAGACGAATGGGTCGAACGGGCCAAAGCTCTGCTGATCGACGTGACGCGCGTGGATATCTTTGGAATTCGCGAGCAGGGAACCATTGATGGCCAACTCACCGCCCCTCTCGGACCGGATTATCCCGTGCTGCAGGCTGGCCAGGATTATCTACTGGAGACGGTGATCCGCACGACCAAACTGGGCCATCACCTGACGCAAGGCACGGTAGACTCCAACGAATTGTGGCTGGAAATGACGGTCCGCAGCGGCGATCGACTGATCGGCACCAACGGAGGGATGGCAGATGACGGCCAGGTTGACCCATGGGCCCATTTTGTCAATGTGTTTATGCTCGATCGCCATGGTAATCGCGTGGCCGAACGCAATGCAGAGGACATATTCGTACCGCTCTACAATCATCAAATCCCGCCCGGCGCTGGACAGACCGTGCACTATGCCCTGTCATTGCCCAGCGATCTTAGTCAACCGGTTGAGGTGAGTTTGCGATTGAATTACCGCAAGTTCGATAAAGGCTATTTGGATTTTATGAATCGCTCTGCCCTGCCGGGTGATCATCCGTTTCGAGAGCAGGGCGCGGCGGAGAATACCTTGCCGGTGACTGTCATGGCTGAAGATCGCGTGGTATTCGATATTCGTACGGTAGATGGTCAGTTGGTTACAGCTCAACGACCTGAGCGCAAGACACCCGAACTGTGGCAGCGCTGGAATGACTATGGAATCGGCATGCTACTGGCTGGCAAATCGCAACTACGTCAGGCGGCGGAGGCCTTTAGTCAAGTGGAAAAACTGGGACGTTATGATGGGCCCCTAAATCTTGGCCGCGTCCAGTTTGCCGAAGGCGACTTGAATGGCGCTACCGAATCCTTAGCCCGGGCTGCAGCCATGGAACCTCCTCCACCAGCTTGGACTCTGGCCTGGCTGAGCGGTGAGGTCAGTCGCCAGCAGGGCTTCCTGGAACAGGCCGAAGCCAGCTTTCGGAGCGTGCTGGAGGATGACACGGCCGAGCGGCGGGAACGCAATTTTGATTTCAGCTACGACTATCGCATTCGCAATGCGCTGGCCGCAACGCTGGTGGATCAGGCGGAGGTTGCCGAGTCACGGCAACAGCCCGAGCGCAGTCGCGGCCTATTGCAGCGCGCCGAGCAAGAGTTTTTAAAGGTGCTCGACGTGGATCAAGAGGATGTTAGCGCCCACGCCAATCTGGCGGCAATCTACAAACGCTTGGGGAATGAAGAATTGAGTGCCAAACACAGCGCGCTGCAATTGAAATACAAGATGGATGACAATGCGGTCGACGTAGCGATCCCCAAGGCGCGGCGCAAGTATCCAGCGGCGGATCACGCCGCCGAACCATTGGTGATCTATTCGTTGCACCGCGAGGGAGCTCCTCAATCGCTGACTTCGCAAGTCAAGTAAGACCAAAGCACACACCGTAGTACCGGAAGGACTCATGGCAAAACACGACTCTACCAAACGCGTGGGCGACGATGACGACCAGAATGATGAAGTCATCGGCCGCGCGTTAAAGTATTCCCTGCTCGGCGGACTGAGTATCGCCCTGACCTTTGGTGCGGTCCTACTGGTCCGCACCTACTGGCCTGTCGAAGCACTGCCGGAAAAGGCTACGGTCATCGTTCTGCCTGAAGAGCGGCGCATCACCCAGCAGGAACTACCACACATCCCATTTACGGAAATTACCCAAGCAGCTGGTATCGAATGGTCGCACACCAACGGCATGACCGGCGAGAAACTCTTGCCCGAAACGATGGGTGGGGGAGTGGCTGTATTCGACTACGACCGCGATGGCGATGTAGACTTGCTATTTGTGGGCGGCAAGAGTTGGGATTGGTCCACCGAACGCGTTAACCATCCACGCTCCCTGTGCCTTTATCAAAATCAGGGAGATGCTCGATTCCAAGATGTCACCGCCGCTGCTGGCTTGGATAGAGAACTCTACGGGATGGCACCTGCGGTGGGGGATTACGACAACGACGGCTGGGACGACCTGTTCATCAGCGCTGTCGGACACAACCTGCTATTACGTAACAACCAAGGTCGATACGAAGATGTAACGCAAGACTCAGGCGTGGGCGGCGATGCCAATGGATGGAGTACGGGCGCAACCTGGTTTGATTATGACAACGATGGTCTGCTGGACCTGTTTGTTTGCGATTACGTGACTTGGTCGCGACCCTTGGACCTGTCCCTCGGATTTTCACTGACAGGTATCGGTCGCGCCTATGGACAGCCCACTTCGTTCTCCGGAACGAATTCGCGATTGTTTCACAACCAAGGCGCTGGCATTTTTCGAGACGTATCGCAGGAGATGGGGATCCAAGTCATCAATCCCAATATCAACGTGCCCGTCGGCAAGGGCCTGTGTGTCATTCCTTTAGACATCAACCGCGATGGTTGGACCGACCTAATGGTTGCCAACGATACCGTACAGAATTTCTTGTTCGTCAATTACGAAGGACGTGAATTCATCGAATCTGCAATTGTGGCTGGCGTAGCCTTCGATCGCAGCGGCAATGCCACCGGCGCGATGGGTATGGACTGTGGCAACCTAAGAAACGACGACAGCCTGGCAATCGCCGTGGGTAACTTTGCCAATGAACCCTCTTCCCTGTTTCTGTCGCGAGGATTGGATTCGCAGTTTATCGACGCCGCCTTGCCAACTGGCATCGGTCCGGTCAGTCGCCTGAACCTAACCTTTGGCATGTTCTTCGCCGACTTGGATCTGGATTCGCGGCAGGACATCGTCTGTTCCAATGGTCATTTGGAGGCCGAAATATCCAAGGTGCAGTCGACGCAGGAGTACCGCCAGCCACCGCAGTACTTCTGGAATGCCGGCCCAGCCGGCGATACAGAGCTGGTTGCCCTAGGCGAGAAACAAGTGGGGGCCGACGCAATCAAGCCGATGGTCGGACGCGGAGCCGCCTATGGCGATTTGGACCAAGACGGGGATATCGATGTAGTCTTGGTCGAGAATGGCGGGCAACCGCGCATCCTGCGCAATGACCAGCAACTGGGCCATCACTGGCTACGCATACAACTCGAGGGCAGTCCAGCAATCAATCGCAATGCCTACGGAGCCGTGGTCACGCTTAAAACGGGCCAGCTAACCCAACGCCGTTATGTCACTCCCACACGCAGCTACCTAAGCCAATGCGAGACGACACTCACTTTTGGTTTGGGCGAACAATCACAGGTTGATGAGCTGACCATTGTCTGGCCCGACGGCAGCAGGCAACGATTGGACACTCCTGCAATCGATCAACTCCACAAGATTGTGCAGGCTGGTGTACCCGCCGCGCCCTAAGCTAAGAGACTGTTTCAAAAAGGGGTCTGACCCTTTGGAAGCCGCCTCAAACACGCCACATTCAACCGGCTGGAAAGGGTCAGACCCCTTTTTGAAACGCCTTCTAAGCTAAGAACGTGCGGGCAGGTGGCTGCAAGCTGTGGCAAGCATGGGTCAGCATGGCTGGTGGCGAGCCAAGTTCAACTTCCTTTGAAATCGCCGTTACCATCGAAGCGAACAAATCCAAACCATAAGAATGTGATCAGGCTAATGGGCAACGTCAGCAAGAACACGTTGCTGATGAGCAATGACATCGCGAGCCCAAAGACCGTGAGCACGATCCATAACCACCACGTTTCTTTTAAGAGGGCTCGATAGCGATCCATGTCAACCTGTCCGGTATTTCAAAATCAAAGGTGTGCCCCAAAACCCGACTAAGTCTCGCTGGAAACTGGCTGGACGTCGGTCCTTTGCACGGCTCCCAGGTAACGCAATCTGGGCACGGACAGCCAGCCTAGCGTTGTTCCCGAACAACAACCTTGGCCTATCGGCAACATAACTCGGCTGGCTATAATCGGCCAGTGCTATTGTACTTCGATTGCATATTCTCGCCCTAACTTGCGGAGACCAAGCATGAGATCCCTGGCGACTGCGTTCACCCTGCTGATGATTCTGGTGTCGGCCCATGGGGCTAATGGCCAGGAGGAGGTTCAATTCTCTGGTGCGGTCCAGGTCTTGAGCATAGGCGGTCCTGAGGGAGGGCTTTCCGACGAAGGCCGACAGAAGCTGGCCGAGAGTGCAATCAGCACCTTTTCACCCATGGGTGGTGGAATGGCCTTTGGTTCGCCCTTGGGTGGCATCGATCCCAATAGCGGCTCGCAGCTCTTCAGCTTGCTTTCCAACGAATCTGTGCGGCAAGAGTTACAGCTCGCCGAGCAACAGTACGCGGGAGCCCAGAAGATTATGCAGGAAGCGAGCAAACGAACCAGCGATTACATCAAAGCGACGATGGCCGAACAAAAGTCGGCTGGCGGAGCGATTCGCATTGACGGCGCTGCTATGAAAGAGATCCAAAGCGAGTCGCGCAAGCAAGCCGAACTGGCCATTGAAGAGATCTTGCTACCCGCCCAACTGGAACGCATCCGACAGTTGGCCTATCAAATCGAAGTTGCCCAAACGGGATTGGGCGAGGCCTTGGTCAGCGGCCGACTGGGTACGGAAATTGACGTCCACGAGGACCAGAAACAGCACCTGACAGATCGGGCCAAAGTGATCGAGGCCGAAACGCGAGTAGCCGTCGCCAAGATCCGCAGCGACGCCCGCGCCAAACTTCTGGCCGAATTGGCACCCGATCAACGCCAGGCCGCCGAAAACCTGCTGGGTGCCTACTTTGACTACGAAGAGTTGTCCTTGAGTCAGCAAATACGCAAGCAAATGTCGGCCATGCGTTCTCAAGTCAAGCAAACCACCAGCACTCGCAAATAGGGCTGCAGGGCGTTTGTGGATTCCCAAGGCAGCCATAGCCATTAGCCGGTGGTCGCGCAGCCCACCACCGGCCAATCGCAGGAAAACCTCATTTCGAACCCGCAGCCACGCAGGACTCTCCCCTGCTTCGAAAAGCGGTTATACTAGGCAGGAAGCATGGTTGGATAAATTACTGTCCAATTTTTCGGCAATCATCACGGCGGAGCGTGATGGCTACATTTTTCGGCAATCATCACGGCGGAGCGTGATGGCTACATTTTTCGGCAATCATCACGGCGGAGCGTGATGGCTACAATGAAGATGCGACAGTTATTTATCGAACCATGCTAACCGATCCAAAACAAGCTTGTTTCGGGCGATCATCAAGACGGAGCTGATGGACGACCGACTCCCCGCCTGCCACCCCTTCCCGCCTTGGTGGTGCTATGACAATCCGCGACTAGCTACCTCTCTGCTGCTATTATCCATGGCTTGGCTGCGCCCACATTGCGCGACAGCTGAGGCACCGCCAGAGCCCGCCGGTCTGCCGCCTCCAATCAGTTTTGAGCTGGATGTTCAACCCGTGCTAACGGCCGCAGGCTGCAATGCAGGAGCCTGCCATGGCAAGCAACGCGGGCAAAATGGATTCCAGCTTTCCTTGCTGGCTTTTGATCCCGATTTTGATTTTGAAGCGATTGTAAGCCATGCCCGCGGCCGTCGTGTCTTCCCAGGCTCACCGCAAGCCAGCCTGCTGTTGAAGAAGGCGACAGCTGAATTACCGCATGGTGGGGGCAAGCGATTTGATCGAGATTCGCAAGCTTATGAGACCTTGTCAGCCTGGCTGCAGCAGGGGGCCCCGCGAGCTTGTTCCGACGAAGCAAGCCTGGTATCCGTCGAGTTGCGCGAGCAGGCCTTTCGACTCGCTGCCGGCGAATCACAGCCACTGCAAGTGACAGCCCACTACAGCGACCAGTCCAGCCGCGATGTAACCCACCTGGCCAGCTATCTTTCGAACGACGCGGCGATCGTTTCCGTTTCGCCTGAGGGCTTGATCAGCGCTGGAGAATTGCCAGGCGAAACGGCCATCATGGTGCGCTACATGAATCATATCCAGGTGGCTGAGGCAATCATTCCATTCAGCCAGGACAACGAGAAATGAGCAAGTTTACGCATCACTGCCGCGGGCAAATTTCATTGATGACTTGATTCTGAAGAAGATGCAAATCACCGGCAGTTACCCTTCTCAGCCTGTCGACGACGCTACCTTTCTACGACGCGTCAGCTCGGACCTAATCGGCCGCCTGCCCTCAGTGCGACCAGGCGCAGTGCTTTCCTGGATACACAATCGCCAACCAAACGCGAAGCGCTGATCGATGAACTGCTGCAGCGCCCCGAGTACGCCGACCACTGGGCAAATCAATGGGCCGACCTGCTGACGGCCCAATCCCTATCGAGTGGGCATCAAGGCCGTCCTGAACTACGACCAATGGATTCGCCAACAGTTTCGCGACAACGTGCCCTATGACCAGTTTGTACGTGAGTTGATTACCGCCCAGGGTAGTACCTGGCGAAATGGCGCGGTCAGCCTGTATCGCGACCGGCGGTCACCGGATGAAATGGCTACGCTGGTCAGCCAGTTGTTCCTGGGCATTAGGCTCGAATGTGCCAAGTGTCACCATCATCCCTTTGAAAACTGGAGTCAGGAGGACTTTTATCAGTTCTCCGCCTTCTTTGCCCAAGTCGACTTCAAAGGCACCGGACTTTCGCCGCCTATTTCTGGAGGTGAAGAAACGGTGTTCAATGCAAGCAAAGGCGAGGTACGGCATCCGCTCAGCGGTCAAATCATGTCCGCCCAACCTTTGTTCGGCGAGATTGCTGCCTCGAACCGGCGCAGGCGAAAGTGGGTCCCAACAAGACAGAACGCGCTCCGCGAGCAGTTAGCTGAATGGTTGACCTCGCGGGACAACTCATACTTTGCGGCTGTTCAGGTCAACCGTTTGTGGACTGCCCTCATGGGACGCGGCTTTGTCGAGCCCGTGGATGATTTGCGCTCGACCAATCCGGCCAGTAATCCGGAACTGCTGGCTGCCTTGGTGCGATATTTTCAAGAATCGAATTATGACAACAAGGCTCTGCTCAAACTGATCGCCATGTCCAATGCCTATGCCTATAGTTCGCTGCCGAACGAAACCAACGCGGCCGACCGGCTGAACTATTCGCGGCACTATCGACATCGCTTTCGGGCAGAGGTCTTGGCCGATGCGATTGCGGACATTAGCGAAACCGAACACGAAATGCGTGGCATGCCTCCTGGTTCGCGTGCCAACCAGGTTTGGACACACCGTATCAACTCTCTATTCTTGGATACCTTTGGTCGCCCAAACGAAAACCAAGATCCCCCTTGCGAGCGAACCTCGGACTCGACGGTCACGCAAGCCCTGCACTTGATGAATTCCAATGAACTAGATCGCCGTATTCGCAGCGACCAGGGTCGCGCCGCCAGGCTGGCCGCTAGCGATCAAAGCCGCGGCAGAAATCGTTCGTGAATTGTATCTGGCCGTCTTTACACGCTACCCCCAACCCAGTGAATTGGAATATGCCCAAAGCTTGTTGGAGCCACCCGCATCGCTTACCGAGGCGGGCAATTCGGATCCGCAGCTGGTCAAACAGCATCGACGACAAGCCATTGAAGACCTGATGTGGGCCATGCTCAATGCCCCTGAGTCGGTCATCCAGAACTAGAGTCTTTCAGACAGCTGAAAATTTGCCCTCATCTATTGCACCTGCTTTCGATTCGAGGAACGCCACGATGAAGCTTGGAAAACCCACAGTCCTCAAAACGAATTGCCAAGGAATTCCCCGCCGAGATTGCCTGCGATTGGGACTGGGCGGGCTGCTGGGCGGCGGTCTGACGGGTGCCTTGCGGGCTCGAGCGTCGGAACGGGTGGGGAGCTTACCACGCCAGGCCGATGCCTGCATTTTGATTTGGATGGACGGTGGACCAAGCCACTACGAAACGTTTGATCCCAAGCCTGAAGCGCCCGTCGAGATCCGTGGGAATTTCAAGGCGATTCCAACCCGCACCCCAGGCATGCAGTTCTCACAATTGCTCACACGGCTAGCGGGCATCAGCCAGGAGTTGGCCATCGTGCGTTCGATCCGTCATGACCAGGGCAATCACGGTGCCGGAAATCATTACATGATGACCGGTGCCCCACCGCGGATCCCTGTCGGCTGTGGTGCCTTTGTCAGCTTTCACCCCAGCCTCGGCAGCGTGGTTGCCAAGTGCAATGGCGCACCCTATGGGATACCGCCTTATTTTTCCATCCCTAGTATGTCGCGTTCGGGCGGTCCCAATTTCCTGGGTGCGCGCGCTATGCTCCCTTCGTTGTTCCGGACAGTCCGACCAGTTCAAACTTTCGGGTGCGGGATGTCACGATTCCCACCGCCTTGACCGATGAACGTTTTCAATCGCGGCAACAGATCAAACAGCACATCGATACCATGCTCCGCATCGCCGATGAATCGGCCGGCGATCCGGTATTGGCAATGGACGAATTCTATCAACAAGGACTGGAATTGATTGCCAGCCCACAGGCTCAGGCCGCATTCGATATCCATGCCGAACCAGACCAGGTTCGAGATGCCTATGGCCGGACTCCCTTTGGCCAGCGCGCACTGCTGGCACGGCGATTGGTCACTGCGGGAGTACCCTTTGTGACGCTGTATGATGGCGGCTGGGATCATCATGAAAACATCTTCGATGCCTTCGAAAAGAAGGTACCGCCCTTTGAGGCCTCGATAGCAGCCTTGATCGAAGATCTGCGATCACGGGGTATGCTGGAACGGACGCTGGTAGTAGCTCTGGGAGAATTCGGAAGAACTCCCAAGGTAAACGAGCGCGGCGGCCGCGATCATTGGTCCAATGCCATGAGCGTCATGTTCGCCGGTGGTGGAACGCCAGGTGGCCAGGTAGTCGGTGCCACCGATCGGCAGGGATACGCGGCCACCGAACGCATCTTGTCCCCCGAACATTTTGTGTCCACCATTTATGCGAAGCTGGGCATCGACCCCAATCAGATGCTATATACACCCCAAGGCCGCCCAGCCCATCTGGTGAGCAATGGTGAAACCATTCGTGAACTAATGTGAGATTCCATGCATCACTATTGCCACTTGAGCTTGGCATTCCTGTTCGGTACTTTTTGCATACGAGCCCATGCCGCCGAACCTCCGAAGCTCGATCGCCTTTTTCCTCCAGCAGTGACGACTGGGCAGAACCCTATTGCAGCCGAAGGAAAGTTTCCCACTTGGCCTGTGGACGTCTATTGCGATCGTCCCGATGTGCACATCGCGTGTGAGTCCGAATCGGGCAAGCTGATCGCCACTGTTGCTGAAAACTGTGCCCCGGGCGTCGCCTGGCTGCGGATGAGCGACGCTCAGGGAGCTTCCCAGCTTTGCCCTCTGATCATCGAAACGATGCCTGTGATTCTGGAACAGGAACCCAATGCTGCAATCCACCAATCCGCAGTGATTGCCCTACCTGGGACGCTTGCTGGCCGCCTGGAAAAGAATGAAGATGTCGACGCTTTCCGGGTGGATCTCCAGCAGGGCGAATCGCTCCACGCAAGAGTTATCGCTAATCAGATTCTGAATTCCAGCATGGATGCCGTTCTACAAATTACCGACATCGCCGGTAACGTGCTGGCACAGTCTGACGACGAACTGGGCTTGGATCCCCAATTGGTGTATGAAGCCAAAGAAACAGGGCAAATCGTGCTCCGCCTTTTCGCCTTTCCCGAAACACCTACCGGCACGATTGGCTTGGCGGGGGGCCCGGAGTTCATTTATGCCCTGCAACTTGTCAAAACGCCCTGCATCGATCATTACTTGCCTCTCTTCGATGTCGATCACACTCGGCCTGCTCAACCCTTTGGTTGGGGATTACTCGATCAACCACTCGTTCGCGCGGCAGCAAGCGAAGTCTCTCCCGTCACCCTCTATAGCCCGGGAGCATCGAGCTGGCAGTGGCTTCCTCCCCTCCACCGACCAGCTGGTGTGACTTGGACATCCGTAATGGAACCCGCAACATCCGAGGCACTTGCTCCCACACCCCTGCTGCTGTCCGGGCACATCGCTCAGGCCGGTGAGGTCGATACCTACCGAGTGCAATTGACGGCGGGCAAGAAGTACCGCGCCCAAGTCCACTCTCGACAATTCGGATTCCCCCTGGATTCCGTGCTGAGGTTGGTCGATGCCCAGGACGGGCGAGAGCTGGCCCGCAATGATGACGCGCAACGCAATGATTATGACGCCACTCTCGATTTCACTCCCAAATCCGATATGCAAACCGAACTGCAAATCAGCGATCTGGCTGCCTCGGCCAGCCCGCGGCATGCCTATTCCATTGCCGTGTTTGAAGTGCAACCCAGCGTCGCGTTGCAAGTCGCTTCCGATCGCTTTAGTGTTGTGCCGGGTTCCAGCATCGAAGTCCCCCTGACCATTCAGCGCACCGATGGTTTCGAGGACGAACTCAAAATTTCTGCCGTCGATCTACCGAGTGGCTTGAGTTGTCAAAGCGTTACCTCGGCTGGCAAAGGCGAGACCGCCAAGAGCGTCAAACTCACGATCCAGGCCGATCCATCGACGGCGGCAGGCCATGGCCGTATGCGGATTGTGGCCGTCACCGCTGCGGCCGCAACGGACGAACCTGAGGAGTGGCATGCGACCTATAGCCTGCGCAGTCAGCTACTGATAGATAGCTTTTGGCTGACCACGACACCCGCACCGTAAGATTGAAAGTGGTGTAAGCTTCCAGCTTGCGGTTGCGGATACATAAGCTTCCAGCTTGCCGTTGCATCATGTCAGCTTGCGGTTGCCGAACCGCAGGCTGAAGCTTACGCCACGGATTTACAACGCCTCAAGCGTCCACAGCAGGAATGCTTCACCGTCAAAGGCCGAGGTAAAAAGGTTGGTCGCCAGCTGTGTGGCGTGATGGAAATCGTCGACGCTCCATTCCAAGCTGGCAGGCGGTGGCTGAGCGGTAGAAAAGCCGATCTCTACACTACTAGCTACCGAGATGTGCCCTAGCGCATCTTTAAAATCGCTCGACCAGTGCGGCTGATCGGGTTGATAGACACATCGCAGCAGGATCTGCTCTCCCAGGCGACACCATGCGGCGTGCGCGTTGGCAAGAAAGGCATCGTGGGCGTTGGCAAGAGGATGAGGCAATAGCACCGTATCGCGGTAGCGCAGACTGGCATAGAGACAATTGGCCAGATAATCGACGCAAGTACAGCCGCTTTCCAGCGGATCCGCCTGGAGCGCACTATACACGTCTGTCTCGGCGTAGACAGGGCTCCAGCGGAAATCCCGCACTTGGGAGAGTTCCACAGAGTTGAGGCAAATCAGATACGGCCAGCCGTCGTGCAACAGTGGTAATTCCAGCACCGCAGGCATCAGCCGCCAAGCATGGCCGCGCAGGTTGAGCTCGAGTTGGCTTATCGCCAGCGAGCGCATTTCGGGGATGGATCGTAGTTCAGCGCGCACAGAGCACTAGCTGCCGGTTGCAATACGCGATTCGATCTCGGCCACGACATCATCGATCTTGACGCGGATTTGCTCGAGGGAATCACGATCGCGAATGGTAACGGTCTGCTCGACGAGCGAATCGCCATCGACAGTAATGCAATAGGGGGTGCCGGCCTCATCTTGGCGACGATAGCGACGGCCGACGGCTCCTTTTTCGTCATAGAA
Source organism: Pirellulaceae bacterium (assembly GCA_963707245.1). Classification (GTDB taxonomy): domain Bacteria; phylum Planctomycetota; class Planctomycetia; order Pirellulales; family Pirellulaceae; genus Aureliella. Next base: position 207,504 of record CAVPPY010000003.1, read on the forward strand.
GACATTGAACTTCCGCTTGAGGTCTCTGTAAAGTTCCTTGGCAACTTCGGGCATGCCGTCTTTCTTCACCAGAGGAAACACGGCAGCTTTGATGGGCGCCAACCGCGGATGCAGTTTGAGTACCGTTCGCGTTTGCAGGTTGCCATTCTCATCGGGGGCTTCGTCTTCTGTGTAGGCTTCGCACAGAAAAGCGAGAGTCGCGCGGTCCGCACCGGAAGAGGGCTCAATCACATGTGGCGTAAAACGCTCGTTCGTCAGTTCATCGCGATAGGTGAGATCTTTGCCGCTGCCGCGGTACTTGGGTTTTCCGTCCGCGCCGAGCTGTACCTGCAGAGGGTTTGAATTCTCATCAAGCTTACCTTCCATATGGCTCCGCAAGTCAAAATCACCACGATGAGCAATGCCCTCGAGTTCGCCAAACTCGCCCTCAGGCAGGAATGGAAAGGCATATTCGATATCTGCCGTACCGGTCGAGTAATGGCTCAGTTCATCGACATGGTGTTCTCGCAGTAACAATCTTTCACTGGCCAATCCTAGATCGGTATACCACTTCATTCGACGATCGCGCCAGTAACGATACCAATCTTGTGAGCTGTTCGGGTGGCAGAAGAATTCAATTTCCATCTGCTCGAATTCGCGCGAGCGAAATGTAAAATTACGGGGAGTGATCTCGTTGCGAAAGCTCTTTCCAATCTGGGCAATTCCAAATGGAATCTTGACGCGAGAGCTATCGAACACGTTCTTGAAGTTGACGAAAATCCCTTGGGCCGTTTCGGGTCTGAGAAAAGCGGTCCCCTCGTCGCCACTGAGAGCGCCCACGAAGGTCTTGAACATCAAATTGAACTCGCGAGGTTCGGTTAATGTGTTCAGTTCACTGGCATCGGGCGCCAGGACCTGCGAGAAATCGTCGATTTCGGTCAGGCATTGAAAGCCGCCATCCCAGCTAATTTGGCTGCTGTCCTTGGCCCGCAGCTTGAAGAACTTCATGGCCCGGCGTGTTGCTTCTTCCTCCTCCTCGGCGGCTTCGGCCATCGTGGTGACGAACACCTTTTGTCCCTTGGCCATCGCCCAGCGTCCGCGGACCTGGTCGTGCCGGTAGCGCTTGCGAGTTTGCTTGCAGTCCACCATGAAGTCGTGGAACAGGTCATAGTGCCCCGAACACTTCCATACCTGTGGATGCATGATGATCGTGCAATCCAGCCCAGCCATTTCGTATTCGCTGGGAGCACCCGGTGCGACGGATAATTCATCGTGGCCACTGACCATATCGCGCCACCAAGCCTCTTTGACGTTTCGTTTGAGCTCCACGCCCAGGGGACCGTAATCCCAGAAACCGTTCAGTCCACCATAAATTTCACTGGACTGAAACATGTAGCCGCGGCGCTTGCACAGCGAAACCAGCTTTTCCATTTGCATCATGTGGGTGGCTTTCAGAAATCTTGTCAGAGGCCGAGTGTTACTGTTTACGAATGGTCACAACGCGGGCATGACCGGCCAAGTCGTTTGTCACTTGAGGTGCTTCCCAGCCATCTCCGAGTTGCTGCTGGAGGTGGTCAGCCAACATCGGCGAGAATTCGAAGATGAAATAGCCACCGCTGTTCAATCGCTGCTGGGCTTGCGCGATCAAGCGACTAATGATCTCCATCCCTGTCGGGCCAGCGACCAACGCTTGCTTGGGTTCGTAATCACGGACCGTCTTGTCGAGTTGTTCATACTCGGCTTCGGAAACATAGGGTGGATTGCTGACGATCATCTCAAAGGAGCACTCCGGGTCGCAGTCTGCCAGCAAATCTCCCTCGATCCATGTGATTTGTTCCGCTGCAATTCCATGCTTCTCAGCGTTGCGGCGGGCGACGGCCAGAGCTGCAGACGAGCAATCGATGGCAGTGACCTGGCAATCCGCAAGATGCTTGGCCAGTGTAATGGCAATCACACCCGAGCCGGTTCCCACATCCGCCACGCGCAGCGGCCGAGCACTGATGAGTTTACCGCGATCCAAGGCCTCGACGACCAAGTGCTCTGTTTCGGGGCGTGGAATGAGTACATCCGGAGTCACTTCGAAGGGGGCAGCATAGAACTCCTTATAGCCAACCAGGTAGGCTACCGGAGTACCCTCCGCCCGGCGTTTGACCGCATCGCGAAAGGCACCACGCACGTGTTCGTCCGGTTCGTCGTCATAGCTGGTGTAAAGCTCGATGCGCTTGCAGTGCCGCGCATGGGCTAGCAAAATCTCGGCATCCAGTCGTGCCGACGGTGAGCCATGCTTGGTTAGAAACTCTGTTGTCCAGGTGAGCAACCTGCCTACCGTCCATGTATCTGTGGCGCTCATCCAGCCACCTCCGTTTCACCTCTCAGCTGATCGCGTTCATATTCCAGCAGGGCTGTGGTGACCGGCGATAAATCACCATTCATCACTTGGTCCAGTTTATACAGCGTCAGATTGATGCGATGATCGGTAATCCGGTTCTGCGGAAAGTTATAGGTGCGAATCCGCTGGCTGCGATCTCCCGAGCCAATCAAACTCTTGCGGGCATCGGCCCGCTTTTGATCTTCTGCCTGGCGATGAAAATCGTAGATGCGGCTCTTGAGCACGCGGAGGGCCTTGGCCAAGTTCTTGAGTTGGCTTTTTTCATCCTGGCACTGCACCACGATGCCGGTTTCATAGTGGGTCAGGCGAATGGCCGACTCGGTCTTGTTGACGTGCTGTCCACCCGGGCCACTGGCACAAAACTTGTCGATGCGGTAGTCGTCTTTCTTGAGGTCAACCTCGACGTCCTCGGGCTCCGCCATGACCGCCACGGTTGCCGCGGAAGTGTGCACCCGGCCCTGGGTTTCGGTTTCCGGAACGCGCTGCACGCGATGACCACCACTTTCAAATTGCAATTCGCGGAAGACACCCTCTCCCTCGAGACCGATGACAATTTCTTTAAAACCGCCGCGTTCGCTGGGGCTCATGTCCATGACCTCCATCCGCCAGCCTTTGATTTCGGCATTCTTGGTATACATCTCATACAAGTCACGCGCGAACAAGGCGGCTTCCTCGCCGCCGGTACCTGCCCGTATCTCCATCACGCAGCGCGTTCGATTAGCGTCTTCTCCACCAATCGTCATCTCCAACAAGTCGTCCCATAACTGCTCTCGCTGCTCTCGCAGGTCGACCAATTCGGCTTCAGCCATGGCCCTCTCTTCGGAATCGTCGCTTTCGGCCATCTCCTGCAGGCCGTTAATATCGCTGCTCAGCTTTTTGAAGTTACGAAATTTGTTGGCCAATCTGGCCAGGCCGCCGTGTTCACGAGCATGGGCGGCCATCTTGCTCGAATCGGAAAGCACCGCCGGGTCCGACATGGCTTGCTCAAGCGATTCGAAGCGTTTGAGTTTCGACTCAAGTTCCTCGCGAACATTCATGATTGGTTTCGTCGAAGTTGGTAGCGTTAAAACGAATAGAGCCCGCCGTGGTTGCACCACGCCGGGCTACTGATTGTCAGTCCACGACCGAGAACGCTATTTCTTCTTGGCCTTCTTGGGCTTCAAGCTGGCGTAGCTACCCGCGGCAAACTTGGTCTGGAATTTCTCAATGCGGCCAGCAGTATCCACGAATTTCAGTTTACCCGTGTAAAACGGGTGGCAAGCACCACATATATCCAGTTTCAACTCCGGACGAGTACTGCGCGTCATGAACGTATTGCCACAACCACAGGTAACCGTGGTGTCTTGGTACTTGGGATGAATATCAGACTTCATAGTTCTTCTTCTACTTTGATCTGCGATCTACTTTGCGTGTCGATAATCGACCATCTCTTACTCAGTGCTTTTTTTACCCGCAGGCGCTGCTCGGTCCAAGCTTTATGGTTCCCAATCGCCCGCCAAGCGTCCTCCCGCTATCCTCGCCGAGCATGCTATCTCCGCCAGAATTCTCAAAATGTATCCTCGACACGATGTTCCCTCAATGGCAAATGCCCATAGCGGAAAACACGAAACAGCCCAAACGGGTGGCATGCACGGCCTGCCAAAACGGTGTCCGGCAGTTTGCAAACCGTGGAGCCATCCGTCTACCCGGATAGCAGCCTGCGCTAGGCCATGCCCCAAGGCTATGCTCGGCGGCCATAACCCAGTCGCCGAGGTTGATCTCGATGTAACCAATCGCGCGATCGGCGACCAGGCTTCATGACTTGGTGTTGCCAGGTGTTGGTTGAATCAGCAGAGGGACCGTGAACGCCATGATTTGTGATGCATACAAGATTTGTGATGCATACAATCTGTGATGCATACAATCTGTGATGCATACAAACCGGGCGGAACCGGTTCAGCGGCCGTCGACGTGGGTAAAGCTACCGCCGTTCTCCAGGGCGATCAGCTCGAGTGACATGCGACCCTCGGGGCTGAATAGGTGAATGGTGTGGATGGGAATCTGCCTCGGTTCGGCGGACAATCCGTTCAGCATCCGCAGCATGCCAATGGAATTGTCCTGCAATTCACCGTCGGAGAGCAGGAAGATAGCATCTGGATTGAATTCCAGGCCAGCCTTGAGGGCCTCCGCTGGCATGGTCGCGCGCCCCAGCGTCCTAGCTCGCAGCCAACGTTTGACGCGGACAATCGTTTCATCATCGGCCTCAAAATAGCTTGCCCGGGCTGGCGGCAGGTTAAACAGAAAGCTGGTTTGCATGTCGAAACAAATGACAAAGAACTCCTGCCCAGGCTTGAGCTCCTGCAGGCTGCTTATCAACTGATTGCAAGCATAGGTCCAACGATCGCCGCGCATGCTCCGCGAGCTGTCCAAGACATAAACAAATCGACTGCCCTCTGCGTAGGTACCGAAGAACGAAGCGCCCTGCCGACGTCCGCCTTCCTTGAGCGAATCGACGACATCACTCACCGAAACGGAAGCCAGGGAGGCAGCAACCTGCGTGTCACCAGGCTGCTCCAGCAGGGCATCCAGTGGAATATCCAAGGTCACCGAGGGCTTGGGCACGCTCGGCTCAGACAGTTGATCGGCTAAGGGAGCAGCTAGTTCAAAACTATCCAGCATTTCCAGGGACGTCGATTGGCTGCTGCCCTGCACTGCCGTGAGCACGACTCCCCGGCTGGGTTGACCGACGCGGTAAACCACGCAAGCCAAGATGAGCAGAGCGGCAACATGCAGCACCAAACTCAGCAAGAATGCCAGCGCGTGCCCCGCCCGCTGCATACCCGCCGGATGTGATTCCTCACTTCGGACCTCGCAAAGAGTCTTGTCGAAGCTTGAATTGTGGATTGCCATGGGCGGCAGTAGCCCTCCGGAGAATTCCGTTGCGGGCACCGGCGAGTAGTCTCAGCACGCAACAAAATCATTATAGCGCGAAATCAAAGAGGAAAGCAAAGTCGAAGATGACTTGCTGCCAAGGCAGCGCTGTCGCGGCAGCCGCGGTGTGTTGGAAAAGGGCAACGGCTTAGGGCCCGAGTGGATTGGGCACGTAGATGAATTTCCCCTGATTCTCGGCAGCTATGCGGCGCATTAGCTGCTGGCCGTCCAACGAGTAAAAGGCGACGGCGTGAATGGGCACTTTGACTTGTTCCCCGTCGATCAAATCCACGGCACGATTGAACCTTTTCAGGGCAGCCCCCACATCGGAGGTGGTTACGCCATCGGTCAAGAGATAGATCGCGTCAGGCTCAAGCTGGATAGCATAACTCAACGCGTTGGTGGGCGGCGCTCCTTTGGCCAGTCGTATCGTATCGATCCATCGCCTTGCATGCTCGATGTTCTGGGATTCGGCATACAAGGCAAACCTGGCGGGATCGTTTTCGCCCGGCAGGGGAATGGCACTTAGCTTTTGGTTAAAGAATACGATGTAGAACCGTTGGTTGGGCTGCAGGCTATTCAGCGACCGCATCAATTCGGACTTGGCGGCTTCCCAAGCTCCACCCTGCATGCTCATCGAGCTGTCGATGACATAGCAGAAACAATTCCCGGTGGCATCAGCCCCGAAGAAATTGGCTGCCGTCGCCGTTGGCCCCAACCCTGCGCCACTCGCCGCCACACCAGCCAGGAAGGGAGTTGTGCCGCCAGACAGCTGGGTGGCCAGCGGCGGCTGGGCTGATGATTCGCTCAACGAATTTTCCAGCTTCAACTCGTTGTCCAACTCGGGCAGCGGCTCGCTCTCGGCGATTGGCGAAGCGACGTCCAGCGGCTGCGACAAGGCAACATCCGGGCTGGCAACCTCCCAGGAAGAATCCAAAGCCAAGCCTGCCGGCTGTGGCGGCAGCTGAATGGCCAGCATGGCCAGCCCAAACCCCAACAGGAGATGCAAAAGGACACTGGCCATAATACCCCAGGTCCGTGGCACCATCGACTTTCCAGGCTTCGTCTCACGTGGGGCCTGAACCGTCGGAGAGAAAGCGATTTTTCTCGTGTTGGTTGACTCGCCGGAGTGGGCCGCCCCTTTCCCGCGACCTGGCTTTGTCGGCCGCCGAACCTCAGCTGCCGCATCCACCGCCGCGGGTTGCAAAAATTGTTTCTCAGTACCGGGCCTCGCCCTGCCCCCGATCGCGGTATTGGCAGGCGGCGTATCGGGAGACGCGGTATCGGGAGAAGCGGTATCGGCAAAGGCGTTATCGGGGCTGGTAATGGTCGGAGCAAAGGTGCTGGTGCACGGCGTATCGGGGATCGCAGCGGTGGGATTGGCGGCCAGTCGCAGTGAGCGTTCCATGAGCCGCCCCGTGGCGGCCTGGCGATAGACCTCCCAGCTCAGAGGCGCTTCCGATGCAGGGCTGTCATAGCGAAGCAACCATTGTTTCAGCGGCTGCAAATTACCAAAATGAGCGTCGGCCAGCAGTTGTCGCAATTCCGCGTGACGAGCTTCGGCGCGAGCCGCCTGGGCCTCTTTGGCCAGGCGTTCCAACAATTGCTCGCCTCGCGCCAAGCAGTCCACGGGAATGGAATTGGGCCGCCTCGATCCGGATGCAAGCGGCGTCCGATTGGGTTGGCAATTTGTGGATTGGGAATTTGATCGAGATTCCACCACAGGTCCTCGCAGCCTGAAGTTACCGCCGCCGAGTGCTTTCCCGCCAGTGTGGGGCATGCACAGGCTGAAGTCAACCAATTTGGGTGGCATTCCGTAGCAAATCAGCGAGGACGCAAATCAAAGCAAGAATTCCTCGCTGACGCGTCGGGTTAGGCTGATAGCGCAACTTCAATGCCATGGCCTCGGGCCGCGACAAGCGGGGGGGTTTAACGCAACTGACCTTGGCCTCGCGTCTTCTTTTCTCTTATAAGCCAAGCAAATTCATGTTGACTGGCGAACACTGCGGGGAGACTTGGCGATGTGCATACCGACTGGAAAACGCTGCAGCGGAGCTAGCTGGGGCTGCGGACTCTACTTGAGTGTAGGCTGTTGGGTGTTATTCGCTGCGCAGGGTGAACTGCATGCACAGTCGGCAATACCCAGTATCGAGGGCAACGCGGCATCCACCTCGACGCTACAGACTCGGCGGACAGGGGTTACTCCCAATCTACCGAATGACGCGGGGCAGTATTGGGAAGAGTACGATCTACGTCCCTATACCAAAGAACTGACGACCGTGGACCGGCCACATCAGGCTGTCGTGGATTGGGTTCTGCGAGAAACCGGTACGGATGTGTGGTTCACAGATCCCTTTGGATTCATCAATGCGGACCGTGAGACCTTGCGCGTTTACCATAACGAGCATATGCACGAGATCGTCCGCGACGTCTACGAGCGCTTCGTCAACGGCACCTCGACGCCACAGTTGTACGGCCTGCGCATCCTGGCGATCGGCAATCCGAATTGGCGAACGCGCGCCTTGCCATTGATGCAGAGCGTGCAAGCCCAAACACCGGGTGTGCAAGCCTTTCTGTGCTCGAAGGAAAACTTTGCGATGCTGATGTCCCAATTGCGCGGCCGCTCGGATTTCAAAGAGATCAATGCGGTTGACGTGGCCGTGCACAACGGCCAATCCCAGGTCTTCGAACAATTGCGAGGGCGCAACTTTGTTGAAAGCATGAAGCCCGTACCGGGCGGATGGCCGCCCTACATGCCAACCACCGGCGAGATCAAAGAAGGCTATCGCCTGCAACTCAGCCCGCTGCTGAGCGTCGACAAGCAGACGGTGGACTTGGTCGTCAAATGCAATATTGATCAGGTCGAAAAACTGCCGAACGTCAATTTGGATTTACCCTTGCAGAACGGTCAAACGTTTTCGGGGCAAATCAACGTGCCCCAGGTGGCCAGCTGGCGGCTACACGAACGCTTCCGCTGGCCAGCGGATCAAGTGCTCATACTCAGCTGTGGTGTGGTGGCAGCCCCGCACGGCATAGCCAACACCAGCCTGCTTGGCCAGGGTGGCAGCCTACTGGGGCTAGACCGAGTGCTCTCGTCTGGCGGAGAACGGGCCGATGCTCTGCTGGTTGTGGAATTCCGGGGCGAGGCCAATGGGCGGGTGAATACGCCTGGCGTTCCCAACACGGCCCAGGCGCCCACCAGCCCACTTAGCCGCGGGCGCTACTAGGCTTTGTCAAAATTTCATTTGGGGATGGAAAGGAAAAAGGGGTCGGACACCAAAAGTGCGAAGCACCCGCAGGGCCGTTCCGGCTTTTGGTGTCCGACCCCTTTTTCCTAATGCATCGCACTTTTGGTGTCCGCCCCCTTTTTCCCAACGCATGTCTAACCCAATTTTTATTCCTGACAAAGCCTGGTCCGAATGATTCATAACGCGGTGAGGTAGAAGCACGCTGTTTCTCGCGAACTGACTCTAACCTTTGCGCACCCACACTTTCCAACGTAAAACTGCAATCTCGCAAATAATCAGACTAGCGCCGCAGGCGACGATCATCCATCTCGCCGCCAACCCTCAAGCTTTGGCTAGCTTGCCACTTCGTGCATTGTCGGCCAAACTGGTCATTCACCAGCGGAACTGCATGGACACAGCCTGAGCTGGAAGGCGATGGGCTAGACCTGCGTTAGCCTGCCTGAACCCGGCTGGCGGTGCCCAGAATTTTACTGGCTGTTCGCCTCCGCTAAACGCCCTGACAGACTTAGGTAGACATGTCTCGATTTAATCATCATCGCGTGGTCATTACGGGCTTTGGCCTGGTCAGCCCAATTGGCAACGATGCGGAAGCCCTGTGGCAGAGTTTGACCGAGGGGAAATCGGGGATCAGGCCACTGGAGAGCCTTCCCACCGCATCCTTGAAAGTCAAGTCTGGTGCCGAGGTCCGCGACTTTACGGGCGTGATTGAAGACTATGGTCCGCTGGACAAGCCACTGCAGAGGGCCATCAAGAAGAACATGAAGGTCATGTGTCGTGAGATCGAGATGGGAGTTGCGGCGGCACAAAAGGCGCTCAACCACAGCGGCTTAGGCGAGGACAGGAAACCCGATCGCTGTGGTTGCATTTTCGGCTGCGACTATATCCTCACGCGTCCTGAAGAGTACGAGGACGGGCTGCGGAGTTGCCGCGATCAGGCCGGGGGCAACTTTGAGTTAGGCGACTGGCCAATGCATGGTCTGGCTAAAGTCAATCCGTTGTGGCTGTTGAAGTATCTACCCAACATGCCCAACAGCCACGTATCGATTTACAACGATTTTCGTGGACCCAACAATGCGATTACCGTCCGCGAAGCCAGCATGAATCTGTCGTTGGCAGAGGCGGCTTCGATCATCGACCGTGGAGCGGCTGATGTCATGCTGGTGGGAGCGACGGGCAGCCGCATTCAACCGCTGCGAACGATGCACGCGGTATTGACCGATCGCCTTGCGGGTGAGCGCGCCGACACCCGGTGAAATGTCACGTCCCTTTGATGATTCGAGTGACGGCATGGTGCTGGGCGAAGGAGCTGGGGCCCTGATGCTAGAGTCCTTGGAGCACGCCCAGGCCCGTGGAGCGAAGATCTGGGGCGAGATCATCGGTCACGGTGCGGCCATGGTTGGACCGACGGTCGCCGAGCGAGATTACCTGCGAGAATCCCTGCGGACCGCCCTGCAGGCAACCCTTCGCTCGTGTGGCCCAAGCCTGCCCAGTGAGTGGCATCTGCACGCGCACGGTCAAAGTACGCCCCAGGCTGACGTCTCGGAGGCCCTGGCGATTGCCGATGTGCTGGCCGCGACGGGCAACCCGTCCGCGCCTGTCGTGGCTGCCAAGAGTTACTTTGGCAACCTGGGAGCCGGCAGTGCGGCCGTCGAAATCATCGCCAGCCTACTGGCCCTCGAACGAGGCCGGCTATTCCCCATTCGCAACCTGCAACGTCCCATCGCCTCAGCCGCCTGGAGCAAGGCGAGCACTCAAACGCCTGCAGGCCAAGGCTTTATCCACAACAGTTTTACCTCCCAGGGCCAGGCTGCCTGCATCGCTATTGCCAGTCTAAAACCAGGGCAAATCGAGAAAAGCTAGGGCTGGACAAATGAATCGCTGTCAACTTGGACCGCTTCGGCCCCCTTGCTGCCGATGGTCGCCAGCTTGCGTTGACAGTCGCTCGCGAGAAAAGTAGGATTATCTGGTTACTGACCGAACTTACTCTGTCGTGTAGGTTCTGTCGGCCGACTCCACCGATGCATTTGGCTGGCCTGCACCCCAAGCCTGTTTTTGGGAGCTGCACAGTCCGATTGCGCACACCGCCTCGCTGGCGCTCGAAAACAAGAGCCCTGTCGGTCTGGGATTCCGGCCGCCAGGATAATGCGAGAGCACCTAAGCTGCGCCGCCAACCAAATTAGCAAGCAATGAATCCAAACGAATTACTACGCCTGGTTGATTCGCTTCATCGCGAGAAAAACATAGACAGCGAGATTGTATTCTCAGCGATCGAGTCTGCGCTGGTAACGGCTGTCCGCAAGCACCGCGGCGAAGAATCCGAGGTCGAGGTGGAGATTGACCGCCACAGTGGCAATATCCGAGCGGTGTGCGATGGCCAGGAACTAGACCAGGCCGAGATTGGGCGGATCGGTGCTCAAACGGCCAAGCAGGTGATCATCCAAAAGATCAAGGAAGCCGAGCGCGATTCGCTGCTGGACGAGTTCCACGATCAAGTGGGGCAGTTGGTCACCGGTACGGTGCAGCGCAGCGAGCGTGGCGTCACCACGGTTCAGCTGGGCAATATGGAAGCCATTCTGCCCCGCGGGGAGCAGATTTCGGGTGAATCCTACCACAATGGTGATCGCATTCGAGCCGTTGTTTACGAGGTCAAAGCCGCCGGAAATCGGGTTAAAGTCATCCTCAGCCGCACCAAGCCACAGTTGATTCAACGGCTGTTTGAGCAGGAGATCCCGGAGATCGCCGAAGGCGTGATCACGGTCAATGCCATCAGCCGCGAACCGGGACAGCGCAGCAAGGTGGCGGTCAGCAGCACCGATCAACGGGTCGACTGCGTGGGGGCCTGCGTTGGCGTTCGCGGAAATCGAATCAAGAATATTACCAGCGAATTGGCTGGCGAGCGGATCGATATCGTCCGCTGGAGCGACGATCCTATGGTGCTGATTCCCAGCGCCCTGCAGCCGGCCGAAGCCGAACAGGTATTGCTGTGCGACATGATTGGCCGAGCCATCGTGCTGGTTAAAGACGACCAGCTCTCCCAAGCGATCGGCAAGTACGGTCAGAATGTGCGGCTAGCTAGCAAATTGGTGGGCTGGGACATCGAAATCATGACCACCTCGGAACTGGAAGAACAGATTGACCGGGCGGTCACCTCCTTCATGGAATTGGAAGGAATGACCGAGGATTTGGCACAAAGACTGGTTGAACAGGGCTATTTGTCGTACGATGATTTTTCGGTGATCGAACCGGATGCACTGATGGAGATGGGCGGGATTACGCGCCGAGCAGGTCGATTTGATCGTCGAGCAGGCCGACGAACGGGCGGTCGAAGCGGAACGGATTGCCGACGAGCAAAAGCGACTGAAGAAAATCGAAAAGATGGAGCAAGCTGCCCGGGCAGCCAATCCACCCGCCGTCGATGAGACAACCACGCAACCCGCGGCGGCTGCCTTGCCGACAGCGGAATCCGCCACGGATGCGGCGGCAGCAGAAGTCGGCGAACCAGCCACCGAGGCTCCGCCCACAGAAGAGGACTCACCCGCCCCGACAGACATGGGCGTGGAAAACCAAATCTCGACCGTCGCAGGCGACCTGCCTGCCACGGCGGACGATGACCAGCAGACCGAATCCAAGCAAACACAAACCGAGCAAACAAACACCGAGCAGTCGGATTCCATTTCGACTGTTGCTAGTGCTCCAGAGGAAACTATGGACCAGACAAATGTCGCTGATCAGAAGTAATTCTCTGATCGAGATAGGCTGGCGAAGTCGCCCGGCGATTCGTACCAGGTTTCCGAAGTGACGTATCTCTTACCAAGGGGGACGTCCATGTAGATGACACTCCACGTGCGCCAAGTGGTCGTGTCCGAGCGCAGCGTCCGATAAGGGCGTATGTACGTTAATTGACCACTATCCGATTCCTCAGGAAAAACTGCACGTGCCGAAACGCATCTACGCGTTAGCCAAAGAGCTATCGATGGACAGCAAAGATCTCGTTGATCTTTGCACAAAACTTGGGATCCTGAACAAGGGCTCCGCTCTTGCCAGTCTTGAAGACGATGAAGTCGCGCGCATCGAGAAGTACTTGGCAGGATCTGAAACGCAGGCAGTCGCGACCGAGAAGAAGGTCAGCGAGCCCGTACAGTCATTTCAGCGTCCGCCCAAGACCCAGATGCGGGCGATTGTCAGCATCGGGCGTTCGTCCAAGAAATCCGCGGCAGGGACAGCCACCGAGGAACCACCGGAAGTGGACAGCCAGCCTCAGACAGTCGAAGACGATTCGTCGGAGACCGAGCCAGAGGAGACTCAGCAAGTCCAGGTGACCAAGGCCAATACGCTGCCCGAAGCGCCGATGCGACAATTCTCGCGCGACGATTACGTCGCGCCGCCTTCGTCTGCTGGCATTGGCCGCGTGCGCAGCTTGGATGCCAAGCGGGGCGCTGGCAGTGGCGGAGCCAAGCCCGAAGCGAAGCGCCCGCCCCAACAGCGGCGCGCGCCGGTTATCAATTTGGCCAGCGTGCCCAATTCGACGCCACCGCCCATCCCCAAGCCGAAGTCCAACGAACCCGCTCCTCAACGGCCTGAAATTCGCTTTACCAAGGATGATATCAGCGGGCAGAAGCAGGGCATGAAGGCTCCCTTGAAGGAGATTGAGGAAAAGCAACAGGCTACCAAGGAGGGCCGTGCGCCAGCGGCAAGTCGGCCCAGTTTCCTGCGCAGAGCGATGGCGGACTGAAGGGTTTCGCCAAGGCAGCGGCCGATCGCAAGGGCCGACACCATCGCCCCGAGGATGAAGAGGAAGCGCGCGGCAAGAAGGGCGCTTCTGGGATCGCCGCAGCCCGTGCCGAACGCCGCAAACGCGGTCGGAGCACTATTGATCAGGGCGACGACGACCGACGCTATCGCGGCGGTAGGCGATTGGTCCGCAAAGGCACCAATACAGCCGCACCGCGGAAGGAGAATGCTGAATTGGAATTACCCTGCACGGTACGCAGCTTCTCCGAGGCAGCCGGCGTGCCCGCAGGTCGCGTCTTGGGCACGCTCATGCAAATGGGCCATGGAATGACCATCAATGCCAACCTGGACGCGGAGATGGCCGAACTACTGGCGGTGGAATTGGACATCGAACTGGAGTTCAAGTACCCGCAGTCGCTGGAGGAAGGCGTTATTGACGCTATCGACACCCATGAGGATGCCGAAGAATCGCTGGTCCCGCGACCTCCGATCGTGACCTTCCTGGGCCACGTTGACCACGGCAAGACTTCGCTGCTGGACTACCTGATCGGCACGCGCATCGTCACTGGCGAAGCCGGTGGCATCACCCAGCACATTCGCGCCTATCAAGTCGAAAAGGACGGCAAGCTCATCTCCTTCGTCGATACGCCTGGCCACGAGGCCTTCACCGAAATGCGTGCTCGCGGAGCCAACGTGACGGATATCGCCGTGTTGGTCATCGCCGCCGATGACGGCATCATGCCGCAAACCGAAGAGGCCATCAGCCACGCCAAGGCCGCGGAGGTGCCCATTGTGGTGGCCCTGAACAAGATCGACCTGCCGGGCGTCGATACCAATCGCATCCTGACCCAAATGACCGAACATGGACTGACGCCCAGCGAATGGGGCGGCGACGTGGAAGTCGTCCGCACCAGCGCCACCACCGGCGAAGGCATGGACGATTTGCTTGAGACCCTGCTGACGGTTGCCGAACTGAACGATTACAAAGCCAATCCCAATCGGGATGCGGTGGGCGTGTGCCTCGAATCGGAACAGGCTTCCGACAAGGGTGTGATTGCCAAGGTCGTCGTTCACAATGGCACCTTGAAGGTGGGTGACATCATGCTGTGCGGCTCCAGCTACGGTCGCGATCAAAGCGATTTACGATACGCTCAATCCAAGTATCCAACTGAAGATCCGCTGGTCCCACCATGCCGGTTAACATCACTGGATTGGATGCCGCACCGGGCGCAGGCGATCGTTTCTATGTATTGGACGAAATCGGCCAGGCTCGCGAATTGGCGGAAACGCGGCACGACGTGTCTCGCGCCAATCGCTGTCCGGCACTTCGCCCAAGGTGTCCTTCGAGACATTCCAAAACCTGCTGCAGTCAGGACAACTGGGCAAGGTCGAGGAAGTCGTTGAATTGAACTTGATCATTCGAGCCGACGCGCGGGGCAGCCTGGAAGCCATCGAGAAAGAACTTTCCAAGCTAGAGCACCCCGAGGTCCAGATTCGCATTCTGCAGAAGAGCGTCGGTGGCATAAGCGTGGCAGACGTGACGCTGGGCAGCGCCTCCAATGCGGTGGTCGTCGGCTTCAACGTCATTCCGGATGAGAATGCCCGTGCGCTGGCCGACGAGCGTGGCGTGGAAATTCGCCGTTACGACATCATTTACAAATTGACCGAGGATATCAAAGCCATCGTCGAAGGTCGCTTGCGACCCGAGGAACGGGTAATTGAATTGGGACGCGCCTTGGTCAAGACAGTGTTCACAATTTCCCGCGTTGGAACCGTGGCCGGTTGCTATGTCGCCCAGGGGAGCATCGAGCGAGGTTGCCGCATTCGCGTCCATCGCGACGGTCGCACCATTGGTGACTACGCTCTGGATTCACTCAAGCGACACAAGGACGACGTCAAGGAAGTTCCACGTGGCATGGAATGCGGCATCCGCCTGGCCGGCTTCAATGACCTGAAACAGGACGACGTATTGGAAGCTTATCGTATCGAAGAGGTCGCGCGCAAGCTGGAGTAACAACTCGCGCATCGCGTTGCATTGCCTGTGCGGTGGCAAGCTGCGTCAAGTTGCTTGGGGACTGGTAGTTTGGGACCCAGTAAATTGTTAGCAGTTACTTGGGGACAAGTTGTTTGAAACCGAGTTTCCACCCACGGCGATGCCTCCGTTGGCAACTAAAGGCATGGCACGCATTATCGGCCGCCCTTCCCTTTTTACCTCGTTTCGCCAGGCCGCTGATGGCAGGCTGGCGGTTGCCGCCTGAAGCACCCAGCAAGCCTCCAAGTACACGCACCCCACAACACAGACCCACAACATCAAGGTTTTTCGATGGCGAGCCGCCGCATGCTGAAAGCCGCCGAAGCAATTCGCGAGGTGGTGAGTATGGCGATTTTAACTGAGATCCGCGATCCGCGCGTGCAGAACGTGACGGTCACTGGCGTCGAGGTATCCTCCGACATGCGCACGGCCAAGGTGTTGGTCAGCGTCATGGGAGATGAAGGCCGGCAGCATTTGTGCTTGAAGGGACTGATCAACGCCAGCGGTTTTCTGCAATCGAAAATCGCCAAGCGGATCGAGACCCGTTACACCCCACGGCTGTCTTTTGAATTGGACCAGGGCGTCAAGAAGAGCATCGAAGTTCAGCGCATCTTGCATGAACTGGAACTCGAAAGACAGCAAGCGGCTGAAGAGCAATCCAGCCATGACGAAGCATCGACGGATGGCATATCCCCCTCTGCCACCACTGAGCAGCATGCTGAGCACGCTGAAAATCAAGCTGATAAACAAGCTGAGCAATAATTCGGGCCGACAGCGGCACCGGCAAACCCCTCAACTCTTGCAACCAAAAACATGAGCACCAAGAATCGCGGCGATCGCATTCAACTACTCCACAAAGTTGTCAACAAGCATTTCACGCCCGTGCTGGCGCCTGACGACCGCACGGTCTTGGAGCACCTGCTGTATGCCTGCTGCCTGGAAGATGCCGGCTATGAGGCCGCCGACGAGTCGTTCCATCGCTTGCAGGAATCGTTCTTTGACTGGAACGAAGTGCGGGTTACGACGACCAGCGAACTCCGCGAAATCTTGCACAGCCTGCCCGATCCGGCTGCAGCAGCTGTCAGGATCAAGAAGAATCTACAGTCACTATTCGAGACCCGCTACAGTTTTGATCTCGACGACATGATCAAGATGAATCAGGGCAAGGCCATTGCGGAACTGGAAAAACTGGCGGGCATGACCAGGTTTGTGCTGGGCTATGTGACGCAAAACGCTTTGGGGGGACACTCCATTCCGGTCAGCACCAACATCATGAAGATCTTGCTGGCTACCGAAATTGTGTCTGAGGCCGAAGCAGCGAAAAACCAAGTGCCTGGACTGGAGCGCACCGTACCCAAGACCAAGGGTCCCCAGTTCGCGTCCTGCCTGCACCAATTTGGAATGTTGTTTAGCCAGTCGCCTGGCGGAAAACAAACCAAGGCACTGCTCAAGGAGGCCGGCGCGCCAGAACCCAAGAAGGCGGCAGCCGAACCCAAGAAGGCGGCCGCAAAACCCAAAGCCAGCGAGCCGGTTCCGGCCAAGCCTGCCAAAGCCAGCCCAGCCAGCAAACCTGCGGCTGCAAAAAAACCGGCCATAAAGAAAGCTGCCGGCAAGTCGAGCCCAGCCAAGCAGCCGGCCAAGAAAAAAACTTCAGTCAAGAAAAGCACCAAACGAAAACCGAAGTAACGCTTTTCCCTCGATTAACTTCAGTGGACCACGGTAGCACCCATGGCAGGTCACTCACATTGGGCCGGAATCAAGCACAAGAAGGCCATCGTCGACAGCAAGCGTAGCAAGCTTTGGTCAAAGCTCTCCAAAGCGATTATCGTTGCCGCAAAAATGGGCGGTGGCGACCCGGATGCCAACATCCGCTTGAGGACAGCCATCTCGGAAGCAAAATCGCTCAGCTTGCCCAAGGATAATATCGAGCGGGCCATCAAAAAAGGCACCGGCGAAATCGAAGGCGGCAACGTCGAAGAGACTCTCTACGAAGGCTATGGCCCAGGCGGCGTGGCCATCATGTGCGAAATCATGACCGATAATCGCAATCGAACCGCACCGGAGATTCGCAAAATCTTCGATGTTCACGGCGGCAGCCTGGGAGCCACCGGCTGTGTGGCCTACCTATTCGATCGCAAGGGCATGATCGTTGTCAGAATGCAACCAGATCATGGGCCCGGAGAAGAGCGGATCATGGAAATCGCCCTGGAGAACGACGCCCTCGATGTGCAAACCATCGACGATCGGATGGAGATCACCACCGCTCCGGAGGGGCTGTCGCAAGGTCGCTGCGGCCTTTGAATTGGCGGAGATTGCCATGGAAATCAACCAAGTCATGCGCATTCCGCAATTGAGCGTCGATGTCGAAGGCGATTGCGCCAAGACCGTCCTCAAGCTGCTCGAGGTCTTGGAGGATCATGATGACGTACAGAACGTTTCCACCAATCTGAATTTTGAAAACACGGCCATCGCAGAATTACTGGCCTAGTTGGACAGCCTTTCCAGATCTCCTCCTTTTTCGATTCTGCCGGGCAGCAATCGTAGGCAGCTGACCATGCTTCCAGACCGTCATCCGCTGTCGCAGAAATCGGTATCTGGTTGTAGGTGGTGGGCTGGCGGGAATCGCGGCATCAGTGGGACTTGCCCGCCAGGGAGTTCGTGTGCAACTGCTCGAAGCTCGCCGTCGAATGGGCGGTCGGGCTGGCTCTTTTGCTACCAGCGATGAACCTGACGCGAGCTGGACCGACTACTGCCAGCATGTTGGCATGGGCTGCTGCACCAACCTGAAACAGCTGATCGGCTGGCTGGGTCAGGAGCAGGATTGGATCGAACATCGCGAATACCATTTCTACAGCGCCAGCGGCCAATACCGGCGACTGGCTGCCCTGCCCTTCGTCCCAGCACCTTACCACCTGTTGCCCTGGCTACTAGCGTGGCCGAATCTATCGCTGAGCGATCGCGTGGCTGTTTCCCGAGGACTGCTGGCCCTGGATCGCCTGCGATTGGCTCCTGCACTCTCCACTCAGCCAGCCATCGACTGGCTGCGGCAACATGGCCAAACACCGGGTAGCATCGGTCGGTTCTGGAATACGATCGTGGTCAGTGCTCTAGGTGAAGACTTGCAGCACGTCGACTTGTACAGCTTCTGCAAAGTGTTTCAGGATGGCTTTCTGAAACATCGCCAAGCCTTTCATCTGCTGATCCCCCGGCGACCACTCAACGAGCTCTTCCATATCCAAGCGCTGGCCTGTCTGCAGGACCTGGGGGTGGAGGTGCTGGCTGGACAATCGGCCACGGCCATTTCGCGTGAACCGGCCGGCGTCGTTGTTTCGACGCGCGATACTCGTATTTTGCGCTGATGCGGCGGTCCTCGCAGTCCCCTGGCACCGACTATCCCACATCCAGGGCTGTGGTAGCCTGAGCGGATTAGCCGATGTGGCGCAACGAGCGGCCGGGCTCAGGACCTCGCCCATTAGCGGGCTACATACCTGGTGGGACAAGCCTTGGCTGGACCACCCGCATGCCACGCTCGTCGGCCGCTTGTGCCAGTGGGTCTTTGCCGAGCCCCTTCACGCGCAGACGGTTCGCGATGCGAGCACTTCCGATTCACGGCATTACTATCAGATTGTCATCAGTGCATCGCGAAGCTTGCCTAGCGGCGATCCCGAGCGAGTCAAGCAAATGATCTGCGACGATTTGGCGGCGGTGTTTCCCCGTTCTCGGGAATGCCAATTGCTACGCTTCAAACAGGTAAGTGACCCGTTGGCCGTTTTTTCTGTCGACACGGATAGCGCCACATTGCGGGCCGAGCATGATGTCTTGGGTAGCGATGTGCTGCTGGCTGGCGACTGGACGCAGACGGGCTGGCCAGCCACCATGGAAGGCGCGGTGCTCAGTGGCTTCCGCGCCGCCGAGTCCCTGTTTTCGAGCTGGCAGCAGCCACTTGCCGTGTGTGCGGCACCGCTCAGCTGAGTGTGCTGTAGCGCTCACCACGGACAGTTTACTTTCCCCTAGAACCGCCCTGCGGCGATGCAATATCCCTACTCCCCGTTTTAGAGTCAACCTGTTATCTTGGACGCGACCTTCTGTTTAGGAACAACCGCGCTCCCCATCCCTGAAGAAACTAGCAATGGAAGTCGTCGTTTGGCTGATCGCGTTTTGCTCTTCGATCTTTGCCCTGATTCAAGCCTTTCTGTTCTACAAATGGATGATGCAATGCGATGAGGGCACGGACCTCATGCGGAGCATTGCCAGCGCGGTTCGCGATGGTGCCAATGCCTACCTGCGGCAGCAGTACCGCGTTGTGTGCATCGCTTTCCTGGTCATCGCTGCCCTGCTGGCAGTGGCCGCCTACGGTTTTGAGTTGCAGAGCAAGTTTGTCCCCTTTGCATTTTTAACGGGCGGATTTTTCTCCGGGCTGAGTGGTTGGCTGGGAATGAAAACGGCGACGCAGGCCAGCGCGCGAACCGCCGCCGCAGCGCGAACTTCACTCAACCAAGGACTACGGGTTGCCTTCCGAGCTGGTGCCGTAATGGGCCTGACCGTCGTTGGACTGGGCTTGGCCTATATTACGGTCTGGTTTGCATTCTTATATTGGCTATGGCCCATGATCATGGGGCCCGAGGAAGCCCTATCCTTGGAAGCCATTACCGTTGCCATGCTGTGCTTTGGAATGGGAGCCAGTGCACAGGCTCTTTTTGCCCGCGTGGGCGGTGGCATCTTCACCAAGGCCGCCGACGTTGGGGCCGATTTGGTGGGTAAAGTTGAACAGCATATGGCAGAGGATTCACCGCGCAATCCAGCCACGATCGCTGACAATGTAGGCGATAATGTGGGTGACGTGGCTGGCATGGGCGCGGACCTTTACGAATCCTACTGTGGTTCCATTTTGGCGACCGCTGCCCTGGGCGTAGCCGCCTTCTCCAGTCCCTACCTGATTCCAGGAATCACCACGGAGGACAGGCTGAGCAACCAGTTGGCGGCCGTCTTGTTCCCCATGGCCTTGGCAGGTGCTGGCATTCTGTTGTCGGTGGCGGGAATTTACATGGTCCGCACCAACGAAGATGCAAGTCAGAAAAACCTGCTGGCTGCGCTGGGTCGCGGAATTAATTTTTCAGCCATGACGGTATGCGTGGCTACGATTGGCTTAGCCTGGTGGCTGATGCCCTCAGTACCTGGAACTCTGGTGTTGGGGACCATACCTGGCGTTGCCATCAGTGTGATTGTAGGACTGGCCGCCGGCTGGTTGATCGGCAAGTACACCGAGTATGTCACCAGCGACCACTTTGCTCCCACACAACGTTTGGCCAAGCAGGCCGAGACGGGACCAGCAACGATTATTATCGGTGGCCTTGCGGACGGCATGGGCAGCGTTTGGGCGCCGGTCATCGTTATCTGCTCAGCTACCATGTGTTCGTTTGGATTCGCCTGCGGCTGGCACTTGAATGACCCACAGTACTTTGCCTTGGGCTTGTATGGCGTGGGCATTGCGGCCGTGGGAATGTTGAGCACGCTGGGCATTACGCTGGCGACCGACGCTTATGGTCCCATCGCTGACAACGCCGGTGGCAACGCCGAAATGGCCGGACTGGAGAAGGATGTCCGCACGCGGACCGATGCCCTCGACTCGCTGGGCAATACCACGGCAGCGACAGGCAAGGGCTTTGCCATCGGCTCGGCCGCCCTGACCGCCTTGGCGCTCTTGGCAGCCTACGTCGAAGAGGTTCGCATGAGTTTCGGCCGCTGGGCAAACGCCACCGTAGCCAGCCTCGGCGGTTTGGAGGACGGCCTGTACAAAGTCTCACCGGGTTTTGTGGTTTCCAAGACAGGTGATTCGGCTCAAGGCTTCTTGGCCATGCCCTACCTGCAGCAAGACTCAAGGGTTCACGACGCTTGGTCCACGTTGGATTTTGCCTCCGGACCCGCACGCATCCCAGACAGCCTGCTGGCGCTGCAACCTGGAGAACAGGGAGCAACAGCCGTGTTCTCCCCCAGCGGCGGACAATTGGTGGATATTAACTTGGCGACCTTGCTGGACTTCAGCGCCTACTACGATGCCTCGGTCATGAATCCTCGCGTACTGATCGGCCTGTTCATCGGAGCCATGGCCACGTTTGTATTCTGTGCCCTAACTATGAAGGCCGTTGGCCGAGCTGCGGCGGGCATGGTCGAGGAAGTGCGCCGCCAACTGCGGGAAACACCGGGTATCTTGACCGGTGAGGTCACGCCAGACTACGCACGACCGGTCGAGATTAGTACCAAAGCGGCACAGATGGAAATGATCCTGCCCGCAGCCTTGGGGTTGCTAACCCCGTTGGTAACAGGGCTGCTGCTGGGCGTTGGCGGTGTCATGGGTCTTTTGGCTGGATCGCTATCATCTGGCTTTTGCGTGGCGGTGTTCATGTCCAACGCGGGCGGTGCCTGGGACAACGCCAAGAAGTACATCGAAGCCGGAAACTTGGGCGGCAAGGGCTCCCCAGCCCACGATGCGGCCGTGGTTGGCGATACTGTCGGCGACCCTTTCAAAGACACCAGTGGTCCCAGCCTGAACATCCTGATCAAACTCATGAGCATGGTTAGCGTGGTTATTGCCGGCTTGGTTGTCCGCTACAGCGCTGTCGCTCTGGGCTGGCTGTAATCCCACAGGCCTCTCCGACGTACCGATCGCGTCCACCCCGAGCCCTACCGCGTGTTGCTACCCAGGCAACCGCGGGACGGCACACGCAACTAGTGCTTCGTCCAACTTAAGAATTAGGGTTGCATGTCAAATCAGCCGATGGGCGTTAGCCGGCGTTAGTCCCGGTTTCTGCAGAGGGACGACCCGTTTTCGGCTACATCCCAAAATTAAACTTGTGCTAAAGCAGCTAGGCATCGTCAGCCTCTCCACGTTTTTCCCGACGGCGAGTATGAAAGCTGGCAGCGGTGCGCAGCATGAGTGGTACGTAACGCCCCAGTAAGCCCAGCATGATCATTCCGCCACCCGCCCAGGTCCACCAACGTGGAGCTTCGTAACTGGGATGGTGATGCCAAGCCAGGTAGACCCACAAGGGTACCAGCACGGGTTCGATGAGCGTCAAAACGGAAGCCTCGGGGCTACTCGTGCTCCGCAGCCCACGCGCAAACATGAGATAGGGTAAAGAGATTTGAAACACTCCGAAGAGTGCCAGCGCCCCGTAGGCACCCAAGGCTACTGCGCTCGGTTGCCTGCCACGCTACAGGGCTCAGCAGCAATACCACCGCTGAGTGATTGAGTACCATCAGCCAAGCCGCGTCGACATCGCGCATCGAACGAATCGACAAGACGACTCCGGCAAAGGCCAGCCCGGACAGTATTCCCATCGCGGTTGCAATCAGGCTGCGACCTTCCGCCATCTCCATCGACAGAATCAACAGCACGCCAGCCAGGCAGCATAGCAACATGCGCACGTCGGCGCCGCTGACCTTCTCCCTGAGCAGCAAGACACCTCCGATCAGTACCCATGCCGGACTCAAGTACTGCAGCCAAATCGCGTTGGCAGCTGGCCCGTAGACCATGGCCGTCATGAATGACCAGACCATGACAGCAAAGCACAGCAACATGGGCAGCAAACGCCAGAGCCATACCGGACGACGCACGAAAGGCAGCAGAGCCAAGACCGCAAACAGGCTACGCCAGAAAGCCAGCAAAGATCCGCGGACCTCGGCCGGCCAGGCATCAAACCATGGGGCTTTGACAAAGAAGCCGCTGGTACTCCACAGCACGGCGGCCGCCACGATCAACACCCGCCCTTTCCAAGCCGATTCTACGGGCGTCGTCAATTAAATGCTCACTCTTAGCGTTGGGACGCAAGCCGACACAAGCCAGGCGGCGCACACATTTCCTACCTGGTTGTCGAGATTAGATTCTAGGGTAGCCGGATTCGCCAGAATACGGTTCTTTCCTTGATTCCTCGAAGTCTGGCGACTCCGGCTACCGCAGCAACCCCAGGCTACGTGAATCGCAGCACCAGCAGGTTTCCGTGGCCACAAAAGCCAAGCCCTCTGGAAGGACGCCTAATTGGCATGCCGCCGGGCACCGGCGGCCATCGAACTGGTAACGATCCAACTGACGACGACAACCAGCAAGTTGATGCCCATAAAGGCTCCTAGCAGGATCAGGGCCCCGCTGGTGAACCCGTAGCTGTGCAAGCCGATGCCCAGTTGGTTGGTACCAAACCAGGACCAGGCGGTCATGATATTTCCCAAGACTGCCAGCATCGCAAATCCACGCGGGCCAACCTGTTTGTCCCACCGTGCATGCAGGATGAGTGCATTCCACAGCACAATCATCAATGCCCCGTTTTCTTTAGGGTCCCAGCCCCAGAATCTGCCCCAACTGTCGTCTGCCCATAGGCCACCCAGGACGGTACCGATGAAACTGAAGAAGATGGCAAAGCAAATCACTCCGTAAGTCATGCTGTACAACACCTTTTGAATGCTCTCCAACTGGGCCGGCCGTTGGCCTGCTGGATAGGCATCGTATCTGGTTACCATCCGCAACACTAGCGCACAGATACCCAGCGCGCCTGCCCCAAAGGTTACCGCGTAGCCGAGCGTGACCGTTATCACATGCGTCGACAGCCAGAATTGCGTATCCAGGACAGCTTGCAGAACTGGCATCGTATCGGACGTATCCAAGAAGCGAGCCACGCTTAGTGTCGCTGCACCGGTGAAGCCGGCCACCAGGTTAGCGATACCAATGGGGTGAATCATCTCCAAGCCCAAGCTCAACAGTACGCAGGCCCAGCCGATGAATACGGCAGAGGAATAGAGATTGATGACCGGAGATTTATTGGAAATATAGATTCGCGCAATGATGGCGATGGTGTGGATCACAAAAACTCCAACCAGCAGCCAGAAGCTGGCACGACGCAGTGATTCCGATCGGAACAGAAAGCCGCTGAAGCTCAGCAGGATAGCGACGACGTACAGCAGAACGCCTTGAGCCGTCGGATTGAAGTGATTCAACCACTGCTCGGCCGACGCACGTGCCAGTTTGACTTCAGCCAAAGGCGTCTTGTCCAACAGTTGTTGGTAAGCTGCTACGGCATCATTTACTTCGCTGGCGCTGCCGCTGCGGGCGGCATCCAGGATGGAGGTGAAAGCCAAAATGACAGGATTGGGTCCTCCCTGGCTCATTCCCATCTGCTGCGAAAGATAGTTCTTGAACACGGCCGGTCCGTAGGCCTGCCACTTTGCATCCACTAAATTCCGTTCGGTCGCTTCGCCTTGGGGGGGAATAATGGCCGGCGGATCTCCCGCCTCCAAACGTTGCATGAAATCCAACACCTGGCCCAAGCGAGCAACATATTGCTTGTGCTCCGCATCGGAGGCGTCGGGACCGATTTCCGGCAACGGAGGCAGTTGGTAGCTAAAGGACAGCAGGTCATAGTTGTTCAGTTGAGACTGCAACTCTGCATACTTCTTTTCGCGAAAATCTAGATCATCCCGATCCTTGCCACGCAACTCATCAATCTTCTCGCGAAAGGCGGGCAGCTTGGGTTCCAGTTCAGCCAGGGAATACATGTAGCCTTTGCGGGCAGGCAGGTCGAAAAAGTCGCGGACCTCGGGTGCATACATGCGGAACACGCGTGCTTGCTTGACCCATTCCTGATCCGCCATGACTCCCAACATCCATTGGCTGGCTGCATACTTGTTACCCTCGGCGTCTTTGATGGCCGGTACCATACCGAAGACTGGTTTGGTGAGAACCTGCAGCACGTTATGGGCTGCCGAATCAAAGGGCTTGATCCGACCTTCATGCTGTACCGGCAACTTGCCAACCGCCGTCCAGTTCACTTCGCCGCGACTGTAGTTTTTCGGAATGGCAAATAGCACGCCCACGGCGACCGCCAGGCCAATGCCTGCGACAGCCACCATGGATCGCCGCACCATCCCCAGTCGTAACGCGCTGGCTCTCGTGATCCTGGCGGGCATAACGGCCAGCAAACACCAAGAATGTGCCACCAAAGTGGGCGAACATGCCCACGAAGACCATCATGCAGGATACATAGGGGATGACCCAACCCGCATTCTTCACTACCTGCAAACCGGTCGTTTCAACGGTCCGCCCATCCATGGGAATCTTGTTGTAGCGACTTTGATAAAACGTTTCTCCCTTGTAGCGAATTGGGTTGTTCATCCATGTCTTACCCTCCTGCGATTCTCCCGTATCACGGGGAGTAATGACAATTCGCGACGAGTAGTCACGAGGCGTATCGGTTCCGCTGTAATCAATCCGCTCTACATCCTTTAGAAACACATCATAGGGCTTGCGGACCTGTCGAAAGCGAATGGCCATTTCGAAAGGCTTGCCATCAATGGTCAAACTCTCGTAGGCGTCGGGTTGCATGGTTGCCGTTAGCTGCGAAAGATCGTTGCGCTCCTGGCTGAGCAGCACGACATCCAGCGGCTGGTCGCTTTTTCGATCAATCAGCTCCACATAGGCGGATGCCAGGTTGCGGTCGTCCATGATTGCCGCACCGAGGGGTTTTTCTTCGATGGCGATCGCACGCAGCCCCAAACCCGTCGTGGCCGGGTTCGGATTGTCGCTCATGTAAGGCTCCAAGCGACTGTTGCGCATCCACTGGACCACGCGCAGCTTAACCGGCAGGTCTGGATCATCGATAATCTCTTGTGTGCGGGCCGCCTTGCGGATCAATGCCTCTGGCAGGGCGTAGACGAGATCCTCCGCCTCACCACTGGTATCAATCAGGGCTATTTCAATTTCGTCCTCAATCACCGCCAAGTTAGTTGAGGTGCCCTCGGCTAGTCCAATCCGCTGCTCGACCTGGCGATCACCCCAAACGAATTGCCCAACCATCAGCAAGCCGACTCCCAGGTGGATCAGAACGTTTCCGCCCCGACGCCCGAACACCATCCATAAGCCGGCCAGCATGACTGACGAGGCAATGGTCGCCTGCAATAATTGCCATACGATACGCAAGCCTGGATCATCCAGTCTGACGGCTTGTCCAGCGGAAACGATATACGTGCTCAGAGCCGATGCACAGCGAGGCCGCAATCCACACAAACGTCTTTGCCAAACGTGGTAATTTGGCAAGCGCCGCATAAGCCACGACGGAGACGGTCAGCACGAGAAAGCCCGCCCTCAGCAGCTGCCACAGCGTTTCATAAGACATTGGCGGCTTGCCCTGCAAGCCATCGGCTGCATGCCCACTGCTGATAACAGCAATCACCAGCCCCAATCCAAGCAGGGCTACCGCGATCCCAGCAAACAGCTTTGCACCCTTGGCGTGCACGGAGAAACGCGTGGTTTTGGCTGCAATCAGATTAATCAGCAGCACCAAACCGATAGTCGCGCCACCCGGAAAATAAATTCCCCAGCCACCAAAATAGGGTACATCGTGCGGGAACAGAGTCACCGGAAAGAAAATATCCAGGGGCACCCTGGCCACCCAGCAATTGAAGAACTCGCGCTTGACATCCGCCAGATCCATCTCATCCTGTGCAAGCGTACCGAAGAGCACAATGAGAATGGCTAAGCCAAACATCCAGACGGTGATCTTGAGCGAGCCAAGCACCTTCAGGATGGCGTATGGACTAGCCAACCCCTGGGCTGCTTGAGGTTGAACTGCACTCTTAGACCATGTGCCTGCAGACATCGATCGACCCTCAATGAAAGAAAATCACCACTGGATGGACTCTACAAACTGGGCAAACTCGGCCCGCTGCGACGCGACCAATTCCGTCGGACCACTGAGCTTGGCAAACAAGGACTCGTTTTCATTCCAGGGAATGCGAGCCACCAAAATGGATTGTCCAGCCGCGCCATCCATGGAATAAAGTGTGGAGTCGACTCCATTCACGGCGATGGCTTGTGCCGCATCCATAACCTGTTTTTCCATTTCCGCAGTCGCTTCGAGACCTAACTGTTCCAGCCACATCCCGAGCAACATCTCTGGTTTGACACTGGCGGTCGAAACCGTGACGCTCGCCGACTGGCCCTCGACTTCAACTTTGAAAACTGCCTTGCGAATCCCCCCCTGCTCCGCCGCATCTTCGGTCCACCCCTCGGGCACTCGATAGCTCAGCGCTGGCGAAGGCTGGAGAGGCTGTCGAGGAAGGAGTTTGCGATTGACTGGGACTGGGTGCGGGAGCAGTCGCCGCGGGCTGGCTCATCTGATTCATGAATGGCGCGTTCATGCCACTATCCGCCTTCTTGCCAACCAAACTGACAAAGTAGGCCCTGGCCGAGCCTTGCGACAAGGTTGGCACTTCCTGCAGTTCGGGTTGCATGCTCTCCCAGTCTTGAGGCGTTAGACTCAATTGCCCGCGCCAGCGATTGACGTTGTCATACACCATCTTGCGCCACATTTCCTCACTCTCGGTGGCTGCCGGCAATTGGGTCACCGTAGCGGACACACCATCGGTCGCGTGCGTTAGTCGGGCGTACACAATCTGCATGATCAATTCATCTGTCCAACCATCACTCAGCGTCCATTGAGGAGAACCATCCGATTCAAAGCGCAAGCTCTCGACGATCTTTCGAAAATCCGCTTCGTAGCGCTGTACCTTCTCGGGGTCGTCCATCAACTTGAAATACCACGCGCTCTTTTCATGGGGAACAATAACCCCCAACATTCGCTGGTCTTTCCCCGATTCAGCCTGCGACTGGGCCTGGCGGACGACGTCTTTCTTGGCCACCTTGTACTTGCGGATGCCTGTCTCTTGGGTGCAAGCCGTCAGGCAGCCCGCCAACAACAGCCCAATCATGAGCGTCCAAGGAGCGAACAATGGTTGCCGGTTTCTCACGCGCATATCTCGAGACTGCTTAACGGTTAGGCGGATAGGGAGTGCGATTGGAAAATCTCGCAATGCTCTATTTTACGAGACGAATCAAATTCTGGGGACCACAAAACCACGGCGGTGGCACACTCAGCAAGGTGGGAAATCCAGCCCAGCACTGCTCTACAGTCGATCTGCTGGCTTTCATGACGCAGGCTCAGACCATTCACGGGCAATGGGCCGTGGACGGGAGGAATGGACGGGTAGGCAATGGGACGGGTAGGCAATGGGACAGGTAGGCAATGGGATGGCAGGCAAAGGAAATCGGTCAGGCGGGACTCGCAAACCAACCGCAGGTGGCTTCCGAGTTGGATAGTTAGCGATCTTATTTGTTCAGTCTAACGCAATCCGCGCTTTCCGCCACCAATCAGGCGATTGATACGAGTACGGAGCCGGTCCGGTTGGCCCGAGCGGGGACCCCGAGCGGTCGCGATACCACCCTAATCGCTCCGGCTGGCCCGACTTTCAGTACATCCGGGGGCAGATCGAACCCCCTGGCTTGGGTGAAAGGAAGGGGGGGTGTAGTATTGCACGCCGCAACGAGGGCCAGCGGGCCAGACGTCGAGGTTTTCATGAAGGATCGGAATTCTGGCGAATCCGGCTACGGCATGAAAGAGAGATCCGAATTCTGGCGAATCCGGCTACGGCGTGTAAGAGAGCACCGAATTCTGGCGAATCTGGCTAGCCTAAAGATCTCATGTGGACGAAGCACTCGAGATTAATTGACGCGCCGCTGCCACTGATAATCTGGGTTACCCTGGTTATCCGAGCCTTGGCCAGGATTGTCGCTGCCAGAATTGGGCTCGGAGCTTGCCATGGGCCTGGTCCGTTGTCCGGAGTTCGACGGTAGGCTTGATAGGCGATTGGGAATGGTGCCTTGTGTTTGCCGTGCCAACAGCTTTTCGCTCTCGGACAGGCGGGCTTCGAGTGTGCTATTTAGGCGTTCGGATTCTTCGCGGCGCTGCCTTTCGGCGCGAAACTCGCCCAACAAGCGTTCGTTTTCCAGCTGCAGTTGTTTGACGAGCTTGCCATTGCCGAATGAGTTGCAGCCCAGGCTAGCGGACAAACAGGCCAACACCAGGGCTAGCCGCAAACCGACACTATGCAGTCCGGCGGATGGTTTGCATTCCGAGTAAATCAAGTTTGGGCTCCTTTCTGGCCATGCCATTGGCACGCTACCAAGATGTTCGCCCCGGCGGTAGATCGATTTGGCAATCGATGAGCATTTCTTGCATTGCAACCCTATTCGACCTTGCGTCCGACGGCTAGCAATACCAGCAGCATGGCGACCAGTCCCAGAGGAAGCAGGATCCAGGGGCTGACACCAAAACCTGCGGGCAGCGTGCCGCACACGATGGCGATACCACCCACGGTCAAGGCGTAAGGCATTTGGGTCCGCACATGGGCGATATGATCGCAGTGGCTACTTCGCGAGGAGAGAATGGTGGTGTCGGAAATGGGCGAACAATGATCACCAAAGATAGCACCCGCGAGCACACTGCCGATCGAGGCAATCAACACGAACTGGTGAGGATCGGGGGCTGCCCCAGGATCGCTAACCAGGCGTAGCACGAGAGGAATGGTGATTGGCATGAGGATGGCCATCGTGCCCCAACTGGTTCCGGTTGCAAACGCGATTCCCGAGGCAAACACAAATACGATCGTGGGCATGAATCCGGGATTTAGATTCATTTGCATGATCTTTGCCGCCAAGAAATCCCCGGTTTGCAGATAGCCTTCACCGGTCAGCTTGCTGAGTGTCCAGGCGAGCCACAGAATAATCAGGGCCGGCAAGACATGCAGAAAGCCCTCTACCAGCCCGGCTTGGATACTTGCCAGATTCATGCGTCGTTGCATGGCGATCATCCCCAGCACGACCACCAAGCCTGCTAGCGCACCGTACACCAGGGACACATAGCTATCGCCCTGACCAATGATCTGTCCGGCAGCTTGCCAAGGCGACTCGGCCAAGGCGGTATCGCCCAGATTGGCACGGCCGGTTTTGATCAACTGCCAGACCGCCACTCCCAGTGTGGTCAGGATGGGCAGAATCGCATTCCATGGCAGGGGCGCTACCTCTTCCAACGTCGCCGCGGAGGCTGTCGCGTGCCCATCATGATCCGGCTGGGCCGCCGCGCGTTCAGCCTTGAGCATGGGACCAAAATCCCGGCACAACCAAGCACACATCAGCACGAAGGCCAATGTGTACAGGATATAAAAGCGACTGGGAATGGTCTCGATAAAAATGCCAAAGGCGTCGGGACCGATATCCACCCCGGCACTTTTAAATCCCTCCTGCATCGAACTAATCTCGGTTGCCACCCAGGTGCTAACCAGCGCCAGGCCGGACACCGGGGCTGCCGTGCTATCAACCAAATAGGCCAACTTTTCACGACTAATTTTCAGACGATCCGTGATCGGCCGCATCGTCGACCCGAGCAACAAGGTGTTTGCGTAGTCGTCTATAAAAATCACCAGACCCAGCATCCAAGTCAAGACTTGGCCTCCCCGCGCGAGCGGGCCAAGGGAGCCGACCAGCGGACGATGCCCTGCATCCCGCCGCTGCGATGAATCAAGGCGACTTGCATCCCTAACAACGCAGTAAAGGCGAACACCCGCAGGTGATCTGGATCTATCAGCGATGCCCACAATTGCGAGACGGTGATCTCGGTGAAAAACTCCTTGCCGGAATGTGCCACATAGCGGAACCAGGTAAATCCATCCCCCCAATCCATCCGCTGCGCGGCCGGTGAAGGCAGTAGAATCCAGACGGCAGCGCTCACTCCAATCAACAAGGAGACCACAACTCGTCGCGTAAAGATGGCTAGCAGAATGGTCAATATTGGCGGCAGAAGGCAGAGCCATCCCAGTTCAAAAGTGCCAGCAGCATTTTCCACAGATGATCCTTATCCCTTTAGCGTTATTCCCGCGTGCGCCGAAATGATGACGTTGGATGATATGCGAGATTCGCGACGATGTGCACCTTGGTGATGGACGAGGGCCGACAAAAACATTTCAATATACTCACGGATCACCGACACCAGCTTAAGGAAAGCAAGTATGACCGCCACGGCCAAAAACACACGCCAGTCCTCCACTCGCAATAAAAAAGCCTCGCGAACGGCTACTCAGCAAGCCAATAAGCGTCCAGCTACCAAAGCCAGCAGCAGCACTTCCAAACGCAAGTCGACAGCCAAGCCCCTAGAAATCGCCGCAGGAAAGCCAGGTAAGAAGGTCAATCCCTTTCATCAACGCCTGGCGCGGTTGACCGTGTATCAAGCCACACGACTGCTGGGAGAGAATGGAGCCAAGCTGCTGGCGGCCGGTTCCAAATTTGAAATTGAAACCGAGCGCGATGTTTACCTGGGTGGCGACCTGTACCGCGTGCGTGTGGCGGACGGGCTGCTACCAACCGGGCTGGCCGTGGTCACGCTGACCCTCAACAGTGGCCGCAATCGACAACTACAGATCAACTGCGACCAGTGCGAACCCTACTGCGAACACGTCGGCGGAGCCCTTGGGCACTTGCTGGAAGCCAAAACATCGATGGGACTAGCCGCTCCACCAGATGAAACAGTAGCCCTCGAGAACTTGACCGAGCAGGAACTGCATCTGCGCCCTTGGCCGAGCGACAGCGGCGGGCTGTCGAGGAACGGATGACGGTTCGCAGCACTAACCAAAGCACACCCTGGACCGACTATGTTGTCACCAATCCCATTTCCGGTAAGACCTATCGGGTTGCCCTGCGAGGCACCGACGCGGGACAGTCTTACTGCGGTTGCCCCGACTTTCGCACCAACCACTTGGGTACCTGCAAGCACATTCTGCATACGCTGAGCAAGGTAGAGAGGAAGTTCTCCAGTGCAAAGCTTCGCAAGCCCTATGCCCGTAAGAATCTTTCTGTTCGCGTCGATTACAAGGCTCCTCAAGGATTGATGTTCAATCTACCCGATGTGGTGGACGACAAAGTCCAGGAGATTGTGGACAGCAGCGCGAACCATTCCATTTCGGGTCTTGATATGATGCACCGCATCCAGGCGCTTGAACAAGCGGGATATGATGTGCACATCTATCCCGACGCAGAGGAGTGGATTCAGCGAGATTTGGTGCAGGCTGCACTGGCGAAACTGGCACAAGACATTCGTAAGAATCCGAGCGGCCATGCGCTGCGACGAAAGCTGCTCAACTGCGAGCTGCTGCCCTACCAACTGGATGGAATTGCCTTTGCCGTCGGTGCGGGCCGTGCCGTGCTGGCCGATGACATGGGCCTGGGCAAGACGATTCAGGGAATTGGCGTGGCGGAATTGTTAGCTCGCCAAGTGGATATTCGAAGGGTTCTGGTGGTTTGCCCGGCGTCACTTAAGAGCCAATGGCGGAGCGAGATCAATAGATTCTCTGATCGAACCAGCCAATTGGTCATGGGCAAAGGAGAGGAGCGGGCCCTGCAATACGGCGCGGATAAGTTCTTCACCATCTGTAACTATGAACAGGTCATGCGCGATCTGGTACATATCGAAAGCGTTCCCTGGGACTTGATCATCTTGGATGAAGGTCAGCGGATTAAGAACTGGGAATCCAAGACCAGCCAGGTAATTCGTTCACTGCGCAGCCCATTTGCCTTGGTACTCTCTGGCACGCCTCTCGAGAATCGTCTGGACGAATTGTTTACCGTTGTCCAATTCGTCGACGACTGCCGACTGGGTCCCGCCTACCGTTTCTTCCACAAGCACCGCGTGGTCGACGATCGCGGCAAGCCCATTGGCTACCGCAAGTTGGATGAACTCCGCGATGCCCTGCGGCCCATCCTGCTCCGCCGCCGACGCAATGAGGTCGCCAAGCAATTGCCGGCTCGAACCGACGAGACAGTCAGAATCAAGCCAACAGCCGAGCAGCTGGAAATCAACAACGGGCAACTGCAAATCGCAGCCAAGATCGCGGCCAAGAAATTTCTCACGGAAATGGATCTGCTGCGATTGCAAAAGGCTTTAATGATGGCTCGCATGTCGGCTGACAGTACTTTCCTGTGTGACAAGCAGGAGCCCGAGTACAGTTCCAAGCTCGTACGCTTGGGTGAGTTGCTGGAAGAACTGCTCGAGGATGAGACTCGAAAGATCGTGCTCTTCAGCGAATGGCGGACCATGCTGGACCGGATTGAACTCAAACTCAACGCCCTCGGCTGCGACTTTGTGCGACTCGATGGTCAAGTCCCGCAGAAGAAGCGCCCCGCGATTGTGAGTCGATTTCAACAGGATCCTGCCTGCCGCTTGATCATGATGACCAATGCAGGCAGCACTGGATTGAATCTGCAAAGCGCCAATACCATTATCAATGTCGACCTCCCCTGGAATCCAGCCATTCTGGAACAACGCATCGCGCGGGCGCATCGCATGGGCCAGAAAAACCCGGTGCACGTCTATAAATTGGTAACCGAAGAGACCATCGAAGAACGCCTGCTTGAAACGTTGGCTTCCAAACAGCAGCTGGCCGATGCGGCTATTGACTTCGATTCCAACGTAAACTCGGTGCAGATGCAAAGTGGCATCGCCGATCTCAAACGCCGCTTGGAGAAAATCCTTTCGCCCGCTCACGTGGCGCCGATTGATGAGAGCCAACAGCGGATGGTCGAGCAGCAGACTGAGGACATTCGGCTGCACCGCGAAAAGGTTTCCGCTGCGGGCGGGCAACTTCTCGGCGCCGCCCTGCAATTGGTCGGCGAGCTGGTCGGCAACTCAACTGCCGCCCCAGCCAAGCCCGAAACTGTCAATCAACTGACCGAGAGTCTGTCCGCCTGCGTCGAACGCGATGCGGCTGGGCGTCCGCAACTAACCATCAGCCTGGCCGACGACAATGCCCTGCGTGGACTTGCCGAAACGCTCGCCCTTTTATTGGCTCGCTAGTGTTTTTGTTCCAATTGAGAGTTCGGTTGTCGATCAAGTGCCGCGATTGTCCCAACCGAAAATCCTCGATGGCGACAATCGAGCCACACTAAACGACACTTCTCGATAATCGCCACCACACGCTTCTCTCGATCCAAGTCTCTTGGCGGCTCTTGCCTTGGAACTCACTGTCGTCGAGGCTCTGCCTCGCAAATGCCTTCAAATGAAGCCCGCGCCGATCGCAGCCAAAGCAGGCGGAGCCTGCAAGACATCGGGTTACTAGGCGGAACCTAGTAACCAGAAGGTGGCGACAATCGAGCCACACTAAGCAGACCATTTATCTGGTGGCTGGACCCGCCAGAGTTCAGGCTTTGCCGCACATTCTGTCCAACACATTTTGCGTCATCTGCTGAATGCGTGGATCGGGACCCTGCGGTGAGGTGTAGACGCTTGGTCGAACGTAGCCGGGCGGCTCGGATAATCCATCCGCCCACCAACACGTTGCCGCGTTGAAAACGAAGTTCTGCTTGGGGCCCGGATAAACGGTGGCCGTATACTCGCCTCCATTGGGCTGCCCAGGCGCTGACTGGGTTGTCCCGCGGGCCACAATTTCCAAGCCCTCAATTTCCGCCGGATCACCGTGCCATTCCCAACCGATCACACCCGGGATGGCCTGGCCGAGTTGCATGCCTGTCTGCGCATACAGCCAATGCTCGGGCAAACTGCAGATCCAGTCGGCCCCACCAGTAACTGGCCCGGTACTGTGCGCGCCGATCAATTCGTTGGCGTAGGGGCGTTCATGCGGCAGCGCTTGCATCGATTCGAACTCGCGTGTACCGCCAGGTGGCCCAAACACACCAATCCGTCTGAGCGATCTGGTCTGGGCATCCCAGGCGATGCGACCGCAAACAGCATTGCCCGAAAAAAAGCCAACACTCACTCCATCCGCAATGGCCGCTTGCATGTGCCGGAACATCTCAAGCGACCAATATTCGTCATGTCCCACGCTCAGAAATCCCTGGCCACGCAAGGGCTGATGCGCGTCGCCATGCAAGTCGGTGTTCGAAATGTAGCTCACATCATAGCCCTGGCTCTCCAGCCAAAACACGAAAGGGAACTCCCACAGAAAGAACTCTCCTGAACCAATTGAAAGCGGGGCATCCAGAATCTGGCAGTACTTTCCATAGGGCCGATTAAAACTAACTTGGGATTTGTCACCCCAATGCCACTCGTTCACTCCGTCGTCGTATAGCGAGAATTGGGAGGGCCAACGATTGTAGGCCTGCCAAGTATGATCGCTGCACTGGAACAGCAGATCCACCTGGCGCCGGTCGCGGACAATGAAGATGACGTAGCTCTGCAAGCCCTCGCGGTGTTCGGTCAGCTTGCCGACGTACACACCGCTTGTCCAATCGTCGGGAATGGTTATTTCGAAACTTGGTTCCCATTGGCAATTCTGCATCCTCCGAGGCCCCAAGGTGGGCATGGGCTGAACCCTTCCTGGCAGACGATCGCTGGCGTAGTGCAATCGCCCCCCTGCCCCGCCGTAAAAGCCCAGACGGTAAATCTCGATGCTGAATTCACTGACAGGCTGGGTACTCACCATGATCTGTAGCGTTTGGCCGGCTTCAATACTGGCATGCGAGGCATAGCCCTCGATCCAAGGGCAGCGGTACTTGCTAGCCGGGTCGACTCGGGTCTTGGTCAACATCCAGTCTTGCGTTCCGGGATGCGAGTTTTCCTGCGCGATAGTCTGGCCCTGTTCATTAGTCTGAACCAGTTTATCGCTGGCCGCTTTGATCGAGCCGCTCCCGAGCCAAACATGAGTCCCACCCGCCGCGGCGATTCGTAACACTTCGCGGCGGTCGAACTGATTACGCATGGAACGCTCCTTCGATAGAATTGTGGCAGTCGCCATTGTAGCCGAACGCGATCGTTGACATTTGTCGATTGGCCAACACCACTTGAGATAGCGAACGCTCATGAAGCGAGACAGTATCTACTCACTGCCCAGGCAACGCGTCGGTGACTTCGAATTCGACCATGCGGTAGCCGAGGTTTTCCCGGACATGATTGCCAGATCGGTGCCGGGGTATGCCTCGATTCTAGCCATGATCGAACAATTGGCCGTCCGCTTCGTATTGCCTGGCACACAGGTATATGACTTGGGCTGCTCGCTGGGGGCAGCCAGCCTCTTGATGCGTGATCAGATTCCCAGCAACTGCACCATTCAGGCTGTGGATAGCTCCCCAGCCATGGTCTGCCGCCTGCGCCAGCGCTTGGCGCATGACGAACACAACGCAGGCGGCCAATCCCGCGGTGCCTGCCCCATTCACGTCCACCAAGCCGATGTTCGCGATATTCGAAATACGCGACGCCTCCTTTGTCGTCCTGAACTTGACCTTGCAATTCATTCCACTTGAGGATCGCCGACAAGTACTGCAGTCCGTATTCGACGGCCTGCGATCCGGCGGTGCGCTGTTGCTCTCAGAAAAAGTCTGTTTCGCCGAGCCCGCGATCAATGAGTTGATGATCGGCTTGCATCATGACTTCAAGCGGGCTCACGGTTACAGCGACTTGGAAATTGCCCAAAAGCGGACAGCCATCGAGAATCGTCTGCTTCCCGAAACGGTACAACAGCATGTTGACCGACTGCATGGGGTTGGCTTCGCCAATGTGGCCACCTGGTTTCAGTGTTTTAATTTTATTTCATTGCTGTCCATCAAGGCCTGATTGGCCCAGCGTGGCACAGGCCTCCGGCGTCAATGGGCTTGAGAACAGCCTATGCAACAACCCAACCAACTCTTTGACCGCCGCACGCTGTTTTCCCAACTCGATCGGCTGGGCATGGCGGCTTGGGCCGAGGAACTGCAATCGATTTGCGCGGAGAGACTAGCCCCTAACGCACATGGAAATATGTCCGACTGGATTTCAGCCTGGCACGAGCTGCCTCCCGCCGACGGCTGCCACATCTCAGCCAACGGCCCTGCGGTCACGGTCAGCGGACCGACTGCAACCCGATCACCAACAGTCTGCGCCGAACATTGATGCGCTTTCATCCCTGGCGGAAGGGTCCATTTGAACTTGTTCGGCTTGCCGATCGATACCGAATGGCGTTCGGACCTGAAGTGGGATCGCTTGTCCGAGCACATCGATTTCGCAGACAAGAAGGTGCTGGACGTCGGCTGCGGCAACGGCTACTACGGCTGGCGAATGCTGGCCGCGGGTGCCGAATTGGTACTGGGCTGTGATCCGTTTTCTTTGTACATCGTGCAATACGAAGTCCTGCGTCGCTACGCGTCGCCACCCGAGCAGCATTTTGTCGTGCCGCTTGCCGATCACGAAATTCCGCCCGTGGAAAGTTTCGACCTCACCTTATCCATGGGTGTCTTGTATCACCGCTCGAGCCCCATGGATCACCTGCAGAGTCTATGGAAAACCCTCAAACCCGGTGGGCAACTGGTACTGGAGACACTGATCCTGGAATCACCGGGTAGTGAAGTACTGGTGCCCGAGGGGCGTTATGCCAAGATGCGTAACGTATGGTTCATCCCCACGCTGCCCCTCCTCGAAACTTGGTTGCGACGCACCGGGTTCAAGGAGATTCGCATACTCGATGTCACGCGAACCACGATTTCGGAACAACGCTCCACAGCCTGGATGACTTACGAATCCTTGGCGCGATTTTCTCGATCCGGCCAATGCCATGCACACGATTGAAGGTTATCCTGGCCCCGTGCGTGGACTATTAACCGCCCGTCGCTAAAGGACTTTTGGCCCAGAAGCGGGATGCAGGAATTTGTCGAGCCGGCGGCAGTGCAGGAATCTGTAAGATTCTAGGCCACCAGTCAGCAAGGACCGAAGCTAGCGGCCGCAGCGCTTGCGGCTATCCGAGATTGCCCTGCCAGTCAAAAAAAACTGCCGACGATAATGTCGGCAGTCTTATTAAATTTTTAGAGTTTCCTGAGCGGACAGTCGCATCCGGCTTCGGTTAAGATTGGTGCTTAGCTGATGCGTCGTGATCGAACCCGTGTGCAAGTGAGTGCCAGCAATCCAAACACCGCCATAGCACTTGGCTCAGACTTCGCCACCGATACCAGGTGGTGTGCCGCCTGTTGGAACGTAGAGCCCTGCGTGCGACAACTGTTGGAAGCTATTACCATTCGGATTTTCAAAGGCCCGCATCGTGAATGCAAGCCTGGAGCGCGATCCGCCTCCGTAAACAGGTAAAAGGCGAACCGATTGGACGATTTGAGGCTGATCACAAATGACCCGCTGACTGGTGGAGTCAAATTGAGAAACCCAGATGTCTGGTTGACATCGCCGTTAATCACCGTTCCAGGGTTTGTTGACCCTACAAAAGCCCATAAAGCGCCGTTAATAGAGCGCCGTCCAATACATCCCCTTCTACGCCATTGAGAATAGCTAGGCCTGTCTGACCATTCTGCTGTTGATCATTCCCGTCAAAGAGCCCGATCGCCGCAAATGCGATGTCCGCAGGGTTGAGCTCGACCCCGGCCGCTTGAACGATTGAATGTCTGACGGCAGAACGCCGGCGACTGCAGAACTAATACCAAAGTAGCTGGTCAAACAAACAGCTACGAGAAACCTCGCAACATTCCGCATCTTAAAATACCCCAGGATTTGTAAAAATAGGCAGCCGCAGCTTAAAGCAGGCGATCTAGGCACTCATGTGCCGTAATCTTAATGAGAGTTTGAAATTGTGGAATAGTTTAGTGCAAAAAACAAGCATTTTTGGGGGTAACAAGGAATCCCCATCCAGAGGTATGGATCCTAGGGATTGCGACAGGTAGATAGGGTTTGGGGCACACCGCTGTGCCCCCATGTCTTTAACCCCGTGACCCCATGTCTGAGTAATATTGGTGCGTTGCACGTCAGTTGCAGTTTCGAAGTCCACGGTCGACTTGGGATCGAGCCCGTAGAGGGACAGAGCTGTAGCAGGTGCTGTCAAACACTGAATGCCAAGCGATTTGGTTGCCTTTCAAATTCGAGGCACCTCACGCGAAGGCACATAAGCCGCGAAGGGTGATGCTCAACTTCCTTCTTCCTTTCTCCGAGCCCATTAGGCTCGACTCTCCGAAGAAGAGTAAGTTGGGTGGGGAGTATTGCGGTGACGCACCGCAATGCCCCGAGCGTACCCCTACCTCTGCGTCCCACTAAATGGGATTTCGTAGTGCAACATCGGCATATGAAGCAAAGAAGCTGTCAACATCGAATAGCTTGGCTTGGGGATCTGCGTCAATTAGCTTGGAGCGTGATGAGGGACGGTTGCGGTGGTCTATGGCAAGCTCAACGGTCGCAGGAGCTGTTGCAGCCTGATTGACCCAACTGGATAGCTCCGCGCTCAGTCCCGTCAACTCATCCTCGGTCAGCACTTCGCGTTCAAAGCGTTCCATGCTGCTTGCTCCAGAACGTAAGAATTGCTGGTCGACCATCAAGTTTTCTGCACCCAGCGGATTCCCGGTTGCGGCGAGGTCGTGTTCCTCGTGCTCATGTTCGTGAGCTTCAAAAAACCAAATTGGATCGGCTATCGCGATAGGAAATTCTTCGGAAGATCCTTTCCCCGCATTACCGTTACCTTTGCCGCTGCCTTTGGAATTCGAATCGTCGTTTAAAATCCATCCCATCCCGGTAGCATCTGCAATACTGGCTTGCGTTGCATTCGAGAGCAGCACACGAAAACTTTCATCGGGCTCCACTGTATTGTCACCTAGAATGGTGACGTTGATTGTTTGGCTGGTCTGTCCCGGCTGAAAAGTCAGCGTTCCGTTGGTGGCACGATAATCTGAGTCCGATACGCGTGCGGTATCGTCGACCGTGCGGTAATCCACGCTGATGGTCTGGCTGGAAGCCGCCGATAGGCTCACTACAAACGTCAAGTTGGTCAGCTGCGGTGTTCCAGAATTCCTGCCCTTCGTGTTGAGCTTGCCCTCATTAACGCTAGCGTCTGTGATGACAGCGAAAAGTGTGGCGTGTATAGATGTAATTTGATGTTAGATAAGATGAATATTCTGAATTGAGAAGAAGTTAGTGTTAAATTGAGTGTGGAAAATTGATGTGAAAACGCTGTGTGCTTGCAAGAAACTAGAGTACGCTATGAAATAGTAAAGAGGTAGGGAAGATGAGTATAGTACGCTGTGTGTGCTAAGGAATAACTGCAGGTAAAATGAAGAGAGCAATGCTGGAAAATGCTACACGGAGTTGAAGCTGAAATTAGATGTAGAATGAATATTGGATGGTAATGGAATAGTGATATGGCCCAGAAGCGGAATGCGAATTTGTCGAGCCGGCGGCTAGTGCCAGGAATTGTAAATTCTAGGCCAGCACATCCAGTCACAAGGACCGAAGCTCTGCGCCGCAGTTGACGCTTGCGGCTGCACAAGATCTGGGAATGGAGAGCAAAGTGCGCAAATTTTGGAGTATATAGAATTTGCGACGAGATCAACGGCGCCGGCAGTGTGCCAAAATTTTGCCAGCAGTACAAGGAGAAGCTAGTTGCGGCTAAAATTGAATGCGACGAGATTAACAGCTCGCTCCAGCATTTCTGCCAGTCATTTATTGGCCAGTCATATCCCAGTAGCGGAAGGTCGCCAACGCCATGTTGATTTAGTGAGCCTATGCCGCGCTAGCCACGGTCCGAGTGTGGTGAATCTAACCCTTTGAGGCCCGAAGCTAGCGCTTGCGGCTCCCAAAATTTGGGAATGCGACTAAATAACCGCCCGTCTGCGAATTCCGCTACCAGGAACTATAGAGTCGGGCCGAGGTCTTAACCTCCGTTCATTCCTTTACATTGATTTTCTTGACGCGGCTCTTTTCCGACTTGGGTAGCGTCACGCTCAACACGCCGTTGGTATATTGCGCGGCAACTTCGTCTTCGTTGACCTCGCATGGCAAGGTGATCGTCCGCGAAAAACTGCCTGAACGGCGTTCGATGCGATGATACGTCTTGCCTTTCTCTTCCTTTTCCTCTTGGCGTCGTCCACTGAGCGTTACATTGTTGCCTTGCACTTGAATATCAAAGTCCTTGGCTTGCATGCCGGGTATATCCATTCTGACGTCAAAAGCGTTGTCCGTTTCGGAGACGTCCAGGGCGACGCTCAAGGCTTGCCCGAGGGGCGCTTCATCCTGGCCATTCCACATGCGGCTGATCAACTCGTTCATTTCATTGCGAAAGATCGAGAATGGATCGCGCACATTTCGCGGATCGACGGTGCCGCCGACGATGTTTGAGCTGGTACTGGTTTGCTGGCTGTCGTACTCATGATTTCTCCTTTCACTGTGTGAGAATCCGTGACACATCAAACGCACAATGCACCGTTCTTGCATAACGCGT
Source organism: Pirellulaceae bacterium (assembly GCA_963707245.1). Classification (GTDB taxonomy): domain Bacteria; phylum Planctomycetota; class Planctomycetia; order Pirellulales; family Pirellulaceae; genus Aureliella. Next base: position 248,848 of record CAVPPY010000003.1, read on the forward strand.
ACCAGACGCACGAGCGGCCGTGGTATACGCCAAGTTCCGCATTTGATTGCCGAGGGCTGCGGGCATGGGTGGACGGGCAAGGCATGCCGCGCGAGCTGTCGCACAAATGTGCGGTTTCTGCACAGCGAACGAAGCGTTGCTGATCGCCTTAGAAGGCGTTTCAAAAAGGGGTCTGACTCGGGTTTGACCCTTTGGAAGCCGCTTCAAACACGCCACATTCGCCCGGCTGGAGAGGGTCAGACCCCTTTTTGAGGCAGTCTCTTAGCGCAGGATATTGCGCACCCAATGAACGATTTGCGGCGCCGTCATGGCGCCCGCCTGACGGGCAAGTTCGTTGCCGCCACGCAAGAGCGCAAGCGTGGGAATACTCTGAATGTGGTATTCGCTGGCAACTTGGGCCGCCGCTGCGGTATCAACCTTCACCAATATCACCAACGGCGACAGTTCCGCGGCGGCCTCGGCGAAGGCAGGGGCCATCATCTTACACGGCCCGCACCAAGCTGCCCAAAAATCCACCAGGATTGGCAGGCTGGTCTTGCGCAAACTGATGAAAATTGCGATCTGACAGTTCGATGGGATGGCCGGGAGTCAGCGACGTCTTGCACCTTCCGCAAACGGGCGACTCAGCCAGCCGTTGGCCAGGAAGACGGTTGACGGCTAGGCATTGCGAGCAGACGATCTGAACAGCATCGGGCATGGCGGCGACTCTACAGTGGTATATCCCCAAACACAGGTTCCTGCCTCCGGCCCCAATCATCCGTTTGAAGATGTGGCAGAGGCCCCAGCGATCGGCGGTCACCACATCGCTCTTGGTTCTTGGTTTGGCGTGACATTTGCGTGTGCTCCTCGGTTAGACTCGGAACACAAGTCAACCAACGCAAATTCCATACCGCAGGCGGCATCCTGTGCCCGCACCGTTCACTCTGGCTCGAGTAGCTGTGTTTGTTTCGCGCACCAGAAACAGATCACACAGTACCCGGGGGCACAGTACCGGGGGCACTGCACTCGACTGGGGCAGATTCTTCGTAAATCTTGGGGGAGGCGGACATCGGAGCAGGACAGCAATGGCCAAGCTAGCACGGGAAGAGTTGTTCTCACCTGACGAAATCGCGTGGAGTAAGCTTTCAGCTTGCGTTTCAGCAAGCGCAAGCTGGAAGCTTGTGCCACTGTCCACGCCACCAATTCTTGAGTATAGGTTTCCTGTTAACGGCGTCGCCCCAGGAAGCATCAAGATTCCAGCGCCATGCCGCCGGCGCTTTCGACGAACAGCACGCGCGGCAATGTCTCGGTTAGCTCTTCCATGCGCCGGAACAACTCGCAGCTCAGAACCAGCGTTTGGAGTTTGGAAGCCCATGAGAACGATGGCAGCCGTCGCCGATTCAGTTTGAATGACTTCTTGAGGGCTAGCTGCAGAAACGACAACCCTGACGTCACAGTCAATCCGCGCACTCGCCGCCAACTCCAGCAGGTGAGCGTGAACCTCTTGCCTGCCTTCCTCGTTTTCAACGATACGCAGCAAGCGAATTCGATTAGCTCGCCATTCTGGATTCTGGTGCAGCAGGTGCGCCAACAGCAGCATGAGTGCGCCATTCTGCATGCCGCGCCACCACACATCAATCGTTCCCTCGGGCACTTCCCAATGCTCATCGCTATCAGGCTTCAACTCAGCAGGGCTTCGATGGACGAGAAACCGGGCCGCGATGATACTTTGCTCCATGCGTGAGATAACGCGAATATTGGCACCAAACACCTCGGCCTTTGTGCTCATCCTTTGGCCAGCCGACTAGAACGGTGTTGGGCTGCAGCCCTCCGATACCATGGCACTGCAACAGTGATTCAATTCCGTCGGACAGGAACTCGTTGACGGTGACAGCCGGAAAGGCTTGCAATTCTTCCTTGGCGATAAAAGCCCGCAGAATAGACTCGTAACGCTTGCGGCGTTCCGCGTGCTCTTCAATATCTCCGGTTACCACTTGGGCCAGCGTTAGGATCCCGTGCCCAGATGTCAGCCAATGACCATAGATTGGAATGTGCGGTCGGGTCCAACCGGTACCGCTGAGGGCCATGACAATGGGCCGCCAGTTCTTGGGGTGGTAAGCTTCCTGCTCTAACCTCAACAGGGCTCGCCGCGCACGCTCAAAGACCACTCCACTTTGTAGATCACCCCATCGCGATTCAATTTCACGCGAGCGAATATACCAATGCAGCACGCCGATAAAGGCGATAGATATCAAGGCCCACAGCCAATTGATCAGAATCATGACTGCCAGGCAGCCCAGGGCACCCAGCAAAGAAATACTCCAGTGGCGCAGACGGAAAGTGGGACGGTAGCTGGGATTCTTGGTAATCGCCTCGTAAAAGGTTGCCAGATTCAAGAGGCCATAGGTAATCATGAAGAACATGGTGATGATCGGTGCAATGGCGTTGAGATCACCCAGGACAATACAGGTCTGGGCAATTGCAAAAGTCAACACGGTCGCCCGTCGCGGTTCCTGAGATGAACCACTACCACCGCCAAAGAATCGCAAGGATCGAAAAATGTCGTCCCGCGCGAAGGCCTGCAAGATTCGCGGCGCACCCATCATCGATCCCAGTGCCGACGACAGGGTTGCGGCGAAGACTCCAGCGACAATCCACACTGGCCAGACCGCAATATCGCGAATGACCATGGTATCGGAGATCAATGTTTCGGCTGGGCGAACGGCTCCCAGCAGGACACCCTGTGAAAGATACACAGCGGCCGTTACGCCAACGGCCATGAGGGTGCCCCTGGGAATCGACCGGGAGGGCTTGGCCAAATCGCCGGACATGTTGGCACCCGCCATGATTCCGGTTACCGCTGGAAAAAACAACGCAAACATCGAGAAAAAATTCTCGCCAGGTTCAAACCTTGGGTGAAGATTCTCCTGCAGCAATTGCGGGCTGAAATCGCGAATGGCACCGATGTAGAAAGACGCGAGCGACATGGCCAGTATGGCGAGAATGAGGTACTGAACCTTGATCGTCCAGCCTGCGCCGATATAGACACACACGAAGACAAACAAATTAACCAGACTTGCAATGGCCATGAAATGCCCAGACAGGCTGGGAAAGGTGTCGGTCAGCGCTTCGGCAAATCCGATGGTGTACATGGCTGCCGAAATGGCTTGGGCCAGGAAGAATACAACGCCGATGGCTCCGCCAAATTCGACACCAAGAGAACGGCTAATCAGGTAATACGCACCACCGCCTTTGACCCGCGTGTTGGTGGCAATGGCCGACAACGAGAGTGTGGTCAAGGTCGTAATCAGTTTGGCGGCGATCACGATCAGAATGGCGTACAGAACTCCGGATTGCCCAACGACTTGGCCAAACCGGAGGAACATGATGACGCCCAGAATGGTGAGCGTGCAGGGCGTAAAGACGCCACCAAACGTGCCAAACTTTTTTATCAGCACGTGCTTTGCAGTCGAGTCATGTTTTCAGCCAATTGTTGCATTAAAATTTGCAGTATACCCCGTGCGCCTCGGTTGGCCCAAGCCAGGATTTTCGGTTGGCAGGGCCACGCAGTTTCTCAAACTGAGCGGATTGGCGCTAGCCACCGGTTTTGAAAACACCGAGTGCTAGCGACTTTCGCTCACCAAGAGATTGCCTGGTTTGAACCATTGCGTTGCCCTGTTTCGGTTGGGACAACCGAGCCACATTGCGGCCTCCGGCCGTGTTATGCAAAGAGACGCTTGAGATTGGCGGGCTCCCAAGTGATCTCGCAGTCCGTACAGATGGCGAACTTGACGCGAGTGTCTAGCGACAAGCGATCTTCACTCCCCAATTTATCTCGGAAAAGAACCAGCTCGGCTTTTTCTACGTCGGGGTCGATGGTCATGTAGTAGCGAACGCCCTCGCGCTGGTAGAGCTGCTTCTTGTAGCCCATGTCACGCTCACGAGTGCTCTCGGACAATACTTCCACAACCAGGCATGGTGGCTGCATGATATACTTCGCAGGCGCATCGCCACACACTAGCGAGACATCCGGCCTGACGACGGTATCGTCGGATACGATCCAATCCAATTCGTGAAGCACAACCGCATGGCACCCGGCCGCGTCGACTGCATCCGCCAATACCCGCATAATCTGTGAGGCACAACGTTGATGCGGGCCGAAGGGACTGGGAGTCATGGCCACGGGGATACCTTGCAAAAGTTCCCAATCTCCTTTCCATGATTGATAATCCGCTACTGTGTAGTTTGGCAGGTATCTTTCGGCTGAGCTCATTGTCTATTCGACCCCGCTGATATTGATCACCGGCGATCCCGCGTCGCTTGGCGATTCCGACTGGTCGGAGCCCGCAACGAAATCGACCGCGGAGGTAGGGGCAATAACGACATGTTTCCCCGTCAAGGCCACAACCACATGGATTCCAGGCGTCGCTCTTTGCGCCCAACGTCAGAAAAAGCCGCCCAAGTTAGCTTAGCAGAAACGGGCTGCTGAGTGGCCTGACGAAACGCTGTTATGCAACAAGAGAAACGCGGTCGCGTATTGAGGCCGTAGACAACACCTTATCGATTTGGCTGCCTCCTCACTCTGGTACTTGTACTCTGGTACTACTCTGGTACTCTGGGGGAGACGGGTTGGGGAAAAGGGGGCTTGGGGTTGTCTGACGAAACGAATGAAAAAAGCCTCCTCAGACTGTGTCTGGGGAGGCTTTTAAAAACCCGGCAATACCTACTTTCGCACTGGTGGGCACTATCATCGGCTCCGAAAGCTTGACTTCTGTGTTCGGGATGGGAACAGGTATGACCTTTCGGATATGGTCACCGGAAAGGCGTCTGCGGCCTATTCGCCCGCTAGGCGCCTGAGATTCGATTGAATCCGTGTTGATTGGTAATAAGCATTTGCTGGACGCGATTGCAACGATCGCGACATAATTGAAACCGAGCAGCGAGAGTGCAAAATATCGGTGGTCAAGTTTTCGTCCGTTAGTACTAGTAAGCTGAACACGTTACCGTGCTTACACATCTGGCCTATCAACCTGGTAGTCTTCTAGGGGACTTTCGTGACTAAGTCACTTACGAAACCTAATCTTGGAGAGAGCTTCACGCTTAGATGCTTTCAGCGTTTATCTTTTCCGAAGTTAGCTATCCAGCCGTGCCACTAGCGTGACAACTGGTACACCAGAGCTTCGTCCAACCAAATCCTCTCGTACTAAAGTTGAACCTCCTCAAGTTTCGAACGCCCACGGCAGATAGGGACCGACCTGTCTCACGACGGTCTGAACCCAGCTCACGTACCACTTTCATTGGCGAACAGCCAAACCCTTGGGAGCTTCTTCACCCCCAGGATGTGATGAGCCGACATCGAGGTGCCAAACCGCATCGCCGCTGTGGACGCTCGGATGCGATAAGCCTGTTATCCCCAGAGTACCTTTTATCTGATGAGCGATGACCCTTCCATTCGGAATCACCGGATCACTAAGACCTACTTTCGTATCTGCTCGAGTTATATCTCTCGCAGTTAAGCCCACTTATACCTTTACGCTCTACGCCTGATTGCCGACCAGGCTGAATGGACCTTTGTACTCCTCCGTTACTCTTTAGGAGGAGACCGCCCCAGTCAAACTGCCCAACTGACACTGTTCCCTAGCCCGATTCAGGGCATAGGGTTAGAATTAAAGCATGACAAGGCTGGTATTTCAACGATGGCTCCACGAACGCTGGCGCGCCCGTTTCACAGCCTCCCAGCTATACTACACAAGACATACCTCAACCCAATATCAGCCTACAGTGAAGGTTCATGGGGTCTTTCCGTCTAACCGCGGGTACGTGGCATCTTCACCACGACTACAATTTCACCGGGTTGGTGATTGAGACAGTGCTCCAGTCGTTACGCCTTTCATGCAGGTCGGAACTTACCCGACAAGGAACTTCGCTACCTTAGGACCCTCATAGTTAGGGCCGCCGTTTACTGGGGCTTCGGTCGCCAGCTTCGCTCCGAAGAGCTAACCGCCTTCCTTAACCTACCAGCACCGGGCAGGCGTCAGACGCTATACATCCACTTGCGTGTTAGCAGCGTCCTGTGTTTTTGATAAACAGTCGCTAGAGCCGATTTTCTGTGGCCTATTGCTAGGCGCCCCTTATCGCGAACTTACGGGGCCATTTTGCAGAGTTCCTTAATCACCATTCTCCCGAGCGCCTGAGACTTCTCATCTCGCCTACCTGTGTCAGTTTTAGTACGGTCACGTGTGCTTCAAAGCTTAGAAGCTTTTCTTGGACATCCTGCCAACATCATCCAGATCTTAGGTGCTGTTAGCTCGGCTACTTGAACCTGCAAAGCCCTCTTGCGAGACTATCGTAGCGGATTTACCTACTACCATTCTTGTAGCCGAGCAACGGACATTTCTAATCGTCCGCATGCTTTTCGGATGCCGTCCCTCCATCGCTCCACACACATGGCGAAGGAATATTAACCTTCTATCCATCGACTACGCCTTTCGGCCTCGTCTTAGGCACCGGCTAACCCTGGGCGGATTTACCTTCCCCAGGAAACCTTAGGCTTTCGGCGAACAGGATTCTCACCTGTTTTATCGTTACTCATTCCGGCATAATCACCTGTAGAGCCCGACACCACTCCTTACGGTATGGCTTGTATCTGCTCTACAGCGCTCTCCTACCACTTAACACAAAGTGTTGAATCCGTAGCTTCGGTACTATGCTTACTCCCGTTCATTATCGGCGCAGAATCTCTCGACCAGTAAGCTGTTACGCACTTTTTAAATGGTGGCTGCTTCTAAGCCAACATCCTGGCTGTCACAGAGATTCAACTTCCTTAGTGACTGAGCATAGTTTAGGGACCTTAGCTGACGATCTGGGTTGTTTCCCTCTCGACCACGGAGCTTATCCCCCGTAGACTGACTCCCGAGATAGTTTCAATGGTATTCGGAGTTTGGTTCAGCGAGGTACCCCGGAAAGGGCCCCCATCCAATTCAGTCTCTCTACCCCCAATGAATAGTTGCTCGAGGCTATACCTAAATATATTTCGGAGAGAACGAGCTATCTCCTGGTTTGATTAGACTTTCACTCCTCCCCACAAGTCATCCCCTCGGTTTTCAACCCAAGTGGGTTCGGTCCTCCACGTAGTTTAACCCACGCTTCAACCTGCTCATGGGTAGATCACCAGGTTTCGCGTCTACCGCCCGCGACAATGTCGCCCTATTAAGACTCGGTTTCCCTATGGCTTCGCCCCTGAGAGGCTTAACCGGGCCACGAACGGTAACTCGCCGGATCATTTTGCTAAAGGCACGCCGTCACACGTTAAATCGTGCTCCGACCGCTTGTAAGCACATGGTTTCAGGTTCAGTGTCCTCCCCTAGCCGGGGTTCTTCTCACCTTTCGATCGCTCTACTTAGTTCACTATCGGTCATCAGAGAGTATTTAGCCTTACGGAATGGTCTCCGTGGATTCAGTCGGAGTTTCACGTGCTCCGACCTACTCAGGTATCCTTCGGGAGATTCGAAGTTTTCGCGTACGGGGCTGTCACCCTCTATGGCGTGCCGTATCCAGGACACTTCCGCTAACCAGAATTTTGTAACTCCCATGTGAAAGACCCTACAACCCCGCGAGGGAAAACCCTCACGGTTTGGGCTACTCCGCTTTCGCTCGCCGCTACTTACGGAATCGATTTTTCTTTCTGTTCCTCCAGGTACTTAGATGTTTCAGTTCCCTGGGTTGGCCACCTATACCTATGAATTCAGTACAAGCTAATTCGGGAATCTCGGGATTAACACTCGTTTGTCAGCTCCCCCAAGCTTTTCGCAGACTTCCACGCCCTTCATCGCCTTCTGATGCCAAGACATCCCCCATGCGCCCTTAGTAACTTGACCACCGAAATCTCGAACTCTTGCCTCACAGCAACCGAAAGCCACTTCGACAACAATTGAAACTTCAGCGTCGCCAGGATGATGATTCAACCTGGCTCATTAACCTGACGGCAATGCCGCAACGCAATCTTTTGCTGCCACAACCAAGCTGGCTGTGACTCTCAGCGCTCGCTTTCAAATCGGTATCAGCTTCAGCAAGACAGCCCGCCAAAACGGCCCGCCATACCTCACTGATTCCAGCGTCGTAGTTGCAACATCACCCCGAGGGAAACCCTCGAAGCACATTGCATTTTAAGATGCCAATTACCAATCAACCAAATTGTCAAAGATCAGCTTGCCCACCCGAAAGTTGCCCTTCAGGCGAGCCCAGTACTTTACGCTGGCTGGTTTCCAGTCGTCAACTGCAAATCTTAAAGATTTCAAGTTTGCCGTCGACTGCGGGATTCCCGCTCAGCGAGAGCGGAAGATCATCTCGATTTCCCGCTCATCCGCAAGGCCCTACGCTCGCACTTTTTGAAAAAAGTTTGAACCGCTGTACTCATGACAGCGGCTGAAGACCTGCGAACATACCTAGTGGAGGTGAACGGACTTGAACCGATGACCCCCTGCGTGCAAAGCAGGTGCTCTCCCAACTGAGCTACACCCCCGGGTCCGATCTGGAAGTTTGAAGCGTGAAGCGTGAAAAGTAAAGGGGTTACCCCGCATTCTTCAACCTCTCCCACGCAACGCTCAAACCTCGCTAGTGGGCGCGCCAGAACTCGAATCTGGGACCTCGTCGTTATCAGCGACGCGCTCTAACCAACTGAGCTACGCGCCCTCGTCATGCGGTTCGACGCCCACCGGACATCAACCCGCTGCGATGGCAGACCGGAAAATCCTAGCTAAAGCTGCACCGCTGTCAACCTTGCCAACCGGTCCCAGCTACACCAAGCGGCGGAATACAGTCCATCGGTCGCCCCGCCAAGTCAACTTGAATATTCTTGTTGACCGGAGAAAATCAAGCATTTATCAGGCGAAACGCGATTCGCGCCGCTCCGCACAAATGCTACAAAACAGCAGCAGTGGCCTCCGCACGCGATTCGCCGCAGGCTACGACGTTGACAGCAGAACCCCATCACAGCAAGGAGCAGGTAGGGATGCAAGGCAAATTATCATTCGGCTCGACTGACCCAGCCGCAATCCGTTCTCCAGCGGCAACCGTCCAGCCCATTTCCCGCCTGACTGGCAGCCGGCCAAACCGCCGCCGTCTGCCCAGCCCAGCTGTGCTCGCGCGGTATGTGGCCTGCCTGACCGTGGCTGGACTGACGCATAACGCCACGGCCGATGAGGCCTCGCAGCAGCTGACCAAAGCCTTGACCTACAAGCCGCGTCAGGCAGACGTCCGCTATGAGTTGGTGGCTGACGACAAGTTGAGCGAATGCTCGATCGAAGAGGCCAATCGCGGGCAGGCCAAGGGCTTTCTGGTCAGCGGCCCCGGGGGACAGCCCCTGCGATGGTTCGCCGATACCAACCAAGATAATCGCCTGGATCGCTGGAGCTACTACAACGCGGGCGTCGAGGTCTACCGCGAATCGGACTCCAATGCCAATGGCACCGCCGATGAATACCGCTGGCTGAGCACCGAGGGCATGCGCTGGGGCATCGACCAGGATGAGGACGGACAGATCGACAGCTGGAAGATGATCTCCGCAGAGGAAGTCACTGCCGAAGCCGTACGGGCCACTGCCGCCCGCGACCCCGAGAAATTTCAGTTGCTGCTGATCACCGAACAGGAAATCCGCGAACTGGGACTTGGACCCGAGAAGGCCCAGCTGCTGCTGCAGCGCGTGGCCGATGCCAAGCAGCAATTCCAGGCTTGGGCCGGCGGCCAAAATGTCGTCAGCAGCAGCAGCAAGTGGACCAACTTTGGGGCTGACAAGCCCGGGATTGTCCCCGCCGGAACCGATGGCTCGGAAAAGGACGTGGTCGTCTACGAGAACGCTGTGGCTCTCCTGGAAAATGCGGGCGAAGCCAAACAACTGCTGGTCGGCACCATGATCCAAGTCGGCAGTTGCTGGCGCTTGGTAGACCTGCCCCAAGGCGTCTCTGAGAATGTCAAGATCAAGGATAACGGAGTGTTCTTCTCGGCCTCCTTCGGGCCCGCGGTGCCGCCCCTAGCCTGCCCTCGACCGGCATCAGCCAAGCCATGGAGCGCTTGGTTACCGAACTACAGGAAGTGGATGCCAAGTTGGCCGCCCAAGATGGAGATATGGCCGTCTTGCAGGCTCGCCGCGCCGATGTCTTGGAAAAACTGATCTCCGCTGCCGCCGATGCGGCAGAGCGACAGACCTGGATCCAGCAGTTTGCCGACACGGTCAGCACCGCCGCACAAACCGGTGAATACCCGGGCGGCGTAAGCCGTCTGAAAGAATTCTCCAGCAAGCTGGCCGTGATCGAGGCCACTCCAGAAGAAGTCGCCTACGTTGCCTTCCGCACGCTCACCGCCGATCACAACTATAAAATGCAGCAGCCCAAGGCCGAGTACGAAGCCCTGCAAAAGGAGTACCTGGTAGAACTACGCAACTTCGTGCGAGACTACCCGAAAAGCAAGGACGCCGCTGAGGCCATGATCCAAATTGCTCTCTCGGCGGAATTCACTGGCGAAACGCAAAGAAGCCAGCGAATGGTATGCCCAAGCCGCTAAGAATTTCGGTGACACCCTGCCCGGCAAGAAAGCCGCCGGTGCCTTGCAGCGGTTGAATCTGGCCGGCAAGCCCTTCAAGATTAAGGGAAATACGCTCGACGGCCGCAGCTTTGCCTCGGATTCCTATCTGGGTGGTCCCGTGATTTATCATTGCTGGGCGAGTTGGTGCGAGGGCTGCAAGGCCGAAATGCGTGCACTCAAGGAATTGCAAACCAAGTACGCCAAGAACAATGTTCGCATCGTGGGCATCAATCTGGACAATCGAGGCGCAACAAGGCGCCGAATTCCTGAAGCAGAATCCCTACCCCTGGGTCCACCTGTACGATGAGGGCGGCCTCGATAGCACCCTGGCAGTCGCCTATGGCGTGCTGACCTTGCCCGCCAATTTCGTGGTCGACAAGGATGGCAAAGTAGTCACCTCGAGCGTGCACTGGACTGAGCTCGATCGCGTCATCGAAGAGCTGATCAAGTAACCCTTGGCAACCAGCACTTGGCTGCGACACGAGCAAGAAATCTTTGAGATTCCTCAGAAATAGACTCAAGTTTGACTTAACGGCTGTGGGCCAAACTTGCTACAACGTGCATCACTTATCTAGGTGCCGGTAGCTCTTTTCGAAAGGAATCGAAGATGGAGCGAGTGATTGAAAGCGTTGTTCTGTGCTCGGGAGTGGTCGTCCCCTTGCTTGCTCTTGTGGGCGATTGCCTGTTTGTATGCCGCCCGGAACGCAGGCCATGGACACAAATCGCAAGCAATTTTCTTTACGGTGTTGTTGATGATTGCCGGGATTACGGTCCGCACCGTCATGGCCGATGACGGCTGCTGGCTCAGCCACACCGCTAGCCTGGGGCTGATGATTGTCTCCGGTGTCATGCGGCGACCAAGCGACAATGAGCTGCTGGTCGGCCTTGTAGTTCGCCCCCATGCCTGTAAAGCTTTGCCGATTGTAGCTATTGCGCTTGTGCTAGCGTTCGTAGTTTCTGCATCGGTCACAGCGCAAGATCGATTTAGTGCAATTGCTCATCCGATAGGACCTACAACGGTTCCCCGAACGTCAGTTCCGTTGTACTGCTCCCCTTCCGAGCGTGGTTGACCACGCCAGGAAGCGACTCCAGCTGTGAGATCGGATTTCCATGCGCACGCTTCGTTCAAACCAGAGGCTCTCCTGGTGCTGCATTGCCCTGATGTTGTTTACCAGCACGTTCAGCGCCAGCGGATGTAGCGGAATCAAGAAATTCCAGTTTACGGATACATGGGAATCCGCGCCCAGCTATCACGCCAATGTGGCAACGCAGATTGAATACCCCAACGTCAAGAGTTGCTTGTCGCCGGCGGTAGCCTCATCCATTGCTCCGCTGAGCTTGGAGAATCCCGCCGAATTGCCGACGCGGGATCTGCTGTTGAACGACGCGATTCAGCTGGGACTTGGGCAAGGCGATATCTTGCGTTCGCTGGGAGGGAACGTGGTGCAAGACTCCCGCAAGCAATACGCACCATCTACGATCCGGCGATTATCGAATCCAATCCGCTGGGTGGCGTCGAAGCGGCCCTCTCGGCCTTTGATGCGCAGGTTACGTCGCAACTGTTTTGGGCAGTCATCGACCAGCCGAATAACTGTTGCTAACACCGGATTCGGAGGATTTCATACGGACGGCGAATCAGGATACCGCGGCCAGATTCAGCTACGACCTGTCAAAAACGACGGCGACGGGAGCCACCTTTGCTGCACGTCACAATTTCGGCTACAGCCTGCCCAATATACCCTTAGTCCTGCCCTGATGGCATCTTCGAAAATTCAGCGGAGCCTACACCGGTTTCTTCGAAGGCGAGTATCGCCAGCCCTTGTTGCAGGGTGCGGGCGTGGATTTCAATCGCATCGCCGGCCCCAATTCGCCTGTCGGACAGTACAACGGCGTGTTGATTGCCCGCATCAATACCGATATCTCGCTGGCGGATTTCGAAGCTGGAATCATTGACTTCATCAACGATATTGAAGCAGCCTATTGGGACCTGTACTTTGCCTACCATAATCTTGAATCGCAGGTAGCCGGTCGCAATAGCGCCTTGCTAACCTGGCAGCGAACCAAGGAACTGCAGAAGGCTGGTGCTCGCGGCGGCGATGCGGCAGCCGAGGCCCAGGCGCGATCGCAGTACTATCAATTCGACGTTCTGGTGAAGGAGGCCTTGACCGGTCCCAACGGCCTGTACACCGCCGAACAGGCTTTGCGTTACTTGATCGGCTTTCCGCCCACCGATGGGACGCTGCTGAAACCCACCAGCGACCCCATGTTGGGCGAGGTGGTCTATGACTGGGATGAAGCCCTGCGAGAAGCCTTGACGCAACGCGTTGAGATTCGGCGACAAAAATGGAATGTCAAACGTCGCGAATTGGAATTGGTCGCCGCTCGCCTAAATCGCAGACCACGACTGGATTTCCTGGGACAATATCGATACGTGGGATTGGGGGATGCCTTGATCGACTCCTACGATTCGAACGAACAGTTTAACAGCCTGTACCAGAGCATTTTTGATGGCAACTTCCAAGAATGGCAGGCTGGCGTTGAGTTGGGCTACCCGGTCGGCTTGCGTCAAGCTGGGGCGGCGGTTGCCAATGCCCGCCTGCTGCTCGCCCGCGACCTGTCCGTATTGCAAGAGCAGGAGTTGAGAGTCTCGCACGATCTCAGCTTTGCGGCCCGACGCATCGAACGAGCCTTCGCGCTGATGCAAGCCAACTACAGTCGGGAAAACTCAGACGCCGACCAGGTGCAGGCTTTGCAAGCCGATATGAGGGCGGCTCTGGACAATATTAACTTTCTTTTGCAAGCCCAGCAGCAATTGGCCGTCAGCCAGACCGCCGCCTATCGCTCGCTGGTGGATTACCAGCTGGCTTTGCGGGATTTCCATCGCGAAAAGGGCTCGCTGCTGGCCTACGACCAGGTTAGCCTGAGCGAGGGACCTTGGCCGGCTGACGCCTATCGAGACGCCGTGGAACGCGGCCGCTTCCTGGGCCCACGCGTCCACCCTGAAAAGGTGAGTGTTCCCTCCCCGGTTAGCCAGGGAGCATTCGATCCAGCCCAGGTAGGGATGAACTCCTCTGCCACCTATGAATTGCCAACCACCTCCGCTGTGGAATCCGACGTGCTCGGCAGTGACAGCTCGCCGGACGCGCAAGCCGTGGAGGCAGTGGAGAGCGCGCAGCCCGAACCCTAAGCATCGTTTGATAAATTTTCAATCAATAACTGTCGCATCCTTCAAGTAGCCATCCGTCGTGATGTTTGAGAACGTACTCATCACGCTCCGCCGTGATGCTTGAGAACGTACCCATCACGCTCCGCCGTGATGCTTGAGAACGTACTCATCACGCTCCGCCGTGATGCTTGAGAACGTACTCATCACGCTCCGCCGTGATGCTTGAGAACGTACTCATCACGCTCCGCCGTGATGCTTGAGAAAGTACTGATCACGCTCCGCCATGATGCTTGAGAACGCGCTCATCACGCTCCGCCGTGATGCTTGAGAACGTACTCATCACGCTCCGCCGTGATGATCGCCAGACAAACTGGACAGAAATTAATCGAAGCATGCCATGCTGTGCAATCTTGAAGTTCACCCCGGTTAGCGGACGTCGAGGACCTCGATCTCGTACAGCTTGGGCCAATGCTTGCCAGTTACAAACAGGCGATTGGCTTTAGCATCGTAGGCAATCCCGTTGAGAACATGTTCGCGGTCGGGGCGCTGAGCGATGGGATAGACCGCAGAGCAATCGATCCACGCAGTCACTTGGCCCGACTGCGGATCAATTCGGGCGATCGTGTCTTCGTACCAGATATTGGCGTAAAGTTGGCCATCTACGAATTCGAGTTCGTTGAGGTTCTTGATGCGCCGCTGGCCAGCCCGAACGGAAAACTGCTTGATGACTTTCAGGGTTTGCGGGTCGAGAACTCGGATCGTCGAAGTACCATCACTCAGAAAAAGCCTCTGGCCGTCGTTGGCCAGTCCCCAGCCCTCACCCGCGTAGCGCAACGACCCCAAGGGCTTGAGCGTCGGCTTATCGTAGACGATGCACAGACGCTCCTTCCAGGTCAGCTGATAAATGCGATCGCCAAAGCTGGTGATCCCCTCGCCAAAATACTCGCGTCCCAGCGGGACCTCTGCTTGGATGGCACCGGATTGCAAATCGATTTTGCGCAGCTTAGAAGCACCATATTTGCCAGTGCCCTCGTAGAGCGTATCGCCCTCAACCACCAAGCCTTGGCTGAAAGCCGCCGGATCATGCGGGTACTCGCCCACCACCTTTACCGCCAGCGTGGGAATCGCCTGGCTGTTTTCGGAGGCCGCATTGACAGCAATGATCGCGAAGGCGGCCAAGCCGCTCAGAGCCGCAGCCAACCACCAGGTTTTCTTATTCATGAGTAACTCCATCGCTCATTGTAGGCCCCATTGCTTTCCCATGCTAACGCTCCGAATTCTCATGACTACCCTCCCTTTCAATAGAAAGCTTCCGCAGGTGCCCAGGGTGGGCCCAGTTGCGGTGGTGGGTCGGCGCTGGCCCTATGGTTGTACAATCATCGCGTGGGAATAGTATCAAGCATATGTTATCGTTGTAACGAAAAGCCGCTTGACCCACCCTACGTGAGGATCGGGATGTCGGAGCATGCGTAGGGTGGGTCAAGCGTGCCCCCCGCAACCGCGTGCATGAAGCGTTGATCCTGCTGCACATAAACCTCGGAGCAACCCTTTTTCGAGCGACGACCCACCATGGCCGCGGTGGGGACGAGAATGCGTAGGGTGGGTCAAGCGTGCCTCCCGCAACCGCGTGCATGAAGCGTTGATCCTGCTGCACATAAACCTCGGAGCAACCCTTTTTCGAGCGACGACCCACCATGGCCGCGGTGGGGACGAGAATGCGTAGGGTGGGTCAAGCGTGCCCCCCGCAACCGCGTGCATGAAGCGTTGATCCTGCTGCCTACGGAGCACGAGGACGGTGGTGGGTCGCGTGGACCTATGGTTGTGCAATCATCGCGTGGGAATAGTATCAAGCATATGTTATCGTTGTAACGAAAAAACGCTTGACCCACCCTACGTGAGGATCGGGATGTCGGAGTATCGTCGATGTTTTGTGGCTGGTGGGACGTATTTTTTTACGGTGGTTACTCACTTGCGGCGGCCGATCTTGACGGACGAGTTGGGACGCATTTGTTTGCGCGAGGCGATCGCTGTCGTGCGCTCGAAATATGACTTTAAGATCCATGCGTTTGTTCTGTTGCCCGAACATTTGCATTGCCTGTGGACATTGCCTCCGGGCGACGATCGATATCCCTTGAGGTGGCGACGAATCAAGGAAGAATTCACGGAACGATTTCTCGAACGTGGAGGAAAAGAAGGCCCGGTTTCCGCATCGCGCCGACGACGAAACGAAAGGGGCGTCTGGCAGCGACGCTACTGGGAACACACTGTTCGCGATGAGCGCGACTTTGAGCGTCATTTTGATTACATCCACTGGAATCCGACCAAACACAAACTGGTCCAGTGTCCGAGTCACTGGCCGTTCTCATCGTTTGAACGATGGCAAAAAATGGGGGTTTATGACCTCAAGTGGGGTTGCCGCTCAGCGGGTGAGCTTGACTTCAGTGACCTCGATGAAACGGCCATGGAACTGGAGTAGCCGCTTGGTGGTGGGTCGGCGCGGTTAAAAGGTGGTGCAATCGTTGCGTGGGAATAAACTCACGAATACATCAACATTGCCACAAGAGAGCCGCTTGACCCACGGCCTAGCTGAGCTAGCGTAGCGGCTAAAAGGTCGTGCAATCGTTGCGTGGGAATAAGCTCACGAATACATCAACATTGCCACAAGAGCGTTGCGCCTGAAGCGATGGTCAGTCCGTGCTGACGCCTGAAGCCTGTAGGGTGGGTCAACGCGGGGCCGCGCGAGTTCTTAACCCGCGCATAGCTGATTGCGCTTTAAGACGCGTTGGCAATCTTTTCAATCAAGCGCCGACCCACCATCGCAACTAGCGGGCTTTGTCGGCGCCGCTGCTATCTAAGATCCCCGCAAAGTATTGCAACTCTCGAGTTATCCCGCTGGCCAGGTCGGATGCCGCCAAGCTTGGCGGCAGAACGGGCCAAGCGTAGGTTTCGACTTCGTAATGGCCGGTGAACCATTTGACGCCACCCACGAGCTGCTCGGCGTGCTTTTCCAGGCAAACGACCGCCTCGCGAATATCCGCTTGCGTCGTGTCGAGATAGTCAAATCCAGCAACGTAGATCGGCACATGAAAATGCACCCGCCACGGCTCGCTCGGATAGACGCCGGGCGCGATCCACTTGGCTAGTGCCTGGGGCAGGTCTTCGCACATGGCCCGCATCTTCCGCTGGCCGGAGTCTGCGCTGGTTGTCTGATGCAGATAGCGTGGTTCACAGAAACCCTGCAGTTGCTCCAACATTCCCAATTTTTGCTTTGCCGCGTCGGCAGCCTGGGCATCCACCGCATCCCAGGGCACGTGCACGGCCGAGGAGACCTGTACTTTGCCGACGCGAATGCCCTTGGAAAGGTACAACTCCAATGCTTCGGTCTGCGATTCGAACATGACGCCACTGTGACAAATATCGTGGCATACGGTCAAGTAGCGTTGGGCAACTTCGGCATCGCGTCCGCTGAACAGAAAATGCTCGAAGAAATCGACAACCTCGGCAGCCGTATTCAGCACGCACCCCGGTTCTGGCTCGAGGGCCAAGACAACCTCGCAACCATGCTTCTGATTCAAGCGGTCCAGGAATTTGGCGACATCCAACAGGTTGTCTGCAGCGGTCTTGAAATTCTCGGCGTGCCACGGGGCGTGGGGCCAGCCTAGGGGTAGCGTAGAAATCGACCCGTGCTGGCCTCGCGGCAAGACGGCTTCCATAATCTCCGCCAGGCACATCGTGTACCGCGCCCGCGACTCGCAGCACCAAGTCGGTTCATAGACCGCGTGCTTAACGATCGGCTGATGGAAATTGCCCTGCGGAAATCCGTTGAAGCTATAAGGCACCAAGCCCTGCTCTTTCAACCAGCGAGCAAATTCGTGTACCTGCCCATGCTCGATCAGCGAGCTTGCCACGCAATCTGGCAACCACAGGCCAATGGGCAGTTCGCCGTCGGGAACTAAGTTCTGGCGAACGGCACCGGCCACTTGCTGCAAGTTTGCCTTGGCCTCTTCCAGAGTCGCTCCAGCATGAACATTGGTGCAGTAGCCAAAGGCATAGTCTTGGTAGGGCATGACGGATTTCTGAATAGGTAATTTTGGAACAATGAAAAAGCGGCAGCCGCGAATGGCACGAAACTCATTGTATCGACGCAAAGACGGTGCATGACGAAGGATTCTTACGCACAACCAGCTTGAGGGAGAATCGGGGTTATGCGCCCCGGGGGAAGGGGCTCGGCAAGGCTAGCAGCACATTTTTCCGGATTGCCGGTCCGGGTGCGTCGTCACCCCATCGCCAGCCAACTAAACTGGAGAGTCCACTTGTACTCACCATTGGTAAATCTATGAAGCTTTCCGCCCGTTTTTCTTTCGTTGCCTTACTCTGCCTGGCCTCGAGTTCGGCTTTTTCCCAACCCATTGAAAATCGCAAGTACCAGCAGGAAGACAAGTTCCGCCAGCTCGAGGAAATCCTGCCGACACCCAATGGCTACCGCAACGCAGCGGGCGAGCCTGGGCATGAATATTGGCAGCAACGGGCGGATTACGACATCGATGTGCAACTCGATGATGCTCGTCAGCACCTGACCGGCCGGGAAAAGATTACCTATCACAACCATTCGCCACACAGCTTGCGCTATCTGTGGTTGCAAGTCGATGCAAATATCTTCAGTCCTGATTCCGATACGAATCTGCTTCGCAGCTTTGCTCCCTCATCGCGGCTATCCCTGGAGGGACTGAAGAAAATGGCTGCCGTAGCGGCCTTTGATGGCGGTGCAAAGATAACTCGCGTAGCCGACAGCACCGGCGGGGACCTCAAGCACACCATCGTCAAGACCATGCTGCGGATTGACCTGCCCCAGCCACTGCCGCCCGGCGAGTCTTTCAAATTCGAGATTGATTGGAATTACCAGATCAACGACTCGGATATCGTCGGTGGCCGCACGGGCTGCGAGCATTTTGAAAAGGACGATAACTATATCTATGAAATCGCCCAATGGTTTCCCCGACTGGTGGCGTATACGGATGCCAATGGCTGGCAGCACAAGCAGTACCTTGGCAGCGGAGAATTCACCTTGGAGTTGGGTGACTATCTGGTGCGGATCACGGCCCCCGAGGATCACATCGTGGCCGCTACGGGGGTCCTACAGAATGTCGGAGAAGTGCTGACGCCGGAACAGCAGCAGCGATTGACCGACGCCAGGAGCGCCAGCCGTCCGACTTTTATCGTGACGCCCGAAGAAGCTCTGGAAAATCAAAAGGAAAAAGCGGAGGCCACAAAGACATGGGTTTTTCACGCCCAAAACGTGCGTGATTTTGCATGGGCCAGCAGCCGCAAGTTCATTTGGGATGCCCAAGGGCATGATGTCGAAGGAAATGCGGTGATGGCCATGTCGTTCTACCCCAACGAGGGCGAACCGCTGTGGAGCAAGTACTCAACCCATTCGATTATCCACACACTGAATGTCTATAGTCGCTACACCTTTGCCTATCCCTACCCGACAGCCATCAGCGTCAATGGTCCGGTGGGTGGCATGGAATACCCGATGATCTGCTTTAACGGTCCACGACCTGAAGAAGACGGAACCTATTCGGAGCGTACCAAGTATGGCTTGATCTCGGTCATCATTCACGAAGTGGGCCACAATTACTTCCCCATGATCGTCAATAGTGATGAACGGCAGTGGACGTGGATGGACGAGGGCTTGAATACTTTCTTGCAATATCTGGCCGAACAAGAATGGGAGGAGAATTATCCGTCGTCGCGTGGCGAACCGAGCAAGATCACCGGTTACATGCTCAGCTCCGGACAGGTGCCGATCATGACCAATAGCGAGTCGATTTTGCAGTTTGGAAATAATGCCTATGCCAAACCCGCAACGGCTCTCAACATCCTGCGCGAAACCGTCTTGGGACGCGAGCAGTTTGATTTTGCATTCAAAGAGTATGCTCGCCGCTGGAAATTCAAACGCCCGATGCCCGCAGACTTCTTCCGAACGATGGAAGATGCTTCTGGCGTGGATCTCGGACTGGTTCTGGCGTGGATGGTTTTACTCGACCGAACACTGCGACATCGCCCTCGACGGTGTCGTTTGGAGCATGCCGGAAGATGGTGATCCGGACAAGAATGCCGATACGGCCCGCGCCGCAAAGGACAAGCAAACACCGACCCTGTCCGCCACACGCAACAAGGAACTTGCCAAACGCGTTGAGCAATTCCCCGAGCTGAAGGACTTCTACAATAGCTACGATCCCTTGGACGTTACGCCAGAATCGCGTAGCGCCTATCAACGCATGCTCAAAGACTTGACGGAGGAAGAGCGGAAGCTAATCCAAACCAAGACCAACTACTATTCCATTTCCCTGAAGAACGTCGGTGGGCTGGTCATGCCAGTGATCTTGCGGCTGACCTACGATGATGACAGCCAAGAGATCATCCGCCTGCCAGCCGAAATCTGGGCCAAGGATTCCCAGTCAGCACGCACGTCAGTGCTCTCTGCCAAAGTTCTCAAGTCGGTTGAACTCGATCCCTTCCGAGAAACGGCCGATGCCTATCGCGACAACAATTATTTTCCACCACGCTTCGAGCCCAGTCGCTTTCAGCTGTACAAGGCTGGCGAACGTGGCGGTGAACGCGATAACCCCATGCGGGCTGCCAATCGCCGGGCCGAGAAACTGAAGAAAGACGCGGAGGCCAAGGCAGCTAAAGAGTCGAAGGCAGTCAAGGATGCCGAGGACAAAAAGGCCAAGCAAGGCAAAGAAACCAAGGAAGAAGCGGAGGAGCCAAGTGAGGAACCGGCTGCGAGCGACGAAAAACCGGAACAACCGCAGGACGACAATCAGGACGCGGACGATGAATAGTTCTTCCCTCGCCAGCAGGTCTTGGATTTGGCCTGTGCTGATAGTGATGTTTGCATGGAACACGGTAGCCAATGCGCATCCCTTCCATATCAGCTTGGCTGAGATCGAATTCAACGCGAAATCCGGCCGCATTGAAGTCAGTCTCAAGATCCAAGCCTTGGACATCGAACAGGCTATTGCCACTTCCACCAAACGCAAATTCAACCTGGAAAAAGACAGCCGCGCCGATGAGCTGTTGAAAGCCTATGTGGAAGAGCATTTGTTTGTGACCCACCGCGACAATCTCAAACGGGATGATGGCAGCGGGCTATGGCAATTCGTCAATTCGAAGGACAAATCCACAACCCATTTTGTGGGCAAGGAACTGGAAACCACTTGGCTGTGGCTATATTTGGAGCTGGAGCTACCCGCCGAGTGGAATCTCCAATCGGCCGATGCGCTCGTGCTCATGAACTCCGTTCTCCTGGATTTCAACGAGGGGCAGATCAATACCGTCTCGCTCAGGAATGGTTCGCATAAAGGTTCATTCAAAACAACTCGCAAGCAACCTTGGCACTCTCTGCCCGCATTAGCACCGACAGCAAAGTAGTCTGCAGCCATGGAAGGTAACCCCGCCCTGCGAGCCGAAGTGATTGCCATTGGCGATGAATTGACCAGTGGCGCGCGACTAGACACGAACTCGCAATGGCTCAGCCAGCAATTGGGTGACCTGGGGATTCAAACTGCCTTTCATACGACCGTGGGAGACGACTTGGCGGACCATATCGACGTGCTGCGGACAGCGGCCCGACGAGTGCAACTGGTCGTCTGTAGCGGTGGCTTGGGACCGACCCAGGATGACTTGACGCGGCAAGCCATGGCCGCCGCTTTCAATCGTGAACTGATTCTTGATGAGGCCTCGCTGGAGACGATTCGTGCGATGTTCAGCAATCGTCGACGCGCGATGCCCGAGCGCAATCGTATCCAGGCCATGTTCCCAGCTGGCAGTCAGGTTATTCCCAACCCACATGGTTCGGCGCCCGGAATCGATCTGACAATTTCCGAAACGCCGAGCGGTACATGCCGATTGCTGGCCCTGCCTGGCGTACCAGCAGAAATGAAGCAGATGTGGTTGGAAACGGTCGTGCCGCGTTTGGAAGCTGTCTTGCACCATGCAGCCGGGCCCGTGCGAAGTCGATTGGTCAAGTTGTTTGGCATCGGCGAAAGCGATGTCGAAGTCAAGTTGCCCGAACTGATAGAGCGAGGCCGGCGGCCCACGGTCGGCATCACCGTCAGCCGCGCAACGATCAGCCTGCGAATCACCGGCCGCGCCAAGGATGAAGCCGCCTTTGAACAACTCATTGCACCCACGCTAGCCGAAATCAATTCGGCTCTCGGCCACCTGATTTTCGGCCAAGGCGACATAGAACTCGAGCACGCCGTGCAACAATTGCTGCTGCAGCGTCGACAGTCTTTGGCTTGTGTGGAAATTGGGGCAGCCAGTTGGATTAGTGACTGGATGCTCGCTGCACACGATCCGCTGCAGGCAACGGACGGTGCATTTGCCGGTGGAATTGCCTTTCCCTCCTTGGCAGCCGCCGTGCGATGGCTCGCCGAAGCGCGGGCGAGCCGTGAACAGGACGCGCCGCAGGATGCCGCAAACAGTGGGGATGCGATCTGGCAACATTTGGCCCGCCAGACGCGGGATCGTTTTGGAGCCAGCCTGGGTCTGGCTGTCGGCGTTTATCCGAGCAGACGTGAGATGGAGTCTGGCCCAGCAGCCTTCGAATTTGTATTTGCCTGTGCCGAGCAGGACCAAGTGCATATCGAGCGACGCAGCATGGGGGGACATCCCGATGTCCTGGGACCACGCGTCGCCAAAACGGGCTTGGATATCGTCCGCCGACTATTGGCAAAGCCTGGCGCTCAGGTTTCGTAGCCCAGGTTGGGGGACAGCCAGCGTTCGATCTCACGCAGGCTCATGCCCTTGCGTCGGGCGTAGTTCTGCACTTGATCCTGGGTCAAGCGATCGACGGCAAAGTAGCGCGCTTGCGGATGTGCGAAGTACAGCCCACTGACGCTGGCACCAGGCCACATCGCGTAGGATTCGGTCAGTTTGACGCCGGTGGCCTCGGTGGCGTCGAGCAGCTCAAACAGCGTTGTTTTTTCGGTGTGGTCGGGGCACGCCGGGTATCCCGCAGCAGGACGAATGCCACGATATTTTTCGGCGATCATGTCGTCTCGTGTCAGCCCTTCGCTGGTACCAAAGCCCCAATCATCGCGGACCTGCTTGTGCAACAGTTCCGCAAAGGCCTCGGCCAGTCGATCGGCCAGGGACTTGATCGAGTATCGAGTTGTAATCGTCGCCTGCTGCTCATATTGCTTGGCAAATTCGTCAGCCCCATCGCCGGCGGTGACTACGAAACCGCCGATCGTATCTGGCCTACCGGAGGCTTTGGGCGCAATGTAGTCGGCCAAGGAACGAAATTCGTTTTGCCCCTTGCGTTCCCATTGCTGACGCAAGAAATGCAGGGTTGCCAGCTCCTTCTCACGGGCTTCGTCGCGATACAGAATCACATCATCATCGACGCTAGCCGCTGGCCAAAAGCCATAGACGCCATGTGCCTTGATGCGTTTTTCATCAATGATTCGCTTGAGCATCTGCTGTGCATTGTCGAACAGCTCGCTGGCTTCCTTGCCATATTTCTCATCGTCAGAATCTTAGGATACTTGCCCTTCAGCTCCCAAGACATGAAGAACGGCGACCAGTCGATGTATTCGGCGATCTTGTCGATGGGAAAATCCTGAAGACCTTCGTGCCGGTAGAAGCTCGGTTCGGCAATATCGACCGATTCCCAATCGGTTTGAAGCGTTTTGCAGAGGGCTTCTGCGTAGGGGGCCAACGTGCAACCTGTCGCGCCTGATAGCTGGCAACCAATTCGCTCTGCAATCTGTCGATTCTCGTCTGCGAACTTCTTGCGTCCATCTTGGCTGCACAGTTTTTCGACGACCCCCACGCTGCGCGAGGCGTCGAGCACATGCACGACTTCGTGATCGTACTGCGGAGCAATTTTGACGGCCGTGTGCTTGGCACTGGTGGTAGCACCACCGATCAACAGCGGGATTTTCAACTCCCGACGTTTCATTTCCCGGGCCACGTGCACCATTTCGTCCAGGCTGGGTGTAATCAGCCCTGACAAGGCCGATGATGTCGACGCCCTCTGTGACGGCCGTTTCCAGGATCTTTTCGGCGGAGACCATCACGCCCAGATCGATGACTTCGTAATTGTTGCAGGCCAGCACGACGCCCACGATATTCTTGCCGATATCATGCACATCGCCCTTGACGGTAGCCATCAGGACTTTGCCGCGGCTGCTGACTGGCAGCCTGGCCGAGCAAGGCCTTTTCTTGTTCCATAAAGGGATTGAGATAGGCCACCGCTTTTTTCATGACCCGTGCCGACTTGACGACTTGCGGCAAGAACATTTTGCCCGCACCGAACAGATCGCCGACCACACTCATGCCGTCCATGAGTGGGCCCTCGATGACGTCCAAGCAACGCGTCGAATGCTGGCGAGCTTCTTCGGTATCCTGCTCGATGAACTTGTCGATGCCACGAATCAGGGCAGTCTTCAGTCGTTCACTGACATCGGCTTCACGCCATGACAGATCTTCGGTGGCGGCAGCCTTGCCTTTGGATTTGACCGTTTCCGCGAACTCCAACAGCCGTTCGGTGGCATCACTGCGACGATTGAGCAGGACGTCTTCGACGCGCTCGAGCAAATCCTTGGGGATATCCTCGTAGACGGCCAGCTGACCAGCGTTGACGATGCCCATGTCCATGCCAGCCCGCACCGCATGGTAGAGAAATGCCGAGTGCATCGCCTCGCGCACATAGTCGTTGCCGCGAAACGAAAAACTGATATTGCTAACACCGCCACTGACCTTGACACCTGGGCAAAGCCGTTTGATCTCGCGCGTGGCCTCGATGAAATCGACGGCGTAGTTATCGTGCTCCTCGATGCCCGTCGCGACGGTCAAAATATTGGGATCAAAGATGATATCTTCAGGCGGAAAGCCGACTTGTTGCGTTAGCAGATCGTAAGCCCGCTTGCAGATGCGGACTTTTTCGTCCTTGATCGGTTGCCTGCCCTGCTTCGTCAAAGGCCATGACCACGCACGCGGCCCCATAGCGACGAACCAAGCTGCGCCTTGCGCAGGAATTCCTGCTTCGCCATCTTTCAAACTGATCGAATTGACGATCGATTTGCCCTGCGTGTTCTGCAAGCCCGCTTCCAACACTTCCCATTTGCTGCTGTCGATCATGACCGGCACGCTGGCGATCTCGGTTTCACCCGCGATCAGCCGCAAGAAACGTGTCATGGCCTCGGGACCATCGAGCAGCGCATCATCCATGTTGATATCGATGATGCTCGCCCCACCCACTACCTGCTGCGCGGCAACCTCCACCGCTTCTTCGAACTGGTCGTTGCGAATCAATCTCGCAAAAGCCCGCGAGCCGGTGACGTTGGTTCGCTCACCAATCATGGTGAAACTGGCTTCGGGCCGCATGGTCAAAAGTTGCGTGCCGCTCAGTCGCGTGTAGGCGGCAGGAGTCGGGGGTCGATGTGGGCTGACATTGCGCGCACCGCCGCCGCCATGGCTCGAATGTGATCGGGCGTCGTTCCGCAACAACCGCCCAGAATATTTAGCCAACCGTTGGCCGCAAATTCGCCGACCAGATCGGCCATTTGGGACGGGCCCAGATCGTATTGCCCCATCTCGTTGGGCAGGCCGGCGTTGGGATAGCAACTGATCGGCACGCCGGCCACGTTCGAAAGCTCTTCGATGTAAGGCCGCATGAGCTGTGGCCCCAGGGCGCAGTTCATGCCAATACTGAGCATCGGAAAGTGGCTGAGCGAATTCCAAAATGCCTCGACATTTTGACCACTGACAAAGGTGCGGCCCCCTGAGTCGAATGTGCCGCTGATCATGACCGGTACCCGTCTGCCACTGTCCTCAAAATACTTGCTGATCGCGAACAAGCAGGCCTTCAAATTGAGCGTGTCGATGACCGTTTCGGCCAGCAGCAGATCCACGCCAGCCTCGACCAGGGCGGCGACTTGCCCGTAATACGAATCGACCATCGTCATATAGGTCGTGTTGCGGTAGGCCGCGTCGTCGACCTTGGTGCTAATCGCCGTCTGCTTGGCCGTCGGGCCAATACTGCCCGCCACGAACCGCGGCTTGTCCGGCGTCCGCTCGGTAAACTCGTCGGCCGCCCGACGGGCACAGCGCACCGCCGCGATATTGATCTCTCGCACCAGTTCGTCGGGCAATTCGAATTCCTCCATGCCAACCAGACTGGCACCAAAGGAGTTGGTTTCGACGATGTCCGCCCCCGCCTCGAGGTATTGGCGATGGATCTCGGTGATGCTTTGCGGATGCGTCAGGCACAGGATGTCGCGTGAAGTTCTTCAGATCCTTGTGGTGCTCGGCAAAGCGCTCGCCGCGCACGCCCGCCTCGTCCAGCTCCAAGTCGCTGGACCATGGTCCCCATGGCACCATCGAGGATGAGTATCCGGTCTTCGAGCAGAGATCGAATATCGTGTGGGCTGGATGAGCTGCTAGGCATATCTGGCGGGCCAATCTTCAGAGGGGGTAGGCTGAGTGCAGCCTCTATTTTCTAAATGGGATGCGAGCATCTTTCGGCAAACATCCGTTCATCCGGATAGATGGATTTTCCAGGAATCGTGTGCACAGTCAAGCCATTGACCCTCCCAGGGGGGACAGCCGCCCCGGGGGACACACCGGACCTCCACGCCGGCAAAGAGAATAGCTCCCCCTCGCCCTGTACTCGGCTGGACACAGCCTACCTCGCGACTCGTGCGGACACATCCGCTTCGGGCTGAAGGCGGACACACGCCGACCTTGGGCCCCGGCTCGGTGGCTTGTGCCCACGCAGACCGGCTCCGGGGTGCGGGTCGCCGCAGGCTGCTGGGTGTGTCCCTGATCCCATCGAAACCACGGCAGCCTGGGGTGTGTCCCCGTAGGCTCCCCGGCAGCGTTGGGTTTGTCCACCGCAGTTTGACCGACGTTGGCTAAATTGCTGACAGGACCCAAAGCAACACACATAACCCAAACACCCCACTCGCGCTGATCGTCAAGCTTTGCGTGAAAGAAAAATCTTGCGCAAGACGCAAAGCACTAAAGATCGCTAGAGTCGTTGTCGATAGCTTGGATGAGGGCCAAAACCACCCAGACACCACTTGATCTGTCTGCTTAGATTCCTGTAACTAGAACTTTCGATTTCAACCAATTGCGGCTGAACCGATGAGTTGAGTACGTCGCGAAATCAAGGAAGATTAGCTATGCCAACGAGGGCATCGACTCCAAATTCGGCAAGTGTATTCAAGCGTCCTTCGGCAAAGTTGCGCAGCGTTAGTCTGCTGGAAAGCACCCCGGTGCTCTTCCGCCTGCCGGGCATAGAGCCGGTGCAGGTTGCCGCGCAGGACGTTGAAACGCCGGCAAGCCCCTCGTCGGCGCTACCGGTGGTACCCTTGCCCGTGGCCCCGGCCATTCCATCTCCGCCGAGTGTTGTCGCTTCATCAGCTGTAGACGCGGTAACGCGGCAGGCATGATGCGACCACAACCAGCTCGGCCGAACCCTCGGCGGCAAGTCCAACTGCGCGACGGTCGCGCCAGCAGTCGAAACTCAAGCAGTGGTCCATTCCGAGCGATCTTGGTGGGAACACTGGTCCAGTGGCGTGGTGCTGATCCTGCTCATCATCGCCTTAGTTGCCGCCAGCATCATGGCTTTCAACGACCGGGGCGGAAGTAGTCCAGGGCCGTTAGCCGACGCGTCGCAGCCAGCCCATGAAGTGGTCGTCGACCTGAGCAAGATTAAAATCCCGACGCTGCCTGAAGCCGAGCTTCCGGTAGCGCGAATGGCAACCGCTGATTTGTCCAACAAGAGCTCCACCTCAACTGGCAACAATTCCAGTCCCGCAGCTTCGCCTGAAGTCGAGCCCAAGCGGTCCAGCTCCGCAATTGGCAACACCTAGCGGCGTCCTCGAATCAGAACAACCCACGACAAGTTTGGTGCTAGGTGTCGATATCGAACCGCTTGCCGACGTGCCCCTGGCTACATCTCCGAGCGCTGTTGAACAGCCTGGCGCCGCGAATTTGGGAGGCAACTTGTCGAGTGGTGAGTTGGCTACGACGAAGCAGCAGATAACGCCGTCGGATAGCCTGGCTGCCCAACCAACGGCTAGTTTGGATTTACCGATTGGTCTCAGCCCTCCCGAACTATTTTCCAGTCCGGAATTCAGCTCGCGTGACCGCATCTCCGCACTGGCAACCTCTAATTCTGTACCCAAGCCGGCTGAAAGTCGGAGCCCAGTCGATGCTCCGCCAACCATTCCCGACTTGCCAATTCCTGGAGGCGCAGCCAGCCCTTCGTCCACGGGCGGCCAACCATTCGATACAGGGTTGCCAACTTATCCAGCCATTCTAACGGGCAACGAAAACGGCCCCAGCACAACGCCTCAAGCAGCTCAGACCAGCACGCCCGAAGCAACAGTACAACCCACGGCAACTCCCGATTCCTCAGCTGAGGAGACGATCCGGGCGTGGCAGCGTTACCACGCCATCCACCAGTCCGAGGTCCGTCCGGCCAATCGCTATCCACAATCTGGAACTCCGTTAAGTACTGGCCCCGAGCAGTATCCAGCTCCTACATCGAATCCCAGATGACAAATTGTCTCACCTGGGCAAGCCCGATCGTTTCACCCAGGCCAGCCCTGGGTGCAATTCCGGCAACGCCTGTCCAATCATGTACTGAACCAGTCAGGGAAGACCATGAGCGAAAGCCTCAATCACGCGTTCCTAAAGGCCTACGACAAAGACAAAGTCAGAGAAGCCAAGCGCAAATTGGTGGCGACTGAGCGCGCATCGCAAATGGCTGCCGAGCAAGTGGCCGAGTTGATGATGCGTTTTGACACGTCCTCGGTGCCCATCCCCAGCCCGCGCATGCTCGACAAACGTGGCGATGCCATGCGCCTGCAAGCGGGCGATGAAAATCCCTCGCAGCAATCGGTTAATTCTGCCATCGCTCCTGCATCGCCGAAAAAATCGCCGTTAGCAAGCCAACAGCTCGATCCACTCCAGCCGCACAGTACGCGGGCAAGCCAACACTCGGTAAACGATCGCCGGCCAACTGAGGCCCCGCTGGCTGGTGATCAGGCAACGGATATGCAGGCAAGTGAGGCTGCCTCCCAGCAGGCTGAACAGATGGCATTACGCCAGAAAATTGCCCTGCAAATGCTGCAGGCTGGCAACTGGCCCGAGCAGCCCATCGACGCCTTCATCGGAGGCGCTTCCGGTTGTAGCCCAACAGAAATCAGCAGAGACCGAGTCGCCAGCCAGGCAGCCTGTTCGCGCTCAAGAATCTGTCGAAGAAATTCACGAACAAGCCTCAGAATTGGCAACCGATATTAGCCCCGTGGTATCGCCGGCCAACCTGCCCAGCAGTCGTCCCGATCCACAATACACTAGTTCGCCGAGCGTTAATCAGCCGTCCAGTGCGAGCGGCGCAGGGCCTGCATCGGCCGTGCCTCAAGGGGCCGGTCAACCGCTATCGCAGTCGCCTAAGCAGCAGTCGTCTGATTCTGTCAGCGGCAAGACTACAGCCGCCGCTGCATTTCCGAACAGTCAAGGACCGGCGGCCGGCGCCGCGCCGCATCCGCCAGCTAAGGATTCGCTTGGCAAGCAAACCGGACGACCCCTTCAGCCGCTGGTTGCGCCGCAGGGCCCTGCCCTGTCGAGTCCCGACCAACGTGAACCAGCCCAAGCTCAGGCGGAAACGAAGGCTCGAGGACAGGTCTCGCAGCAGGCCGACGGAGAGGCACCACAACACGCAGCCGAGGGCGACATTTTTCGGCTCGATCGTCCGAGCTACATGGGGCCAACGCAGTTGGAACAAGCAGGTCCAGCCCCATTTGGCGATTCGCCTGCGGCCATGGCAGATGCCGATGACGATAGCTCGATGCTAGGTGAGATTTCCGACAGTGTGACGAGTGCAGATATCAACCCAACTCTGGATTTCAATCCAGCGGAAAGCGATTCGAGCAGTCGCCAAGCCGACCGCGTGTCGGCTGACACTCGGGGCAGGCAGCAAGTCGAGCGAGAACTGAGGCAGGCTCGGGCCAGAGTGTTCAATCCCGTGTGGGAGGTCGATAATTTCCAGTGGCCCGCAGTGTGCTTGGAATTGATGGAGCAGATGGATGAGAAACTGGAGCGGGTTGCCAAGAATCTGGCCGCCGCCTGCCAGGAGGGCTTGCAGGTCCTGGCCATAACCAGCCCGCAGCGCGGCGAGGGTAGCAGTACGGTTGCCTGCTGCCTGGCTCTGCTGGCAGGACACCACGGCTTGAAAGTAGCCATCGTGGACGGTGACCTCGAGCAACCCTCGCTGAGTTATCAAACCAACCTGGATGTTGAACAAGATTGGCGGGCTGCCATCATGCATCACCTGCCTTTGGAGGAGGTTGCGGTACATTCGATCGAGGATCAAGTAACGTTGGTGCCTTTGCTGAGTCCCGTCAGCTCGAACGAATTGGCGAGCGACGATAATCGCATCGCGTTGATGCTACAGGAATTGGCTGACAGTTTTGATTTGGTGATTGTTGACATGGGGGCTATGGCGTCGGCGAGGAATCTAGTGAGCAGCATGGGCCAGCAGGGAGTCATTAGCGCGGCGGTAGCGGTTGTCGACTACCGCAATTCGGCTCCCCAGCTGATCGAAAGCTGCTTGCGAAGATTGCGGCAAGCCGGCATCGCCTCGATTGGCCTGGTGGAGAACTTCGCCGCCTAACGACTCGCGCAAAATATATTACCGAATCAGCCGCAACGCGTTAGCGTCCGGTTCCCGCAAAAACCGGGTGCTAACGCACTGCGGCTGATATTGAATCCGGTAACTTATTTAAATGCGGGCACTGACTATTTGGATAGTAGAAAAAAGAATGGTTTTCACTGCCATCTCTTGCGGAAGAATCAAGAAAACATACCCAACCGTAATGTCGTCGATCGTTTCATGCTTGTTGCGTGCTGGTGATTGGCGAGCAGTGTCCAACCTTTTCCCAAACGGGACGTAGCATGTACCAAGAGCACTGGAAATTGACTGGCCGACCCTTTGAGAACCGGACCGAAAACCAGTTCTATTATCCGGCGGAAACGCATCAAGCGGCTTTGATCAAACTGCGCTATGCGATTGAGAACCGGCGTGCCGCCGCGATGCTATGCGGTCCAGGCGGCATGGGAAAAAGCTTGCTGATGGACCTGCTACGTGGGCAACTGGGCGAGGACTTCCGTCCCTTTTGCCCCATCGTGTTTCCGACCATGACGCGTGAACAGTTGATTCGCTATGTGGTGGATCAACTGGATGGCGAGCAGACCGATGCCGTGCGCGAAACCTCGGTGGATCTGACTCGCTTTGAACGTTTTCTACGTGGCAATATGGAATCCAATCGTCACGCGGTGATTGTCATCGACGAAGCGCACCTGCTGGAGCAACACGACCTGCTGGAACCGTTGCGGCTGATGTTGAATATCGCTGCCGACGGGTCACAGGGAGAGTCGGCTTGGACGCTAGTCTTGGTAGGCCAGCCCAGCTTGCTCTCGCATGTCGAGCGCTACCATGCGCTGGACGAGCGACTGGCAGTCAAGTGCATGCTCAATCGCATGCTACCTGAAGAGAGCACGGCTTATATACAGCATCGCCTGCGGGCGACGGGCGCCGATGCCGAAGAGATTTTCGATTACGCTGCCTTGGATCGCATTCACATGCTGACCCAAGGCATTCCTCGGCGCATCAATCGTTTGTGCGACCTAGCGTTGATGGTTGGCTATGCCGAGGATCAGAGCAAGATCTGCGCGGAGGTGATCGACAGCGTACATGGGGACCTAGCGGCACCCAACCTGAGCTAACGCGGTCTATGTCTTGCGCCGCTTGGACTTCTTGGCAGATTTCTTGCGATGCGTGCCGATCTTGTTGCCGGATTTGGCGTGCGCCTTACCGGAAACGTGCTTCTTGTGCCCGCCACCGGTCGCAATTTCGGTCTCGGCGGTATGGTTCATGACCACGCTGAGCTGCAATGAGCGGCGTGGCAGGTCGACTTGCTGAATCTGGACGGTTAACTCGTCGCCCAGGCGAAAACGATTACCGCCGCGATAGCCCTCGAGTACCTGACCGCGTTTTTCGAAGCGATAGCGATCCTTGGGCAGGCTCTGCAAGGACACGAAGCCCTCCACGGGGAACTTCGTTCCGCGCACATAGAATCCCTCTGGCACCACGCCGCTAATGACTCCCGGCATGCTTTCGCCGATTTTCTTGTTGAGGAAATGCAGCAATTTGACCTTGATCAATTCGCGTTCGGCCCATTCCGCATTCTGCTCTTTGTCTGAGCAATGATGCCCTAGCGTGATCAGGACCGGTAACGGGTCGCCGTAGGGAGGCTGTTGCGAGATCAATCGATTGACAGTGCGATGCACCTGCAGATCGGGATAGCGACGAATGGGGCTGGTAAAATGGCAGTAGTGATCGAAATGGAGCGCATAGTGCATTTCCATTTCTGGCTGATACACGGCTTTACTCATCGACTTGAGGATTGCGTAGTTTACCGCATACTCGGTCGGCTTGCCTCGCACTTGGCGGACCACTTTTTGAATCTCGAAGCGATTTTCGAGGCTCTCGACTTTGACACCTAGATCGCGAACAAACTCGGTTAGCTTCTGCAGTTTACGGCGCTCGGGAGGAGCGTGAGCACGCCGCAGAAATGGGATGTCGAGGTTATCCAGCCAGGTGGCGACGGCCTGATTGGCTGCCAGCATGAACTCTTCGATTACCTGATGGCTCTCGGTATATTCAACCAGACGTGCTCCCTTGACCTTACCGATCTTGTCGAGATCGATCTTGATTTCTGGCAAGTGCAGTTCGACCGCGCCGTCATCGGCGCGATTCTTGCGCAGCACCATCGCCAGGCTGTGCATGTCTTGGAGCAACTGCCAGATGGGTGGCGTTAGTTTCTCGCGCCAATCTTCGGGGCGAGCCAAGTACATGTCAACCTGTTCGTAGTTCAGCCGTTGATCGTTGTGAATGGCCGAATTGAATACTTCTTGATGGAGCAGCGTTCCGTCGACCGTTCATTTCCATAAAAACGGTTTTCGTCAACCGCACTTTGTCAGGTTGCAAACTGGCCAAGTGATTGCTGATGAGCTCGGGCAGCATGGGAATGACGCGATCCGGCAGGTAGACGCTGGTTGCCCGCCTCTTGGCCTCGTCATCCAACGCCGAACCCAGAGGCACAAAGTGCGCGACGTCGGCGATGTGCACCATCAATTCCCAATTGCCCTTGTCGTTCTTGGCCAGGGAAACGGCGTCATCAAAGTCGCGAGCATCGTAGGGATCGATAGTCAGGGTTGGCACATGGGTTAAGTCCTTGCGGCCCTGCGGGAACTTGTCCCTCTTCAAATGCATCGGCCATTTCTCGCGCTTGATCGATGACCTCCTGCGGGAAACTCTTCCTCCAACCCGTATTGCCGCATGACGGCCAGGGTATCGACCGCAGGATTCTTGCTGGACCCCAGCACCTCCATGATCACGCCCTCCCCGGGGGACAGGGCATCGGGAAACTTGACCAGCTCGATGACGACTTTGTCATCTTGTTCGAGGGGCAGTCCGCGCACGTCGCCGACGGCAATAGGAGACCCCAAGGTAACGCCATCCAGCCAGACTACGGACTGTCCATGTTGCTGAACGTAGGAACCCACAAATTGGCGACGGGCTCGTTCGAGCACTTCCAATACTTCGCCTTCTTGTCCGCTTCCTCGCCGGCTGGCACGCACCCGGACTTGAACCGAATCACCCTCCATGGCCGAGCCGGTAGCGGTGGCAGGGATGAATATGTCGTCGACGGCTCCGAGCTTGCCGGTGGGAATTGGCCGCACAAATCCAAACCCGGCGGCGGCCTGCCGAAAGGTGCCTCGAATCAGCTTGGGATCTCCAGCGATCTTTGTCGGGTGTCAACACGAGGTGGTTGCCCGCGTAGGCCAAGTGTCCGTCGACTACCATCCGCTTGATGCGTCTTGCGTACGAGCGGATAATCATCGGTCGCTAAGCCCAAGGCGGCATGAATGCCCTTGGGTTTGAGCGGCTGATAATTCGGATGATAAACATAATCCAGGATCCGCTGCGTTAGGCTGCCGGGGCTGGAATCTGGTTTTTCGGTCACGCATTTATCCAAGTGAGGGACTCGCACTAGCCGGCAAAGCACTGAAAATGGAACCTGGTAGATGGCCCCGGCCGGAGAGTTGTGGTCTATACTAACGGTTGAGTGTTACCAGTGTGACAAGCCAAGGTTCGCTTTGGTAGCATGTTGCGCTCGGCGGCAACTTCTTTTCCAGGCATTTTCCTACCCCTCCGACAACGCCAGCCATGATAGAATCGGACAACCCAAACGAGAACCTTCCGCATGTTTTGCTGGTCGATGACGACGCAGAAATCATCGAGTCCATGCGCTATGCGTTGGAGGCGAATGGATTTCAGGTCTCGGTCGCGCGTGACGGTAATCAAGGCTTGGCTTTGGCGGAAAAGATGGTTCCAGAGCTGCTCATCCTGGACATGATGATGCCCAAACGCAGCGGATTCCTGGTGCTCGAGCAGCTGCGTAGGAATGGGAACGACGCTGTAAAGGTGATCATGATTACCGGCAATGAGGGCAATCGGCACCAACAATACGCGGAATTACTGGGTGTTGACGATTACATTCGCAAGCCCTTTCCTATGGACCGCTTGATCGAAAGCGCCAAGAGGCTGGTTCAGACGGCCTGAAGCCCCTCGAATGGCCACCCCTACCGCGGGAAGGCAGTCGATTGGTTGCGCTCAGTTGTCGCCAATTCCTATTATATCAAATCTATTGTCAGAACTGGGGCGAGCCAGCTAGCCGGGCCGACTTGAAAGGTGACATTCTGGCTTCCCTGAGTTATCGTGAGGGGATGCGGATTAGACTGCAACCTCTTCTCTAACTGAAAAACCGTCGTGATTCAGATCCTTTCATGTCCCAACTGTGGACGTCATGCGGAACTGCCCGAGACCGCCTCGCGCCAGGTTTCAATTGCCTGCCCCCATTGTCAGCAGCAGTTTTTGTTGAGCCAATTGCACTGCGACACGCTGCAGAGTTGGCAGGTTGTCGATGAGTCGTCCTTGGTGCGGGTGGATGAAGCTGAATTGGATGCTTCCCCCGAGCAAGTTCAGCCTGCTCTGCTGACCTCCCAAGCGGAAATGGCCAGCGAAGGGCAAGCCACTGAATTGTCATTGGGCTTCGAAGACCAGTTTGCCGCGGACGACGATTTTGGATTGGTACCGGCCGCGGAGAATTCTGTCTCAGAAATCAGCGAGACGGAATCCCCCCTTGCAGAGGGCACGACTGCGGAAAATGCTGTCGTGGCGGCAAACCGGGAAGCAGACTGGGAGCGTTTGGCACCGCTCAGCAATCGCCATTTCCAACGCGTCCGCCGCAACGCTCGTTCGCCACTTTGGTCCGTCCTGCAGGTGGTACTCGGTGGCCTGGCAGCCATCCCCATTTCTCTGATTTTGATTTGGTACGTGGTTGGAACGGATGTAGCCGGCGCCGGACCTGCGGTTGCACAATATGCTCCATGGTTAGTACCCAGCCGTTTTCGACCCTCCACAACGGCCGCAGTGCCCCCCCAGCCAAGCAAGACTCCACCCGCTGCAGGTGCGAGTGGATTTCGGCAGTTTGATGAACAGGTCTCTCCGGTCGAGGCGCAGGCCTCAACGCCAGCCGCTCCAGTCGTCAAGGCCAATGGCGACCCTGCTGACCCATCCTTGGCTGAGGATCCCTACACGTTGACTGCGGTCGAAGCTGATCCGCAAGATCCATCAACGCTGGCCATCAAGCAAGTGAAACTGGCGCAACAGGGATTGGTTATTTGGACGCAATCAAAACCCACGAATGTCGCCGAGAGAAGAACGTTGGCGTTGAGGGTCTACGATGATCTGACATCGCTTGCCTCTAGAATGGACTCGTTGACCGCTGAGGATCCAGCCCTGCAAACGGTCCGCGACCTGGCGTCTGCCATTGGGCGATCCGTGGCCAAGCATGCTGATGTGCAAAGCTTAATTAAACAAGGGTCCACTTTCTGGTTGTCCAAGCACCCACAGGCCGAGAAGCTGGGCCTGGCTCTCATTGTCGAAATTGGTAACCCCCAACAGGTCGATGGCAATTGGCTGATTGAGCCTACCTCGGCTCAAGGCATACAAATAACTATCCCGGAAGTCCTGACAAACTCACTGCAGAGCGGTCAACGGCTACTCTTGCTGGGCACTGCGAGTACGTCTATGTCTGGTGAGCAAGTCGCCTATAAAAGCGATATTTACGGCCAATTACCTGTTCCCTCTCTAAGCTAGAAACTGTGTCAAGAACGGGGCTGAGCCTCTCCCAAGGGTCAGGCCGCTTTTTGAAAAAGCACGGAATTGCGCTAGCCTGGATGGTTGGGCAACCAGGTAGCTGCCTGAGTCAGCACGGAATAGGAAATGCCCCACATGACAGATCGGACACATCATCCCGATTCCTTGACTCCGCAGAATGCTCCGCGCCCGGAGCCGGATGCCGGCCATTTACCCGCCGCGATTGACATGGATCAACAGACCGTGAGCGAGGCTTATGGGGCGCTGCATCGCTGGTTTCATTATTCGGCCAGCCTACCCGAGCGTACTTTGCGGAGCGCGGGTGCGCTGGCTGGCGGGTTCGTCCGCGAGTCGGCAAATTGGCTGGTTCCCTCGGCCTTTCGCAACTCGAAGTCGTACTCGATTTTCGTCAAGCAAATGTTGGATTTTGTGGTGAACGACCTGGGGGGCGTACGGCGAGCAATAAGCGGACGCGATCGCTGGAACCAGGATGAGGTCTTTCGAGCGCGGAAGACGATCGGAAATCTGCTGGACATGACCGCCCTGGCCACCTTTCACCTCTCGCCGTTGACCGTATTGGCGATCTTCAGCGACCTGGCATATGGATCGCGTATCTACCTGGATCAGCTCAGTCGGCGTTTGCAGGAACAGGGAATCGTCGAACGAGGAACGATCATCGATAACGCGAGTGATCTATTAGCCGCCTTGGAACAAGCCTCGGGCGGAGCGGCTCTGATGTTCGATCAACCTCCCATATCCATCGCTGGATTGCGGAGCACGATCGAGGAAACTCAAGCTGCCATCCGACAGGTGAATCCTGAGCAATTATTGCCATTTTCGGAGATCGACCAACTTTGGCGACAGATGGAATTGGCCGCAGAGGAACAAAACGCTTCCATTTGGGATGTCTCGGCCACCATTTCCGTAGTCGCCTTGAACAACATCCACGCCATGAAGCGGAGCGCCATCATCGGACTGGAAATTGCCGAGAACATGTTCCAGGAGCAGATCATCCAACATTACTGGGACGGGCTCAGGTCGATCGAACGCGACGGTCTGCTACCGACGCTGTCGACGGCCAGCGAACCCTATCTGGAAGCTGTGTGGATGAATTTTGCCATGGACCAAAAGACCTGGACCGAAAGGCTCTTGAGCGGCGAACTTCTCAAGTGGGGCTGGAGTCGCCTCAGTTGGCAGAGATTGGGGCGGAGTGAAACAACCACTATTTCCAACCCGAGAACTTAGAGCCTATCCGAAAAGGGGTCTGCCCCTTTGGAGGCGAATCGATTTCATTGGTTTTTTGGCTTCGCCGGAGAGGGTCAGACCCCTTTTCGGATGGACTCTCAGTAAGAATTCCGCCGCAGCCTAGTGCTTCGATATGGCAAAAATTTGGCCTGGCAGTCCCTTCCGCAATTCTCGGTGAGGACCAGCGAGAAACCATTTCTCTAGGGATTCAGCACATTGCCACTGACGACAGTCGAGGCTGTCCCACCTTCTGGCAAGGTTGTCTTGACGGTTACGGTTTGTTGGAAGGCACCGCTCGAGTCTCGAGAGGAAAATTCGAGCGGAATCTTGTGCACCTTCTTTTTTCCTGAGGGTCGCGCGAAGGTAAATCGTGGATCGGAGCATTGCACATCAGTCACTTCAAACTCGTCACGTCCGCTAACAATAATCGACGACGAAACGTTCTTGCCGGCCTGCACACTCCCCAGTTCGACCGAAACGGGCAGTCTCAAGGGTGTCATCACTGAGCCGCTGACTGGGATCGTAACGTAATTGAATTCCGGATCGTTGGTGACCATTACAATCTGATCGGTGAAATCACCAGCCGGGGCCGTGTCCTTTAACTTGACCGTCATCAGGTAGCCCTGACGCCCATTGGTCGTCGCAGCGGCGAGTTGTACGGCCAGATTCTGGTTGGCACTGCGGACATCGGTGATTTCCCAGGCTTTCCGCCCGGTGTAGTAGACTTTGACCTGAGTGGTCTTTTCCTCGCCTCCGTCAATTTCTCCAAAGGCGATACTGCCGGGCTCGACAACGATATCCGAACGGATTGTCCCGCGAACGATTAGCTGCATTTCGCCTAAGTTGGGCTTGGTAAACACCACCGTCACCACCGCCGCTCGGCTGCCCACGAAATCCTTGGTGTTGAATTCACAGACAATCGAGCCCTGCTCGTAGGTCTTCAGGTCGGCCTTCTTGATACTCGGTTTGGTGCAACCGCAACTGGAGGTGACGCTGGCGATGTGCACGACCTCTTCGTATCGGTTCTGCAGCTTAAACTCGAACTCGGCTTTGGAGCCCTGCGGTACCGTGCCGAAATCATGCTCGGTGTCTGCGAACATCTCGCGCACCCACTGCTGGCCTCGCGCGGGAGAGGCGTTACAAAACAGCCCGACGATTCCAAGCACCACAACGCGAAAGAAATTTCTGGGAACGCTCATTTGCTTAGTACCTCGCCGACCATGCTGCCCCTCGGCGGTCGAGCGCCAAAAAACGCATTAGCGAAACGTAATCAGGAACCCGCAGTATATCCGATATTGATTGCCCAATTTAGCAGGCAGGGTTCTGTAGCGATAGACGTATCGCCAACCACCCATGGCCTATTTGGCCTCGCTGGCAATCATGCGGTAAATTGCATAGTGTTCCTCGCTGTCTGGGTATTTGAATTCTTTGATTTCGAACTTCCCTTTGACAGCGATGGGACGAGTGGAAAAATCGGTGGTTTTTCCTTTTTCCATTTGCACAAGAATGCAATCGTAGATCATGGCCCCGGGACCGAAGCAGCACTCCATATTGTCGCGGACCAAGACAAACTCCTCGATTCCGGACTGCTTGAATACGCTGGCCGGCAAGATATAGCCTCGAATACGGAGTTCACGCTTATTTAGTTCTTCGATCTCCTTGGTCAACATTTCGCGTTTGAAGGCACCGCCGCGTTCGATATCGAATTTCAGGTCGTCAAAGGTGATATCGCCCTTGCTTTTTGCCGTATCGCGACTCACCCGATCGTCGACAGCTGGTGCTTGCGTTGCCGCTGTGGACTGCGGCTTCTCCGCCTGCTCCGTCTCGGGCTTTTTCAGGTCGTCCGCCCGGCAATGTTGGTCGTCCCAAGCACTCCAGCCGATGCACGCCAGCAGCATGGATGAGGCCAGCAACTGGCGTCGGGTCGATTGATGAAAGGACATAGGGAGACCTCGGCGGCAGTTAAAGCCTAGCGCGCGGTCGCTTTCCAGCTCGGGAAAAAGAGCCCCAACACTATTTGAGGATGTCCGCTCGCAGTTGGTAATAAACGCCCTGAAGTCCGTCGACATGCTTGGGCTTGGGCGTGACGTGTAGTGTACCAGCTAGTCGCTTCTTACGCAGGTTCTTCGTGGCATATTGTTCACCAGTCAGCGTTACTTCAATCATATGTGTCAGAGGTGGCTGACCACCGAAACAGCAGGTCCCCAAATCGGGAACAATGACGAAACGCTTTGCCATCATCGTATCCATCGAACTCGGATGGATATAGCCAGCAATAAAAACAGGCTGGCCATCCAAGTCATTGGCCAGCTCCGGTGGCACATCGGCTTGCCCCGTCGGGCTCATCAAACTGGAGAAACTCACCCGAGTGTAGCCCTCCGGCACTTCGGTCGCATAGACGTAGGCGTGCCATGCCGGCGCGAGCAGCAAGCCCAGGCTACAGACCGCCAACCCCAATTGAGCTATTGGCTTACCCACTAATTCATCAGGGAATATTCGGAAGCCACGAAAGGCCAAGCCGGCGAAGACCATTCCGATCAAAGATATTGGGGTCAACCAGGGAGTCGCAAAGGCAGTTAAGCCCAACACTCCCAATACCAAGGAGGCGACCGCAGAACGCGAAACTGCCCGATAGACATCCGGTTCCGCAGACGGCGAACTCACCTGAGGTAGCAAATCATCCGATTGGGGATGCGGGGAAGGTTCAAGCGAAGTTGTGTTCATTGCAGCTTGCACTACAGAATTATGATGAGCGGCGAGCCCGGTCGAGGGCGGGTGTCAGCCTGTGGGCCAACGTGCGCACAAGCGTCTGGCTTCCGGCACCACTGATCGCTAGCCACATACTCAGCCAACAGGTCAGGGCCGACAGGCATACTACGCCCAGGGCAGAGCCTTGGTTCAGATAACTCAAGAGCTGGGGCTTGGAAACTGGTGGCAGCGCCATTTGGCCTGCGCATGCGACGGGGCAAGCGAAGCCAATTGCTTGCCGGTTACCAGCGGCTCCAACATGTCGCGACTCACCCCACGCTCGCGGAAACTGGGCGACAACGACGAGCTATCCGTACTGCCCGCAGACGCTTTGGGAATTGGAAAAAAGGAAGTGGCCCGTTTGTAGGCGGCTGGATCGAGCTCTTTGAGGTGCTGCATTTGGGCCGCTGCCTCGGGCAGAGGGCAGGCCCTCAGATAATTGATGACCGGCACGCGGACCCAAGTCGATTTTTCGTCAGCCGCTTCAAACAGCGAAACCAACTTGTCCACCTGGGTCCAATCCTCCCATCGCGCCAAATCGGGAATGACCAAGTCAGCCAACTCGGGCCGCTCCAGGATCAACCGCATCGATTCCAACACGCGCTCCTTGCCAATGACACCGCCCTCGGTCCCATGAAATCGCAGAGCCATGATCGCCGCATAAGTGTCCGCGTATT
Source organism: Pirellulaceae bacterium (assembly GCA_963707245.1). Lineage (GTDB taxonomy): Bacteria > Planctomycetota > Planctomycetia > Pirellulales > Pirellulaceae > Aureliella. The sequence goes on from CAVPPY010000003.1 coordinate 289,556, forward strand.
GGCTCTTCTTGTTAGCCAGGAACAGCTCATCGATCAGCTCCAAGCCAGCCTCACCCTTGAGCGTCGCATAGCAGGCAATCAGCGAATCCAGGCCAGTTCTTCGATTGGGATCTTCGCTGCGCAGCAGGCTTTCCAGCAAGAGCGGTATCCTCCTCCTGGCCGCACACGCCCAGCATCACCAAATACAGCCGCTTGCGATCTTGCGACAGACTCGTGTCTTGAATCCACTTTAGCAGCTGGCCTCGATCCATGAACTCCTTGAGCTGCTTGATCTCTGTATAGGGTGCCGAAGCAAATTCATCGTAAGCGTCGCGGGCAATCAATGATTCGGGATGCTCCAAATGCTTGATGTAGAACTTCGAGCGGCCCATTGAGTCTTTGGGTGGCAGATGACTTACCGCCCGCACGTAGTCCATGGCTGGTTTGCTGACCTGCAATGGGGCGGACCACAACACGTCGGGAGGATCGACGCCCATGATCAGGAAGTACTGGTCGGGCTTGGCTTTACCGAAATAAGTCACGCGGATCTTCTGACCGACCCGCACCAAGCTCTCCCCGCGAAGCACCGAGCGAATTTCGAAAATCGCTTCGGACTCGGATTCCGAACCAGGCACAATGGTGGCAAAGGTCACCGCGTCTGATTGGTCCATCTCCTGCCGCAACGTCTGCGAGACTGCCGAGCAGAACGGACAGGCAAATAGGGCCGGTTGCAAAGCAGCGCTGGCCAACAGCGCAAGTACGGCCGCCGCAGAAAGAACTCGCCCAGTGGGTCCGGCAAACAGTTTGAATAAAAGCTGCACTTCCAGCACCTCCCGTAAGTTCAGCAGAATTCGTAAAAACATTGGAGACTCTTGTAGTGTAGGAGAGTCCCCGGTACTTAGGCCAGCACCTGAGCAAAAAAAGCGGATGCATTCCCACCTTTTAGGAGGATTCTCGGCCCCTGCCACCGTAATTGATGACCCATTCGCTAAAATCGGTCGATTTTTCGACCGCCGCAGATTGCGCAGCAACTCGCAATTCATGGAACAATGCTCGACAGCCCCCAAGCGGCGGCTCCCCTCCATCCCTGCCCAAAAGTCGCATCATGCAGCCTCCGAAAGATTCGCCCGACCGAGCCAACAACGACGGCATCCAGTCGCCCGATCGTTGTCAGATCGAGCCGCAACCCCATCATCAATTCCGTTTCCTGATCGACGGCCAAGAACTCACTCGCTGGCATTTCGCCGACGACGCCCCGCGGCCGTACTTTTTTCCGGTTCGAGGCCCGAGCGGGGCCCAGCTCACTCGCATGGGCCACCCAGGGGCACCCGACCATGACCATCACCGCTCGCTGTGGTTTGCGCACCACGACCTAATCGGCATTAGTTTTTGGTCCGACGGCACCCCAGCCAGGATTGAGCAGCCGCAATGGTACGCCATTGAGGATGGCCCTGAATTTGCCAGAATCGCCTTCGAGCTGGTTGGCGAGACGGCCATGATCCAGCCCCTCTCATTCGAAGCAGGATGTTTTTGTCACGCTGCGGCCGCAACCCCATGTGGGTAATCGGGCATGGTCTTTGGAACTCCAGAGCGACTTTCGCAGCCGACGCGGAAGGCGTAGAATTCAGGCAAAGCAACTTTGGAATTCTGGGCCTGCGGGTAGCCAAGAGGCTGTCGGTTGCATTTGGGAATGGACGCATCATGGGGGCGGATGGTCAGACGGGTGAACACGGATTGTTCGGACGCCCCAATCGCTGGATCGACTACAGTGGTTCGCCAGGTAAAACCGCCAGCGGCCATGAGATTCGCGAAGGCGTGACGCTGCTGGACCACGTCAACAACCCGGGACACGGCAGCGACGCCTGGGCGAGCTGGCATGTCCGCGATGACGGCTGGATAGGCCCTTCGCTTACTCGACATGGACCCTTATGGATTCAGCCTGGGAAAGCCTTGACCTGCCGCTACCAACTGCTGGTCCACCCCGGGGAGTGTGACCCCCAGGCCTGCAATCAACTGGCAGATGCCTTTGATGCTGCACCGTCCCTGTCCCTGGTCGCCAGTTCACGCCCCCATGTGCGATGGGAGATCGCGGGTTGACAGAATTCAAGGCTCCGCTTAATCTGCGGGGCTTGCCAATTCGCCAGGGCCACCGCATGGCTTTGTCCCTGGATCGGTAGCTTCATTCTCGCTGGGTTTCAAATTTGGCGATGGATGTAGGCACATGAGAAATTGGGCAATATTTCGAGCTGCTGTTTTTAATGGCGCAAAGTTAATGGCAACCTTAACTGCGCCTTGCATTTTGACACAAGATTTTTGAGGGCTTGGGACGATGGCTGTTCCAAAACGACGACACTCCAATTCACGCAGTGGCAAACGCCGGTCGCATCATCACGTAAAGCCGAAGCAAACTGGCTTTTGCCCCGAATGCAGCACCACGGTTCCCACGCATACGATTTGCCCGAAATGTGGCTACTACATGGGGCGCAAGGTGGTAGACATGTCCAGCGAGGCATAGCGGATCTTGTAAAGTGCCAAGTGCTATTCTCTTTCCTGGTCAAGGTGCGCAGTGCGTTGGCATGGGCGCTCAGCTCACCCAGCAGAGTTCTCTGGCGCGTAGCTATTTTGATCAAGCTAGCCAGATTCTGGGTTATGACTTGCTGCGTCTATGCGTAGACGGGCCCATCGAGCAACTGAGCCGCACCGAGTTCTGCCAACCGGCCTTGTTCGTGCACAGCTATGCCGCCCTGAAGCAGTTGGAAAGCCAGCGTCCTGAGCTGTGGGATTCGGTGGCTAGCGTGGCGGGGCTGAGCTTGGGCGAATACACGGCCGTAGCTGCCGCGTCTGGCATGAGTTTTGAGGACGGAGTGCGGCTAGTTCAAATCCGCGGCCGTGCCATGCAAAGGGCCTCCGAGGCTGTTCCGAGTGGGATGGCCAGTGTGCTTGGCCTGGAACAACAGCCCCTGGAAGAAATCTGCCGACAAGCCTCCACCGCCGGCGAGTTTGTGCGCGTGGCCAACCTATTGTGCCCTGGGAATATTGCGATTTCTGGACACTTGGGTGCTTTGGATACTGCCGAACAATTGTGTGCCGCTGCCGGGGCTATGAAGACGGTTCGCTTGCAAGTTGCTGGGGCGTTTCACACTGCCATCATGCAGCCAGCCGCGGTCGAACTGGCTGCAGCCCTGGCCGATGTCGAGTTCCGTTCCCCGCGAGTGCCCATTTATTCCAACGTGGATGCCAGCCCGCACCTCTCCCCCGACGAGGTCAAGCAGTTGTTATCGGCCCAATTGGTCTCGCCCGTGTTGTGGGAACTGTCGCTGCAGAACATGATTCAATCAGGCGTGAACCAATTTCTAGAGGTCGGGGCTGGTCGCGTGCTGGCAGGGACGCTAAAACGCATCCATCGCAAAATGCCTTGTGAAAATGTCGGTGATTGATCGACCGCAGGCGAACAACCCCAGGAAAGAGTGATGAGCCAAGCATTAGGTATGAGTGCGGACCTCAGTGGACAGGTCGCCATGGTCACAGGAGCTTCACAAGGTCTCGGTAAGGCCTGTGCTCTGAGGTTGGGAGAATGCGGGGCTAACGTCGTCTGCGTCGCCCGCAGCGCCGACAAGCTGGCTGAAACGGTTGCGGACATCACGCTCGCACGGCGGCACAGCCCTGGCCATGCCCTGCGATGTGGGCTCACGCGAGGACGTGCAGAACCTGTTTCAAGAGGTAGAGAGAAGACTAGGGCAGCTGGATATTATCGTCAATAACGCGGGCATTACACGCGATACGCTGCTGCCTCGCATGACCGACGAGCAGTGGGATGATGTCATTCAAACCAACCTGACCAGCTGCTTTCTCTTCTGCCGCGAGGCGTCCAAAATCATGATGTCCGCTCGCTACGGGCGAATCATCAATATGTCCAGCGTTTCAGGACTGATTGGCAATCCTGGGCAAACCAACTACTCAGCCTCCAAGGCAGGCATGATCGGTCTGACGCGCAGTTTGGCTCGCGAACTGGGTAAACGCAAGGTCACGGTCAACGCCATCGCTCCGGGCTTTATCGAGAGCGACATGACCCAAGCCCTGGGCGAGGAAGCCCTGAAGGAGGTCAAGAAGCGGATTCCCGCCAATCGCTTGGGAACGGCCGACGATGTGGCCGCAGCCGTCGTCTTCCTGGCCAGCCCCGCTGCCAGTTATATCACGGGACAGGTAATCACCGTCGATGGCGGCATGACCTGCTAACCCCGAATCGCCGTGGTGCTTTTGCCATACTTCCGGCAGTGGAACCCGTATCTCACTTGACCGAAGTTGTTAAAATCTTCTAAGTTTTGGGGGTTGCTGGGTCGCAACCAGCACCGGGAGCGATAAAATCCCCGTCGTGTTAATTTTTTCGGAATTTGCAAAAACAATTCTGCGCTCCGTCGCCGCAGTCCTAGAACCGCCTCGGATAGGCATGGGACGAAGCAACTGTTTGCAGCACAGTACATTGCTGTAGAGTTTCAGAACCACATCTTCCTTGCCTTCGAAATGCGAAGGCAATCGATTCAACAGTTTTGGAGCTAACTAAATGGCATCCGTTGAGGAACGCGTCGTCGACATTGTGGCGGAGCAATTGGGCGTCGAAAAAGACAAGATTACTCGCGACACCCACTTCGTGAATGATCTCGGAGCGGATTCGCTCGACACCGTTGAACTGGTAATGGAACTCGAGGAAGAGTTTGACATTAGCATTCCCGAAGACTCGGCTGAGAAGATTCAGCGGGTGGGCGAAGCCATCGATTACATCGAGAAGCAGCAAGCCTAATCCGCTCCGAGTTCGACTCCCCATCGGCACCCCAGCATTCCACGCGCGGAGCAGCCACGTCGATTCATGTCGTGGTATCGCTCCGGATCTTTTGTTGGTCTAGTCACGGATTTGGCTGGGGTGTTTCTCTAATCAGCAGCAGTTGATAATCGTCATGAAGCGTCGTGTTGTTGTGACCGGAATGGGGGCGGTCACCTCTCTCGGCAAAGAGGTGGAGAGCTATGGAATGCAATCCTCGAAGCGCGCAGCGGCATTCATCGACTGAGCCTGATCTCACCGGATCCCTTCAAGGTCAAGTTGGCGGGCGACATTCCGGATTTTGATCCCGGTACTTATTGCGACCCCAAAGACTTAAAACGTCTCGATCGCTTTACGCTGTTTGCGATGTACGCCGGCGGCAAAGCCATCGAGGATTCAGGATTCGACCTTGCCAACGAGGATCCGTATCGCTGCGGCGTCATCCTCGGTTCTGGCATCGGCGGTTTGGCGGAAATCGAAATCCAGGTCGAACGCCTGCTCAGCAAGGGTCCCGATCGCGTTAGTCCCCTGACGATCCCCAAGCTCATGCTCAATGCCGCAGGCGGAAATCTGTCGATTCGCTACGGCTTGCGCGGTCCCAATTTCACCGTGGCCACGGCTTGTGCCAGCGCCACCAACGCCATGGGCGACGCCTTGAAGACGATTCAATACGATGACGCCGATATCGTGGTTACCGGTGGAACCGAAGCCGCGATCACGGCCATGGGCCTGAGCGCTTTCCAAAACATGAACGCGCTCTCCGATCGCAATGAAGCCCCACAGCAGGCCAGCCGTCCATTCGACCTCCAACGCGATGGATTTGTGCTCAGCGAGGGCGCGGGCATCTTGGTCTTCGAAGAACTGGAACACGCCCAGAACCGCGGTGCTCACATCTACGGCGAAGTGCTGGGATACGGTGCCAGCGGCGATGCCGGACATATCACCCAGCCCGATCCCGAGGGTAGTGGTGCCGCACAGGCCATGCGGAATGCAATTCGCGACGCCAGTATCGAACCCTCCAAGATCGACTACATCAACGCGCATGGCACCAGTACGCCACTCGGAGACAAGGCCGAAACCCAGGCCATGAAGTCCGTCTTCGAGGACCACGCTTACAAGGTGGCCATTTCCAGCACCAAGGGTTGCCTGGGGCATGCTCTGGGAGCCAGCGGAGGCATCGAAATGATCCTCACCCTGCTGGCCGTGCAGAATGATATCGTGCCGCCCACCGCCAACCTGGAAAATCCAGATCCGGATTGCGACTTGAATTACACGCCGCTCAAGCCAGCCTCACGATCCATCACCACCGCCATGAACAACAGCTTTGGTTTCGGCGGCCACAACGCCAGCCTGATCTGCGGAAAATTGCGCTAGGCTTGCCGACCGACGCTCGTTGTTGCCCGCCCGCCAACGCTGCACAAAGAGAGTGTCCATGAGCAGTTGGCTCACGTGATAGACGACCATCGGTAGGATGCTCACGCCGCAGTCCATGGCCAATTTGAGTCCCACCATCAATGTCTTTTGGCTGCCGGAAAGGGCCACGGCGATTTGTTGCGGGCGTTCGATGCCCAAGGCTTTTGCCAGGTACCAGGCCAACCCCAGCGCGGCCACGTGCACGAGACTGGCCAATCCAATCAAGATGGCCAATTGCGTCATGTCGAGCTGTGCCCCAGCGGAGCCGCCTGGCAACCCAGCGGAGCTGCTTGGCAACCCAGCGGAGCTGCCTGGCAACCCAGCGGAGCTGCTTGGCAACCCAGCGGAGCTGCTTGACAACCGCTGGCCCATTTGAATGGACCCCAGCAGCACCATCACCAGGATTCCAACTTGGCAAATCGTCGCCAGCCGCTCACGCTGCGATTCGGCAGCCGCGCTGAACCGGCGACTCAGCCGCATGAGCTGTGCCAGTCCAATGGGCACCATGACAACCCAAGCCAAATCGCGGATCAAGGCGGATGGGTCCAATTCGACATGCACGCCCAACAAGGCCACCAGCCACAAGGGCGTGATGACAACGCAGCTCAAGTTAGTCAGCAGTGTTACGAAAATCGCAACGGTGTCATCACCTCCCGCACGACGCGTCCACACGGCTGCCGAGGCCAATGTAGAGGGTACCGTGGCGGCCACCAACAAACCTCCAGACAGCTCGTACACCAGCAACGGCGAGACGCACAGCGCCAGCAGGGGCACCAGCCCCATGTTGATGACCGCTGCCAGCAATCCAGGTGCAGGCCGCCGAAGCGTTTGCTGAACCGATTCCAGCGGCACTGGCGCAGCCATCAGCCACATCACACCAAACACGATCCCCGTCCTCAGCCAGCCAACTTCAGCCAAGCCACCCAAGCCATCGCTAAATACAATTCCCACCACGACGACAACGCATAATCCAATCAGAAACCAATTGCCAAGTAGTTTGCGTGCCAAGCCTGGTAAATTCATAGACGCCCCGCGAGCGAACTCATAGTACGATCGTCTCGATGGGTTCGTATACGACTCCCGACTTTTCACGAAGGCTGGCGTAAATGACGACTTCCTCTATGTCGAACAATGTTTGGACCTCGGGCTCGATACTCTGCATGGTCCTCTCCAACAATTGCAAATCGGTGTCGCGTGCGACGCGACCGAGCGTGAGGTGTGGTGTGTAGGCCCTTCCTTCTTGGGGAATTCCCATGGCAATAAAGGCCTGATCGAGCTGCTGGTAAAGCTGTTCCAGCAACTCGCGCCCGAGGTCCAGGCCAACCCACACGACCTTGGGGGGTTTATTTTTGGGAAAGGTCCCCAAACCGCTGAGCGACGCGCTGGTGGGTTCCAGGGGAGCGCATATCTTAGCCAACTCTTCGCAGACGGTCAGCAAGTCCCGATTATCGAGTTCACCCAGGAACTTGACGGAGATGTGCAGTTGCTCGGGGCGTGTCCATTTAACGCCCGGCACCTCGGCCGACAGTCTTGCAAGCAATCGTCCCAATACGCTGATGGCAGGTGGCCCCACGGGCACTGCTACAAAGCATCGTGTGGAATACATGAGAGTACCTCTGCTGCTTTTCCGTACTCGCACTTTGCCCGAGGCTGCACTCGTCCTACTCGGTCGGGGGACGGTTTCGAGGTCGAGTCCGATTTTCGGAGTTCAGTGCTGGCGTTCGGTGAGAAAAAAACTTTTGAATAAATACGCTCCATGCGAAACTTCCAAACGCGTGAGCGAAAGAGCGTTTTTAAAAAGGATCTAGCTGGTAGCGAGTGCCGAGTCCCAGAATTCGCGAGCTCCATGGTGCAACCTGGCACCAACCTGAGTGATGACCTTGTAGCACAAAAAGTTGGCAGCTTGAGCAGCCATTTCGGGCTCGTAACCATGCGCAATGCCATAGAGGAACGCCCCGGCAAACATGTCCCCGGCACCTGTCAGGTCCCTGGGTTGGCAGGCCACCGCTGGGACGTGAGCCCGCTTGCCCGCATAATGGATGTAGGCACCCTGGGGCCCGTCGGTGACGACACAATTGGGCACCAATTCGCTCAGTCTTTCGAAAGCAGTTTGCGAATCGTTGGTGTTGGTGACTGCCATCGATTCGGGGGCATTACAAAATAATAAATCACTTTGTGCCAAGGCTTCACCAAAGGCATCGCCGAACACTTCGGGCACGAAACTATCCGAGCAGGTGAGCGCGATCTTGGTACCATGCTGCTTGGCCAGCTGAATAGCCTGGCGAATCGCGTGCTGTCCCGTATCGGGGTTGGCGAACACATAGCCCTCGATGAACAACCATTCCGAATCCGCGATCCTCTGTGGGTCGACATGGCGAGCCGCCAGCTGGCTGGATACCGCCAGGCAGGTGCGCATGGTTCGCTCGGCGTCGGGCGTGATAATGGCCAGACAGGTACCGGTTGTTTCGCCAACCAATATGGGATTACCCATATCAATACTGAGATGCTCAAACTCTTCGACATAATGCAGGCCGTAACGATCGTCTCCCACGCAGCCGATGAAGGCTGCCTTGCCGCCCAGCTGCGAGAAGCCGATCACGGAATTGGCCACCGAACCACCGCTGACCAATCGCAGATCGTGGTTACCATCGTGAAACCTGGCCAACAGTTTTTGTTGTTCGTCTCGATCGACCAAACGCATCGTCCCGCGCTCAAACCCAAGCGTACTGAAGTCGCCATCGTTGACCTCCATGAAAATATCCACGACGGCATTTCCGAGGCCACACAATTGAAACTGCTTCATGACGATTTCCTACAGGCGCTATGTGTTACGAGCAACGCGGGATGAAAGACACCCTGGCGATTGTTGGTTAACATGTACCAAGTCGAGATTATTATCCAAGTGCATGTAAATTACCAGATTCGTCAACCGCGCCCATGCATCCCTACCGCCCTCACCCGTTACTACCCAGTGGTCACCTGCAAACCTTGATGGTCGGCCTTTCGAGCGGTGTGCGCCCACCACACCATGCGCTGCTCATGGAGCTTCCCTTGCCCGACGGCGAGGGGCTGGCCATTCATGAGGAATTGTCGCCATCCGGACCGGACTTAGCCGACGATGCGCCCTTGGCGATATTAATTCATGGCTTGGGTGGAGATCACACCAGTCCCTACCTACAGCGTATCGCCTTCTCGCTTCGGCAAGCAGGGCTCCGCGTATGGCGCCTCGATCTACGAGGCTGCGGCCAGGGCATGAAGCTAGCCTGGCGTCCTGCCCACGCCGGCTGCAGCTCGGACCTGGCCGCTGTCGTCAACCATGCCACGCGACTCTATCCCGCAGCGCCTCAGCGGATCGTTGGCTTTTCTCTAAGTGGTAACATCCTGCTAAAGATGTTGGGGGAAGCGGCAGTGGGACAATTGCAGCCACCGGTCGCGCTGCCCGCTATTGAATCCGCGTTGGCCGTCGCCCCCCCGGCTGACCTGCAGAGCTGTGCGGATAATATGGATCGGGCCAGCCGCAAGATCTATACGCACTACTATCTCAAGACGCTCGATAAACAGGTCGACCTGAGACGCGCGATCTGGCCACAATGGGCTGCGATTCCCAAAACACCTCGCGTGCGAAGCATCCGCGAATTCGATGCGCGTTACACAGTGCCCCTCAGCGGATTCCGCGATACCGAGCATTATTATGCAGCTGCCAGCTCGATCGGACTGCTGCCAAGCATCACGACACCCACGACCATTCTGGTGGATCGCAACGATCCAATTGTCAGTGCCAAGTCATTTCAATTGGCAGACCCCAGCATGCCTTCGATACGCTGGATCACGACTTCGCGGGGTGGTCACATGGGTTATTTCGGACTGGACTCAGACGGTCGCGGCATCCGTTGGATGGAGCACTTTGTAGTCAAACATGTATTGCAATCAGGTAGTCGGCAAATCCAAGGTAACCATCATGCCCCGCGGTTTGCGTGAACTGAAGCGCAAACAACACGATACACGTACATTCCCAACGTAAAGCTCCCAACCAAGAAGCATGACGATGCTACGGTATTTGGATTTCCCCGGCACCACTGCACCAATCGCACAGCCCCGCGCACGCGCCGTGGCGTTGTCGAGTACGTCGCCGGGGATATTGAAGTTCAGTATCCAGGCCGCGACCAAGAATGCGGATACCGCAACGACGAGCAGTTCCCAGTTTCGCACCGCCGCCTGCCGGGCACTGGTCGGTTCTTCAGGTCGCTCGGCGTTTGCGAATGCGTCGATCGTCGCATCCGAGAGTTTGCCGCGAAACAAACGGCATAGCTTCTGCTGGGCATACACAAACCACCAATAGGAAACAGCGATGGCGGTTGTCACCAGCAGAATGCGGACGGCGACGATTGGCCAATCATCTCCCGCTGGAATCAGCCAGAGCAATGACAGGAAGAGGATGACTGGGGGCGAAAACGTAGCCGCATAAGCTATCAGTCCCAACATGCCCCGAGCGTCGCTTGGCGATGGCCAGAATCGACTGGCGGTAGCTGGATCCGCACTAGGGTCCAATCGGAAACTGATGAAAAGCAGCGGACAACCGATCGCAGCTCCAGCCAGGATAGCGAGCCAGATCGGAAACTGGGGGTTGAAAGCAGCAATACAAAGCGGCGCGGCAATCGCTGCCAGGGCTCCAAACATGCAAGTTCTACTCAATAGGAAATCGCGGTTCATTGTCATCGAAGGTAGTTCGTTGAATATGGACAGGCCTAGGGAGAGCTGGGCTTGAGCTGCGCATCGAGCCATGAATAAACCTGACTGCGGATATCGTCTGGAAAATCGTGTTCGGCATTGGGATATGCAAATTGGATGGCCTGGTCTTGACCGAGAATCTTATACAGCGGCTCGACGCTAGCCTGACAGCTTCGAACTCCGGCGACGGCGAAATTGCTATCATGCAGCGGCGCATTGACAAACAAGGGACGGGGCGCGATGGCCGCCAGCACCTCTGGGAAATCAAAGGGCATCTGCTCGTGGGACAATCCGTACTGGCTGGCTATGCGGGGCATGTAACGCGGGCTACTCCAGCCCTTTAAATCGCCAGCGTAGTAGTCCTCAAAGGCGTTGAAGCCACAACTGCTGACCACGCATCGCAAACGCTGGTCGAAGGCCGCGGTAAACAACGCGTTATGTCCGCCCAGCGAATGTCCAATCGCACCTATGCGGTCGCGGTCGACGACTGGCAAGCTCTCCAGCAGATCAATACCCCGCACATTGTTCCAAATCGCTTTCATGGTGCCGCTCGCATAGTCGTCGCCGCTGGCGGTGAAATCATATTTGTAGTCAGCAAAGCCCGGGTAATCAGGCGCCAGACAAATATATCCACGGCGGGCCAGTTCGTGGGCGTAATATCGGCTGGGCTGCCCCCCCAAGCCGCAGATTTGGGCTTTGCCCAAGTTCGAAATGGGTGGGATGCAAACACAGCATGGCTGGTAATCCACTGTCCGGCCACGGACCGGAAAACTTGGGGAGTAACAGATAGGCTGGCACGCGGTCGATCACCCCACCTCCAGCGTCGGCGGCATAATCCAGAAAAATTCGGGTGTAGTCTCCCGCATCTTCAATGCGTTTGACTACTGGCTGCAAAGCAACGCGCTGCTCGGGACCCGGCAACTGGCCCATGACCAGCTGCATGCCCTCGAGAATATGTTGCCGCCGCAAACCATGGTCCAGGGCCGAGGCGATGGGCTGGGGTTGCCCGTCCTTCCACACCATGCTCAGATCCTGGTGGGAAGCATATTGCGGCACTTGGGCTTCCAAGCCCGAATCTTGCGTGGGCCCATGGTCGATCCGCAGGTTCTCCAACCAATGCAGCCCACTCCGCGCCGGAGCCAAAATGTCGATATCTCCATCCTGGTCCATGTCGGCACACATCGAATCCAGATCGATCCCACACGTACCTCCGCGCGAAATGCTTTGTTTCTCCCAGACCATTCGGGCCTGATCAAAACGGTACCACTGCACGCTCAGCGGGTCATTCTCTCCGGGGTCGCGGCCATCGTGTCCCAAGAAGCGTTTTCCCGTTACCAGATCATCTCGTCCATCGCCATCGATATCGGCCAACATCAGCGTGTGTGTCGCAGCCAATTCCGTATCGATAGCGTGGGTAACCCACCTTCCAGAGTCGAGCTGTTGCCGGACCAGTTCGGCATCTGCCTCAACCTCGAAGCGGAATGCTGATTCTCCCGGACCGCGTTGTTCGGTCCAGTACAGACCAATATCGTGCCCACGGCCCCACACCAGGTCCGTGTCGCCATCCGCGTCCACGTCGTAGCACAGGATGGGCAGCCCGCAGTCGCGGGCAAGTTGAAATTCGGCATGCCACAGCCAACGTCCGGCCCGTGGATCCTGCGGAGCTTCTGCCCAACCCCGTGGCCCGACAATATCCACGCGACCGTCGCCATTGATATCGCCCGCGCCAATCCCATGCCCCACCAATTCCTCGGGCAATGCGTGGCGCTGCCACGACACATTCGACTGCTGCGCCCCTGCCCTGGCCCGAATTCATACCAACCGCTAAACGTCTTGGTGCCGTTGGGCAGAACGTCCAATTGCCCGTCACCGTCGATATCCACCAACCGCCCCGTCTCACTGGGACCGGGTTCGTCAATCACGATCTGTTCCCACAGTTGCCCCACAGCTTGGGAACCGGGATTGCGACACCAGTACAGGCTATTGCTGCGGTAATTGACGCTGACGATATCCAGGTCGCCATCGCGATCCACGTCCAACGGCAGGTTGGAATAGTCATCGTATCGCCCGCGAATCTGCTGAACCTCGCGCAGGCGATGTTTGGTCCAGGTGGGTGACTGATACCACCATCCGCCGCAGACGATATCCAAGGCTCCGTCCCCATCAATGTCCATGGCCGCAGCGGCGCTAAACTGCGAGTCAGCATTCAGCAGGTGGCGGCGAAACGCAATCTCCGTCTGCCCCATGCCCACCTCGGTCAAGATGGGCCACAGCAGCAGCCATACACCAGGGCGCAAAACTTGGTTCATGAGCGGAGTCCACGGAGAAAGAGTTGATGAAGGACAATATTGCTAGCTTAGCAAATGCTATTGTTCTCGTCGCAGGACTTGATTTAGGATTTGGCCTGCCCGCGAGCAGTGTGTTCAAGCGGCCTGCTGTTCGAGCGGTTTTTTGCTTGGCAGTTTACAAATCACCACGAAGCGTCAGCAAGTGGTTGCCGACAATCCTGGCTTTTGCATCGGGTTGATCAATCGACAAGCCACCAGCAGACGATTCCAGGCGCGATGAGCGCCAGTTCAACTTTGCCTGCATTTGGTTCAGGAGGAACCCCAACATGCCCATGTCCAAATCCCGCTGGACTCTTCCAACATTTGTACTGGTGCTTTGCCTGCAGCCTCATTTTGCCCTGCCGCAGGACAAGCTCGAGATCTCAGCCCTCGAAAAAATTCCGAAGATCGTGGCGGTGGTCAACGGTCAAACGATAACGCGAGACAAGCTGGCCGACGAATGCTTGAAGCGTTACGGCACGATCGTGCTGGACAATTTGCTGAACAAGCATCTGATCCTACAAGCCTGCCAGGCAAAGGGGATCGTGATCACCCAAGCCGATGTAGGCGAAGAAATCACGCGTGTCTCGAACAAGTTTGGCTTGACCTCCAAGCTATTCCTGGATGCCATCGAGCAAGAACGCGACATATCGGCGGAACAATACGCCAGCGAAATCGTATGGCCCATGCTAGCCCTGCGGGCGCTGGCTGCGGACAAGATTGCCGTCAGCGACGCGGAGATCGATCAAATCCTGCAGAGCCAGTATGGACCCAAAGTCCAGGTGCGGATGATCGCGGTTTCGGACTCGGCGAAAGCCCAAGCCCTCTACCAACAGGCAAGCGCACAGCCGGAAATTTTTCGACGATTGGCCAAGGAGCAAAGCGAGGATGCGGCCAGCGCCAGCGTCGAAGGCTTGCTGCCACCCATCCGTCGCAATGGCAATGCCGACGCACTAGAACGCACCGCTTTCCAACTGCAGCCCAATCAGATCTCGCCCGTATTTCAAATTGGCAACATGCATATGCTGTTGCAATGTGTGCGGCACATGGAAGCCACTCCCCCCAATCCACAACTCTTGCCAGCCATCAAGCAACGCATCGAAGATCAATTGCGCGATGAGCGATTGGGGCAGGCTGCCGACGAGATTTTTGCCACCCTGCAGGCTAACAGCCAGGTAACGACAGTCATCGGCAATCCCGATTTGGAGAAGAAATACCCTGGTATCGCCGGCTTTATCAACCAACAGCCCGTGCCGCGAACGCAATTGGCCGCCGAGTGCATTTCCAGACATGGAAAGGAAATTCTGCGCGGGGAAATCAATCGCTTGTTGCTGAATATAGCCCTAAAGGCTGAAAACAAGACAATCACCCAGCAAGACATCAGCGACGAGGTTGCTCGCGCAGCCGATACCATGGGTTTCATCAAGAGCGATGGCTCGCCAGATACTGACGCCTGGATGAAGAGTATCATGGAAGAAGAGGGAGCTTCGATCGAACTGTACATCGAAGACGCAGTATGGCCAAGTGTGGCTCTCAAGAAGCTAGTCGAAGATGGCGTCCAGATTACCCAAGAGGATTTGCAAAAGGGCTTCGAGGCTAACTTTGGTCCGCGAGCGGAGGTACTGGCCATCGTACTGAGCAATCAACGCACGGCCGAAGAAGTCTTCCGCAAGGCGCGAGAAAGTTTAACCGAACAGAGCTTTGGCGAACTAGCGGCGCAATATTCGGTCGAGCCCGTTTCGCGTAGCAATTTCGGCAAGGTGCCCCCCTTGCGCAAGCATGGCGGACAGCCCACCCTGGAGAAACAGGCCTTCGACTTGCAGCCCGGTCAGATTTCCGGGGTAATTGCCCTGAAAGATCAATATGTGGTGCTCTACAAACAGGGCGAAAGCAAACCGTTGGTGCAAGATTTTGAAGCTGTGCGCGGCGAGCTGGAAAAAGAGATTCGCGAAAAGAAATTGCGCATGGCCATGTCCCAGCAACTGGACAAACTATTGGGCAGCGCAAATTGAAAACTTTGTAGAACCCTTGGTGCAGATGGCCGGTTCGGTAATCCCCGCCGCGGGCAGTACGCAGCCTGGTCAAGTTGCACCTGCCAGCAATCGGCGGTAGAGCCATGGACGCCGAATCGCTGCGGGCACTGCAAGCCCCCATCAAGCAAGCCTACAGAGACGATGCAACTCAAGCCCGGGTGGTCATGACCGCCCGGGGCAAGGTGAACCTGGACAATCTAGCATGCGCGGTGGCAACCCCGCTGGGTCCGGTTGTAGCCGGATTGCATCCCGCCGCCGGCGGCGACGGCAGCCTGGCCTGTTCGGCCGATATGTTGCTGCAAGCTTTGGTGGCCTGCAGCGGCGTCACCTTTGCCGCCGTGGCCGTCGCTATGGGAATCCCCATCCGCGCTGCGCAGGTGAGTGCACAGGGCAGCATGGATTTCCGCGGGACGCTGGGCATTGACCGCAGCGTGCCCGTGGGCATGAGCAGTTTAGAGTTGGAATTCGAAATCCACTCGACGGCCGACGACGCAACCCTGGCCAAGTTGGTGCAATTGACCGAACGCTACTGCGTCGTGCTGCAGACGCTGGTGCTACCACCAGCCCAGCTGCGCGCGAGTTGGAAACGTGGTCAGCATGATACATTGATCAGTAGCTGCCGAAAAAAGTAGCTTCGTAGAGTCAGCGAGTTATTCGCCAGTATTGATCTCTACCAGTTGATCGGCAGCAGCCATCTTGCGAATATCTTCGGTGATTTTCATCGAGCAATACTTGGGGCCGCACATGCTACAGAAGTGGGCGCTCTTGAAGGTGTCTTGGGGCAAGGTTTCATCGTGGTAGCGCTGGGCGGTTTCCGGATCCAGTGACAGTCGAAACTGCTCCTTCCAATCGAATTCGAAGCGGGCCTTGGAGAGTGCATTGTCCCGGTCTTGAGCGCCCGGTCGGCCACGTGCCACGTCCGCGGCATGCGCAGCGATCTTGTAAGCGATAACGCCCTGCTTGACGTCTTCTTCGTTCGGCAGTCCGAGATGTTCCTTGGGCGTCACGTAGCACAGCATGGCAGCCCCATGCCAACCGGCCATGGCGGCACCGATGGCACTGGTAATGTGGTCGTAGCCGGGAGCGACATCGGTGACCAAAGGTCCCAGCACATAGAATGGAGCACCCTTGCATACTTGGATCTGACGTTCGATATTCATCTGGATTTGATGCATGGGAATATGCCCGGGCCCTTCGACCATGACTTGCGTGCCGTTGGCCTGCCCACGGGCCGTCAATTCACCCAGCACATCCAATTCCGCAAATTGGGCTTCGTCCGATGCATCGGCAATGGAACCGGGTCGCAAGCCATCGCCCAGCGACCAGGTCACATCGTACTGCCGCATGATATCGCACAGGTCATCAAAGGCTTCGTACAGCGGATTCTGCTTGCGATGCACCATCATCCATTTGGCGATCAGCGAACCGCCACGACTCACGATACCTGTAACGCGTTTGGTGCTCAGGTGCAGATGCTCGAGCTTGACGCCACAGTGCACGGTCATGTAGTCGACGCCCTGCTTGGCTTGATGCTCGACCATGTCCAGAAAATGCTGCGGACGCATATCTTCGATGTTTCCACCCAGCTCCTCGAGCATCTGATAGATGGGCACGGTACCAATGGGCACCGGTGATTTGGCGATGATCTGCACGCGGATGTTGTCGATATCCTTGCCGGTCGACAAATCCATCACGGTGTCGGAACCGAAGTGGACAGCCGTATGCAGCTTTTCCAACTCCTCTTCCACATTGCTGGTCACCGCACTATTGCCAATATTGGCATTGATCTTGCACTTGGCCGCAATGCCAATGCACATGGGCTCCAAGGCGCCGGCGATATGAACTTTATTTGCGGGTATCACCATCCGTCCTGCAGCGACTTCAGCCAAGATGGTTTCCACCGGTAGCTGCTCGCGCTCGGCAACAAACCTCATTTGCTCAGTTATTTCACCAGCGCGTGCGGACAAAAGCTGGGTGGTCATCGTGAAAAGGCTCCTATAAGTTCTATAATGCCGGCTATCAGCGGTTGAAGGATGGCTGTGTTTTCATCAGGCTTTGCCTCCGCAGGAACTGTTGCCAAAAGAGGTCCGACCCTCTCCGAACACAAAAGTCCTGCAGGCTTCGCCTGTACTCCAAAGGGTCAGTGCCCATTTCGAAACAGTTTTCGAGGCGGCAGCACGGATGAGGACAATTCAGGAGTTGCCCTCGAGGACAGCCCAGCCTGCGGATGATTATCCTGCAAATCGGCAACGCCGAGAACCCCATAACCGTCGATGGCACCTTTCCCTTGCTCCCACAGTAGGTCTTGACGATGTCCCCAGTTTGTATTGTTGGATTTGGTGAAGCCTTGGTGGATGTATTGCCCAGCGGGGAAGTCGTGGGCGGGGCGCCACTGAATTTTGCGGTGCGGGCTGCGGAATTGGGCAGCCTGATGGGCTGCCGTGCGGCCCTAGTCTCCCGCATTGGTGCTGACCGACGAGGCGAAGAAATCTTAACAACCCTGCGAAACACCAGTTTGGATACGGGTTGCGTTCAGGTCGACGCCACTCGCCAAACGGGCTATGTGGATGTCGTCTTGCTAGAGGGACAGCCCAGCTACACGATTGGCGAAGATGTTGCCTGGGACGAGATCAGTTACGACGAGCAGGTCGCGACGTTGGCTTATGAAACCAACGTTGTCTGTTTTGGTACGCTCGCCCAACGCCGACCGCAGTCCCGAGAGAGCCTGCGGCGGTTTTTGGAAAGTGCCCGTGCGGCTACCAAAATCCTGGATATTAACTTGCGAGAGCCTTTTCCTGAGCTGGAAGTGATCGAAAACAGCCTGCGGGCCGCCGACATTTTGAAATGCAATGAGCAGGAGCTGAGCCAGTTGTCCCATTGGTTGCATTTGGACACGACGCTCAGTCCACTGGAGATCGCCGAAGCACTGCAAGACATATTTCAATTGCGATCGGTGTTTTGGACGCGCGGCGCCGAAGGCTGTCGGCTGCAGTCTGGTCGGCTTCTGATTGAAGGAGAGGTCCCGCGATTGGCGGCGTCAGTCGATGCGGATAGCGTCGGAGCCGGCGATGCTGCCTCCGCCGCTCTAGCCGTGGGCGTGGGGCTAAACTGGTCGCCTCAACGCATAGTGGATGCAGCCAATTTATGCGGTGCTTTTGCCGCCAGCCAGCGTGGCCCAACCGCGCCGATGAGCCCCGATGTGCTGGCACGCCTTGAGAAAATTTGAGTGCCGCGCCACCAAGCGGATGGCGCCTGTGTGCCTGTGCGAGCCTATTCCCAACGAATTCTCGGGTGCAATTCGATTGATTTCGTCCAACAAAGCGCGATAATACGCTGACGACGAACTCACATCTTCACCCCCGACCCTCCGCCCCCTTTCCCTTCGAGGCCTGCTATGCGCATCACTATTGCTCGAACTCTATGCTGTTCCTTTGTTATTTCCGGATTACTGACTGGCTCGCTGCTAGCCCAGCAGGCGGCCATGCAAAAGGGCACGCCCGATTTGCAGCATGCGGGACCCCTGGCCTTTGCGCCCGATGGCGTATTGCTGGTAGGCGACTCAAAGAGCGCAGCGGTGTTTGCCATCGCCACCAGTGACAACAACACCCAGGAAAAAGCCGCCGTCAATATCGAAGGTATCAATCAAAAGATTGCTGCCATGGTAGGTAGCGCTGCCGAAGATGTGTTGATCAATGATATGGCAGTCAACCCGAGCAGCGGACAAGTCTATCTATCCGTTTCGCGTGGTCGGGGCCCAGATGCCACACCGATTTTGTTCAAGGCGGATGCCAAAGGGAATCTGTCGGAAGTTAGCTTACAGGACGTTCGGTTTGCCAAAGCTGCCTTTGGGAATGTGCCCGAGTCAGGCACGGATCGTCGTGGTCAAAATCCACGCATGAGCGCCATCACCGACATTCAGTACGACGATGGCAAAGTCATCGTGGCGGGGTTGTCCAACGAGGAGTTTGCCTCGAAGCTGCGTGTTTTTGATTACCCTTTTAACGGCAGCGAGACATCTTCCAGCATCGAAGTTTACCACGGTGCCCACGGTGCGCTCGAAACACGTTCTCCCGTGCGAACCTTTATAACCTACCAGGACACCGTGTTGGCCGCTTACACCTGCACACCCCTGGTCACCATTCCAGTCGGTGAGTTGAGCGGCGAAAAGATCCGCGGCAAAACCATCGCCGAACTGGGCAATCGAAACACGCCGCTGGACATGATCGTTTATACCAAAGGCGATCAAGACTATCTGCTCATGGCCAATACGGCTCGAGGTGTGATGAAGCTCGAATTGAACAAGTCCGAAATGGACGCAGCCAAGTCGATTGACTCACGCATTAGCGACACTGCCGGAGTGCCCTACGAAACGCTTTCGCAATTCGAGAACGTGGTTCAGTTGGACAAACTCAACGACACTCAAGCGGTAATGCTGGTGGCCAAGTCGGATAAGCTGGACCTTAGGACAATTGCCCTGCCCTAACGAAGTTTGCTGAAAGTGAGAGGATTCGAGGTGAGACACACCACGCTAATCAAGCTGGTTGGGTTGGTTTTCCTGCTTGACGCTGGCAGTCTTCGTGGCGACGAGTCAGCCATCGTCCGGCACCTCGGCGGCGGACTGCGGGTTGAGTTGCAGCATCAACCCAAAGCACATTTCGCCATCTATGGCCTGGACTTTTTGAACACGGAACAGGCCGAGCAGCAGATCACCTTTACGGTATTAGCTTCCGCCTTGGAACAGCCACCGGCCATCGTCGGCGAAACGCGAGTCGAGAAAGATCGCATCGTGTTTGTGCCCCGATTCGCACTCACCCCAGGGGTAGTCTACAGGCTGCACCTGGGCGAGTTGGTCAAGCAACGCCTGGACCTACAGGAAATCGATGAGGAACTATTGTCGTTTTCCTTGAACCCCGATCGACCGCTGGAAGAGGCCAAGGTATCGGCGATTTACCCCTCGGCGGATGCGCTGCCAGAGAATCTCCTAAAGTTCTATGTACATTTTTCCCAGCCCATGAATCGTGGCGAGGCCTATCGGCGGATCCACTTATTCGAGGGCGAGACGCAAGTTGACGAACCCTTTCTGGTACTTGACGAAGAGTTATGGAATGCACAGCAAACACGTTTCACGTTGTTGATCCATCCAGGCCGAATCAAACGCGGCGTCCAACCGCGGGAATTGCGTGGGCCGCCATTGAATGAAGGCAAGCAGTACAGGCTGAGAATCGATCCTGGCTGGAGTGCAGCCCAGGGAAAAGCCATGCAGTCGGCTTATGAAAAGACATTCACCGTCTCAGCACCCGTGGCTGAAAAAGTCGATCCGCTATCATGGAAATTGGAGTCGCCCACGGCTGGCACGCGGCAACCAGTCGGTTTGACATTTGCTGCTCCACTCGATCGCGGCATGCTTGAACGCGTATTGGAGGTCTTCTTCAACGACGGCAGTCGCATTCAAGGCAGTGTGACGATCACCAACCAGGAAACCCAATGGCAATTCACGCCCGACGAAGCCTGGCAAATCGGAGCCTATCAGATCCAGATTGCCACCAATCTCGAGGATGTATGCGGCAATAATCTGGCAGCCCCCTTCGAAGTCAAACTGCGCAACCAGACCACCGAAACCCCCGCTGCCAAGATCGCCATCGAGTTCATCGTCCAAGAAGAAAGGGCGAAATGAAAATTCAGTCTTGCTAACGTCAGCAGGCGGCGAATTAGTTACGAACCTGGCTGAATTTCAATGGCGGCGACAGACACGCGTCCAAAGCCCTTCAGCTGGCGAAGGCGGAATTCACAACCTGGCCGTGTCCTGGATTGCAGAGATAGGATCGCAGCCAGCCGTTCAACGGGCCCGCGATATACAATCCAATGCGTGCTGGAATCCTGTTCCGAGGCGCCAGCGGACTGCACGAATTGCTCAGGCCACTGCAGGCGATCGTTGAGCAGAGCGATTGGCTGGGGAGTATAGCCGCTGGCGGAATGAACGCGATAGCAACCGCGCAGGGGAAAACTGAGATACTGCTGCATGTCTGGCGCGATGGGCAAGACCAGCGTCTGCCCTTCGATCAGGCCGCTAGCCACAACCAGCTGATCGCCCTCAGCGATTTGCGAGCTCAGCCAGTGTGTCGCTTCGCGCCAGCCCTCGGCCCGCTGCCAGCCAACCAGATAGCCCTTGCCCCAGTCGGCGGCCGTGCCCTGGCTGACGAGCAGGCAAACGGTCACGCCAAGACTGGCCGCTACTCTCAGCATGGGGCTTCGAATCCTCAACCATTGCTCAAAGGCCAACAGAAACAAGGGGATGGCGCTGGCAATCACAAAACGACGGTGGAACAGTGGAGCGATATCCAATGCAGCCAGCAGCCAGGCGGCCAGCCATGGTCCGCAGGTTGCAACCAGCCACATCGTCCAATGGCCAGGCAACCGTCGAAAGAAATCCAATCCCTCGGCAGGTTCCAAGATTTCAGCAGAGTCCAGGATTTCAGCAGAGTCCAGGGGTTGTGCGGGTAGAGGGCCGCGGTGGCTCAGGCGATCGACTACGCGAGCCAAAGCGATGGGAGTTAGCAGTGCCCACAGCGGGAACAGTGATAATCCCGTTTGCAGCGAGGTGTCGCCAGCAAAACTCTCCCATTGACCGCGACGCTGCCAAACGGAGATAGCTGCCCAGCCGGCAGGTAGACAACTGACCGCCAACACCATGCCGGCCAGCAGGCAGTCGCGCAGCTTTAGCCTCTGTGGAGCAGGCAAAAAACAGGCTGATGCGGTTAAGAAAATCCACTGGGTGGCGACCGCCAATCCAGTGGTGAGATGCAAGTAAATCTGCAGGGTGCTCAACGCCGTCCAGGCCGCAAGCAAGCACCCAACGGCCGGGCGTGAGGTGCTCCGCAGCAGGCCGGCCACAACCAACCAGCCAACCAGGCTTAGCAACTGCAGCAATTCATACACCCGTGCTTCGGTGGCATAGAACAACTGAATGCGATCCGCCAGCACCCACACGCTCAACGACACACAGGCCAGCCCAGAGGCCCAGGGGGTATCGCGCGGCGCGCTGACCGCAGACGCGCGATTGCCCCAAGGCATAACCTGCCAGCAACCAGATCACGGCCACCCAGGCCATAATAGAAAGTCGCTGCGCAAGGCGAGTTCGCAGCCCAATCCTTCCAGCGACGCATGGATGCCAAACAGTAGCCAAAAATAAAGTGGCGACTGATTGCCCGCCTCCGCGCGGGGCACTATATCTGAAAAACTGCCTGCAATCGTCCAACTGCTATGCAATTCATCCAACCACAAGGATTCTGCCGCGCCAACGACAGCGTAGACGCCCGCTAGAATTGCCATCAGAAGCGGACACCAAAAGGGTTGTTTTGCAAACCTGGCCGTCCAGGCTATTGACTCTTGTTCACTTGCGTTGTGCAATGGAGGAACTGGGGAGTAAACTAGGGAGGTGGTTTAACGTACGTATGCACAGTCTAGCCGCGTCAGCCCGCGGCGTGATGGATGGTGCGCATGTTGGACCGCAAGCCCGGAACATCTTATCTTTGGCTTACGCAGGCACGGCGACTAGACACTGCCATAACGCAGTCTATCACGCCAACCTGCCAAGGAAATTCCCCAATGCATGATTCTCGTCCACGCAATCGATCGCGGCATTTCTCCCTTCAGCGGCGACACGGCTTTACCTTATTAGAAGTCATGATTGCCACGGCCGTTACTTTGCTGATGATGCTCTCTCTGGCCAGGATTTTCAATATCATCGGCGAGAGCATGAAGCAGGGGCGGGCCGTGCTGGAGCTGAATAATCGCTTGCGGGGTGTGACCGACCGCATTCGCTTGGACCTCGATCATCTGACGGCGATTCCTATTCCGCCGGCCGATCCCGCCAGCGGCACAGGCTATTTTAAATATTATGACGGCACCTTAACCGATTTTACCGCTGGGCAATACGGGCTCAGTCAAACAGGCGTGGAAGACCTCAGTCGCTTTGGGGATGTGGATGACATCCTGATGTTTACGGCCCGTGCTCGCGATGGCGACGCGTGGTTTACCGGCAAGGTACCTCTCTTCGTGCTGCAGGGCGCCCTGCCAGCGCCGGGCAATACGGGCTTAGTGACCATTGCCTCGCAGCATGCCGAGATCGCCGTTTTTGTCGAGCCAGTCGTGACCAATGCGTTTGGGAATCTAGCCCGCTCTCCCACGTTGCTTTTTACTGATCCCAACAACTACGAAGTCGTTCCGGGCACGGATTTGCCAGCCCGTTATCGCCTGCATTATCGAACACTATTGATTCGCCCCGATTTGAATCTGGCCGCAACCGGCGTGCTGCCCAGCGGGACCGTGGCCGGCGTCGATTATCTGCTCGCCCAACGGACCTTTGTGGACCAGGGCGGTACGTCGATTCCACTACCCACTCCAACCTGCGATATGATCACACCGCATCTGCAATGCGATTTGTCCATTCGCCGCGTGGCTCCTTTTGCGGCGACCAGTCTGGTTGCGGCAAATAGTCTGGAGGATCTGGTCAATCCGGCCAATCGCTTCGCCCACGTACAAATCCCGCTCAACAATACAGGCTCCTACTACTCCATGCCCATCCTGGCACTCAGCCCCAAGATGAACATGACTTATACGCTGTCCGATGCCGGTAGCACGTCGATTAGCAGCCCTCCCCTGCCCTTGGAGTTTCAATCCGGATTCTTGCATCCTGCGTTTACCTTGGCCGGTGATCGAGCGGGCGAGGATGTGTTGGCCAGCGATATCCTGGCCTTTGATATCAAGGGCTTTGATCCCAGCGTCCCGCAGTTGATCACCTTCGGCCAAGATAATGGCCCGGGGGTGTTCAATGTTGACGACGATGGCGTAGCGGGTGTGGACAGTCCAGGAGAAATCGGTTGGGCGGGCTCGGATGATGTCATTTTGACCCCCAATGATCCTGGTTACGGAGCTGCCTTGGCTGCAGGGGCAGCCGGTGGCCGGTATAGGCGACTTCGTCGACTTGGCCTGGGGCTGGAAGACGCGACGACAATCGCTGACGGCGGTCCCGCCAACCGCAAACACCTGGGGGCAATTGAGTGGCCTGGCGCCACCGCTAACGCCGGCGAGTCCCTTTACCAATGCACTCTACAAATCGGGCCTGATCGTTCATATCGGAGCCATTACGGATAACAATCCTCCGATCATCTTTCAACCGAGTTACGATACTTGGAATCTGGGCTACGAAGGTGATAGTGTGTTGCAGGCCGAGGTCGCCGTTGCCGGACAGCGAGGTGTGGTGCGCGTAACCGATACAACTGCCAGCGGACCGGCGCTGCGCGAAGCCGCCTGGCGTGGTGCACCGGGTTCGTATGTGATCGACCCGGCCACTGACGGTATCGAGAACAACCCGCCCCCGATCGCCTTCTCGGGAGCAGGCGTTGATGATCCGAGCGAGTTCGAAACCTTGCCACCTTTTCCACTCCGCTTGCGCGGCATCAGAATCAGCGTTCGCATGGAGGATACGGGAAGTCGCGAGGTGAAGCAAATGACCGTCGCCAAAGAGTTTGTTACCCAGTAGGCTAACTCTGTGCCGCATTCGATCCGCCTGCGCGAACCCTGGCAATTGCTGGACCAGCCTACGTGGGCTGAAATGTCTGGGGTTTGGGTTGGCAGGTTTTCGCGCCGATTCAACAAGCCGACGGGATTGACCGCCACGCAGTCGGTGATGCTCTTTATCGAGTTGCAACCCGATGTGCGCCTGCTGCTGCTGCAGCTCAACGGGCAAGAGTTGGCGACGGCCTCGAGCGCGTCAACAGAATCCAACTCCATCCAGCTGGAAATTCGCGCGAGCCTGCTGGGACTGAATGAGTTGCAACTGACGTTAGCCTGGAAGCGAACGACGGAAAACCCTCCACGCTTTCCCGACTGCGCCTCGGTAGCACTCCTCATGTAGCTGCTGGCCATCGATCATGGGTCTTCTTTTCCGCCGGTACTCCCGGGGAAAAAGGGTTCGGCATGGGGGGCTGAAAGAGTCATCCATCCGTCCATCGGGATGAATGGATGTTGGCGGCTATCGATCTGGGTCTGCTTCTCCCGCCGGTACTCCGGGGGAGAAGGGTTGGGGATGAGGGGGCTGAAAGAGTCATCCATCCGTCCATCGGGATGAATGGATGTTGGCGCTATCAATCTGGCTCCCTTCTCCCGCCGGTACTCCGGGGGAGAAGGGTTGGGGATGAGGGGGCTGAAAGAGTCATCCATCCGTCCATCGGGATGAATGGATGTTCTATAGACTACTCCGAGTCCACAGCTTTCCGCGCGATTTGGCCCCTCACCCCCCATCCCCCTCTCCCCGAGTACAGGGCGATGGGGAGCCATTTTCTTAAGCTTGGAATCCTGAAACGGTTGCACTTCGCTTATAGTTGGCGGCTATCGATCTGGGTCTGCTTCTCCCGCCGGTACTCCAGGGGAGAAAGGTTAGGGAGCCATTTTTCTTAAGCTTGGAATCCTATCCCATGCAGGCCGCAAGTCTTCTCCATTTGTCGCCAATTCCCTGCTGCGCAAATCGCACCTGGCGAAAAGCCAATGTCGAATATTTTTACGGAGCCATAGCTTGCTATTCGGCAGTCAGAGGGAATGTTTGAGTAGAGCACCAACGATGCCCACTGCGACACCAGCCTCGCAGCTCCAATGTGGTTCAGGTTACCACTCATTCGGGAATAGTTCGTGGTGCCCTTATTGATGCGACCATGCCATGGAAACGGCTCAACTTCTTCGCGCTAAGGGTACCCATATGAAGAAAATCATTACCATCCTCGCCACCGCTACATTTTCATGTTGCGGCCTCAGTTCGTTGTTTGCTCAAATTCCGTTCGAATCCCAAGGGCAACTCAGACCGCAGCGATCGACGCTGGTCAAACAGAGCTTGCTGGGCGATCTGCCCGCACAGCCGTCAAGCACCAACCCCCCAGAGGCGATTGCGAATCCGTTCGACTTTTTGCCTCCACTGGACGATCAAGATCCATTTGCCCTGCCGTCAACTCCAAAGGCAGGCAGCGACAATCCGGGCAGCGCACCTCGAGCCAGCGATGGCCAGATTGCTGATGCGCCCGTCGATGTTGCCGACCCTTCCTCCTTGCCGGTTGGTCGTCAGCATGCTGGGCGGACTATTGTCGAAACGGTCATCGATCACGCCACGGTCGCCTCGGTACCCCATGCGGGACTGGAGCCAGTGATGTGGTGCGAAACGGTCGGACCGCCGAATCCGGTGGCCGAGCTGCTGTTGCGCGACCTGTGCAATGTCGCGAGCATTATGGGCCAACTATCCTGCCCAACATGCGGCTGAATGCGCCCATATGTGGGCCAGCATCAATAAGCATGCCGAGTGCGGTAACTGTGGCCAGTGCGGCAACTCTGCCGGCGGCAACACAGCGGGCAGTAGTGGGCATGCCGGCTGTGCCCGTTGCCGGGCCCCCGCGTTCAACCGCTACACTGGGCGCACCAGTACGCGGGCCTGTGATACTTGCGACAGTGTACCGAATGTGGTTCCACCCGCGGCGGTCGAGGTCCAACCCGAGGCGGCCAGCGCGCAGCGTGTTGCACCGTCCAAGCAGAGCAATGTTGCGTTTCTACCCATTCCTACCATTCGTTAATTTGGAGTTTATTGGGCCAGAACATCAGAAAAACTCACCCACCCCACTCCTCTCTGACGATATGTTTCGTACCACGGATTGGGAGGGTGGAACGGAATCTAGAGACCGTTCCAGCTAAAATTGGTCATAGTGTGACGATGGAGCGGCATACTGTGACCATTTTTTTTGCGCTGCTAGCGGCGGATTCTAAGCTTTGTCCCCAAAGGGGTCTGCCCCTTTGGAGGCGAGTCGAATTGACACCTGTTTTTGGCCTCGCCGGAGAGGGTCAGACCCGGGTCAGACCCCTTTGGGTATATGAAAGCCTAGCCAACTCGGCAAATCAAGCACTTCAGGTACTCGCTTTCCGGACAATTGACGTCGACCGGATGATCGAAGTCGGCACCCAGGCTTTCGACGACCTGTATCGACCTCCGAGTCCGCTTGGCTACGGCAGCCAGCATGCCCATCAGATCTCCGCGGCTGACGCGGCCCGAGCAACTGCAGGTAACCAACACCCCATCTGGTTCAAGGAGAGTAACCGCCGCCAAGTTCAATCGGTGGTAGGCACGCAATGCGGCCCCCAATTGACCATGACTGCTGGCCATTCGCGGTGGATCCAAAATGATCGTTTGAAAGCGTCGTTTCTCTTGGACCAACTGCTCTAGATAATCAAAGCAATCGGCCTTAACAAATTCGAGCTGCTCGAATCCGTTCAGTCGTGCGTTGAGTGACGCCTGGTCGATTGCCCGCGCACTGCTGTCGACGGCCAGGACGCTGGAGGGTCTACCCGTGTGGCAGGCGGCCAGCGCGAAACCGCCCAAATAACTACAAACGTCCAATACGGCGCCCGTCTGCATCCAGGCCGCTGCCTGGATCCGATTGTGGCGTTGATCAAGATAGTAGCCCGTCTTTTGAGCGCTCATTAAATCAAATTGGAGCTTCACGCCATGTTCGGTACAGGTGATTGGCCCGCTAGGCAAACTGCCTCTGAGCAATTCATCGCGAGCCTGGATGCCCTCCTGCTTGGCGATTTTCTGCTCAATCTGTAGCAGGATGCCCTTGGGCCCAAGCCTTGCGTCGAGCCAATCGGCGATCGCATCTAGCCAGGCCAACATGGCCAGGGCGGTAACTTGAACAACGAGATAATCGCCGAAACGATCGACGATCAAGCCGCTCAGACCATCTCCTTCGCTATTGACCAAGCGCACCGCATCCAGGTGGTGGTGCAGTTTCATCCAGCATTCGCGTAAGTTGAGCGCCCGTTCGAGTTTTCCCAGGCACCAGGCTTCGTCCAAGGCGAGCCCACGATCCCACTGGTACAAGCGGACGCGAATGCGGCTGGCAGGATTGTAAATACCTCGTCCAACCCAACCGCCGCCCGGCGACATTAATTCAACGATTTGTCCTGGATCAAGCCCTGCTGTCGGCTCAACCAATGCATGCTCGCGAACCCAGGGATGGAAGCCGTTAAAGCTGCGGGACCTCTTGGAGTCAAAAAAAATCTGCGGGTTGATATGCATGGCCTAACTAAACAACTGGGGAATCACTTCGCCGTCACGAACCAGCGTAATGGGACGCCCGGTCTCGGTATGATACTCGCGTTTGGGGTCGATCCCCAAGCTGTGGTAGAACGAAGCGGCCACATCATCAGGCTTAATCGCATCGTGCAATGGCTCTGCTGCTGAAGCATCGCTTTCGCCGATCACTTGACCACCTTGCATACCCCCGCCGGCCATCAGCATGAACATGCAACGTGGATAGTGGTCCCGGCCGCCTTCGGCCGAGCGCGTATTAATCTTTGGGGTTCGTCCAAATTCGCCGGTGCACATGACCGAGGTCGATTCCAGTAGGCCGCGTTGGCTGAGTCCCGCGTAGAGTGACGACAATCCCGCGTCCAATTTGGGCAGCAGGTTGGTCTTGAGCTTGGTCCAATTGTCGATGTGTGTATCCCAGCCTCCCAGCGATAGGGATACAAAACGCACGCCGGCTTCAACCAAGCGAATCGCCAGCAAGCAACTTTGCGAAAAATCATCCTCTGAAAACTGCTTGGCAAACGCGGGTTCCTCGCGGGAGATATCAAAGGCTTCCCTGGCGGAAACACTGGTGATCATTTCAAAGGCTTTTTGATTGAATTGATTCAAGCCGACCAATAGTTGGTCGTTGGACTCCAACTGACGGAATGTCTGATCCAAGTCTGCGAGCAGTCCCTGTCGACGTTCGAATTGCTCGACGGTCATGCCATTTTCAAGAGATATTCCGCGGACGCTAAATCTTTGGCCAGCTGTTGGCGTACGCCCTGTATTCAGGGGAGCATACTGGATTCCCAAGAAACCCGAGCGTTGAGCGCCGTTGGGAATCGCCACGAAGGGTGGCAGCTCAGGGGCAACAGGCAGTTCTTTGGTGATCACCGCCCCGTAGCCCGGATACTCCAGCGAGGCCAACGGCTTGCTGCCGGTGTTGACATACTCTTGACCCAAGCGGTGGGCGGCCAATGTGTGGCTGACGCCTCGCAAAATCGCGAACTTGTCTGCCGATTGTGCCAGTTTGGGCAGGTGCTCGCTGATCCGAATTCCTGGGACGTTGGTCTCGATCGTGTTGAACTGGCCACGAATCTCGCTTGGCCCTTCTGGCTTGGGATCAAAAGTATCGAGGTGTGAAGGCCCTCCAGCCAAGTCGATGAAAATGGCTGACTTTCCCTTGGCCGCCGCTAACTGACCGGCCTCAGCCAGTTGCAAGTAATTGGCCAGCGTGAATCCCGCCGCCGAAAGAGAACCCACTCGTAGAAAGTCACGGCGCGAGAGTCCGTCGCAAGTGCGATGGCGGGTCATATGGTTTCTCCAATTAAATGATTAGGTCTTGTCTCAGGAATTAGGCTTTGTCAAAGTTTCATTTGGGGATGGAAGGGAAAAGGGGTCAGACACCAAAAGCCGGAACGGCCCTTCGGGTGCTTCGCACTTTTGGTGTGTGACCCCTTTTCCCGACCGATCAATGATTGAGTATGAACTCCTTGGTATTGATCAGACTCCACATCAATCCCTGCGACAGCCGAACTGGGCTGCTGTTCACTTTTCAAATAGGCGACGGCCGAGGACAGTTCACCCGCGTTCGGCTTACGCGAGAGCGTACGCAAGTAGGCGTTCTCGGCAATCCACAGAGCCTGTTCTTCGGTCATCTTTGCCGTCGGGGTTGACTGGACTGAGGCATCGCCAGCTGCTGCTGGTCGAGGAGGCTTGCCATCCGGATTCAAGATTTCCTCGACCGTTTCCCCCAAGCCGTTCTTCTTAGCCAGGCTGCGAGCCTGACGCAGCAGATCCTGCTTTTGCTTTTCCAGGTTCTCGATCAAGACCTGCTGCTTCTTCTGCTTGGCAACCAACAACCGTTGCTCAATGCGTTCGGAGCGCTGTTGCAGGCCGCTGAGGATGCGGTTGAGCTGAACATCGCGTGCTTCTTCCTCGGCTGCCTGTTGCGGTGGTTGCTGCCAGGCGAATTTCTTGGCTACTTGGCTGACCCAGCTGGTCTTTGGGTCGGCCAGCCAGCCCTGCACGGCGGCATCATTCAGCAGGAACACGGTTTGCAATAAACTGGGCTCGCTCGAACGATCGCAGTCGCAATTGGACTCGCGGACACTGCGCCCAAATACGGTCAGAGCGTAACTCTGGTCATCGCGGTTGTTGGTCTTGGCGCTGGCGCCCTCGAGTGTCAGCGCTCGCGGCACAGCCAAATCTCGGGCTTGGGCCGCCAACTCATCGTTGACCAGAGCTACTCGCACGGCATCATAGGCCGATTCGGCAGGCAGGCGACGCAACAAGCTGTGGCTGAAATTGTGCCGATCCAGTCGATTGGTCTCGTTCGGAATCCAGCTGCGTTGGTAGGCATCGCTGTTCAGGATTTCGCGATGCAACCAGTGCAGGTCAAAGCCGTTGTCGATGAAGCCCTGGGACAGATAATCCAGCAAGGGGGCGTTGCTGGGAGCGTTGGCCAGATTCAGATCGTCGGGAGGATTGACAATCCCGACGCCAAAATACTGGGCCCAAATACGATTGGTGATTGCCTTGGCAAAGTAGGGATTGCTCGGATCCCGCAACCAGTCCATCAGCTGCTGGCGAGCATCCTCTTCGTCCATGGCGACCCAATCGCTACCCAACAATTTGGCTTGGGTGGCTTGCGGCGGCGACTTGGCATTCTTCTTGTTCTGGTTGCGGTTGGCAGCGTTGCGTTGATTGACTACCAGTTCTGGAAAGGGAATGACATCCCCCTGCTTGAGACGTTCGCCCAATTCTCGGCGCAATTGGTTTCCCTTCAATGTCTCATCCACGCCCAGATCGGCCACCATGCTGGCAAAGATCTTTTTGGCATCGGGCGCTAGCGACTGTTGATTGGCCTGGACCGCCGTGAACAGCTTTTCGAAATTATCGAAATCGCTCTTCGACCATTGATCAAAAGGATGCTTGTGGCACTGAGCGCACTGAATCCTGACCCCCAAGAACGCATAGGCAAAGCCGATCGCGCGATCCTCGGCGGTCTTGAAATTGTTGCGAGCCCAGTAGTGCACCAGTCCTGGACGCTCGGCAAATTTCTCTCCGGTGGCATCGCGGCAAATATCTGTCATCGCCTCGCAATACTGGCGTATACGATTCGTCCGGCAGACGACTGTTGGCGGTCACGATGCCTTCGACGATTTGATCGTAGGGCAGCGTTGTCCGCAACGCGTTTGTAGATCCACTGGTACCACTGATTCTCTGGGCGAATCGCTTGCGGCAGGAAATTTCGCAGTTGGTCATCGTTATTGCCGGTGATGTCGCACAGGAAAGTCGTCCACTGGGCGGCATATCCCGGACGTTTGAGCAGTTCTTCGATCTTCTTGGCCCGTTTGTCTGAGGAGGAGTCAGCCATAAACAAGGCAACTTCCTCGGCCGTCGGCAGCGTTCCGGTTACATCCAAGGACGCACGTCTGCAGGAACTCTTCATCGCTACACAGCTTCGGAGGGAACAATCCCCAATTTCTTCAATTTCAAGGCGACCAACTCGTCAATCTTGGTTGGCGCTGCGATGGCCGGGTAGTTGTCTGCGGTTAGGGAGGACAGCGGACGAATGGCGACGACCGGCACGACGGCATTGTCGTAGGAGACGACCAGATGCGTATCGCCTGTCTCCCCGCTCGTCACCAAACCGGCTTCGTCAATCTCGGCGATCGACGTATCATTCGACTGAAAGCGGCACAGACATGTCACATCTTCGGCGGTACCGTCCTCCCAATGAGCAATAACCGCTCAGTGGCTGCTGTCTGGCCGGAGGCCGCAAAAATCATTTCTTGGGGTGTCACCTGCAAACGCTCCAGTCGCTTGAGCGATTTTGGAGAATAGGGTGCTCCAGCCTCGATCCATCGTCGCAAGCACCCAGTATTCCCAGCCTTCGCGCTCGTAGCGTTGCCCCCCTTCGTGCTCGTCGGCATCGGTGGGCTTGGTTAGCAGCAAACTCTCGAGTTTGTCGTTCAGATCGACACGCCCAGCTCCCTCCTCAAGCAACGCCGCGTGGTCGGCTTCGAAGTCATAGCCAAACAGCGAGAGTTGAAAGCCTCCCTGCCCCTGGAACGAGCCATGGCAGGCCCGTCCATTGCAGCCCAATCGACCTAGCAAAGGTGAAACATGCTGCTGGAAATCGGGGATCTCGCCGTCAGCATGGGCAGTACCCTCAGCCGCAAAGCGTTCATTCAAGGGCGGCTTAATCTTCGACGACGGCTCGATAGCTGGCAGCCCAAGAGGGAATAGCAACATGCCCAACGCACTCGTAATGATCCACAAACCCAATCGCATTTCCGTCTCCTAGGTTTTCAATCTTGACCAGGACATTCATTCCAGTCGTTCTATTGTTCTCGGCTTGCAGCCTGCTTTTTAATCTTGTTCTGCCAATTCTTGAGCGTTTTGGCCACCCACTGCTCATGTCTTTCGCTGTGCTCGGCAATATCCTCGTCGAGTTTGGCCAACTGGCGCACGGCCCTTTCACGCAACAATTGTAATCGTCGCAACTGGCAGGCTGCCTCCTGTTCAATCATCGTTTGCAGCTTGCCCTGCAAGGCCTCGCGCTCGGCCGGCTTGGCAACCGCCATTTCGGCGGCAAGCAACCTCAGCCGCGATTGCGTCTGCCAGAGTTCCAATTCTATCTTATGCAACTCAGGATCACGCTCTGCCAAGCCCTCCAGACGCTGCTGGATGCGGACTGCCTCGCGCATGGCCTGCTGATAGGCGGCTGGCTGCTTGTCTTTGAGAAACGCCATCAACTTTCGCAAACGTGGCTGTTGCTGTTCGATGAAGGCCAGCGCCCGCTGCTCTGCCTCTGCAGCCTGGGCGGCCGTGTTTTGGGGAGACGGCTGCTGAGCAGCCTGGGCAGATGAATTTGAGGCAGCCTCCGTAGCCGGAGGCTCTTGCCAGGCACTTAGCTCGGCCGAAACACTCAGGCCAAGTCCAATAGCCACCATCCCCAATGAGGCCATCCGCCCCCCGCGTGTTACCCATACAGACAGCCAATCAACCCACCCCGAGTTAAACCTCGAGGTGAATTGGTAGCTCGCTAGGGCTGAGTATTCTTGTTTTCCGATCCGGCCGAATAGCATCATCGTTGGCTACAGAGGTTTTCGTGTTGGGCACTGATCAATATGATTTTGTGATCGCGGGAAACGGACGCTAACGCGTTCCGACTAATTTGTTAACTTCATTGCGGACGAGACCTCTGGCGATGAGTCAAAAATAACTTCCCTGTTTTTCTTGGCAATCATCACGCGGAGCTTGATGGCTACTTTGAGATTGCGGAAGTTACTTTTGACACGCTCGCCTTAGATATCTGCCTCGTGAAAAAACTCGCCTGCCTGCATCAACCAATCCTGTGCACTATTTTCTCCCGCCAGCGACTCGCCACCGCCGTAGAAAACCTGCGCCGACTCTCCGTCCAGCTCGAGCAACACCGCTTCGTCCGCAGGAATATCCAGCACTACCCACTGCTCGGCTACCGCTTGCAACTTGGAATTATCAAGCCAATCCGCGGCGGCGCTAGGTTGGTCGACGACGGGTTGACGAACCTGCCTGAGGGTCAGCAAGCACAACAGCGACGCAGCCACCGCGCACGCCGCGATGGCCAGGTATCGAAGGGGTTGCCGTCTGGCCGTCGCGATCCCTTTCAGGCTGGAGGAAGCGACCACTGCCGATTGGGAAACCCGAGGTTCAGCAGCCTGACCGACCAACTGCAAGAACTGCAACTGCTCGGCAACTAGCAACGCAAACTCAGAATCTTCGAGCATTCGCGATTCGAACGCCTGCCGGTCTAGGCTCTCGTCACCCAGTAGATACCGATCTATTTCCCAAGCCAGATTGCTTTCTTCAGCTTTCATATCGCTAGCTTCATTCTTCACAGCACATATTCCTTCTCAGTTTCTCGAGCGCTAGACGCATTCGCGAGAGCACCGTCCCCAGTGGCAACTTCAAGGTTTGGGCGATCTCGGCAAAAGTCTGCTCTTGGTCCAAGCGCAGCCGTACGATTTGCTGCTGGGCTGCGGGCAAAGCGTCCACCGCTTGCCGCAGGCGTTCGAGCCTATCGATCCACTGTTCCGCATCCTCTGATCCCGCCCCCTCCTCTGATCCCGCCCCCACCTGCGAGCCGGCCCCCTGCCTCAAGCCGTGCAACTTGTACGGCAGCTGCTGTGGCGCGCTGCTCCTTGCGTCTGAGATTGTGCGCGGACAACTGCACCGTGCGCACCAGCCAGCCGCGACGCTGTGTCACCGCAATCTCGGGCCACTTTTCCGCCAGCAGCACAAAGGCATCCTGGACGGCATCCGCAGCCAGCGGCCAATCGCGCAGAATGGCCCAAGCAATCCTCTCCAGGCTGCCCGCCAACTCCGCATGCAGCAGTGCGATCTCAGAGCCCATTTCTGGAGGAAAATTCACCCACATGGCCCTTGTGTGCTGCCGACTAGACACATCTTCATGTACGCCCAGTCGTGGATTATTCACTGGATTCCAGAAATATTTTGCGAATCTGATCGTCAACTCGAAAAAAGACGTATCCGAAAAGGGGTCTGACCCTTTGGAGGCGAGTCGATTTCATTGGTTTTTTCGCCTCGCCGGAGAGGGTCAGACCCCTTTTCGGATAGGCTCTAAGTGAAAGGCTTGCAGGGATTTGGCGGGCGGCCAACATTCGCGCGGTCGGCGACAACATGCTGGCTTTCAATTTAGGCTACAGTGGTCACAATGATGCCCAAACCATCGGGAATGACAACTGGTGCCTAAGGAATAGCCCTGTGACTGCAGATGAACAAAAATACTGGATAGGTTTCGACCTGGGTGGCACGAAGATGCAGTGCAGCCTGTTTGATACGGATATGAAACAGGTGGCCAGCAAGAGGCGGCGAACCAAGAGCGAAGTTGGCGTGGAAGCCGGACTGGAGCGCATCGAGCAGACCATCAGCAAGCTGCTCGAAGAGAAGAAGGTTTCCATTTCCCAAATCGCTGGAATTGGCATTGGTTGCCCAGGGCCGGTCGAATGGGAGAAGGGCGTTGTCCGCGTGGCAGTCAACCTGGGATGGAGAGATGTCGCCGTCGGAAAATTCTTGAAAGAGAAATTTAAATGTCCGGTGGCCGTTCTGAATGACGTGGACGCCGGTGTCTATGGCGAGTATCGGGCCGGAGCAGGCAAGGGCTCGCGAACCACTCTCGGGATCTTTCCAGGGACGGGCATCGGCGGTGGCTGTGTCTACGACGGGCACTTGGTCCGCGGCAAGGTACTCAGCTGTATGGAGATCGGCCATATCAAAATCTGCGGCTCTCCACGACCAGGCACCACCGGCATGACCGGCACTCTGGAGACCGAGGCCAGTCGCCTGGCGATTGCCGGGGAGCTAGCCAAACTGGCCTTTCGCGGCGAAGCCCGCTATCTGTTCGACGCGGCCGGCACAGAAATCGCCGCCATGCGGAGCAAGATCATTGCCGACGCCATCGCCAAGGGCGACAAAGAAGTTGAAAAGGTGGTGGAGAATGCATGCGAAATGATTGGCTTTGC
The DNA here is from genome assembly GCA_963707245.1 of Pirellulaceae bacterium. GTDB lineage: Bacteria > Planctomycetota > Planctomycetia > Pirellulales > Pirellulaceae > Aureliella. Next base: position 325,489 of record CAVPPY010000003.1, read on the forward strand.
CGTCGCCAATATCGTCTTGCTGATGTGCCCCGACTGCATTGTGCTAGGCGGTGGATTGGTTGAGGCCATGCCGCAGCTGTTTCTCAAGGAAGTCACCAAGTCCGCCAAGAAGAATGTATTCGAATGCTATCGCGATCAATTTGAGGTGCGTTGCGCAAAACTCGGGGATGATGCAGGTTCGGTGGGAGCTGCCCACTGGATTGCCCACCGCGTGGCCGCAGATGCAGCCAAGGCTCCCGGCGGCAAGCCCGCTGATGAAGCACCGCCGGAGCCAAGCCAGGCGGAAAAGCCGCAGTCGACGGATAAATTGGCGGCAGCCAGCAAGAATGCCGACAGTTCGAACGCGTCCCAATAAGAAACGAGCCCGTCCTTGAGGTCATTAGGACGGACTCGCTCTTTGGGACGTAGCTCGCCAGTGCAGGCGATCCACGTCCATTCCTTGGTTCAACAGGGCGTGACAGCCCTAGTGCAATGTCACAGCTAGGAATTAGGGTTGGAAACATCAGCCGTTTGGCGTTAGCCACGGTTTTTTCAAATACAACCGTGGCTAACGCCAAAACGGCTAATCCTAAAATTTAAGTTGGACGAAGCACTAGGGCCCGGCGGCGCTCAGGCAGTCGCCAGTTGAAGCCCTACCCTTCAGGGCTCGGGGACCTTTATTTCGACCGACTGCAGGCGTTGGCGATACAGTCCCTGGAAATGGGTGCACCAACTCTGGCCAGTATCCTCGGATACCTCGATCAGCTGTGCAATGCTGCCATCCGCGTTCGGCGTAAAGCACATACGACTCAACATCTCTTGACCATTGGCTAAGGCCAGCGTCCCACTGAATTGCATCTTGCCCTGCCGAAATTCGCCGGTACATTCCAACACGTTTCCGTGGGCGTCCACCCAAGTCTGCCGCCATTGCTTTTGGACAGGATGAAAATAACTGAATCCCGTACCGCTGTTTCCTCCGCGCGCATGCCAATCCTCGCGAATGAGTTGGCCATCATGGCTACGAACAATTGCATGGTCTGCAACATGCTGACCATCTTGGTCGACGATACTCCAATTGCCAATTAGGAAATCGAGCTGCCCGGCCAGAGCCTGTTGCGTGCTGCGCTGCTCGTTCATCAGTTGGCTCAGCTCCTGGAATTTAGGAAGCTCCAGCAATGCCGCCAGATCGGGGTCATCACAGAGTTGAGTCCTATGCACGAAACCCAACTTTATAGCTTTCTCGAGTTTCTCCAGGGCAGGTTCCGTTTTTCCTTGTAGGGCCAATGCGCAAGCCCAATTGTAAGTCGCGATCGGCTGGACCTGGGGGAACTGGGAGGCAAGCGCATGGTAGTGCAGCGCCTCGTCGAGTTGGCCATGGGCATGGAGCGCATAGCCCAAATGGAAGACGGCGTTGGCATTGCCCGGATCCTGTTCAACCACGGGCCGCAGTTGCCTGATGGCCTCCTCCCAATTACCCTGCTGAAAGGACTGGGTGATGCGCATTTGAATGGCCTGCTTGCTGAGAGAGGGTTGCGAGTCGCGAGCGGTAACCCACTGCATGCCTGGCAAAATCATGGCGGCCATCAGCGCAGTAGCCAGCCACTTCCACCGCGTTGTGCGCGACTTCGATTGGGGATCGTCCATCAAGCGTTCCAGCCGCTGTGTAGTAATATCGACTGCCGACATGGAGCGCACCCAGCGGTAATGGCTGAAGGGAGTTACGCAATTCCAAAACACGAACCAAACTCTCCGCGTAGTCCCCAGCCTGACACTTGCCTCGCGTCAGGACTTCATCATCGCAACACCGCTCACACAGCACCGAGGCGCGTCTCCCGAGCCACCACACGAGTGGATGAAACCACCATACAATCTGAGCAAGGAATTGCAGCAAGCCCCACAGCATGTCGCCGCGTCGAGCGTGGACTAACTCGTGCGCGAGAATTGGACGCAACAGCCGCTCGTCCCAGTGCAGAGCCATTTCACTCGGTAGGATGAGCTTCGGTCTGAGCAAGCCAATGCAGGCTGGACCAAAATTCTGTTGGGAAATGAGGATACGCACGCGGCAGCTGATTCCCATCTCCTCCTGCAACTGCGACGTCAACCGCTCAATGGACCCAGGTGCCGGGCTGGCATTCGCTACCATGCGCAGCAACCCGACAACCTCCGCACCCGCCCGCAGGAGCAAGGCACAGATCCCGACAAGCCAAACGACAACCACCAGCGTGAGAAACACTTGACCATAGCCTGCCGGAAAGCCCATTGCTTCCATGGCGACCGCCTGCAGCCCACCACCTTCGCTGAGACCGCTGCCCAATTGCTTGAGTTGGACTGCCTGATCTTCGCCCATCGACGGCAACTGGGGCGAGTAGGCTAAACTCCAGGATTGCGTGAACAGACCGGCCGGCGAAGCTATCACCGGTGGTACCAACGACTTGACCAAGGCTAACATACACACCAAGAAGGTGAATTCGGGCCAGCGACGGCCAAGCATCCAAACCAGCAAGGCCACAACCGTTATCGCCGCGCTGAACTGCAAGATGTGCATGATCAAGGCGGATTGCAATATGCTACTTGCGATCATGTTTCTGTTCCGATTGAAGTTTCTTGACAAGCTTCATCAGGTCATTGATTTCGTCCGTGGTGATATCTCGGCTATCTTCGTCCAATGCAAGCGCGAAATTCAAAAAAATTGGAATCTTGAAGTGCTGGCTAGCGACTGCCTGGTTGACCGACAATAGAAAAATGCCCCGGAAAGTGCCAGCTGACGACAGCCTCATTGGTCAGCCCGCTGGCATCCACCAGCTGCTGGAGTTCGCCACGTCGAAAGCCCTTGCGGATCGAAAGACGGCCATCGTGAAAACAGAAGCTATTGCGAAAGAACATGGCTGCCAACAAACTGTAGCCGTAGTAGGACACATAACTCCTCCATAGATCGGTCATGATAAACCGCTGCTTGCACACTTGCCTCACGATCGGAAAAACCTCGGTCAATTGGGCATCGGAGAGGTGATGTAGAAAATGGTTCGCGAAAACAAAGTCCCAGCTGCGGCCGGCACTGCCCAGATCTAGCACGTCAGACTGGATGATTTCGATATTCTCATATTCGCGGCAATTGCCTCGCGCGTACTCGATCACGCGTGGATCATGGTCCAGGCAGGTGACCTGCAATGGGATATTCAACTTTCGGCACGCACGACTCATGTCGATCGCCAAGTCTCCTCCACCAGCCCCAATATCCAGTAAGCTCCACGCGCGATGGGGAGAGCTGCGGAGGGTTGCCATAAAGTATTTTTCGATCAGTCGATGGCAGGGAGTGAGCAGTCGATTGATCGTTGGCAGTTGCGCAAGCTGGCAATTAATTCGTCAGGGTCGCTGTCCGGCATGTCCATCCGTTCAAGGTCAACGCTGCGGCGGGTGAGATCGGGCACCAGATGCATGGTCAACCACGTCTTGTTGGAGGCACTACTGCCGGTAGCGGAGGGCAGCATGAACGCACGGTCTGCGGGCGAATGGCACGAGCTCGAGACACGCGTCTGATTGCACCATCGAAGAAATGGATTGGCCAAGCCAGGAAAACGCGCGAGCGTGGCCACGGCCAGCCCGGGCAGTAGCGGACCGCGCAAGCGTCGCGTTACGAAGCGACACACCCGTTTCTTGGTTCCCAACAAGCGACGATGTTGCTGATTCCATTGCTGAATTAAATCGGGCGAATAGGCTGAGATCGCCTGGATAGCCAGTGGCGTGACAGCCCGGGCACTTGCAAAAGCCCAGGCCATTCCCTCACCGGTAAAGGGCTCGACATAGCCGGCAGCGTCGCCGATCAAGAATAGACGGTGACCGGCGCGGGTGTTCGGGGTGCGAGTCAGCGGATGGGTACCCATCCAGCGAACCGATGGCCTTCCCGTAAATACTGGCAAGCCGCTCTCGGCGACGATCGCATTGGCTAGCTGTTCAGGCCCGCACGCCTTCAGCGCGCGGGGTTCCAAGGCGGCGGCGATATCGATCCGCCCATCCTCGATCTCCACGGCTCCCACGTATCCAGCAGTCCCGATCGCCATATAAATCTGCCCCCGCTGAAAGCCAGGTGGTCGATGCTCGCTATAACACCCGGCGCCCACCCAGGACGCGCGCGCGGTGGAAAACCGAACTTCGTCGCAGTTGCGCAGCGAATGGCCTGCAATCCCATCGGCTACCAGCACGAGCTTGCACCGCACAGTGCGGCCGCGTTGGCCGCCATCTAGCTCGACCAGCCGCATGTCCGGCGTAGCCTGGCCGACCGTAGCAGATGTTCCGCACAGGAATTCCACACCACTCGCTATAGCCTGGCGAACCAACTCTGTATCCAATGCCTCGCGTGAAACCGCCACGCCACCAGGCCAATTGAGCGCAACAGTTTTATGTTTAGTCCCCAGCTGCACTCCCAGAATGGGCGGCGCACGAAGTTGCTCGAGTATCGGATCTAAACCGACTTGGGCCAGTGTGGCTAGAGCGGAGCCGTTCAAGCAGCATCCACATACCTTGCGGCGGGGGAAATTGGCTTTTTCGACCAATAGCACCGAGCAGCCGTGAAGGGCCAATTGCCGGGCCGCCATGGCTCCCGCCGGACCGGCGCCGATCACCAGCGCATCCCAACAGCGTTGACTGACCGCTTCGATATCGCAACCTGCCAGACGAACGTCAGGTGGCTTCATGGTCATTCACCTTGGAGTGCACGTGCAACCTACAAGAAAAGCAAAGCCTCGGCCATCAATCCCGGACCGAATCCCAACGCGACACAGGGCACGCGATGTTGCATGCGATCCAGGATGAACAGGATCGTGGGCGACGACATATTCCCATGGCTGGCGAGCACCTCTCGCGAAATGGCCAGATGCTCGTCATTCAGTTCCAGGCAATCCTGAACCGCCTGCAGGATTCGGGGACCGCCAGGGTGGACAGCCCAACCCTGCACATCTTGTACATCTAAAGCATGTTTTTTCAGCCAGCCCTCCAGCCAGGGTCGCAGATTTTCCCGAATCAAGTCTGGGATGTTGGCGGAAAGAAACATTTCAAAGCCGTGATTGCCAACCTTCCAAGTCATGGCAGCGGCTGACTCAGGAATCAGGCAACAGGCGGTATCCGCGAGACTCCAGTGCCGCTCAACGGCCGCGGGCAGCTGTGCGTCACTACCTGCACAGACCACCGCTGCGCTGCCGTCAGCGAACAGCGCATTGCCCAGCATGCGGTCCGGGTCAAATTGAAAACGATAATGCAGACTACAGCATTCGACGGCGCACATCAAAACCCGCGCATCGGCATCGGACTCGGCGAATGCCTTGCTTGCCCGCAAGCCATTGATGGCTCCGTGACAGCCCATGAATCCCACGTGCACTCGCTGCGTGGTAGGTGACAGCGAAAAATGTTGAATCAAGTCGATATCGACTCCCGGCGCCCGAAGCCAGTGCAGGAGACGGTAACCAAGTGCGTGATCTGCTGGGGCTCAATCTTCGCCCTAGCCAGGGCTGCGGCCACTGCGCGGCGAGCCATCGGCGGCGCATGCTCCTCATAGAATGCCATCCGCTGCTCCGTCGTCGGCCCCAGGCTATCGCACGGACCATCAACCGCCGAGGCTTGCAGATGCTCAGGGCCGCACCCAGGGACTGGGGCAGCAACCCACTCGAGGGCAATGCGATGCGGGAGCACCGTATGTCGATTCTCAACCCTTGATTTTCTATACAGTGCACGGAGCAGTCGCTCTTGCCTCTCTCCCACCCCAAAGACATCGATGGCTAACTGCGCTGCCTGCTGCATACTCATCGTGTGCGCGGGTACTGCGGTGCCCGAACCCAATATGTAAACACTCACTGTCCATCCTTTGCGTAGTCCGGGCTTCCCTCGTGATCATCCAACGCACCGCTAACAATTGTTGCCAAACTCTTCAATAGACTGGAGCAACAACTAAGTCTAATAGCGCTGCGCACCAACGAATAGCCCAATGCGAGCAAGCATTCCCAGACCTGCGTTTAGCCCTGTTGGGGACAAGTGTCGGCTAACTCCCTCAATCCTCAAGGGTTTGTTTGGCGAGCCTGCTGGAGCAATTTGCGCGTGGCGGTCGACTCGGGCGACAGGGCTAGAGACTGCTCAAGGGACTCGATGGCAAATTGATGCTCTCCGAGTGCCAAGTGAATCTCTCCCAGCAGATAGTAGGCATAGGCGTTTTGGGGCTTGAACAGCAATGCCAGCAGGGCGTAGCTCTTGGCCAATTGCCATTCGTCGTTAGCAACCAACAACTCAGCATAGGGCAGATAGGCGCGTGGAAAGTCACCGTGCTGAAATAGTAGCTCATATTGCTCTCGAGCTGCTTGCGGGCGGGCCTGGTTTGCCAGGCAGTCTGCCAGAATAAAACGGCTCTCTAAATCTTGTGGCATCAGTTCCAGTGCATCCTTGGCTCGGGGCGCGGCCTCGGCGTATTTACCCGACCAATGCAGCACCTTGGCCAAATTGCGGAGAGCTATGCCTTGGGTCTGGGTATCCAAGCTGGCCTCAACACGTTTTTGGGTCAACTGCACTGCCAGCACGAATCTTGGATCGGTGATGGCCAAACCTGAAACCAATTCTTCGCGGAGCATGCTGTCAATAATCCATAAACTCAACTGCCGATGCACATCGAGTGTAGGATGCACATGGTCCAAGAAATACTCGCCACCCAGACTGGGTCGCCCCAACTCGGCCTGACACTTTTCGTGCAGTAGACGCTCGAAATCGACTAGAGGTACATCCATTTGTTGAGCCACCTGGCGTAGGCTATCCGAAATCTCGGTGACAGCTCGCAAAGGGCAGATATCATTGTCCATCGCCGCTACAAACGCCTGATGCGCGGCCTGCGGCTGAGCGGCCAGAACCAGCGCCTGACCATGCCGATAGTGGGCTTCGGGGTGCAGCGGGTCGATGGCCAGCGCCTGCTGAATCGCGATCAATGCCGGCGGCGCATGACCGGCCGAAAGAGCCTCGCGGCTGGACTGCATGCAGGACTCAAACTCAAGCTGTTCCGCCTGTGTTCAGGCCTGGACGCAATTCGCTCTTAAAGGGTGAGCAATCGCTTTCGTTTGCCGCCGGTGTGACGAACAGAATCTTTGCGCCTGCACGGCGAGCGGTGCGCACCATCCGCTGCAGATTGTAGCGGTAGTGTTGCAGCACCTGAGCCCGCCAGACTGCATCGCGATGGTAGTCCGTGGGGCCAACGCTGTGGTTCAAACTTTCATCGACTTCGGCGGGCAGTAGGTCGGGCTGCCCCGTGGACTGGGCTTGATGTGTACCACTGGATTGGCCTGCCGACTGCCCTGCCCTGCCCGAATGGCTTGGCGCGGCCCAGTCGCCAGGCGTCCGGTCAGGTTGCGCACCAGACGGTCGATCAGCGAGAAAGTACAGGTTTGGCTCAGTCGGGCTTCGATCCCCAGCAGCCAAGCTGGCCGGGCAAACAGCTGGGCATAGGTTCTCCTCTCGAGGAACTCGTTGTGGGCGGTGTAGACGATGAACAGGTCGGGCTCGTAGTCCGCCAACTCCTGCATCAGCTCGGCCACCCGGTAGCTGGCATAGCTCACGCCACCCGCGTTGATGACCTCCCATTGCCTGTGCTCGTCCATCTTGGGCAACAGCTCGCGTAGCCAGCCGCAGTAGGATGTCTTATCCCAATAGGGTCGACCGTAGGTAGTCGATCCACCCAGACAGAACACGCGCATGGTGCCCGCTGGCTTGTGGGCGGCGAAAGCCTGTTCATTGAACCACACGCGTTTGTCCGGGGCCGTGACCATCAGCGGCTGTTGCTGTGGCCCCAATTGCTCTTGGAACAATGGCAGTTGGGCAGAAAAACCGACGAAGGGATCGCGTGTCTCGGCCAGCGTTGGCATCCCCGCAAGCCGCAGCCCACTTTCCAGCATGGCGAACAGCAAGACACTTGGCAGCAGCGCGAACAGTAGTTTGCGATACCAGGGTATTCTGCGTGGTGAGCGTCTATCCAAAGCAATAGCCTCATGGCATACCTAGCGCGTGGCGTCTATCTTAAGACATAGTGCGGTGCAACGCGAAGGATAATAAAACATTCGTTTGTGCACGATCCCCCGCAGGGCGATGACCCAGCGTGTTGCGATCCGCCTGGCACGGCGAGTCGCGCGTCAACGAAAACCCGAACTCTGGCAGGTTTAGCCTACACCATGTCCCTGCAGACAAACCATTATATTAACCGAGAAATGAGCTGGTTGGCCTTCAATGAGCGAGTCTTGGCTCAGGCCCGCAATCCTCAAGTGCCACTGCTCGAGCGGCTGAAGTTCCTGGCGATTACCAGTAGCAATCTGGATGAATTCTTCATGGTTCGCGTGGGCGGCCTGCATCTGCAGCGCAGTGCGGGAGTGGGCTCGACAGACCCGTCTGGGATGACGGTTACCGAACAGTTGCTGGCAATCCACGAGCGGACGACGCGCATTAACCAAAGCCAGTACGCTTGCTATCTCAACGATACTCGAACCGGCGTTGGCCGCCGAGGGTGTAACGCGCATTCGCCTGGACGCATCCAATGTGCGTCACCAGGAGGCTGCGGCCCGCATTTTGGAGGAAGAGGTTGTACCAGTGCTCTCTCCGATGGCCATTGAGGGACGCGATGATTTCCCGCTATTGGTCAACCAGGCACTGTACGTCTGCGTGCAGATTGCGACACCGAGACCGAGGATCCACAGCCAGTCCCATCGCTTTGCTCTAATTCCGATTGGCAAAGCCCTACCGCGGATTATCACCCTGCCCTCGGAACAGGGATTCTGTTTCGCACTGCTGGAAGATCTGGTACGCCATTTCGCCAGCAGTTTTTTCAATAACGAAGAAATCCTGGCAGCCGCCCCGTTTCGTATTACTCGCAACGCGGATATGAGCATCCAAGAAGATTTGGCCGCCGACCTGCTGCACGGCATGAAGGAGTTGTTGCAGCAGCGGCGCACGGCGGCCTGCGTGCGATTGGAGATTGACGCGCAGGCCCCACCGGACATGATTCGCTTTTTGCAGAATTGCTTGAATGTGGGCGACAAAGAGACGATCCATTCACCCGACCCGCTGGATCTTGCTTCGTTCATGCAGCTGAACAATTTGGAGGGCTATGATCACTTGCGCGACGTACCCTGGCCGCCTCAGCGGAGCCCACGTCTGGATCCCTCGCAATCCATGTTCTCGGCTATTGCAGAAGGTGACATTCTGCTTTCGCATCCCTACGAAACGTTTGAACCGGTGGTACGTTTTGTCGAACAGGCCGCCGAGGATCCAGATGTTCTAGCCATTAAACAAACCCTGTATCGCACCAGCCGCAAAAGTCCCATCGTCAATGCACTCCGCAAGGCGGCTGAACGAGGCAAGTATGTAACAGCCATCGTCGAGCTGAAAGCCCGCTTTGATGAGGCTCGCAATATTGAGTGGGCACAGGAATTGGAAGAAGCAAATGTGCAGGTTATCTACGGCGTCAGAAATCTCAAGACGCATGCCAAGGTGTGCATTGTCACCCGCCGTGAACCGCGCGGCATCGTGCGTTATATGCACTTTGGCACAGGCAACTACAACGAAGCCACGGCCCGTCTGTACAGCGACATCAGCTACCTGACGTGCAACCCCGAACTGGGTTCGGATGCCAGCTCTTTCTTCAATGCCGTTACCGGCTACAGCCAGCCACAGAAGTACCGGGCTATCGAAGCAGCTCCGATTGGCCTGCGCAAAAAGCTACTGAGCTTGATCGATGCGGAAATCGAACGTCGAAAACAGGGGCAGCGAACATTGATCATCGCCAAGCTCAATGCCCTGGTCGATCCTGCCCTGATCAAAGCCCTGTACAAGGCCTCGCAAGCGGGCGTTACCGTGCGGCTGAATATTCGCGGTATTTGCTGTCTGCGTCCAGGTATTCCAGGTGTCAGCGAGAATATCACGGTCATCAGTATTGTGGACCGCATCCTAGAGCATGCGCGCATGATTTATTTCTACCACGGTGGCGATGAATTGACCTTCATCAGTAGCGCCGACTGGATGCCGAGAAATCTGGATCGTCGGGTGGAGTTGCTGGTGCCCATCGAAGATCCAATTTGCCGGAAACGCGCCATCGAGATCCTGGAGGACTACTTCAGGCACAGTGGCAATGCCTGGCAATTGCAACAGGACGGACAGTATGTGCGTTGCGAGCCGGATTCCAAACGCGAGCCCACACGGGTTCAGGAGGCACTTTACTCCGATGCGGTGAATGCGATCAAGCAAGCTGAGAACAAACGCCGCACGACTTTTGAACCACACCAGGCCGCCAACAAAGACTGACCAGGCTGCTAGTAGCGGGCGATATCGCTCCGCCCGTTCAGTCCCAAATGCTCAGCAATTTGCATGTGCCGATTGAGCTAGCATAGCCAGGTCGCTAGACAGCCCAATCAACTGCATACCCTGTTCTAGTCTTCGCTCGGCTTGCTCGGCATTCAGTACATGGATGCCTGTCGGCACGCCTAATTCACGGCCCACGGCAATCACACGCTGGATCATCGCCTCATGTTCGGCCGCACTCGGAAAGGTCCCGTCGGCTTGCCGCATTTGGAAACGCAGATCGTTGGGTCCGACCAGGATCGCATCGCAGCCTGGCAGCCCGTAGATATCGGGAGCATTCTCCACCCCTCGTGGACTTTCGGTTTGCAAGATGACCATCACTTGCTGATTGGCAGCGGCGTAGTATTCTTCCAGCGAACAATCGAAGTTCAAGTTATGCATACCGCCACCCGAGCTGCGATTGCCTGCCGGCGGGTATTTGGCCGCAGCAATGGCCTGTTGGGCTTGCTCGACCGTATCGACCATGGGCACCATGATGCCAAAGGCACCGGCATCCAGGGCTCTCTTGATCCAGGTGTGCGAGCCGTCGGGAACGCGAATGATTGGAGCACAGCCAGCGTCGGCGATGGCCGCCACCACGCTGGAAATGTCGCGCCAATCGTAAGGCGCATGCTCGACGTCCAACGTCAGCCAGTCGAATCCCGAACGCGCAAGGACTCGGGCAGCATGCAAGTTGCCCAGCGTTAGCCAGGTTCCAATAGAGGGCTGGCCACGCAGGATCTTCTGTTTGGCGCGATTTATTCGCATGGTTGAACTTAGCTGGTTAATGAATCTTCGAAAGTCATGAAACCAAGGGCTGAGGATCGCGTACGAACTTTCGCCGACCTGCGACCCACACCATCTGTACGCGTCCCTCCAAGGTCTTACCCAATAGCGGCGTATTGCTGCTGCGGGAAATCATCTCACTGCGTTCCACGGTCCAACTGGCCGTGGGGTCGATCAATACCACATCGGCCGGTTTGCCGACGACCAACGAGCCGCCTTCCAAACCGAGCACATCGGCAGGCGCACAGGACAGGCATTCGATAGCCCGCTTCCAATCTAGCTTGCCTGGCTTGATCAAATAGGTGTAGACCTGGGACAGAGCCGTATCCAGACCAGTCATACCAAAGGGTACAGCACTCAATTCCTGCATTTTCTTTTCGAGCGATTTAGGCTGATGTCCCGAGGTTATCAAATCGATGGTGCCATTGGCCACCGCTTCCAGGCAGGCATCCACGTGAGCCTGGCTACGCAGCGGAGGGTTGACTTTCAGACTGGAATCAAAGGATCGCATCAGTTCATCGTCAAAGCACAAATTTCCAATGCGCACGCCAACGCTGACTGCCGTCCCGCGGTCCTTGCTACGCCTGACCAGTTCGACACTACCCTGCGTTGAGATACTACTCAAATGCAAACGCCCACCAGTGGTTTCCAATAATCGCAGATCGCGCGAGGTTGCCAGGTCTTCTGCTTCCGCAGGCATCGGCTCCAGGGCCAGGATCAGCTGCATGCGACCCTCGTGCATGACGCCTGCGCGCGTCAAGCTGGGTACCTCGGGACGATCGAGAATGGGGCGATCGAACATCAGGCAGTACTCCAGCGCACGCCGCAGCAAAGCCGTATTGCTCAGTGGTCGCGGCGCATCGCTGAGTGCAATGGCTCCAGCCTCCAGCAGCGAGCCGATCTCCGCCAGTTCTTCGCCCTGACGGCCCTTGCTCACACAACCGATCACGTACACACGACAACCGTCGGCCCGGGCGGCTTTCTGCCGGACAAACTCCACGGCCATGGCTGTATCGATGGGTGGCTCGGTGTTCGCCGAACAGGCTAACGACGTAAAGCCACCTGCCAGTGCGGCAGCCACGCCTGATCCGATGGTTTCGTCTTCCTCGCGCCCGGGTTCACCGAGTTCGGTGGCAATATCAATCAGACCCGGGGCGACGATCCAGCCCTCGGCGTCAATCCGCGTCACGTTGGCAGGCAGGGCGTCGTCAGTCGGATCGATGGCTGCAATCACCCCACCGCTGATCAGCAGGCGGGCCGTGCGGTCGATTCCCTGCCGCGGACAAATGAGTCTTCCACTTTCAATCAGGTAGCTTTCATGCATCGTTTTAGGCATGGGTGTCACCCCTTGGCTGGTCGTCAGCCAGCCATCCCTGGTGGGCTGGTTTGAATTGCCGCCCGAGTAGTAGCCACAAGGCAGCCATGCGAATTGCAATCCCGTTGCTGACCTGCTGCAGAATCACCGAGTGCGGTCCATCGGCAACCTCAGGCGTGATTTCTACTCCACGGTTGATGGGACCGGGGGCCATGATCAGGATGTCGGGCTTACTGCGCTGCATCCGCTCTGCGTTCATCGCGTACAGCAGCGCATACTCGCGGACGGAAGGAAAGGGACTCGCTGCTTGCCTTTCAAATTGAATTCGCAACAAGTTCAGCACATCGCAGCGGGGCAGGATTTTGTCCAAGCTGTACGCCACTTCAACTCCAAATTCTTCCCACTGCTTGGAGACCAGCGTGGCCGGTCCGCAGACAATCACATGCGCACCGAGTTTCTTGAGGCCCCAGATGTTGGAGCGGGCGGTACGGCTATGGGCGATATCTCCCACCAAGGCTACGGTCAGTCCCGCCAAGTCGCCGCGTTGTTGGCGGATGGTGAGGATATCCAGCAAGCCTTGGGTGGGATGCTCGTGTGGACCATCGCCGGCATTCAACACACAGCAGTCCAGGTGCTGCGCCAGCAAGTGGGAGGTGCCAGGGGTGGCATGACGTGTGACCACCGCGTCCACGCCCATGGCCTCGATCGTCTTGGCAGTATCGATAAAGGTCTCTCCCTTGGAAACCGAGGATCCGCTCGACGCGAACTCAATCGTGTCGGCGCCCAACCGCTTGGCAGCCAGCGAGAAGCTATTTCGCGTGCGCGTGCTGTTCTCGAAGAACAAATTGGCGATGGTAAAGCCGGATAGAAGCTCCAGTTTACGGCCAGTGCTGCGAAAGCGATTGCTGAGTGTTTCGGCAGTATCCAAAACGGTCGTGATATCCGCGGCAGACAGACTTTCCAAGTCGAGCAGGTGGCGATGCTGCCAGTGTTGGGGGTACTTGGGTCGCCAATCGAGAGTTTGTTCCGCCATCCTCGTTTTTTCCAGACTTTCTTCAACATGGCAGCCGCGCACGTCGGATGCAATCCTCAAGTGCATTCATGGGCCGCAGCGGAAAATGAATTGATCTACCTCGCAAACTGCGGGTGGATTGTACGCCATTCAGCATTGGGCTGCGAGGAGTACAGCCAAGGGTTGCTCGGCGATTGGCCCTTCCGCGACTAGGATGGCAATGGGCGATCAAACATGGTCTCATCGCTCTGATTGCCAGTGCCGGGCTCTCTGAATTGTCGAACGGCTTTGGGCAAGGGGAAGTGCACCTCTTCGCGGCGGACGGTTTCCAAACGCACTGTGGCCGCATATTTTTCAACCAACCAATCAATGGTTGCCTGGACAACGGATTCGGGCGCACTCGCTCCTGCGGTGACCAGTACTTGGTCTGCATCGTGAAACCAGTCCGGATCCAGGTTTTCGACACCATCCACCAAGTAGGCGCGCCGTCCACGTTCCAAGCCAAGTTCGCGCAAACGCTGGCTATTGCTACTGTTTTGGCTGCCCAACACCAAGACGATGTCAACCAACGGCGACAGCAACCTCACCGCTTCCTGGCGATTCTGTGTCGCGTAGCAGATATCATCCTTGGGGGGACTTTCAATCCACGGGAATCGAGCGCGCAGATGCTCGATCACCATATTGGCGTCGTCGACGCTGAGCGTGGTTTGCGTCAGGTAGGCTAGTTTGCTGCCGGGTGGGAATTCGAGCCGATCCACGTCGGCGGTGTCTTCCACCAAGGTTATCGACTCTGGCGCCTCGCCCATGGTACCAATCACCTCGTCGTGCCCACTGTGGCCAATTAGCAAGATGTTGTAGCCAGCCTTGGCATACTTGATAGCCTCCAAGTGAACCTTGGTCACCAAGGGACAGGTCGCGTCGATGGCAAACAATTTCCGGCTCTTAGCCAATTCTCGAATCTCGGGCGAAACGCCGTGGGCGGAAAAAAGCACGGTCGAGCCAACTGGAATCTCGTCTAGGTCATCAACGAATATGGCCCCCTTGGACTGGAACTCCTTGACCACATACTGGTTGTGCACTATTTCATGGTAGACATAGATGGGCGGCGGAAGATTGCGAATGGCCAAGTCCAAACTGTTGACCGCCATCTTGACACCCGCACAGAATCCCCGGGGTGCCGCCAAAATAATTTCCATGCTTGAATCACTTGCCTAAGATTGTCCGATGCCACCTTGCGATCAGCGAGTTGCGATCATGCCGCTGCAATGATCCAACTGGCGACCGCGTTAGTCGATTCTCCTATTATGCTGCAAACTGCCCGCAACACGACCGCAGATTCGAGTTTTTTCGTGCGTGAGTTGGCTCGATTCGGTCCCCACCAAAGCCCCGTGCAGTTTACCCCACAGCAGGCGGAAGAATATTGTCGACGCTTTGCGGCAGCACATTACGAGAATTTTACGGTGGCCAGCTGGCTGCTTCCCAAACGCTTGCGGCAAGATTTTTGCAACATATATGCCTACTGTCGCTGGTCCGATGATCTGGCAGACGAAATACCCCAGGCAGCGGAGAGCCTAGCCTTGTTGGACTGGTGGCAACAGCAACTCGAACTATGTTACGGCGGACGCCCAAGCCACCCGATCATGCTAGGCTTGCAGCAGACGATCGAGGCTCACCAACTGCCCATCGAACCGCTGAGTGATCTGCTGAGCGCCTTTCGTCAGGATCAATCCGTTGCGCGTTACCAGAGTGACCAGGAGTTGGAGGATTACTGCACGCGATCTGCCAATCCCGTGGGACGCGTGCTGCTGCATCTGGCACAGGCTAGTACTCCGGAGAACTTGGCTCTCAGCGACCACATCTGCACGGGCTTGCAGTTAGCCAACTTCTGCCAGGACATGTCCCGCGATGCGTCGATGAACCGCATCTATGCGCCTCGATCGCTATGGGCGGATTATGCTGTTGACGAAGCGATGCTGCTTGCCCGGCAGGCCTGTCCGCAGCTGCGCCGAATGCTAGCGGCCTGGGTCGCTCAGTCCAGAACTCGCTTTGATCAGGGACGCCCGTTGATTCGACAGGTTCCCGCTTGGTTGGCGACGGACGTGGAGTTATTTCTGCGCGGCGGACTGGCCATCCTTGATAAAATTGAACAATTAAAATTCGACGTCTGGAGCCAACGCCCAACGCTTTCAAAATTGGGAAAGATGCGGATCCTGGCCAGCGCCCTTGGCAGCCGACTATGGCAACGTGGAGGCAGCCGTGACTGAGCCGGCCCAGGTAAATCTAGCGCATGTGCCCTACCGGCCCGCGCAGATATCCGCCAGCTATGCCTGGTGCCGCGCCCTATGCCGCCGCAGCGGCAGTAGTTTCCTGAGCTCTTTCGCGTTGCTCAAGACACCCGAAAAAAATGCCCTGTACGCCATCTATGCCTTTGCGCGGATCGCCGATGATCTCAGCGATAGCTCGCTGCCGGTGGCGACGCGACGCGGGCAACTCGATGCATGGCGACTGCGCAGCAGCAGGGCTCTCCAGCAGCAGCCTGCCACCGCAGCATTGGCCTCAGATGCGTGCTTGAGCGAATATGAAATGTTGTGGCCTGCATTGACGGATACGATCGACCGCTATCGTATTCCACACCAACTATTTGACGACCTGACGACAGGCGTCATGATGGATCTAGATCATCGGCAGCCCCTGGATTGGCAGGAGTTGAACACCTACTGTTATCGCGTAGCTTCCACGGTGGGCCTGGCCTGTACGCACATTTGGCGGAAGAGCGAAAGCCTGCCCAGGCAGAATGCGATCGATTGTGGGATTGCATTCCAACTGACCAACATTTTGCGGGATGTGGCCGAGGACGCCGGACAGGGAAGGATCTACCTGCCACAGTGCCTGCTGAACAAGCACGCTAGCGATAGCGCCAGCTGGTTAGCGGGCGAGCCCAATGGCAATTGGCTGGCGGTGGTGGATGAAGTAGCCGCCGAAGCCATCCGACACTACGACAGCGGCTGGTCAACGATTGAGTGGCTGACGCCGCCCAGCCAGCGAATGTTTTCGCTGATGTGGCGAGGCTATCGCCAGTTGCTCACCCAAATCATGCGCGAAAAGCAGACCTTGTGGAATGGCCACAAGCCGCGTCTCTCGCGCGCAGCAAATGGTCTTTATTGGCCCAGCACTCGTTGCCCGCCCTGTATCGCCGACTCCCGCGCCCACCTGCGCCATGAACTACGCATCGGGCTGGCGAGCGAGTTGATCGGCGGCGATGCGATTGGTGGCGTTGAGCATCGCCAGGATAGTGGCCTCGACCGTGTCGGTTGAGACGCCCACTCCCTTGTAGGCCTGGCCATTATGCTCGACTTCCAGCTGCACCTCGCCCAAGGCGTCGCGTCCGAGGGTAGCGCTGCGCACACGAAAATCCTTGCACACGACTTTGTAACCGGTCGCGCTCTCCATGGCCCAAAAGGCTGCGTCGATGGGCCCATCGCCCTGGTCGACTTCGCTAACATATTCTTGGCCGTTGTGGGCCAGTGTCAGCCGCACTTTGGGTTGCCGTGCACTGCCGCTGGAGACCTCGTAGCCGACCAGGGTCCAAGCTTCGTCCACTTGTCCGGAGATCTCCTGCTGGATCAGGGCAGCGATATCTCCGTCGTAGATTTCCTTTTTCTTGTCGGCCAATTCCTTGAATTTGTCGAAAACGTGCTGCAATTGCTCGGCCGCGATACTGAAGCCCAAAGCCCGCGCTCGGTCGGCTAGTGCCGCTCGGCCACTATGCTTGCCCAACACCAAATCGGTTTTCGAGAAGCCTACGTCCTCGGGGCGCATGATCTCATAGGTGGTGGGCTCCTTGAGCATTCCGTCCTGATGAATACCCGACTCGTGGGCAAAAGCATTGCGGCCGACGATGGCCTTGTTGCGTTGTACCTCCAAACCGGTAACCTTGCTGACCAGGCGGCTGGTGGGTACCAGGCGTTCGGTGCGAATGCCGGTGAAGCAATGGAAAAGTTCCTGGCGTGTCTTGAGCGCCATGACAATTTCCTCCAGTGGACAATTGCCGGCCCGCTCGCCAATGCCATTGATGGTACACTCGATTTGTCCACAGCCTGCTTGTACGGCAGCCAGAGAATTGGCGACAGCCAAACCCAAATCATCGTGACAGTGGGTACTCAGAACGGCCTTGTGCATATTCGGCACGCGTTCGATCAGCGTCTGAATACGGGCGTGCATCTCGGCGGGTGTGGTGTAGCCTACCGTATCGGGGATATTGATGGTCGTCGCTCCAGCCTTGATGGCTGCCTCGACGACGCGGCATAGAAAATCCAGTTCCGTGCGAGCCGCGTCTTCGGGCGAGAATTCGACGTCATCGCAGTAGCGGACTGCCAACTCGACTCCCTTGACCGCGCGATCCACGATTTCCTCCTGTGACATCTTGAGTTTGAATTCCCGGTGAATAGCGCTGGTAGCCAAGAACACATGAATGCGCGGATGCTGTGCTCCCTTGAGAGCCTCCCAGGCGCGTTCGATATCTGCCGGGGTGCAGCGTGCCAGGCCGCACACGATCGAGCCGCGAACCGCCTGGGCGATTTCTCGAACGGACTCGAAGTCGCCGGGTGAGGCGATCGGGAATCCAGCTTCAATCACATCCACGCCCAGATCCACCAGGGCTTGGGCGACCTCGAGTTTTTCGGCCAGATTCATACTCGCCCCAGGCGACTGCTCCCCATCGCGCAGGGTCGTGTCGAAAATGCGAATTTGCCGCGGCGATTGGTCCGCCATCAGAATCCTCCTGCGGTTGGCCCTAAAGGGCTTCCCAAAAACGAAATGAATGTTCCGTGCATGCAGGCCGCGGGACAAAAAAACCCCGATGCCTGCAAGCATCGGGGTTAGCTATTGTTCGTTATGTGTGCCTAAACCGAACCCCTACTGCCTGCGCTGGGCCAGGAGACTAAGGAGTAGCTGAATGCTTCGGTTGGACAACATGAATCTAGGCTCTGTCAACATTTATAACTTAGGTTATCGCGGTAGCCGGAGTCGCCAGACTTCGGGGGGGCATGCAAAGAACCGAATTCTGGCGGTTCCGGCTACCCTAAAATCTAATCTAGGCTGCTATTTTCTACGCGATGTTTTCTATGCGCTGTCTTGATGGGCTCTGGCACCTGGGCGCAGGGCCCCATCTGCTGAAGTCGTGAATTACGTTAGCCCAAAAAGCTCCTCGCGTCAAGCGCGACAACTTTGAATATGCAGGCTACACACAAGCTCCAAATTTCCGGGGCCCCGGTCGACCGAGCTCTTAGGCCTGGACTTCATGCACCACCAGCAAATTGTGGGTATTGCTAATGACGCCGGTGCCGGTAACGAACACGACACGATCACCGGGGGTCAATAATTGCTGCTCTTGCCCCCACTGCGAAACCTCTTCAATCAACTTGGTGGGCTCCTCAAAGCAGCTGACTCGATGGGGCATGATCCCCCAAAACAAACACATGCGCCTGAGGGTGGCATCGACATTACTGACACCCAAGGTGGGAATATAATTCCGCTGCTTGGCTTTGATCCAAGCCGTGCTACCACTGCGGCTGGCCACCACGACCAGCTTGGCATCAATGGCAGAAGCGATATTGGCAGCGCTGTAGGTCACGGCCGAGGTGATGGCATCCACCTTGTCGACGACTTTGGCGGGTCGGCCTGGTGGCTGGCCCTTCAGCAGTTGCTCTGTATGAAACATGATGCGATCCATGGTAGCCACGGCTTCGAGCGGAAAGTCACCGATTGCCGTTTCGCCGCTGAGCATACATGCATCGGCGCCATCCAAGATAGCGTTGGCTACATCGCTGGCTTCGGCCCGCGTGGGGCGGCGGTTGGTATGCATGCTCTCCAGCATTTGCGTAGCCACGATCACCGGCCTGAGTTTTTGGCGGCACACCTCAATGATCCTCTTCTGTGCCACCGGTGTTTCGGCAACGTCAATTTCCACGCCCAGGTCGCCGCGGGCGACCATGATGCCGTCAGCCGCTTCGACGATCGCATCCAGCTGTTGCAATGCCTCGCGCTTTTCAATCTTGGCGATAACCAGGGCATTGGAATGGAGCGATGCCAGCAGTGTCTTCAAAGACTGGACGTCATCGGGGCTGCGAACGAAACTCAGACTGACGAAATCTATGTCATTTTCCGCCGCCCACTTGGCATTCTCCACATCGATGGGCAACATGGCGGTGACACTCAATTTGACCCCGGGGAGATTGATGCCCTGGCGACTGCGCACAACTCCCTCGGTAAGGGCTTCACACACGAATTCATCCTGGCTTTTGGAAACAACTCGTAGCGATATCGTGCCATCGGCCAGCATGATTTGATTGCCAACCTCGACTTCGTCCACCAACCGCAAGTAACTGCTGCACAATTGCTGGGCATGGGTTACCTGATCGCCGCGCACAAAAGTCAACTGCATGCCGACCTCAACCTGCAGCGGGTCTTGCAGCAACTGTCCGAGCCGCAATTTGGGCCCCGCCAGATCCAGCAAGACGGCCAACGGAAAACCGCTCAACTCTCGAACCTGACGGATATGACCGAGAATGCGATCGAAATCGGCCTGTTTGCCATGGGCCGTATTGATACGAATGACATCCGCCCCGGCATGAACCATTTTGAGGAGCATCTCGACGGAGTCACAAGCCGGCCCGACGGTCACCACAATTTTTGAACGAGCCTCGTTGAGATTTGGACGCGCCATTACCATGATCGCTTGCTTTTTGTTGGAATGCCAATGGTAGGCGAAGGTGCCGTCACATCTTTGTAACGCATTCGACTAGATTCTAGTAGAGTGCTGGTCAACCGCGCCGATTGTGGCGAACTTGCTTGGCTCCAGCCCCAATATCACCACCCTTCATTGCGATCCGCAGCGTCATGCCAGCCAGTCCTTGGAAATCGAAAACCGCTATCGTATGCGGGGGCACAGCCGGACTTGGCAGGGAGTTGGCAGTCCAGCTCTGCCAGCAGTCCGTGGCTGAACTGACGCTGGTTGCCCGCAATGAGCAACAGTTGCAAGCCGTCCGCGATCAGCTGGCTGAGGCCTTCCCGAGCACGACGATTTCCATCTACGTCGCCGATATGAGTCGCTCCGATCAAGTAATTCAGCTGGCCACTAAGCTGGCTGCCGCCAACTCGCGGATCGATCTGCTGATCCAAGCGGTTGGCATGAGCGATCGTGGTCGATTGCAGGATCTCACCCGCGAGCGATTGATCGAGCTACTGGATGCGAATGTGTGCACCAGCCTGAATGCTGTCAAGTATCTGAGTAGCGCGATGGCCGCGCCAAGTCACCTGGTGTTGATCGGCTCCTTGGCCTGCCATTTCGCACCTCGGTTCTTGGGAGGCTATGCACTGGCCAAGCATGCCTTGGCCGCATTGGCGCAGCAGAGCCGACTGGAATTGGCCTCGCGCGGCATCCATGTAACCCTGGCAAGCCCTGGGCCGATTCGCCGGGATGACGCTGGCAGGCGATACCAGCAAATGGAAATCAGTTCGGACGTGCCTCCCGAAGCCATGCAGCCTGGCGGCGGAGCTCGCCTCGCTGGGATGGAGCCTGCCCCGTTGGCACAAGCCATCTTACGCTCGGCCGCGAAAGGCAAACCTCTGTGCGTCTTTCCCGCCAAGGCCAACGCCCTGCGGATGCTGTTAGCCCTGGCCCCAAGCTTGGGCGAGCGACTGCTGCGCAGGAATTCCTCTTAAGGCGAGCGGCAAATTAAGAATCTACCTGTCGTGGACGAGGTAACGAGTCCCTGCGGCAAGGACTCGTTACCTCGTCCACGACGATCGGGTAGGAACTCATCTGCCGCTCGCCTAACTTCTTCCCAGGAGGTCTGGGCGATGAATCAGGGCCGACTTTCACCACCGATGCTGGATGTTCTGCTGGGTGCCCTTTCCATGCACCGCAGCTGCCATGGGAACAACCTGCTGCGATTTTCCTGGGCAAATGGGGCCGGCAGTGGGCCTGCCATCTGGAGTAGACGCGTTTGAAAATGTAAAACATGGACTCCGCATTCCTTCCCCTCTGCATCCGCGATTCTCTTCTTTCAGGTGTATTTCCATGAGCTACTTTCCCGACGTCAGCCGCATCGAGTACGAGGGTCCGACAAGCAAGAATCCGCTGGCGATTTCGCTGGTACAATCCGGAGGAAATGATCGAGGGCAAGTGCATGCGCGAGCACCTGCGATTCAGCGTGGTCTACTGGCACACCATGCGCGGTACAGGCGGAGATCCCTTCGGCCCAGGTACCGCGGTGCGTCCCTGGGACGACGGTTCGGACAGCCTGGACAACGCCCTCCGCCGCGTGGAAGTCGCATTCGAGATCTTTGAAAAGCTGCAGGCTCCCTTCTATGCCTTTCACGATCGCGACGTGGCACCCGAGGGAAGCTACGCTGGCGGAGTCCCACCAGAATTTCGATCGCAGTCGCCAAGTCCCTCACCGAGCACCAGGAGAAGACGGGTGTCAAGTTGCTGTGGGGTACCGCCAACATGTTCAGCAATCCGCGCTTCATGCACGGAGCCGCCACCAGCTGCAATGTGGACGTCTTTGCCTTTGCGGCGGCGCAGGTCAAGAAGTGCCTGGAAGTCACCAAAGATGCTGGGCGGCGAAAACTATGTGTTCTGGGGCGGACGCGAGGGTTACCAAAACCTGTACAACACCGACATGAAACGCGAACTGGATCACCTGGCGCGATTCTTTCACATGGCCGTCGACTACGCCAAGGAAATTGGCTTTACCGGCCCATTCCTGATCGAACCCAAACCCAAGGAACCCACCAAGCACCAATACGACTCCGATGCCGCCGCCTGCTTGAACTTTTTGCGGGCCTACGACTTGCTGCCGCACTTCAAGCTGAATCTCGAGACCAACCACGCCACGCTGGCCGGTCACACGATGATGCACGAGCTGGACTATGCCGGCCATCAAGGCGCTTTGGGCTCGATCGATGCCAATACGGGCGACCTGTTGCTCGGCTGGGATACGGACCAATTCCCCACCGACTATTACCTGACCACCCAGTGCATGCTGGCCATTCTCAAGCATGGTGGCCTGACAGACTGGTGGCGTGAACTTTGATGCCAAGGTTCGCCGCGAGAGCTTTGAGCCCATCGACTTGTTTCATGCGCACGTCGGTGGCATGGACGCGTTTGCGCGGGGCTTGAGAATTGCGGCCGCCATTCGCGCCGACGGACGACTGCAGGAATTTGTGAATCAACGCTACAGCAGCTGGGACAGCCAACTCGGGCAGCGAATTGAACAGGGCCAAGAGAGCCTGGCTTCACTGGAGAAACTCATGCTGACAAGGGCGAAGCCGCCCCGAATCAAAGTGGTCGCCAAGAGATGTTGGAGAATCTGATCAATCAATATCTGTAGCATTATAGATCTCGAGGCGCTGTTTTTATCAGCCAAGTCGCATCGACTGGAACCAGACTTGTCAGCCGCCAGACTCATACTGATCCCAACGCTGCTTGAGGCAAAGTTGATTGCCTCACCCTTGGCAGAATTGGCCCAGGGCGAAGCGCATATTCAACTTTGCGGTTTCGGACCCATTGCCGCTGCCGCGCGGAGCGTGCAAGCCATCGCCCAGGTGCAGCCTCGCGAAGTGCTCTTGCTGGGCATTGCTGGCGGATTGAGCGATGAGCTTGAGCTTGGCTCGGCCCTCGAGTTCACTCAAGTCTTGTGTTACGGGGTTGGAGCCGGCAGCCAGGAGGAGTATTGTTCTGCCAGCAAATTGGGTTGGCCGCAGTGGTCCATGCCCCCCTCCATGGACGTGCTAGACGGCATGCCCCTGACTGCGGATATCGGCGACTGCATCGAATTGCGAAAAACAGCACAGCCAGAGGCAGCACAACTGCTGACCTGTTGCGCTGCTTCCGCCAGCCCTCGCGATCTGGAGCTGCGACGAAGCGCTTTTCCAAAGGCTTTGGCCGAGGACATGGAGGGCTTTGCCGTGGCTGTGGCCTGCCACCTGTGCCAGGTTCCGCTGCGAATTTTTCGAGGTATTTCCAATCGCGCCGGGCATCGTCATGCGGCGGACTGGAAAGTCGAACTGGCCATGCAATCCGCTGTGGAACTTTGCATTTCCAGCCTGAACCAGTCCTAAGCAGAACGAGTACCGAAACCAAGGACGTGACAAAAGACGCCCGAAGGCGGAACTACGAACATGCTGCCGACTCGGCTGCTTTGCCGCGAAGGGATGTGCACTTATCATGGGTGCTATCCTGTCTTGGCAGTTATAAAATCGTTCACATTTTTGGAATAGCAGTATGCACTCACCAAGAATCTGCGTCTACGGATTTCGCTTATCCATTCTGGTCGCGATCTTTAGCCTAGGCTGTTGGACCACCAAACCATGCCTGGCCCAAGGGCCATTCGCCGAGCTGGATGCTGCCGGCCAAAACGTAAGCCAAGCATCGGAGGCCATCCAGAAGTTGCAAGCCCGCGACGATCTCGAGTTGACCAGCGTGCTGGCTGGGATGAAAGACAAGCCGCTGGTTGTCAAGAATTGGTACTTGGCGCTGGCACAGTCGTTGGCGGACCGCGATCCCCAGCAGTCCACAAAGGAACTGAATCAATTCCTGCCGCGATTGAGTGAGGATCCGAACGCCCGCTACTGGGCGTTTACCTATTTGACACGCAGCGACGAAGCACTGCGCAACCAAATGCTCGAATCCATGCTGGCCGATCCTTGCCTAGAACTGCGTTATGAAGCCGTGGCGTTGCAATTGGAACGGCTTGCCGCTGCGGAGGATGCCAAGGTTGACGCGAAATTGTCAGCCTATCGCGAATTATTGGCCGCAGCCCGTTTACCGGAACAAGTGCAGTCCATTGCCGGTCAGCTGAAAGAATTGGGGCAGGCCGTGAATCTATTGGAACACTTTGGTTTCTTGAGTGAATGGAAAACGGTTGGGCCCTTTGACAATTCAGGACAGTCTGCTTTTGACGTAGTTTATCCGCCGGAGCAAGACTACCTGGATGGAAAATTGCAGATAAGAAATCTGTCGCAGACTTACACCGGAAAACTGGGGGCGGCTGGCTGGCGGGAGGTGTCTACCAGCAAGGATGACGGCGGAATCGACTTGAGCGAAGCTTATAACAAAGAAAAGGGAGCCGTGATTTATGCGCTAGCCGAGTTCAATAGTCTGTCCCAGCACAACTGCGAAGTTCGCATCGGCAGCTCCAACGCAGTCAAAGTCTGGGTCAATGGCAAACTGCTGATCAATCGAGAGGTCTATCATGCAGGCTCTCAGATTGACCAGTACACGTCGCCGGTCCATTTGGAGTCGGGCGCTAACTCGGTGTTGGTCAAGGTATGTCAAAACGAGCAGAAAGAGGACTGGGCCCAGGCTTTCGAATTCCAGTTGCGTTTTACCGATCCTACTGGCTTTCCAATTCCGGCTAACCGCTAACTCCAACCGCTTTGGTCTCCACACCTGGCGTGAGCCTTTTGCGTGAATTCAACAAACCTTTGGAAACAGTGAACTCATGACACACCGTCAAAGATCTTTTATGCACAGCTATCTGAAGTCAGCCTGTTTGTTATCGCTTGCAGCAATCCCTGCCTTTGTGGGCAGCCAGCCAGTTGCTGCGGACTGGCCTGGCTTCTTGGGGCCCGGCGGCAACGCCGTCAGCGAAATGGAGCTGCCCACATCGTTTTCCATTGCCAGCGAAGGGCAACCCGCCGTTCATATCGCCTGGCGGACGGAATTGCCGGGCCGTTCGGTAAGTGGACCGATCGTGGTGGGCAATAAAGTCATCACCACCAGCAGCTCGTCGATGGAGGGTCGTTGGATGAACGTTTCCGCCGTGGATGCGGACACGGGCCAGATTCTTTGGCAGCGGAGCACCAAAGCCACTGGGCGACCGTTCTGCCATCCAATCAGCGCGAATGCCGCTCCGACTCCCTGCAGCGATGGCCAACGGATCTATGCCTTTTTCAGCTCCAACGATCTGGTGTGCTATGACCTGGATGGCAATCTTCAGTGGTTCCGTAGCCTAACCGACAAACATCCCTTGGCGGGCAATGACGTGGGAATGAGCGCCTCCCCTGTGGTCGTTGATGGGATCGTCGTCGTCAGCGTTGAATGCCAAGCCGACTCATTTACCGCAGGCATTGATAGTGTGAGCGGAGAAACGCGGTGGGAAATTCCAAGAGCGCGAAAGGCCAATTGGGCCTCACCCTGCGTGGTCCAGGGCCAGGACGGACAGCGGGTGGTTGCCCTGCAGAGTTCAAGCGAGTTGCTGGGCGTTGCCCCGCAAACTGGCGAAATAGCCTGGCGGCTGGAAATCCCATGCGCTTCGATCGCCACCGCCGTTTTTGAAAATGGCAAGCTGTTCGTGCCATCCGGGGGCGTCAAGGCCTTTGCCATTCCCAAGGCTCTTGAACAGCCCGAACTGCTTTGGGACTCGTCAAAAATCAATCCGAATTCCGCGTCGTTTTTGGTTAGTCGCTTTGGCTTGCTGGGCTTAAATCGTAGCGTGCTGGCCTGTTGCGATGAACAGGGTGAACTCAGTTGGCAAGCCAGGCTGCCTGATGCCGGCCAGTTTTGGGCCACGCCCGTCGTTGCCGGCGACTACCTGTATGCCTTCGCCCTGAGTGGCAAGTGCTTTATCGTGCGACTGGGAAAGACGGAGGGTACTGTAATAGCCGAATGCGAGTTGGGCGAAGAGGTCCTGGGATCGCCTGCCCTGGCCAAGGATGCCTTGTTCGTGCGTTCCACGGGCAGCTTATGGAAAATTGCGGAGTAAATCTCGCTGAGTCTCGATTGTTTCGGTTTCTTTTTTTCACCGTGGAGATGCGTGAATGGCGTTAGCTAAGAAATGTGGGGCGGAATTCTTTGGAACTTTTTGGCTAGTCTTTGGTGGTTGCGGCAGCGCAGTGCTGGCTGCCGGTGTACCCGATGTGGGAATTGGGTGGCTGGGAGTGGCTCTGGCCTTTGGGCTGACAGTGCTGACCATGGCTTATGCGATTGGCCATATCTCTGGATGCCATTTGAATCCCGCCGTTTCCGTCGGGCTGTTGGTTGGCAAGCGATTTCCGGCTGCGGAATTGATTCCCTACATCGTTTCGCAGGTGGCCGGTGCCATCGCTGGTGCCGCAGTTCTGTACGTCATTGCCAGCGGCAATAGTGGCTTCTCGTTAGCGAATGGTTTTGCTGCCAACGGCTACGCTGAACACTCGCCTCAATCCTATTCCATGCTGGCCGGGCTGACAGCGGAAATCGTGCTCACCTTCTTCTTCCTGCTGATCATCCTGGGGGCCACGGACAGCCGCGCCCCTGCTGGTTTCGCGCCGATCGCCATCGGTCTTGGATTGACGCTCATCCACCTGATTGGGATTCCCGTAACCAACCTGTCGGTCAATCCTGCCCGCAGCACGGGCCCCGCCCTGTTCGTCGGTGGCTGGGCACTATCGCAACTGTGGCTGTTCTGGTTGGCGCCCATTGTCGGGGCTGCCTTGGCCGGCGTTGTTTATCCATTGATTGCGGGCAGCCAGGAAGATCGCCCAGCCTAGGCTGCGGAAATTGTTCTAGAGCAACAGTGCTCGGCACCTGTCACAGATCGGTGCCGAGCCCTGTACTTCGGTAGGCATTTGGCGGTGCGCTACTAGGCTTTGTCCCAAAAGGGGTCTGACCCTCTCCGGCGAGGCCAAAAACAGGTGTAAATTCGACTCGCCTCCAAAGGGTCAGACCCCTTTTGGGACAAAGCCTAGAATGGAACATCATCGTCCTCTTCGTAGGCTGCTTCGGCAAATTCGTCGTTGGGGTCGCCGCCCACCGCTGGGCTGTCTGTCGCTCCGAGCACTTTGAACTGGGTAGCCTCGCAACTGAGAAAATACTTGACTTCGCTATTGGCATCGCGTTGCCATTTGCGACCGCTCAATCGATAACTCACCTCGACTTCATTTCCCAACTTGAGCGCGTCAACTTGATCGCAGGCATCCTGCAGAAACTCGACGGGGATGTAATTCTGAAATCGCCCGTTGTTTTGTTCGAGTACAACCAAGCGTTTACGAAAACCCTTTTGGCCGAAGGTCTTGGTATCTTCGATCAGGTGTACGACGCCCGTGACTTTGGATTCACTCATCTTATTAATCGACCTAATTTTTCTCGACTAGTTTGGCTTGTGTGAAACTTTCGTTTCTTTCTGCGGGCGTGGGGAAACCGCATCGCTCTGGGTGTATAGCATATCGCAGCCGGACACAATTTGAACCCGCCAAGGTCGTGCAATGCAGGCTACACAGGGCATCAGGGAGCGGAATCGCCAAGACACATGTATCCGCTCCAAAGCAGGGGATGAGCGCCGCTGGTCAGGACGCTGGCCTCTTTACTGGCGGGTAGCAGAATGGGCTCGTCGGCCGTTGGAAATTCCTCTGTCCATAGCGCCAGACAGGAACGCCGCAGTGCCGCTGAGGGGGGCTCGTCCTTGAATTCCTCCAAACAGCGGGCCATCAAGCGGGCAGAGCTCCTACCGCCTGCCGACCAACGGCTGAGGATAGCGCTCCGCGAACCGCCATATAGCAACGCACAGGCGGGTAGAAAGATGTCGTTGCCATTCTGCAAGGCACCGCTTTGCATCGACGTCTGAAAACCGGGCAACAGGACTCGGGCAGGCGCCGCTTGGGGCGTCTGCATCCAACTTCCGAGCCGCATTGGCTGAGATTTATCTAGCGGGATGGGCACCGCATTCCATCCCTGACTGCCATCGATGGCAGCGGCAACCCAAACCTGTCCCGCCCGAATTCGCAACCAATGCGAATTGGGCACCGCGTTCTTTTGTGCCAATACGAAGGTGGTCGTATTGGGGCTGGCTGCAGCCACCAGGTCCGCCTGCTGTTTGTTGAGCTCCTTGTCCAAAGCGAATAAATTCCCGATTAAGCCTATCGTGTCCTGGACATCGGGCTGACTGGAGAACGCAGCCGAGATGCTTCCCATGGTCGGCACGTAACACACTTGGCGTTTAGCCATCCACGGATTGGCATCAGCTTGACCCTGCTCCGGTAGCAGTTCGAAGGGCAGGTACCATAGTTGCGCGTTTGGGGCAACAATCACGCGATTGGCGTTTTCGATCATGGATTCAACTTCCGAAGGCAACAATCGCTGCTCGATATCGGCTGCCGTGGTTCGCCAGGCTGCCGTGGGTAGGGTTGCCGCCGCGGGCAAGTAGCCCGCTTGGGTGCGTACCAAACCAATCTCCACCAGCATGCGTTCCAATTGGCTACGCAGGCTATCTGCTTCGGCAACCTGCCAGACCTCGACGGATTGCTGGTTGATTGCCGCCCCAAAGATTTGGCTGCTGGTGGCGACCCAGCCCAATACTAAATCTCCGGCTGCAAGCTGTTGTTGCACGAGCTGCAAATTCAGGGGCTCGGGCACGAAACGCGCTAGGGGAATCCGCGAGAGACTGTGGAATGCCAGCAGGCTTTCATAGCTCCCGGAGAGTTCATCCAACTGGCTATAGGTCTTTTTGAGATCCGCTGAAAGCTGGCGCTCGTCCAGCGGCAGAGGGCCTTGGCGGAGCGATTCTAGCAGCGTCCTGATTTGCTTCTGGCGGTTTTCCAAGTCTGGCGTGCGCTGGCTGGCGGCCAAAAACGTCTGTCGAACTTCGGCTGGCAGGATCTGCGGATCGCTGGCGGCCGCCACCCGCCAGCTTAACAGTCGCCCACCCAGCGGCAAAGCTTCGTACAGCCATTGACGCTGCAAGCGATCCATGCGAGCCAGAATTTCGGGGTTGTCCTGCCGACCGACGGCCAGTTGTAGCCAACGCTCGTAAGCAGGGATGCTGGCCGTGGTCATGGCTGCCAAGGTTTCCAAGGGTGCATTCTGCCAAGCATCGGCGCCCGGTTCTCCAAGAACCTGCGTCAACAGTTTCTCGGTATCGGCGGCTGAAAGCCCGCCGCTAGAGTAGAGGTCCAACGCCTGCTGTGCCTGGAAGACGCGCTCGATGCTGGGCCCCGTCTGGACCGAGCCGCGCATTAGCGTCAGGGCAGAATCCAAATTCGACAGACCTTGCGAGCCCCGATCTTGGGCGAAACCCAAAAGAGCTAATACGAAGTACGCGCGTGCCTGCACTCTTGGCAACTGAATATCGCGTGCACGCAAGCCGACGGAAGACTGGGCAACCAGTTTGTCGGCCAGGGGTAAATTCCCCGCGAGCACCGCTAGCTCGGCCGCACCCACTGTAGCCGTCAGTTGCGAGTAAGGACTGCGTTTGGAGCACCAAGTGGCTGCGGCCTGCAGCGGCCCCAATTGGTCCGTGCGGCTGCTTGCCGCGCAGCAACTGGACAAACAGTACAGCGATTCCGCGAGCAGCTCATGCTGCTCGAAGATTGCCGCCAGCAAGGCGGCATCTTGCAGATTGGCGATGGCCGCCTGGTATTTACCGTCGCGAGCATCCTGCTGACCAAGCAGCAACAGGGCCAGGGGACTCATAAAGTAATCAAAGCGACCTTGGATCAAAGCTCCGCTGCGGAGCTTTTCCGCCGCGTCGCCCGCCGGCGGCCCGGACATCTCGCTGATGCCACGCAACACGCTCCATGACGCTAAAATCCAGGGAACCGGCTGCCTAGGAGTCCTGGCAAATTGCTGCCGCAAGGGAATGGCAAGGTTTGAGTTTTCAGCCAATGGTCCGAGTATTTGCGCACGACGCAGCATGGCCATTCCGGTCGTCT
The DNA here is from genome assembly GCA_963707245.1 of Pirellulaceae bacterium. Lineage (GTDB taxonomy): Bacteria > Planctomycetota > Planctomycetia > Pirellulales > Pirellulaceae > Aureliella. Next base: position 355,620 of record CAVPPY010000003.1, read on the forward strand.
TCAGAATTTCCGTGACATCCAGTCGAGTCACCAAACTGATCGGAGCGACAACGCTGCCATCTGGGGCGGCAATGGCTTGTGTCGGGTCGATAGCAATCTGCACCCCCTCGGGAATAGCCACCGGCGTGCTGGCCGTATTGCGAGCGAACCAACTGGGCCCTCTCGCCAAGTTCTCGAGGGCTGGCAAAGGATCGACTCCGACTTCAATTTCATCGATCCAAGAGGGAAAAGCGAGAAGCAATCCCAACGCGGTCTCATATTGTTCGAGGGCTAGCCGCAGATTGCCCTTTTGGTAATAGCATTCGCCCAGCATGACCAACGGCGGAATGCTATCCACCCACCGCTCATTCCCAACTCGCCGTGCAACGGCCAGGGCTGCCTCGAAGCCGACAGCGGCGTCGTCCATGCGACCTGCCCCAAACAGCTCCTTGGCCAAGTAATATTCCGCCCGAGGTAATTCGCTGACCGCTTGTGCATCGACGGTTTGGTGCCCCAGCCCGCCAACGCAAAGCATGGCGACCAGCAAGATTCTTGGATTCAATGCAGTCATGGCGTGAGACCTAGCGAGAAAGTTTTGGCTAGCATTGGCCGAGCTTTTTTCGGTCGAGGCGACCATCGACCCGTGAGCACTGTGGCTGGACACAACCCGGCATGTTTACAGTGTAAGCGGAATGACATCCGGAAAACCAGCAAATTCAAAGGCTTGTTCCCGTCGACCCAAGCAGTCAATCACGCCTTGGGCTTGATTTTCTCATGTCCCGAGCGGAAAACGAAGGCATGCCGCAGGGCATGGCCTGACGCAACGGGTAACAGGTCGCAGACGCCACCTTGATCGATCTGATTGCATGCCCTCACTGGTAATTTGGGGGAGATGGGCCAAGGAACAATGGGGGTTTGAGTGGCGGGTCGCCCGTCGTGCCGGAAAATGGCTTGCTTTTGATTTAACCCAGCCAGTCGCCTGTACCGATAGAACCGTTAGATTTTAACGCAGACTGTGCCTGCGCTGGCTGACATAACAATGCATCGATGGATGTCGAGGAGAGAATCTCATGACGGAAACCAAGCGTTCGCAAGCTTGGAAGTATGCCTTCCTGGGGCTTGTGCTTGCTGGCGGGCTTGCCCCATCGGTTGGTTGCCAAGTCTCGGTTGCTGGGCAGACGCTGCCGAGCCCTTACTATCTATATGACGACGTCCAATACTTTCCAGCTGGGCCTGAGAACAAGCTAGCCAATGAGACGGCAGCCATGAAGAAAGCCGCTGCAGAAGCTGCGCTGAATCAACGATAACATCTGATTTCGAACATCATCAAGCGGGGCAGCGCTGTGGTGCATTGTCCAACAATGCGCTACAGCCTTTTCGCCGTTGCGTCGGCCCGCAGACACTCTCAGCCGTTGAACCAACTGTCCCAGGTTCGGTCTAGTTGCGCCGTGGCCTGAGCCAACGGCAGCGCGCTCCAGCCATCGGTCTCGGTCTTGACGATCCCCATGTGCACCAGATTGCGAATGGTGGCTTCAACATCAAACTCGATCGACAGACCACACACCTCCGCCAGCAACTGCTCGCAGGCCGTGCCGATTTCAGACAAGCTGTAGCTTCGCGTCCCACCCAGGTGGATCGCCAACGCATAATACGCCAACACGGCCTCACAGGCCTCCTGCTGCTCTCCCTCTTCGAGCAGACGCAACAGCACGCCGGCATTGTTGTCGAGACTCTGGTAGTACAGGCTCTGCGCCATATTGAGCAGATAGCGGCGTTTGGTATTCGTGCGGTAAGTAAACATCGATTTGAGTCCAAAACCAATGGCGAACAGCACGAGGATCACCAGCCCAATTGTTTTAAAGACTCCGAAGAATGCTAACAGGACTACATTGCGAAGCACGCGCCACAAGGTAATGGCGACTGCGTACAGGCTGGGCACCACGATCTTTGAGTGATCGAGCCAGGTCATCTTCACGCCGCTGGCCGGCAACATCATATCGATATCTTGTTGCGGTACGTTCTTGAACATTCGCAGATAAACACGACGGTCGTCGAACTGAGGTGCTAGCCGGCCATCGACGGTCCGAAAGACAACCACCAAACGCTGGTACAAGGGCACCTCTACGGTTTGCGGCCGAAAGCAGCGGCGCCAGGGGCGAATCGTGCGTTTGCCCACAACGACCCCACGGGCGTAGATCTCGAGTTTTTGCAGCCCGGCAAAATTGACGCGCATGCGAACACCCCATTGACTGGCCGCCTGTAGGGCCGATTGAATCTCGGGTAAGATTCAGCTTCCGGTAGTTGGCCCGCTGCAGCGCATCGGTCAGTCGTTGATAGAGTTCCTGGCAGAGCAGGTCACGGCTTGAGGGTGTAGGAACGCTGATGAGGACGCGATCGCAGTCCGGATCCAAGGGCGAATAAATGTAGGTCAACTGCTCGTGGCGCTGCCTGTACAGATGATGCAAGAGCGAGAGAATCAAGGATGCCAGCCCGCGAAAACGCTGCTGTTCTTGTTTCAACTGCGGGTGCTGTGCCAGGAACTGCACGATATCGGTAGTATGCAGCGGTACATAATGCTCTTTTCGCTGGCCATTTCCAACAACAATCGTCTCTTGAACCAGGTTAATCATCGTGTCTGACAGCTCACAGTCTGCGGGAAATCTTGGAGACTTATCTGGGGCGCCTGCCAATAAAAGGCAGACAATGCCACGTGGATGGGCGCACCCCATTCGAGCCGTAGCCTTTGATATGGATGGCCTGCTGGTCAATACCGAAGAACTCTACTCGGAGGTGGGACACACGATTCTAAGCCGTCGAGGTCGCCAATTCACGCGCGAGTTGAAGAATGCCATGACGGGCCTGCCGGGGCCACAGGCATTTGGACTGATGATTGAGCGTGAGCAGCTGACGGACACCGCGGAAGCTCTTTCCTTGGAGTCAGCTGAAATATTCGCTGGGTTGCTGCCGCGCAAACTGAAGACCCTCGCTGGGGTTGAGCGCTTGCTCGATCGGCTCGATACCCAACAGCTTCCGCGTTGTGTAGCCACCAGTAGTTCACGGCGTTTTGCCGAAGAAGTCCTTGGCCTGGTGAATCTCAGCAGCCGTTTTCATTTTGTGATTACCGCCGAGGATGTGCATCACGGGAAGCCCGCGCCGGATATCTACCATCGAGCCGCGCAGCTGATGCAGGTCGCCCCGCAGAATATGCTTGTACTGGAGGACAGCCATCATGGCAGCCGAGCCGGAGTGGCCGCGGGTGCTTGCACCATTGCGGTCCCCGGGCCGCATAGCCAAGATCACGATTTTGAGGGTGTTCACCTGCGGGCTTGCACGCTCGCAGACCCTCTCATCGTGCAAACCCTGGGAACGTAGACGGCCAAGCTAAGAATCTGTTTCCCAAAGGGGGCTCGCGCGTCGGAGAGCACGCAAAGCCTGAAGAATGATTGTGTTCGGAGAGGAGTCAGACCGGTCAGAGACCTATTTGAAAAAGTTCTTAGGTTACGACAATTGACCGCGAAAAACAAAAGGCAGGATCATGGGGATCCTGCCTTTCATGGATAAGTTTGAACTCAGCTAAGGAGTAGCCCATGGGGGCTAGACCATTTCTTTGAGTTTCTTCAGAGGTCGGACTTTGACAGTAACGGAAGCTGGTTTGGGGGCGGCCCAAATCATTTCGCCGGTAGCTGGGTTGCGCACCTGGCGTTTTGGCTGGGCTGGCTTGTCGACGGCAACGATCTTGCACAGATTGGGGATCTGGAAAACTCGCGGACCCTTCTTACCGATATTTGCCTCGATTTCCTCCGCAAGCGCGTCAAAGAATTCGGCGACTTGCTTCTTATTCAATCCGGTTCGCTCAGCCATGCTGTTGAAGATTTCGGTCTTCGTGGCAGGCTTCTTCTTGGCGGCAGCGGCTTTCGCCATACTTTCAATCCCTTTCAAAATGGTAGGTGTCCGGGCAGCACTCGCTGTACAGTGCAGACGATTAAAAGGTTCGCCACGATAATTTCAACTGGTCAATGGCCTCCGAATGGGCAAAAAGCCCACGTTTTTGAGCTTTTTTTGGCTTGGAGCACCAATTCTGCCCCCAGAATGCCATTTTGACGCAATCTATGTACACTCCCGCCCTCCTAAGACCCTGAGGTCACGGATCGTCACCCAGGGACTTTTGAGCAGGCGTGCAGGGGCCCGCAGCCCTGAGCTCAGATTCCGCCAAAAAGCTTATCCAACTCCAAGGCATCCGCCGGATCGGGCTCCGATAGCAACGTTTCGAGGTCGCTCGAAAGCTGCCGTCGCAGTTGTGGCAGCATGTCTTGCATGGCTGCATCCACAGCACTGGCCTCTACGGGACTGGTCTGAAGCGGCTGTTGGAGAGGACTCGAAACTGGTTTGCTCGGGAGGCCAGGTTTCGATGCTTGGCTGCTGAGCGGCCTGGCGAGTGCTTCGATCGCTGAGCTGACCGCAGGAGCAGCGAAACCTTCGCCTTCGCCTTCACCGACCAGGCCTGCGCCGCTGGTATCTGAGGAGGCGGCTGCCGGGGCTACTGGACGCAAGGCGACATCTCCTACCGAACCCCGCACGCGCAGCAAACGCATCGCGGACTCGCTGCCCACATGCGACACACGCGTGCCATCGATGGGCAAGGTCCGCGACAGACTTTGCTGGGAAACATTCACGGCAGCGATCTGCAGCGAATCGAGCTCGGCGGTCGCATTCAAGGCCGACAACTGAGTCCAACTTCCGCGAGGAGCTAGCCAATTCTGAGTTCCATCGCCGTTGACGGCGATGGTCAAACTGTTTTGCAAGGTGGAACCCAAGAAATCTCGAATATCAAAGTACCGCGGGTGCATCGCTCCAGAAATCGTGAGGTCGATAACCGCATCACCATCTTCTAGGTTCGAGTTGACCGTAATCGTCTCGCCAGAATCAATCAAGAAAGGAACTGGATCACGAACGAGCCTGTAGTCGCCAGGAGCCAAGTCTGAGAATTCGTAGGAACCATTGGCTGAGACCTGACGAAGCTCCTCCACGCTTTGGCCCGTGATGTCGGTTCCCAACAGTTTGACCGTTACGCCACCGATGGTGTTAGCAGACGAAACTCCAGCCATGGCTGTGAGCGTACCACCGATCGAGCGGGCGATGTAATCGCGAACCGTCACATTCACCGTCGCGGTGTCGCTCAGCCCTGTTCCATCACCAATGGTGTAGGTGAACGCAAATGAACCTGCAAAGGAACTGCTGGGCGGCACGTAATTCAAGGACTTGCCATCGGCGGCAATACTGATTGTCCCAGAACCGGTGGGTGGCTGCGAAACGGCGGTGATCGTCAACGTCTCGTTTTGGTCGGGATTGATGTCATTGACCAACACATTGATCGCACTCGATGACTGTGACGAAAGAAGGTTCGCGATATCGTCAACGGCGTTCGGCGGATCATTCACCGGAGTTACATTAAAGGTGACTAAGCCCGTGGCTGTGGCGCCATTGCTATCTCGCACCGTGTAGCTCAATATCTCTTGGCCGCTAAAGTTGGCTGCGGGCCGGTAGATAATGCTCAAGCCGTCAGCGGACACGGTAACTTGGCTTTCAAATTGCGAAGCGCTGACCGATGCAACGCTCAGCGTCTCCGTTGGATCATTGGTAGTGTCATTGGCCAAGACGTCAAACGAGGCTTGGGGTGCGTCCTCGACCACAGTGAAGCTGTCATTTTGTGGCGTTGGAGGAGGATTCTCTTGGTCGACGCTAACCGAGACTGTGGCAGTAGCCGTTCCCCCGCGTCCATCGCCGAGCGTATAGGTAAACGTCTCTGACCCTTGGAATCCGACCGCAGGCGTATAGCGGACGGTCAGACCACTGGAGCCAATGACAATCGTGCCGCCTGCTGAACCACTGCTCACAGCCGTCACGCGGAGCGATTCTCCAGCCTCATCATCCACACCCAAACTATCATTGCTGAGTACCTCGAGCAGGTTGTTGGTGCTGTTTTGCAGAACGGAAAAAGTATCGTTGAGCGCAATGGGCGGATCATTGACGTCGGTGATTTGGACGGTCACCGTGGCGGTGCGTGTGACTCCCTGTGTGTTGGATGCCGTGTAAGTGAAAATCTCGGCGCCGTTGAAATTAGCCGCAGACTTATAGCTCAACGTCTTGCCATCACTGGCGATCGTCACCGCGCCACCGTTGCTGGCTGTTCCAACTCCAGTAATGCTCAGCACGGCCGAATTGTTGACGGGATCGTTGGCGAGCACATCCAACACATGGGGTCCGGTATCCTCGTCGAAATTGTAGGAATCATCGAGCACATCAAAGTTGGCTCCAACCGCGAATTGGCTATCACCGTAGGCGACTCGAGCCACCGCAATGGGTGTTGACTGGTCGTAGAGCAGCACGTCGTTGCCCGCCTCATCGGCTGACTCGGTGCGCAAGCCCGCATCACCACTGGCCAAGGCGATGAAGGTGACTTCAGCAAACAGCCGACCATCAGGCCCCAAGGGGTTGGTTCTCGAGGAAAACGCGCCGAGTTCATCGATCAGGCCCACGCCAACCGTTCCCGATTTGTCATTGTCATAGGGATCTACATGCGTTATTGGGCTAGTGGCAATCGGCTGAATCACGCTGGAGTCAAATAGCAAATCCAGATAGGTTGCGAAAACGCCGGTGCGAGCCGATCCGGCACGCAGATCCTGTACGCTGACCTGCACCTTGAATTGCTCACCCACGGCCACTGTCGTCAGCGGCTGTCCAGTCAGGCTAACGGCGTTGAGAGTAATCTGCATCAAAGGCTCTTCGATGACATTAATCGAAATCTGCTGCGTGCTGACATTGCCAGCCGCATCAGTCAGACTGAGCGTCAAGGCCTGAGCGCCGAGTTGCGCCGCCGTGGGCGTCCAAGCCACTTGACCATTCTGCGAGCCGATCGTCATACCTGCTGGAGCGGTGGCGAGTGCATACACCAGCCCCTGCCCCTCTTCGGGGTGAGCTAGATCCAGCGATACATTTTGGTTGACTACCGCCGACGTGGGGAAAACTCCTGAACCGATCACTGCGGGAGCACTGCTGTCCAGAACGACGGCCAGAGCTGGAGAGGCACCGCTAACCTGTCCACCCACAATCTGTGTAGCGGTGAACAGCCTGGACCCCTGCCCCAAGGCCGCTACGTTGTTGACGGTAACGACCGTGGAATTACCGGCGGCAATGGCCGTGCCAACCACCGTCCCACCGGCGCGAACCTCAACCGTTGCACCCAACGTTGTCCCGGCAACAGCGAAACTCAGGCTGTTTGCATTCGTCACATTGTCTGTTGAGCTGGACCCAGAATCGCTCTCAGCCAGCAAGTCGATAGCCGTCGGAGCATTTTGGACGACATTCACGGTCACCAGTTGGTTGTCCGTGGTGCTAGAGGTAGTTGTCGTCCCGTTCTGTCGCACGGTTGCCATGAATTGCAGTTGCCCGACAAAGCCCGTTGGTGGGGTCACCCTGGCGACGCCCGTGGCACTATTGACGGTTACATTGAAGCTGGTATTGCCAGCCGGCTGCACGCTGTAGATGACGGTATCACCCTCGGCATCTTGCGAAGTCAGATTCACGTCCACCGGCGTGTTAACGGAGGTGGTTACATCGGCGATGGGATTGAGAAACGGAGCCCCATTGGCCGTATCGGCGATAACCGAAGCCACGAAAGACTGGGAGCTACTGTTGCCCTCAGTATCGCTGACGGTAACGGTAATGGTTGCCGAGCCCGTGCCCGAACCGCTAGCTTTGAGCATCACCACGGCGTTCTCGAGATCATTAAAGACCGTCGCCGATTCGATAACTACGTTGTTCAAGGGGCGGTCAGATGCATTGGTGGCTGTATCACTAATGCTCTGCCGCACCGGTTCGCCCTCAACCAATTGCCCAAATACCGAATGATTGAAGTCCAGGTTGCGTTGAGGGCCCTCGGTAATGAAAAACTGCGAGTCGTTGGTGTCGTCCGAAGACTTGGCGTAGGACAGCACGCCTGTGCGATTGTGCTGCAAATCGAGATGAAACTGATCGTCGAAATCGCCTAAGGTGGAACCGCCAGATCCGGTGCCCGTGGGATCCCCGCCCTGTATGACAAAGTTATTGATTACCCGGTGGAAAATAACACCGTCATAGAATCCGTCTTGGGCCAACTCGATGACCCGTCCAGAGGGCACCGGCGCGCGGTCCTCGAACAGCTCGAACACCATATCTCCAAAATTGTTGTTGGAGATCCGCAGGCTGCGGTTGTTGGCCAGCACCTGGGCTGTCAACAGACTGGGGTTGCTAGAGGTGACCGTTACGGTCAACGGATTGCCATTGGGATCGTAGGCATCGATGGGGATGTGCAACGGCGAGCCAATGCCGACCTGCACATCCGTCAATTGAGCAAAGGAGGGAGCGGAGGACATGGGAATGGGCACGCCAGAGCGTTGCGACAGGGTTTGCCAGCGAAACCACACCCTCCAGCCGCGTGTTATCGGGGAATTCCCAGGTGGGGTAGCTGGTAATATTCTCGTCTTGGGCAATCTGATTGGGCGTAGCGGTCCGGATTGGTGACCTCGATAAAGGGTAGGTACTTGTATCCGTCTTCGAACAATTGCTTCTGATCGGTACAGAATGGGCACCAGGCGGCACCATAGAACTTGGTTCCCGAATCTCGCAGGGCTTTAGCGAAGGCGACCAAGTCGGCGGCGGCCTCTCCCTCGGCGGAAGACTCGCCCTCGCCTAGCGGTGCCGCAGCAGCCCCCAGCAAATCCGGCTGGATAGGCTGATTGGGATCGTAGGAGCCAAGCAGCCCCAAGAAGCCATCGACTGCCATCAGTTGCCGAGCCTCGAGCGGCTCGACCCATATCGGTCGCCGCGCAGAAGCCTGCGGGCAGTCACCTTTGAAAAGTTCGTTCAGCCACTTGGAGAAACGACGCCTCTTCTGTCGACGAGTCATAATGCTTGGCTCTTTCACTTCTCTCTAAATGCGTCTTCTTGGTCCTGGGCGACGCAAGCCGCGTATGCGGCCTGCTACGGATCTCAGAAACAGTTCTAGCCTAGTAAGGAGGCGACCGAACGCTGAGGCATCGCGCGCCCCGTTTTCGGAAGGTCGGCAGTTGGCGCCCTAAATTTCAGCCTAAACGCCCCAAATGGAACCCTGGCGGCTTGGCAAACACCCCAAACACCACAATAGGTAGTTTCGGGCACATGCGCAAACCCCAATCGCCCGGACAGAAGGAGGCTACCCCCCTGACTGGGCCATCAGTTGCGCCAACTCTGAAAATTGGAGCCTATCCCTCATTGGATGCCCGACGGCCTGTCCAGGTTCCACAATTGAGGGGTAATGCTGCACTTGCGCAGCCTCCGCAATTGTTGAAGGCCTGCCTAACGGATAGCATACCTCACTCTGTGCGGAATGAACCGCGTCGAAACTTCCGCCAGTCCGCAAGAATCCCCTTGTCGATGGCTGGCGACAGCAGCCCCAATTTTCTCGACGATCCTGTTTTCAGTGAGTTCCAGCGAGTGAGCAGCGCCGTAAGAATCCACCCCTGTGAGGCTGTGGACGCAAGCATTCGCCCGCCGGGCAGCAAGAGCATCACCAACCGAGCAGTGGTGTGTGCTGCTCTGGCACGCGGCACCAGTCGTCTGACAGGCGTGCTCGATAGTGAGGACACCTCGGTCATGATCTCTGCTTGGCGGCAGTTGGGGCTCGATTTGGTGCATGACGTCTCACGCAGCGAGCTGACAGTAGTCGGCTGCGAGGGCAAGCCGCCGGTGGATCGGGCGCGAGCTATATATCGCCAACAGCGGAACGACGATTCGGTTCTTGACCGCCGCCCTGGCAGCTTGCGGTGGCAACTATGAACTGGATGGCGTTGCCAGAATGCGCGAGCGCCCCATCGGTGACTTGCTGGATGCCTTGTCGCAGCTCGGTGGGCGGGTGAGGAGTTTGAATGCAGAACGCCCTAATTGCCCTCCAGTCGCCATTGAGTCTGCGGGATTGCGTGGCGGACGCTCAGTCGTGGCTGGCAACATGTCCAGCCAATTCCTGTCTGGCCTGATGATGGCGGCTCCGCTGGCCAGCCAACAGGTTGTGCTATGCGTTGAAGGCGAACTGGTTTCCGTGCCCTATGTTGACATGACGCGTCGCGTCATGTCGGCCTTTGGCGCACAGCTTAGCGGTCCCGCACGCGGCCCCATCTGCATTGATGTCGAGCAACGCTATGTAGGCAGCCCATATGCTATTGAGCCCGACGCGTCGGCGGCCAGCTATTTTTGGGCAGCAGCCGCGCTGACTGCGGGCCGAGCTCGCGTCGAGGGTCTGAGCAAAGATAGCCTGCAGGGTGATATTCGATTCTGCGAGGTGCTGGAGCAAATGGGCTGCCGCGTTCAATACCTGCCGGATGCGATTGAGGTCGTTGGGGGTGATCTGCGTGGCGTGGATGTCGACATGGGGGACATCAGCGATACCGTGCAGACCTTGGCCGCCGTGGCCCTGTTTGCCAAGGGCAATACCCGCGTCCGTGGTGTGGCTCACAACCGAGTTAAAGAAACCGACCGCATATCGGATTTAGCTCGCGAACTGCGCAAGCTGGGGGCACAGGTCGAAGAATCTGAAGATGGACTGAGTATCCAACCTCCTGAAAATATTCAGCCCGCCGTTATCGATACCTATCACGATCATCGCATGGCAATGAGCCTAGCCCTCGTTGGCCTGCGAGTAGCGGGCATTACAATTCGCGATCCCGAGTGCACTTCCAAAACCTACCCCAATTATTGGGATGACCTGGGTTCATTCGCTAATTGCCGGATTGAAAGAGTCCATTGACTCGATGTATCGCTGGGCGCGCGCCAAGACTTGCTCAATCCGCAATTCGTCGGCGGCATCGCGACTTTCTTGAGTGGCTTTGAAATTGGCGCCGCAGTGCACGCACTCCACATGCTTGTTGAGCAACTCCACGCGCACTTCGAGATTTCTTCCACAGGTCGGACAAGAACGGACAAAAAAGGTACCGGAAGCCATAATCCTCTCCATGTTTAAATGTCGCTCCAATGCACAGGATTCCGCCAACGGCAGAAGGGAATGCATGTCCTTCGACGCAGTGAGACAGCCCGGCGATCACGGTGTTTTCATCAAGTTGGGGTAGAATTATCGGCAGACGGAATGCCTGTGTCAACAGAGTAAAGGAAGTTATTCTAACCAAACCGCACTCACCCCCATTTCTAAGCCTTTTGGACGAGCTGTAACCCGCACACCAGAACTGCAATACATGTATACATACGTACCCTATCTAGTGCCGTGCTAGCGGGCAGGCATGCCAGGTGAACTATCCACCCGGAAGCTGATTTGGGGCGCACAAAGTGCAGCCCTCAAACGCCAAACCTGTTGCCCAGGCACGAACAGGAGCATCAAGCACTAGCCAAAGGCCAAGCAAATGGTCAGACTTACATCCATTCTCGACGAAGCTCCGTTGGTCTTAGAATGAAGTGAGTTCATGAAAATCGTCGTCGCTCAAGATCGCAAGCAACTCGGGCGTTTTGTCGCCGAACAAGCTGGACAAGTGCTGCGGGCGTGCCTGGATAGCCAGTCGCAGTGCAATCTGGTGATTGCCACTGGCTCTAGTCAGTTCGAAGTGCTCGAATCCTTGGTGCAACAACCAAATATTGACTGGAATCGAGTCCATGGATTCCACTTGGATGAATATCTGGGCATCGATCGTGAGCACTCTGCTTCGTTCGTGGGATATTTGGCCACACGTTTTGTCGATCGATTGCCGTTGGCGTCTTTCTATTTTATGAATGGCATGCTGCCGGCTGATGAATTACGCCGCGAGGCCAATGCGGCAATCGCGGGGAAACAGATAGACCTACTGCTATGTGGCATCGGCGAGAACGGGCACTTGGCGTTTAATGATCCGCCTGCCGATTTTGATGCCGACGAAGCCTATTTGATCGTCAGGCTAGATGATGCTTGTCGCAAGCAGCAGGTAGGAGAAGGCTGGTTCGATTCACTCGAAAGTGTGCCCAAGCGGGCGATCAGTATGTCCATTCAGCAGATACTTCGCGCCAAACACATTCTGTGCGCCGTGCCGGATCGACGCAAGGCAGAAGCCGTCAGGAACACGGCTGAGGGGCAGATTACCCCCGCGGTCCCCGCGTCTATCTTGCAACAACATGCACAGGTTTGTTTGATACTGGATCAATCCAGCGCCAGTCTGCTGTCGGCAGAGACGTTGAGCCATTGCCAGGTGCTGGAAAATTGCGAGACTTAGAGCCTCCGAAAAGGGGTCTGACCCTTTGGATGCGAGTCGATTTCATTGGCTTTTTGGCCTCGCCGGAGAGGGTCAGACCCCTTTTCGGATAGGCTTTTAGGCTCAATTTCATGGAATTTGTGGATGGCTATATCGACCTGCAAGTGAATGGCTACCGGGGCGTCGATTTCAACGATCCCCACTTGCAGCCCTCTCAAATTGCCGCTGCCGCCCGCGCCATGCGGGAGGACGGAGTCCAGGCGGCATTGGCGACGGTGATTACGGGCAGCCTGGATGGGATGTGCGCCTGCATCTCCAACCTGCGGAAGGCCATTGAGGCGGATGCCGCCGTGGCAGCCGTACTGGCTGGCATCCATCTCGAGGGCCCCTTCCTATCGCCCCTGCCTGGCTTTATCGGCGCGCATCCCAAGCAGCATGCGCTGGCCTGCGAACCTCGCGCCATGGAGCGGCTGCTGGACGCCGCCGGCCCGTGGACAAAGATCGTCACCCTGGCACCCGAAATCGACTTGCACGGAGAATTAACCCGCCAGTGCGTCGAACGCGGGGCCCTGGTGGCTGCGGGGCACACGGATGCCAGCCTGGAACAACTGGAACGCTGCGTTTCGGCTGGATTGAGCCTATTCACCCACCTCGGAAACGGTTGCCCCAACCTGCTGAACCGGCACGACAATATCGTCTATCGTGGACTGCGATTATTCGACAGGCTGCATTATTCGCTGATAGCCGATGGCTTTCATATTCCGAAGATGTTATTCGAAAATCTGTTGCATTGGCTACCCTTGGAACGCATCTTGGTGGTATCCGATGCAATTGCCGCCGCAGGTCTCGGCCCCGGCCTATTCCGACTCGGCGAGCGGCAGGTCAACATTGGAATGGATCGAGCCGCCCGCGATGTGTCAGGACAACATTTTGTGGGGTCGGCCAGCACCATGCGCGATGCCGATGGCTGGCTGGCGGAGCAACTCCAACTGAGTTTGCAAGTGCGGCAGCAGATCCTGAGGGATAACGCCAGGCGGTTGCTGGGCGGATAGTCGGGCCCCAACTGCACCTACAGCACTGGCCCGAGTAGCCGGCGCAGACCTCGACCAGCTCCAGCGCATTGGAACGAATATCAAACTTGCGGCGAGTTCGGGCGGCGGTGGCCTCAAGCCGCTGCTGCAGACCGCTCGGGTCGGATTTCTGCATGGCTAGGGCTGCGCGAATTTGTTGGGCGAGACTCGTCGCGTTCTTGGCTTCCGCAATCCAACTCGTACACTGGCTTGAATCATCGCTCTGCATCACTTCGGCCGCACCGCCCACGGCCGTGGCAACAATGGGCTTGCACAACAGCTGAGACTGAATCAATACCAGGGATAGTCCCTCGGCATGGCTTGGGTGTACCACGACGTCCGCCGCAGCCAGAAGCTGTGGTACATCGTCGCGAAATCCGAGCAGTCGTACGGCGTTTTGCAGCCCAAGTTGGGTGATCTGCCGTTCGAGTTTGTCTCGTTCAGCACCCTCGCCTGCGATAACAGCCAGCAATTCGCCGCAACGATCTCCGATTTGGCTGATGGCTGACACGAGCTCAGCATGGCCCTTACAGTCCAAGAGGTTGCCCACGCACACCAGCAGTCTTTGATGTTCGGACAACCCCAACTCTCGCCGAACAGCATCGCGGGAGCCTGCTGGAATTTGCGGCTCGCGCACACCTCCGTAAATCACAACGGCATGTTCAGCGGGCAATCCACCTCGAACCACCACTTGCTTGGCAGCCTCGGAAACACAAATCAGCTTGTCGGTCAACAAACGATATTTAAGCCTGCTGCGCAGCGGAAAGACGGTGTGTTTATATGCCAGACGCAGAGGTTTTGGCTGTCGGCAGCACCACGCGGCGAATCCAATCGCGGGCACGGCATGCGTATCATTGAGTAGCACAACGTCGGGAGCAAGATTTCGTAGCAGATGGCGCACTGCCAAGCAGTCCGTGATATTGCTTCCACGGCCGCGGAGACGATGCACAATCAGCGATCCGCATGGTTCCAGGCGGCTCTCCACCTCGCTGTTCGCTCGCACAATCCAATACAGGCTGTGCCCAGCCGCCCGGAGTTCCTCGGCAAGCGAAAACAATAGCTCCTCGCCACCTCCCCAGTGCATCTGCGTACTCGCCAAGCAAAAACGCATCGTGGGTCTCTTACGTCCTGTATGCAAAGTTCCTGTCGCAGCATCAAGGCACTTGCCACCGTCGCCGTGATGAAATGAAGTTTGATTGTAGGCCCTGGCCGAACCGAGGAACACAGATTTTCCAGGTATTGCGCAATGCTCGCCTAAATGCCGGCAGCCTAACGATTAGGCAATTAAAGGTGCCATTGAGGATGGCAGGGTGGCCCATGACGGCCAAAGGGGGCACTTGCCAAAGCTGGGCGGGTCACGGATGGTTATTCTTCAACGGACGGCTGGAATCGACGAATCGATTAGTCCAGTCGATCAGGAGGTAGTTTTTCAAGAAAAAGGGAGTGCTTATGTCTCTGTTCAAGAGTTGGATCCTTGGAATCGTTTGCGTTGCGGGATTGGCCTCGGCCGCTACCGCTGCCAATGTTTGCCCACAGTGCGGGCGGGTGCACGGCAACGTGGTGAGCCCGAGCAACAGTCTTCAGGCCCGTGCCCAAGCGGAGGCACAGCAGATGGCCTCGCGAAATTACAAGGGGCACATCCAGGGCACGCTACCTGGCGTCAATTTCTGTGGCGTCGGCTGGAGTTCATCCTCCAATCCCTCGACGTGTACTCCCAGCAGCTCGATGACCTTGGTTGCTGACGCAATCGCTCGTGGTTCGGACGGCTGGTACCGTGTGCGGTATTGGCGGTAGGTTATGATGGCTACTTACGGCATTGCCATTTGGTGCACGCCGTCTGTAGAAAATTGATTGGGAAATTTTCATCATGGTCCTCCCACGATCCCTCGGGGTAGCAGCCTGCCTGTGCTGCGTTTTGCAACTTATTCCCTGTAGCTCGCTCGCACAGCAGGCATCGTCGGGAGAGCAAGACAACGCAGAGCAAGACAACGCAGGGCAAGGCGGAACCGAGCCCACCCGCGGAGCGTTAACCGAATTTCCCGATCTGAGTATTCCGTCCAAGGCGGACATACCCAGCCTGCGTAAGTTGATTCGAGTTGCAAAGTCCGCTCGTCCACGTTCGCCGGAGCAGTACAAAACCATGCAGACAGCTATTCGCGACGGATCGCGAAAGCTGACGGCACTGCTCAAAGGCCGCGAGACGAGTGCAGAATACAAACAGGCCGAGCTGGATGCGATCACAGCCTCAGTGGCCTTGATGACTTATTTCAGCGACAAGCAGCAAGCGGAGATCGTGGAGCAGCTGCACGCCTTTCTCAGCTCTCGTAAGCCGCTGAACCTCCAGGATGTTCAGAGCGGTATGTTCGCAGCGGCGATGCTGGAGCTGCAACCCAACAAGCGACCTGCCCGCGAAACCTACGAGTTGCTGGATTCACTGCTGGAGGCTGATCAGCGCCAAGAAATGCAGAGTCTGCGGCTAAACCTGCAGGCCTCGGTGCGGCGTTTGAATTTGCTAGGCAACAAGCTCGAGCTTACGGGCGTAGCCTTGGATGGCAGGCAGGTCAGCGTCAGCGAGTTTGAAGGCAAGTTTGTGCTCGTCAACTTCTTCGCCACAGGCGATGAGCCCTGCCTGAGTGAGATTCCACGGATCAAGAAAACACTGGAGAAATATCGCGGCAAGGGTCTTGAGGTAATTGGTATCAGCCTGGACAACGATGTCCAGAAATTGAAGGGCTATTTGGCGGAAGCCAAGCTTCCATGGCCCATCATTCATGACAATGCGGCCAGTTACCAAGATCGTATACAAGTTCAGCTAGGGATTTTTTCATTACCCACCGTGCTGCTTTTGAACAAAGAAGGGACGGTGGTTTCGTTGGAAGCTCATCGCGCCGAATTGGATCGCCTGATGCAAATGCTGTTCGAAGCACCCACCCCGGCAGCCCCTCTTCCAGAGTCGACGGGGAACTCACCGAATCCTGCCCCGGCGGTGCCTGGCTCCGTGCTGTCTGGTTCCGTGCTGCCTGGTTCTGGCACATAGAAAAAGGGCTCCCTTGCGGGAGCCCTTTCAGCGTATCGACCAGCCAACTGGTTGACTACTATTTGTCGCCTTCGACGGCTTCCTTGACATCCTCGACAGCTTGTTCGGCGGCTTCGGTCGCATCGCTGGCCATTTCGGCGGTGGCATCGGCAGCAGCTTCCAAACCGGCCTCGGCCTCATCGATACCCGCTTCGGCGGTATCCACGGCACTGTCTACAGCGCTTTCTACTTTGCTCTCAACGGTGGCGGTATCGCAGCCAGCGAAAGCGAATGACAGAGCGGCGACACAGAACAGGGAACTAAATTTTCGCAACATATTGTTACTCCTAGAAAGGGAAAGATATCGCAAGGCTCGCGACGCATTTCCGCGAGAATTGAAAGCGCCGAGCCAATCCAACAAATGGTGGCTTAACCATCTGGCGCTTCTTATGAAAAGACTCTAGGTTGGCCGCAATTATTCCCGCGAAGCAAAAGAAATTTGCGGAAAAATTTGCTTAAGCTGCCAGCCGGGCTCGTCGATTAAGCCGTTTCGACGGGTCTTGAGGGCGAGTAGTCGAGTTCCATGCGGTCCAAACAGCGGCTGATTTGGCGAACAGCCTGGCGCAGGCGACTTTCATTTTCGACCAGTGCCATCCGCAGATATCCTTCGCCGGCCGGCCCAAATCCGCTTCCTGGACTGACGGCCACGTCGCCATGCTCGAGTAACATCATGGCGAAATCCAGAGTGTTCATGCGCCGCATCCATTTTTCGGGTACTTTGGCCCACACGAACATGCCCGCCCGAGGCGTATCGGCAGTCCATCCAATGCGCCGCAAGCCGTCCAACAGAATTTCTCGTCGACCTTGATAAATCAGCGACTGCTGTTCAACCGCCGCTTCCGTATCACGCAGGGCCACGATGGCCGCGATCTGGATGGCCTGGAACATGCCGTAATCGTAATAGCCCTTGATGGTGGCGAGCCCGCGAATCATATCCGCGTTCCCTGCGCAAAACCCCACGCGCCAGCCAGCCATGTTGTAGCCCTTACTCATGGTCGTAAACTCGACCCCAACGTCTTTCGCTCCGGGAGAGGCCAGGAAACTGGGCGGTGTGTATCCGTCGAAGGCAACATCGGAGTAGGCAAAGTCGCTGATGACCATAAAACCATATCGCTTGGACAGTTTCACGATCTCGGTAAAAAAGTCCTGTTCGACGGTAACGGTCGAAGGGTTATGCGGATAGTTGATAATCAGCAATTTTGGTCGCGGATAAAAATGCTGGCAGGTGTAAGCAATATTTGCCAGGAATTTTTCACTATCGGCAACTTCCAAGGCGACCACATTTCCGGCTGCCAGGATGACGCCGTACATATGAACCGGAAAATAGGGCGAAGGAATCATGGCCGTATCGCCTGGGCCCATCAATGCCAGACACATATGGCTAAAGCCCTCTTTGCTACCCAAGCAGACGATGGCCTCGGTGTCTGGGTCAAGACGCACTCCATATTTGCGAAAGTACTTGCTGGTCAATTCGCGACGCAGATTGAGCAGCCCGTTGGATTTGCTATAGCCATGGTTGCGTTCATCAAAGGTGGCTTCGACCATCTTGTCCATCACCGCCCGTTGCGGAGGATCGGAGGGGTTGCCCATCCCCAAATCGATGACGTCGTGTCCGGCCCGACGTTTTTGGTAGAGCGTATTGTTGATTTTGCCAAACAGGTAGGGTGGCAGACGCTGAACCCGTGCTGCGTACTCGACGGTAAATGGCTGGGGCTCTGGCTCGGAGTTCGAGTTTTGCGAATCGCTCTTCATGCTGCGTTATAGCCTCTACCAAATGCGGTGCGTTGGCGAGCCGCACTGACAGCTCGCTGACCATATTATTCTCTACGCCGACCGAGAAAATCGCTAGTCCGAATTTCAGGCTGTTCTGCTCTCCTTGTTATCTTGCCCTTAGCCGCTGACCGCCTGCAGCAGTCGCTGTCGGATGAGATACAGGCTGGTCCCCTCTTCGATTTTGTTGCCGTCGACATCGGACACGTAGAAAACATCGACAACCTGATCCAGGTGGGTACTGATCTTGGCAGAGTGCAGGATCAGCTGCATGTCGAACAACACCTTGGAAACCGCGTACAAGCAGCCCCATGCGGTCGTAGGCAAACAGCGTAATAATCGTGTATTTATCCGATGTGCCGTTGTCAAAGCGAACCTGAGTGGGCTGCGTCTTGAGAGCCTCGGCAGCGTTTGTCCCCTTCTTGGTCCATTTCTTGGGAAAACTGCGGCGGTAAGGTATTGCCTGGCTCCAAGGCGTCGGCGATTGTGCGGCATACCCCATCGATGCGTGCTTGCGGGTGGCGGCCCATCAAATTCCAGATCTTCCACCACAAAGCGATCCCAGGCGATCTCGCCCGGCTGGGTGTGGATATCCGCGGCAATGATCTGCATCGACTGGCTGGAAAGCGCTCCGGTGATGCGGTGGAATGCTCCAATGGGCTTGCCGGTTTGCCGAGTGGCAATGGTGTATTCCATGGCCTGTTGGGCATCGTTGTACTTACCCCACACGATACAGTGCTCGTCGTCCAAACGCAGCAGCTTGGCAATGTCAGCTACCGCCTCGTGCGGAGGAGTTCGCATCAGGTAGCCGATGGGTAAGGCCTCGACGTGCTCTGACCACCACTGGCGATTGCCATTTTGCGGCGCGGCTTGCAAGACTGCTCGCCCGACGCTCGACGATCTCTTTGCGAAAGCGATCGCCCAGCTTGTCATCCCGAAAATGGGCGTCGGTTTGGTAGTATAACTGCAGCAGCAGATCGATTTTCCATTGATTGACCACATCCGGTCCAACGCTGGCCAAATCGGCATAGGTCAACAGCAGCAGCAATTGCAGACGTTCGCTGGAACCAACAACGGCGGCGAACTTGCACTGCCGCTTCATTGTTGCTCAAGTCAAAGCGGAAGGCCGTATGGGCCAGCAGCAAATGCTGGTGCACCAGGAACATCAATGTTTCTTTGTCCTGGCGCTCAACTGCAGTCGGTCGGCCGTGCGTTCGGCGATCCGACGGCCCACACTTCGCTATGGTCCTCGGCAAATCCCTTGCCCAGATCGTGAATCAAAAGCGCCAGATGCAGCAGGGACTTGTTCTTGAGGCCACGGTAGATGATCCCCAGCAGAGAACTATCCTCTTCGAGGTCCGTGACGCACTCCACGGCACGTATGCAATGCGCGTCAACCGTGTACTTGTGGTATTGATTGAACTGCAATAAGCAGCGGGCATGGGTCATATCGGGAATAATTTGCTCCAGCACACGCAGCTCATGCAAACGCTCGAGTTGATCCGCCAGATCACCGGTAATGGACATCAATTCCAGAAAACGCTGAATGGTGGTTTGATCGATCTCGCGAGCCTTGCGCTGCAACATGGCCGTCCGAATCTCGCGCCACGTATGGTGTTCGATCGGTTTGCCAGTGCGGCTGGAGATCGACATCAGCTCCAGCACTGCGGCTGGATCCCGCTTGAGTCTCTCCAGTCCGGATCGCGTGGCCCACACGTGCCGCCAGCCGACACGATAATCGCGTTTGACAGGGATTCCCACTGAATGCTCCAGCAGGGGAGACTGCCACTTGGCGGACTCCAGGAACAGGGCACTGCTGTAGCGGATCTCGCTCGTGTGGGCGAAATACTCTTGCATGAACTGCTCGACAGGTAGGATACCCTCGGCCCCGGTATAGCCCCGCCAGGCGGCCAAGCGTATCTGCAAGGCCCGATCGAGCTGGTCTTGGCTGTTGCCGGCCTCAAAGTGCATTTGATTGCGGGTCCGCAACAGGAATTCATAAGCCCGCCTGCAGGGCGCTATCGTCCTCCTCTTCGATATGTCCCAGCTGTACCAGTTTCTCCAGATCGCATTCACCGAATTGCGCAAAACCCAGCCAGCGAATCAATTGAATATCGCGTAGTCCGCCCCGCGAGCGTTTGATATTGGGCTGCAACAGGTATACCGTTTCGCCATACTTGCGGCGTTCTTCGAATCGGGCGTGCTCGACGGCCAGGATCAAGCGTTTGCTGCGGCGGCGCGATCCATTGCGGAAGCCCTGCATAAAATCGCTGAAGAGGTCGATGCTGCCGGTCAACAAGCGGCTTTCGACCAGTGTGCTGTAGACGACCGCGTCCGACCAGGCCAGATTCCAGGCCTGCTTGCGCGTGCGCAGTGAGAAACCCCAATTGGCAACCAGCATCCACGATCCATTGGCTCAACAGCCGCGCCAGCTCTGCCGCAGCACCCGCGGATTCCTTAGTGTGTAACAACATCAAATCGATGTCGGAAAAGGGAGCCACATCGCGCCGTCCGTAGCCACCATGCCCGACGAGAGCAACTTGATTGGTGTTCGCTTCGACCTTCGCTTGCTCCGCCGCTAATTCAAAAAGTTCGAGCACGATGCTGTCGAGTAGATCTGTCAGCCGAATGCAGATATGGAGGCCTGACGCACCGCTATCGTGCTCTGCACGAAGCTTCAATCGGCCGTCTTGCAGACGTGCACGCGCCTTCATAACCGCAGATGGCAACCCGCTTGATTTGCTCATCTGGGAGGACTAGATGGCCTCTTCACCCGATTCGCCGGTGCGAATGCGAATGGCATTGCTGAGATCGGTAACGAAGATCTTGCCATCACCGATCTGACCGGTTTGAGCCGTCTGCAGAATGGTGTCAATTACCGTCTGCAGATTTGCGTCGGTGCAAATCACTTCGATCTTGACCTTGGGCACAAAGTCGACTGCATATTCGGTGCCCCGGTAAATTTCGGTATGTCCCTTCTGACGTCCATAACCTCGGACTTCGCTGACGGTCATTCCGTGAATTCCCTGCTCCGTCAGCGCTAGCTTGACATCTTCGAGTTTAAAGTGCCGAACGACGGCCTCGACTTTTTTCATTCAAATATCTCCAAGATTATCGCACCAAGCTCATGCAACAGCGATTTAGGCTATGGCTCCATGGCGTTTGACCCTCTCATGGGACAAATACTAGTCTAGCGTTTTATCCGCTGGACCACTATCGGAGAAGCTGCCCGAGGCTGGAAATCGCCACACCCTTGCCTGTCTAGGCTGGATCCGCCATGGGCCGGGTCCAAGGCACATCGGGGACACCTGCCAGCTGATTCGCCTGGCGGGCGAGCACAAACAATAAATCGCTCAATCGATTCAAATAAACCACGACAGTACTGCAATCCTGCTCTGGATGCAGTTGTGCAAAATGCACGGTTTCTCGCTCGGCGCGACGACACACGGTACGCGCCAGGTGGAACATGCCGGCTGCTTTGGAGCCTCCCGGCAATATAAAGCTGGTCAGCGGTTCCAGCGTCGCATCAACTTCGTCAATCCATTGCTCTAGATCAAGGGCCCGCTGTTCCGTCAATAGACACATGCCCTGCTGGCGAGCGTTGGGGGTCGCCAGCTCGGCGCCAATCGAGAAGAGATCGGCTTGGATGCCTCGCAAATCCTGCCACCGCGGAGGATAAGCGGCTCTATCTGCCTGGTCTGGACCTGCGGCTTCTGCAGCCAGCACCACTCCCAAGAGGGCATTCAGCTCGTCGACCGCGCCGTAAGCAGCAATCCGTGGATCGTCCTTGAATACGCGGGGGCCGGCGAACAAGCCGGTTGTACCAGAGTCACCGGTTTTAGTATAAATCTTCATCAACTGTTTCCAAGAAGCTACCCCGAGCCACGCATGGCTCGGCTCGATCGGCGGAGATTGCCATGGCTCAAATTGTGTCAGCCGCGGGAATGATTCTGTTTACGCGCTCCCAACCGACGCAATTCTTACTCTTGAAGCATAGCAATCGTTGGGATCTACCCAAGGGGCATGCCGAACCGAACGAGGACAATTTGCAAACAGCACTCCGCGAAACACAGGAAGAAACTGGCATTTCCGCAGACAATATTGAAGTGGATCCGAATTTCCGGCACGTCATGGAATACTCGCTACCCGGAGGCCAGGAAAACCGCCGCAAGCGTGTCACCTATTTCCTGGGTTATATCCAGAAGCCTCTGCCAGTCACGCTGACCGAACACATTGACTTTGCCTGGTGGCCATGGCCCGTTTCGTCGCCCATTCAAGCTCAAACCATCGACCCGCTGCTAACTGAGGTGGCTCGCTTTTTCAATGGCCAGGCTGTGGGCCGCCAGCCCTGAGCCGCGTATTTTGGGCTGCCCAGTTGATGCACCCCAGACCATTCGCGGTCTAGTTCTATCCCCACGAAAATGGCGCTATCCAAGAATGCTAGGGCTGGGGCACAATTTGCAAGTGTTGCAGCCGCTGCAAGCCCTCCAGCGCGGGCAGAACAGCCATAAAGGGATTGTCCTCTGTCAGGTCGGAGACATGCAGGCGCAAATGTCCAACATCCGCCCGTGCTCCACTACGCGGATCGAGGCTGATCCAGCTGGATCCATCCCAGGCTTCAACCCAAGTCTGAAAGCGTGCACGGGAGGACAATCCGCTCTCAACGTACAGACCACTGGCCAAGCGAGCCGCGATGCCGCGATTGCGGAGCAGCGCAATCAACAGAATGGCCCGTGCTTGGTCATCTCCCTGCATGCTGCGCGCGGTTTGAACGGACGCGGTGAACTGATTGGTGGCTGGCAAGAGCTGCACGCGTGCAGACACCGCTGCATTCAATCGATCTGGCAAAGAGTCCGCTGCGCTCATTCCCTGGCAAATATCACGAGCCAAGTCCGCAATGACTTCATGCTCTGCCTGCACCAACGCGCTCGACCCAAGCTCGGCATCGATGGGAACTTCTTGCACCGCTTGGTCACTCTCAGGCCTGCTAAACACACTGACCTCCACGGCCCGTGGACCGATTGAGCGCACGCGCTGCGTGGCGGTCTGGGATATGAGTGGATAAGGATCAATGCCGTTTGCATCGACAATGTAGGTAGCCATCTCTCGTTCGTGCAGTCGCCTCGCATCGCCGATGCATTCAACGGAATTAGTTCGCCATTGAGCAAACTTCCTTTCGGCCTCAAACATGAGCCTGGTCGCTCGATCAACACGCAAGGTCAGTATTTTCGGATTCGACAACGTCAGAGTCTTTTGAATCTCACCCCGAGTATCAACCCAGTTGCGAGCCTCGATGTTCAGATTCTTAGCTGTCATGCTGACCTCGATGGGTAACAGGTTGGGTGTGGATCCGCCTGCCAAGGGAGTCGGCTCCAGTTGGCCAGCAGTTAACTCGACTTGCGCCACCACATTCCATCCCGGAAGAAAAACCTTTCCCGAGCGATTTTCACCCGCTTGCATCGGTTGCTGCATGAGCATGGCTTGGACGCCCAGAACGCCCCAGGTATTGTCCGGGTAATCCATTACCGACTGTGTTTTTTCATCTTCGTGAGTAGTTACCATTTTCAGCTGTTGCTGCTGCAAACTGGCTTCGACCAATACCTTCCGCCCACCCCTGTTGGTCTTCAGTGAAAAGCTTTTTAATTGACCAACGTTGCTTTCAAAGGCCTCGAGTTCCATTTCAGTTGGCGGCCCGCCTCCCTGAACGACGCTGGCGTCTATCACGTCCCGGCGAATGATATGCAAGCGCCGACCGGCGTTCAGCTCCGAAGCGGAGACACTGATCGTGGAGTAGCCGATTCGCTGGCCGCTCGCGTATTGCGCATAATTGGCTTCCCAGGGCAGCTCGGTTACCCAGGGGCGGGCATCGAAGTCGCTGGCTGACTGGCTGCCGAGTTCATTCCTGAGTGTAGGGCTGGTCGCCTCATCCGATACTGGCTTCGGTGCTTCGGCGCCTACCCGCGG
Organism: Pirellulaceae bacterium; assembly: GCA_963707245.1. Lineage (GTDB taxonomy): Bacteria > Planctomycetota > Planctomycetia > Pirellulales > Pirellulaceae > Aureliella. The sequence continues at coordinate 379,718 of CAVPPY010000003.1, forward strand.
CGTATCAAAAATGGTTGGTGGCCGGACCGTGGGCGCAGGCGAGGGTTTGCATGCCGACAGACAAGCCAGCAGGGCTATCCAACGCATACCTGTCCGGGCCGCGAATCCAATTCTTGTGCTGCCAGTCATCAGACGGAGCCTAGCGTGTGAGGGGGTGAGAAATGCGGAACCGTTAAAATATATGTTGCCAAAACTCAACAAGAAAACTGAAAAAGGCGTTGCCTTTTGGATGCACGGGCGATCTGGCGAGCGGTTGTGATGAATGTAGGTGTCGCGTCGAGCCGCTCGACACGGAATTCGTACAACTTCTCTTGTTCTTCAGCTGTGGCGGCCTGTGTAACCTAATTTTGGGTATCACCGGAGCGGTCATGTTGGCGCTCTTGGATTCCCCCCCAGCCTCGCTTTCAAGAGAATTTCCATGGGCTCGCAGCAACGTTCCCAGACATCCAATTCGACCCAAAGCAACTCGTCCAAAACCGACGCCTTAACCAGCTTCGGAGCCCTGAGCGACGAACAACTCGAAGCCCACTTGCAGGTAGCCTGCTACGGCGTCTTCGAACTCACGGATGCTATTCGCCCCTCAATCGACCTGCAAGTCGTCCCACGTCAGGGTTTTCGACATGATGTGTATGTCGACCCAACGAGTAATGCCAAAGTCCCCGTCATCATGGCTTCGGCCACGCGGCAACGCCTGTTCGATCTGTTTATCGACATGATCGATACGCTAGGCCCATGCGTCGATGTAGTGCTCGAAACCAGCCATTACCATACAGGCGGGCATCAAGATTATTATCGCGAGCACATCGATCTGCCGGTCTTGAAGAGCATTCTCTACGATTTCGAGGATATGTTGCTAAACGACGGCTGCACCGGGATCGCCGTGCTGAACCCCAAGCGCCAGCAAGAAGTGCAATTCGACGAACACAAAATGATCATTGCCTACGGTTCGCCGCTGGAGCCCTACGAACGCGTGCTCATCGATCACGATGTGTACATCGATGAGAACATCCACTTCATCACTGAAGCGGAACATGTGCATACCAGCAGCGATCAGCTGCACGACCAGTTTCAAAGCCTAGCTCTTCGACTGGGCATGGAACATGACGCCGACCTCGATGCACACGACGCCCGCTAGCAAATGGGCCTCCGGGATTCGCTCAGCAAGCGAACCCCAGTGGGGCTTAACGAGCGGGCGGATTGGCCTCGCGCACTAGGGCTCCTCGCTGCTCTTCCAGAACCAGGATTGAAAACTTGGCGACTGTATCCAGTTCAGAGGTGCTCAGACTGGCATAGTCGAATTGCCCGCGCAGATCCGTGTAGCCATCCTTGAAGAAGCGCACGGAGTCGTCCTGGTGCTTGGCGAAAACCTTGACGTAGGCACCCACCACGGGCTTGCGATCACTCGCGTCGAGCACCTGCAGGCGCCCCATACGTTCGACCAAGTTGATGGTCAATGAATTCGCGGTGACAACAATACTTCTGGAAACGCCTTCCGCGCTGACTTCAACGAGCACGTTGCGATTGCGAATCTCATCGGGAATATCGATGGCCCGCAGGTTGGCGCCAGCTTCCAGTGCCAATCGGTTGCTGATATTAGGACTAATCACCGGCACTCTGGCATCGCCACCAACCACGAACGGATTGCGACTGAACAGCAATTCAATATCCATCAGGTAGTAATTGACCTGCACGGATTCTAGATTGCGGTACTTCAGTTCGAGCTGACCGTCCTGCATGGCGAGGTCCAATGCGGGACTGCGGGCTGCTATGGCCGCCTGCTGGGCTTCACGCGTATTGGCCAAAATCCGCTGCTGAGTGCTATCTTGGCCATCATCGACAACATCGCTGACGATGGATTCGCCGGACATGATTGCGTCGCGTTCACGGACTTGCTGCACAATCTGGAGGAACAATTCTCGCCAGCGAGGCACGGGATAGTTCGCGTATTCTGCAGCCGCCTTCGCGGCCCGCTCGTATTCACCGCGGTAGAAATCCAGATAGGCGGCGAAGTAGTCATATTGCATTCGAGTTTCCAGCCCATCCACCTCGGTTCGATCGAACCAGGTGAGCGCCTCATCGATGCGATTCTGCAGCAACATGTAGTAGCACAACGACAGATATTGTTCGTTTCGAATCTGTGGTTGGTGTGCCAGCACATCGAGCAGGCGGTGGTACTGTGCGAATAGATTTGGGTTCAGGATTTTTGGTTTAGCCCCCAGTCGATGCATGCGTGCAACCACCAGTGGTCGGTAGTCCAAGTGCTCGTAGCTGAACTGCTGCGAGGGTTCGACATGAATCAGCGGACTGCTGAACGCGGCCCCCAGACGCTGCACCAGCTGCGGATGATTCTGCAGCAATTGCTCGATTTGCGCGGGCTGGTTATGCAGCACTGAGTACGCCCATAGGGCTGGCTCAAAGTGACCGCTGGCGGTCAACAACTCCACAACGGACTCGTAGAAGCCCTTGTCTTGCATGCGAAAAGCAATCTGTGACAAATCGAGCTGTAGCAGATTGGCCTGACGCAGAAAATCGAGTACCTGAGCATTGCTACCCCAATTAGCGATATAGCTCCAGGTTGTCTCGTCGACCGATTCGGGCTCGGCCAACACGCGCAGTTTTCGCGATTCCGTTTGAGAAATGTGCTGCTCATCAGCGCTGATCTGCGCCCCATAGTGCTCGAACTCACCGGCCACAGGAAAATAAAATTGATATTCAACGGTTGCCGTGCTGTAGGCGGCAAGCTCCAGGGCCGTGCTACGAGTTAATTTACTGCCTGCCAAAGGCAATGCCCCGGCGGGTATTTGAGTCAAAACGGAAACGCGCCGCAGACTATTGGTGGGATTGGTAACCACCACGCTGGCACGGTAAGGGACGCCCGCCAAGAGCGGCTGGTCTTGCACCGGACGGTTGGCAGGCGTCGTCCCTGGCATAACCAGATAGATGTCCTGGCCAGCTAGAATGGAATCTTCTCCCTCGCCTGCAGGGCTGACTTCAATACTTTCCAGGAAGGCAATCGCAGGCGTTGGTGGGAGCACCTGCAGTTGATTGTCCTCGACGGTGATGGCTGGGGATTGACCGTCTAGGGGCAAATCAATTACCGCCAGCGCGCATAGGGCTTCGCTAATATTGTTGCACGGAATATCCAGGTACTCGGTCATGAAGGGCTGTGCCTGGTGCTCGAGCAACTCCAGCCAAAACGGATTGGCCCCGATGAGCGCCGCCTGCTCTGGCAGCCGGATGCGGTAATATTGCGTTTCGGCCCACTCGCGGGTTTTGTCCAAACTCTGAAAGAGACGGTCTTCACCCAACCGGCCGAGCACGCTCAGTCGATCCACGGGGATGGCCTCCATTTCAATGACGCCTTTATCTGCCCGAGCCAGCCCAGCCTTGCGACGCTCTCGCGCCTCGCCTCCCCGAATGCTCCAGCTCTTTTCGTCCAGCCCGCGAGCGTCACTGCCCATGCCACCCATGCCGCCCATGCCCATGTCCGCTCCAGGTGCGGCTAAGGCAGGCATCGCTCCGTCTGCGGAGAAATATGCATCCATGGCCAAGCTTTCACCCAACATCAGTTCGGATTCCAACATCCTGCCTTGCAGGGCGGCTTCAAATCGTTGCTGCCGCCATTGTGGATCCAGTGGATTGGCCTGGACGTACTCGGTCAGCCACCGCAGCGTCCCTTCGCGGCTGGCAACATGACTCTCTGCCAATAAGATTCGCTCCAGCGTGTTCAATCGCTGCTGGCGCCACAGTTCGGCATAGGGTTCCAGCGAGCGCCCCAGCAACCAGTCATCGATCAGTTGTTTGTCGAGTTTCTGTTCGAGCAACGGTCTGACTGTCGACTCAAAGAAAGGCTTGTCCTTGTGATACAAGAAGTAATTCAGCTCGTGGCAAGCCATTTCGTTGTACTTGGCCTGCTTGTCTGCCTCGGATAATCGCTGCCAATTGCCAACGAAACGAAACTTTTCCCATTCGGGATCTTGCAAGAACGTTGCGTAGAGTTGGTAGACGCCGGCAATGCTCGAATAAGTTTGCAAGCGGCGGGTGCGCGCAGTCGCCCAAGGCAACCTTTTCACCCGCAGCCAATATGCGGACCCGCTGCGTTTGAGCCAGATGTTGCTCTGCGTCGAAAGCTCGGCTATTGCGTTGATCGCGTACCGCCAGCGGTTCCATGGGCAGGGTTACCTGCCGCGAGTCGAGCAGGGTGGGATGGACGGCGATCACCGTCACGTTGCTAAATCCAGCCAATTTCTCCAGCGGCAGACTAACCTGCCCGCCGTCGACGGCCAAATTCGTAGCCAGGGCCGCACCGCGGGCCAGAAAGTCATAGCTCTTCCAATCCGGGCGCTCCTCGAACCCAAACACTTCCCCCTCAGCAGCCCTTTTATCCATCCCTGCCGCCTGGGCGGCCATGGGAGGAATGGCGTCGCCGGCCGCTGCATCCACAGTCACATTCTCGGTAACCGATACCTCCCAGGGATTCACCAGCACCGATGGCTGAGGCAGCATGTTGCCTGGGAATTTCTTCAAGCCTTGACGATCGAGGATGTAGCTATACTCCTCATCCAACCGCAAGGAATCGACATAGAGCGATCGCAGGGCGGGAATTGCCTTCGAAGCCAGAGGGGGATAGGGCAAGTGCAGATGCGACGCGGGCAAGGATTCCGGCCACAGTGGTTGGGCAATAATATGCACGCGTGTCATCGCATCCGCACCATCAACGCGGATGCGCAACTGGTCGCCTTCAACGGCTGCTTGGCGGATCACCAAGGGTGCCAGGCGAGTGGTCTGCAAGCTGCGATACTCGCCTGTTGCAAATTGATTCTCTGTTTCTGCATTCGCCACGCGGATGCTGACCCGCTGTCCCGATTCGTAATCTTCGAGCAGGTAATCACCCGCCGCCAATTCGGCGATCTTGAGCGATCCGGGCAGCATTTCGATCTTGCTGGAAGCATCCGCGAAGTAGCTATTGCCACGGATTTCGTACAGCGCGAAATGCTTGGGCTCGGACGCGGGCTTACCCAGCGGCAATTCCAACGACTCCCGCGCACCCAACTGGATCAAGCTTGGCCAGCGTCGATCGAAATCCTTTAGCTCGAAACTTGACGCTTCCAACCCCTGGGCGCTAGCAGTCAGCACGGCGACGTTCTGGAGTTCTCCCAATGAGATCGTACCCTCCTCGTCGGTCGCCAAGCTGAAATCTTGACGATTGGTAAACTGCCGCAACTTGAGCTGTAGCGTAACCGCCTGCCGAGCCAGGGGTTCGCCGTTGCGACCGAGTACCAGCAATTGGTAGCCGGCCGGCGTCGTCCGCAAGAAGAAATCGCCGATTTGTGCCGACTGAGAAATGGCGTTGCAGGCAACCGTATGCGCTGAACTTAAATCCTGCTTAACATCGAGGCTGGCATTGTAGATGCGGCCCGTCAGGCGCAAAGTCGATTTGTCGAAGATTCTGAGGCACCAGAAAGATATGCGTCAGGTCATCCCCGTCTTCCAGTTCCAGCGTCTCAACCATCTGGCTGGTGGAGATGCCGTCACTGTCGGTCGCCGTAACCATGAGCTTGGCATCCTCCAGCAGACGCACGCTGATGGGCTGGTTGTTGCAACTTAGGCGAAGGCTGACGACGACTTCGGCCATACTCCCCGCAACCAGCGACTGTCTATCCACCAGAAAGCCAGCCTCAAGCGCATACGCCTCCTGGTGATTGAGAATGGTGGCATGCGAGGCAAAGTCTCCGTCGACCAAAATGATATTTCTTGTCAGATTCTGTTCCGCATAGGGCAGAATAATATTTCCCTGCTGATTGGGCTGATAGACACGATCGCCCATTTCGATGTGAGCTGTCGGCACGTGCTGCCCGGCCTCGTCGACGATCCGATTGACTTGCCCTGCATCGCCCAAACGTTCTTGTGTCAGCAGCTGGCCTTTTTGAACCAGGGCGCGCGATCTTCCGCCTCCGCCCAAGAGGTCCACGATCCACACACCACGGCCCTGCATCTCTGGGAATTGTAAACTTTCCGCATGACGGCGGTCGGCCGGCTGCGAAAACTGCAGCTTGCGTTCCGCGTTGGCGACCAAGCCGTCCAAATCCAAACTGGCATCGATGGGAGCTTGCTTTGACCGGTAGTAATTCAGCGTATTGATCTCGTAGATTTTGACGATCAATTGCTCGACGTTCTTGAGTTCGACATTGAGTTTGACTTCGTCATCCAGGCCAAAGCGATGGGGATTCTGTGGCGCAAAACGCAGTTCCACCCGATCGCGCAGGGCCCGCTGCTCGGCCGGAGAGAGCTTGGCATACCAGGTTCCTGGATCGCCCAAGCCATACAGAATCCGTGTTTCGGCCAGGACCCGATCCACATAGGCACGATTCAAGAACTGGGCAAATGCATCGACGTTCTCGCTGTCCTGTAGGAAATGCTCGAGATAACGCCGCACGAGTTCGTCATCCGCGCCCACGGGAGGCAACTGGACCTGCGGTGCCATTCTAAAACCCAATTCCACTGCAGGCTGACGATTGCCTTGCAACAGTTCCTGGCGGTAATAAACTGCCTGGCGTGGCAGCGACAGATAGGTCAAGAATAAGTCGCGGTCATAAATGCCCTCGCTTAAGTTGAGTCGCAACAGATTTCCCAGCACGCAAGCCTTCAAATTGGCTTGGGATGGCGGCAAACTTTGACTCCAGCTGTGCAAGCGCTGCAGGTAGTCGCGAAGCACCGTTTTGTCTGCCAGCGACGATCCGTTGGCCGGCAACAATCGCGCAGCATAAGCCCGCACAAATGCATCGTTCTCAATCAGATTGGGAACCAAGCCCAACAATTGGATGAGCTGCTCCAGCGTCAGTCGCGCGTGCAAGGGTGCCCAACCGAAGCCGCGCGAGTCTTTTAATTTGAGTTCCTCGGCAATGCGATCCAAAGTACCAGGCATATCGGAACGCTGCAGTCGCTGCAAAAGCGCCCGCAATTGGTCCGGATTCAGAGGACGACTGAGCAGTAGGCCCAGAGACTCGTTCTCGATCAGTCCCAGGCTGGCATCTTGAGCAAGCGCCGCGTCGAGCAACTTGGATAGATCGAGTGCCTGATTGTCGAGAACACTAGCCAGTGAGGCGGCGCGGTCGCGACTGGGAGGGCGATGGTCGAGCCGCAAGCCCAATTGTTCCTTGAGAGCCTGCAGGGTCCGTTGCGGGTTTTGGGAATAGCTGAGCAAGTGCTGCCTGAGCAACATGTCTTGGGCCGATTTGCTATCGCCCAATTTGGCTCGCCAGGCATCGAGCATTGCCTGAGACTCCGCCAATTGTCCCTGGTTTTGATAATGCAAACAGTGAAAATAATAGTAATCCTCCGTACCCGGAATCAGCTCGGCAAGCGGCTGGCGACGGTCCGCTGACAACGCAAAGTTCTCAATAAAGCCGATTTCTTGCTGAGCTTGCACTATCTGTCCTCCATAACTCATTGCGATGCAAATAAGGGACGCAGACAGCCAGCGACTGAGCGTGTGGGTCATCGTAACTCTCCGCAGAGTTCCAGGGGAAGGGTTGCGCGATCAAATAAAGGGTGTTGACTATATTATGCATAACACCCTCCGGGGACGCGTGAGAAATAGACGACCCGCCACGGATTACAGTTCCCGAAAGCCAGCTGTGGCTGGAAAAACCGGCAGCAAGATCGAACGACGGCCTGCTGCGGATGCCGCTTGACGACTGAACTCAGCCGTTGAGCAACTGCAGAACTCGGGCGTGAACGAGGCTGTTGCTGCCTACGCCATTGCCACCGAACACGTGCGGCTGCCCACTCCAATCGGTGAATGCGCCCCCCGCCTCCTCCAAAATGGGCTGGATGGCGGCTAAATCCCATGCATTGGCCAGCGCATCGACCATCACTTCTGCCCGCCCTGTGGCCACCAGCAGGTAGCCATAGCCATCACCCCAGGAACGCGTGATGTAGGCCTCACGTTCCAAAGCCAGATATCCCTGCTCTCGGCCCTGCTTGGCAAATGTGTCCACCTGCGAAACAACAAACAGCCCTTCACTCAGGCTGCGCTGCGAAACGTGGCAAGACCGAGGCGGGCTGGCTCCCAAACTGTGCCACGCACCCAAGCCCTTCGCCGCAAAGACGATTTCATCGAGGGCGGGAACGTAAATCACTCCTGCCACGCTCTTCCCTTCGCGGATGACTCCCACCAAGGTTGAATATAGCGGAACGCCGGAAATAAAGCTCTTCGTGCCGTCAATTGGATCAACCACCCATTGGAATCCCGAGGTCCCGGGCAGTGAACCGAATTCCTCACCCAGGACCGCGTCGTCCGGAAAAAGGCGTGCCAGTTCCTCGCGTATCAATTGCTCCGCGCGCTTATCCGCCTGGGTCACTGGCGAATCATCGCTCTTGCGTTCAACGGACAGATGGGCTGCTCCAAATAATTCCAGGGTGGAACGCCCGGCCAAACGCGCTAACGCAACCGCAGCCTCCAATCTCCCCTCGCAGGCGTGGCGAATGGATTCAGGCAGTGAGTACATATTCTCTCCCAGGTGAATTGGTTTTTCTCCCTGGCAGTTTGGTGTCCGCCTGGCCATCCGGCGTACTTCCGTCACGCCGCGTCAAGCTGCCTCGGCTAGGCCTCGGCTAGGCCTCGGCAGGAGGCTGCGTGGAGTCAGCGGCCGGTGGAGCCAGAAAGAATGAATGAAAGGCCAGCATGATGGCACCACACACTAGCAGACTGTCCGCAATATTGAAATTGGGCCATATATAGTCGCCATAGCGGAGCAAGATCCAATCGCGAACGCCGCTTTTCCATTCCGGAACCGAGGCAGGTGGATTCCATAATCCCAGTCGGTCATAGAGGTTTCCGAAAATCCCTCCCATCACGAAACTAAGCGCCAATAACAGCCACCAGCTGGCGATCGCGCGGAACTTGGAAAGCCATATTAGAATCGCCAAACTGGCCAGCACCGACAAGCCGGCGAATACCATTCCGAATCCGGCCCCCATGCCGAACAATGCGCCGGGATTCACTGCCGTCTCGATGCCCACGTAGGGTTCGATCAACCAATGCACAGGGCTCTCGCCGGGCAATCCCATGCGAGAAAAAACCAGCTGCTTGCTAAGCAGATCGGAGAGAGCACCCACAGCGGCAACAGCCCAGAATATCATCCAGCGAGCCCATAACCTGCCACCGTTGCTGAGCTCAGCTTCTAAGGTCAACTTATTTTTCCAACTTAGATGCACACTTGACACAGAATGGGGCATCCGGAATCAACTCCAATCGGGCTTTAGGAATGCGACCTCCGCACTCTTCACACGCACCGTAGGTACCCTCAGCCATCTTTTCAAGAGCAGCTTCGATCTGCTCCAGCCGATCTCCATCGGAGGACAACAAATTCAGGGTAAATTCCTGCTCAAAGCTGTGCGAACCGACTTCCGCCGGGTGGATGGGAGCGTGGTTATCGGCGGCCGCATCGGAGCCTCCCAGTGCCTCCTGAGACATCATGTCGACATCACCCAACAAACGATCTCGCAGAGCGTGTAAGACTTCTTTAAATCTGCCATACTCGTCGGCATTGGACTTGTGTGCCTTCTTGGGTCTGGTCAGAGAAGAGCTTGGCTTGCCGCTCAAATTCTTGGCCACACTGCGAACCGTACCGGTTGCCGCGGCCTGCGCTCCGCCGCTCGTGTTGCCGGAAGTCAATCGCCGCTTGGCTGAACTGGTCTGTTTGGCAGCGGAGGCCCGTTTGCTTGCTACCATGGAAGAAACGGTTTTGGGGCCCGAGCTTTTCTTGGCCACAGCTTGCTTATGTGGACTGCTGGTCTTGGACGCCCCCCGCTTGGTTGTCGGCGACTTGCCACTGGCTGCCTTCTTACGATGTCGCCTTCTTCAACCCAGCCTTCTTGGTAACGGATTTCGCAGCCGCCGATTTCTTGGCGGTCGGGGCGGCAGCGATTTTGTCGTGGGACGCTTGGGCACGGACGCTTTGACCTTGGGAGTTCTTGTCTTTTTGACACCGCCACTGGCCGACCTTCGTGGACTGCTGCTGGATTTCGCCGCCGGTGCCGACTTCTTGGAGGTGGCACGGGCCTTGGATGCGGTTGACACAGTCTTGGAGGACGCCTTGGCGGTATTTTTCTTTGGACTCAAAGAACTTCCCAGTCAACTTAGGGGGTTTGGAGTTGTGGAATGGTAGGCAAAAGCGTTTTTTTTGTCAAACTGAGTTGGTACGCTTTTGCGAAAAACGCGATAGCTGCAGTTAGAACGACTCGGGTATAACTGCACTATTCTGGCGAATTCAACATGACACCAGATCCGACCGAGAAAATAGTAGTTTCGGGGAAAACAGTGGTTGACGCAAAATTGGTAGCCCGCAGCTCTTCGAGTATACACAGCGGCCTCGCCTTCCAACGATGCCTAAATGGCCTATGCGGTGCCACCTACGATATTGGCCAAGTCCGCACCGCCTGTGACCGTTGTGGCGACTTACTTGATATTGATTACGATTGGTCACGCTTGGAGGTTCCCAATCGACTGCGTGATTTCGAGCAAATGTGGACACAAAGACACCTTCCCCTCCGCTTTAGCGGAGTTTGGCGATTCCACGAGCTGCTGCCCTTTGTTCGCACCGATCAAATAGTCACAGTTGGTGAAGGGCAAACCCTACTACAGGAAGCTAACCAGGTTGCCAGCTATGTTGGATTGAAGGCCGGCAGTCTCTATTTGCAGTATGAGGGCATGAATCCCTCGGGCAGCTTCAAAGACAATGGCATGTGCGCCGCCTTCTCCCACGCCCGCCTGACCGGCGCCAAGCGGGCCGCCTGCGCATCGACGGGCAATACCAGCGCCTCGCTGGCGATGTACAGTTCGGTGACCGGATTAATGCAAGCCGTTATTTTTGTAGGCAGTGGCAAAATCGCCTACGGCAAACTCTCACAGGCCCTGGAGTATGGCGCGTTGACCATTCAGATAGCTGGTGACTTTGACGACGCGATGCTTCGCGTTCGCGAGGTGGCCCAAGATATGGGCATTTATCTGGTCAACAGCATTAATCCCTTCCGTATCGAAGGTCAAAAGACCGTTATGTTCCGCGTACTGGAAGCCCTCCGCTGGGAAGTCCCAGATTGGATCGTGGTACCCGGAGGAAATCTGGGGAACTCGAGCGCCTTTGGCAAAGCCTTCGCCGAGTTAAAACAATTGGGGCTCATCGATCGCGTACCACGGATGGCCGTCATCAATGCAGCGGGCGCCGATACCCTGTACCAACTGTACGAACGACGCCATTTGCGATGGAATCAGGGTGCTCCCGATATGTCGGTGACCTGCCATTACTACGATGAACTGGACAGCCGCAAAGCCAAGGCGGACACCATCGCCAGCGCGATTGAAATCAATCGCCCCGTAAATCTAAAGAAGTGCCTGCGCGCCTTGGATACCTGTGACGGCGTCGTGCGCAAGGTCACCGACCAAGAGATACTCGACGCCAAGGCTCAAGTGGGGGCGGGTGGCATTGGCTGCGAGCCGGCCAGTGCGGCCAGCGTTGCCGGAGCCAAATTACTCCGTGAGGAAGGCGTCATTGCTCCCTCGGAGCGCGTGGTGTGCATCCTGACCGGACACCAGCTCAAGGATCCGACGGCCACGGTGGCCTACCATACGACCGACCAGGACAAGTTCAACGAGGTCCTCGGCAGTCGCGGAGTCAGTCGCGCCTCCTTCGCCAACCGGGCCGTAGCGGTGCCCAACGAATTGGAAGCTATCATCCGCGCCATTCAACTCTACAGCTAACACTGCGCTGCCACAGTTTTCAAGAATCATTCGACCTCAGGCTTGGAACGAGTCCCATGGCAATACGATTGGCAATTCACGGAGCAGCGGGCAGGATGGGCAAGCGGCTCATCGCCCTTGGAGCTGCAGACAGCAGTTTTGATTTGGTGGCTGCGATCGACGCACCGCTGCACCCTGATCTTGGCAAGGACGCTGGTTGGCTGGCGGGTATCAACCCACTGGGACTCAACCTTCGTAGCGACTGGCCCGCAGGCATCCAGGTGGCCATCGATTTCTCGGTACCAGCTGCCTGCCAGGCTGCCGTCGAGCAATGCAGCCAGGCTGGCATTCCCCTGGTGGTTGCGACTACCGGACTAACGACGGCTCAAGTCGAGCAACTGCGATTGGCTGCCGATAAGATTCCGATCTGCTGGGCCCCCAACATGTCCTTAGCGGTAAACCTCACCATGCATTTGGCCCAACAGGCGGCCGCCGCATTGAAGAACGTACCTCAAGGCGCCGATGTGGAGATCATCGAGCGCCATCATCGATTCAAAGAAGACGCGCCTAGCGGAACAGCCCTAAAATTCGGCGAGTTGATCGCGGAAGCGATGGAACTCACCGAGCACGTGCATGGGCGTCAGGGACAATGCGGGCCGCGTTCGTCTGGCGAGATCGGATATCACGCAGTCCGTAGCGGAGATGACCCCGGTCAACATACCATTATCTTCGGCATGCTGGGCGAGACCATTGAATTGCGCGTGGCTGCGTCTAACCGCGATTGCTACGCCCAAGGCGCCCTTGCGGCTGCCAAATTCCTGGTACGGCAATCAGCCGGCATGTACAACATGTTCGATGTCCTAGGCATGCACCAATGAACAGGCCGGACTTGGCGGCGAGAGGGTGAGCCATGGCAAAATGTGACCAAGGATATCTTTGCCAAGTCTGTGGGTCCGCCGTGGTAGGCTTGACCGATAGTGCACTGTATCTGCAATATGTGATTGGCTGGATCGATCCGGAACGCCTGCATGCGCAACGCGAATGCCATTTACGGTGCAACCCGTCCCTTGCCCAATTCATCGACGATCAGCGATTCTCTCCTCCGGTGATCATCGAAGGCACATTCGATCGCAGGCAACTCGACCCTGAATTCGCACGCCAACGTGCCGAACTGATCAATCGAGGCTACCAACGTCTGTGGGAACTGCAGAAGAATCGCCGCGAATTGAACGTGGCTGATTATCCCCTGACGGAAGCGATCGCCCGCTGGCAGTAGTTTGCTCAAGGCGTACTAACCGAACTACTCCGCGAAACAGCGTGTGCTGCCGATGGGAAAATATGTGATCTAAAGAGCCGCTCGAAGAGAGTCGCCTTACGCAACTGCGGATCATCGTCTCGCAGCAAGTGCGTTTTGCCACGCCGCGTCTGGACCACCAGCTTGCCGTCGCTCCGCACTTGAACCACCACCCAGTACTTTTCGACTTGGTACTGGTAAGCTTCACCATTGGGGGTGGCAAAGATGTTCTTGGCACGGGGACCTGGACAGGGTGTGTACTTGTCTCGAGTGTAGACCACTCGATCGCCAACGCGATAACCCTTGCTCATGGACAATTCCCCTCTGGTCGCTACGACCGCCAATACCGCACTACCGGTCAAATTATTCAACTCCCTTGCTTTTAAGCATAGTTCACTTCGATGAATATCGAGCAAAATCATGGAATTCCATGCATGTTTTGCTAGCAATTCTGGGCTGCTGAGTCGTCAGAGATCTTCGATCGGCGTCTACAACTGCAACTCGGACTTGGCGCTGGCGAATTGTTCGACGGCAAACTCGAGGTCCTCGCGAGAATGGGCAGCCGAAACCTGTGTGCGGATTCTGGCGAGGCCTTGAGGCACGACCGGGAAGGAAAACCCCACCACATACACGCCTCTTTTCAGCAGCATGTCAGCCATGCGGTTGGCCAGCCGGGCGTCACCCAGCATGATAGGCACGATCGGGTGTTCGCCATCTACAATCGTCAGGCCAAGCCGTGAGACAGCCTCACGAAAGTAGCTTGTATTGGCTGCCAGTTGGTCGCGGAGTTCGGTCGATTCCTCAAGCAATTGCAAGGCTGCTAAGGTGGCAGCCGCAATGGGGGGAGCCAGGGAGTTCGAAAACAGATAGGGACGAGACCTTTGGCGGAGCAAGTCGATGATTTCCTTGCGGCCGGCAGTGTAACCACCGCTGGCACCACCCAGCGCCTTTCCAAACGTGCCGGTCATGATATCGATACGGTCCATCACCTGATGATGCTCGTGCGTCCCTCGACCCCGACGACCCATGAAGCCCACCGCATGCGAATCGTCGACCATGACCAATGCCGAGTACTGGTCGGCCAGCTCGCAGATGGCAGGCAGGTTGGCAATGGTCCCGTCCATGGAAAACACGCCATCGGTGGCAATCATTTTAAAGCGACAGTCTGACGCTTGCCGCAACTGGGCTTCTAAATCGCGCATATCGTTGTTCTTGTATCGCATGCGCTTGGCTTTGCACAAACGGATGCCATCAATGATGCTGGCATGGTTCAATTCATCCGAGATGATCGCATCCTCAGCTGCCCAACAGGGTTTCGAACAATCCGCCATTGGCGTCAAAGCACGAAGAATACAGAATGGCATCCTGCATCCCAAGAAAACCGCTGAGCGTTGACTCCAACTGCTTATGCACTGCCTGCGTACCACAGATAAAACGCACACTGGCCAGGCCGTATCCCCAATCCTGCAAGGCCTGAGCCGCGGCCTGGCGAACGCGGGGATGCTCGGCCAGCCCGAGGTAGTTATTGGCGCACATATTCAATACCTTGCCGCCAGATTGCACTTGGATTCGCGCATCTTGAGGTGAAAGCAGGATACGCTCGGCTTTGGTTAGGCCCGCCGCGTCGATGTCGGCCAACTGTTGTTGCAAATGGGATTGAAACAAACCGTACATAGCATTATTCCGCTGTTGGGTTTTGCGAGCGGGAGAAGCCCTGAGGCGGGCATGGGGGCGGGTCGCTGTTCCAGTACAGAATCGACTTGCCGGTTTGTCCGGTAGCCATGGCCTGGAAGGCTTCCTCGAATTCTGTGTAGTGGTAGCGATGCGTTATTACCGGGGTTATGTCCAGACCGCCTTGGATCATGACCGTCATTTTGTACCACGTCTCATACATTTCGCGTCCATAAATGCCCTTGATGGTGAGCATATTAAAGACCACTTGATTCCAGTCGATGGCGATGGGCTCGGAGGGAATGCCCAACATGGCGATCTTGCCGCCGTGGGCCATATTTTCGAGCATGCCGCGAAAGGCATCGGCGTTGCCCGACATTTCCAGGCCGACATCAAAGCCTTCGGTCATGCCCAACTCACGCTGCACATCAGTGATCGATTCCTGGGTAACATCGATGGTGCGGGTGGCGCCCATCTGCCTCGCCAAATCCAAACGCCAGGGGTTAACGTCGGTAACCACCACAAAACGCGCACCGGCGTGCTTGACCACTGCCGCCGCCATGCAGCCGATTGGCCCCGCGCCGGTGATCAGCACATCTTCGCCCAACACCGGAAAACTGAGCGCCGTATGCACCGCGTTTCCAAATGGATCAAAGATGGAGGCCACGTCGCGATCGACGTCCGCGGAGTGATGCCATACATTGGTCATCGGCAGGGCGATCAATTCTGCAAAGGCTCCGGGACGATTAACTCCGATCCCCTTGGTATGGGCGCATAGGTGCCGGCGGCCTGCCAGGCAATTCCGGCAGCGGCCACAAACCACGTGCCCCTCGCCGCTCACCAATTCGCCCTCGTGGAAATCGCTAACATTCGCACCCACAGCCACGATCTCGCCCACAAACTCATGTCCCACGGCCATCGGAACCGGGATGGTTTTTTGTGCCCAACTATCCCATTTGTAAATGTGCATGTCCGTGCCGCAGATGCCGGTGCGGTCGACACGAATCAACACGTCGTTGATGCCCAGACTGGGCTCGGGAATATCCTCCAGCCACAGTCCTGGCGCGGCTTGCCGTTTGACCAATGCTTTCATGCAGTTCCTTTCATTGTGGTACCCATATCCCGTTGCCCTGATCGAGCTAGTGCTTTGTCAAAGTTTCATTTGGGGATGGAAGGGAAAAAGGGGTCGGACACCAAAAGCCGGAACGGCCCTTCGGGTGCTTCGCACTTTTGGTGTCGGCCCCTTTTTCCCAACGCATGCCTAACCCAATTTTTATTCCTGGCAAAGCACTAGCCATGCTCTGTATGAGGATGCTGCACAAAATGCTGGCCATCCATCGGCTATACTAAGCCGAGGTGTTACTGACGTCAGTAAGACGGACCCAGCCTGCTATTAACTTACTAGGCGGTTCTACGACTGGTAAGGTGACCGCTTCACCCCCCCAAGCATTTGCGCGAGTTATTCTATGAACCAGCCATCCAGCTCCAGGAAACCATCCCACCGCGGTCAGCCCTCGCGACGACATTTCATAGCTTCCGCTACTGCCCTTGCCTCGCTTTCCGTTCCCGGCGTGGCCACGGCCCGTAGGACTCACGCGGAATTAGTTATAGGGGAAGGAGAGCACACCTACCGCGTGGTTCATCATTGGCCACAATTGCCCGACAAGTACAGCTGGCAAACCACCCACAACGTGGCGGTCGATCAAGCCGGTCATTTGTACGTCATCCATGAGGGCCATCAAGATAAACCAGACCACCCTTCCATTTTCGTGTTTGATCCTCAAGGGCGATTTGTAAGGGCCTTTGGTCAACAGTTTCAGGGCGGAGGTCACGGTATCGAAGTCCGCCAAGAAGCGGGCCAAGAGTTCTTGTATGTCGCCGCCTATCAACAGGTCAAATGCTTTGCCAAGCTGACACTGACCGGCGAGACGGTGTGGCAGCATTTCGCTCCGATGCAAAGTGAGAAATATGCCGCCGGCGAAGCGGAAAACCCGCAGAAGGTTTGGGGACGCGATCGTTTCATGCCAACCAACTTTGCCTTTCTGGACGATGGCGGCTTCCTGCTAGCGGACGGATACGGCTCGTTTTTTATCCATCGCTATGACGCTCAAGGCCAGTGGTTGAACTGCTTCGGTGGCCCCGGCGATGGTCAAGGGACCTTCAACACACCTCACGGGTTATGGATCGACTCACGCGGCAAATCACCCTTGGTGGTCGTAACCGATCGCGCCCACGACAGCCTGCAACGTTTTGAGCTCGATGGGACTTATGTGGACACGCTGCCCGGTTTTGGCTTGCCGGCCAATATCGACATTCAAGGTCAATGGATGTTGGTGCCGGAGCTCAAAGCTCGCCTTTCGATCTTGGACAGCAACAATACGACGGTCATCCAGTTGGGAGCCGATGTGCAGCGAGTCACCGCCGATAAGAGCATTCGCAACGACGAGAAACGGTGGGTGGATGGCAAGTTCGTACACCCCCACGACGCTTGCTTTGCCGCCGATGGCAGCATTTTCGTCGCCGAGTGGGTGCAGACGGGACGCATCACCAAGCTGGAAAAACTGAGCTGAAGTTCTTCCCCTAGTAGGCCGCACGAGTGCACTTGATTGAAGTCCGCAGCATGGCTGGTGGTCGATTCGACTATCGGATTCAGCCGGAAAGGCTATAATTCAGTGCCGATCGCGCGAGCGCGTAGGGCCGCAGCGCGCGACCTAGAGCGGCAACGAACCCTTTTTATACGGCTTGGCAAAGAGAGATCGCGAGATGGCCGATCACTGGAAATCGTTAGCAAATCGCTTAGGAACACCAGGCATTGACGCTCCCGAAGCGGAGCTGTCGCCGGCCGAGGATCCCCATTCGCCTGCGCAACCCGCTCCGGCACCGACCACCCCACCTGGCGTCTCGCGAGAGGTGGCGGACAGAAACGTCGGTCGAGATTCTGAGAGCACCCCGAGCCCTGCCCCTCCATCAACTCGTGGCCAGGACAAACCACCCGTGGACCAGCCAAAGACGAAACCCGCCAAACGACGCTCATCGTGGGAGGCCCTGGCGCGGATATTTAACGTCTCCTCGGATCGCCCGGAGGAAGAGGTGGTCGCCGAGGTCAGTCCCGATGTGTCGCCGGCTACCCATGAATCGCCAGCTCACAGCCCACGGGCTGAACAACCCAAGGACGATTTGCCGCTGTTTGATGCGTCGCATCGCGCCTGAAAATCCCGCCTTGGACGCTCTGTTCGGTGACGCTCCGCGCAATCGCGATCCCGAAGCCAATCCCTGGGGTAAGCCCAAACGCGTCGTGAATGATATCAGCTGGGATGAGGACGAGGATCTCGATGCTGCCACCATGGAGGAAGACTTGCCGAGCACCGTCTCGAAACGGTCGCAGCAGGAGGGAGATGGTCCGGATGGAAGTAGTGAGGACGAAGATGCCCCGCGACGAGGTCGGCGCCGCCGTCGACGCGGTCGCCGAGGAGGACGCAGTGATGAGGCTGCCGCCTCCAAGTCTGTCGATGATATCCAGCCAGCCGATGCGGATAGCCCTCCGGTCGTCAGTTGGCGCGAAGATTTAATGGAAGTCGATGCAGCTGAAGAATGGTCGGAACCCGATAGCTTTGAATCCGACAGGTTCTCCGGGTCTGTGGCTGCCAAGCATCGCGAGACGGAACCCGACGATTTGGTTGACGATGAAGATGAGGAGCAAAGCGGTGAAGCCGTTCGTCGCTCCAGTCGTCGACGCAGAGGGCGCGGGCGAGGGCGTGGACGGGAAGAATCCGCCGAAGGCCTAGCACCTCGCGATGAATCCTCCACGCGTGAGCCCAGGGCCGGCCGTGTGCGTGCAGTTGAAGAGGATCGTGCAGTTGAAGAGGATGCTGTTCAGCAAGATTTCGACCTGCCAGCCGCCGATGTCGATCGCCAGACGAGAACATCCTCAAGGTCAGAGCAGAGCCGCCGTGGCGGTAGCAGCACGCATAGCCCACGACGACGCAGAAGCCCCGACGAAGAAAGGATTTCCGTGCGGAGTCCTGACGTCTCCAACGATGCCCAGGACGATATGGACGACGATTCCGCCGAGCTTGCAGGTAACAAACACCGCAACATTCCCACTTGGAACGATGCGCTCGAAGCCATTATCCTCAGCAACACGGAGAACCACAAACGCAACGAAGGTCGCGGTGGTCAACGTGGCGGAGGCCGCCCGTCACGCCCCCGAGGACGCAGAAACTAATTCGACGCGACCCGTCGATAATAAGGACGAACTTCGTTAGTTTTCCACGGATTTAGGCTTCTAAACCAGTCGCTGAACCCGTACACTGCATGACGAATCGCCTGTGACCTGCCTGACAGTGGCTCTCGCGAGGGGGAGCCGTGAACCTGGTCAGGACTTAATTGTAGCAGCCATAAGCGGGGTACTCTTGTGCGAGGGCCTCTGACGGGCAGGTCGCTATTTTCTGAAACTGCAATGCGGCTGGTGCTGGACGCGTCTGACCACTGGGTTTCTACAATGCCCTGTCCTGGCAACGCGTTGGTCTTCTGGAATGCGGGCTACGCGGACGCACCGAGTCGGTTAGACTATCAAGCAATCTCGGGCTAGCCACTGGCTCCATGCTCGAACGATATGCTCGAACCGGCCTTCGAATGATCCGTCATGGACAAACACGCAGCCCCAGCTCGCTCCGAATCCGAGCAGAACTACACCGTAGTGGCTCGGCGCTATCGGCCAAAATCCTTTGCGGAGCTGATCGGCCAGGACCACATTGCCCAAGCGCTGACGCAAAGCCATCGCAACAGGGCGTGTTGGGCATGCCTATCTGTTTACTGGGGCTCGCGGTGTGGGCAAGACATCCACCGCCCGGATCTTTGCCAAGGCTCTTAAACGTTGGTGAAGGGAGCCGAGGACTTGGCTGCGGATATTGCCCAGTCCATCGATGCAGGCGACGACATGGACGTGATCGAAATCGACGGTGCCAGCAATCGCGGCATTGAAGAGATTCGGCAGTTGCGAGCGAACGTCAATGTTCGGCCAAGTCGGGCGCGCTACAAGATTTATATCATTGACGAAGTGCACATGCTGACCAACCAGGCCTTCAATGCCTTGCTGAAGACCTTGGAAGAGCCGCCGGCGCATGTCAAGTTCATCTTTTGCACGACCGATCCGGACAAGATTCCGATCACCGTCCTTTCTCGCTGCCAGCGCTTTGATTTTGCGCCCGTCAAATTCGAAGCCATCCAGCAGCGGCTGCAAGGAAATCAGCCAAGCCGAAGGCTATCAGGCCGACGACGAAGCACTGGCGCTGCTGGCGCGACGCGCGGCGGGCTCGATGCGCGATAGCCAGTCGCTGCTCGAGCAGGTTATGAGTTTTGCGAGCGAGACAATTAGCGTCGAACAGGTCCATGCCCTATTGGGGATCGCAGACGAAGGGCAGTTGTTGGCAATCGTGGGTTGCCTGTGCGAGGCCGATGCCCTGGCTGCAATCGAATTGGTCGACCAAGCCATGCGAGCAGGCGCCGACCCAGGGCAACTGACCGAACAACTGCTCAACTACCTCCGCGATCTGATGGCGGTTGGCGTGGGAGGTGGCCCTCAATTGCTCAAACTGGCCAACCCCATGAGCCACTCTCAATTGCTCGAATTGGCGGGGCGTTGGGGATTGCAGAGCATCTTGTCTGCTATCCAGCTGCTTGACGAATCGCTGGTCCGCATGCGGAGCAGCGTGTCGGCCACCACCTTGCTCGAGGTGGCGCTGGTGCAGATCTGCCAGCTCGAGCAATTGGCCTCGATCCCAGCCATGATCGAAGCAGTCCAGCAAGGGCTGACCCACTCGTCCTCGGCACGACGGCCAGCTTCTGCGGGTGAAAAAAAAAACGCTGAGCTGAATCCGGCTGAGCTCGCTGATCGGCAATTGACCGGGACATCAGGCCTGCCTGCCCCCCATCTTCGCACAGCCATGGAGCGAGCTGGCGGGAAGCTGCAGCCCGCGTCGAGTGGCGTGTCCAATGCCCAAACGACCGGCGTTTCCATGGCCAGCCCACCTATTTCCCGGGCGGAACCCCCAACCATCCCGCCAGCGATGAGCTCGGCCAGCAGGGGACACAGCCCTGAGCCCAGTAGGGGACACAGCCCTGAGCCCAGTAGGGGACACAGCCCTGAGCCCAGTGGGGACACAGCCCTGAGCCCGGCAGCCCTGAGCCCAGGGGGCACAGCCATTAAAGACGGCACAGGGGCAGACCGAGCGATTCGAGTCGGGGCCAATGCTCCCAACTCCTCGGTGTCGTCAGCCGGCCGAGGCGCGGCGCGCGTCGTCGCAGACGCCTCGGCTGCTGCTTCCCCATCGACGCAATCACCAGCAGGCGGGCGAGCACAGGAGTTTTCAGCCAGGCATACGGCTATGCCTTCGTCGCAAGCCCTGGCCGATTGGCAGCGGGCGGTGGCCACCATCGATGGCATGCTGGCGGATTACGCTAGTTTGGCAGTGGCGGTTGAACCGCAGGGCAGCGACCGTTGGACGATCCAGTTTTCAGCTTCTGGGCAAAAGTCGCTGGAGTATTGCGAACCCATGGCCCGCCGTACCGAACTGCAAAATGCGCTGCGTGAAACCATAGGCCGTGAAATTCAATTGAGTTTTGCGCTCCAGCCCGGCGAGGTAGCCAAGCCTGCCATGGCAGCACCCCAAGCGGCTCTCCGTGCGCAGAAAATCAGGGAGATTGCCAACGACCCCTATATCAAACAGGTGTGTGAGATTCTTGGCGGCGAAATCATCCGCGTCGATTCGTCTCCGGGCACGCCGCCTGCCAGAGCACAGCCTGCACCTGATCATCAAACTATGTCATAATTTACGAATCCTTGTACGCGGAGCGTTTCGGCGACCCGCAGTTTTGAAGACTAGGGAATTAAATGTTCAAGAATTTGACCGGATTGGCGCAGGTACTCAAAAGCGCGAGCTCCATGGGCGAAAAGGTAAAGGAGATCCGCGAAAGCCTGGCCGCAGAAGTCGTCAGCGGGACTGCGGGCGGCGATCTGATTCGAGTTGATGTGTCGGGTATCGGTGAAGTTCGCCGCTTGCATATTTCACCGCAACTGGTGGAACGTGGCGACACCGAATTGCTGGAAGAGTTGATTCCAGCGGCTCTCAACGAAGCACTCGCCAAGGTGAGAGTCCTGCACCTCGAGAAAATGCGCGAGGCAACCGGTGGTATTAACTTGCCGGGGCTCGACGAAGCCCTCGCCAATTTTTAGTTGCCGTAGTCTGCGATGACTGAGACATCCAACTCTGTAAACCATCTGATCGCACAACTGGGGAGGCTGCCTGGCGTAGGCCGCAAGTCCGCCGAGCGATTAGCCTATCACTTGCTGCGTGTCAGCAAGGGCGAGGCGCTGGCCTTGGCCACAGCCATTCGCGACGTGCGCGAAAATGTTTGCTACTGCAGCGTGTGCTTCAACCTGGCCGAAAGCCACTTGTGCGCGATCTGTAGCGACCCCTCACGCGACAGTAGTCAATTGTGCGTCGTCGAACAGCCACGGGATCTAATGGCGCTGGAACAGGCCGGGGTTTACCGTGGCCTGTATCATGTGCTGCTGGGACGAATTGCACCGCTTGAGGGAGTCGGACCTGATCAGCTGACTATTGATCCGCTGGTGGAACGGGTGCGTCGGGGAAACTTCAGCGAGATTATCATGGCCACGAACCCAACGCTCGAGGGCGATGGATCAGCCCTGTACATCACCAACCAGCTGGCCGAGTTTCCCATTCAGGTCACCCGTCTTGCCCGAGGTATTACCACGGGTAGTGCGCTGGAATACACCAACAAAGAAATCTTGGCGGACGCCATCTCTGGACGCCAAAAAATGTAACCCGACTCGACGCCGTGTTGCGCCCCTCCTCGGCGACCCAACGCCTTCAGACTCTGTGGCCAAGAGGCCGAGGGGGGCCTGACGGCCCCTCGCAAAGCGACTGGCTGGAAAGCAAATTCCGTGCCTTTCTGTGCGAATCTCGCCCCTGCCGCAGGTTTTAGTGATAAAATTGATCGCCGCGCTTCGAGCTTGGAGCACGCGGACAGGCACCCTTTTCAATCAAGGTTTGATGCAATGCGACTTTCATTTGGAATGGAAACCCGCCAGCTGCAGACGCAGAAACTGGCGCCGAAAATGATCCAGTCGATGGAAATCCTGCAGCTACCGGTGCTGGCCCTGCAAGAGCGCGTCGAGCAGGAAATGAACGAGAACCCAATGCTTGAGGTGCAGGACGAGGAGGAGGCCCTTCCCTCAGGCGAGAACGAAGAAGCCGAGGATCCCAACAAGCCCACCGAAGACGAGCGAGAGCTGGTGGTGCAGGACGATCAGTCCAATTCGGAGGACTTCGAGCGGCTGGCCAACATGGACAGCGACATGCCGCAGAATTTCGATGACTTTCGAACATCGGCCAATCGCACCCAAGAGGCTCAGGATCGCCAGCACGATTTGATGGCCAATGCGCTCGAACGCCCCGAGTCGCTCAACGATTTCTTGATGCATCAACTGGACGAAATGGATATCGACAGTGAGGTCGAGAGCATCGCCGAACGCATTATTTCGACGCTTGACGCCAGAAACGGTGGTTACTTCAAGACCAGCTTGCGAGACATGTTGCCGGCGGAGTACACCGACGCCGACTTGGAAAAAGCCGAACAGGCTTTGAGTATTGTCCAGTCCCTGGATCCCCCTGGTATTGCCGCTCGTACGCTCAGCGAGTGCCTGCTGAATCAGCTGAAGCCTGAATTGGAGCACTTCGAAGCCCTCAAGATATTGATCGAAAACCATCTCGAGGATTTGGCGGAGAATCGCCTGCCCCTGATCGAAAAGAAGACTGGACTGACCATCGAGCAGATCCAGCAAGCCAAGCTGGATTTCCATCATCTGAACCCCAAGCCCGGGGCTGCCTTTCTGGAAACGCATGTGCCCATCGTGTCTCCCGATGTGTCGGTGGAACCCGACGAGACCGGGCGCTATATCGTCAAGCTGGAGGATGATCGCATTCCCTCCCTGCGAATCAGCGATTACTATCGCTCGCGATTGGCAGACCCCAAAGCCACCCAGGAAGAAAAAGAGTTCATTCGCCGCAAGATCGAGTCCGCCAATTGGCTTATTGAGGCCATTCAACAACGGCGAAGCACCGTCAAGAAAGTGTCGCAAGCGATTGTCGATTACCAGCGCAAGTTCTTGGATGATGGTCCAGAATTCATCGAGCCACTCAAAATGCAGCAGATTGCTGACGAAGTGGGCGTGCATGTGACCACCATCAGCCGGGCCGTGGACGACAAATGGATTCAAACTCCGCGCGGCATCTTTCCGCTCAAACGCTTTTTTGTGCATGGCACGCGCAGTGACGACGGCGAGGATATCGCCTGGGAAACCATCCGTTTACGGTTAACGGAATTGATCGATAAGGAAGACAAGCAGAAGCCCTACAGCGATGATGACTTGGTGCAGGAACTGTCCAAACTGGGGCTCAACGTGGCCCGACGAACCATAACCAAGTACCGCAAGAAACTGGGAATTCCCAGCAGTCGGCAGCGCAAGGATTGGTCCAAGGTCAAGTGATCCGCGGCCAGTGGAAGCTGGGCCTGATTCGCTGTGCCATACGGCTAGGCTGATGCGGATGCCTTCAAGCGTTCGAGAGCCCAGGCGGCCGCTCCACGAATCAAGGGCTCCGGATCCGATGCCAGCTCCCGCAACAGCGGTACAGCTGAGACCATAGCCTGCTGTCCGGCAATCAGTATCGCATTGCGCAACACGCCGCGCCGCCTGGGTCGCCACAGGGGAGTTCGCCGAAAGCGATTGCGAAAATCGGTCTCGTTCATCGCCAGAATTTGCAGAATGTCTAGCGATTTAAAATCTTCTTGGGGCTCAAATGGGACTTCACTGGCAAGTGCTGATTTGCGGTTCCACGGGCAGACCTCTTGGCAAATATCGCAGCCGAACGCCCAGCCACCCATCTGCCCGGCCAGATCGTCGGCAATCTCGCTACGATGTTCGATCGTCAGGTAGCTGATACAGCGCCGGGCGTCGAGCACATAGGCCGTGGGGAAAGCTTGTGTGGGACAGGCGTCGAGGCAGGCGGTGCAAGTACCACAATGCCCTCTGGTAGAGGGCTCGTCTGGAGATAGATCCAAGTCGGTCAGCAATGCGGCCAGAAAGAAATAGCTGCCCCAGCGTTGGTTTAAGAGCAGCGTATTCTTGCCGACCCAGCCCAGGCCAGCCAGCTCAGCCAACTCGCGCTCCAGCAAGGGCGCAGTGTCGACTACCCCCCGCAGTTTGGCGTGGGGATGCCGCGCGGGTCCACTGGATCAACTCCTTCAGGCGGCTGTAAATAACGTCATGGTAGTCCGCGCCACCCTGCGCATAGCGGGCGACCAGCCCGCGCCCGGGCTGTGCTTCGGAACGCGATTTCTGCTGGGGCTGAGTCAGGTAGGGCAGTCCCAACATCAGCAGACTCTTGCAGCCATCCAACACATGTTCGGGGTGTTGATAGGCCTGACGCCGATCCTCGAAATAGTGCATTTCGGCCGCCTGGCCCGAGTCCAACCATGCGTGGAATTGCTGCAGCCTGCCGGGCATTGCCGCCAAAGCCACTCCGTTGAGAACAAATCCCAAGGCTTCCGCCTGCCGTTTCAGCTGCTCGGTAAATTCCTTCAAAGGCCTATCGCCGCTCCAATCACTACCATCCCTACCCACCGCACCAAGCCACATTCCCCAGGGTTTTGAGCTGAAGTACCTGTTGACGCGAACATCAATCGAATTAGCGTGGAACTTATCGCCACCGCTTTATCCAAGCGGAATCAATCGGTTGCTGCCCAGGCAGCGGCTGCCTTGATCCGATTTTCACCGTCCACGACCAGCAAGGAAACCGCACCATGAAAATTGCCAAACTTCTCATCCCCTGCCTACTTGGCCTGGCTTTGGCCACTCCCGCCAAGGCCGACAACGGTCTGGCTCTCGCCTATATGTTCGGGTACGGCGGCGGATTCTACAACATGGGCGTTCCCACCTACAACAACATGCAAATGCCCTATTTCTCATCTGCACCCTCCGGTGTATTACGGGCAGCGATTCACGCGTCCTTATGGGGCGAGCCCCTTTGCCGCATGGCCACAATTGCAGGGCAACGCAGCCTACACACCTCGCCCCCACGTAGAGCGCGAACCAACCACCATTGATAACCCCTATTGCTGTCAGCCAGGTGGAGAGGTTGTTGCGGCTCCCTCGGTCGTCCACATTTCCCCGGCCCAGCCGCTGGTGATTGATAACCCTTATTTTGTTAGGGAAAGCGTCCTAGTGAGCGCCAAATAGCCGCCAAGCTCACGAACGATGGAATCATCGGCCTCGACATCCATTCGTTCATCCGGATGGACGGATGGATGCTGCCCCACCTCTTTAGACGCTGTCATTTTTTGGCGATTGCGGCGATGGTTGGCGAAAACTAAGGTTTTTGCCACTTTCGGGGAACCACTGTCGCACTTCTGTTGTCGTAACTTGGGAATCGCATTTAGGAAAATGCAGGGAAATTCCGCAAGTGCTGGAGGGTAGCTTTTTGCCCTTTAGATCGCACACAACGTTTCAAGCGTAACCGGTATTGGCTTGCATTCCGTTTGTCAGGTGTTTGTGCCCCAAAATGGCGTACAAAATGCCCTGTTCGCGCCCCATATTCAGGCCTATTCTGCCGAATACAGTGTGGTAGAGGGAAGTCGAGACACTTCCTGACCCCACCTCGGCAGGCCTCCGTTTGCCAAAGCCATGTTTTTCACACCTTAAATCAATTTTTTCTTGAGCCCATACAGTAGGCGGGTGTCGTCGCGGCAACTTAGTCAGCGTATCGACCCCCCTGCGAATCTCTCAGTTGTGACAACCATGCCCGCAACACTCAAACTTCAACCAACCAAACCCGCAACCAGCCTGCGTTCGATGGGCTTCGACTTTGCATTGCTGGGTTTGAATGCTCGCGAGTCGCGGGTTGAGGTTATTCGACAAGCCGCGGCTGAAACCGCTGCACGGATTCAGTTGGCTGCGGCCAAGGAGCCCGACCAGCGCGACGCCATGCTGTGTGACCTGGCGACCAGCACTTATCGGCTGCTGGACCCACGGCGACGTCAACGACCCATGGAGCGCATCCAGCTGAGCCTGTTTGGCGACTCCGACATAGATCGCCAGCAGCAGGCCCGCCGCCCACTTTTACACCAGTCATTGGTTCGGGCAGAAGCAGCCGAATGTTCGGCAAGCGATGAAGTTCAATTGCGTGAAGCCAAGCAAGAAATCGTGCAACAATTGTTACTCAAGGCGGAAGCCAGTCGGCGAGTCGGAGCTATTGCAGGCAGTCTGTTGATGGCCCTTGTGTGCGGTGTGGCGACCAGCCTCGTGCTCTTGAGTGTCTAGCTGCAGAGCCTAATCGATGGTCTGTCGTGAGCCGAAGCGAAGCTTCTGAAATTGCGCTTTGAGCATTTTTCCAGAATTTTTCGTCACTCGGCGGGTGAACGAGGGAACGAGTTGGTTAAGTCCCCTGCTTCGCCCGTCGAGTGATGAATTACAGACTGTCCAAGGCGGGTTGAAATTCTCTCGATCAGAGTTCGCAAAGCTTTCAACCACCGCATATCGTTTGCACATAGCCGGCAATTTTGTGCAAAATCTGGGTACCGGTGTTCTGGTCCGTATAATGTCGCGTCAGCCAATTAGCCGCTTGTGGATAGCATGAATTCCGGCGGTAGCCATTCAAACTCTCGTTTGGCAGATCTTCGGCTCCACCCCTTTTTGACTTAGATGCAGTATGAGCACTACTACGCAAGCCCGCCCCTGTACTCTGGCCCAACTCCGCGAGAGCGGTTGGCAGTCCCGGACCGTCAAGCAAGAGATCCGAGAGAACTTCACGCGTTACCTTGCGGGTGACGAAGAGTTGTTCCCTGGCATTGTGGGCTACGAAGACACGGTCATTCCGGAGATCAACATCGCCTTGTTGGCTGGTCACGACATGCTTTTCTTGGGAGAGAAAGGCCAGGCCAAGAGTCGTCTGATGCGATCGCTGGTTCGATTCTTGGATGACGCGATTCCCTACCTGGACATTCCTGGCGCGCCGATTCATGAGGACCCCTTGAAACCGGTGACTACACTCGCCAAACGATTCCTGGCAGAACATGCGGACCACGATGTCCCCATTGCCTGGTGGCCGCGCGAAGAGCGTTACGCGGAGCGACTCAGTCCGGGCACCAAGTTTGCCGACATCATCGGTGAGATCGATCCTTCGAAATTGACCGGCGGTGTCAGCATGGGTACCGAGGAGGCCCTGCACTTTGGACTGATTCCCCGCATGCACCGAGGAATTTTCGCCATGAACGAACTGCCTGAGCTCGACGAATTGGTGCAGGTCGGTTTGTTCAACATCCTGGAGGAGCGGGACGTGCAGATTCGCGGCTATCCCATCCGCTTCGATTTGGACATCGTGATTCTCTTCTCGGCCAATCCCAGCACCTACAACCGCAGTGGCAAGGTCATTCCGCAACTCAAGGACCGCATCGGCTCGAGCATCCAAACCCACTATCCGCGTGAGCGCGAGCTGGGGATCGAAATCACACAGCAGGAAGCTCGCGACGAGCTGGCCGGAGCCTATCCCGTGCAGGTCCCCTACTTCATGGCTGAGATCATCGAAGAAATCACGCGTCAGGCGCGCAAGAGCAAGTACGTCGATCAAGCCTCCGGAGTTTCGGCCCGTTTCAGTCTGGCGAACTATCGCGCCATGGTAGCCAGTGCTCGCCAGCGGGCTATCGTGCTGGGAGAATCGCCCGCGGTACCACGCATTAGCGACCTGGGACATCTTGTATTCTTCTTCGCTGGGCAAGCTCGAACTGGACCTGATGGGCAGCCATCAAATGTCAGAGCGGCAGGTATTGGATGCCATTACCGCCGAAGCCATCAAGGTCGTTTTCCAGCAGTACGTCGAGGAATATGGCTTGGGCGAAATCGCTGAGATTTTCAAGAAGGGCGTGCGGATCGAAGTTGGCGACATGCTCCCCAGCCAAGCCTACGCCGAGCGTCTGCAAGTGGCCCCGCCAGCTTGGGACAAGGCGTTTGAAGTCAACGCCAGCGAGTGCGCGGCCGTGCGGGCAGCTTGCGTCGAGTTCGTGCTGGCCGGACTCTACTCGCGCGATCAAATCAGCCGTTCACAGAAGCATGGCAAAGTCAGTTACGAAGTCTAAGCATGGCACATAAACCAACGCATTCCGTCTCGCGCAAGTCATCCCTGGGGGGAGTGGTTCACACCTATCAAAAGTATGATCCGGGTAAATTCCCCAGCCCCACGCAACCGCCCCCGGACCTGGTTTCGCCGGCCTTCGAACATGCACTGATGTATGGCAGCTATCGCCAACTGACCGAAGAAGAGCTGGCCGAGCAATCGAACTCGATCCCAGCCAGATTGCTGGACTGGGGCCAAGCATCGATTTCCTGAAGGCCCTGTTGGAAGAACGGCGACGAAAAATCTTGGAGAGATATGAAACCGACTCCGTCGAAAAGAAAGCCAAGCAGGCTTTCGACAAGAGCGCCAAACGCGTCGATCCGCCAGGCCCACTGCGAGGCGTTCTCAAGCAAGCCATCAGCCAACGCCAAATTTATCTGTTGGAACGACTGTATTATCAGGTCGGCGACGACACCGATCGTTTTGCCGGACAACTGGTGGGCCTGATCGAGGACTTGGGAAATCTCTACCAGATTGAGGAGCTGGCCGCCAAGTACGCATTCACCGGCTCGGAGGGCATGACCATTCCGCAAGCCTTGGAGATCAAGGAGGAGCTCGAGGCCATCGATGAATTGCTCAAGCAACTCGAAGAGGCTGCGCGAACAGCGAAGATTGGCGTGATCGACATGGAAAAGCTGGGAGAATTTGCTTCCACGCAAGACATGGCCAGCCTCGAGGAATTGCGTCAACAGGTCGAGAACATGGTGCGCGAGCTGGCCGAACGACAGGGGCTCGATCGCGATGCCAGCGGGGCTTTCAAGCTGACACCGCAGGCCTACAAGATATTCCAGGGTCGCCTGCTCGACCGAATTTTCTCCAAGCTGCAGCCCGGTCGCTCGGGCCGCCATCATGGCCGCATCGTGGGTGAAGGCAGCGTCGAACTGCCGCAGACAAAGCCTTTTGAGTTCGGCGATAGCTTGGCCAATATGGACACTACGCAGACGGTCATCAATGCATTGCTCCGCGATCCAACTGCACAGCCAGTGCGACTTGAAGTCCGCGGACATCGAAATCCATCGCACGCGAAATTCTCCCAAGTGTGGCACGGTGGTCATCATGGACATGAGCGGTTCGATGCGCTACGAGGGCCAGTACATCAACGTCAAGCGGATGGCCCTGGCCCTCCAGGGGCTGATCAGCAGCGAGTACCCAGGCGATTTCCTGCGCTTCATCGAAATGTATACCTTCGCCAAACTCTGCAAGGCAGGTGAGATCATCGAACTGATGCCCAAGCCCGTTACCATCCACGACCCGTGGGTGCGGCTGCGGGCGGATATGAGTCGGGACGACATCAGCGAGCAGCAGATCCACCCCCACTTTACCAACATCCAGCACGCGCTGCGCTTGGCCAGACAGAATCTAGCCACTGTCGATACTCCCAACAAACAGGTGATCCTCATCACCGACGGCCTGCCCACTGCCCATTTTGAAGACTCCATGCTGTACATGCTGTATCCACCCGACGCGCAAACGGAGCGAGCCACCATGCGAGAGGCGGCCCTTTGCCAGCGCGAAAATATCACCATCAATATTTTCTTGGTGCCCAGCTGGTCGCAGTCGGAAGAAGATATTCGATTCGCCTACCGCTTAGCCGAAAACACCACCGGTCGCGTCTTTTTCACGGCCGGCAAAGATCTCGACCGCTTCGTGGTGTGGGACTATATCGATCGCAAACGCGAAATACTCGGCTAAGGCTTTGTCGAGAATAAAAATTGGGTTAGACATGCGTTGGGAAAAAGGGGGCGGACACCAAAAGTGCGAAGCACCCGCAGGGCCGTTCCGGCTTTTGGTGTCCGCCCCCTTTTTCCCTTCCCAACTCGATACGGATTTAACTTTGCAATCGATGGGTGGGAACGGGTCGGCCCGGACGAAAGCACTGCAAGGCTTGAATTTGCGGCCGTGCACCTACGCCCGCGGATTCCTCGGCAATGGCCAATCGCACCAGCTCCTCGAGATCCTCCGGAGCAGTGGCCACGCGGGCATTAACGACTAAATCGATCTCACGCCCCTGCCACCTAGAGGGCAGAGACAGGACGGGTTTGTCCTCGGAACTAACGAGATTACACACCGCATAGACACCCTCCGCCATGCCGATCACTTTCAAGTGGGCAACCTCAGCAGCACTGGCCAGCAAGTCGCCGTGCATGCGGTTGACGAGCCGCATCAAGAAATCATCCAGGGAGAAAGGCTGATCGGAACTTAATTTTGTTTGGCAATTCAGCCAACCCAGCTCGGCCTCGCCCTCGGCGTAGATGTCGTAATCGACTTCCATCACGCGCTGTCCAGAAAAACCTGGCCGGTCGAGAATCTCGCATAGCTCGGGGAATCCAACTCCACTCTTGGCGGACGTGTGCACCACAGGAATGTCTGGATACTGCTCCGACAGCAGCACTGCCAAGCTATCGATCTCATCCCGCGTGAGTTCATCGATACGGTTCAGAATCACAAAGTCAGCTTCTTCGATCTGCTTGCGAAAAATATATTCGGCCTTGGGTGAGAAGCCGCGTTGTCCATGGCCGCCGAGAATCTTGCTGCCATGACTTGGCTTGATAATGACTCCATAGGGAGCAATATCGAATGGCTGATCGTAGATCTGTTCCAGCGGTCGAATCACGGTTGCCACTAAATCCGTGCAACTCCCCACCGGTTCTGCCAATACGATGTCCGGTCGCTGATCGTCGCTCAGCGATTCGACCGTGCCCGTCAAACCATCAAAGTTGCAGCAGAAACACGAGCCGGCGACCTCACCCACGCTGTAGCCCTGCGATCGCAACAGCAGCGTATCGACCAAGTCCGTCGCCTGGTCGTTGGTCACGATGGCCACATTTTTGCCCTGCTCTTGAAAATGCGAGGCCAGGCGAGCGATGGTGGTCGTCTTCCCAGCGCCCAGAAAGCCACCGATCATGATAAAGCGGGGCGGTGTTGCCATTTTTTGAATTGCCTTTCTTGTTTCTTGTAGCCTCGCATGTTGATGGTGAACAAGAATGCTGAGCCGTACCTGCGATGCTTTTGTGCAATTGTAAGCCATTCGCAACTTGCGTGGCCGCCCGAGCCAGGTTTTCAAGGTAAATCGCCTTTCGGCTGCCGGGACACCATCTTGCGGTGCGCCGGGCTAGGAAGTGGCTTCGGAGCGACTGGCATCGGAGTGACTGTACACGAGTGTTGCCCAAGTTCGGGTTGGGTTATAATCGAGCATCCCACCTAACCCTCCCCCCTGCCCTTGGCTGCTATTTCGGTACTGGTTTTAGGCTGAAATTGGCATACAGCTTGGATGTCGTCGACGCCATGGTCTATGGCGCTCCAGCTGTCCCCGTATTCAAAAGGTTGCCATGTCCCTCTTTACGCCTGAACGAATGCTTGGCTGTCGTGATTTTCGCCGCGCGGCCCGCGGTTCGCGACGAAGCCTGTTGCAAGCAGGATCGCTGGCTGCGTTGGGACTCGGCTTGGGAGATATCGAGGCGCGCTTAGCTCTGGCTGAGCAAGTCGGTCTACGGCTGCCAGCTAAACGTGCCAAGGCATGTATTTTCCTATTCATGTGGGGTGGCCCCAGCCAACTGGATACCTTTGACCTCAAACCCAATGCCCCAGCGGAGGTTCGCGGCCAGTTCAATCCCATAGCGACCAAAGTACCTGGCATTCAAATCTGCGAGCACTTCAGTCGGCTGGCGCAATACACCGACCAGCTGGCCATTATTCGGTCGCTGACGCATGACGATCCCGCACATCTCTCCAGTGGTCACGCCACGTTAACCGGTCAGCTCGCGCCGGTACTGAAGAGCGATGCAGATCCGCCGAGCCCCAAGGATTCACCGCATCTGGGCTCGCTTATATCCAAGCTTCGGCCAAGTGCATCAGGCATCCCCGCCTTTGTGGCCATGCCCTGGAAAGCCTTGCATCCGGCGGCACCAGGTGGTGAAGCCCCAGGCCAACATGGCGGCTGGCTAGGGCCTGCCTACGATGGCATGCTGCTGGGCGGAGACCTCAATGATCCCGGCTGGCATCCGCCGGGATTAACCTTGCCGGCGGATATGGGCTTGGAACGCATGCAATCGCGGCTGGAGCTGCTGAAAGAACTCGACGCGCAGCGGGCCGATCTCCAACGGGCGGCAAATGCGGAAAGCTACCAATCGCATCAACGGCGAGCCGTCGAGTTGCTCAGCTCGGCTGAAGTTCGGCGGGCCTTTGACCTGTCGCAGGAATCGGAATCAACTCGCGAGCGCTACGGTCGAAATCTCCACGGACAGTGCGTGCTCATGGCTCGCAGGCTGGTCGAGCACGGCGTGCGATTGGTTTCGGTGAACTGGCACAACGATGGCAAGAATTTTTGGGACACGCACGGCGATAACTTCAATCGCCTTAAGAATGATTTGATTCCACCGGCGGATATGGCCCTCTCCGCCTTGCTCCAGGACTTGCAGGATCGCGGCCTGCTCGAAGAGACCATTGTGGCCTGGGTAGGTGAATTCGGACGCAAGCCGCAAATCACCCAGGCCAATGCGGGACGCGAGCATTGGCCCTTCTGCTATAGCGGACTGCTGGCCGGTGGCGGCATTCGTCCGGGAATTGTCTATGGAGCCAGCGATGCGGCAAGCTGCCTACCCAATTGCCGATCCCGTGACTCCCCAGGACTTTGCTACGACGATTTTGCAGCGCATGGGGCTGCCCACCCAGTCCAGCCTGCCAGACCGCGAGGATCGCCCCCATCGCATCGCGGCCGGCAAAGTCCTGCATGACCTATTGATCTGAAAGCCCGCGGAATGGTTGTTGAACACGCATCAGCCCAAGTCCCAAGTCCTCGCGACACGCTTTTGCGCTATACCTGAAATGCGAAGCAGATAGTAGAATACTGCTCTTTCGTCCCCGGCTAGCCAAGGGAAAACAACCATGTCCAACTCACCCTATGACCCCCCCAGCCAGCCTCCCGTCCAGTCCGCACCGACGACTGGCGTACGGCCTACCTCGGTCACGGTACTGGGTGTGCTGTCGTTGGCCTTTGGAATCATGGGCTTCTTTGGCACCATCCTGTCGCTGGTGATGATGCTCGGGGTGCAGGATGCCCAGGGGATGAAAAATCCCATATTGGAGGCCATGAATCAAAGCGAGGCTTATCGAACCTTTCTATGGATCTCAACCGGTTTGGGGATAGTGGTATCGCTTCTCTTGATCGTTGTCGGCATTGGTCTATTGAACATGTGGAAGTTGGGCCGCACCCTTGGCATCAGTTATGCCTGGTACACCATAATCATGACGGTCGTTTCCACCTTTATGACGTTTCAATTCGTGCTGCTACCCGTTATGCGGGCTGGGGGTGAAGGCCCCGAACGCATCGCTGGCATTGCGGGTGCGATCGGTGGGCTAGTGGGGTCTGCTGTTGGCCTCATCTTTCCGATAGCCATGCTATATTTCTTGACTCGTGAGCGGATCAAGCTGGCCTTTGAGCAGTGGCATGCGGCTCCCAAATACTGATCCCTCAGTTGCTGAGAATTGGGATTCGTATACCGCATCTCGACTGAACCCTAGCTGGCATGCACGGCTAGTGAGCGAAGAGTCTGAAACCTATCGGCGATCATTTCGGCGACGCGATGGCACAGTTGCTTACTAATCTCGATCAGATCCCCAATGCATTGCTTTCGGGGGCTCTTGCCGTCGGAAACTTTGACGGAGTTCATCGCGGACATGCGCAGCTGATTTCGGACCTAGTTGAGGCTGCAGCCTCCGTCGGCGGGCCGGCCATCGTGCTGACCTTTGATCCTCCACCGCAAGCCATTCTACAGCCCGAGCGACGGTTGTCGCTGCCACTGACAACGATACAGCGGCGCTTCGAACTGTTGTCAGCCTTGGGGGTCGATGGGTTGATTGCCTATCCCACCGACAAGCGACTGTTGTCATTGTCGCCAGTTCGAATTTTTCGAGCAGGTCCTTGTTGGCCGACTGCAGGCTCGCGCCATGGTCGAAGGCCCCAACTTTCGCTTCGGCCGCGACCGCACTGGTGATGTTAAGTTGTTGAAAGAGTTGTGTTCGTCGCAGGAGATGGATTTCCGCTTGGCTCGAACTGTGGCCGACGCTGATGGCATGATATCCAGTACGCGTATTCGTGGACTGCTAGCGAATGGCGATGTGGGTTCGGCAAATCAACTGCTGACGCAGGATTTTGAATTGTGTGGAATGGTGACAAGCGGTTCGCAGCGCGGTCGCGAACTGGGATTCCCAACTGCCAATCTGACGGAAATACAGACGGTGATTCCCGCTCACGGTGTCTACTCAGCCCGGGTAGGGCTCGACGGTCAGGAATACCCTGCAGCTGTCAATATCGGGCCGACGCCAACCTTCGACGACCTGCACCCCAAAGTCGAGGTGCACATCATCGGCTGGGAGGGCAGATTGTATGGTCAGCGATTGGCCTGTCGCCTGAAGACGTGGATACGCGGAATTCGCAAATTCCTCTCGTTGGATGAATTGCGGGCTCAGATTGAAAAAGATGTAGCCCTGTGCCAGAGCCATTAATTGCATGGGGGTTGCGGGACTACAACAGCGGGCTGAGCAATCGAAATGCATTTTCCAGAAACCGCTGGCCCAAAGACCGCTTGGACCATTGATCTTGCTGGATGCGATCTGCATCGTCGATGTAGCCCTGCTGCAACCGTCGCAACTGCTGTGCAAAGTCGGCATCGTAGACGAAAAGGGCCACCTCGTAATTAAGCCACAGGCTGCGCATGTCCAGATTGACCGTACCAAACATGGACATCGTGCCATCCACCATGATCGACTTCGTATGCAGGAGGCCTCCTCGATACAAATACATTTCCACGCCGATGTCGAGCAATTCATCGTAATACGAACGCGCCGCATAGCGTGTCATCAGCGAGTCAACTCGCTCCGGCATGATAAGCGCCACGCGTACACCGCGGCCGGCGGCTCCGCGAACGGCACGCAACAGGGACTCGTCGGGTACAAAGTAGGGAGTGGTCATCAACAACTCACTTTGTGCCGAATTGATCAACCCTAGCAGCATTTGCAGCAAGCCATCTGCCGTTTCACCCGGGCCAGAGGGAATTACCTGCATATCCACCGTGCCATTGGGCTCCACCAACCCCACCGATGCCTTTTCCGCCAAGTGCGTGACGGGCTCGCCGCTCTCCAGCGACCAATCGCCGAGCATCGTCGCGGCCAGCGGTGCCACCACCGTCCCCTGCACACGAACCATAGCATCAACCCATTGCCCCACCCCTGAATCTTGCTTGAAGAACCGCGGGTCGACGAGATTCATGCTGCCTGTCCAGGCCGTCTGACCATCGATGACCAGGATCTTTCGATGGAGGCGTAGATCGGTGCGTCCCACAAACGTCTTGAGCAGCCCAACGGGCAAAGCCTGCCGAACTTCGACGCCCGCGTCGCGCAGTCGGTTGGGCTGCTTGCTTTTCCACCACGACCTGGCACCGAGAGCATCGATCAGCACCATGCATCGCACGCCGCGTCCGGCCGCCCGAATCAGGGCCTCCAAAACCGTGTCGGCAGCACCGCCAGAACTCCAAATATAAAACTCCATCAGCACGCTTTTTTGGGCCCCATCGACATCCTGGGCAATGGCCGACAGCATGGCCTCAGTATCCGAAAACATTTCAAAACGGCTGCCACACACGGTGGGACTGCCGACCATCGACCTGCCCAGTTGATCTAGCCCGCGGGCAGCTGGCGGATGGCGCGACCAATCCACATCTGCCAGACGCTTGCGATCCGAGACGTCACCATAATCACGCAGGCTGCGGGCCACATCGGCAATTCGCTGCGAACGACGCTTACCAATCCGCCGCTCGCCGATCAACACATACAGCAGAATGCCAACGGCTGGCAGCATGGCCACGATCAACAGCCAAGCCAGGGCGACACCCGTCGCCGGACGCTTCATGATGACGCGTCCCATGACCGACAGCACGGCCACTTCGTGCGCCGCTGCAGCGATGGTCGCCGGATGAAAGATCCAGTCCATGGTTACCCAGTGCTTGTCAAATTTCATTTGGGGAAGGAAGGGAAAAAGGGGTCGGACACCAAAAGCCGGAACGGCCCTTCGGGTGCTTCGCACTGTTGGTGTCCGACCCGTGTCCGACCCCTTTTTCCCAACGCATGTCTAACCCAATTTTTATTCCTGACAAAGCACTAGACTTTAATTTAGAGTTCAAGGCTCAGCTCGAGACATCGAGCTGCGGAAAGCGGCCGCGATGAAACAATAGCTCCCACCAATTTGGCAGTCGCAAACGCGGATCATCTAGCGGAACGATATTCTCTTTTCCACGCCGCGTGACCAAGGTGAGAGCGTTATCATCGATCGACTTAACGATCCAGTACTTATCCACCAAATAACTGTAGGCGTCCCCCTTTTCTGCTGGCAGGATCTCCTTAGCTGCGTTTACCGGGAGATACACTGGTCTTATCCTTGGTATAGATAACCCAGCTGCCAACTTTCACCTTTCGAAGACTCACGGCTTTCTCCAATCCATTGCGAACTCGGTTGGTCGCCGATTCCCAATGCTACGATGGAGGCTCGGACGTACCACGGCCAGCGATGGCCCCGCATGGCCCCCTCTTTTCAATGAGCTAGACATGTTAGCAGAATAGCCAGCTGGCGAAAGTTTGTAGCCAGGTTTTTCCGTTAGCCCGGCTGCAGCATCAATTGCTCTAAGCGGTCCGCCAGGCTCGGGTGCAGCCAGGTCGTAAGTGCCGCTGGCGAGTCCGCAGGAATCAATCGCGCTAGCGCGCTGGCCAGTACAAGACCGGGCGCGATGCTGTCGGACCACTCGCAACTGCGTTTGGCTAACTGGCAGGCATAACGATCGGCGTCGAATTCACATAGCTTGGCCAGGTTCCCCAGGGTGGCGACCAGCAAGCCGCCGGCCAAACTGAGTAAAGCCAGCTGGACGACAGCTTGGGTAGCTGCGTGGCTGACCATGGCCGGCACAGCTGCCCACACGCAGGCTACGAGCCAGGCGATAAATAGGATGGGCAGCATGCGCCACAAGAAATGCCGGCGTTGCACGTGCGATAACTCGTGCAAAATGACCATGTCCAGTTCCCGATCATTCAACAGCTCGATGGTTGCATCGCCAAGCCACAATTTCCGAAAGCCCGGGATGGCGCCGACGATTGCCGCACCGGCCCAGCGTTGATGACTAGGGACCAGGAGTGCTTCCACGCCACGCACACCCGTGCGCTGCAAGTGGATCTGGATGCGTTGGTTGAGTTCAGGTTCAACGATTCGTTCTGCACCCGACCAAATGCTGAGCATTCGTGGAAAGGCGAGCAGCAAAGCGGTCAGCCCCAGCAGGGACAGGACCGTTGCAAGCCAGTGAGGGGTCTAGTTCCGCCAGCCACGGAATTGACTGGCAGGCCTGTAGCACGTCGCGCACAAAAGCGATCATCCCCACAGGCGCAACGCAGGCCATCAGCCCGGCCAAATCACCCAAGCGCAGACGAGTCCGGAAATGGCTCCAGCCAGCCCTCGGCAGAATCCGTCCGATAGCCTTCCTCGCACTGATCGAGGATTGCATCGAGTTGGGCGGCGGTGACTTCCACCAGCAACACCAAGAATAAACTCGGCAAAAAACAACCCAGCACCGCCAACGTGCGAGGCAGGCCATCTTGCTCAAGACGATTGAACCAAGTGGCCCAGCCGCTAGCCAACAGGGCTGCAGGCAGAAAGAAACACCACAGGACCTCGGCCAGACGCCGTCGCTGTTGAAAGGACTGGGCGACCAGGCCGCGTTGGACGCTGGATGTCAAATCCTGCCGCAAGCTGGCCAAGGCAAACGATTTAACCAGCAGGCCAAAGCCCAACGACAATCCCAGGGCTGACGACCAGGCGACCGCCCAGGGCAGCGATGGTTCGCAGCCGGCAATCTCGCGGCACAAGAGGCTGACCATCACGATGGCCAGCCAACGCAGTGAAACCATAAAGATCCCGAGAATGCGAAGAGTGCGTGTGGCCTGGGGTAAATGTGCACGATATTTCTCCAGCCTAGTCAATCACCAGAAATGACCGAACCTCCGCTGCGATTTGCCTGCCGCGTTGTCAGGAATTCTGGCTACTTCTGCGGGCAATAGCGATTAGAACAAGCCAGGCTGCGGGTAACGGAATCCATAAGCCGCTAGCCACACAGGACTTTTTCCAGCACGGGAGCATTGGCCTCAATGCTGTAGGATCCGACTACCAGCTCGCGCCCGGCACTACCCATTCGCCCCCTCAGATCGGCATCGCACAGCAGCATTTCCAGTGCGTCGTGCCACTCTGCCGACGTGGTAGCCGCCAACCCAACGCGATTGCCTGCCAATATCTGACCATTTACGCCGATGGGCGAGGCTACGGCAGGTATTCCAACCGATAGATACTGCACTAACTTGGTAGCGGCCTTGTACTGCATCCAAGCTTGACCGGAGGGCAGCGGCATCAGGCCAATATCCATGCGATGCAGATGCTCAATCTCCAGGTCCGCCCGCCATGTCTGAAAATTGAGCTTCACGCCGCGCAAATCGATGGCTGCCAAGGGCGCAGGACTAGGGCCTACCACCAGCAATTCAAAATCGTAGTTTTCCGCCAAACGCCGCAGGGCCGCCGCACAGACCTCCAAGAATGACATGGTAGGCACGGTACCTATCCAGCCAATCACCGGAGGCGGTGGCTGCCCAGTTCCCAGCTGCCCAGTGCTTCCCGGCTGCCCAGTGCTTCCCGGCTGCCCAGTGCTTCCCGGCTGCCCAGTGCTTCCCGGCTGCAGTGCTTCCCGGCTGCGAGTTCCCGGCAGAGCAGCCGCAGGCGGTAGCGCTCCAGCGAGACCGCAGTGGGAACAATCGTAACGAAATCATGTCTTTGGCCAACGTACTCGGCAATGAATGAATTGCTGACAATGCAATGATCACTGATGGCGATCAGCCGATCGATCTTCTCGGGCTGCTGCAAGAAAATCCCATCATC
This sequence comes from Pirellulaceae bacterium, assembly GCA_963707245.1. Classification (GTDB taxonomy): domain Bacteria; phylum Planctomycetota; class Planctomycetia; order Pirellulales; family Pirellulaceae; genus Aureliella. The sequence continues at coordinate 419,635 of CAVPPY010000003.1, forward strand.
TACGTCCAGCACCAGCCGTGGAGTCAATTTGCGAAAGGCGAGGTCCAGGTCTAGGCTGTCATCGTTAAGACAACCTCGCTCCAGATAGATACAATCGGGTTTGAAGAGTCGGGCCGCCAGCAGCTGCTTGTGCCTGACCGCCCGCTTGAGCGCATGGCTCATCCGCCAACCAAGCCATGGAATATGTTCGTAGACCGAGGGATAGCTCATCCACAATTGACAGTCGTGGCCACGGCTTCGAAGATACGGAAAGTAGGGCAAGAATCTAAACCGCGTGGAGGGAACCTGCCTGCCAAGAGTAATAAAGCCCAGCCGCACGCGTATGCCACTCGATCGATAAAATGGAATGAATTGGATCCTGACAGGCTGTAGGGCGCTGCTTTTTCGTAGGCTACTCCAATCTGATTTAACTCGCCATGCCCCACAAGCTTGCCCTAATGATTCATGCACTCCGCGGCGGAGGCGCTGAGAGACTGATGAGTCAGTTGGCCGCGCGGTGGGAGGCTGCGCATGAAGTACACCTCATCACCTGGTCTGCCGTTGACGACGACCAGTATTTTCTGCCTCAGGCAGTTATTCGGCATGGGCTGGACCTACAACAACCAAGCTCCAGTGCATGGCAGGGGGTACAAGCTAATTGGACACGAGTGCGGCGATTGCGGCACTTGTTGCGGACGATCGGCCCGGATTTCATGCTCAGCTTTTCGGATCAAATGAATATCGTTGCCCTGGAAGCCTCTCGCAACCTGGGCCCGCCGATGTGGATTGCCGAACACAGCGACCCGGCCAAGCAGCGTCTAAGCCGCATGTGGGAGGCATGGCGGAGTCGCAGTTATCCGCGTTGCGCTGGATGCGTGGTGCTGACTGCAGAAATTGCCAACACCATGCTGCGGTGGATTCCCAGCCATCGTCTGCATGTCATACCGCCGGCTATTGCTCCGCCAGACCACCCCCCGCCCCCGCGCTCCCTCCAAACCGGCCAACGGAGCTTTCTCTATGTCGGCCGCTTGAGCCATGAAAAGGGAGTCGACATCTTGCTACGAGCGTGGAGTCAGCTGGCCGCAACGTTGCCCGAGTGGCAGTTACGCATCATCGGCGATGGGCCGCAGCGCGAGCAACTGCAGGGGCTGGCCAATGCGCAGCGGATTCCTCGCGTCGTCTTCCACGGCTGGTTGGCTGATCCCTGGCCTCAATACCAAAGCGCGGACTGCTTTGTTCTCCCCAGCCGATATGAGGGCTTTCCCCTGGCCTTGTTGGAAGCCATGAGCCAAAGAACGGCGGCTATTGCAACCCGCTGCACTAGCGCGATGGATGCCTTGTCGAGCGACCCTGCCTGCCTGCTACTGGTTGCCACCGAGTCGGTCGAGGAACTGGCCAGTGCCATGCGATCGATGGCGATGGATGGACAATTGAGGCAAGAACTGGGCGAGCAAGCAGGCCGTGTCGCGGCCAGATATACCTGGTCCAGCATAGGCCCTCTTTGGGATGCATTGCTGGCTACTCTTTGAAACGGTAGCCGACGCCCCTTACCGTTTCGATGGCATCGGCCAAATTTTCCAGCTTACGGCGAATGGCACGAATATGCACATCGATGGTTCGCTCCAGCACCAGCGTATCTTCGCCCAGTGCGGATTCAATCAGTTCACTGCGATCAAAGGCTCGCCCTGGCTCGGCCATGAGCGCCCGCAACAAGCGGAATTCGCTACGGGTCAATTCCAATTCGCTCCCCGCCGCATAGGCCTTGTGGCTGCGAATATCCAGTTTGATATCGCGACGCTCGATAAGCTCGACTTCGGCGGCATTCTCATCCATTGACCGGCGACGCTGCAATGCTCGAATGCGTTCGAGCAGGACGCGGACGCTGTAGGGCTTTACCACGTAGTCGTCCGCACCGGCTTCGAAACCTCCGATCTGATCCAGATCTTCGCCTTTGGCGGTCAGCATCAGGATGCAGGCATCGCGAGTTTCCTTCATTTTGCGTAGCTGCCGACAGACATCCAGGCCGCTGACCTGCGGCAGCATAAGATCCAAAATGACGATATCCGGCTCTTTTAAGCGCGCTTGTTCGATGCCTTCGCGACCATCGTAGGCCGTAAAGACGTTGAAGCCTTCCTTTTGTAAGTTGTAAAACAGGATATCGGATAAGGCCCGATCGTCTTCAACAATCAAGATTCTCGGCTTCGACATTCGATATTCAGTTCATCTGCTGTTAAGTTCTGCATGGCGGTGACGAACGATGACTCCGTTGACCATGTAGATGACATCTTCGGCCACATTGGTAGCGTGATCCGCAATCTGCTCCAGGTGTCGCGAAGCGGAAAAACAGTGCAAGGCGGGCACAGCCCACTCGCTATGCTCCATTTGCTTGACCAAGTCATGAATGACTTGGACATTCAACTCATCCACCTTTTGATCACGGTGGATAACGCCATAGGCCAAATCGATATCCAAATTCACGAAAGCATTCAGGCTGTCACGGACCATACCAATGCTTTCGTCGGCCATCGTACGAATCATTTCGGGGACCACAAAGCTCCAGTCCTGGGTCAGGCAGCTAGCCCGTTCGGCAACATTGCAAGCCAAATCGGCCATTCTCTCCAGATCATTATTGACTTTCATCATGGTAGTCAGCCGTCGCAGGTCCGCTGCCACCGGTTGATGAAGAGCTAGCATCTTGAGACACTCCTCCTCGATGCGGACCTCGACACGATCAATTTCGTTATCCAGGGCGATGACTTGTGCGGCCACTTCCACATTGCGGTCCATCAACGACTTGACCGACAGCAGGATCATTTCCTCCACCTGCCCGGACAAAGCGAGGAGGCGGTGATAGGCTTCTTCTAAATCCTGCTTGAGATGTCGCGACATGCCTTCAATTTCCTCAGAAAAACTCGGGACCGACGAAGATTCGTCGAATGGCCGGTCGATACGCCTCCCAACCTGTGATTCTTTTATCAAGTTTTCAGGCATAAAGGTAGCGGTTGACTTTCGCACGCGGCCTCTCGTTCGGTGAGCGAATACCACGCAAGCCGTGCGCCGGCACATCGGTCGACTGCCATGCAGTCAACTTTAATTAGTGCACGACCAACGCTCAAACGCTCAACCATGGGCCAGAGGGACTACCGCAACTGGCACCAGCTGCCTCGTAGCTAATGGAGGAATTGAATGTCCCAGGTTTTACGGGCTGCCCGGGCGTCCGGCCACGCCATGAACATGAAGATTCAGAGAAATTCGCGGTATCACTGGTGAGCGTTAAGCAGCCGTTCCAACACCTGGGAGAGGCAAGCGAACTTCAAAGCAACTGCCCGCCTGGGGCTGGCTGTGGGCCGAAACGTTGCCCTCCAAGGCTTGCACCAAATTCTTGACGATCGACAAGCCTAAACCGGTGCCTCCCGTATCGACCGAGCGGTCTTTCTCAGCACGATAAAATCTCTCAAAAACGCGGTCGAGATCCTGCTGGTGCATGCCTATCCCCGTGTCGGAAACGCGCAGCACGAACCAATCTCCCTCGGCCAGAGTAGCGACGCTGACCTGGCCCCCAGGGGGCGTATAGCGGACCGCATTGGAGAGCAAATTACTGGCGATCGTTTGGAAACCGTCGCGATCGCTGCGGAGCGTTAGCGGATCGGCAATGTCCACCTGCAGGCTGATGCCCTTAGCTCGCGCGGTGACCTCTGCCGCCGACAAACATGGCTTGAGCGCCTGGGCGGTATCAAAGGCCTCGATATGTAGTGCAGTGCCTGCCTGGACCCTAGATAGCTGCAGCATGCCCTGCACGAGCGCGTGAATGCGATCGGCCTGCGAGATAATATTGCTGATGAAATGCTCCGCCGTCGGTCGGTCATCCAGGGCGCCCATCTGCAGGGTCTCGGCGTAGGCGCGGATCGCGGCCAGTGGGGTTTTCAGCTCATGCGAAGCATTGGCCACAAAGTCGCGGCGGATGGATTCGATCCGCCGCAATGTGCTCTCATCCCGGACGGTCAATAGCGCGCCCTGACGCCGGTCTCCCAGCGGCAAAGGGCGAGCCAACAACCGCAGCGACTTGACGGGCTGACCGAATTCAAACGTCGCCTCGCGCTGAACCTGCTCATTGAGAACGGCCTGGAGCAGTTGATCGACAATCGGAATACGAATGATCTCCAAGAATGGTCTATATAAAAAGGGATCATTGCCCAAATCGAGTTGCCTGCGCAAGGCCGCATTAGCGAGCAGGATGCGCGTGCGATCGTCGACTGCCAATACGCCCTCCTGTAGATTTCCCAACACGAGTTGACTGCGATCCTTGGCGCTTTGTAGCTCTTCCACGACATCATTGACGCGCTGCGAAACGAGCGCCAAGGCGGGCACCAGTTGCGATTCATCCTCGTGCAAGGACGGTAAGAGTGGCTGTTCCAGTTGTCCCCCCTCGAGATTCTGCGTAGATTCCAGCCAGGGTTGCAGCAGATTCTGCTGTGCCTGTACCTGCTGCCTCTGAAAACGAAAGACGGAGGCCGTAAATGCCCATCCCAGTAGATTCGAAACTGCCCACAGCACAAACCATTGCCAACGGTCGCTGCGGGGGCGCAATTGCCGCGAAACCCGAAAGGAATAGGCGATAGGACTCTTGGCACCGATCCGCGGGTTGCCATCGCGCTGTAAAGCGTCCATGACGGGCAGGTTCTGATTAGGCTGCCCAGAGAGCCTCGGCATGCTGGCAGTGAAATACGTCGACAAGCGAATTCCTTGGGAGGTTTCCCGACTCCAGCTGACTTGGGGAACCGATCCGCGAAGCTCATCCTGCGGGCTGGGCACGATATTTAGATCCAGTTTTTGCTCCATGTCCTGCCATCGCAAGTCGGATTCGAGCGGCAACTCCCAATCGGTATGCTGCAGCACGATCTGGCTGGCATAAATGCTGCGTTGAAAGGCCGACTCAGCGGCGGCCCGCCAGCGCAGCGTCAGCCAGACGTCTGCAATCAGGGCGCCGAGGATGCTGGCGGCTATCCACATTCCCGCTAACCACACCAGGCTCTTCATGTTGATCATTACCGATTGGGACGAACGCCTTCGAAGGCTACAGGTTCAGAACAGGTTGGCCGGGTCGGTACTAAACAGTTTTCGAATTGCCAGGCCGCCACTGAGCATGCACATCAACATCGTCAAGCACCATACCATCAAGACGCGATCCCAGGTCATGCTCATCAGCAAACCGCTCGATGCGGCCAGCAGAACATAGAGGACATAGGAAATGGCTAGTCCCGGTACAAATCCCAAGCAGGCTAAATAAACGGATTGCCACAGCACTACGCTCCAAAAATAGCCTGTGCCGTAGCCCATTGCCTTCAGCGTCGCGAACTCGGGCATGTGCTCTGAGATATCTGTAAACTGGATCTGATAGCAAATAATTGCGCCAACCACCAAACCCATGATCGTACCGATAAAAAAGATCTTACCAATTGGAGTAGCCCTAGCCCAGAATTCCTTTTCTCGATCGACAAAATGTTGCGTGCGTCGTACATCAATGCTCTCAGGTGCCAAGCTCTCAATGCGCCGAGCCAAATCATCCAACTGGCTTGAAGACATTTGCACGACGCTCAACAGGCCAATGTCCACCGACTGGCCGAGTTGTACGCCGCGCGAGCGCCAAGGAAAGTACTGCTCATGCAGGCGTCGGCTCATCAGCAACGTACCATCATTGGCGAAATCCGTCCCTAAATTGAACTGTCCCAAAATGGGGATGTCCCGCTGGTTCAGTTCAACCTTCTGTTGCGCAAGCTGATCCGGGCTAGCTGCAAATCCGTAGGAGGATTTGCTACGACGGTCCACCAAGGCGGCGACTTGACGATCAGCAGCTTGCAACTGTGAAAACAAGCGCTCATCACTGAAGAAGCTTGGATCGCAGAGTTCAATACCGATAACGCGAATGGGTCGTGCGCCGAAGCCCTCGACCTGGACGCCCGCAGTCCCCCTATCGATATTCACCGCGCAGGTTCCCAAGATGCCTGGGTAGGTCCCGGCCTGTTCCAGTAAGCTGAGCGGAAAACGCTGTTCGGTGGATAGGTTGTAGCGAGCACGGCTGACCATGGCCAGCGCAGCGGTCTGGGGATTGAACAGCTTGAAAACCTGAACATTGCTGTCGATCAGCGCATTTCGAAAGCCAATCTGCATGAACATCAATACTACAGCGAATCCAACCCCCGTTGCCGCCAAAGCGCATTTACCAAAACGGTGCGTTAGGTTCATCCAGGCCAAGGGAGTGCGCATTGAAGTGTGTTCTGCGTCAGCTTTAGTGAACTTCTAGTAAGTTTCGGTCAGGAAATATTTGCTTCATACCCGAGTACAGTTACCGCCGCCCATCCGACATCCTGCGCGTGAGACTGAGAGGCATCAGAACAAACTGGCTGGCTCAGCTTTCCACAGCTTGCGGATGGCTAGCAAGCCACTGATGCAACACATGGTTAGTCCCAAGGTGCAAACCAGAAACACGCGACCAGACTCCATGCTCAAGGGGATATTGGAATAGGCTGAGGTCAAGCGATAAAGGACCTCCGCCGCACCCCAGGCTACAAGAATGCCAAGCATACTCAGGACGACTGCCTGAGTCATCACGATACTCGCCAGATAGCCCCGCGAGTAACCGATGGCCAGCAGCGTTGCATATTCGGGCAGTCGATTGGCGACGTCAGTGGCAAGCACCATGTAGACGATTGCCCCACCCACGAATAATGACAGGCACACGCCCAGCTGAAATATCAAACCGATGGGTGTTTCCCATAGCCACCTCATTCGCTCGCGGTGCAACGCCTCCTGGCGAGAGAGAATGGCTACCGCCGTTCCGGACTCTGATGCAGGCGTACCGTCTCAAGCTGCTGGCGGCCAGAATCGAACGCGACGACCGTTCGCGGCTGCCTGATGCCGTCGCAGTTCCGCTCAGGGCGGCGCGCTGCCTGAGGAGTTCGAGGACTTGCATTTTTTGCTGGGGACTACCAGCCACTTGCACTAACCCAAGCGAGGCGTTGCTCTGCACATCCCAGGGCGTCAAGCGGGCAAAGCCAGCCTGACCGGTGACGACCGCTCCATTGGCCGCCAAACCTGTTCCCAGCCGAAACAATCCCTGGATAACAAAATTAGCGCCACCTATCTCGGTATCGCGGTGGACATCCAAATTCGAAAAACGCCCAGCCTCCAGCGGGCCATAGTCGGCCTGAGTGCTATCGTCGATCAAGACCGCGTTTGCTTGAGTAAGCGTTCCGCGACGAAGGTGCTCTTCCATCTCGGGCAACTGCCATACATCTGCGTCTGGCTCCATAGCCATCACGGCAATCGGCAGGTACTGGGTCTGAAATGCTTGATCCTGCGTTTCCTGGGACGTGGGCAGCTTTCGCCAATTGTGAATCGTGATCCAAAATGGATCGGCCGCAATGACTCCCGGTGTGCTGTGCGCGATGCTCAGCCATTTCCGATCGATGTGACCGGGCTCGTAGAGATGCAAGTAATTGCGAGCCCGAATGAGTATGTCGAATTTCAGGTGCTCCAGCACATTGGTCGCGGTGTGCGACACGGCCCCCATAAACCCTAGCTGCATGAAAACCAGCAACAATGCAAAGCTGACGCCGCCCACGGAAACCAGCGTCTTAGCACCTTGATGCCAAAGATTCAGGATGGTGAGGGGAGTTTTCATGACTTAGCAATGCGGAGAGACAGCGATTTCATGGAAGGGGTTGCGCTGCCGAGTCGGAAACGGAAATCTCAACCTCAACTTGTAATTGCAGCCAATCCTTGGCTCGTGCGACCGACTCGGGATCCAGCCGGATGATAGCCGTTATGGTGCGATAGTCGACACGGGCAAGTGGATCCAGCGGTCGCAATTGCGGACGACCCACCAACTGAAACTTCTTGCCCACGCTGCCTCTCAAGGGTTGCTGAAACGCTCGGCTGCGGACCACTGCGGCCTGTCCTGGCTCAACCAGTCCAGCATCCATCTCGTTTACTTCAACCTCACATACCAGTTGTGAAGTATCGGCCATTTCGATTAAGGGCTGATGCAGACTGGCCTCACCTGGCCTTGCATTGACCGCCAGAATAACGCCTGCCGAAGGAGCCACGATGGCCGCTGCTTGGTCCTGGACATCCAGGGCAACGAGCTGCAGGTCCAGCGTCTCAATGGCTTCCGACTGCCGCAGGCTCTCCAGGTGGCCTAGCAAGGCACGCACTTCGCCATCGGCGGCGCGCTGGGCATAATCCAAATCTTGGGTTGCCTGTTCGAGCTCTTGTTGCTGCCGCTGGTAATCCAACTCTGCCTGGCTGACGGCCAAGCGTTGGCGTTCGACCTCCAGATTACCGACGAATTCCCCGGTAAGCTGATCATTGGAGATCCGCTGCAGTTTTGTCAAGATTTGCCGCGAGGTGTCCGTTTGCAATTTGGCCATGGCCAGCAAATCGGCTTTGCCCGTCAAGCCGCGCCGCTGGTCAGCCAGTTGGCTCATCTTCAGCTCTGCAGCCTGCAACCGATATTCGGCTTGGGTGATCGCGTCCTGCTGTTCCTGAATTGCCGCGTCCCGCTGCTGGCTGAGAGTCGCCCGTTGGGCAGCGCGCACGGCCTGGGAGCGCATGACGGCCAGGGTTTGCCCGGGGCTCACGCTTTCACCGGGTTCGACGAGCATCTCGGCCACGACATCACCCGGCGGGGTCGGCAAATGGATGAATCCCGCGGCCGGCATGATTTGGCCCTGCGCGATGATATTGCGATCGCCCTGCAGGAGACTGGGAATATCTGGCTTGCTCCGCGATTGCGGCGTACAACCACCAAACAGGCAGGCAACAGCCAGCCAGCCCAGCTTTTGGAGACATTGCATCGTCTTCGCCAATTTGCATCTTGTAACGTGAAAACCAGGTCGGGCTGGCTCGCCACCCCGGCACTCTAATAGTCTAACTACACTATTCGGATAGGCTACGCACTCCACTTGGTAGACAGCGGGCGATAGGCGACTTTTTCCGGCAACTCGAGGCAGAGTTTGATGACAGACGCGACCAACGAATCGGCGGTGCGCTTTGATCCCCAGTGGCGGAAACGTATTGCCGATGGACAACAACCTGCCATCTGGGCCGAGGATCTGCAGCACTATTATGGCAGCGGCGAATTGCGCAAGCAGGTCCTGGTTGACAATAACCTGGAGATTTATCCAGGTGAAATCATCATCATGACCGGACCCAGCGGCTCGGGGAAAACGACGCTATTGACCTTGATCGGTACACTGCGACGGGTGCAGGAAGGACGACTGCATGTGCTGGAGCACGCGCTGGAGCTGGCCACCCCCACGGGCTTGCGCCAGCTGCGACGCGAAATCGGCTTTATCTTTCAAGCCCATAACTTGTTCGACGCCCTCAGCGCCACGCAAAATGTGCGCATGGCCTTGGAACTGGTTGAACCCCATGGCAGCCGCAAGGCGCAAACTCGACGAGCCGTCGAGATGTTGCAGTCGGTCGGCCTGGGCGAGCGCGTCCATCACAAGCCGAAGCAGTTGTCCGGCGGGCAGAAGCAACGTGTGGCCATCGCCCGCGGTCTGGTGCACCAGCCGCGTTTGGTATTAGCCGATGAACCAACGGCGGCTCTCGACGAACAGAGCGGAAGAGTTGTGGTGGAGTTGCTCAGAAAACTGGCCAAAGAACAACTGTCAACCATCATCATTGTCACCCATGACAATCGCATTCTGGATGTAGCCGATCGGATCATCAATTTAGTCGATGGCCGCATCCGCAGCGACGTGCTCGTGCAGGAAGCAGCGATCGTCAGCCAAATGCTGATGGGTTGCGAGGTCTTCAAGCACCTTACCCCGCGCGGCCTGGCCGACATGGCCGACCACCTGCAAAGCGAAAACTTTCCAGCCGGGGCGTTGATCATCCGCGAGGGGGATGTGGGAGACAAATTCTACTTGATCCGCACGGGCAGCGTGGAAATTAGTCGGGGTTCGCCAGCCAAGCGATTAGCAACACTGGGCGAGGGAGATTTCTTTGGCGAGATGGCCCTGCTGACCGGCCAGCCTCGCAATGCCACCGCCCAAGCCCTAGAAGACACCGAACTCTACACGCTCAGCCAACAGCAGTTTCGGCTTGCCATGGCACAGCAAGCCTCATTCGAGACCGAAATTCGCACCAGCGTCTTCGATCGCCAGTAACGCAAATAGACCCGACGGTAGGCCAAACCACCCAATCACCCCGAATTAAGGGGCCTTTCTTCCACGCTAATTAGACATAATGTGAATTTCCCTCACGCCAGCCAGGAAAATCTATGGACAGCTCGACTAAAATTCGATATAGAGAAGAAAATCGAAAATTCGCTAAAGGGCTGAGAAACTCTCAGCGCCAGCCTCGGGTTATGTCGATTTTAACACTCATGCCCCTAATTCTCGGTCAATTAGTGCAAGGTTGCATGGATGACACCGGAAACCAGTTTCTACCAATTCTCCAAAGAAGTTTGGCAAGCGGTTAATCATCAAGCTCGCCATGCACTTCTGCGCAAGGAGTTTTGCCCCGAGGAATCGCGTATTGAGTCGCTGCGGTGTGTGTTTCTGGAAGAGGAAACCGACGGCGACTATGGGCGGCAGGTTTGGTTTTTCGAAGCCTCGGGTGTTGATCCCATCGGGCGGCGCCACCGTTTGTTCGGGGCCTTGGATTTTTCTGTGCAGTATGGGTTGCTGCAACCATCGACGGCCATGTTAGCCGAAGAGCCGGCCCACCGGCAACGGTTGTTGCAGTCGATTTCCAACCCCACGGAAAGCCTTGTGTGGGCCAATCCTTCGACCAAGGTTTGGGTGCGATTGACACTGGCCTCGGTTACCATCCTCTCTGCAATCTGGTTGCTCGCGCTGGCCCGTTGGATGGCTTCCTAGCATCCGGCGTCGTGACTTCTCAGCATCCGGCGTCGTGACTTCTCAGCATCCGGCGTCGTGACTTCTCAGCATCCGGCGTCGTGACTTCTCAGCATCCGGCGTCGTCTAGGTTGTTATGCGCCGGACGTGTTTCTAGCGTTGCCACCCTTTAGGCCCGGAGCTCGCGGATCCTCCTATCGCCAATCCGAGGATTAAGGCCGTTGTCAGCGAGGCAGTCTGAGCGGCACGGATTCTGTACAGAAATGGCAAAATAACCACTGTTTTGGAAAGTGCGCGCCACAAATCTGACTTGAACGAGCCCCTATCCTAGTATGTCTCTCATGCGGTAGCATGTTTGGCAGGCTGCAATCTCAGGGCTAATCAGAGTTTCCATTTGTGAAGTGAGCCGCGACGCGTAAGCGGCCGGGTTTGCAAGCCCACCCGAGGCCTCACGGCCATGCGGCTCACGGATCCGAGAACCTAACTTGAAACTCTGTTTTGCCCTGGCTGCGATCTCTCCGCTTTCACCTAACCTGACATGGCATGAACGATTCTCCCGCAATCGACGTACGGCAGCTGCATAAGATCTACACAGAAGGTCTGTTCACCAAGAAGAAATACCATGCGCTGCGCGGTATTGATTTGCAGGTCGGTCGCGGTGAGGTGTTCGGCCTGTTGGGGCCCAACGGCGCCGGCAAGACGACGCTGATCAAGACCCTGTTGGGCATCGTGCGACGCTCAAGTGGGCAAGCCTTTATGTTGGGAGATCCAGCTGGCAGCAAATCCGCCCGCAGCAAGATCGGCTACCTACCTGAGAATCTGAGTTTCCCGGCGCATCACACCGCGGCACAAGCCTTGCGTTTCTACGGGCGACTGAGTCTGGTCCCCGAAAACGAAATTCGTTCGCGCTCGACCGAGTTGCTGGAGCAGGTGGGTCTGCTGGGTCGCGAACGGGAATTGGTACGCAAATACAGCAAGGGCATGCGGCAGCGTCTAGGACTGGCCCAGGCCATGCTGCACCAGCCAGAACTGCTGATCCTGGATGAGCCAACCGACGGGCTGGACCCGGTTGGGCGTTCAGAGATTCGCCGTCTGATCAATTGGCTCAAAGAGCAGGGAAAGACGGTTTTCCTGAATAGCCATATCCTGCAAGAGGTTGAGCTGGTTTGCGACCGAGTGGCAATTCTCGCCGGCGGGCAATTGCGGGGCGTGGGCACTCCAGCCGAGTTGACGCACCAATTCCACGGAGCTTTGAGCACCAAAGTTCGTGTTGAGTTGTCTGGGGAACAGGCTGATGTCGAAGGTATTCGTCAGGCTCAAGCCTGCGACTTGTTGCTGCTGCCCGACGGACGCTGGCAGTTTTCGGCCAATGTCGAATCCCAGGCTGACATCGATCAATTGATTGACCGCTTGCGCGACAATCGGCTGAGCATCCATCAACTGCAGCGAACGCGGCCATCGCTGGAGGAAGTATTTCTATCGGCTGTGCAGACGAACCAACCGAATCCAAGTCTCTAGAATTCTTGACCGCCAATGCAACCTTACATCGCCATTCTCATCGACTCGTTTTGGGAAGCCGTGGGCAATAAAGTCCTGTGGGCGCTGTTGGTTGCCTGGCTGCTGATCCTGCTCGCGCTGGCGCCCTTTGGCTATATATCCGAGCGTAGCTTTCAGCTCTCCAGCCACGACATCGACAATCGCGAGCAATTGTTGGAAAAATTGGCCAAGGCAGCCAAGGGCCAGGGCAGCCCGGAGGCCCGTGCCGTGGTAGAGCACATGGACCCGGATTTCTTGAAACGCGTTCAGGCGGAGGACGCCAATGCATCCTCCAGCCGTCGCCTGACCGAGAGCGAGTTAGCCAAAGCCCTTAACCAGGCGCTCGAGGCCCGCGAGCTGTACTCGGAAACAACCTTTCCAAGTGCCGATCGGAGGCAGCGTCTCAAGCCATTGATCGAAAACCAGGCGAATTTGGACGCCGCGGACTTGGAGGAATTAAATCGCGAGTTGCTGAAGCTCACTTTCCCTCTGGAGCTCCGCTCGCCGCGAGCGGAGCAGTTGTATATCGGTTACGCGGGTATCAAGCTGGGCGAGCCGCTGGGCATCTCGCGCCGCCAAATCAACCAGTTTGTCGAACCCTTGCTCCTGGGTTTCATTATTAAGATCGGTCTGGGAGTGGTAGCCGTCTTCGTGTCGCTGATCGTTACCAGCGCGATTATCCCGGATACCTTCAAAACCGGCTCGTTGCACCTGTTGCTCAGCAAACCAATCTCTCGCGTTTGGCTGTTTCTGTCTAAATTCCTGGGCGGATGCATCTTCGTCTTCGTGAATATCGCCTTCTTGCTGATCGGACTGTATTTCATCGCAGGCTTACGATTTGAAATCTGGAATGAGGGTTTGCTGGCCTGCATCCCGCTGTTGTTATTTGTCTTCATTATTTTCTACAGCGTTTCGTGCCTGGCCGGATTGCTGTGGGGCAATCCAATCGTTTGCGTGGTGGCCTGCATGCTTTTCTGGCTCTTTTGTTTTGGCGGTGGGATGATCTACGAGGGCATGCGCCCTCAGGTAGAACTGCAACAACAGGTCAGCAAAATTCGGCAGTACGCTGGAAACGTCATCGCTGTTAATGAACTTGGACAACTCAAGGTTTGGAATGAGCAATTCTCGGTTTGGCAACCGGCCATCGAACCCGAGCGGCGTTCTCAGGCACGCAATTATGGACCGATCTATGACGCCGAACGCGAAATGATGATTAGCAAGCAGTTCTACATCCGCGGGCCCTTCGATGCTGGACAGTCTGGCTCGCGACGATTGTCGATGATTCGCCTGCGACAGGCGGCAGGGACAACTCAATCGCAATCCGGCCAAGCTAGCGCCCGGAAGCCCAACCCACTGAGCAAACTCCCGCATCCAACAGTCCTGCCGAGCCGCGAGACGAATCACCGTCCGGCCCAGAAGCGTTGGCGACGAACGCCGAGGTGCAATCTTCAGAAGAGGACGCTCAAACGAACAGCCGCGCCGAAGCTCGGCAGACCCCGCGCTGGATGGCCGACTTGGGCCCGGAACTACCACAGCAGCTGTTTGATATGTTCGAAATCGATCGAGGCATCATCGCAATTTGCCGCAGTGGTATCTACCAACTCGATTTCTCCGTTCTGGAGGCCGTACAGGCCAGCCCATCCAGCTTTATGGGCATCAAGCTACCGTGGGCCGCCGCCAGTGGATTCAAAAAGGTATCGCCCCCCGACCTTTATATTGGTGACAACACGACCGCTGCGCCGCAGGTTGGTGAACCTGGCCTGATCATCTACAGCTCGGGCAACCTGGACCTGCTCAAACCAACGGCGGAAGGGTTAGTGATCCAAGCCAACCACCAATTTGAACAACTAAGTGGACAACTCGAGGAGCAATCGATCCGCTGCGCCCTGTCAGCGACGGCACTGAGGCCGCTCTGGTGCAAATGAACCAGCGGTATTGTGTACTGGCTCGCGACGGATTGCCCTTGACTGTACTCTCGAACAAGCTGGAGGTGTTGGGGCAGGTCGAAATTCCCGGCGGCGGCAGAGTCCGTCAGTTGGCCTGGATTCCAGGTACCGATCGCTGCGCCATCGTGACGCATACCGGCGATTTGCTACAGCTGGACAGTGAAACCCAGCAGATCAATACGCTTAACTCCGAATTTGCCGGCAATTGCCTGAGCATGCACTGGCTGGATAGCTCTCGCGTTTGGCTGGGCATCAAACCCAGTGCTGCCGTCCTGTTGAACACGTCTTCTGGGGAAATAGAAGCAGCGCTGCATGCCTGTCAAAACGGGCTTTGAGAATTTCTTTAGCTGGCTGGTCAAACCAATTTACCTGGTCAACCCCAAGCCCAGCGCCCTGGACAATGCCATGAATTACGTGCTGTCCGGAAGCCAGACCATGAACCCTCAACTGGTTACCAACGATTTGAAGACTGCGCAGATTGAATTGGACGTTTGGCAACCCATCTTCAGTAACTTGGCCTTTGTGGCTGTCATGCTCGCTATTTCATGTGTCTACGTTGCCCGCAAAGAGTTCTAGGTTTTATGTCCCCAGCCCTAGATGCGAATCGGGGAAGCGCAAAGCTGGATCAGGAAAACGGCAGTGAAACCGAAAGGCAAAGCCAAAAGCTGGATTAATTTCGACTCGCCTCCAAAGCGTTAAAGCCCACCTTGAGACTAGAGTTTAGAATGGTTGGAGGTGCGGAGTGCCCAAGAGACGAAACTATTACTGGATAGAACCATGCCTGGCTTTTGTCACATCCTGTTGATCACTGCTCTTTATTGGCTACCTGCCGACGACGCGGCAATACAAGAGACTGAACAGGCGCAAGCACTGGTGCAACCAGCCACTGCTGACCAAGCAGCGCAAAATCTGATCGCACAACTGGGTTCACCCGTTTTCGAAACACGTCGCCGGGCTTTCTTACAGCTGTGGAACGCCGGCACTGCAGTTCAGCCCGCGCTGCAATCTGCGCGAGAAAAATTGTCAGCCCTGAGCAATTCCGCCGACAGCAGGCAATTGACAGAGAGCCTCGATTCGCTGGAGCTGTTGCTAGAACTGGGAGTTTCTGCCGATGCGGAACAAGATCCCCTGCGGCTCGTCGAGCTCTTGAGTGAAATCGATCCGCGCAAACTCGTTCAAATATGTGAATTGGGCTATTGGGACTTGGCCACCCAATTGGTTGTCAACAACACCACTCTTCACGATGCGCTGAGCGACGCCTATGGCCGCTACACGTTGAATCAAATTGTCGACCTCGCCTTTGAGAGAGGAGATCTGACGCTTGCTTGGCCGATCGTATGCGCGAGTACTCCCACCTCGCAGATGGCTTGGATCGCCAACAAACTGCCGACCTTTGATTTGCCCATTGCGGATGGCGAGACACTCGATCAACAGGCGAGCAGATTGTTTTACGGAGGCCAGGTCGATGAGGCCTTGCAATTGGTTCTCTCGCCGCGACTGCGAGCACTTATGTTGACCCGCAGCTTTCAGTGGAACAGTTTTCTTGATGAGCAGCTACAACTGACGATAGCGGGCGCTCAGCGAGATGTGGCCCAATTGGCAGCCCGCGCGGTGCTCACGGAAATTGGCGGCGATCCCGCGCGTGCAGACGCGCTGTGGGCTGAGCTACTGGCCGACTCCCAAACTTTCAGCCCACCTGAAGAAGATTCTGAACAGCCGGTAGCGCAGCCTGACGCGTCCCCCATCGCAGACGATGCGCCTTCCGACGAAGCAGGCAATCCCCAGGTGGACGCGGCTCTCAGACGTCTTTTTGAGCTGAATGACCCCATCACGGGAAACGCCGATCAATCCAATCAGTTCCTGGTAGCGCTGTTGATGAGCGGTCGTGTCGAAGCAGTAGAAAAGTACTTGGCTGGCACCAATCAGTTGTTGGCTTTCACCTTCTTGGTGGATCGCAACCATTTTGGGCAGGCCTTGGAGTTACTCGGTCTCCAGCCGAATCTGGGAAACCTGGATGCTTGGATAGCAGAACAACGCGTCGCGCTGCCTGCAGCCTTGAAACGCGGCTCGAGGATGGAACTGGAGGTGGTCGCCCGGACGGCCGCAGTGCTGATTGGACTGGGGTATCAGCCCCAAGCAGTCAAGATACTGAATATGCTGGCCGAATTGGCTCGCGACGAACCCAAATTTGAAGTGCCCATCTGGATTGAGACCATTGTTCGCAGGTTGGGACGTCACGAATCTCGCGCCTTGTGCCTGAGAATTGCGGAAGCAAATTACCCGCAAATGTCGGCTCAGTGCCAGGAACGCATTTTGGAGGACTTGCATCCAGAGCTTGGTAGGATTGCCCCTCAACTATTCGCATGCGCACCAGCTTTGGCGGGCTTGGCTCGAATTCCGCCTGGAAAAGCCTGGAGATGTTGCGTCTGTGGGATCGCGAATACTTTGGACCCCAGGCTGAGGCGGTGATTTCTAGCTGGTTGCGTGAAACGAAACAGCGGCAGTCCCGGGAACAACTGTCCGCGGAACATCTCAGCTTACTCGCCCGCATTGCCCGCGAGTTTAGCTTTGACGAACTAGCCCTCGAGCTGTTATCGACCGATATCAGCGAGCTCCGCGGCGAGGAAGCGATCAATATTCATTGGCTGGATGCGGCCGAGATCTACATCCAGCAACTCAAGCCCCAGCAAGCCCTGCCACTGCTGGCCGCACTTCGCAAGCACGGATTGAATCTGCAAGCGGCGATCGTGGCAGAGATAGATGCTTTGGTCATGGCCGGAGAATACGATCGCGCCGCCCTCCTGGAGCAGTCGCGGTGGATGCGGCCGCTGGCACCCGATCGCTATTATGGCGCCGACTATACCGATGTAGCTCAGCATTACATCGAACAGACAACAGACGCAACGGGCGCTGGAGTACGCTCAGCCAGCGTTCTTATTCGCCGATGCCAGCAGTCGCTTCATGTATTTTGCCGCCAATACCTACGCCGACTTGGTAGAGGAGAACCAAGATTTTCAAAAGAGCGCGGACATCCAGCGTGCGGCGTTGGTCGAAGCCCTGCAACCGCGTTCCGGGCTGGCCCAGTTTATGATTTCCAATGGCTACGTTTCCAGCTTGCGATTCTCCATACAACAGGAGCGTTTGGCTCGCGCGATCGCCTGCATCGATCAACAGGACTTCGAAGCCGCGGAACGGCACTTGCAGGTCTCCTACCAACTGCAACCACAGGATATTGAAGCGGTCGTGCAGTGCTTTCCGCGACTGGTGCAAGCCGGCCAAGCCATTCAAGCCGAAGCCTTGTTTTTGCGTTACGAATCCGAAATGCAGCGGCAGATCCAGGAATGGCCCCGAGATTCGACGGCGCTCAATAATCTGGCGTGGATGTATTCCCAGTGCGATCGCAACCTCGATCAGGCGCTCACCCTTGCCCAACGCGCCGTGGCTGTGGCACCCAACTCGCCAGTCTTCCTGGATACGCTGGCCGAAGTTCAGTTCCGTAGCGGGCTAATGAAACAGGCCCTGCAAACCGCCCGCGAGTGCGTACGACTCGACCCCCGCGATACACACTATCGCGAGAACTTGACCAGGTTCCGAGGTGGCGACCTGGATCAGCCCTAAGCTAAGGGACCGTCCCGAGCCAAGGATCTTCTGAGAAGAAGCTAGCTGGGCTTGCGTGCCGCAGAAAGATTCTGTGTCAGCTCATCACCACCACGTCCCTGTTCGAGTGCTTCGTCGGTGCTGTCCGGATCGACCTCGCGGCAACATGCGGTCAAGCGATCAATTTGGCTGTCAATACGATCCTCCCAGTCCTCCGGGCTGCTCTCCAACGGTGGAATCGAAGCCATTTCATCAAGTAACAGGATCAGCCTCAATAGGTGGCGAAAAATGACGCCCTCCTGCTTTTGCAGACCCTTGGCCACGATGTATTTATTGAAATGGCCAGCAAACTCCAGTACTTCGCCGGCAACATACACGGGCGTCGTGCTAACGTCATGCACCTTGGGAAAGTCAAAATCAAACAGACGCCGCAGCTTTTCTCCCAAACTGATAACCCACACCCGCGGCTCGTCGAATACGCCCTCACCGAAGCGCTGGCGGGGTTCATCGTCTTCCGCTGGCGGTCGCCCCACCAACTCTTCTTGCGTGGCCAGCCCCAACTCCAGTAGACGATCGTCGAGTCGGGTGGTGGCCAACGGCCCAGCGGGCAATTCTTCCAGCCGTGGTACGCGGACGTGGCGGGCAACGGTGCCCGGCATAGCCAGTGCGCTCTCCAGCGCGAGCAATCGCTCGGTATCATCGGCGATGGCCAGATGACCAGCCAGGAAAGCACCATACAGCGGATTGATGCTCCGCAAACGCACTAACAATTCCAGTCGGTCAGTCGGTCGAGCAACCTGCGGATGATAGTCTTTCAACTCGTAGCCGCGATCGGCCAGCGCCTCTGATTCTGGCTGGCTGTCCGGCGGTGGACTTTCACCCAGCGACTGGCGGACGAGTTGCCCCAGGCCTGCCGATTCCAATAACCCACCACCGCCCGAGGCCGGCGGAGAATCGCCCGCTGTTGGTGCGGCCCGCGTTTCCAGCGGCATCTTGGCTTTGGGACGCGGCTTGGGTTCGAGTTCGACGTAGCCGGCCGTCCACAGGGTAATCAGCATTTGATTGAGTCGCTCTTGCACTTTTCCATTTGGGTTGGCTCCAGCAATCGCTTGCCAACCAGCTCTCGAATCGGTTGCACCGATGGACTGCGGAGCAACAGGTAGGCTAACAGCCTCCATGGCAAATTGCCCTTGCTGACCAAATTGGCTGCGGTGCCCGAACGTAGTTTTTCGAATTGCTCGGCGGTCCAATAGGTCTCTCCGGGCCGGCGTTTGGGCATCTTCTTCTTGAGTGATTTCTTGGCTTTCAGCAGCCCAGGGTCCTTCGTGTCTTCGGGAATTTGATCGAACTTTTCCCGCCAACGCAGCAGCTTGACATCGTCCTCGTGAGCCAAGGCATAGACATAGCCCTCGGCGTCGAATTGAGGCCGCCCGGCGCGACCGAAGATCTGCTGGGCCGCCGCCGTTTCGATCGGCTTGCGACGGTCCTTGGGGCCCTTCAGAATCGTCGGCAGAACCACGCTGCGAGCTGGCAGATTAATCCCGGCCGACAGCGTTTCGGTGCATACCGTCACGCTCAGCAGCTTTTTCTGGAACAACTCCTCGACGATACGACGATACTTGGGTAACACGCCCGCATGGTGAACACCCACGCCGCGCTGCAGCAGAGCCCGCATCTTAGGCCCCACACCCTGCGACCAATCGTGCGCTTCCAGGGCAGTACTCAGCGAGGCCTGCTGCAGCTTGTCCACGACCTTCTTCCCCTTGAGTAACTCGGCCACCTGCCAGCATTCATCTCGGTTAAAGCAAAAAATGAGCGCCGGCGTTCGCCTTTCTTCCTCACTGCCCGCCACCATCTTCTCAATCCACTCATCGAGCATATAGTCATCCACCCAGTGGTAACTCAGCGGAACCTTGCGCTCGTGGCCCTCTACCAATTGCAAACTACGCCCACAACTGCGCGACATCCAGCTGGTAAATTCGTAACTGTTGCCTACAGTTGCGCTCAAGAGCAGCGTGCGCACATGGGCGGGCAGCATGCCCAGCGTCAATTCCCACACAATGCCCCGCTCGGGATCGTTGAAGCTGTGGAATTCGTCCATCACCACCGAAGCCACTCGCGAGAAATCAAAGGCTTCGGGTTGCAGCAGCCGATTGAGCAAGATTTCGGCCACGACGACCAGCACTGGGGCTTGAGGATTCACCTTGCGATTGCCGGTCACCAAGCCGATATCCGACTCTTGAAAGCCCCAGCGGACGGCCGTAGCCCGCAGTTCTTGTAGTTTCTGATCGGTCAGCGCAATCAGTGGCGTGGTGTAGTAGGCCTGCGTGCCAGTCCGCAGGGCTTCGTATATTGCGGCTTCGGCAATGAGCGTCTTGCCGGTACCGGTCGGTGCGCAGACCAACACGCCCTGCTCTGCCGTGAACCAAGCCAGCAGTGCCTCCTCCTGAACCGGATAGGGTGCAAAGGGCAGGTTGTCGAAATACTCTGCGGCAATCTCGTCGCGGAGCGGCTGGCCAGGTCTCGGAGGCATGGAACTCGGTGGCATAAGGCACATCTTACAGCGGTTTGAGATTCAATATCGCCAACCCATTCTTACCAGCATTTTGCAAGAGTCTGCTTGCTACGGATATTTTCGTGGCGTTGGCAGTCGAAACATAAGGCCTTGATCAGCAGGAGGTTACATCTATGCGCTGACCGACCACCAGGGATTGGCATTCGATTTGCTTCAGACTGACATCGTCTACGATAACTTGGCCTATTCAAGGAGGTTGGTCATGAAGCGACGACGAGCCCGTCGAACGAGTATTTTCTCGGCCCTGCTGCTGGAGCTGTCAACGATTTTGTTTTTTATTGCTTTGGCGCAGCCTACCTGGAGTCAATTGCTTAGGGAAGCCGTTTCCAATGTTTCCTCTTCGTGGAGCGAAGCGACAGCCGAGGGACGGCCGCTGACTCAGGCCCGGCGGCCTGCGGCACTGGCTGACACCGCAGCCAGCGGTAGCTATCCCTTGGATGGCTATCGCTGAGTGGATATGATGGGAGTTGTCGCCCATTCAGCCTGCAGGAGTCCGCCATGCGTCGCGTCAAGCTGTTCAAGAGTGTCGTCAACGAGCTAGAGACTCTCGAATCCGATATCAATGATTGGCTCGCATCCTCGGGTTGTGAACTCGTTTCGATAACGGGCAATATTGCTCCCCAAACCCCCTCGGGTAGCAATTCGTTAGAGCATTTCGCTACTTCGGATGTACTCATCATTGTTACCTATGAGTCTGCCCATGGCTGAGTCCACAGCCTGTCGCGTGCTCGTCTTGGGCGCCCATCCTGACGATGCAGAAGTGAGTGCCGGGGGATTGATCGTACGCCATTGCCGTCTAGGTTCAGCGGTGCGCATCATTTCCGTTAGCGATGGCCGCAGCGGCCACCACCAGATTGCTCCCGAGCAATTGGTCGATGTGCGTCGCCGCGAAGCTCGGGCGGCTGGCGAGCGCGTTGGCGCCGTGTACGAGACGTGGGATTTTCACGATGGTTCACTGGAACCCAATCTTAGCTTGCGGAGTGCCATCATTCGCGAGATACGCCAGTTTGCACCGGATCTGGTACTGACACATCGCACCAACGATTACCATCCCGATCACCGAGCTGTGGGTATGGCAGTCCAAGATGCTTCCTACATGGTTACCGTACCTCACGTATGCCCCGACGTGCCGGCGCTCAGACGCGATCCGGTCGTGGCTTGCATGGGCGACCTGTTTACGCGACCGGTGCCCTTGCGACCCGATGTCATTCTCGACGTTCGCGCCGAGCTGGATGTGGCCGTCCAAATGGCCGCCTGCCATGAATCGCAGTTCTTTCAATGGCTACCCTACCACGACGGAATCCTGGACAGCGTGCCGAGCTCGCCCCACGAACGCTTTGAGTGGCTGCTGGACTGGATGAAAAGCCGTTACCGCGCTCGGCTGCAACATTTCCAACAAGCCATCGTCGCCAGGGAACTAAAGCTCGATGATGACTTGGCGGTCGAGGTCTATGAAATCAGCGAGTATGCCGCACAGCCTGACTCCACGACCCTCAGCAGGCTCTTCCCTGGCCAAGGGGCAGCTTTCACAACCAAGGCTTAGGAGCGTGTCAAAAGTAACTTCCGCAATCTCAAAGTAGCCATCAAGCTCCGCGTGATGATTGCCAAGAAAAACAGGGAAGTTATTTTTGACTCATCGCTTAGATCAATAGTTCTTTAGCTGCGAGCGTGAGCCTGCCACAATTCCAGCAGCGCGATGGCGTGTTGCACGGCCGCGGCCATTTCATTTAAGGACACGTATTCCAGCACGCTGTGAATGTTGTGTTGCCCGACCGAAAGGTTGGGTGTTGGCAATCCCATTTCGCTGAAGATGGCGCCATCGGTACCACCGCGAATGGACCCTAGCTGACACTGCTGTCCTAACGCGTGATGGGCTTGGATGGCGAAATCGACTACCTGAGGCGCGGCGCAGAGCGCGTCGGCCATATTGCGATACTGCCGCGATCGCTCAATTTCAATTCTTAATCCAGGAAACTCTTCGGCCACTTGATCGGCTGCGACTTGGATCAAGTGCGCATACTCGTCGAGCTTGTGTGTTTCAAAATCCCTGAGCAAGATCTTGACCTCAGCCTCGCCGACACCACCCCGCAATTCATAGGGATGAATAAACCCTTGCTTGCCATCGGTACTCTCAGGGGTGAGATGCTTTTGGGGCAGGCGGTTTAAGAGCGCAGCCAGTCCGCGACTGGCATTGAGCATTTTGTTCTTGGCCAGGGCGGGATGGATATTGTGGCCGTGCAAGTGAATGACAATTTGATCGGCCGAAAAATTCTCGTTCTCGACTCGTGCCTGACCGCTGCCATCGAGGGTGTAGCCAGCCGCGGCCGCGGCTACATTCAGATCCATGTGCTGGGCTCCGCGCCCAATCTCTTCGTCGCAGGTAAACAAGATCCGCACGGGTCCATGGGGCAGATAGGGATTTTCCATCAAGTGCTGGGCAAGTTCCATAATGGCTGCCACACCGGCTTT
Source organism: Pirellulaceae bacterium (assembly GCA_963707245.1). Lineage (GTDB taxonomy): Bacteria > Planctomycetota > Planctomycetia > Pirellulales > Pirellulaceae > Aureliella. Next base: position 442,605 of record CAVPPY010000003.1, read on the forward strand.
ATCATCACCACCCAGCAAGGTCCTGCCATCGCTGGTGACCAGGCAGTGTCCCTGCAATCCCTGCAGTTCCGGGCAGTCGGCAACGCGAATGATGGCGCCCGCCTGCGGTAGATGGATATCGCCGCCGGCGTAGGACTCGACAACCTGGGGTTGCACGTTGGCACCAGGCGCCTCCGGTGACGTATCCAAATGAGCATTGAATAGTACGGTTGGCGTTTGACCGACATTGGTCGCCGGTAGCGTCGCCCACACCAAGCCATGTGCATCTTGCTGGGCATCCTCAATACCCATGGCCAACAACTCGCTAACGAGCAATTTCCCCAACTCGATTTGCCCCGAGCTACTTGGGTAATTTGCCGAATCCGGATTCGAGCTGCTGTCGATCTGCACATAGCGCAGAAAGCGCTCCAATAGTCGCTCGGAGCGGATATTTGGCGGTTGGGACATAGACCATTACCTCGAACTCGTTCTTGTGTGGCATGCAGACCGGTTGCGGCGCCGACATCGGCTGCCCATACTGCGAAGGCTCCGGCCTGTCGGTCGGGATCTTGATTCAAAAATGCGCAGGCGAATCCAGTGACACAGGATGTAAAGTATCTGCTGTTCGATGTAGAGAGTGTGGCCGATGGGGAGTTGATTGCCAAGACGCGTTTCCCTGGACAGGGACTCAGCCCAGAGCAAGCCATCGCCAAATTTCGCCAAGAGTTGTTGCTCGGCTCGGGGCGCGATTTTATTCCCTACACCTTTCATATCCCAGTCGCCGTGGTAATTGCCAAGGTCCGCGAGGATTTTTCGCTGGTAGAAATGGTGTCCCTCGACCAGCCAGAGTTTAGACCACAAGTTATTGCCAAGCACTTTTGGACCGGTTGGGAGGCCTACGATTGCCCGACCTGGGTGACCTTCAATGGCCGCACTTTCGATCTGCCTGTGATGGAGCATGCGGCATTTCGCTATGGACTCTCCGTACCAAGGTGGTTCAACTTGAACGATCGCAGCTATGAGCAAAACCGCAATCGCTACAACCTCAAATCGCATATCGACCTGCAGGAGATTCTGACCAATTACGGCTCGACCTGGTTTCGCGGCGGTTTGAACTTGGCCGCCAGCTTGCTGGGCAAACCTGGAAAAATGGACGTCCAGGGTGATATGGTTTACGACTTGTATCTGCAGGGCAAAATCGACCAGATCAACGAGTACTGCCGCTGTGATGTGCTGGACACCTATTTTGTCTTCCTGCGCACCTGCCTGCTGATGGGAAGGCTCAATCTAGAGCAGGAGTTTGAACTCGTGCAGCGCGCAAAGCAACTGTTGGAATCGCAGGTCGATCAGCATCCTGCCTATGCGCAGTACCTCGAACAATGGGGCGATTGGCACAACCCCTGGCTGGATTGAGAGTCAATTTCGACCATTCGATCGGCCTGGTCGCAATTGTGGTTGCCAAGCCTGCCATTCTGAAGCACCATATGCCTTTTCAAAATCCAGATTCACCTCCATTCTTCCATCAGGTTTGGAAACGCTATGTCCGTCGACTGGGAAACTCTTGCCGAGCGCATTGGTTCGTGCCAAAGCTTTGTTTTGTGCAGCCACATTCGTCCTGACTGCGATGCGCTGGGTAGTGAATTGGGTATGGCTGGCATCCTACAGCACCTGGGAAAATCGGTACGAATTATCAATGGCCACCCGACGCCACCCACGCTGGCTTTTCTAGACCCCGAGCAAGTGATTGAAGTTTTCGATGAAGCGTCCAGTCCCGCTGATGTCGTGGCGGACTGTTTCATGGTGTTGGACACCAGTGCCTGGGCCCAGCTTGGCCCCATGGGGGCAGTCCTGCGCGAGTTTCCAGGAATCAAATTGTGTCTGGATCACCATGTCGGCGAGGACGATTTGGGCACCGAGTTTTTTAAAGATACGCGGGCGGAAGCCACGGGCCACCTGGTCGCTCGGCTGGCAAAGCATCTGGGCGTGCCGCTTTCCAAACCCATGGCCACAGCCCTGTTTGCCGCCATTGCCACCGACACCGGCTGGTTCCGCTTTAACTCCACTACCCCGGATACCTATCGCGTCATTGCGGAGCTGATGGAGTCGGGTGCCGTACCGGCTGAGATCTATGGTGAGCTATACGAATGCGATACGATCGGTCGCGTACGACTGCGGGGGCGGATCTTGTCACGCACCACCGATGAGCTGGACGGACAACTGGTCTACACCCACGTGCTGAAGGAGGATTTCCCAGAGACTGGCGCACTCCCGCCGGATACCGAGGACGCGATCAATCTTACGCTGGCGATTGCCGGAACCAAGGTGGCCGTGATTTTTGTCGAGCAACTCAGCGGTGGTTTTAAACTGAGTTTTCGCAGCCGCTGCGCCGTCGACTGCAGCGCACTAGCCCGCCTGTTTGGCGGTGGAGGGCACAAAGCGGCCGCGGGAGGATTCTTGCCAGGCAGTCTCGACGAGGTACAGGCGCAGGTATTGCCTGCGGTCCGACAAGCCATTCAGGCTATTCAATAGCCGCCGGCGTCTGCTCACTGGGCGGAGTTGCCGTCGGCTGATTTTCCTCCACCAGCCCCTTCGCCGCCATCGCCACCGCCGTCGACGGCTTCCACCGGCGTCTCGAGCAACGCTGCGTCAGGCAGGGCTGCATCGAGGGTTGATTCCGTCTGCGGCAATGCAGCCGGCGACAATTCGTCTTGTGGCGATTCATCCGCAGACGCTCCGCTGTCGGCTGGAACTTCCGCCGCACTGGCGGAATCGCCTGTGGCTATTGCAGCCGCCTTGGCGGAATCCGGAAACAGCCGCTCATATTCTTTGAGGTAGTGATCTTCGCCGTAAGTTAACTCTCCACCCTGATAACCCACCAGCGAAACCGCCATGGCCAGCAAAGCGGCTCCCAGGCACCAGGCGAGTCGATTCTTGAACGATCCGGTGCGGCAAGCGTTCCTGGCCAGCGGGATCAACATCACCGCGACCACGGCCACGGCAATCCCCAGCCAGCGATGGCGGTCGATAGCGCTCCCCCGCAAGTCAAATGAAAAACCGGTTCCATAACCTTCATGCACCGCGTAGGACCAGCCCATGATGCTCGCAACGATGGCTCCCAATGCGCCGATCCACAAGCAGTGAAATGCCACCGGTTCGAAGGATGCGCGATTGAAAAACGACAACAACGCAAACAGCCCGGAAACCATCAACAAGCGCCAATGGAAAGTGCACGGAGGCTGGATGAAAAAGCCCTTGAAACGTCCACACTCGCGCTGGCAGGGAGGCTGTACCAGGATCCGCGGGTGCCTCGACAGAATCAGTCGCATCGCTTGCCGAGGCTTGCGTCTGCCAATCCCATTTCGCCCCCTCCTCAATCCACAGCTTGATGACCGCCAGCTGGCCGCCGGCCAGCCCACCCCGGGTATCGGCCGTGGCCGGTGGCATCAGCATATCGCTATCATCGGTCAGCAGGTAATCCGTCCACATGGAACTGCTTTCCAAATCTCCGGCTTCCACATAGGACGATACAGAATCCAGCTGGTCGATGCGGAAGTCGTTCTTGGCGTCGTCGGGCCCGTGGCACTTCAGACACTTTTCTTCAAAGATGGGTTGTATGTCGCGGGCAAAGTCGATCATCGCCGATGGGTCGGGACTGCCCTGCTGGGTCTCATCCTGAGCCATGACCCGAATGGGAGAACAAGCCAGCCAACAACGCGATTAGCACACTCCAACGCTTAATGCGTAACATCTGGGATTCCTAAAGTAGATCCAAATCCAGGTGGGGGCAACGCGGCGAAAGCCGCGTGCAAATGATTCGGATGGGGGGATCATGGCTCCGCAGTCGCAGCTAATCCAAGACCAAACGCGGAACCTGAGTCTTGGCTGGCGCCTATTTGCAGGTCGAGGCTGGCCAGCTGAGCTGCTCCAGCCAAAAACACTTGCGATTTTTGTTCATCGCCAACCAAATGCATCCAGTGCCCAAGCGTGGCCAGCGACTCGGCATCCGCCTCACGGTAAATCTGGGATGCCATGGCCTCGCTCCTGGCGGACACGAATTCATTATCTAGTCCTAGCCCAGCCAGAGATCCGGCCGGCAGGTTGCTGCGCTGCAAATGGAACCCGGCCAGCTGGGCAGATGCAGCAATGACCTTGGCTTGTTCAAAATCCGCACTGGCTACCTGCGCAACAAAGCGTCGCACAAATAGGTCATCGCAGGCCCCATATCTGACCGACAGCTGGGCATAGGCTGTTGCAGCCTCACGATACCCACCGGCTCGCAAAATCGAGTCGGCCGCTTCCAGCATATCCGCAGGCACCGTCTGGGGGCCAGTCGCCAACGCGGTCGATACAAACTGCACCTTCTGCCGTGGACGATCCAGGTTGGTTGGTTGCAGGGCCGCGTTTTGCATTAGGCTCGAGGGCTTCAGGTCGGGGAGCGGCAATTGTCTAGGCTGAACGCTCGCCAACTGGCTCACCGGCGCCACATCGACTGTTGCACACACCGGGCTAAAGCTCGGTACCACAACCGGGGCTGAGTACACGGGAGTAATTACCGGCAGGCTAAAGCTTTGGTAGACCACCGGCCAGCCACAACCGTAATTCGAATAAACAAAGCTGTAGCTAGGCCGCACGTAGTAATTGGCATAGCTGGGATACGCTCCGTAATAGAATGTCGACGGCCAGTAGGCTACCGAGGAGAAACCGTAAACCCGAGGTCGGTGAAAGTGTCGGAAATGACCAAAGTGCCCGATATGGCCGCGATGATGGCCAACATAGACGGCAGATCTGCCCGAACCGTAGGCCCAGGCACCAAAGGGCGGCCAGCCATCTCCGGCCTGCACAGGTTTTGTCGGCAACAGGCCAGCGCCCAACAGCAGCACCACGCTAACGAGCATTCGATTTGCCATCGCCCTGCTTTCCCCCATGGAACAAGCCCATTAATTCCAGACTGCGAAATGGTTGCCGTCGGCAACACGCTGTTTGATTATCCCCTATTAACGGTGAAAATCAAGGAATCTGGGTCAATCGACCGCCATAGCCGGTCGGATATTGGCGATTTCCCCACACAATCCACCGAAACCTCAAAGCACCAAGACTCCGGGCCGGTCTGACCCGCACGGCGGGCTTTGATGCGAATGTAGGGCGGAATGTGTTGGCAGCGGTGGCCAAAACTGCCCACCTCGGCCTCCGGTTTAGCATGCAGGGGCTCGGACACGTCTTCTATGCAAAACCCGCTACGACAAATGCCACCCAGCAGCGCATTCCAACTGTGCACGAACTCCCGCGTGTTCGGCTCCCGCAGCTTACTGGGAGCGGTAGCGGGTGCGAACCGGAGAGTGATCGTAGTAGGCATGTTCGATGACATACTGCCCCGTGAATGTCTCCAGCGAGGCCTGCAGATTGGTCGGTTGCTTGTGCTGGCTGATGTACAAGCCAGCCGGCCGTGTTACACGGGCTACTTCTGCGAATACGCCTGCGACCGACGGTAGGTAGCAGGTACTAACAGGATGGATCACCAGATCGAATTCGGCCTCGCGGAGCATGGACAGATCATCCATCGACGTTTCGATGGTCCGCAATTGCAGATCGCCGCTCCTCGGCAACCCGTCGATCGAGTTCCAGCATCGCTGGGACTCAGATCGACCATGGTGACACGCGCACCGGCTGGCAGCATACAGCGGCCCATGCCTGCCCCCACCGGCGGCCAGGCACAGTACATTGCCAGCCTCGAATGCTACCTGGCAGCCACCCAGAAACATCCACGGTTCCCAGCGGATTTTGCAATTCCGCGTCGCGAGCCGGTCTGCGTTAGCACATGACCATGAGCGGCCATTTGATCCCAGGCACGACGATTTTGTGCAGTGTTTCGCTTGATCTTCATCGGAGGTCTGCGCATGCTGTCCTTAGTGCCAAATCGCTTCGAGGCAGTGCGGCGTCCAGAAAGCACTGATCCTCGATCGATGTGCGATAACTCCCACTGCTCGGATCGACGCAATACGCCCAGTAGTTGCCGCCAGGCGTCGAGCGGACAGACTCCCTCAACTCAACGCGTTGCACACGGCCAGCATAGTCATACAACATCCCGTAGAGTTGCCAAGACGTATCGTGAGCAATCCCTTTCGATTCCGAGGCGTTCCACGCCCGCCCAAACGAACGAGCCATCGTACTCGAAACACAACCGTTCCAGGAGCTGAAGCCCGGTTGCAAGCTCTTCGAAAGAAAGTCCGAACTGAGATTGGGAAATGCTGGGACACAGAAGGGTTGGCAGGGAAACTCCCTCGACCTCTTTCAGCGGTCCGGGCCGCACATCGGACGTCGCGCGTAAAGATGCGTATGCATGGTTTTCAATAGAGCTGGCAATATTTCACCTGCTGGAAGCGATGTAGCCCAATATGGCACCAATCAACAGCGCCGGAGGGACCGCGATGGCAACGGTCAGGGCAATGATCATCCCAGAACTCATGCGTCCTGCTGCCGGCATGCTTTGGTTGCCCAGCCCGGACCGCAGCCCATCCTCGAGCACTTCTTCAGAGTCAATTCCAGGCAACAAGGGATGGCGGCTGGTCCGACGGTCGCACCCGAGTCTGAAATGGGAGTATCCCTCCGATCCCAAACTCTCGCCGGAGCCATCCGGATAGGACATATCGGGGGGCTGCCAATTCGAATCGCTGCCGCGTTCCTCTTCGTGCGAGGGCGGCGGAGGCGCCATCCACGGCGAACGCATGGCCGCCTACGGCTCCAACCCCCAGCGAGTCACTGACCCAGGGCTCGAGCCGCGAGGCGACCTCTGCGGCATTGGTGATACGTTTGGTGGGATCCTTGTCCATCATGTCGGCGATGATGTCGACAAAGTCCTCGGAGATGTCGGGCGCGAACTTGCGCGGATGCCAAGGCGTTTCCTCCAGGTGCCTGCTCAATTTGCTGGCGGTGTCACCGCCAGGAAAAGGCACTTTGCCACACACGGCATAGTACAGCGTACAACCCAGCGAATAAATGTCCGACGCGGGTTTGATATCCAGCGGCGTCCGAATCTGCTCTGGCGAGAGATAATCGGTCGTCCCCACAATCTTGCCGGCACGCGGATCGTTGACCAAGTCCTTGGCAAAACCAGCCAGACCCACATCCGAAACTTTGGCGTCTCCAGATGGCATCACCAAGATATTGCCGGGCTTAACATCGCGATGTACCAGGCCTTTGCTGTGGGCGTAATCCAGTCCCAAAGCCGACTGCATCACAATCCTGCGCCGCTTGCTGCACCGGCAACGCTCCTCGCGATTTGACCAACCGCCTCAAGATCCATCCCGGGTACATACTCCGTTACCAGGAAATGCACCCTGCCATCCTGTCCCGCATCGTAGGCTCGCACCAGATAGGGACAGTCCAAGCCTGCCTGCATGCGGATCTCGCGATTAAAGCTTTCGCGCGACTCCTGGGTCGCACGCGTCAAAGGCAAGACCTTCACGGCGCATTCACGGCCCATGACGCGATGCACGGCTTTAAATACTTGGCCCATGCCTCCCTGGCCAATCCATTCGGTGATGATGTACGGCCCTAGGTTCAGTTTGGTCCGACCAGCCAGCAGTTGATCGGCCTGATAGGCCGTCAGGATTTCCTGCTCAACCAATACCTCAGCCAACACGCGATCCGGTACGGGAGCATCAGCCGATTGGCCTTGCTGGCTCTGCCGATGACGGGCAACACGCACACAGTAGTCCAGCTGCTGGGGCGTAAGCAGTCCACTCGCCATGGCGGCCGCCTGGAATATCGATTCAGTTTGACCCATTGCCATCGATTAGACCTGAAAACATCTTCGCTGGCGGCACATGCCAGAAACTCAACCCTGGAGGATGACAAGCGTGCGACCGCGTTACTGGCACCGTTGCTGGTTCTTGGATTTGTGATAACAATCGAGGCTTGGACCATGTGGTCCGCACAGCACCCTGAACGATTGTAACGCACAGTATGAGTGGTCGACTAATTGCCATCGGCGATATTCACGGTTGCCGGGCGGCATTGGAAGCAGTTTGGACGCTATCCAACCCAGCAACACGGATACCCTGGTGGTGCTAGGGGACTTTGTCGATCGCGGACCGGATTCCAAAGGCGTCATCAACCGCCTGATCCAACTGAGCAATGAATGCCGCCTGGTCACGCTGCAAGGCAACCATGAGGAAATGATGCTCAGCGTAATTCGCGACAAACAACCACCCTATTATTGGTTGCAGTTCGGTGGCGTCGATACACTGGATTCCTACCGCTTTGTTGGAGATATGAAGGTCATTCCGCCAGAGCACCACGCATTCTTCGACAACATGTTGGACTACTTCGAGTCCGATGATCATATCTTCGTGCACTGCCAATTATGACCCTCAACTGGAATTGGCAAAGCAGGACACCCAGCTCCTGCGTTGGGAGAAATTGACGGATAATATTCCCACGGCGCACACCTCGGGCAAGCGGGTTATCCTGGGTCATACCCATCAGCGTGACGGGGAAATTCTCGATCTGGGGTACCTCGTGTGCATCGATACCTTCTGCTACGGGGGCGGGTGGCTGACTGCCCTGGATGTGCATTCCAACCAACTCTGGCAGGCGAATCTGGAAGGTGAACTGCGTCCACGCTAGCAATGACGCGAGCCGTTAGGCCACCATCAAAGACGACGCAATCCGCAAAATCTACCGGGTTCACTCAACCAACCCGACCGGAATTGCCGACTGTTAGGTTACGGCACGAATTGTCTATCGAGTTGCATCCGCCCGATTGCGGATGGTGACCAGAGACACGTCGAGGGCCCGTGACTGCTTTCATGTCTTTGTGGGGTGCATCGGATGTTTGTCTTCAATCGCAGCGCCATCTCGATATCTTGGAATCCAAGCCGCCATGTGGCCAGTTGGGGTCTCGCCTGTGCGGCCTTATTCCTGCTCGCCGCACCCGCCAGCGCCCAATTGCGCAGCGGCCGCGTACAGCGCGAAATCTATCAAGATGGACGGCAGCTCCAGACCGAGCCGCGGTCGCCTGAGGGTCGCCAACCTGAGGTGGCCTTGGCCAGTCACAGCGTACTGCTGGAAGAGCACTCGGTGCTCGATAGTGTCGAGCACGACCAGTTAAATCTTGGGCTCGACTACCAGCCGCCCAGCCATGGTGGTGGCGGTGCAGCCTGTGATGATTTGGGATGCCAGGAATGTTGTCCCGGCTTTTCAGATATTGCTCCAGCCTGCAGTGCCCCCTGCCCTCCTGGTTGCGGCCCGCTGCTAGCCCTGTGGTACCGCACCAAGGTCCGGGCGGAGGTCCCGCTGTATTGGCGTCGCGCTGCTGCGCCCCCAACCTTGGTTACTACCTCGCCGGTCGGCACGCCCTCGGGTACTGCGGGCCAACTCGGCTTGAGCAGCACCTCCACCTTGTTCGGAAATTCGGTTTTGAATGAAGATGCCACGGCCGGGTTTCGCTTGATCCTGTCCACGCCACTCGGCCGAGACGAAAATTATGGATTAATGTTCCGGTATTGGAACGCAGGCGACCAGGACGACACCACAAGTTTTAACTCGAATGACTTTCCGATTTTGGCGCGCCCCTTCTTCAATACGTCTGTACCGGGAGCATTTGAGAATGACGCGCTGCTGATCGCCTTTACCGACGCCAATGCCGCTCCCACGCTGACAGGCAACCTGCAAGTCGAATCTACATCCTCAGTCTACGGTTTGGAACTCAGCCTCAGCCGACTGGTCTTCCAAGACCGTTTTACGCGCATCGATTGGCTGTACGGCTATCAGCACGTAGGCATTACCGAGGGCATGGAGATTTCGAGCTCTTCGATCGATCCCAATAGCGGTGTGGGCATTGCCGTCGACGATCAGTTCCACACGGAGAATGACTTCAACGGTTTCTACTACGGTATCAACAGCACCCGCAGCTTTGGATGCTGGAAAATGGAGACGCTGCTGCGACTGGGCATGGGCAACTTGCGTCGCAAAGTGAATATCGCAGGTTCAACCACCACCACATCCGGAGGTCTGTCGAACACCACCGGCCAGGGTCTGCTGGCCCGAGACACCAACAACCGTCCCTTTGAGGATGATACCTTTGTGATCGTCCCAGAGATTGGAATTAATTTTGCTTACCGCGTCAGCACCGCTTTGGATTTCAACGTGGGTTACAACTACATGCTGGTTCCCAAAGTGGCTCAGGCCAGTCAGCAGATCAACGACAGTCTAGCCGTCAACCTGTCCGATCCGATCACCGGTCCGCTCGTTCCATCGCTGAACTTTGACGAGCGTTCCTTCTGGATAAACTCGCTCGGCCTTGGCCTCCAGCTAAGGTACTAGAAATAGAGCTTCTAGAAACAGAGTTTAAGCATGCTTGATCCGTTCGCGGTAGCACCGATCAGCCAGTTGATTGGCCTGGAGGTCCAACCTGGCGAACCAGGCGAGGCCGGTCGTGTTCTTGAATGTCGACAAACGGATGCACAATCCGATGGGCTTTGTGCACGGTGGGAGTTATCAGCCTGCTGGCCGACGCAACCACCGGTATTGCCTTCGGCCGATCACTGGACGATCAGCATGGCTTCGCCACCATCGAGCTCAAGACCAACTTTATTCGCCCCGTCCGCCAAACTCGACTGCGGGCCGAGGCCCGCATGGTGCAGCGCGGATTGCGAATTGGTTTCGTCGAGTGCTCGATTACCGATCATCGCGGACGCTTGATCGCCACGGCCACCTGCAGCTGCACGGTGAACAGCCTGTAGTGCTTGCGGCTTGAACGGCTAAATCAAATGGGGATGAGGCCTAGAGCGTCCAACCTTCGCGATATTCGCGTTGCACGAATTGATTTTGACCGGGGGCGTTGGTGCACTGGAGCTTGGCCGCATCCCATTCGTAACGCTTGCCAACTTCACCACGGAGAGCCAGAATGCCGACCAGCATGGTTTCGGTCAAACGGCCGGCGTAGCCAAAATTGGACATCGTACCTGGCTCGTATTCGCCGGTAATGGATTTGACGAACTCCCATTTCTGTCGCTCGTCGCCGTTACCTTCAAATGGAATTCGCGGCAGGCTTTGCTCGGGCCGTTCGAAATCTCTGACCACACTTCCGCCGCGGATGAGATTGAACTGCGCTCCATAGTCGTCCGGCGAAAAGATGGTTCCTTCCGTTCCAACGACCACGGCTCCGCTGGTCTTGCCCGTTAGTCCGGCCTTTTGGTCGGCAATCTTCTTGCGGAAAGACTCTGGCAATTGCTCGATGATTTCATCCGGGGGCAGATTGCCTCCGTCGTACCAGTAGAAATTGGTGGCCGCCAGACCCTCTCGCTCAGGGAATTCGAACTTGAGAGTCGAGGTGGAGGGATATTGTTCGTTGTCGACAATGCCCGAATTCTGCACGGCGGTAACCGCCACAGGATCCCACAGCTTCAGGGCCATGACGGGCATGTTGGTTGTGTGGCAGGCCATGTCACCCAAGGCCCCGGTGCCGAAATCGACCCAACCTCGCCATTTGAAATCGTGATAGGCACCTTCCTTGAAGGGACGCATGGGCGCTGGTCCGATCCATGCATCCCAATTCAACTCCTCTGGAATCGGATCGCTTCCTTCAGGCCGTCCCTCACCCTGCGGCCAAATCGGCCGGTTGGTCCAAACGTGGACTTCTGTGACATCGCCAATAGCACCCGAGCGAATCACCTCCACGGCTTCCCGCAGTCCATTCTCGCTGGTGCCCTGATTACCCATTTGCGTTACCACGCCCATTTTCTCGGCCGTTTCACGCATCAATCGGGCTTCGCGAATCGACCACGTCAGCGGCTTTTGGCAATACACATGCTTCTTCATTTTCATGGCCATCATGGCCGCACAGGCGTGCGTATGATCCGGCGTGCTGACCGTGACGATGTCGACCTTGTCGCCGAGTTTGTCCAGCATCTCGCGGAAGTCTTGAAACTGCTGAGCATCCACAAACTCGCGTCCCTTCTTCGTCGAGCGTCCCGCCATCGACGTCACACAAGCCGACGATCTTCACGCCCTGTTCGGCAATGTGGCTGGTATCGCTACTACCCTTGCCGCCCACACCGATGCAGGCGGCAGACAGCGATTGCAACGCGGAGGCATGCGACCTGGATTGCAAACTGGTTCCCAGCCAAACACCTGCGCCTCAGTGCTGCAGATTGTCCGACGAAGGTACGGCGATTACTTCTTTTTGTCATGGGATTCCTCGGAACGAAAATCTGGTAATGAAATGAATGCAGTCGTTAGGGCACAGCCACCAAAACTGCGGACAACATTGTGCACACGTCGTGCTCACGACTCGGCATAAAGGTGGGTTGCGGACCAAAAAGGAGGGCCTAATGCTGGATTAGTATACGTAGAGTCCCCTACAATAAACAGGTCCGAGGCGTAAAACGCCAAAATCGGCTGCCCAGTGTGGGTTGCAGCTAGAAGGGATCATCAGTAGCCTGGGAAGGCTCTTTTGCGGCAACCGTTCTACAGAGAACTTCACCCAGTTCATTCGGAGATGCGAAGCATGGCGCTCAGCCAATCGGTCGTTTTGTGGTTTGTTCCGAGGATGACGCTTACCTGTCTGGGACTGGTCTTGTTGGCAGGCTGCCCCTCCTCAAAACCCGGAGATAACGACAAGACGGCCATGCAAGCCTCCAGCCAAAAAGCTGCGAGCCCGCCGGCGGACGAGCCGTCGTCAAAAAAGCAGGCGTCTGTCGAGACGATTGCCGAAGATCCCACCGCGGCTGAAAAACTGTTAGAGGCCGGCTTTGCCGTCATCCGCAACGAGGCTGGACAAGTCACGGAGGTGAGCGTCGACCGGCGCGACGACGCCGCGCAACTTCTGCCGTTGCTGGCCGGCCTGCCCAATATCGAAACCCTCAGTCTCAGCGGCACCGGTATCGGCGACCAGGGCTTTGAAGCCATCGGCAAGTTACCCAATTTACGGAAGCTGGATCTAACCGGCTCGGGCATTAGCGACGAGGCGCTTAGCAGTGTCGGCAAGTTGAGTAATCTGCAAATCCTCATTCTTCGCCTTACCAGCGTTTCCGATCAAGGTCTGGCCAGCTTGAAGGACCTCAAGAAGCTCCGCGCGCTGGATCTACGCAATAGCAATATCACCGACGATGGCCTGCAGCATATTGGACAGTTGTCCTCATTGGTTGACCTGCAGCTCGAACGCGCCAAGGTTTCTGAGGTGGGGCTGGCCTCTTTGAAGGGACTTCCCCTACGGTCTCTGAACCTGAATACCACCGGAGTTCGCGATGCAGCTTTAGAAGTCCTGGGATCTATCCCAAGTCTCGAATCCATCCAATTGGATGCGGCACGCATTTCCGATGCAGGCATGATCCACCTGGCCAAGCTGAAGAATCTCAAGCGATTGCGGATTCGACTTTGCGATATCACCGGCGAAGGCATTCAGCAGCTAAAGGATTGTGAAAAACTAGAACGATTTGAGCTGCGTGGAACCTCGGTGGATGACCTGGCACTGCAAGTCATCAGTCAAAAGCCCAATGTGAAATATCTCGAGCTGAACGAGTGCAAGTTGATCAGCAGCCAAGGCTTGGCCGCGATCGGCAAGCTCGACGGATTGACCGTACTCGAGGTCTGGGAAACAAAGATGGATGACGAGACCATGAGCCAACTCGCAGGCCTGATCAACCTGGAGGAACTCAATCTAGAAGCCACCGACGTCTCGGGCAAAAGCACTGACATCCTGCTGAACTTTAAGAAACTCAAGCGACTGAACATCTCGGGGACCAGCTTCGACGATGAGGCCATCAGCAAACTGAAAGAATTGCCGCAGCTGAGCTGGGTGAATGTGCGCAATAGCCGAGTGACCTATAACGGGGTCGACGAGCTGAAGGCAGCCCATCCGGGTATCGAAGTCGTCGATTAGGGGCTGGGATTCTGCCTGCTATCGGTGCTGAGGCCAGCGGCAAGCGTAGCGGATGTGCCAACTGTGGTGAATACGGCGACCCGCCATATCCTCCGACCGGGAGTTTGCGAAAATGGTTTCAGCTTTTGCTAGCTAGTCGCCGATGGCTGAAGATATCTGTTTTCAACGGCTGACGAGGCGGCCAAGATTTGTAATCTCCAGCGGGGTGTTTCTGTGTGGCGTTCGTTCTTTTTTGCAGTAGGTACGATGCTTGTCATCGTTGGCGTTGAATGCCTATTGATAGATAGCGCCACCTTTGCTCCCCGACGGCCCCGGCCGGTAGCCGTCAGCAATGGCTGGTTTCCAGCCAGCACGACCATGACCACCCCTCCCCAGAAAACAGTCACGCCCAGCGAATGGATGACCTGGAGCCTGATGGCTTCCGGCGCGGTCGTCATCCTCTACTCATTAACGCTACCCAAACGCTGGGCCAAGGCTGGCTAGGAGTTCTTCATCGAACTCCCGCCTTTTCCCGCGCACAGGATGCGCCAACGGTTGTCGTCAATATCGGCAGTGCGGAACCAACAGTCTCGACATCCAGTCATCCGCATCGAAGGATCGCTTGTTCGAGAGCTGTCATGCTGTCGCCTGCGGCTCCGGGCGGGTTATTCAACCAGGTGAAATACCCGCCTGGGGATGGCTGTGTTTTTGTTGTATTCAATCAGCAAATTGCCACCGCCGACGATTTCGAGCAGGCGGCTTACATACTGAGATCCAACCCGGCTTTCTCCGCCACCTCCGACCTTAAGTGTGCCGTTAGCCGTATAGAATGTTCCGGAAATGTTCATGTAGCCGCCGCCGGAAACCGTCACTGTGTTTGGCGAACTTCGAGCCTGAAACAACGTGAGACCTTTGTACACGGTGTTATTCGGCGGGCTCATGACAATGTCACCAGTACCTGTAATACTGACCACGTGGCTATTAGCCGTAGGGGCGTTAAATATCATGACGCCTTCCGCAATCAGTGAGCCTTGACCGCTGAAACTGAAGCCTCCACTATCCATGTAGTAAATGCCAGGCTCCATCGTCAGACTGCCTTGCCCGCTCACGGAAATGCCCCCCTCATAAACACCGGGCTGCAACTTCTTGTTGCCCTTGGAGATCTTTACTTGACGATTGCTGCGAATCGGATAACTCGTCGCCTGGGGTTCGGGAATATGTCGCAAGGGGTCAGGTGAGGCGGGTACGCCAAAATTGAGGTCTGCGTCAAACCCGCCTTTGCCGCCAGACACAGAGGTACCGCCCATGATGTCGATGGCTGGTGCGGTGACCAATCCCCCGGTCGAGGTCGCGGCTTCCTCACTATCGGAGTTAATAATGATACTCGCGCCTAAGACCGTAAGGGATGATTCTCCCGTCGCTTTAATGGCACCCGGTTCGTGCAGATCCAGCACATGAATGCCTACGCCCGCCGCCTCCCAATTCCCGCGGGCCACGGCACGCGCCTGAATCGGTATTGTCCCAACTCCAAGCACAGAACTAAAATATCTCGCCTGGTAAGTATTCAACATTGACCTCTACATAGCCTGCGGGCAGGGGTAATCCAGCATTCGGTCCTCCGAGATATAAATCAGGAGAACATCGCACGGTTACCGTTGAAGACTGGCCGTCATTTGAGAGACCGTTTAGCTCTGCAACTCGCAATGCGGCACTCGACGCCTCGCCTTCGGGATCAAGACCTTGGTTAGTCGGATAGGCCCTAAAGATGCTCTCTGCGGCGGCTAGCGCTGCGGCATCGGCAGTGGCTTGGGTGTGCCGCTTTCTGTCAAGCAAGATGCCACCATCAATACTGATTGCCAAGAAAGCAAAGACAACAAACATCGAGATGGCGACAAGTATGACAATAGATCCGCGCCGTGACTTGCGGCCCCCAAGGCAGTTTATCGATCTCATGATGGTCTCCCCATGTGCGAAGGCTAGGGCCTGTGCTTTGTTTGCGAATGTGTCTGTTCGATAAGAGGTTCGGTCGAATTGGCGAGCAAGGACGCAGCAAGAACTTAACTGGTTAACATTGTCAGTAATTCATCTGTACAGTTGACGAGCTCGTCAAATTGATCGGTCCCAACAGAAATATTTCTGGCAGCCACTGATAGGAAACCGTAACCGTCACCGTATTGCCAACTGGATTCTGCACGTCATCCGTAATTTCCAAAGGCAAATTGCTCTTATCCCAGCTGACTTGGTAGCTCATGTGTTCCGGTTTCAGGGTCGTTGCCTGAGGTAGAATCACCGATTCATAAATGTCTTCTGAGGTCGCTGCGGGATTGCCTGTGTCTTGAGCGTATTGGGCGCCATGGACGGAAGCCCAACGGGAAGCATCCCGGGCCAAAGCAGCGACCTGTTGATAGCGGAAAACACCTTGGCTTCCAACCATCGTGGCCAGCAATAAAAAAATTGCGATCGGTGCCACCACAGCGAATTCAACTGCAGTGGTACCGCGTCGTAGCCTCGCCGCTCTTTTACCCATTCTTGCCCCTCAACTTGTCAATTGACATCTGGTGTCTTTGCTGCAACATACATTCGAACCGAACGTACGATGTTCATTTGGGGCAGTAGGCCGGGAAACTTCGAGACAGAGGAAAATGTGTGTACTGCCTCGACTTCCACGTACGATTTTCCGCCAGCATCTGTCCCATACTTAGTCGTTATCACCGGAGCTTGCGAGAAGTTGGGTGCATCCGCCAAGGCTGCCTCTTGTACGCTAGAAAAGGGCGACTCCTGGGCTATGGTTGGATCGGAGGCATACATCGCGCCTGCCCTGGCACAGTTCTGGATAGTTAACGAAAAATAGAAAGCCCGGCTCACATCAACGGCCAAGAGGAACAAGAAGGTCAACAAGGGAAGCAAGACCGCGAGTTCGACGGCCGCTGCCGCCTTTCGCTTTGATTTAAGACCGGGACCCTGCGAGAGCTTGCGTGTCGCACGGGTTTGCGTCGCCGCAGCCGCTGGACGCCTTAGAAATGACCCCAAGAGAGCATTCGGTGACTGGTTCCGATCCCTTGCCATCAGCAAGAGTGCTTTATCAAACCGCATTACTGCTCTATTCCTGGAATGGTTGCCTTGTTGCCCCTCGCGGTAGTCCGCGGCAAAGCCCACACTTGAATGAATAGCTCACTTATCGCCGCAATGCCGGCCAATCCAATTTTTTTTGCCTGGTCTCATGAACTTTTCTTGATGGCAGCCCGTTCCAAAGATCCAATTGGCCATAAACACGACGTTAATGTCTATGGCACGTCGCTGGAGCAACGCTGACTTACGTCGGTCCATTGGGTACGTTGCGTCACGTTTCTGGCGATCAAGGCGCGGCAAGATGCTCCGAGCCGCCGTTTATTGGGCGTTCCCAAAACGCCAGCGGCAAGAGTTGGCGACTGCTCACTAAACCGGACGCGGCCTGTAGTCGACGGCACGACTGCGGATAGTCTGAGGAGGGGTACGATGTGGGCCGATGATAGGGTGTTAAGCAGTAAAAAAAATCTTGGTCGGGGCGAGTTCCCCAACACCACCTCTTTCGATCTGGCTCCCTTCTCCCGCCGGGTCTCCCAAACAGTCTGAGTGCTGACCTTATCCCCCTCAACTCGACCGAGGTTCTTTGCGTTGTCTCCTGAAGGTGCCCTGCCTTCTATTGACGAGCCGCCTTGGGGAGAATAGATTCCTAAATCTCGCAAAGTGATAATTGCCACAGCACAATTAGCGGGCCTTATAGTTTATCTCAATGATCGAGCTTATGCATCTTCGGAATTTGAAAGTCTTTTGTGATGTGGTTGGCCGCCACAGCTTTTCGAAAGCAGCGGCGGACAACAGCATGACGCAGAGCGGTGCCAGCCAGGCGGTGCAGCACTTGGAGGATCACTTGCAGGTGCAGTTAATCGATCGCAGCAAGCGTCCGTTCGTGTTGACCGCCGAAGGGCCATGCCTTTCATGCTGGCTGCGTCCAATTGCTGCGCCAATTCGAAACGCTGACCGAGGAGGTGCGTTCGATCGGGCATGAAATGACGGGCCGAGCCTCGGTGGCGGCGATTTACAGCGTTGGCCTGAGCTATCTGCCGCAGCTGCAGCGGGCGGTTAAAGCCAGACATCCCAAAGCGGAGGTGCGCTACCAATTTGCGCATCCCGACGAGGTCTATCGCCTGGTCGAGCAGGGTCTGGTCGATTTTGGATTGGTGAGTTACCCGCAATCGTCCAAGACCGTTATCGGCCACGGCTTGGCTGGAAGAGACGATGCTGTTGGTTGCGCCGCGCGATCACCGTTGGCCACTGCAGGCGAGATAGCACCCGTAGATTTGTCCGGTGAATGGTTAGTCGCCTTTGCTCCCAATCTGCGGATTCGCCATGAGATCGACCGCTATTTGCGGCAATTGGGCATCACCATGCAGGTCGCCGCCGAATTCGACAATATCGATTCGGTCAAGCACGCCATGGAGGTCAACTCGGCCGTCGCCTTTCTCCCGGAGACCACGGTCTGCGAGGAGATCGCAGAGTGGGGCGCTCGTTGCACTTCACTGCCCTTGGCTGGAGATGACCCGACCGTTGGGATTGATCCAGCGCCGCAACGGTACCTTGGGCCGAACGGCCCGCGGCGTCATGGAATTGATCCGTTCTGGTTGTTTTGGAAAGACGCTGACCGGCAAGACCCGCAGCACGACAGCGACCAGCCTGCAGAGCACAGCCAAGCCAGAGAAGCGGAGCTGAATCAGGGCGATAGCAAACCCGCAGACACGGCTTCCTCAGCTAGCAAGGCACTCCGCTAGCCGCACGGCAACAGCCAGCCGGGCGACCACCCAAAATTCGATAGTCAAGTTCGAGAGTCATAATAAAAATGCAACCACTTATTCATCTGCCCCAGCGGCATGGTCTGTATGATCCCAGCCAAGAAAAGGAGAATTGTGGCGTAGGCTTCATTGCCCACATCAAGGGCAAGGCCAGCCACCAGTTTGTGCTCGATGCCTTCCACGATGCTGGTCGCCATGGACCACCGCGGGGCCTGCGGCTGCGAGGCCAACACGGGCGACGGCTCGGGAATGTCTGACCGCTTTGCCGCACAAGCTACTGCGGAAGGTCGCCAAAGCTGACTTGAAAATCGATTTACCCGAGCCGGGAAGCTATGCGGCGGGCTTGGTCTTTCTGCCCAAGGATCCCCGCGAACAAGAGTTCTGCAAGCAGACGGGTCGAAGCGATCATTGCCGAGCAGGGCAACGACTGATTGGTTGGCGACTGGTACCGACCGATGCCAAGCGAGCCGATGTCGGCCCGACCGCCCTGGCGTCCGAACCGGCCATCGAGCAGTTCTTCGTGGCGGCCGCCGATGGCTTGCAGGGCGAGGCCTTTGAACGGCAGCTGTATATCATTCGCAAGACGGGCCAGCCATGCATTGCGCGGCAGCGACAAGCTGAAGCATGCTTTGCAGTTCTATATTTGCAGTCTGTCGACCAAGGTCATTATCTACAAGGGTATGCTGACCAGCGGACAGGTTTTGCCCTATTTCCCCGACCTGACCGACACCGACTTCGAGACGCACTTGGCCATGGTCCACAGCCGCTTCTCGACCAATACCTTTCCCAGTTGGGATCGCGCACAACCGTTGCGTTTCATGAGTCACAACGGCGAGATCAATACCCTGCGCGGAAATTCGAATTGGATGCGAGCCAGACGCGGCAACGCCAGCAGCCCGCTGTTTGGCGAGCAGTTGTCCAGACTGTTTCCGGTGGTCGAGCCGCACTGCAGCGACAGTGGCACCTTCGACAACGTGCTCGAATTCTTGCTGATGACAGGCCGCTCGTCTGCAGGAAGCGGTGTTGATGATGGTGCCCGAGGCATGGCAGAAGCACGAAACCATGCCTGAGGAAAAGCGTGCCTTCTACGAATACTTCAGCTGCATGATGGAACCTTGGGATGGACCGGCCTCGATCGTGTTTACCGACGGCAAGTACATCGGCGCCGTGCTCGATCGCAACGGCTTGCGTCCGAGTCGCTACTACATCACGCAACGACGATCGCGTGATCATGGCCAGCGAGGTCGGCGTGTTGCCCGTCGATCCGGCCATTGTCAAGGTCAAAAGGGGCGGTTGCAACCCGGCCGCATGTTCCTGGTGGATTTTGCCCAGGGCAAGACTGATTCCCGACGAAGAACTCAAGCACGTATTTCGCCGCCGAGCGACCCTATGCCCAGTGGCTGCGCGAACAGCGGATCACGCTCGACGAACTGGCTCCCAATGATGAGCCGCACGGTTTCTACCCTGATACGCTGCTGCCGCGGATGCAGGCCTTTGGCTACACCATCGAGACCATGCAGTTCATGTTGCTGCCGATGATCGAGCAAGCCCGCGATCCGGTCGGTTCGATGGGCAATGATGCCGTCGCTGGCCTGCCTGAGCGATCAGCCGCGGATGATTTACGACTATTTCAAGCAGCTGTTTGCCCAGGTCACCAATCCGGCCATCGACTCGATTCGCGAGGAAGTCGTCATGTCGCTGGAATGTTACATCGGGCCCGAGCAAAACCTGCTGGACGTTACACCCGAACACTGCCAGCGGCTGTTGGTACCGCATCCGATCCTGACCAACGAGGAATTGGCGGCGATCGAGCACATGACCATGCGCGGTTGGAAGACCAGGAAAATTGACATCACCTTTGACCGCGCTAGCAGGGCAAGGCTGGTCTGGGCAAAACGCTGGATCGAATTTGTGCCGAAGCCGAAGCGGCCATCGACCAGGGCTACACACTGATCATGCTCTCCGATCGCAATATCGGACAGGACCGAATCGCCGTCAGCTCGCTGTTGGCCACCGGAGCGGTGCACCATCATCTGGTGCGGTCAGCCAAGCGCACGCAGATCGGGATTGTGCTCGAAAGTGGCGAAGCCCGCGAGGTCCACCATCACTGCTTGCTGATCGGATACGGTGCCGATGCCATCAATCCCTACCTGGCCTTTGAATCGCTGTGGCAAGCCCGCATCGATGGCCTGCTACCGGGCGACAAATACGACACCGACGAGAAGATCGTTGCCGCCTATCGCAAGGCAGTCGCCAAAGGCATGCTCAAGGTCATGGCCAAGATGGGCATCAGCACTCTGCAAAGCTATAAAGGTGCGCCAGATTTTCGAAGCCCTCGGTCTGCAGCGACGAAGTTATCGATCGCTGCTTTGCCGGCACGGCCAGCCGCATTCAGGGTGTCAGCTTTGATGTGCTGGCAGAGGAGATGCTGCGGCGACATCGCCTGGGTTATCCTCGAGACGCCTCGCGACGTCTGCCTACGCTCAGCAATCCAGGTGAATTCCACTGGCGGGCGGAAGGCGAACGCCACGGTTGGGATCCAACCGCCATCGCCGACTTGCAAATCGCTGCCCGCGCCGGTGACAAAGACGCCTACTGGCGATTCGCCGAGCATATCAATAACGACAGCAAGATGAAGTGCACGCTGCGCGGGCTGCTGGAATTCAAGACCGGCGCGGCCGGTCCGCCAATTCCCGTCGACGAAGTCGAACCGGCGAGCGACGATTGTCAAGCGCTTTTGCACTGGCGCCATGAGTTTCGGTTCGATCAGTGCCGAAGCCCATGAGTCATTGGCCATCGCCATGAATCGTCTGGGAGGCAAGAGCAATACCGGCGAAGGCGGCGAAGATCCCGAACGCTTCAAGCGATTGCCCAATGGTGATTCCAAGCGCTCGGCGATCAAGCAAGTTGCCTCCGGACGATTCGGCGTGACCATCGAATACTTGACCAACGCCGACGAGATTCAAATCAAGATCTCGCAAGGAGCCAAGCCGGGTGAGGGCGGCGAACTGCCGGGCAAGAAAGTCGACCAGACCATCGCCCGCATTCGCTACAGCACGCCGGGCGTGGGCTTGATCAGCCCGCCGCCACACCACGATATCTATTCCATCGAAGATCTGGCACAACTGATTCACGATTTGAAAAACGCCAATCCCGAGGCGCGCATCAGTGTCAAACTGGTCAGCGAAGTGGGCGTTGGCGTGGTCGCTTCAGGAGTGAGCAAGGCACACGCCGAGCACATCGTGATTGCCGGTGATGTGGGTGGCACCGGCGCCTCGCCACTGACCAGCATCAAACACGCCGGTCTGCCCTGGGAACTGGGAATTGCCGAGACCCACCAGACCTTGGTGCTCAACGACCTGCGCAGCCGAGTCGTGCTGCAAACCGACGGTGGATTGAAGACGGGGCGTGATGTGGCCATCGCAGCCCTGCTCGGAGCCGAAGAATTCGGCTTCGCCACGGCACCGCTGATTACACTCTGGGCTGCATCATGATGCGCAAATGCCATTTGAATACCTGCCCCGTTGGGATTGCCACCCAAGATCCCGACTCTGCGCAAGAAATTCAAGGGCAAACCAGAACATGTCGTCAATTACTTGTTCATGGTCGCCGAGGATACGCGGCGAATCATGGCTGAACTCGGTTTCCGCTCCATCGACGACATGGTCGGCCGCGTCGACGCGTTGGAAACTCGCCAGCGCCATCAATCACTGGAAAGCGGATGGACTGGATCTAACCGCCATGCTGACACCGGCCAAAAAACTGCGACCGGATGTGGTGACGCGTCACGCGATCCCCCAAGATCATGGACTGGAATTGTCGCTAGATAGGACGGTCTTGGTGCCCGCAGCTCAACCCGCCATTCACGACCTGCAACCGGTCACGATTGAGTCCGACATCATTAATATCAATCGTACCGTGGGCACCATCCTCAGCCATGAGATTGCCAAGGTCCACGGCCAAGCAAGGTTTGCCCGACGATACGGTTCACATCAAACTCAAGGGCTCGGCCGGCCAAAGCCTGGGAGCCTTTTTGGCACATGGCGTGACGATTGAACTGGAGGGGGACTCCAACGACTATGTCGGCAAGGGTCTCTCCGGTGGACGCATCATCGTTTATCCCCCCAAGAACAGTAGCTTTGCCGTCCGAGGACAACATCCTGGTGGGCAATGTTTGCTTGTACGGCGCGACCAGCGGCGAAGCCTTTCTGCGTGGACGGGCTGCCGAGCGGTTCTGCGTTCGCAATTCGGGAGCCAGAGCAGTTGTCGAGGGCATTGGCGATCATGGTTGCGAGTACATGACCGGAGGGCGATTGGTAGTGCTGGGTACTACCGGCCGCAATTTTGCTGCTGGCATGTCGGGAGGGATCGCCTACGTGTGGGACAAAACGGGAGACTTTGGGGTGCGCTGCAACCTGGGAACCGTGCTCCTGGAGAGGATCGAAACACCCGAAGAAGAATCCGAAGTGCGCGATTTGATCAGCAAGCACTTGGCCGCCACCGGTAGCGTTGTGGCCCGGCAGGCACTGGACGACTGGCAGAACTTCCTCAGCCAATGCGTGAAAGTCATGCCTACAGATTACAAACGCGTGCTCGAGGAACAAGCGGGTTTACGCGAGCCCGCCTTAGCCGCTGTTGATAACGACTAAATCCTAACACCACAATCTATTTCCGTCGCAAAGCAGAAGAACCCATGGGCAGCCCAACCGGCTTTAAAGAATTCGACCGCAAGAAAGTTCCCTGGCGATTGCCAATCGTACGTTTGCAGGACTACGGCGAAGTGTACACTCGAGCCTGATGAGACCCAGCTGCGCGAACAGGGCGCTCGCTGCATGGACTGCGGCGTGCCATTCTGTCAGTCCAACAGCGGCTGTCCCATCGACAACTTGATCCCCGAATGGAACGACTTGGTGTATCAAGGTCGCTGGAAGGATGCTATCGAGAGGCTACACAAGACCAACAACTTTCCAGAGTTCACCGGGCGAGTTTGCCCTGCCCCCTGCGAGGGTGCCTGTGTGTTGGGCATTACCGATCCCCCCGTTACGATCAAGAACCTGGAAAATGCGATTATCGATCGGGCCTTTGAAGAGGGCTGGGTACAGCCACATCCCGTCGGCCAGCGCACTGGCAAGACAGTGGCCATCGTGGGTAGCGGTCCGGCAGGACTGGCTGCTGCGGACCAACTGAATCGAGCAGGCCATCAGGTTACCGTGTTCGAACGCGCCGATCGCATTGGTGGACTGCTCACCTACGGCATTCCCAACATGAAATTGGATAAGGCCGTTGTGCAACGACGCCTGGATTTAATGGCCAGCGAGGGTGTCAAGTTTGTAACCGGCGCGGATGTTGGCAAGAACGTCAGCGCCCAAGAGTTGTGGGACCAGCATGACGCTCTGCTGCTGACCACCGGCGCGACCCAACCGCGCAACCTGCCGATTCCCGGGCCGCGAGTTGAATGGCATTCACTTTGCCATGGAGTTCTTGACCGCAACCACCAAGAGCCTGCTGGATAGCCAGCTGACCGACGGCAAGTTCATTTCCGCCAAGGACAAGAAAGTGGTCGTCATTGGTGGTGGCGATACCGGTACGGACTGCATCGGCACCAGCCTGCGGCACGGATGTTCGCAGTTAGTCAACTTTGAATTGCTGGATTGCCCTCCCGAGGAACGTGCGGCGGACAATCCATGGCCGCAGTGGCCGCGAATTTTCCGTGTCGACTACGGGCATGAGGAAGCCGCCGCCAAGTTCGGCAAGGATCCCCGCGAATACTGCATCCTCAGCAAGGAGTTCTTGGACGATGGTCAGGGAAATGTCAGGGGGATTCGTACCGTGCGCGTGACTTGGACCAAAGACGCTGACGGTCGCTTTCAAATGTCGGAGGTTCCAGGCTCGGAACAGATGGTCGAAGCCGATCTGGTATTGTTGGCCATGGGCTTCTTGGGTCCCGAGCAATATTTGTCGGATGCTTTAGGCCTGCAAGTCGACAGCCGCAGCAACTATGCCGCCGAACACGGAGAATATGCGACCAGCCTCCAAGGCGTTTTCGCCGCTGGCGACTGCCGTCGTGGTCAGTCACTCGTCGTGTGGGCCATCAACGAAGGCCGCGGCGCGGCTCGAGCCATTGATATCTACCTGGAAGGTACCAGCCTGCTGCCCGCACCAGGCGTCACCATGGGTACCGCAGCCAGCGTCGGTACCTAGTTCGACGCGCAGGGGGTCGATGGCAGTCTGAGCCAGCCTGTCATGGCTGTAAATTTCAGACTATTCCGCACCAGGAAACGAGCTTTCTTGGCTGCGGAAACACCTGAACTAGATTGACTGCAGGATTCGCCGCGGAGGGACGATGACGAAGATGTGGCGTTCGTGGGCCGCCTCAACCAATCTTCAAATTCAAACTCTAGGCAGGACCTTACGTGGCAAACCAACCACCACAGGAAGGCACTTCAACTCACGGAACCGAGTTGCGACATCGCGTCGATATAGCGATCAAAGGCAATCCGCACCTGAATGGAAACCTGGTATTCTGCCAAGAGGAATCTGGGATTGTTGTGTTGCATGGCCGGGTCGGCACTTTCTTTCAAAAGCAAATGGCCCAGGAAGTCCTGAAGCGTCTCGAGGGCGTTGAGAAGATCATCAACGAGTTAGAAGTGGAGTGGATGCCTGGACGGTACCCGCGATAACGGGAGCACTCTCGCAATCCTCGCGTTATCTCGCTCGATTTCCTGGCAGTGCACTGGGATGCAAGCCATAAATCGCCTAGGCTCTCTCTTAGGCTTTGTCCCCCAAGGGGTCTGACCCTTTGGCGGCGAGTCGAAATTACACCTGTTTTTGGGCCTCTCCGGACAGGCTCAGACCCCTTGGGGGACAAAGCCAGTACCGAGTCCAATTAGTGCTTCGTCAACATGATAACTTAGGGTTATCGCGGTAGCCGGAAGGGAAAAAGGGGTCCGACACCAAAAGCCGGAACGGCCCTTCGGGTGCTTCGCACTTTTGGTGTCGGACCCCTTTTTCCCAACGCATGTCTAACCCAATTTTTATTTCGGACACAGCCTAGTATCTTTGAATTTCCACTTCTAATTTGCGAGGATCGAAAATGTCGCGTGCTGCTGCTGTAACTTTCAAGGGAACCCCGATGACACTCCAAGGCGAGGAACTCAAGCTGGGTCAAGCCGCTCCCGATTTTACCCTGCACTATTTCGAAGGCGGTATGAAGACGCTGACCAAAGAATGCCTGCTTGGAAAGCCTTCCATTCTTTCGGTTGTTCCCAGTCTGGATACGGGCGTCTGCCAAATTCAAACCAAGCGATTCAACCAGGATCTGGCCAGCTTGGGAGACAAAGTGAATTCGGTTACGGTCAGCTGCGATCTGCCCTTTGCGCAAAACCGCTTCTGCGGTGCCGAGGATGTCAAGAACATGCGTGTGGGCAGCGATTATCAAACCGGCAAGTTTGGGCATGATTGGGGAGTCATGATCGATGAACTCAAACTGCTCGCCCGCAGCGTGTTTGTGCTCGATAGCCAAGGAAAAATCGTCTACTGCGAGATTGTGCCCGAAGTGACCCAGGAACCAAACTATGAGGCCGCACTGAGCGCTCTCAAGTCGGCGAGCTAGGCTGTGCCTCATCAGACTCTGAGCCGAATGGCACGCGCCAAAGACACCCAGCTCCCGGTTCTCCGAGACTGACGCCGCATCGAAGCCATGCAGCACACGCGTCCCAGGGAGGCGTGTCTTCATGAAAACGCTAACCTGCAGGCAGTCCACTTGCGTTTAAAAAAACGCAGCGATCTGAGCATATTCGATTGACTCGCTATTCGGGGGATCTCATAATTTTTTGAGGTTAGAGCCTGTTGGTCCGAAACTCCAATTGCCACCTAGGTTACCTTCCGCCTCGGGACAGTGTTGGTTGAAGATCGTAGACTCGTATATAGGTGACACTGTTTAGTTTGAGGATTTGAAGGTGACGAACATTTACGTCGGCAACTTATCGTTCCGTGCTACTGAAGAAGATGTCCGTAGTGCATTTGCTGCGCACGGCGAAGTTGCATCGGTCAATATCATCATGGATCGCGAGACGGGACGCTCGCGAGGATTCGCGTTTGTCGAAATGCCCAACTCGGATGAAGCCAACACGGCGATCGAAGCCACCAATGGCAAAGAGATTGCCGGACGCGGTGTAACCGTCAATGAAGCCAAGCCCCGAACCGAACGTCCACGCGGCGGCGGCGGAGGAGGTGGACGCTACGGTGATGATCGCGGCGGAGGACGCCGCAACTATTCACGAGAAGAATACTAATCCCGCGCTGTGCGTGCAGCCGCTAGGGAAGGAGCGGCCGCATTAAACACAGTTGCCCCAACTCATCAAGAGGCGAACGGCCATCGGCCGTTCGCCTCTTGTTCTTCCAGCCCACACGTTGCAAAGCCTTGCAATCCTCCTGTTGCAGACTGCGCCGGGTTGGCCGCACCAAGCAGTCTTATCAATCTCTCGCCTGATGGCCCGCACACGATCGTTAACTTCGCTACATTCGCTATGAGGAGTCCCAACTGCGCTAAAATATTGCGTTCGCCCCTAAGGCGACTTCTCACTCAGCCCTCATGAGTTCTAGATTGCAATCGAGTCCGAAACATTTCCAGGTGTTCCTCTGCTTGACTTGCTTATGTCCACAGCCACCGCCACTGCTCCCCAATTGCTCGAATTTCGTTGCACGCGCTGCTGGCACTCCAATTGCGTGTCCAGCGAGCGCTGTGGCCAGTCAGTCGCTTGCTCCAATTGCGGTGGCGAGCAGACCGTACCGGAGGCCACGCCAGCCCGTATTGCGCGGGCCGCTGAATTGCTGTGCGAACCCAGTTCCGGCCGTGCGGTAGTTCCTGAGAAGAATTACGAAGACTTGAGCGACGCCGAATTGCGAGTGCTGGTGCAACGCGAGTGCCTGGGCGAGGAAGCGGCCGACGGGCCAATCGCATCTTGCCTGTCTCGATTCTTCGCCAACTTGATCGATTCCTTTGCCACCATGTTGGCGATGGGGCTGGGCCTATTGGCCACGTGGCTTGCGGAGCAGTGGGGCTTGGTAGAGCCACTGCAACCGGAACAACCGCTGCGCAATGTCGACAAGCTGGCGGTCATGTTTTTCCCGCTGCTGGGATTCTTGATTGTCCAGTGGAATCTGATCGCGACCCGCGGACAGACCGTTGGCAAAATGCTGCTGTGGATCCGCATCATCCGCTGCGATGGTGGATCACCGGGATTCATTCAAGGTGTCTTGCTGCGCAATTGGCTCAGGCTAGCTCTTTCAGCCATTCCCTTTTTCAGCCTGATCGACGTCATGCTGATCTTTACCGAGTCCAGACGGTGCATTCACGATTACCTGGCTGGTACGCGAGTGGTTGAGGTTTAAAAAAGCGTAAGCGTTCACGGCCTTCGGCCTTGAACGGTTTTCTGAACAGTAGCAAATCATGTACACCGCATTATCAGTTCTTGAACCGTGAACGGTTACAAAAAGCAAACCTCAGCTGGCCAACATGGCGGCAATGACCTGCTTTGCATGCTCCAGAGCTTCACCAATTTTCTGCGGTTGCTTGCCACCTGCCTGCGCCAAGTCGGGCTTGCCGCCCCCGCCGCCTCCAACGCGTGGAGCTACTTGACTGATCCATTGGCCAGCACTCAGCCCACGGGCAACCAAATCGCGGCCCAAGCCAGCAATCAATAGCACCTTGTCCTCTCCAGCGCGGGTTATCAGCATGACCGCTGTTGGCTGCTTACTCTTCTGTCGAATCTGGTCGATCCACTGTCTCATCAGATTGGGAGTGGCCCCGGGCACCTCGGTAACCAGCACACATACTCCGGCCACTTGTTTAGCCTGCTCAATCAGCGAATCGGCAGAAACATCACTGCTGGCCGTCAGGGCGGCAACCTGTTGTTCGAGTTTGTGTTGCTCCTCCTGCATGGTCTTGATACGGGCCAGCATCTCGCCAGGCGAGGTATTGAGCAAGCGCGCCGCATCGCGCAACACGGCTCGTTGCGTAAGGTAATCTGAGGCTTCGCCAGCAGATTGAACCGGCGCGGGCGTTTCGGGACTACCGCCGGCAGTAAGTTGCTTCTTCAGTGAGCGGATGCTATCCACCAGGTCCTTGGTGGCCTGAACCACATCGCCAGTGGGACAGCCCAAAGCCACAGCCGCAGCAGCCACGATATGCTTTACGTCTTGGCGATGTTGCTCTGCCTTTCTACCGGTCAGGGCCACGACGCGGCGCGTGCCGGCGGAAACACTCTCCTCCCCGACGATCTCAAAGCTCTCAACACGCCCTGTGTTATCCACATGCGTTCCGCCACACAACTCCTTCGAGAACTCGCCCATGCACACCATCCGCACGGGGTCTGGATACTTCTCGCCAAAGAGCATCATCGCCCCAGCCTTGCGGGCCTCGGCCAGCGGAACCGTGTTCCAGGAAATGGGCTCCGCCCGGCGAACCTTGTCAACCACGATGTCTTCGATCAATTCGATCTGTTGGCTGGACAAGGATTGCTGATTGGTGAAGTCAAACCGCAACCAATCCTCGTCGACTTTACTGCCCTGTTGTTGCGCGTGGCCGCCCACGATGGCTTGCAGAGCATGGTGCAGGATATGGGTAGCAGAGTGTGCGCGGCGAATGCCCTCACGGCGGGCGACATCGACTTTGGCATGCACGGCTAAGCCTTCGGCGATTGTTCCGGCTACCAACTGGCCGATGTGGACCAGCAGCTCTCCGGCCCGCTGCGTATCCTGAACAATGAACTTCACACCCTCTGCCTCGAGTAATGCCTGAGTCGCCGACCTGACCGCCTCCCTCTCCATAAAAGGGAGTTCGATTGAGCACGACTCGCAGGACTTGGCCCGCGCATTGGGTGCTGGAGATCTGCTTGACCAGATGCTCGTCATCGCCCTGACCGAGAATAATACCCTTGACTTCGGCCTTGGTATCGACCGCTTCATAACCTAAGAACTCGGTCCGCCGCAGGGCCTCTTTGAGCGTTTCGAGGGGTCCAGTTTGGAATAGAGCACCCCGGCCGCCACCGCTGATTTCTTCATGGCGTCCCATGGCCGCCGTATATCCCTCCCAGTCAAACGTCAGTTGTCGATCGGCGGCTAGAGACTGAAACAGCTCTGGCGGAACACCATGCGTTTGATACAAACTGGCAGCCTCCCCACCATCGACCAGCACCGCACCATTGGCCTGCATGGTCGCAAACACCTTTTCGATTCGATCCAGGCCACCGTCGATGGTAGCAAAGAAATCATGTTCCTCCTTGCGAATCACCTCCGACACACGCTCAACGGTCTGCCCCAGTTCGGGATAGGCCGCCTGCATGACTTGGGCCACCACCGGTACCAATTGATACATGAAAGGCTCGCGCATACCCAATTGATGACCATCAAGCACAGCTCGTCGCAACAGGCGTTTAATCACGTAGCGAGCCTTCTTGGGGCCTGGCAAAATATTTTCGTGAATGGCAAAGGTGCAGGCCCGCACGTGATCGGTAATCCTTCTCAGGCGACGCCCATTCTCAGCTTCATACTCATACTTGACAGAGCAAACCTCGGCCGCAGCCTGAACAATGGGGTACAGGATATCGATGTGAAAGTTGGTAGGCACATTCTGTAGCACACTTGCGGTGCGTTCCAAACCCATGCCTGTATCGATATTCTTGCTAGGCAAGGGCCGGAGATTGTCCGGCGGATCCCCTACGCGATTGAACTGCGTGAATACCAGATTCCAAATTTCGACGTCCTTGCCACTGTCCAACTGGTAGTAGATTTCACTGCAGGGACCACACACTCCGTCGGGACCGAGACTGGGAGCACTCGCTGGCCAGAAATTTTCGTCCTCATCCATGCGGGCAATGCGGGTCGTGGGCAGCCCAATCTTTTCGTGCCAATATTCGGCTGCCTGGTCGTCATCCTTGTAGACGGTTACCTTCAACCGGGAGGGATCAATGGCCAGCCATTTAGCGTCGGTCAAGAATTGCCAGGCCCATTGGATAGCCTCGCCCTTGAAGTAATCGCCAAAGCTGAAATTGCCCAGCATCTCGAAGAAGGTGTGATGGTAGGCGGTCCGGCCCACGTTTTCGATATCGCCGGTGCGCAAGCATTTCTGACAGGTTGTGGCTCGCGTAAAATCGAGTTTGACCTTGCCCAAGAAATGGTCTTTGAATTGATTCATGCCCGCTGGCGTGAATAGCACCGAGGGATCCCAGGTGGGCACCAACACATCACTCGGCTGTCGCGAATGGCCTTTGGATTGAAAGAATTCGAGGTATTTCTCGCGCAGTTCGTCAGTTTTCATCGAAGGTTCCCAGAGTCGACTCGGCGGACTGTTGCAGGGGGTGGTGTCCGATCCATTGGCATTCGAGGCCGCAGAAGTTTAACAATATAAGCTTTGCGGTGAGAAGGGCTACGAGGGGATATTGGGCCAAGATGGATGAAGGCAATCCAGCGGCAAGAAAAATCCAACTCGACCTCTCGCGGATGCAGCGGCGCTACGATGATTGGCTTATTCGGCCAGTACTTGTACGGTCTGCGAGCGACCGTCTGCCTGGGTGACGGTCAAAGATAGCGGACCCTGCCGATTGGCTACCGCCTGGTAAAAGTCGCTGGGTGAGGCGAGCGTCTTACCCTCCACAGCGTGAATGCCAAAGCCGGCCCGCAGTCCGGCCCGCCAGGCTGCTGTGTCCGGAGCCACGGACAAGACGGCCAGCTTGGGAGCCCCGCGTCTGCCTGCCAAAGCCCCCGTCCTCGCGAGTTCCGAAGGAACGGCGGTGGCATAATCGATCTCCATCCCACGCCATTGGGCAGGCCCATGGATGGCGTAACTCGGCCTGACCGTGGACACATATTTCTTACTCAATTCGGCTTGCAGAGTCACCCATTCCGGATTCCGCGTCCCCGCTCGATAACGCTGCACGCGAATGGCTACCGATTCCCCAGCAGCGCCACGGCTTAGCTCGCGAAATAAATCATTGCGATTCTCAATGGGCTGATCATCGACTTCGACGATGATGTCCTCCGGACGCAAGCCAGCCATATCACCCGGCAAGCCCGGAATTACCACGCTGACCCGAGCGCCGCTAAAACCCAACTCGCGTTCATGTTTGCGTAAATCCTCAGGCTGAATTCCCAGAAAGCCATACTCGGGCAATTTCCCCAGCTTGAGGGTTTCGATGGCTCGCAAAAACATTTCGTCGACAGCGATTGCAAAACCCGCAGCCTGCTCATAGCCACTGGTGGCTGCCAGCGATGTGGTCAGCCCAACCATCTCACCGCGCAAATTGATCAGTGCCCCACCGCTGGTACCCAAGGTCAATTTGGCATCCGTTTGAATCAGGGTACCGAGTTGATGGAGCGTTTCTTTAACGCCCGTCGAGGAATCGGCCTCAGCGGGCGCATAACGCTTGAGATTAGAAATGATCCCCCAGCTGGCGCTGGCCTCTCCATCGCGGGCAATCGCTTGCGGATTGCCCAAGGCGATGACGAATTGCCCCTTGCGCAGCCCTTGGCCGCTGGCAAAGCGAATGCTGTGCAGTTCTTGAGCATCGATCTTCAGAACGGCCAGATCGCTAAAGGGATCGGCGGCCTGAACCTGCGCGGGCTGACCGATCACGCGGGCCGGGTAACTCTGCTTGTCCAACCAGACAAAATAGTCGTATAGCCGCGGGTCATCCAGCACGTGGCGCAGGTGACGATGTAGCCGTCCTGGCTGATAACTACCCCACTGCCATACAGGGAGGGGACGAAATCTGGATTCTCTGGCGAATCCAGGGGTGACAGTG
Source organism: Pirellulaceae bacterium (assembly GCA_963707245.1). Classification (GTDB taxonomy): domain Bacteria; phylum Planctomycetota; class Planctomycetia; order Pirellulales; family Pirellulaceae; genus Aureliella. The sequence continues at coordinate 475,076 of CAVPPY010000003.1, forward strand.
TAGCCCGCAGACGCAGTGGGTCTGTGTTCGAACTCGGCTCGCGGTCGCGGCGCACGCGAGCGATTGCCACCACCGAGCGGCCTGCCTGCTCAATAGCGCTGACTGTGGCCTGCTCCAAGGCGTCTAGGGCCGCTGCCCCGGCATCGTCCAACCCATCTTGTGCCGAGGCGGCTGGCGGCAATCCCACCAAGAGGCACAGCAGCCCCATCCAAGCCAGACAAAGCCGCGCAGATCCGGCTCTCCGCGGCAGACTCTGAGACGTTCGTCGCCCAGGAAGCGAGTCCCGCACAGCCTCGCCCAGGTAAATGACAGCCAAACCCAGAGACCAGCGAGATGTCGAGCCACGGTGGAACTTCATCGCGTTGATCTCACTCGTACAAATAAGGGAACGGCTGCCTCAGCTATCGGCAAATTCGTTGGCCGACTCGTCTTCCACTTCGGACTCCTCGGATGCTGAGCTTTCCGAGCTCTCGGGCCCGATGTACCCGCCGGCGGACATGATCAAGTCCTTGATTTCGGCAGCAACGTCTTTGTTCTCTAACAGAAAGGCGCGCGCCTTCTCTTTGCCCTGCCCCAGATAGGTTTCATTGTACTTGAACCAGGCGCCGCTGCGATTGATGACCTTATGTTCTGTACCCACATCCAGCAAATCGCCTTCGAAACTAATTCCCGAATGGTGCATCATGTCGAATTCGGCAACGCGGAAGGGAGGAGCAACCTTGTTCTTGACGATCTTGCAACGCACACGCTGCCCGACGACTTCTTCCCCGTCCTTCAAACTGCCGATGCGCCGCACGTCAATGCGGCAGGAACAATAGAACTTCAGCGCCCTGCCTCCGGGCGTCGTTTCGGGACTACCGAACATCACGCCGATCTTCTCTCGAATCTGATTGATGAAAATGACCACCGTTTTGCTCTTGGCAATCACGCCGGTCAGCTTGCGCATGGACTGGCTCATCAATCGCGCCTGCAATCCAACATGGGATTGACCAATTTCGCCTTCCAACTCGGCTTTGGGTACCAAGGCCGCCACGGAATCGATGACAATTACATCCACCGCATTGCTTTTAACCAAGTGTTCGGTGATCTGCATCGCCTCTTCACCGCTGCTGGGCTGCGATACCAACAGCGTATCCAGCTCGACGCCCAGCTTCTTGCCCCAACTGGGATCAAAGGCATGCTCGGCGTCGACAATGGCCGCAATACCTCCCGCCTTCTGTGCCTCGGCGCAGATGTGCAAGGCCAGCGTTGTCTTGCCACTCGACTCAGGGCCGAAGATTTCGATGATCCGTCCCCGCGGCACGCCTTGGCCTCCCAGGGCCATGTCCAGCGATAAACTGCCGGTTGGAATGCAATCGATCTTCAACAGCTGCTCGCCGCCCAGCGGCATGATGGCCCCTTGCCCGAACAGCTTTTCAATCTGCTCGAGCGTCGTCTTGAGACCAGGCTCACGCTTGTAGACAGCCTCCATCCCGGCCACTTCCATTAGATTTCTTTGTATTCTTTTTCTTTGCCATTGTTTTACTCGCAGCTGTGGCCATGTCCCTGGAACTCCCTCTGTTAAGTTGTCGATACTAGCGAATCCAGCGCAGGCTGGCAACTGAGCGTGACATGCCTAACTATCGCTGGCTGCGAGACACCTTTGGTCCGTCTCCGCGCGAGATTTCTTGTTTCTCATGGGAATGACGGCGGAGGAGGTTGGCAACTTACATAGAAAAACGCGGCAGAGGAGATTTTGAGCGAAAAGGCGAGCAGCCCCGGTTGAGCCTGGCGTTCCGGCCGCCGCGTGGAGTGGTGAAAAACGTGCGACTTCTCGCTGCTCAACCAACAGCGAAACTCTGGGCGTTGATTCGCGCGAAATAGACCACGCCGTATTAACCCAGCTGACAGGATCTATCCATGCCTTGCCAGCTTTGTCAGTGAAAGCGGCGTTAGCCACTGTATTGAAAAAACCGTGGCAACGCCAAACGGGTGTTCCACTAATTGCGTGCTGCACTCCAATCGCCCAGCTGAGCTGCAGGGGCATTTCCGGCGGCTGTGCTCATTTTCCCGCGGCAACACTGGCAAGCTACTGATGCTGGCTATTCAGCGGCAGCTTCCTGGACGGGCGATTCGTTCGCGGGCACCGAGCTTGCTGACGGATCGACCTGTGCAACGCGCACCACGCGTGACTTGAGGCGTTCCAGAGCGGCCCGCTGCTTCTCGACATGCGTTCCCTGGGAGCCATATTTCTTAATGAGCACTCCGGCTTTTTCGGTAGGCTGTGCGCCAACCCCTAGCCAATAATCAATCCGCTCGACCTTAAGAATAGCCCGGGCGTCGGTGTCGCGCACCATGGGATCGTAGTAACCCAACTCTTCAATGACCTTACCATCGCGAGGGGCCCGTGAATCCACGGCACACATGCGAAAGAAAGGACGCGCCTTACGACCCATTTTCTTTAAACGAATACGGACTGCCACACACTTTCTCCTACGGATGATCTTTTTCGAAACGCCCCAGGGCCTGGGAATCGCTGCCGGGGACTCGCGGTGATTGGACTCGCGGTCGGTGAGACGCATTCCGGATGCAGGGATGAGCTCATTTGCCGAGTCGATATTCTTTCAAGATTGGCGATTTACGCAACTCCAAATCGCCCTTTCCTGCAGGGTCACTGGGACGAACTGCGGTCGCAGGCCGGGAAGCCCCCCAAGATGGCCGGGTCAATACCACACGCGTTCCTACAGGCACGGCCGCCCTTACTTGCCGCGTTTTTTCCGTCGCAGCAATTTCTCGCGTTCCTTTTGCAACCTCTCCTTTTCCTTGGGGGAAAGGCGTTTGCCTGTCGACTTCTTGGTTTTGATCCCACCCATATTAGGGTCCATCATCGAGGCCTGCATTTGCTGCATCATGGCCATGCGGTCGCGAGCACCGCCGCTGGTCGCCATTTGCATCATGGGGGCGATGATCCCAAACTGCTTGATCAGCCCGCTGACGACTGAGGGCGGTACGCCAGCACCGTTCGAAATACGATTGCGGCGATTGGTATCGATCAGTTTGGGATTTTTCCTTTCGTTGGGAGTCATCGAGTCGATAACCCCCAACATCTTGCGCATTTCGCCGTCGGTGTCCGCACCACCCATCATCTTCTTCAAATCGCCCATGCCGGGCATTAGCCCCATCATTTTTTGCATCAGGCCAGGCTTGGCGACTTTCTCGAGTACTCCGCGAAAATCCTCCAGGGTGAAATTGCCGGCAGCCATGCGGGCTTCCAGCCTTTCGCGTTCCTTGTCGTCGATGATGCGGTGCGCTTCTTGGGCCACCGCCACGATATCGCCCATTTGCAGGATCCGCCCGGCCATGCCTTCGGGACGAAAGGGCTCGAGCGCGTCGAGCTGTTCGCCCGTACCGATAAACTTGATCGGCACCTGGGTTACGTGCTTGACACTCAACAGGGCCCCGCCCCGGGCGTCGCCGTCGAGCTTGGTCAGGATCACCCCATTCAACTCGAGTGCCGCATTGAAGGCACCGGCGCTGTTGACCGCATCCTGGCCCGTCATTCCGTCGACGACCAAATAGACTTGGTCCGGACCAACCTTTTTGTCGATCTGCTGCAATTGTGCCATCAATTCTTCATCGATGGCCAGTCGCCCGGCGGTATCCAAAATCACTACATTGGCCCCAGACTTCCGGGCTTGGGCAACTCCGTCTCGACAGACTTTTACCGGGTCCGGCTGCCCCATTTCGCTGTAGACCGGCACATCGAGTTGCCGACCCAGCGTGTGCAATTGCTCGATTGCCGCTGGTCGCTGCAGGTCGGCTGCCACCAAAAAGGGCTTGACCTTTTGCTCGAGCAGCAGTTTAGCCAGCTTGCCGCAGGTGGTTGTCTTGCCCGAGCCCTGCAGGCCACATAGCATCAAGACGGTGACTTCGCCCTTCTTGAGCGGGATGGATACGTCGACGGGACCGAGTATCTCGATCAACTGCTCGTGCACAATCCGCATCAGTTCTTCGTGCGGTTTGAGCGACAGCAAGACCCTTTGTCCCAGGGCCTTTTCGCTGACGTGGGCCATAAAATCTTGGACAACGCAGTAACTCACATCCGCTTCGAGCATGGCCTGCTCGACCATCTGCAAGCCATCGCGCATGTTCGCCTCAGTCAGCTTGCCCTTGCCCCTTACGGACTTGAATGCTGACTGGAGCCCCTCGGAAAGTGATTCGAACATGTTCGCTTGGTTTCACTGAGAATCGCGTGTTGCGGCTGAAGGCCGTGGTAATCGTGACCCCAAATTCTAAAGGCCAAGCCCATCGACTGACAATCCTCAAAGCTGCCTCAACGGTCCTGGAGTTGTAGATTATCGAGATCTGTGGTGCGGAAGATCTTCACAGAATCTACACGCTGGATCGACTCCAGGCCCGTTGAGGGAGTGCACCCGCCGACATAGGATTTAAGTGGCTAACCCAACTTTCCAGGCCCCCACCCCGCCGGCGACGCTGCTCCAGCGGACACTTGGCGGCCCCTGACCTACCGAACCCCTACGCCTGACCGCCCCATGGCTTCCTCGAAGAGTCCTACGATGCAGAATGTTCGTTGTCTGTCCTTGGCCCTGGCCTTAATGTTTGGCACATGGCCGCTAGCCGCACGGGTGAGCGCCGACGACCCGATTGCCCAGTTGCAGGCGCAAGCCGTTGCCACCAACCATTGCGAATGGGGACACTGGGGGCCTGATACCGAGAAATACTCGAGCTGGAAAACGCATACCAATCGACTGATACCGGTTTACACCTTTGGTCTGAATTTGCGCAGCGTATGTGGCGAGAACAGTCTCTATCGCGACGCCGAAAAAATCGAAAAACTCTATGGCAGCCTGCCCAGCAATACGCTCAATCCCCAGGCCGACTACTGCGACCAGACCGACCTGTACCATCTGCAGCGGGAAGCCATCCGAGCCGGCAAGAAACGCGTGATTTTGTTCATCTTCGATGGCATGGATTGGCAAACCACGCGGGCCGCAGCCATCGCCAAGACCGGGCGCGTTGGGTATCAGTCCGGTCGCGGTCAGGGCTTGGCCTTTCAGGATTACCGTGCAACCGAGACCGATTTCGGTGCTGCGGTGACCAGCCCCCACAACAACGGCACCAACGCCAACGTCGACAATCAAACGGTTAGCAACCCGGGAGGCAAGACGCCGGGCGGCTACGATGCCAGCCGGGCCGGCGCCAGCCCCTGGGCTGCGTTTCCCGATCCCCTGTATCCCATCGCCGCCGGTGAGGGTGAGCTGCATGCCTACACCGATTCCTCCTCGTCGGCCGAATCGATGACCTGCGGCATCAAGACCTATAACAATGGTGTCAACGTCGATTTTTCGGCTCGCGAGACCATTCCTATCGCCCGCCAGTTGCAAGAAGATGGATTTGCCGTTGGCGCGGTGACCAGTGTCCCCATCAGCCATGCCACCCCGGCGGCGGCCTACGCCAACAACGTCCATCGCGATGACTACCAAGACTTGACACGCGACATGATCGGCAGACCCTCCATATTTCACCCTGGCGGTCTGCCGGGCTTGGACGTTCTGATCGGCGGTGGCTGGGGCGAGGACTCGGACAAAGATGGTTCCCAGGGCCAGAATTTTATCCCTGGAAATCGCTACTTGACCGACGAAGACCGGGCGGCCATCGATCACACCCAGGGCGGCCGCTACGTGCTCGCCGAACGCAGCCCCGGCAGGTTGGGAAGTGAAGTCTTGGATTCAGCTGTCAAACAGGCTATCGCTGGCGGACATCGATTGTTTGGATACTTTGGGGTCGCCGGCGGACATTTGCCATTCCGCACCGCCGACGGTCGTTACGATCCGGTTGCCAGCGCGGGCAATGATCAGAGCGCCAAGGCGGAAGTCTATTCGGCCGCTGACGTGATCGAGAATGTCACCTTAGGCCAAATGACACTGGCCGCCGTCCAGGTCTTGAACGCCAAGAGCGACCGCTGGTGGCTGATGGTCGAAGCCGGCGACGTTGACTGGGCCAACCACTCAAACAATATCGACAACGCCATCGGGGCCGTGCTGAGCGGCGAAGATGCCTTTGAGAAACTGACCAGCTGGATCGAAGCCAACGGAGGCTGGGATGAAACCTGCATGATCGTCACCGCCGACCACGGCCACTACCTGGTCCTCGACCAGCCCGAAGTCCTAGCCAAGTAGTTAACGGAGTAAGCAACGCTTGCACGTCCTGGGGACAAGGCTCGGCGGGGACTTGCACTTGAATCTGCTGTCGCAATGGCGTGGTTGCATTCTGGATGTCACCCCCAGTGGCCAAGAAGAATCTCGCTCCCCTGCTCTAGCCTGCCCGCGTCGATGTTTTCAACCGGATTGGCATCTGCGGTGAACTTGGCCGTCGATAGGGGTTGCCACTGTTGGTCTGCGTCGGCCAACCAAGCATTCCCGAATTCCGCTCGACGCTCTTTCCGCGTCGAATCGCCATCGCGTTTGAAATCCTCGATGAAGGAATAGAAGCCGCGCATCGATTGCCCACCTGTCAGCGTGGAGAAGGTAACCAGCTGGATCCAGGCCTTGTCCCGGGGATCATAAAAGTAACCGCTGTACTCGGTCCGCTTGCCAGATGGACGACAGCGAACCAGGAAACGGTAGGTCTCACCAATTTCCCACGGGAAGTCCATAAAACTTTGACCTCCCGTTCCTTCGCCGCCGAAGCGCCCAACCCGCACCTCCCGATGTTGGTGCAGCAGCTTGACACGCTTGTCCTCTTCGACCGCATTGGGGTCATCCCCGCGGGCGTTGTCCCACACCGAAAAAATCAGTAGCTTCTTGCCATTGCCCAATTCCTGCAGACCGAAGTAGCCAGTATTCCAACCGCACACCATGAAGAAAGTCCCAGGCGCCGACTGGCGGACGGTGACCTCGTTGTAGAAGGCAAGCTTGTCGCTCTCACCATAACTCAGATGCACCGAGCGACAGGCAATTCCCTTGAGCCGTTCATCGGCTGACAGTGGGAGACCGAACGCCGACAGCAGGCACCATAGGCCACCGACGGTAATGCTAATGAAGGTGACTCTACCTGTTGTCATCGTTCGTCTTTGCGCAGGGTGCCAATGGAAACTCGGTACGTCGCCGCCGAGGAATCTCGGTTGAAACAATCGAGCGACTTTACCGGACGGGTCTATTCGGGCAGCGGCTGGTCCTTGGTTTCGGGCGCGAACCACAAGGCGACCACACCGATCAAGAACACGCAACTCATCGACATGCCCGCATAGCGCCAGTTATCCGGTACGGGATAGTTCGGTCCGGTAAACACGCGTGATGTCAACAGACCGAAGACGGTTGGCCCGAAGGCGGCTACATAGCGGCCCACGTTGTAGCAAAAAGAGGTTCCCGTGCTCCGCAAATGCGTCGGAAAAATCTCGGGGAAGTAGATAGCGTAGCCGGCAAACAAGGACAGTTGGCAGAAGCCCATCAAGATCAACATCCACAAATCGTCCGGACCACCTAGATTTCTGAATACAAAGGCGGTCATGACCATGGCGGCCAGGTAGGCCATCAAAAAGGTTGGTCGGCGACCAATGCGGGTGGCCATATATCCAAAGGAATACATGCCCAGAAAAGCCCCCAGTTGCATAAACAACAGCGTCATGCTTTGCCAATAGGTAAGCGTACCACTGATTTCACTTTCCACCTTGGCAGCCAGCTCGGCATCGGACGTCACTCAGCTTTTCGCGCTGATCCTTGGGAACGAACTTGGTCTCATAGGCCAACTGCTGTTCGTACAGAGCAATCCGGCCGGCGTCCCCCGCAGCTGCGGAAATGGCCTGTTGGTAAGCCTGCTCGGCGACCGCCTTACGAAACACGACGCGCGTCAGATCGCCGCTGAAAAAGCCGATGCCCCACAAGCCGATGACGCCGGGGATGGCCATGAAAAGACCCACCAACGCGTGCTTGCGCCAGCGCGGATCACCGAACAACGCCGCGTAGGAACCCCGTTGTCCGGCCGTATCGCTGCGACTGGCCGCTTCTTGGTACTTTTCGGGTTCCTTCAGACGCCAGCGAATGACCAGCGCCAACAGGGCTGGAAGTGCACCGATCAAGAACATGACCCGCCAGGCTGTGATCATGCCCTGCTGTTCAAGCGGTGCCAACCCCCAGCCGATTAGTGCGGCCGATACGTTGCCAATCGCCGACAGGGCCTGCAACAAGCTCAACGCCCGAGGCCGAGCACGGTCCGGCATGACCTCAGCAACCAGAGCTACCCCCACGGCGAATTCTCCGCCAACACCCAGTCCCGTCAAAAAGCGGTAGAACATGAAATCCCACACGCTGACCGACAGCGAACTCAGCCCCGTGCAAATCGAATAAGCCAGAATGGTTAGCAACATCGTTTTGGCTCGGCCGATGCGATCGCCCAACGCCCCAAAAATCAAACCGCCGGTAGCCCAACCGAGAATAAACACCGTGGTGGCATAGCCCCCCCATTCACCAATCGCCGGATTGCCTTCGGCCACCCCCAGCAAATCTCGCATGGCGGTCGGGCGGGCCAACGTGAACAACTGTTGATCCAGACAATCGAATAGCCACCCCAGGGCGGCAACCATAAATACAAACCAGTGATAACGCGTCATCTCGCTATACCAGGGGCCGATTTTGGCTTGCGATTCAGGAGCGTCGTTCTTCGAGCTGGCGGTGGGTGGCAGATCAAGCATGGTTTTGCGAATCGGTAGAAGACAATGCGAGATCGTTTTAACGGGAATCGCATAGCCTAGCCGAACTGGCTAGCCGCGATCTGCAGCACCGCAGTTGAAAAACCTGGCCGCAGTGAGGAGAATGGGAAGCTGATGAAAACGAAAAAGGGCCCGCTGTGTGAGAGTTGCGTGCAACTCCCACAAGCGGACCCTTTCCTCCCGTGAAACGGGCCTGTGGCTGAATTATCTCGTCGACCAACGAGCAGCCGAATTATTTGTCGCCATACTGCAGCGACGTGCCTCTAAGGTCACGGGGCATCCTTGTTCGTCCGACACTCGGAAAGCGAAGGGTCGCACTTTGATAGCCGCATGGAGCACGGTGGCTCCTACCCGCTGCTATCCTCGACCCACTCGCCGCAAACCGTCTATCCACCATGCAGGCGGCAACAGCCTGCTCCTTTTTCCATCTATTCCAGGAGATGAATCGTGGCAACCTAGCTCCGCTGCGGGCCTCGGTTACTCGCCACGAATCCCTATCGGTAAGCAAGCGGCGTGCCAATCGTTTGAATTTCATTCTAGCGGCCTGTTTCGTACAATCTGCATCGACCAGGCAACTTGGAAGGCTTCGAGCCAGGGTAAATCTTTCAAATTCCCATGCTAGCATTGTAATTTTTACAAACGCTCAGCAGACTTGCGGATCGTTGCTCGCACCCCGTTGAGAGTAGATATACTGCCAAGTACAAGAAATCCCACCACCGCTGCGGTAACCAACTTTATCCTTGCACGCCCACCTCTCGGTTGCCCCCCAACGTGCGTCTCAGCCAGCGTGGAGCCTTTTGAGTGAGAACCAACCTATCAATCTGGCTTTTTGCAGCCTGCGGCTTGATGGTCTTGTCCGGGTGGGCGCGTGCCCAGATCGAACTTGAGCATATTGACTTTGATCGACAGGTCGCACCCTTGCTGGCAACGCATTGCCTGGAGTGCCATGCTGGCTCGACGCCTGAGGCTGCATTGAATCTCTCCAGCGCCGCGTTCTTGGCCCGAGGTGGCGACAGCGGCCCAGTCATCGTGCCTGGAAATGTGGAGCAGAGTCTGCTGTGGCAGCGAATTGCGGCCGACGAAATGCCGCCCGAACATCCGCTGAACGAGGGGCAGAAAGCTGTTTTCAAACGCTGGTTGCAGGCAGGCGCCGCCTGGGGTTCAGCTCCCATCGATGCCTTTGCCGCGACCACCGACAAACGCGGTGGTCGCGATTGGTGGTCGCTGCAACCGCTGGGAAGTTTCGAGCCACCCAGTCTGAACGATCACCAGGCTAATGACTGGGTTCGCAATCCAATCGACCGCTTCGTACTGCGTCGCTTGCGGCAGTCCAATCTACAGCCCACACACCAGGCGGATCCACGCAGCCTGGTGCGGCGTTTGTATTTCGATTTGATCGGCTTGCCACCCTCCCCTGAAACCGTAGCCCAGTTTGTGGACGATCCCTCGGAGGCGGCTTATCAACAGCTGGTCGATCATCTGCTGGCGTCCCAACACTACGGACAACGCTGGGCCCGACACTGGCTGGATGTTGTACGCTTTGGCGAAAGCGATGGATTTGAACGCAACACGCCACGCGAGAATGCTTGGCCCTATCGCGACTGGGTGATTGACGCGTTCAATGCCGATATGCCCTACGACGAATTCGTACGGTTGCAATTGATCGGCGATCGGTTGGCAGGCAACCTTCAGGGAGCTGCCGCGACCGGATTTTGGGTGGCCGGCGTGCACAATACCGTTGTCGGCGGCAGTCAGCGGATGAAGCAGTTGGCCCGCCAGGATGAATTGGAAGAAGTGCTGGCTGTGGTAGGGCAAACATTCTTGGGTTTGACCATTAATTGCGCCCGCTGTCATGACCATAAGTTCGATCCCATTACCCAACAGGAATACTACCAGCTCGCTTCGGCCATTTCTGGGCTGGGGTATGGCCAACGCGTCGAACAGAGCGCAGCGGACAGAATCGCGATACGCCAGTTCGATCAGCAGATTGCCGCTCTCGATGACCAGCTCAGCCAACTGCGGCAAATAGCCGAGCAGCTCCTGGCCAATCGCTCTACGCACGCGTCGCAGCCCGAACCATCGACAAACCACTTGCCTCAGCCCATCGCGCTATGGGAGTTTGACCATGATCTTCGCGACAGCCGTGGTGAGCTGCATGGCATCGCCCAGGGCACGGCTCGTCTCGAGCAGGGTGCGCTGGTCTTGGACGGAAGTGGTTTTGTAGAAACCCCCGTCCTAGCCACACCCATCCGCGAAAAGACACTGGAGGCCGTCGTCCAACTGGAGGATTTAACGCAGGCCGGTGGTGCCGCGATTTCACTGCAGACCTTGGATGGTGGTCTGTTTGACGCGATTGTGTTCGGGGAACGCGAGTCGCAGCGGTGGATGGCCGGTAGCAATGGATTTGTACGCAGTGATTCTTTCGCGGGTAGCTTGGAAACCGAAGCGGCAAGCCGTCCTGTACACATCGCCATCGTGTACCAGTCGGATGGCACCATCACCGCCTACCGAGACGGGAGTGGCCTATGGCGATTCGACTCGCATTTCCAGCGTGCAAGACTTTGCTAGTAACAGTAGCCAAGTGCTTTTTGGGCTGCGCCATAAGCCACCCGGTGGCAACCGCTTTCTAAAAGCCAGGGTGCACCGAGCCGCTTTGTACGATCGGGCATTATCGGCCGAGGAAGTCCAGCAGTCAGCCCAAGCCTCAGAAGTCGTGGACGAGAGTGAGCTGTTGCTGGTCTTGAACGAGACGCAGCGTTCCGATTGGCGACAGTGGCGACTGGAACGCCAGCAACTGGCCGAGGCGAGAAGTCGACTCAACACACAAGCCAACCAGACGCTGTACACCCTGACGCCCGGCGCAGGCGAAGAAATCCGTCTACTGCTGCGCGGCGATCCGGATTATGCGCAGCAAGTGGTCGCTCCAGCAGCAACAGCCGCCATAGCCGGTTTATCTGCCGACTTTGGATTACAATCCGATGCACCAGAGAGTGAGCGGCGCAGGGCGCTTGCCGACTGGATCACCGCAGCGGACAATCCGCTCTTCTCGCGGGTGATGGTCAACCGCATGTGGCATCATCATTTCGGCACGGGAATTGTCGAGACCCCCAACGACCTGGGCTTTAATGGCGGTCGCCCCAGCCATCCCGAACTGCTGGATTATCTGGCTCGTCAATTCCGTGACAGCGGCTATCGTCTCAAGCCGTTGCATCGGCTGATCGTCAGTTCGAGCACCTATCGACAGGCCAGTACCGGGCTGAGCGATTCAGCTCGCGAGCGTGGCGAGTCGCTAGATATGCAGAATCGATTGCTTTGGCGAGGAGCGGAACGGCGACTGGAAGCCGAATCGTTGCGGGATGCGATGCTACAGATTGCGGGCATCCTGAACGAGCAGACCGCCGGACCTGGATATAAGGATGTATCGGTAACCGAGAATAACGGTACGACCTACTATGAACCTTTGGACGTTGTTGGCGCAGACTATTGGCGACGGACGATTTACCGCTTCAGCCCCCGTGGGGGACGCAGCGCGCTGCTTGACAGTTTTGATTGCCCCGACCCGGCCACCTCGGCCCCGCGGCGGGCGGTGAGCACCACCCCGCTTCAGGCGCTGAGCCTGTTGAACAACGCCTTGGTGCTGCGCACCGCAGAGGCTTTCGCTCAGCGAGTGGAGGCGGAAGTGGACGATCCGCAACAGCAGGTCCAGCGCGCCTGGCAATTGGCTGTAGCTCGCCAGCCGAACGAGTCGGAATTGGAACTTTCCATGCAACTCACCCAGCGGCACGGGCTGGCGGCGCTCTGCCGTGGGCTGTTCAATGCTCACGAATTTGTGCTGATCGAGTGAGCCTCCGCCACAAACTTAGTCAGCTCCTCAATCTTTGGCTGGATCGGCAGCGTAGCACTGCTCGACTCGGCACAGGATTTTACCCGCAGCCAGAATCGTCTCCACTTGCTCTCCCACGGAGACCTGGGTGGCGGAACGAATAGGCCGACCGTCTCGAATAGCCTGGGTTAAACTGTAGCCGCGTTGCAGGACATTGAGGGGTGACAGCGCCTGGCTGGCTCGGGCCAGCCCTGCCAAGCGCTGGCGTTTGCTGTGCAGATGAGCAAGAATCGCCGACCGACAGCGCAGCTCCCATTCATCAATCGCCTGACGACGCAGCTTATGAATCGAATGGGGTCGCGCCAGCACGCTCCGGTGTTCAAAATGGCCCAGTCGCTGTTTGAGAGCTTTAACCCTTGCCCATAAAGCGGAATCTGCCCGACGGCGCATTTGTCCCAAGCTGCGCGTTAGCTCGTCGCGGTTCGGGAACAACAGCTGCGCCGCATGGGTTGGCGTCAGGGCGCGAACATCGGCTGCCAAGTCAGCCAGCGTCACATCGATTTCGTGCCCCACGGCGGAAACTGTCGGTATGCTGCAATGGGCGATGGCCCGCACCACCGATTCATCATTGAAACACCATAGATCCTCCATGCTGCCGCCACCGCGTCCAACGATCAATACATCCAGCCTGGGAGTCAGCTTTTGTGCCAGGCGAATTCCACGTGCAATATCGGCTGCAGCCAGATCCCCCTGGACCCGCGCCGGGATGATAGTCAGTGAGAAATCAGACCATAATCCCTTGGCAGCTTCCAGAAAATCGTGCATGGCGGCACCGCTGGGACTGGTTACGAATCCAATCCGCCTGGAGTACCTTGGCAACGGCTTCTTCCTGTCTGGATCGAATAAGCCCTGTGCGCTCAATTTCTGTAACAACTGTTGAAACGCCAGCTGCAATTCACCGATGCCCTGTGGCTGCAGTTGGTTGACGATCAACTGGTAACTCCCGCGCGGCGGATAGACCTCGATACCGCCGCAGGCAATAACGGCCATCCCATCCTTCAGCTTGAAAGGCATGCGTTGGGCGGTAGTCCTCCAGATCACCGCCCGCACCTGAGTCTGATCGTCCTTGAGCGTAAAATAAATATGACCGCTACTCGGACGGCTGAGGTCGGAGATCTCGCCCTCGACCCAAACTCGAGGAATCGAACGTTCCAATAAATGCTTGATGTGCCAGGTCAGTTGACTGACACTCAGCGGTGACGTTTCCTGATGGCCACGAGCTTCGTATTCGACTTCATTTTCCATGCGACATCTTCTTCCGCGGAGGGCTCGGCATTCACTGGGTTCTACGAGGCATTTGCACGCGGGTCAGCCGCTTCGACGGCTGGCTCTGCTGGAAAGACTCTTAATTGCTGTACGGCTTCTGGCGCCGTACGCGTTGTACGGCGTGCTGCCGAACGCTGAAGTACTTCGGCATGTGGATAGGTGCATCGCGCCGCAGCCCAGTCCTCGGCTGCAGCGGTAAGCAGGTTGAGTTGCTGTTCAATCCACAAGCGATGTCCTTCCACCTGGCCGCGATCCAAGTCGCGTGGGATTTGGATGCGTGGCCCCACGATGGCGCGGGCACGACTGCCTGGCCGCGGGATCGCAAACTGGTCCCATGCCTGCTTATTACGCCACGGACGGTCCAACCCAAAGCCAATGGGTACGATTGGAATCTGCAAGCGGCTGGAGAGGTAGACGCAGCCCTGCGCGAGCACCCGCCGCGGACCGCGCGGCCCGTCGGGTGTGATGGCCAGGCTCATGCCCCTGCCGCGTTCAATCAATTCCTTCAGAGCCGCCGTGCCGCCGCGATGAGTCGAGCCGCGCACGGTTTCTAGACCGGCAAAGCGGGCCACATGTGACAAGACCTCAGCATCCTGGTGTTGACTCAGCAGCATGGCCAGTCGGCAGTGCGGTCGCAGATAAATGGGAAAGAAGATGTATTCATGCCAAAAGACAAAGATAACGGGTCCCACAAAACGCTCATCCGCCGGATCAGCGGCCGGATCGTAGCGCAGCATGCGGTAGCTCAACGAGCCCATCAATGCGTTGATGGACTGGATCATCGAAAACCCCAGCATCCGCCACAGCAACTTCGGCGGCTTGAGTTTGCGTAGGCGTTGGCGAGTTGCAAGCGATAGCTTGGGCACGGCATCTCCTTGTGGCTGCGTGCGGAATTCGGGCCAGCCCCGGCCGCTAGCCCGGCCAGACTCCTGTAAAGACTTGGGTGGCGCCACCGGTCATGTAGACATGATTGGATGTTTCGTCCCAATGTAAACGCAAATCACCACCGCGCAAGTGGATCAGAACCTGGCGGTGAGATCTACCCGTCAGCACTCCAGCCACGCACACGGCGCTGGCCCCCGTTCCACAGGCCCAGGTTTCCCCGGAACCGCGTTCCCATGTCCGCTGCCGCAATTCGCCGGCTGAAATCACCTCGACGAATTCTACATTCGTTCGGCGAGGAAAACGGGGATCCTTCTCGATCAATGGCCCTACACCCAAAACCAGCTCATCATGCGCCTGGGGAACAAAGATGACACAGTGTGGATTACCCATCGAGACGCAGGTTACCGCTAATTCATGGCCAGCAAAATTGGCCTTAAAGTCAACGACCGGCTGGCTCGCCAGGGTGGTTGGCACCAGCTCCGGCTCCAATTTGGGTTGGCCCATATCGACGGTAACTTGCTCCACCAGACCATTGGCAATCTGCAGATCCACCTGCAGCACACCGTTGCCAGTCTCGATTGCCAACGAGGGCTGGCGACATATACCGTGGTCATGCACCAGCTTGGCCACACAGCGAATGCCGTTGCCACACATCTCCGCTTCGCTGCCATCGGCATTGAACATCCGCATCCGCGCATCGGCATGCTGGCTGGGCTCGACGAGGATCAAGCCATCCGCCCCGACTCCGAATCGTCGGTCTGAAATTTTGACCGCCAATTGCTGTGGCGGTTCGGACAATGCTTCTTCAAAGCAATTGACGTACACATAGTCATTGCCCGCTCCGTGCATTTTGGTGAACTTCATCGCTGTTCGTCCTGATCGAATTTGCTGGATTCCCAACCCTATGCTGGTCCGAGCACTATGCTACGCCAGCTAGGGCCATGCGCGAATTGGACAGCCGCCACTTGGACAGCGCGAATTGGATATCGCCACTTCACCGCCTAGCGCAACGCGAAGGGTAAGTTTGAAAGTTGCGCCTGGAGCCTTTTCCCAACGATTTTCATATCCCCACGCAAGTACCGCTGTGCTACCAGGGTTCCGCCTGAGACGTCGCGCGAATCAGCCCACGATATCCAATTGACTCGGTGGCTCGCCGGGCAGTTGGGGAGCCTGCGTTAGTGGTGCGTGGTCTTGGGTCGGTTCGGCGCTCTCACTATCGGCCCGTCGCGGGTGCCTTTCGCCCAGCCCATCGCCCTGGCCCTGGGCGTCGCGATCGGAGGAACTCGAGCCCGATTTTTCGACGTGAGCCGCATTGGAATGAGAGGTGTTGGCCGTCGCGGCGTTGGATTTATCTTTCGCCGTCGTTTGGGCAAAGACCCCTGCCGCTTGAGCTGCCGACGATGTGGGTGGTAGTTGCATGATTCGCGCCCCTCCGAGACGGCGCGGTACCTTGTTTGCTGACAACACGCTTGCATAGAAATCGGCTCATCGATTCCAGGGCATGGCCTCCCTGATGGGTTGCCGTTCCGCCACCTCGGGGAAAATCTGTTGCAGAGTGGCTTCCAACTGTGGAAACGGCCGTCGCTGCATGCTGGGGTTATCCAAGGTGCCCGTGACTTCGATCAACATGAAGGTGGCGTAACGCGATTCCGCCAGTAGCGGTGAAATGACATTCGAGATGGGATTGCGACGGCCGACATAACTGTAGAGCTCCAGGTCGACATCTCTCCGCAGGTTGGTCCAGCCCTCACCACGCAATCTCAGGACATCGCCATCACAGGCGATCTGTAATGGGATTTTATCGCCGGCAATCTGAAAGTTGATATCGGCTGTTTGAAAGGCAGAATCGTCATTGGCTGTTACGGCAGCGGTCCGCAAGACGCGCATCACAAATGGTAATTGATACAGCTTCGCATCCCTCAGATGAATCGTTCCGCTGCCATCGAAGGTCCGCGGATTCCAAGGGATTCCGACGAAATGCAACTTGGCATGGCACATGGCTTGCGTGCTTGGGCGATCCACTCCAACATCTTGCAATAGAGCGCTCAACTCCGCATCATGCAGCTCGGCATCGCAGGCAAATTTGCCGATGTCCAATCGTCCATGACCCGAGAGAGTTAGTCGACCCGACAAGGCATCGGCAGTAATGGGCTGCGCAGCCGGTTCTCCGACGCGCGGAAATGCATCGGTTACCGTCGTGCCAAAATAGAGTTCGCTGTCACGGAATGCAAAGGGCCCCTTTAAGCCGATAATGGGGATACCGCGGACGCTGAGAACGTCCATGCCCAGGGTTCCGCTGGCAATCAACTGCTTTCCGTCACTCTGTCCTTCAACCCACACCGTACCTCGCATATCACCGATGTTTTTGCCATCTGCCAGACGCGCGTCTTCGACATCCAATTGACAATTCCAACTGGTGAAAAGATCTGGATGCTCACGATTGGCAAATAGTATCTGGCTTTGTCCGATAACGCTAACCGGGCCGCTGAAATCCAGCTTGACCAAAGAATCGCGAACCGACGGGGGAAGGGCCTTGAGCAATTGACTATCGACCACGATCCGCGTGGTTGGCAACCACCGCACATTGGCCAGCCATCTGCCATGCTCGTTCGGTCTGCACTCGCCCGTAAGGGCCAATCGCGTCTGCCCATTCACGGCCGATGCATGGACCACCGACACGAAGCCTGGTTCGTAGGTGATATTGCAGCACACTTCGGTTAGGCGATAGGGAAAGCTTTTGGGCAGCAGGCTCAGGGCCCTGCCGGCGATCTCGTTGGAGGCATGCTCTTCGTTCAACTCTATACGTAGATCGACGGCGCTCCAGGGGTCGCGTCTCTCGATAGTCGCCAACACCGAGTCCAGTGCACCGGAGGGCTGCAATTCATCCCAAATGAACTGCGCATCGCTGGGTAACGCCGCCCGCAACTCCTCCTCGGCAGGCAAATCAAAGGCCTGGAACTGAAGGCGAAAAGGCACCTCGCCTTGTCCACCGCTCAGCCAACTGCCTGAACACAGAATGCGTCCTGAATCGTTGCGACCTTCAAAGCGGTCGAGCGTCCAGTTGTCATCTCGGCCGACCAATCGTCCACGAATGTCATAGATGGGGTACTGGAAACCCGCGTAGTTTATCGTGCCGCCATAGATGTTAGCATCGATATGCCGATGCCAGCCCGGATCTTGCAATGACGAACGCTCAAAGGTTGCCCCGGCCAGTTCGATGGACCCGGCGGGGTGCAACGAACGCACAAAAGATTCGGCCCCGGTCCGCTCGTTGCCAGTGGGCGTCAGAGCAGCCACTAATTGCTCGTTGACGGAAATCGGACCGTTTGAGGAGAAATGCAGTTTGCCCAGCCAGTCGCCTTCTTTCTGAGACAAGTGAAAACTACTTTGCAAGGATTGCCCGCCAGCCCGCCCTTCAAGCCGTTGGCTGCTGACAACTCCCTGTTGATAGGCCACCTGGCCCGTGATCGCCGTCAACGGATAGGGAAACAGCCATGGCTGCATGCTTACATCTTGGCATTCGATAAGAGCGCTAGGCTGCCAACTCCGACCATCGAATACCAGTTCGATATGACCGCTGACGCGGCCGGCGAGTACCAAACGATCCCATTGCTCTCGCCAATTTGCAGGCAGCGATTGATACAATCTCTGATCTAACTCGAGGTTCTTGGCTTCGGCTCGCAATATCAGTGGACTATCCAAACCGAATCCATGGATATCCGTGCTGAGGTTGAATTGGGTACTGCCGCTACGGGCCTGCAACGAGCGCAATTGGAGGAGTTCATTCGTCCAGAAGAAATCGCCGCTCATGTTCTCCAGTGGATAGGGCAGGCGTCGATCCTGCAGGCGTCCCGACCATAGCCGCCCCCGCAGCGAAAATGAAGTTGGTTGGCGAGGCGCGGCATCCATCTTGAATGTGCTGGAGGCGCGGCATTGCAGACCCGACAACTGGCTAAGGTACTGCGCCAGGGAGGGCGGTAGCTGCTCGAGCATCTTGGGAGAGAAATCGAGATCTTCGATAACGCCGGCTGCATGCAGAGATCGTTGGGCGGGATCCAATTCAGCATCGACGACAATGCTGCGCAACAGCCCACTGCAACGCCCAGAGACGTGGATGAATGCCCGGTCGCTGGCTGTGGCTTGCCGCTGGCGGTCTGGCGTTGCGTTGCTAGCGCTGGCTGGGTGCGGTCGATGTTCAATCTGCCCACACAGATCATGCATGGCAATGGATGTGGCATCCCGTTGCGAACTGCTGTGGACGTGCAAGATCGCACTTTTGAAACTGACTTTGGGTGGCTTGGCATCGCGTATAGGCTTTGGTTCCAGACATGCCAGTGACCAGCTCCCATCCGACAACGGCCAGGCATTGAGTTCTAAGCCAAATAACTCGACCTGCTCAACGCGGATCTGCTGTTGAACGTAGTGCGCAATGTCCAAATCGCCTTGCAGGATAACGCGTTCGGCGGACAACACTTCGCGTTTGGGTAGGCCGCCTTTGGCCGCGATGCGCACGTCGCTGATGACCAGTTTGTGAGGGTCGTCAGCGCTCACGCGGCCCACGAAAACACTGGCCTCAGGAAACAGCTCTTGCAAATGATGGGTGACGGCCCCACGGAGGCCGCTGTCCATTCGGCACAGCAGCGTGCGGTAGCACAGAATGGTAGCTAGTACTGCTAGCAGAACAATCAGGATCAGTACTGGTGTCTGACTGGCGCCCCGACGTCTGACACACGGCGCAGCGGCTACCGACCGCCCGCAGGTTCTCGCTGGCTGTGGGTAGTTTGTAGGCTTAATTGCTCGGCGCAGAGTCACTTCCATGTAGCCCTGTTTCGCTTTGGTTCGTCCGGATGTCAAAGCCAGCCAACTTGGCCATAGCGCACCCAGCCAGCGCGGCAAGAACCAGCATGGCTGGCTCGCGATAACGTATGGAACCTACGAATACCATGTGCAGCAGGGTGAAGTAAAGGCAGGGCATCCAACAAAGCCGCAGCAACCAGTTCGTTTGGCCTGCCAAGCACCAGGAGGCGAAGATTGCCAGCAATAGAATTCCAAAAGTACCCAGACTGATCGCCCAGCGTACTGCTGGTGAACCCAACTGGCCTCCGTTGGGCCACAGACTCCAGGTCAAGCAGAATTTGCGGAGGGCCAGCCTCACGACTTGCCCCGGGTTGTCCGCTGCCCAGCCCAGCGCCTGGCGCTGTGCCAAGCGATTCAGTCGATACTCCAGTGTGCTGGGCGGGGGAGAGTGTCGCACGGCGATCCTCCTCGATCTGCAGGGCCAGCAGCGATGCCATAAAAGCCATCCCCTCGTCGCTGGCTCCACTGGCGCCAGCGTGCAAGCCATCAAACAGACTGGGGCCAACCTGCAAGGTGGTCGGCACAAAACGGCCAGTCTCGCGGGCGTTGCGGATCCACCAAGGCAACATGACCAGGCACAATCCCATGGCAAAAAAAGCAAAGATGCGCAGCTGCTTCCAACGCTGCGGGCCAACCAACAAGCCAACGGCCAGTAGCCAAGGAGCGAATAACAACCAGCTCGGCCTGGCCAGCACGGCCGCACCTCCGGCCACGCCTGCAGCCACCGCAAGCCAAGCCGTCCGACGTCTATCCTGTGAACACCAGGCGGAATGCCAGAGCAGTAGATGGGCCAGCATCAGCGGTATGCAGCAGCATCTCGCTGAGGACAACGATGCTCATCCCAATTGCCGAGGGACTGCAGGCAGCGATCAGCCCTGCCGCGGTAGCGGCAGCAGATCCCGCCAAGCGACCGGCCAATAACATGACTTCGAATACGGCCAGGGTACCCAACAGACAAGCCAGCACGCGGGCCGCGAATACGGCCTGGGATGCATCGGGAATCAACGTCGTCGGAGCAAGCACGATGGGCAGCAGGGGAGCGCGAAAGATGCGTGCATTTTCACTCCCGTATTGGTAGGCTTCGCCGCGTGCCAGATGTCCTGCCAGAACCCAATAACTGTCGCTATCACCCAATCGAAAAAAACCACCCTCAGCGATGGCCTGACGATGCCAGTAGGCGGCAGCCCCCAGTCGCAACATGAGGGCGAGCACCAAAATGATCCACAACACACGAGAGCTGGGCATATTGCTCCACGCTAATGGGCCAAGCCATGCAGGAGGGACGAGCCTGATTCATTGCATCGGCTGGCTCAGGCCACGCGTCGCTCAGGCCGCGACACTCGCGATTTCTTTTCACGGATGCGTGCGTCGGCCGCCAGAGGCTGCGCTGGACGCTGGTATGCGGCAAATGGGCAACGACGAATGGCCATGCCTACCAAATGACCACCGAAAGCTAATGATAACTTGAGAGCCCGATCCAATTCTGCTTTTTCGCCGTACTGTGGCAGACAATCAATATTCCCAACACTTTCGGGATGCTCCAGGTGCATCGTGGGAGGAGCAAAACCATCGCGGAGGGCCATGGCGGTCAAGGCCAGCTCCAAGCTGCCAGCGGCATTGATGGTATGCCCCAAAATGGCTTTGTTACTGCTGATCACCAGCCGATCGGCTTGATCACCCAGAGCCGCTCGAATGCCCTTAAGCTCGCTGATATCATTCTGTTCGGTACCCGTTCCGTGGGCATTGATGTATTGGGGCCCAGAGTACTGCCAGCCGGCCTTGCGCACCAACTCCTGGATCAACCGCGTCAATGTTTCCGCCTCACCATCCAGGCCGGTCACATGGTGGGCTTGGCAGAGCATTTGCGATGCTGCAAGTTCGGCGTAAATGCGGGCACCGCGTTGGATGGCATGCGAACGCTTTTCGAGTACCAGCATGGCTCCCCCCTCGCCCATCACAAAACCATTGCGATGGATATCAAATGGCCGGCAGGCACTCGCCGCATCCGGTCCAGTGGACAGCACGCCCATGCGATGGAAAGCCGCAAAAACCAGCTCCGTGACGGCGTCGGCTGCGCCACACAAGGCATAATCCGCCTGGTCCATTTGCAGCACGCGTGCAGCGGCTATCGTGCTGATCAAACCACTGGCGCAGGCCGTCGCGTGGCATAGTCGCGGCCCTCGCAAATCAAAGCGACGAGCAATCAAGTAAGCCGCCGACGAGGGCAGGAACTCAGACCACCACGTCCGCCCCGTTAGCGCATCGCTGGACATCCGCTCGGGGAATAGATAGCCAATATCACCAAACTGTGAGGAAACGCTGCAGGCAAAGCGATCGCGATCCACTTCCGGCCAAGCGATGTCCGCATCGTCCAGGGCTTCGCACGCGATGCGCTCGCTGATCTGTACGGATTTCAAGGAAAGATGGTTGCTGGGTAGCCAATCCACCATCCCACACGGCAGCTCCAAAGGGCCAACTCCGTCGCCAGCGTGCGTCAGCCGCACTCCACTACGGCCTGCTTGGACGGCTTTCCACACATTTTCGCGCGTGCTGCCCACGCTAGCCGCCATGCCAATCCCCGTAATGACGATCGGATCTTCATCGCTGGTACGGCTGGGAAAGCGGTAAATAGCGGGGGCTGGATCGGACATGTTTCCGTGCTGGGCGTTATTGGCATACGTCTTGGCAGAATAGAACTAGGTCTATTGCACATCGACCGCCTGCACCGCAAGAGCAAATCGGGAAACAGGAAAAACGGAACTTCTGGGGCCCGTCTGCGTCCGGCAAGCACTTCCCGGCGCATGTGGACGAGTCGCTCCGCGACTCGGAACGGAAGGGGGTGACCACGCTTTCTGTTGAAAACGCAGTTACCATTGACTTCGGGCGCGAACGCATTCCCCGATCGGGACTTTCAGCCGATAATTCAATCGCCTTCACAGGCGCACTGGCGGAGTTGCTCTGCAACTCCGTTTTGCTGTTTCGTTCCGAGTCGCGGAGCGACTCGTCCACAAAGGGGGCAATTGGGGGGCAATTGGGGGCACTCCACGCCGGAGCAGAACGTGGGTACCTTTCGCTAGCGGCGTGCAACTGGGGACATTCCCCCGAGTATTGCAACACAAGAACCACCAAGGTCGAGAGCCGTGCTAAAACAGCAGCGAGCGAATTATGTGCTCGAGAAATTAAATGAACTCTACCCCCAAACGCCGATCCCCCTTGATCACCAAGACGCCTATACCCTGCTGATCGCGGTGTTATTGAGCGCCCAGTGCACCGACAAAATGGTCAATAGGGTCACTCCCGAGCTGTGGCGTTTGGCAGACAATCCTGCGGACATGTGCCGTCGCAGTCAGGATGAGATCTTGCAGGTGATTCGACGGCTGGGGTTGGCACCGCGCAAGTCCAAGGCCATTCGCGAGCTCTCGTGCATTCTGTGTGCAGAGCATCAGGGGCAGGTTCCCGCGGACATGTCTGCCCTGGAAGCCCTGCCAGGTGTTGGTCACAAGACAGCCAGTGTCGTCATGGCCCAGGCCTTTGGCCAGCCAGCCTTCCCCGTCGACACCCATATTCATCGTCTGGCTCAACGTTGGGGGCTGAGTCGCGGCAGGAATGTGCAGCACACCGAGCGCGATTTGAAGCAGCTTTTTCCGCGCGAATCCTGGAACAAACTGCATTTGCAGATCATTTTCTATGGTCGCGAACATTGTACTGCTCGCGGCTGCGATGGCACGGTTTGCCAAATCTGCCGCGCCCTTTTTCCACGCCGCAAGCGACCCGTTCAAACTCATAAAGCCTGACGGTTGAGTGGCGTGGTATGATATTGTTTTGCGGAAATCCGCCCTCCCCATCCACCCGCCTACTTAGTGCTTTTCGGAGATCGACCATGACCGACAGAAGACCACCATCTCGCCAGCCCCACAGCCTCCCACCCCAGTCGAAACCCCGCCCTACTCGCCGCCGGTTTCTCGGCGTCTCGGCGGCAGGTGCGGCGGCCCTATCCTCTGCTCGCTGGGTGCATTCGCAGGAGCCGACAGCCCAGGCAGCCTCGCCCAATGCCAAAATGCATGTGGCGATTATCGGCTGCGGCGGACGCGGCGGTTCGCACATCGAAGAAATGCTGCGAGCCGATAACGCCACGATCACTCACATTTGCGAAGTCGATGCCAGCATCGCGGACAAGCGAGCTGCGGAGATCGAAAGCAAGCAGGGCTCGCGACCAAAAATCGAAAGCGATGTGCGACGTCTACTGGATGAAAAATCGCTCGACGTGGTGACCATCGCCACACCGAATCACTGGCATGCTCTAGGTGGTATATGGGCCATGCAAGCCGGTAAAGATGCTTACATTGAAAAGCCAGTCTGCCATAACATTGCCGAGGGCTCCGCCCTGATTGCTGCAGCAGAGAAATACGGTCGCATGTGTCAGGTAGGCACGCAGTGCCGCAGCAGCCAGGCGTGCATAGATGCCGTCAAATTCATAGCCGAGGGCGGTATCGGCGATGTCCGCTTGCGCGCGGCTTGTGCTACAAACGACGCCAGTCGATCGGGGCATTGGGCGACTATCAGATCCCCGGCAATGTGGATTTCGATCTATGGAGTGGCCCAGCTCAGTTCACCGATCCGCGGCTAACGCGAGAAAGGTTCCACTACGATTGGCACTGGCAGCGGATGTATGGCAATGGTGACTCGGGCAACCAGGGTCCCCACCAAACGGATGTGGCCCGCTGGGGATTGGGTATCGACTCGCATCCCATCGCTGTCATCAGCTACGGTGGTCGCTTGGGTTATCAGGCTGAACGCAAGGATGCAAACTATGTCGACGCGGGTGATACCGCCAATACGCAGGTAACTATCTACGACTATGGCGACAAGTGCATCGTGTTTGAAACACGCGGCTTGAGCGTCGATGACTCAGCCGACGAAGAGCTCAACCGTCTGTTCGATTCCAAGAAGGGCAACAAGATTGGTGTCGTGTTCTATGGTAGCAATGGTTATCGTCGTCCAGCGATCCTACGAACACTGCATTGCCTTCGACAAGGACTTCAATGTTATTCAAGACTTCCGCGTCAAAGGCAACTTGAACGAACCGCACTTTGGCAATTTCCTGGACGCCTGCGAACTTCGCGATGCGAGCCTGCTGAACGCCAGTGTTCGCGAGGGCCACTTGTCGGCCGGTCTGAGCCACTTGGGTAATATTTCGTATTACCTGGGCGAGCAGGACCATGTCACTCCAGCCGAATTGGAAAGCCGGCCTGGCGAAGGTCAAGAGCCTGGATGATAACGCGGCAACGGCCTGCAGCGAACGATCGCACATCTGGAGCAGAACGACGTCGATCTGAGCAAGACGCCACTCTCGCTCGGTCCTTATCTGAAATTCGATCCGTGTGGCCGAGGTCTTTCCAGATTCCGAAGCCGCCACGCGTTTGGTCACCCGCGAATACCGAGCGGGATTTGAGTGTCCCCAAGCCGCGGATGTCTAGTGCGGCTCACTGACAGTGGCTTGGGCATAGGGCGGCTCTTCGCCTTGCAATTCCGCAAGTGCGTTTCCCGCCGCCCGCTGCTCGGCATCTTTCTTGGTTCGTCCCCAGGCCGGCGTGAATTTTCGGTTTTTGATCTCAGCGGAGATTTGGAAAATCTTGCTGTGATCAGGTCCGGTTTCGTACAGCAGGCGATAGACCGGGGCCGTCCCATGGTCTCGCTGAGCCAATTGCTGTAGGGCCGACTTGTGGTTGCCAATCGAGTGCCCCAAAACCGCTTGTTGCAGTTCGTCATGCACCGTCCGCAAGATGAAGTCGCGAGCAGCATCGAAACCGCTGTCCAAATAGATGGCGGCAATAATCGCTTCGTAGACATCTGAGAGCAGACTGCGTGGGACCCCCGCAGCCTGCTGCATGCCCTTGCCCAAAATCAGGCACTCTTCCAAGCCCAAATTGCGGCTAACACGAGCGCAAACCCGACGACTGACGACGGCCGATTTGATCTGCGTTAACTCGCCCTCCAAGTACTCCAAGTGCTGCTTGAACAGCCATTCGCAAATCGTAAAGCCCAGTACCGAGTCGCCCAGAAACTCCATCCGCTCGTTGGAAGCCAGGCGATTTACCGCCCCCGAGGCGTGGGTCAAAGCCGATTGTAGAAGATCTTGATCACAGAATTGATAGCCAATCCGCTCTTGGCACAGGCGAACCTTTTCGGCTTCGGACAATCCAGCGTCGAGCGGCATGTGAGGGGTGCTTGGCAGTTCCATGACTGGCTTTAGTGATTTGGGCGGCGATGATGACCCTGCGGTGGGGTGAAGCTAGCCGCAATCCAAGCAATTGTCAACAACAGCCTCAGCAAACGGGCGCAGGCGATCTAGTCTATAATAGGTGACTGTTGCGGTTTAGCCGGCTTGAGTGCCTGGCTTACATCCCCAGTTTTTTTACATCCGGGGTTACGAATTCTAAGAGCCGCGCGCGGCAGAGGAGTCTTTCACGAGAGGAGAGTCGCAACGATGTCCCATATGTCGATCCCGTCCCAGTCACCTTCGAATCTTCAGCAGGAGGCTAACGTGAAACATTTGGAAAAACTGAAGACTCTGAACCCAGCCGACGGAATCAAGATCTCACTGATTAGTCTGCATGGCTTGATTCGCGCCACGATCCGCAACTGGGCTGCGACGCGGATACGGGCGGTCAAGTCAAGTATGTGCTTGGAACTGGCCCGCGAACTGGCCGCTAGCGAGCATGTCCGCGAAGTCGAATTACTGACGCGGCAAATCGTCGACCCCAAAGTAGACGATTCCTATGCCCAGATCGAAGAAGAAATATGTGCCAATGCCCGGATTGTACGGATCCCCTTTGGCCCCAAACGCTATTTGCGAAAAGAGGCGTTGTGGCCCTACATCGAAATGTTCGTCGACCAGACACTGGTTCACTTTCGACGCACGGGCATCCCCGACATTCTCCATGCCCACTATGCCGACGCAGGACTGGCTGGTTCACAGTTGGCCACACTCTTGCATGTGCCCTTTATTTTCACCGGTCATTCGCTGGGACGCGTCGAAGAACCAACGCTTATCGCTAGGTCCAAGCGAAATGCCGAAGGGCTGAACAAGAAATACAATTTTGACTGTACGCTACGAGGCAGAGGAAACGGCCCTGGAAACCGCTTCGATGGTCGTCACCAGTACCAGCCAAGAAGTCGAGCAGCAATATGAATTGTACGACCACTACGATCCGTCGCGGATGGAGGTTATTCCGCCCGGCGTCGATCTGGAATGCTTCTCCCCTCCGCAGGCCGATTGGCAAGAACCCAAGATTGCTGATGAGCTGAAGCGTTTCTTGCGACAGCCAGAGCGGCCGATGATTTTGACCCTGGCACGGCCCGACGAACGAAAGAACTTGGAAAAACTGGTCGAGGTTTACGGCAAGAGCCAGCGTTTGCAGGAGCTTGCCAACCTGGTGTTGGTCATGGGAACGCGAGATGACCTACGCGAGCTGCCCAAGGCCCAACAGCAGATTATCAACAATGTGTTGCAGTTGATCGACAAGTACGATTTGTATGGCCGGGTGGCCTATCCCAAGCAGCATGCGCCTCAGGACATCGCCGACCTGTATCGTCTGGCAACCCACCAACATGGCGTGTTTATCAATCCCGCTTTAACAGAGCCCTTTGGACTGACGCTGCTGGAAGCCGGCGCGACGGGCTTGCCAATTTTAGCCACGCACGATGGTGGTCCACGAGACATTATTGCCAATTGCGATAATGGCTTGTTGGTCGATCCGCTGGATGAAAGCGCCATCGAAAAGGCCTTGATGCGCGTCTTGACGGAGCCCGAGCAATGGCAGATTTGGTCGCAAAATGGAATCCGCGGTACGCGCAAGCATTATGCCTGGGCCAACCATGTCAATCGCTACCTCCGCGATCTGGACGATATCCTGCAGACATTCGCCCGTACCCACCTTGGTCGATTCTCCCAAAATTCGCCGTCTGCCGGAATTCGATCGACTGATCATCACCGACTTGGATAACACGCTCACCGGGGACGATGAAGCGTTGGCCGAGTTCAATGAACTGATTCGCAGCCATGACAATATTGGCTTTGGCATTGCGACCGGCCGTAGCATGAAAGACGCACAACAGCTGATCGAGGAACTGCGTCTGCCCAAGCCTGATGTGCTGGATACCGATGCAGGAACGCAGTTGCATTACGGCGAAAACTTGACGCCCGACCTGAGTTGGCGCAAGCAGATTGGCTTTGCTTGGCAGCCCGAGGAGATCCGCAAGACGCTGGATGCCGTGCCGGGTTTGTTCTTGCAATCGGAGGAGAAACTCTCGGAATACAAGATCAGCTATGAAATCGATCCGAATATCGCCCCTAGCCTGGCTGCCATCAAGAAAAAGCTGCGCGAGGCTGGGTTGCGTGCTAAGGTTGGGCTGTCGTTGCAAATCTATTTGGATATCGTGCCGGTCCGCGGGGGTGCGGAACTGTCCATGCGACATTTGCTCTACAAATGGGGATTTTCTCCAGAAAAAGTGCTTGTAGCCGGCGACTCCGGTAACGACGCTGGAATGCTGTTGGGACGGACGTTGGGTGTAGTGGTTGGCAATTACAGCTCGGAATTAGAGAGTCTCCGCAACCGACCGCGGATCTATTTTGCACAAGCCGCCCATGCCCGCGGGATCCTGGAAGGCATCGATTACTACCATTTTTTGACTGATATCGTTATTCCGAATGATCAAGTCGAGTCTTAGTCAGAATCAGCCGACCGATGCTGCGGATGCGGGCAGCCGATGAAGACTATGAAGCAGAGCTCTCACTTCGCCGCTTGTGGCCGCGTCTCGAGGCCACCTGGGAAGCCTGCGATGCCGGTCTGTCGGCAGGCGTTTGCCGCCGGCCGTTCGCAGTGAATTCGAGGAGCGCCTCCGACGAACTGGCCCCAATTGTTTCGCTTGCTGCGAGAGCTATACGGCACGCGTTACGATTTCTTCTACCACCTGGAACAGATCTTGCTCACCGCCGCAACGGCCTGGGCCAATCGCCCCGAGTCGCTGCGCGAGGTCGACCGACGCCGCGTAAATCAGCCGGATTGGTTTTCGTCGCAGGAGGTGGTGGGCGGCGCCCTGTACGTCGACTTGTTCAGCGGGAGCCTTGGCGAACTGCAGCAAGTCGATCGACTATTTCAAAGATCTTGGGCTGACCTATCTGCACCTGATGCCGCTGTTTGCCGTTCGGCCCGGGAACAACGACGGCGGCTACGCCATCAGCGATTACCGCTCGGTCGATCCGCGATTGGGTACCGTCGATGACCTGCGGACGCTGGCTGATGAATTGCGGGCGGCGGGTATCTGCTTGGTGCTCGACTTTGTATTTAATCACACTTCCGACGATCACGAATGGGCCTTGAAAGCCAAAGCGGGCAATCGTGAGTACCAAGATTTCTATTTCATCTTTCCCGATCCCACCCAGCCACGCAAATACGAACCACGCTGCGCGAGATTTTCCCGACCGTGCGGCGGGCAATTTCACCTGGGACGATGGCATGCAGCAATGGGTGTGGACCACCTTCAATAGCTTTCAGTGGGACCTGAACTACAGAAACCCGCCGTGTTTCGAGCCATGCTGGACGAAATGTATTTCATTGCCAGCACGGGTATCGATGTGCTGCGACTGGATGCGGTGGCCTTCATCTGGAAGCAGATGGGGACCTCCTGTGAAAACCTGCCGCAAGCCCACACACTTGATCCAAGCCTTCAATTGCCTGGCTCGGATGGCCACCCCGGGCCTGCTATTCAAATCCGAAGCCATCGTGCATCCAGACGAAGTGGTGACGTACATCAGCCCCGAAGAGTGCCAGTTGTCCTACAATCCGACCTTGATGGCACTGCTGTGGGAATCATTGGCCACGCGCGAAGTCAGATTGCTGGATCGTTCGCTCAGCCATCGCCATCGCTTGCCGGCCGGAACCGCCTGGGTCAACTATCTGCGTTGCCATGATGACATCGGCTGGACATTCGATGACAACGATGCCGCCGCACTGGGCATCAACGCCTACGATCATCGACAATTTCTCAATCGCTTTTATACCGGGCCAGCACCCTGGCTCCTTTGCCCGCGGTGTGCCCTTTCAGGAAAATAGCCAGACCGGCGATATGCGCATCGCGGGAACGCTGGCCTCGTTGGCGGGACTCGAACGGGCCATCGAAATGCAAGATGAACAGGAAATAGAGCTGTCCATCAAACGCATGTTACTGCTGCAGGGCATCACGCTCAGCATTGGTGGTGTGCCACTGCTTTACCTGGGTGAGGAATGGGGCATGCTCAACGACTACGATTTTGTCAAAGATCCGGCCAAGGCCGGTGACACGCGTTGGGTCCATCGTCCCAAAATGCAGTGGGAATTTCTCGACGAACTCGAAACGCCAGGAGCGGTCAGCGAGTCCCTGCGCGTACGGATCTTTCGCTCGTTGCAAAAGTTAATCGCCACCCGCCGAAGGTTGCCTGGACTGGCGGGACAATCGATGGATTTAATCTCCACCCGCAACGCACACGTACTGGGCTTCGTGCGGACGTATCAAGCACACCGCGTCGTGGTACTGGCCAATTTTTCCGAAAACGCACAATCAATCAGCGGTAATGATTTGCGCACCGCCGGCTTGGGCCGCTTTTTCGAGGATGCTCTCAGCGGAGAATCCTATGCCACCAGCAAGAATGTCGACCTGCAGGCCTACGACTTTCTGTGGCTACAGCGCATCTAGCCTCAGCCTTCCCACCCCATGCGGCAGATAAGATGAGATAGAGGGACCGCATCGCTACAGCTGCGGCCTTTCAAAGACGTCGCCCAGGGTATGCTATAATCACCCGCTTGGGAACGGAAGTTTCCCTAGCGGTCATCACGCTCCGTCGTGATGTTAGAAAAAGACTCATCACGCTCCGCCGTGATGTTAGAGAAGGTACTCATCACGCTCCGCCGTGATGTTAGAGAAAGGTACTCATCACGCTCCGCCGTGATGATCAAAAAAGACCTACTTATTTTTCCGTGAATCCTTTAGCCTTTTATTCAGGCGGGATGGCAGGCATGCATACAAATCGACGTGACTGGTTGGGGCTGGCGGCGGGTGTTTCGGCCGCCGGAGCCCTGCTTTCCGCACCTTTGCCAGCTCAAGAGGCTACCACCGACGAGATTATTCCTCGGAAGGGGCGCATCCGACAATCAGTCATGGGCTGGTGCTTTAAGCCCATGCCGGAACTCGAATTGGCCGCGCTCGGCAAGCAACTTGGGTTGGTGGCCATTGAGGGAATCGACAAAAAGTTCTACCCAGCAGTCCGCAAAATGGGCTTGGATATCTCGCTGGTTG
Organism: Pirellulaceae bacterium; assembly: GCA_963707245.1. Lineage (GTDB taxonomy): Bacteria > Planctomycetota > Planctomycetia > Pirellulales > Pirellulaceae > Aureliella. The sequence goes on from CAVPPY010000003.1 coordinate 506,008, forward strand.
GCAGCCACGGATTCGCCAAGGGTCCCGTCAACCCTGAGTATCATGCCGAAGTCGAAAACGCGCTGCGCGAGGCGATCGATACAGCGGTGGAGTTTGAAAGTCCGAATGTGATTACCTTTACGGGCATGCGCGTACCAGGTATGCGCGATGCCGTGGCCATGCAAAATTGCCTTGATTGTTGGAAGCGGGTGGTGGATTATGCCCAGCAGAAAAACATCACGCTGTGCCTGGAACACCTCAACAGTCGCGACGACACGCATCCAATGAAGGGACATCCTGGCTACTTTGGGGATGATGTAGAGTTGTGTGTCGATCTCATTAAAAAGATGGACTCGCCCAACTTCAAATTGCTCTTTGACATCTATCATGTTCAGATCATGAACGGCGATGTGATTCGCCGCATTCGCCAGCACCATCCGCTTATCGCCCACTACCACACTGCGGGCAATCCAGGGCGATTGGAAATCGACGAGCATCAAGAGATTAACTACCCGCCGATCATGCGTGCCATTTTGGAGACCGGCTATACGGGCTTTGTGGCTCAGGAATTTATCCCTACTTGGAATGATCCAGCCAAGTCCCTGGCGCATGCCATTGGTGTGTGCGATGTGTAGTTCGAGCGGACGCGAGCTACCATTTCGGCTCCATATCCCTGATAGGTCGGCAATCCATCATAGAGAGTCGTAGCTAGATGAATTCCATTACGCGCCGCCATCTATTGGACTTGGGAACGCAAGGCTTGGGGAGCATCGCGCTCGCGGCATTGTTGGGTTCCGAAGCTCGCTCTCGGGAACGGGGGCCACAAACTGTTCCGAAGCCCATTGCCAAGCGAGCCATTCAGATTTGTCTTGTGGGTGGGTTGAGTCATATCGATTCTTTTGATTACAAGCCTGCGTTACAGCGGCTGCATGGCAAATCGCTCGAGACGCAGGAACAGCCGGATATTTTCTTTGGTCAGGTGGGCTTGCTGCGACAGGCTGACTGGGCGTTCAAGCCGCGTGGCCAGAGCGGCATGATGATCTCGGATTTGTTTCCGAGGATTGCCGCCTGGGCAGACGAGCTTACCATCCTGCGATCGATGGAGTCCAAATCGGCCAATCACACCCCTGCCCTGTTTCTGGCCAATAGCGGTTTCGAATTCAATGGCTTTCCCTCGATGGGCAGCTGGATTTCCTATGGTCTAGGCAGTGAGAACGAATCCCTGCCTGCCTACGTTGTGCTGAACGATGAACGCGGTGCTCCCAACACGGGTGCATCAACCTGGAGCAGCGCCTTCCTGCCTGCCGCTCATCAGGGTGTCGTATTCCAATCCGGCCCTCAGCCCGTTCGCGACTTGTTTCCAGCACTCCCGATCGACGACGACAGCAATGCCGCCACACTTCACTTCGTCGACGCAATCAATCAAGCGCAAGCGATGCGCCGGGCTGACGACCAGGCCTTGGCGGCGCGGATCAAAGCCTACGAGCTGGCGGCCAGGATGCAAACCTCCATACCCGACGTCAGCCGCTTTGAGGACGAATCGGCGGAGACATTGGAGCTCTACGGGATCCATGCCCAGCCGACCGCCGACATGGGCCGGCGTTGCCTGCTGGGGCGAAGACTGCTGGAACAGGGCGTTCGCTTTGTGCAACTTTTTTCGGGTGGTCCCATCGCTGGCAGCCCGCGTGCCAGTTGGGATGCTCACGAGAATGTCAAGCAAAATCACGGCTTGGAAGCCAGCCGTATCGATCAGCCCGTGGCCGCCCTACTGCAAGATCTGAAGCAACGCGGCATGCTCGAAGACACGCTGGTGCTGTTTACCAGTGAATTCGGCCGCACCCCCTTCGCCCAATCGGCTGCCGATCAAGTGGGTCCTGGCCGCGATCACAATCGCTATGCATTCAGCGTTTGGATGGCTGGCGCCGGCCTGCGACCCGGTACTGCCGTGGGCACCACCGACGAAATCGGCTGGAAAGTCGCCGAGCGGCCCATCCCCTGGCATGACTTGCATGCCACGCTACTGCACTTGTTCGGTATCGATCATGAACAGCTCAGCTTCTACCATAACGGCATCGAGCGACGGCTGACCAACGTGCATGGCCAAATCATCCAGGAAGCCCTCGCCTAGTTACTCCTGCTACATCGCTTTCGTGGGCATGATCTTTGATCTTGAAGGATTGGTATGCGGTGGATCTTTAGTTTCCGAAAATCGACTCTCTAGTCGATGGGCAAGAACTGGACGGCATCGGCAATGACGTACCCATCGGTCCCGGTATTGTCCAGGCGCACCGTGGCCGGCTGCTCCGAAGAAAACCGGAATTCACCAAGTGAAATAAATAACTTGTCGATGGGAGCGACCAAGCGTTGATTGACGAGAACCTGCGTTTCTCCATCTGCGTGCACGACCCTCACGGGAACTTGCGTCGCACGATTAGCGTGCTGAGCATACGCCAAGCGAACCTCGTAGCGACCAGGCGGCAATTCGCTCTGAAAATTGGCCTGGGACTTGCCGTCACGTAAATCTCCATCATGAAAATACTCACGGCCAATACTGACCCCTGAGGTGCTTGAAGTCCAGGGGCCAACCAGCACAGGACTATCCGCGATGATGCCCTCAAAGGACTTGGGGTCCCTAGCCCGGCTGCCCCAAGGGCTACCCGTGAATTCCAGCACTTGTCCGTCGCTGAGCAATTGCGACTGCAGTTGTGCGTAATCGAGTTGCTGGACGGCAATCTGCTGAGCGTGGGCCAACATGGCGGCGGTAGCAGCCGACTGCCCGAGAATCATGAATACCGGTTCCATGCGGATCGAGCCGAAGGCGATATGTGAACTCGAAAGACACACGGGCACCACCAGGTTCTCGCACTGGGCTTGCTTGGGCAGAATCGATTTGAAGGCGATGGCGTAGGGACCACCGGTACTGACACCAATATCGCCCTCATTCTGCACGGTGCCGTTGGGCATCACGTAGCGCTGGACATTGTGGGAATCCATAGCATAGGATCCCATGCCGATGGACTGCGGAGTCGGCCGTCGCTTGAGCAATTCGTTCTCGGTCATCACGAATTCACCGATCATCCGCCGAGCTTCGCGTACATAGATCTGATGCGGCCAATTCTGATGATCGACGAATTCATCGGCGGCTAAGCCCCATTGGCTGAACTTGCTGCGGACATCCTCGGGCACGCGCGGGTCATTCGCCAAGAAATACATCAATCCCTGTTGATAAAGCTGGTGTTCGGCGATGATTTCACGCCGGCGCTCGTAACTCGCATCAGGATAGTCGTAGTTGTAGCCAATATTATCGGTGCTGAAGGGCCCGTGATTATTCGTATCCGTTTTGTGATTTGGAATCGGATCAAACTTTTGGAAACCCTCGCGCCAGCCGGCCAGCAATACGCGCAGCAACAGCTCGTACTCGCCTGCCTGATAACCCTCGGGCTTGGCAAATGGAACTCGATTGCGACCATCGTCGGTCAGGCACATGCGAAAGCAGTAGGCTTGGACGCGTTTGTCTGCCGAACCAAATTCGCCTGGCGGGTCGGGGCTGATGCGTGGCAGCAAGCCGCTGCTCGGGTCGCCGTCAATGACATAGGCACTGATGGGCGTTTTCACCGCTCCAAAATGATGTCCATGATGGAGCACGCCGGTTTGCACGCCATTCCACTGTTCGCCGTACTGGGCTTGCGACTCGCGGCCGACGTGATAATCGACCCCCGCGGCCGCCATCAAGTCGCCCTCGTAGGTAGCATCGATAAACATGGCACCGCGGATCGTCATGCCGCTGAGCATGCGGATGGATTCAATGCGTCCCTGGCGGAGGGTAACACCCCGTTCGCGGTCTAGCCACTGATCGCGGTAGACGGGAATGGCATACTCATCGACCCAGGCGTCGAAAACCTGTTCGGCCACATGCGGTTCAAAGATCCACATGGTGCGCTGCGCCCATCGATGGCTGGTGTGCCTTGTCCTTGGTTGCCGTACTCCGCCCGCAGCTGCCAGCGCCACGCCTGGTCTGACTGGTAATGTTCCCAAATGCGATGATAGAAGTCCCGCGCCAGACCGCCAATCACCGCCTTGTTGCCGGAATCGGTCCACCCCAATCCTCCGCTGGAAAGACCACCCAAGTGCACGTCGGGACAAACAATGACCGCTGAATGCCCCATCCGCTTGGCTTGTACGGCGGCCGTAATCGCAGCCGAAGTACCACCGTACACGACCAGATCAAAGCGCAGATTCTGTACCTCTTGGGCACAGCTGGTTGGAGTGGCTCCCCAGCCGATTAGCATCGTCCATAGCCAGCACAGCAAGTAGCGTCCCATGTCTTCTCTCTCGTTCCGAAGTCGTGCGTGGAAAAACCGTAGTTTACCAGCTCGCAGGGCTGGCGAGTGAATCCCTGGTCCGTGTGCTAGTCGCTTTTCCAGCGTGGTCGGGCAGCAGCTTGCCAGCCAACTGACCGTTTGGGAGGTCGCAGATTGGCCAGCAGCCAAGCAGCGGACCTGCTGCATTGGCTGCTGTCGTGGGTACAATGACTTTCTAAAGCATCCGCATCCGGTTACAAGATTGATGGGCACCCCACACTGATGATCATTTCAGCCGCCGCGAAAAAGGCCATCTGCCCCAGGCAGCCCCCGTTGAGACTGATGGCCATGATCGCGTTCCTCTTATTTCCCCTGCGGCTGTCCGCACAGGGTTTGCAGGAGCAACTCGAACGCGAATCGGCCAGTCGCCTTGCACAAGATGCACTCGATTTCGGCGATGCGCAGCGGGGCGCTATCCAGTTCCATCAGCCGCAAATTGCGTGCTCGACATGCCATGCCACCGCTGGCGATCAGCAGAACAGTCTGGGCCCCGACCTGGCGGTACGGGCCGAAGGCTCGATCCGTCTGAGCAATTCCGAATTGGTTGACGCCGTGCTTCGTCCGTCGCAATCGATTGCCAAGGGATATCAAACCATCGCCATTTTGACCTCGCAGGGCGAGATCCACACGGCCCTGTTGGTCGAGCAAAATGCGGACGAGATTGTCGTTCGCCCCGCGCAGCCCGGGGCGCAACTGCAGAGCTTTTCAATCGCGGAAATTGAAGAGGCGAAAATACTGGAAAGCTCGTTGATGCCTGCGGGACAGGTCAATCAACTGCAAAGCCGCCAGAATTTCTTGGACTTGATTCGCTATCTCATGGAGATTCGCGATGGTGGTCGCTCCCGCGCCGAGGAGCTGCAACCCTCTAAAGCACACCTCACCCTGCAAGTCCCCGAGTTTGAACAAAGTCTCGACCACAACGGCTTTATCGACGATTGGAACGCAGATTCCATGGCGCGGGGGCAAGCCATTTACATGCGGGTGTGCGCCAATTGCCACGGGACCCACGAGCAAGCCGGATCGCTGCCAACATCGCTGAGATTTGCAGAGGGAAAATTCAAGAATGGCAGCGATCCCTACTCGATGTATCGCACCCTGACCTATGGCTTTGGACTCATGACACCCCAGACATGGATGGTGCCCTCGCAGAAATACGATGTTATCCACTATATCCGTGAAGCCTATCTGCGCAATTCAAATCCTGAGCAGTTCAGCGAGGTCACACCAGCCTATCTAGCCGGACTGCCACGGGGCGATCAGCGCGGACCGGCGCCGAGCGCGATCGAGCCTTGGTCGGCGATGGATTACGGCCCTAGCCTGACCCACACCTATGAAGTCCCCGGACCGAAACATAACATCGCCTACAAGGGGCTGGCCGTGCGGCTCGACCCGGGTGCGGGAGGCGTTTCGCGTGGCCGAAACTGGATGTTATTTGATACCGATACGCTGCGCGTGGCTGCCGGCTGGAGCGGATCGGGGCAAGCGCAAGATAACTTTATCGATTGGCAGAGCATTCAATTCAACGGCGTCCATGGTAGACATCCGCAGTTGGTGGGCCAAGTCGCCTTTTCCAATGCGACCGGGCCCGGCTGGGCGAACCCCGAAGACGGACAGTTTACTGATAACCAGCGTGTGCTTGGCCGCGATGGCAGATTCTACGGCCCCCTGCCCGCAGCCTGGGCTAAGTTTCATGGTGTCTATCATCACGATCAAGATGTGGTACTTGCCTACTCGGTGGGAAAGGCTGAGATCCTCGAGTCGCCGGGGCTGGCTCCACCGTCTTCCGTTTTGGCGGCACCCATCTTTACACGCACCTTCAACATCGGGCCACGGCAACATGAGTTGGTATTGCGAGTTGCCGAGCATGCTGCGCCCGACGCGCGGCTAACGATGCTCGGCACGGACGATGCCCCGATCGTCCAAATCGCAGCTCCGCCAAACCTAGCTGCAGAGGAGCAGCCATGGACATTTGCTGGCGAGACCTACCTCGAAATTGCCGATGCCCAGTCGTTCGATGTACAGCAACAGGATTTTAGTGTTTCGGCCCGCATCCGTACGCGCAGCGATGGCACGCTTTGGTGCGTTACTCAGCCTGGACCAAAATGGGTACCCAACGGGCAAAGTTTCTTTGTTCGCGGTGGGAGACTTGGCTTTGATATTGGCTGGGTCGGTGCGGTGATGGGCAAGTCCAGGGTCGACGACGGAGAGTGGCATGACGTGCTGCTCACCTGGCAGCAGGCCAACCACCAGGTTGAACTGTTCGTCGACGGAAAACTGGATGGCGCGGGACGGCTGGCAGCCAAAGCGGACTTGCCCGGAAGTGTTATGCGAATTGGATTCACCGCGCCCAACTTTCCTGCTCAACCCTTTTTCACTGGAGAGATCGAGCAACTCAGCTTTTATCAGCGGCGGATTTCGGCCACGGCGGACAGGCCTCTTCCGAACAAGGCCATTGGCAGCTGGCAACCATCTGCGGCTGCCGCCGCAGGCCAGCGGCTGATTCCGGATGCAAGTGGTCAGCAGCATGACGCCAACCTGCAAAACGGCGGGCAACAGGCACGCCCCTCGCCAGGACCGATTGTGGCCGGAGTCGCTCCCCATCTCGCGGGGCTGCAATGGACGTTGAATCAGGGGCATCTCGAGCTCAAGATTCCCGCAGGCCAGTCGAGCTTGAAATTCACCCTCTGGTTATGCGGCGACTCGCCTGCCGAAGACCAGCAAGAATGGCCGCAGCCTGTGGCGAATCTGTTCATCCCCCAGGCGGATCGCGACCTGAGCGCCTGGACGCATGGCGGTCCACCTCGCTGGCCACAGTTGATCGACACAGTCATGGAGCCTGGATCAGAGCAAGGTCCCTTGGCGGTCGATGTTCTGCATGCCCCAGAATCCAACCCCTGGTTGTCACTCACCCGCTTTACCGGCCTGGATTTTTTTAGGGACGGACGGATTGCCATCTGCGACTGGGACGGCAATGTGTGGATCGTAACCGAACAGGATAGACGTCTCCGTTGGCAGCGAATCGCATCAGGACTATTCCAACCCCTGGGCCTCAAGGTCATCGACGACGTGGTGCACGTTACCTGCCGCGATCAATTGGCCGTGCTGCACGACTTGAATGGTGACCAGGAAATCGATTTCTATGAGTGCCTGAACAATGATCATCAGGTAACCGAACATTTCCACGAATTCGCTATGGGCCTACAGGTCGATAGCGCCGGCAACTTTTACTATGCCAAGTCAGGCGAGCACGGAAAACCGGCGGTTGTGCCACACCACGGCACGCTGCTACAGGTCAGTCCCGATGGCCAGCGGACGACGATTCTGGCCAATGGCTTTCGCGCCGCCAACGGAGTGTGTCTCAATCCGGATGGTTCTTTTGTGGTTACCGACCAAGAGGGTTTCTGGAATCCCAAGAATCGCATCAATTGGGTTACGCTCGGTGACCCAGGCAAGCCCAAGTTTTACGGCAACATGCTTGGTTACCATACGGTGACGGATACATCGGACCAAGCCATGGAACAGCCATTGTGCTGGATCACCAACAACTTTGACCGCTCGCCCGGCGAACTGTTATGGGTCGACAGCCCGCGTTGGGGACCCCTGAACGGCTCTCTGTTGAATTTGTCTTATGGCACTGGCAAAATCTTCTTGGTGCTGCACGAGCGAGTAAACAACATGGTCCAGGGTGGCATGCTAGCGCTACCCATTCCAGATTTTCCAACGGGCGTCATGCGCGGGCGTTTTCACCCCCTCGATCAACAGCTCTACGCTTGTGGCATGTTTGCCTGGGCCGGCAATGCAACGCATCCGGGTGGTCTCTACCGTATTCGGGCCACCGGTCGTCCGCTGCAGCTGCCCATCGAGCTACATGCCACCCGCTCGGGGCTGCGACTGGTATTCACCGGCCCACTACAACCCGAATCGGTTAGAGCCGATCAGGTGCAGGTCAAGAGCTGGTCGCTCGAACGCTCGGCAAAATATGGCTCGGAACATTTCGATGAACGAGAGCTGGAAGTATTCTCAAGCGAACTCAATTCAGATGGCAAGATCGTCGAATTGCATATCCGCGACATCAAACCGACCTGGTGTATGTCCATTGAGTACCGATTCAAAGCGGTCGATGGCACGCCGGTTACCGGCCTGATTCACAACACTATTCATCAGCTGCAGGAGTCATCCCCGTGAATTCGACCCACCCCCCGGTCCGAAAAGCCACTTTGCTAGTGGCCTTGGCCTTGTGCGCACAGTGGACACTCGCTGCGGCGAGCATGGCACAAACCAAGTCGCGCCCCAATTTTCTATTCATTTTGACCGATGACCAATCTCCCCACAGCTTGGGAGCCTACGGCAATACCGTCTGCCAAACGCCTAATATTGATCGCCTGGCTCGCGAGGGCATGCTCTTCCATGATGCGCACCATATGGGCTCTTGGTCTGGTGCGGTGTGTCGACCCTCGCGAACAATGATCATGACCGGCCGCAGCGTGTGGCGGATTCCTGGAGCCACTCCCGCTGATGGGAAAAACCGGGCAGCCAGGGCCAGTGACGCGGAGTTGACCGAGTATGTAGCGCAGCGGAGTATGCCAGCCCTGTTCAACGCAGCTGGCTACGATACCTTCCGTACTTGCAAACGCGGGAATACCTTTCCACCGGCCAGCCAGTTGTTTGACGTGCTTCACGAGAAAGACATGCGCGAAGCAGACGACGAGCATGGAAGTGCCTGGCACGCCGAGCGCGCCCTCGATTTCTTGAACCAGCGACAGACGGACGGGGATCCCGATCCATTCCTGATGTTTCTCGGGTTCTCACATCCGCATGATCCCCGCAATGGCAAACCAGAATTGCTGGCCAAGTATGGCGCCCAGAATCTGGAGCTGCCTCCCACCGAGGTTAATGACCAGGCCCCACCGGTTCCAGTGAATTACCTGCCCCAACACCCCTTCCCTCATGGACACCCTGGGCTGCGCGACGAGACGCAGGTTCCGGGTGTGTTGGAGGACCGTTCCGAAGCGGCTATTCGCAATGAACAGGGCCGCGAGTACGCATGCATCGAGAACATCGATCATCAGGTTGGACGCGTGCTAGACAAGCTGCAGGCCATGGGTGAGTTGGACAATACATTTATCTTCTTCACCGCCGATCACGGGATCGCCATCGGCCGACACGGGTTGATGGGCAAGCAGAACTTGTACGAGCACACCTGGCGCGTACCTCTGCTCGTGCGTGGTCCTGGGATAGCAGCCGGCAGCCAGGCTTCCGGATTCGTCTATTTGATGGACATGGTGGCCACCATGTGCGATCTGGCCGGTATCGCCGCGCCCGAAGGCATGGAAGCAAAGAGCTTCCGCTCCGTTCTGGAGGGTCGTCAAGCTCGCATTCGCGACGTGCTGTATGGCGTTTATTGCGGTGGAACCAAACCTGGCATGCGGAGTATCAAGACCGCCGACGGCTGGAAATTAATCAAGGTTGACTGCTTGGATGGTCAAGTACGCCAGACCCAGTTGTTTTATCTACCAGACAACCCCTACGAATTTCTCGTCGAGCATCAGGTGCCCACCGTGGTAGCCTTGACCAAGCAGCAACCGCAGGCACATCAAGTCAATTTGGCCGATATGCCTCAGCACGCTGCCAAGCGAAAGGAATTGGAAGCCCTGTTGTTATCCGAGCAGCAGCGTCTGGGCGACCCCTATCGCCTATGGGATCAACCCCAACCATGATTCAACTGACCTCAGCCAGGAGCAAGAACATGCGTTTCCTTAGACTACTATGTTGGCTGCCGGCATTATTGGCCCTCGGGCCATTCGTAACGGCCAACGAAGAGCTGAGCGGGTCGCGACCCAATATCGTTTTGGTGATGACCGACGACCAGGGTTACGGCCCCGTGGCCAGGCATGGGCACCCCTGGCTGGCAACGCCCAATTTGGATGCACTGTATGACAGCAGTACGCGCTTTACACGTTTCCTGGTCAGCCCGACCTGCTCGCCAACACGTTCGGCAATCATGACAGGACGGCATCCATTGAAAAACGGTGTGACGCACACGATTCTCGAACGAGAACGGATGACGCTCGACGCTACCACCTTGCCGCAGATACTCAAGTCAGCAGGATACACGACGGGCATTTTCGGAAAATGGCACTTGGGAGACGAAGAGGCCTATCAACCCCAGCAACGCGGTTTTGACGAAGTTTTCATCCACGGGGCTGGTGGGATTGGTCAAGCCTATGATTGCAGTTGCGCCGACGCACCAGGAAACAAGTACTTTGATCCAGTAATTCGACACAACGGCAGCTTTGTAAAGACGCAGGGCTTTTGCACGGATCTCTTTTTTGGAGCAGCCCTAGGCTGGATCGATCAGTCCCGTCGCGATCAGACGCCTTTCTTTGCCTACATCGCCACCAACGCACCTCATGGCCCTTTTATCGCACCGCCCAAGAACGCCAAACGCTTCACCGATCTAGGTTTTGGCGCGGATCAAGCCGGATTCTATGGGATGATCGAGAACATTGACGAAAATATGGGGCTGCTGATGAGCAAGCTATCCCAGTGGCAATTGCTGGATAACACCCTGGTCATCTTCATGTCGGATAATGGCATGACAGGCGGGGGTTCGGGCAAGCCGGGAAAGTCCTTGGGAACCTCGGCAGATGGCAAGCCGATGCCCTTCTACAATGCGGACATGAAGGGACTGAAGGGTTCGGCCGACGAGGGCGGCGTGCGCGTGCCTTTCTTTGTGCGCTGGGATGGACACCTTCCACCGGGCCGCGACGTCGAGCGGATCGCCGCCCACTTGGACATCCTGCCAACGCTGGCTGCGCTGGCCGGCGCGGAGATTCCGCAAGCTCAGGTCGAAGGCCGCAGTCTATTGCCCCTGCTCGTTGACCCCCAATGCGAATGGCCAGATCGGTACTTGTTCACGCACAAAGCGCGCTGGCCAACGGGCAGTGAACCCAACCAGCATATGTTTCAAGATTGCGCCGTTCGCAACCAGCGCTTTCGCTTTGTCAACAACAGTCAGCTGTATGATATGCTGGCCGATCCCGGCCAAACACAGAATGTGATCGCTCAACACCCGCAGGTCGTTGCAGACATGAGGGCTGCCTATCTCAAATTCTGGCAGGAGGCCCGACCATTAATGGTCAATGAATCGGCGCCCATGTCTCCCACACGTCCCTTCCACGTCCTGTACGAACAGCAATTGAAGGCAGGTGGCATTCCCGATTGGCAACCACAGTAGTCGAGGCCCCATTTCCAGCCTGTTAAAGCGGTGGATAGCTGCATCACACGGAGTGTGATGAGTACAGGAGTGCATAGCTGCATCACACGGAGTGTGATGAGTACAGTAGTGGAAATCTGCATCACACGGAGTGTGATGAGTACAGTAGTGGAAATCTGCATCACACGGAGTGTGATGAGTACAGGAGTGCATAGCTACATCACACGGAGTGTGATGAGTACAATCGAGGCGATGCGGAGCTAGCGGCGAATGTTGAGCAGTTCATCGAACAGCTGCTGAGTGGCCGTTATGACTCGCGCGTTGCTTCGATATTGCGTGGAGGCAAGTACCAGGTCGACCAAGTCGCCACCGATGTCCGTATTGGATAATTCCAGGGCGCCAGACACCACGCTGCCGATGCCATTCTCACCCGGCCGGCCTTCGATGGGCAGGCCCGTATTGATGCCCTGAGCGAATAGATTCTGGCCGCGCTGCTCGAGGCCCTCGGGGTTGATGAATCTAGCTAGCCGCAATTGACCTAAATCTCGCGAAATACCATTGCTGAAGACACCCTTGATCGTCCCATCTTCGCCAATCACATAGCTGGTCAAGGTTCCGGGTGGGGAGCCATCTTGGCGCGAGGCGGCGATGCTGGCATTGTCGGTTGCCAAACCTGATACGGCGCTGAAGTCAAAATCAAACTCCATGGGAGAAACGCTGGGCAAATTGTAGCGATCGATGGACACCGTCGAGTTGGTGGACGATACGAAATTACCATTGCCATCAAAGGTCAAGGTGCCAGTTCCCACGGCAATGCCTGCACCCGCCCGAGGTGCATTGTCAGCCGAATCGGCATACCAGCGATAAACGGTCGCCGAGTCGGTGCGGCTTTCGAGCACCGCGGTCAGCCGCGTTCGGACGGGCATGCCCAGCGTATCATAGGCCACCATGTCCGCCACGGCACTTTGCCCCTTGGCCTCCTGTATCGAACCGAACGCAATGTTGGGCACATCCACCACGCCCGAGTCGTCGGTGATACGGAAACTGGTCAAGTTGATGTCCAGCGCGTTGTCAACTCCGTTGTTCGATACGAAGCGCAGCTGACCATTGCGAATGTAGGCCCCCGCGTTGAGCGGCCCGGTTTCGCCCGGGATATTATTCACCGATGATGGGATGGGGTTGGCAGCATCGCTGGTGACGGTTTGAATTCCCATTGCCTGCTGCATGAAGTTGACCAAATCTTGCACCGTCGTAGTGGCCGAAACCGCTAGCGTCTTGGCCTCCAGATTGCGCCCGCCCTTGCGAGCCTCGAAGGACAACTGTCCCACCTTGAAGGGGTTTACATAATCGAGTCCATCGCGGCGGGTTACGTTGACCAGCAGCGTATTGCTATCGATGGTTGGACCGTCCAGGTCAATTTGTTTGTTACCGGGTGTAGCCAAATTGCTGATGCTGGCGTCACTCTTGCTATCCGTATAGTCCGCCCCAGGGGCGATGGTATCAACCAGATAGAAAGAATTCTGATCATTCGATGTATTGCGGTATATGCGGATCGAATCGTAGGGAGGAAATCCACCACCCGAGGGCGGAACTGGCGGGGTGGGGAAATTACTCAGATGAATGCGACCGTTGACGATGTTCTGTGGTCCCAGCAAGACCGAAGGTCTGGTCTCCGGATCGCCCGCGCGAAAGTAGGTGACCATGTAGCTGTAGTTGCCGTTAAGCGTCGAATCGTCCAAGGTGTCGCCTAAGGCGATGGAGCCGTTATCGATGTAACTCCCACCAGTGGGCACGGTGTCGAGCAGCTTGTACTCACTGCCGTTGGCCTCGGTGCGGTAAATGCGCAACTGCGAGTAGGTGCCCGCCGCCTGGGGCAGGTTATTGAGGGTGATCTCATTGTCACTCGCCCCATTGCCCACCGGCACGGTGACCGCAAACGGGCTGCTGGCCGTGCTCTCCTTGCCGGATGAATCCAAGAATGCAAAGCGATAACCGTAGACTACGTTCTCATCGAGCGAACCTGAACCTTGATTGTGTGCCACGGTGATGCCCGAGGTGTCGGCGATTTCCGCGCTCTCCAGCAGCACGCCTGCTGCATCGGGTCGCGGAACGGCTGAATCTCCAAGGACCGCGCTTTGGATCACCTCCGCCGTGTCGGCAATGTCACCGTTGGGCGTGAGCGTGCCCTCCATCACCACGTTGCTAGTGGCCTGGGCTACCGCTTCGCTACCCAGTGGAATGGAGAGTGAAGTTAACTGCGTCGTCTGTATACGGAACTCTTCATCCACGCCAAAGCCGAGCAAGCGATTTCCGGTGGGAGTCACCAGTTGATTTTCACTATTGAGGCTGAAGATGCCGTTGCGTGTATACAGCCTTTCGTTGTCCGCGCCCTCGACAATAAACAAACCCTCGCCCTGGATGGCCAGATCCGATGGACTAGAACTGATTTGAATTGTGCCCTGTGAGAAATTCGGAGTGATGCCGGCAACCTGAACTCCCAAACCAGTTTGACGTGGGTTGGTCCCACCCGAATCAACGCTGGGTGCCGCACCGAGCGATAGGGTTTGTAAGAATTGAGACGAGAAAACGACTTCGGACGCCTTGAAGCCTACCGTCTGCGAGTTTGCCAGGTTGTTGCCGAGAACATCGATTTGCGTTTCAGCGGCGTTCAGGCCGGTTAGCGCAGTGCTCAGCGAAGATGTTAGCCCCATCGAGATTCACCCCTGATCTCAAAGTCTTAGCTCGAGACATGGGCTGAAGCACCGTTGTCCTCATGCGAATGTCACGAACCGCTCAATTGTCTACAATCTCACGGATATTCTTAATATCGACGATCGAGCCTCCAACATGAACCGAGACTTTTCGAATATCGGGGTTTTGGGAATCGGTCTGCACTGAGACACGCTCAACCACGCCCGTTACATCCTGGGCGTTCGAATCGAGTGCCGAGATCTTCTTGCCGATCATGCCGCTGGCCATCGACAGTTCTTGCCCAACCGCAAAGGAAGAGAGTGTTTCGGTAAGCTGGTTGGTCGAACCAATCTCGCGTATCTGGCTGATCTGTGCCAGCATTTGCGCATTGTCCATCGGATTCAGTGGATCTTGATTCTGAAGCTCGGTGATGAGCAGCCCAAGGAATTGGTCTAAATCCACCTCGCTCAGATCGTTGCCCTTGAGTCCCGATCCCGAACTTGCACTGGATGAAGCTCCAACGCCTGGAATGCTAGTCATAGTCAATGTCCGCTGAGGTGGTGAGTTAAAATACGGAGCGTTTAAGCTGGTTTCGCATCGGGCGCCCGTGGTGGAATTGGAATGCTTTTACTGCATGGCGAGTAATCCCATTGTCATAAATACTGCACTGGCTTGAGCCATAGTGGATCGACGCCTTGGCAGTCAATACCAGCTAAGTACCGCCGGAACCGAATGGCACTGTCCTGATTATTTCCGCGCAGAGTTTAGTTCCCGTCGCGACTCAGCCCTTGGGGAGAGATGAGTTGTGGTGGCGTTCGCCTGGTTGTGTCAGCCCCCATTTGATCAAGGCTCAAAGGATTACCATGCGTGGAAACCGCATGCACCACGGCTCGCATTAAGCTTGCACATCTATGCCCGCCATGGTCTGCCAGGTCAATGTCTCGACGCTCGGCGACCGGCCCCAGGGTTCGGGCTGGGAACTCACTTGTGCCTGGCGCTGGGCGCGACGCCAATCGTAGCGAGTCTCCGGCGGGCTACGATCCTGTTGAAAATCTCTTTCACTGGTGCCACTTTGAGCAGCATCGGAACCGTTGTCGGCTACCTCAACGGTGAATTGCGAGATCTCGTAGCCCTGCTCGGCCAGTCGGCTGCGGAGCACGGGTAGACTCTCTAGTATGGCCTCACGAGCCGCCCCATTTTCGGTGGTCAAGTTTGCAGTCATGCTGCGACCTTCGAGTCTGACCTGGACGTTCAGCGAACCCAGCTGAGGTGGATGCAGGCGCAAGTGGATTTGGCCACCCTCGGGCCCGAATCGGGTAAAACTGCGGGCGACGCGCTGCACCAGGCGCGCGCGTTCTTGCTGCGTCAGATCAAGCGTCTCTGCGGCCAGTTTGGGTTGCTTGCTTTCGCTAGCCATGGCATTCACTGCGTCGTTACTTCTGGAGAGGCTACCCACAGCGGTGGGGCCTGAGATCTCTCGCGGCCCACCTCCGCGATTGGCTTCGCCGGCCGCACCGCCAGCGGTGGCAAGCTGATCTGTCACAGCTGTCAGAGCCTGTGGTGATTTGGGTGGACTAACGTCTGTCGGGCCATCGCGGGAGGGCATGCCAGGTTCATCGCCGGCTGGCATCGCGGTGGACGGGTCATGAGTCTCAACAGGCGGGTCCTGGGCGGAAGAGTCCACCATCCGACTAGCGGCACTTGCCACGGTGTCGGCCTTGCGCACCTCGCTGTGGGCAGCGTCTTCGCTGGTTGTCCGCGAGGAGATTTTGGAGTTTTCAGCGGCATCGCGCTGGTACCACTTGTCTCGTCCTCGCGCCCGCTGTCTTTCGCTTCGTCCGTCTGCCGAAGGCTGGCTGGCAGGTTGCTCATTTGCCACCGTCGTGGCGGCTTGCAAACTAGCGCTGGCGGAAGCCTGGGATGCGTCCGGCGGGGCAGCCTGTGTTGACTTGGCCGCAAGGGGTGAGGCATCGAGCTGCCCATCGGGGTTCTGGGCTGGGCTGTGTGCTTCGCCCTCGACTCCGGCTGAAACGGGGTCCGCCTCAGTCGGGTGCAACAAAGTGGCTGCTGTCACGTCCTCTTGGGTCGCTTGGTCTGACTCAGCGACTACGGTAGCGTCCAGTTGACGCAGTTCCCAGGCTGCCGCATGCGTGGAGTCTTCGGCGGTTGCTCTATCGACGGCTGAAATGCGAGCCACAGCGAGATCGAATTCGATTGGCGAGCTACCCTCTTGGCCGGCCTCTCCCTGAGGCTGGTCTTCGATCTCTGGAACAGCTGGATTGAGCAATACCATCGCGTCCGGTTCGGCGGCAGCCTGAGCTTTATCGCTGGGCGACAACTCGCTTTCGCGGTTTGTCTCATCCTGTATCTCGCGTCTGTCCTCAGCCTCGTCGTCGGAGAATTGGCTCTCCCGATGATTAAACTTAGAATCCGCTGGCGGCAATTCTGGGGACGTGCTGTCGCTGGCAAACTGTGTCTCGAGCGGGGCGGGCAAACTGAGAATCTGCTCAAATAGGCTAGCCTGCCAGCCTTTTTCCCCGTGGCCGGCTGGCGAAGTTCCCGTTGATTCGAGTCCGCTGGGGAATCGCCCAACGCCAGGTCGCGTTAGATCGGTACCCCATGCAGATAGGTTCGCGCTCATGATTGCCCCCAGTCAAAGCGACGATGGATGCGATTGCATCACTTATTGGGGGTTGTCAGGAAGTCGGTAACTGCTGGCGGGCCTCCTGTATCAGGCCTGCCGCTGGTTCTCCCGCACGTGTTCTTGTGAGAATCTCGTGCAGCATCTCCTCTTCTTCCTCACCAGTAAACTCCCCCATAATCTTCCTTCGTTTATCGAGCGGCATATCTTTAAAGATTGCCACCACATCGTCTATTTGATCGCTTTCGAACATGCGTTTGACCTGTTCTTTGGCCTGCTCAGCATTCAAAGCTTCGAGCGTGCGGCGGACTTCCTTCAGGCTCTCGTCTAACAAATTCGCTTCTTTTTCTTCCAACAAGCGATAGAACTCATCCTTGCGACGATCGAAGTCTGCGGTCTTGCTTCGCAGTTCCGCTAGCAATTCCTCAGCTTGCTGCTTCATGCGTCGAACGGAATCCTCTCGCATTTGCAACGTTCTGTTCTTGTCCGCTTGCGCATCGCGGACATCTTCGTAGGTTGGCGTGGGCTGCTCGCTGGCCTGGCGCAGCATCTGCTGCAATTGCTCGCCAGTAATATCAATTCCATTCAGCAGGGCGATGGTCTTGGTAAAGGTCTCGCTCTTCAGATTTCCGCGAACGCTTGCGAGCAATAGAATAATGGCTTGCGCCAGCACGGTTGCCACGCAGAATGCGACGCAGAGCCTGGCCAATAAACGCATGGGAACGTCCTACGAGAGAGCCGGTTCGCCTCACTGGTGAGGCAGCCTGTTATCGGACCAGTACCTAAATCCCGCCCATTCGTCTAGCGCAATTTGAGCCCGATGTTGGTCAGCCTTGTCCCATTCCGCCTGTCGCCGCTGCTTGAGCTTGTCTAAAGCCTCGACGGCCTGTTCACGTTGGACCAAGACCAAACGACGCTTTTCGGCTTCGGCTTCGATCATTTGGATTTGCGAGCGCAACTGGTGCACTTGTTGCATCAAATGCATTTGATAGCGTTCAACCTCCAACAGTTGCTGCGAATTGACTGCCTGTTGTGCGGCCAGCAGGCGTGCCGGCACGTGGCTGGCATGCTCTTGCATGAGCAGTTCAGTCTGAGTCTCGAGTTTCTCGATCGCCCTTCGCGCTTGGCCATAGGCATCCGCAGCGGCATCGCGCTCACGCTCGCGCAGGGCTTGCAGGCTTTTCAGTCGAAACTCGAAATGGTTCATGAATCGTCACTACCTCAACGTTGTTGTTCTACTGGACCAGGGCAGCTTGCCCCGGGCTGCCTGGCGACGGCGTTGACTGGGCTGGCGTGGGCGAAGCCTGGGCAGCCAGCTGTTGTAGTGCGGCCTTGGACGCATCCCAGGCGGCTGGCTCGCGCGGCGGCTGAGCCAGGAAGCGATCGATGGCAGGCTGGATGGCAATGGCTCGATCGACCTGTGCATTGGAGCCACGTTGGTAGGCACCGATGGTAATCAGATCTTCGTTTTGCTTATATGCTGAGATCATGTTTCGGACCTGAATGGCCGCCTGCTGATGGGGCTCGTCGACCAGATGGCTGGCCAAACGACTCAAGCTGGAGAGCACGTCAATGGCCGGATAGTTGCCACGTTGTGCAATGCTGCGAGACAAAACGATGTGCCCGTCTAATAGTCCACGGAGCGTGTCGCTGATCGGTTCGTTGGTGTCATCACCCTCGACCAACACGGTGTAGATTCCTGTGATGGAACCCTTGGGACCTGTACCCGAGCGTTCGACCAATCGGGGCAGCATGCTGAACACGCTGGGTGGATATCCGCGCGTAGTAGGAGCTTCGCCAGCGGCCAAGCCGATTTCGCGCTGAGCCATGGCAAAACGCGTTACAGAATCCATCATGAGCAAAACGTTTCGTCCCTGGTCACGAAAATACTCGGCGATTGCCGTGGCGCTCATCGCCGCTTGCACGCGTCTCAGGGCGGGTTGATCGCTGGTTGCCACCACGGTCACGCACTTGGCCCGCGTGGATTGATCTAGTTCGCGTTGCAGGTACTCCTGAACCTCTCGACCTCGTTCGCCAACCAATCCAATCACCACCACATCCGCGTCGGTACCGCGGGCCATCATACCCAACAAAGTACTCTTGCCGACACCGGAGCCGGCGAAGATGCCAATTCTCTGACCGCGGCCGAGCGTAAGTAGGCTATCGATGGCGCGCACACCGGTCGCCAGACGCTGGCAGATGGGCGGGCGCTGCATGGCACTGACCGGTGGAGCATCCAGGGGTGTCCTGGTCAGAACGGTCGGCGATGGCAGGCCATCCATGGGATCGCCAGCCGCGTCGATCACGCGACCCATCAATTCCGGACCGACAGATAGGCTAGCCACTGAGTGGCGGAGGACAACCTTGTCACCTGGCGCAATCCCCTCCGATCCATCCAGTGAGGCGAGCAGTGTTGTGGCTCCCGCAAAGCCGATGACCTCGGCCTGCATTTTCGCACCACCCCGTCGATGAATTTCGCAAACGGCTCCCATTGGTGCCGGCAAGGCCACCGCCTCGATAGCATGGCGACCCACGGACCAGATGGTGCCCTCGATGCGACTGGGCAACGCAGCACCGAGCGTCCGCCGCAAACGCTGGGGGTCAATGAATTCAGGCAGAACAAGCGGCCTCATGGTTTTTCCATTCTCGCTAGTGCTTTGTCCAGGAATAAAAAATGGGTTAGACATGCGTTGGGAAAAAGGGGTCAGACACCAAAAGTGCGAAGCACCCGAAGGGCCGTTCCGGCTTTTGGTGTCTGACCCCTTTTTCCCAATTGCACATTGGGCATTTTTCTAACACTCGAGCTGTTCGACCAGACGATTCAACTGTGTCATGAGTTGTTGATCGATCAAGCCATGATTCGAGCGCACGATGCAGCCGCCACGCTCGATCTCTGGATCGGGCAATACTTCCACGCTTCCCGCTTGGGGCAAGGCATGCATCAACTTTTGTAAAAACCTACCGGCAATTGCAAAGTCATCGGGATGAACAATCACGCGTACATCCCGCGCATCGCGCATGGCTACCAAGGCTTCCTCCATCCACACGCGCAACAGTTCGCTGTCGTCCCCCATTTCGCGGCGAACAATTTTCTCAGCTATGCGGGCCGCCAATTCCACGGTTTGATTCCGCCACTTGGTCAGCCAGCTTGCAGTCGAAATGGAAAGTTGCTCCATGGTCTCTTCGCAGGCAAGAATGGCCGTGCGGCATCGATCATCGCTCAGGGCTTGAGCTGTCTGGGCAACCTGTCGATTGATTTGCGATTGAGCGTCTGCCAGCCCTTGCTGCTTGGCTTGTTCGCGCAGCTGACGGGCTTCAACGTTTGCTTTTTCCAATAGCTCGGCAGCCTGTTGCTGGACCTGGGCCAGATACTCCTTGGCCCGGCTCTGCACATCTTCCATGTTGAAGACGACCGGCTGAGGCGTCGAATCGCCGCGTAACAAGGCATCGTGTTTGAGAATGGAAGCCATACAATCTCTACCCTATGCAGCGAACCTGCCGCGTTGCAAATGTCGGTCCAACATGACTCGCGCTTGATCGACTATCTTACGCTGAGCCTGATCTACGTCTCTGAGTCTTATTTTCCCGATTTGCTGCATGCGCTGCGACAACACCTTGGCATCCTGGGGTTTGAGCAATTTCGTAAAACGCTGCATGAATTCTGGGGAGGAGCCTGCCAAAGCCAGTAGTACGGTCGGCGAGTCGACGCTGGTTAGTAGGCTAGCCAAATCGTGGCGCGAAAGCTCTAGAACCTGTTCGAAATCGCGTTGCAACTTCACGCGGTCTATAGACGGAAGTGGTTGCTCGCTTTCGCGTGTCGAAGCGTCTGGTGTTGGAAATGGAATGACATCTGGCTGAGTTTGACTGACTGGTTCGCCGTGTTCTCCCGCTAGCGACAAAACTTCGACAGGGTTTGGGAAGTTGTCTTGAGTGGTATACACGGCATCGCCGTAGAGTTCAGCAATAGTCGGCTGAACCAGGGGCAGCGGCCGGACAACGGTTTGGGCGGGTTGCCCTGCCGATTGCTCATGACTGACTGGGCCATGGAGTGCTTGGGACCATTCCTGTTGCAGTTCTTGGGGGGCTGCGGCGAGCAGAGCGGACAAGCGGCGAGTGTTCTCGCATTCACTCTCAATACGATGCTGATATTCGCTCAATCGCTCGGCCAGATGTTCGTCGATGGCCGCGGTCGCATCTGGGTCAATGTCTTGCAAGTGCGACAAGCGCTGAATAACAGCGTGGCTGACTTCGCGGGGCAATTGGCGAAGTACAGCCACGGCCTGATGTGGATCGAGCTGGCTGATCACCACAGCCACGACGGCCACCCGTTCGCCACGCACGAATCGTAGCAGAGCCTCGGTGGACAGCTTCGTCCAGGCAGGAACGGGAGACTTGTCCATCTTGGCCCGTCCATGCGGGACGTTAGCAGGCGATGGCGACCCAGACTGTGACGCATTCCCACCGTCCTCGAAGAATGCATCGCTGGCCTCGCTCCAGATTGCCCCCGCAGGCGTTTCCGACGGGACACTGGGCTCGCTCTGTGCCTGGCCGCTGGCCTGTTGGAATTCGGCTACGACAGCCCTCCTCTCTGCAGGTGAAACATCACCCAGTTCGGCCGCAAGGGTTCGCACTTGTTTGGCCAACTCAGTCGGCAAGTGCAAAAGCAACTGCCGCGCAGCTACCGCATCAACGCTCGAAATGAGTATCGCGATCTGGCGAACTCGTTTGGAGCTGAGTGTGGTAGCGAGGGACATAACCAGGCGACTCGATGATTCTCAGTTTATTGAATAGAAATTCTGAAGAATCTAGCTTTAGCGTCATTTCGAGCGTGGTGTCGAGAGCGTTTGTGGAATTTCCGAATTGCTAGCACCCTGAAGATTCAGGTTGTTCTTGAAAATGACTTGAGAACGCGACCGCGTGGTTCGAACTGCATCACGCGGAGTGTGATGAGTTAACCAGGGCGAATAGAGGGGAGAGTACCAATTGGCTGGGATTAGGAGTATGTTGATTAGCTCAGACCTGAATCGGATCCTCCCAAGATTTCCATTGAAAAACTGCTATCTGATATGAAACTTGATTTTATCTCTCGCGTTTCGCGCCGTCTGAATGTCCGTGGATTGCTGGTTGCCAGCCTGCTGTTACCCATGCACATCGGCTGCCGTTCTGAATATCCGCCAGATTCTACAGATCCCGGTTTGGCGCCGGTCGCAAGCGGCCAGTCTCCCGTCGTGGCAGAGGCGACTCCGCCGGAGGAAAAGGAGCCAATTGTCTATGAGCTCAATGCAAATGGACTGATTGCCGCCGCGTTATCGCAGGAACAGCTAGAACAGGGTTGGGTGCGATTGTTCGACGGCCAATCGCTTGCCGGCTGGTTTGTAGTCGGCGACGCCGACTGGCAGGTTTCTGACGGCAACATTCGGGTGTCAGGCGGAGAAAGAAGTTATTTGTGTACCAATTTCATGTTGGCCGATTACGAGTTATCGGTTGACTTTCGCAGCGACCCGAACACCAACAGTGGAGTTTTCTTGAGGACCAAGCCTGAGCCGGATGATGTCGCCAGCGAGTGCCTGGAGTTGAATATTGCACCACCAGACAATCCCTTTCCAACCGCTAGCTTTGTGCAGCGTCAGCGAGTCGAGCCATTAGCCTTGGGGGATTTTGATCCGACGCAGTGGCACACCTTTCGCGTGCGCTTGGTCGGGGAACAGGTCTCGGTTTTTTTGGATGGCAAACCGATTCTAGAGTTAGTCGACAAGACCTCTTCACGCCGTGGTCATATCAGTCTGCAGCATAACTCTGGGCCGGTGGAATTTCGCAATATCCTGTTGCGTCCGGTGCAAATCCAAACGCTGCCCACAGACGAAGGTTGGGAGTCGGCGTGGAGCGTATCGGAGAAACAGGTCGGTCAGCTGAAAGTCGAAGGCGGCCCGCAAGGCCTGCACCTGGTCGGTGGCTTGGGACAAGTACAATCCAATCAAGACTTTGGCGATTTCGTGCTGCAAGCCCAGTACACGCTGGCCCGCCCCGACGTGAATTCGGGAATCTTCTTTCGCTGTGTGCGGGATGCCATGCTGGACGGCTACGAATGTCAAATCAACCACGCAATCCAGGATGGCGATCCACTGCGGCCCGTCGATGCTGGTGCCGGCGCTATCTTTCGCCGAGCCTCCGCGCGCATCGTTATCGGCGATGGATCGCAGCGGACTTATCTGACGCTACTAGCCAGCGGTCCCCAAATGATGACTTGGGTCAATGGCGTGCAGGTGGCCGAGTTTGTGGACACTCGGCCCACTGACGACAACCCGCGAAATGGTCTGCGCACCGCCCCGGGACCGATCGCCCTGCAAGGCCATGACCCACAGACCGATGTAGTTTTCCACAAGCTCCAGATCAGCGAATCTCGCCCTTAATTCCATAGCTGCTTCTAAGCTTTGGCAGCGGATGGTAAAGCAGTCAGCCGCCACAACGGATTTCAAGATGCGAGGTTTGCGATAAATTTTCGGTGTTAGATTAATTTTCTCAAGTCTTCACGCCGATCAATAACGCATCCGAACCGTTCCGCATTGCTCGAGTTCACTGTCAATTGTGGCAGACGTGCAAGCGGAGCAGACTGGCAATGGATTGCCAGCATTGTGCTTTGCTTGGAAGGAATCTCCGCCCTATGTTCGCTCCCTCGCGACTCGCCGTGGCTTTGCTAGCTTGCTTTACGCTCAGCCAGACTGGCTGCATTTCGCTGTATAGCTTATTGGGTAGACCGGAGTCTCCCATATTGGATACGACCATGTTGGAAACGCAGGGCTATTCGGTACCTGCCGGCGGATTGCCAGTTCCCGTAGGTCCGGCGATGGACTCCCGACCTCGCGTGGTGATGGAGATTCGCGCCGATGGCAAGCACATCGAGAGCATTCCTCTGCCGACCGACCGCTCTATGTTTATTGAAGACCTGGTGCAAGAGGCGCAACTGCACGAGCACTTCGGCAGACTGGATATATCCATCATGCGTCCCAACGGTTCGGGCAACCCGCCGGTGCGGCTGGACGTTCATACCGACGACAAAGGCCGGGCAGACAATGCGGGCCACAATTATGCGCTGCTGCCTAACGATCACATCATAATCATCAATGACCAGCGTTCGGCGCTTGAGAAGTTTATCGACAAGAACTTTCGTCGCTAGCCGTGGTCTGACGCATCGTGAGAAAACTATTGTGGCTCGGTGGTCCCCGCCGAGAATCGAGCAGGGCACCGCCGTACACATTCTTGCCAAACAGAGGTTGTGGTCTTCTGCCAGCCTGTGTGGCCCAAGTCGATTCGCAAGGTTGGCTGCGGAGGACTGTTCGCAGCCTGAGGCAGTATTCAACGCGTCGCATCGAACTCACTTGGGTAAATCCCCGCGCATCACTTCGATACCGACTCTCTAGTATTCTGTGAACGGTCAAGACGGACGGTCACGAAGCCGCTGTTGTAATTCAGTAACTTTTGTAATAAGTGAACTCAGCGATTGCGTCTTAAGCAGAGTTGAATCAGTCTGAGGCTCACCCAATAACTCTTGAAGCATACGCAGAGAATCGATGATTGCCGATTTCCGTCCTTCTTCACGTCCTTCTTCGCGTCCTTCTTCACGTCCTTGGATGAGGAGGCGATCTGCGAGAGAGCCGGGTTCGAACTGAGTGGGAAATACACTCTTGAGCGTCTGTTTGTACTGCCCTGAGTCGATATTCTTGTTGACCGACATCACGTAAACTCCTATCGCTTGGATCCAGTCCTGCAGATGCACCTTTGGTAACGACAGTTGAACGAACCGAAAAATCTCGGCTAGTTTCTCAACCAACTGCTGGCTGCGGCTATATTTTAGCAGTCGCAGGGTGCTTTGCAAAAGCGGTTCGCCCTCAATCGCTTCGTCCGACAGTTGGCTGAGGTCCAGCAGTTGCAGTCGAAAATCAATTTGATAGTCGGCCAAGCCCCCTGGCGATGGGATCAGCTCCCGAATACTCCGTGCCGCCGTCCAGCCACTTTCGCCGTGGTAAACCACCAGCGGCACGATGGGGCAAAGCGGCAGCCCGTCGCGTAGCCTCTTTTCCAAAATCCGCACGATGTAGCTCAGCAATTGAAACACGGTCCATGGGTCCGATTGGCTCTTGTGTTCGAACAGGAAGTACAACAAAGCTTGATCGTTACCCGAGGAAGACTTCCCGGCCAGCTGGGCTGAGAATAGCAGATCCGAGAACTTTTCCCGTAGGTCGGGATCAACGAAGCTGCCGTCTGCCAGCTGAAGAGTATCCAAGTCCAGCTCGGCCAGTGCAGCGGACGACAGTTGCGTTTCAATCAAGCTCCGGGCCTCGGTAGATGCGAGAGCGCAAAGTGAAAGAAGTTGTTGTGGGGAGTGGGTAGCTGTTCCATGGAACGATTGTAACCATCCTCAAGCAGCTGTCTGGATTTGATCCCCGGCTCGCTAGCGGCCCGTCATTCCCCAGCGATTGCGGAGGAACGCGGAAACAACGGCAAACATGGCGGCGACTGCCAGGAAAGTAGTGGCAAAGTAGGCCAATACGTAATTCCAACTCCCGCGAACGCCGACCGCGCCTTGGAAATCTAAAATATTCGAGTCCAGTGGCACCCAAAAACACGTCATCAACGGACTGGCAATTCCCAGTTGATGAATCCAAGTTTTTAAGGTCGCTCCGCTAGGTACACTGCTTGCCAAGTACCAGGCAGCGACTGGCAGGAAGTAGACGCAGATCAGCAACGAGTAGCTGAGCAGCATGGCCACCGAAGTCTTGCGGCAAATGGTGGAAAAAAGCAGCGCACTCACCGAGTTAAAGATTGCTGCAGCCAATACGATCAGGAAAAAAGTGAGTACGGCCAGCCAGTTGCTGCCGTACATCGGCATACCCAGCACAAAGGCTAGTACCATGGGCCACATCAAGAACATGGTCAGCACATAGGACACTCGAAAGCCAGCCAGCAGCTTACCCCACAGAATTTGCCAAGGCTGCAGGATCGTAGTCAGCAACAACTCCAGTGTTTGACGCTCGCGTTCGCTGGTTAGCGCACCTGCTGAAAAAACAGGTGCCACTAGAATATTGAAAACCAAGACGTAACAAATGTACCAGGGGCAATACTTGGGTTGTATGAACAAGAAATAGGCCATCAGGGGAATGGCTAACAGCATGCTGATCTGAATGACCAAGCGCAACATCAATGTGCCTTGGCTAAATAACTCCGCATGGATCTCTTTGTCATAGACCGGATTGGTATCATCGGTCATCAATGATTTTCGTCGCGGAGGTGCAAACAGGCGATCGGGGAATTGATCTCGCTGAATGATCATCCCAATGGCTTCTTTCGATTCCTGCTCCAGGTCGATAACATCGTTGCCTTCGCTGCCAACATCCGGTGGGTAGAGCAGACGGACGGCCGTCCAGTGGCACAGTAGGCCGCTGATGGCCAAGTAAATTGGCGGCAGAATGAAGGTAGCGACTTGCAGGCGCAGATTGCCATTGCTTTCCAGGCCTCTCCAGAACAACGCCCCAACGATGACCAGCGGGAGGATGATTAGGTAGGACACCACCAACGAGGCAGACGTCCGCCGAAAGATGCAACTGCAGGCCAAGCCAATCGATCCAAACAATACCACCGAGATCAATAGCCAAAGATAGGCCGCAAGGACTTCAAAGAAATTCACGCCGCCCAGCGGTAGAGCCAACATGATGATGGGCAGCGAAGCGATGATGAGCACCGCCAGGTGCGTCAGCGAGGCAATCATCTTGCCAATCACGATGGCCCACGGACGCAGGGGACTGGCCAGTAGCATTTCGTAGGTCTTGCGTTCCTTTTCCCCGCTGATGGCTCCGGCAGCAAAGGTGGGCGCCATCAATGAAGCGAGGACATATTGCCCCAAGAAAAAGAAGTCAACCAATTCCCTGGCCCTGGACGAGTCACCGGACAGATCCACCCGCTGACCCGAGGGATAGGCCACGAGCAGCACCAGCGCCAATGCCAGCTGGTACAGAAGCATCAGCACAAAGGCGCGATTAGCGCGAAGGTTGGTGAGCAATTCACGCTGCAAGACGGGATTTTCGGCCAAGTACATGCGCTGCAGTCTTACAAGAGTGGCGTCCGTCCGAAGGGGGAAGCCTCAAATTTAGCTGCTTGGGGCCTCGCAAGCCAGCGGGTCCGAGACGCGATGCCAGCCCTGCGCAGGCCACGTCAAGGGCGGAAACAGCTTCAACCGCGATGATTCACCAAGAACTTTACCGAAGACCATGATCCCACTTCGGCGTTGGCCGTGGTTCTCTTCGGTTTTCGGATAGGTTCGAAGCTAGTGCTTCGTCCAGATTAGAAATTAGGGTTAGCAGCTCTCAGAGTAGAACCATTGTCTCAATCGTTTTCAGAGCGATTGGGACAATCGCTCTACTTCGCTACCCAAACGTAACTGGACAGAGCACTAGTGCTGCGTCCAACTTAAGAATTAGGGTTAGTCAAATCAGCCGATGGGCGTTAGCCGGCGTTAGCCCCGGTTTCTGCAGAGGGAACCGCGGCTAACGCCGTGCAGCTAATCCCAAAATTAAATGTGGTTGAAGCACTAGGACTCGGAACTCGGAGGTTTTTGTGTCTCCGAGGTTGCAACCTGGGGAGTTGCTGCCTTGGTCGGACTACCGTTCCAGCGAAGCATATAACCCGTGCCGCGGACGGTATGAATCAATTGATGCTCATCATCGCAACGCAGCTTGGTGCGCAGACGGTTGATATGCACTTCGATGACATTGGTCACCCCTTCCCAATCCGGATCCCAGAGAAATTCGCACAGCATTCGCCTTGTAACGGGCTTGCCCATGTTGCGCATCAAGATTTCAAGGATGCGAAATTCGGTGGGAGTGAGTGAGACCACGCGCCCCTGATTGGTCACCTTGCGCTGATTTAGATTAAGTACGAGTGGCCCGATTTCGATCAGGGATTTGGGGCGGGTGCGAGAGCGAATGAGTGCGGCTTCGACCCGAGCCCGCACCTCATGCATGGCAAAGGGCTTGATGACAAAATCGTCGGCTCCCGCCTCCAAGCCCGCCGTTCGCTCCTGCCGAAAATCCAGCGGCGACAGCAGGATCACATTCACATTCTCGTTGACTTCACGAACGCAGCGCAATACGCCCAGGGCGGATTCGTCCTCCAAGGCCAAGTCCAGCACGATAATGTGGAAGACTTCGCCGCTAGCCAATTTTACTGCATCGGCCCCCGTGCCGCGCCAGCTGGCAGAGATAGCCCTCCTGTTCCAGCCCGGTTGTTAAGGATTTTCCCAAAATGGGATCATCTTCGACAACAAGCAATTTTACCGGTGCGTCCATGGAGTCGTGCGTACCATTAGCATGAGAGAAAGAAAGGGCCTGTTTTGAAACCCGCCGGAAAAGTGATCCGATCGGTGGGCAGCCTGCGAAATCGCAACTTTTTCATAATCAGGCTGCAAATACATCCCCTTTTTGCTGAATTAACAAGCCTTAAGCAAAGGTGGCCAGGCCATACGCCGCCCCTCTACTGACGTGCTTCAGTAAACTGCTCGCCCCAAAGGAGCGGGAAAGGTAGAGGCTTACCCACGGGTTCGGCGAGTGTCGACGTAGTTCAGCCTGCGAATCTCCCGCGACAGCGACTTCAGGACTAACTAACCCTAGCATTCGTCCAACCGGATGAACGCATGCGCCATGAAAATGCTCCGAGTATAAGGCTGTCGACGCGATTCTGCCCCCAATCTCCCGCTCCCGGAGCTAGCTGGGTCAAAGCGGGCGTCGCGGCAGGAACTCATTTGGCTTGTTTTAGGCGAGCCCGAATCTGCGCCAATCTGTCGGCGATGAGCGCCTCCCAACCCCTGCCGGAGGGCTCAAAGTAGATGCGTTCGACCCCCAGATAGTCTTGCGCAACCACTCCTTCTGGATCATCGTGGGCGTATTGATAGCCCTGAGCATGTCCGAGCCGACGTGCGCCTTGATAATGACCGTCCCGCAGATGCACCGGCACGGGGAGAGCACGTCCGCTGAGAACGTCTTGCCGGGCAGCCCCGATGGCCTTGGTAGCCGCGTTGCTCTTCTCGGCACAAGCCAGAAAGATCACCGCTTGCGAAAGAGCGAATTGGCATTCGGGAAGACCGATCATCTCGCAGGCCTGGGCTGCGGCCATCGCCAAGCTCAGCGCCTGTGGATCGGCATTGCCCACATCCTCGCTGGCAAGGATCACCAATCGTCGACAGATGAAGCGAACATCCTCGCCGGCCTCCAGCATGCGTGCCAACCAATAGAGGGCCGCATCCGGGTCGCTACCACGAATACTCTTGATCAGCGCACTGCTGACATCGTAGTGCTCGTCGCCGGTGGCATCATATTGAATCGTCTTTTGTTGCATCGAATCATTCAGCAACTCGATGTTCAATTGCACCACGCGCTCTGCGGCTTGGCTGGACAGCACCGCGATTTCCAGCACGTTGAGCGCTTGCCGCGCATCGCCTTCGCAGACAGCAGCCAGATGCTCCAAGGCGCCCGCGGCATACTCGACCCGAACGTCTCCCAAACCACGATCCTTGTCCTGTAAAGCGCGGTGCAATAGCTGCAGGATATCTTGCTCTTCCAGCGGCTGAAACTGAAAGATCTGGCTACGGCTGAGGAGCGCTCTGTTGACTGCAAAAAAGGGATTGCTGGTGGTCGCCCCTAACAGCGAAACCGTTCCCTCTTCCACGTCTGGCAGCAGAGCATCTTGTTGTGCGCGATTGAAGCGGTGAATCTCATCGATAAACAGCAGTGGTCTGGCCGCGCCGGTGGCCACCTCGTCGCGCGCCCAGGCCAGTATCTCGCGCAGTTCTTTGACGCCGCTGGTTACGGCGCTCAATTGCCGCAGTTCGCCGCCCGTTTCCGATGCGACCAAATGGGCCAGAGTGGTCTTGCCGGTGCCTGGCGGACCATAGAACAGTAGCGAACCAATCCGCCGGGCTTCGATCAGTCGCCGTAGCAACTTGCCTGGTCCAAGAAAGTGGCTCTGGCCAACGAATTCGTCCAGTCGTCGGGGACGGATGCGGGCTGCCAGCGGCAGATTACGCTGGCGGTGGCTGGCCTCTTCTTGAGCAAACAAATCCATGGTTTCCTATTTCCTCAAGCCTTGCTCAAGATGTTTGGCCACCCAGGGGGCCAGTTGCTCGCGAAAGATCTTGGAGTTGTGGCGAATGTCGGTTGGCAGCGGCTTGGGATAGATCAACACGCGTTCGATGGCTCGGGTGTGTTGGTTGGCTTTCCCCAAGCCGCGCAGCTGGGCCTCTAGCTGCTGTCGGCTCAGCGAGTCCTTGGGTGCATGTTCGGGCCATGGCTCGGCAATGATCACCGGCAATTGGCACTGAGGCTCGCCCACACCCACCAAAGCGGTGCGATGTATATATGGGTGATTATTGTAGATCGCCTCGCAGGGCTCGGTAAACAGTTCGCCGCTGGCGGTCCGCACGCGATGGGATTTGCGACCGCAGCACCAAAATCGATCCTGATCATCCAGGTAGCCTACATCTCCCATGCGATGCCACACGGATTCGCCATCGCGCACCTTATGCAGGGCATTCTGATCGACTCGCGTGACGTACTGCTGGGTGACCACATCTCCCCGCACCATCAATTCGCCCACTTCACCACGTGGGACATTCACGCGTTTGTTCGATCGATTCGAGCGGTCCGTCGTTGATCGCAATCACCCTCCACTCAATGCCTGAGAAGCGTCGGCCAACGCAGGTCCCCACACCCTGCAGACTTTTTTCTGCCGTCTCGCCGAGCACTTCTCGCGACTCGATCGAGGCCACGGGCAGGGCTTCGGTCGCCCCGTAGGGCGTGTACATCGCACCTTCATCGGGCATCATTTTGCGAACCCAGGTCAGCACTCGCGGCGAAACCGGGGCACCGGCGGAGAAGACGCGTCAGCAGGCTCGGCAGGCACCTGCCTTTGTCCGCCGCATATCGTCCGACCGACGTCCACAATGCGGGCGAACCAAAGGCTTGATTGATTCTCCATTGGTCGATGGCATCCATCGAGCGCGGCGGATCGACATCGGCCGGACGCGTGGGATCCATATCGGGAATGACCGTGGTAGTGCCCATCACCGCGTTGAACAGACCAAACAGTGGAAAACCGGAAAGATCCGTGCCGCCGGGAGGAATGCCATACATTTCCAGCAATTGATCGACTTGACTATTGAAGGTGCGATGGGTGTAGAGCACACCTTTGGGAGGTCCGGTGCTACCGGTGGTAAAAATGATGGCGGCTTCGGAATCGAGTGTCAGGGCTGGTGGCTGATACAGGGCCGACGGCGTCCCGGCCAGCTGTTCGAGCGTCGGCTTGGGCAATACACCATAGCGTCGTCCCACGGTCACATTCAGGCGAGCATGCGGAAAGCGACTGGCTAGGGCCATGCGCACGGCGTGCACGGCTGGTATGGCCACGAAGCCATCGGGTTGAGTGGCTTGCAAACAGGCCAACAGGTTCTTGCGACCCATGCCCGGATCGATCAGAACCACCACCGCGCCCGCTTTGAGCAGTGCAAATACGAGCGAAATGAAATCGCTGCCAAATCGAACGAGCAGCACGATGCGCATGCCGGGCTGCACGCCCATTTGTTGAAAGCCCGCTGCAATCGAAGCGGTTTGCAACTCCATCTCGGCGAAACTGAGTGTGGCGTACTCGCGGGCCACCCCAGGCCGAAAGCGGCCGACCGGACGAGCCATGGCAATTTGCGCCGGATACAAGGAGGCAACCACGCGCAGCCGCGACGCAATATTGGGGCTGGCCATTGCCTGGAACTCGGCTGTGTTTTGCATATCGCTGGATTCTGAACAGGAAGGGCGAACTAGCGGCTCGGGGATTGTCGCTGCAGACTAGCCTTGCGGACGTGAGCCACGACCTCCGCAGCGATGTCAACCTTCAAGGCTTTGCCCAATCCGCGCCACCCGGGAACGGCATTTACCTCCAGCGTGACCAGTCGGCCATTCCGGCAAGGCAGGAGATCAACACCCAGCACGCTGCCACCGACCGCCAAAGCGGCCCGTTGCGACAAATCCAATTCTTGCTCGGTCAGCATATGCACCTCGGCGGAACTACCCTGCGCCAAGTTCGTGCGCCAGCGCCCACAGGCGCATGGCGCTTGATACTGTATACGCGCTCACCCACAAACAGCACTCGAATATCGTAACCGAAATGCGGCATGAACTGTTGCACGTACAGCACCTGGCCAACCTGCTGCAAGGTGCCCAGGACGCGCCAGGCCGTGTCCTTGTCCTGTAAGCGCACGATGCCTCGACCTTCGCCACCAAACAGCGGCTTGACCAGTACATCGCCTCCCAGATCCTGCATGGCTTGCATGGCGGACTCGCGAGTTTGGCAGGCAACGGTGGCCGGAACGTCCAAACCCTGTTGTTGCAAGCGATGCAGGGTCAACCACTTGTCGATGGCTACTTCCAAACTGCGCGCCGGATTGATTACCAGCACACCACGGCTTTCCCAGACTTGCAAACAGTCCATGCGAAAGATGATCTGCTCCAGGCTGCCCAGGGGCATGCTGCGGACGATCGAGCGCATCGATGTCCGACGACTGGCAACCCTCGACAGCACAGCCCGCCATGCGGGCTGAATCCGTTGCCGCAGTTGGATACGGGCAGGCCGATACTGGCCTGTAAGTCCAAGAAGCGGAACACTTGGACCTGCACGCCAGAAAACGTCTGGGCAGCCCGCTGCAGATCGTTGACGTAGGGGCTGTCAGGTGTTCCTAAAATGCCGATGCGGATTGGCCGTGAGAACTCAGACAACACATCACTCCGTTGCAAACGAGCTGGCCAGCAGATCGGGACGAATTTCACCAAAGGTCCAACTGCGGCCGCTGCGAAGATTGAGGATCAAGACTTGGGCTGGACTAAATAATCCCGGATCGACCTTATAGAAGTCATGGTTATAGCGCTTGAAAACTTCGGCAAAAGGGGCCCCATAATCGCTCGATGCACAGCTGGGCAATTGCGGCCCCAGTTCGACGATCTGTTCGTCATCCGCGTCAACCCACAGCGAGACCTGTGCTCCATACAAGAATGGCATCGTTGGTGCGCCCAATACCCGCGGCCAGTTTCGGCGTCGGAGGCGGCAAGGGAGCACTGCCCCAGGCGCTGTGCAAGCCGTCCAACGCAAAACCCAATTCGTGTAGCTTGTGCAACGATGTCTCCACACTGCGGGCCACTACCTGAACGCAACCGGCAACACTCCGCGTCGGCGCAACAGCCAACCATAGGCGATCGGCAGAAATGCCACACTCCTGGGCAATCGCCTCGGCCACTTTGCAGTCGGGTAGCACATCGCATTCCAGCGTTCCAACCGCTAGTTGAGGGTCGTCCGCGGCCTGCAACTGCTCCAGCATCTTTTCGCGACCACGGAGCAAGCGCATAGGCCCGGAGCCCATGGCAAAAAAATCGCCAACCTGGACCGGCCACCCCGCGTACTGGGACAGCATGCAAGCCTGCAGCGGATGGTCGCTGGCCACATGAACCCACGGTCCCGGCCATACTTGTCGATCGCCCGAAGCAAGCTGGACCTTGGCCTGGGCGGCCATACAGATTTCGGCTAATTGGATTCCCGCGGCGAGGCCACCGAGGGCTTCAATACCGAAATCCAATACCCGCGCTCCACAAGCCAATTGCCGCGCGCTCAATCGCAACGGTTTAGCGTTTGCTTCGGCAGCAGCGAAAACATCGTAGGCGGCCCGATTCAGCCCTTGCCCAAGTGTCATGCGCACTCCTAATCTGTGTCGAAATTATAGAAGTCGATCTCAATAGGGCGCATAATGTGCGCTATGGGTCGCGAGCACAAGCGGATACACTAGACTCAAAACAAAGTCTACGCATGCACTGCGGTATCGTCCGCCCGCTGGTCTGAGATGGATGGATTTGTGCCAAGTCTGACGATCGAGAATTATGTCAAAGCGATCTACCTGTTGACCAGCGGGGCCGATAGCCCTGCGGCATCGACGGGCGCGCTAGCCACCGCTTTGGGCGTTTCGCCGAGCACGGTGACCGGCATGCTCAAGACACTGCACGATAGCGGCCTGGCCGAACATCGACCCTATGAGGGAGCCAGCTTAACCGAACAGGGCCGAAAACTGGCACTGCGCGTTATCCGTCGCCATCGACTGATCGAGCTGTTCCTGGTGGAAACTCTGCAGCTCAGTTGGAGCGAGGTCCATGCAGAGGCGGAACATATGGAACATGCCGTCAGCGATTTACTCATCGATCGCATCGATGCCTATCTGCATTTTCCGGAACTCGACCCACACGGCGACCCGATCCCCAAACGCGACGGCAGCGTAGCCAACGCCGAGTATATGCCGCTCAGCGAGTGCAATTTTGAGCAGCTCTTGCAGCTGTGCCGCGTACTCGATCAATCACCAGAATTCCTGAGCTTTCTGAGTAAGGCTGGGCTGGAGATTAATGCGCAATTCCAGGTCATTCGCCGCGACGCTATGGCTGGCACGCTCACCCTCCGCGGGGCGGGATGCGAAACAACCATCGGCACTGAAGCCGCCAGCCAGCTGATGGTGCAACCCGTCGCCCTACCGGCCGCTGATTAGCCGCACTGTTGCTATCAATTTGGTACGAATTTCGCTCTTACCTTCCAATGGGTGTGTTGAGGCGCTGCGGTCTTTAAAATCTGGCGAAAAACCGAGATGAAATTGCTGAAGATGCGTCGATCAACCTTGCTGTCAGCTCATCGCAGCCTATGATGCAATCGTGGGTTTTGAAGAGCCCGCACAAAAATGAACTTCCGGCTGTTATTCCGGCAGAGGGACCAATTTTTCGCGTTGGCCTAGATCATCAGTAGCTTGTGCAGAAGCACGCTCGATCTTCGTCAGTCTCGCAGCGGCTCCGCATTTTGCCGCCGTCGGTCGGAAGATTCGAAATGGGCCGTTGAGGACTTGTCCTCAACGGCTTTTTTCTTTGACCCCTTTGCGCAATCGAATACCTGCGCGAAGGGCTACTGCAAGACTTTATTGAAATAGGGCCTGGCAAGGTGTTGGCTCTACCTTTGGGCGCCCGGCGCGCCAAGGAGTTGAGCAGCTCGATGCCTCGTTCGAGCGTAGCTTGGGGAGCCGCGTAGGAGAGGCGAAAATGCGTATCCTGCTGACTAAAGATGGCCCCAGGAATCATCAGCAATTCCTCTTCGATAGCGCGGGTCACGAATTCGGTGCCGGTTCCCCAGGGCGACTTGGGGAACAGATAAAACGCGCCGCCCGGCTGGGTGAATTCAAAGCGATCACGGAGCCCGGCAACTACCATGTCGCGTTTGTGCGTATAGTCGGCGCGATAACCGCCATGTCGATATCCATGGCTGCCAGCCCGGCCCATTGGGCGGGCTGCGGAGCGCACACAAACGAGAACTGCTGCAATTTTATCATGGTTTGAATAACCTCGCGCGGACCGTGTACCCAGCCCACCCGCCAACCGGTCATGGCATGGCTCTTCGAAAACCCATCAATGACAAGCGTCTGCGGATTGTAGTCAGCCGGGGTGAGCAGTTGTCCATCGTAGGCGAACTGGCTGTAGATTTCGTCGGACAACAGGGCGATCCCGCGCCGCCCCGCCAACTCGGCCAAGCCGCGCACCTCGTCCAGGCTGCCCGTGACACCTGTCGGATTGCCAGGCGAGTTGAATAGGATCAGCTTGGTCCGCGGCGTAATCGCCGCCTCAACCCGCGCCAAATCCAAGCGGAAATCGGGATAAGTATTAATGAAGACCGGCGTCCCCCCAGCCAGTTTGATCAGCGGCGGATACATCACGAAGTAGGGATCAAAAACGATGACTTCATCGCCTGGATTGACCAGACTGAGCATGGTCAAAACCAAGCCCCCACTGGTACCAGAGCTGATGAAAACATCCCGATCTTCATGACCGTAGCGGTGGTCGATGTCAGCCTTCAACCGCTCGCGCAATGGCGCAATGCCTTGCGAGGGAGAGTAAGCTATTCTTGCCCTGCTCGATGGCAGTGATGCAGGCCGCCTTAACCGCGTCGGGCACATCGAAGTCCGGTTGACCAATACTCAAGTTGACCGGATTCTTGAGTTTTGCGGCCAGGTCAAACACCTTGCGAATACCGCTACTGTCAAAGGAACGCGAACGATCACTGAGCCATGAGGCGGGCACCGAGGATTGCATGGATGGTTCTATCTGGGTTGAATGCAGCCGAATCTGTGAATCCCCAGCCTAGCAACTGCAGTCGGAGTCTCCAAGTGGCTCGCCAGTTGGACCTCGCGTTTGGGCTCGGCTACTGAGCTGTACTGCGACTGCCACTGGGCGATGCACCGATCCGTACACCTTCGGGCAGGGGGCGTGCGGCGCACAGAAAACCCTCTTCAAATAACCTGGATTTGAGCTGCCCGAACTCGGCAAATGAATCGGGATAAACCCATACGGTAACCACGGTCTCGGCAGGATTGCGGCTAGCCAATTCGAGGCGCAGGCGACCCGCGGTAGCTAAAGCTTCCGCCATGGTTTCGGTAGGTGCATCCGGTCCCTCTTCGAGTTCAAAGCGTTCGAGTTCGTAACCGCCGGGGATGCTCCGCATGCGATAACGCATCATAAAACCACCGACTGGACCGAGGGTTTCTTCGAGAATACTTTTAGAGGCCTGGCGGCTAACGGCCAGCGGTACTTGCTCCTTGAGCACGGCAACCAGGCGGTCCCAAGGAATAACCGTTACCGACCCATGTTTGAGCTGCACGTGCATTTCGCGATTGAAAACCGTTTGCGCCATGGGAGTCGGCAGGTGTTCGAGAATGATCTTGGGTCTTTCGGATTCCTGTGCAGAACCCATCTCGACCTTGACTCGGCTGAGGGCCGTCTGCAGTTTCTCGAGCTGTTGGGACTGGGCGACGGACTTCTGTCGATCCTCATTCAAGGCTGCCACGCGTTCATCGATCAAGCCGCGCGCGACCTGTACTTTAGCCAGGATGGCATCGCGTTCGGCGCGGCGGTACTCGGTCTCCAACTCGTACTGGCGTTGCTGATTGGCCTGAGCGGCCAAGGACTCGCGTATCCTGGAAACCTCGCGAGCCGGTTCCTCCAGGCTGGGTGCCGCGTCGACTTGGGACATCTTGCGACCGTATTCCTCGGCGGCAATCTTCGTTTTGGTGCCCACCACGACGACTAAAATAATCAAGATTCCGACCAGGTTCGCGGTCGTATCCAGAAAGGAGTCTTCGCCGACGGTCGCGTCTTCAGTAGTGCGTCGCATACGGTTTGAAATGGAGTGCGAGTTGCAGTGGATCGATAATAAACAGTTATTGGCTGCCTTGGCTGCCCGACGCGGAACGCCGTTGAACTTCCAGGCCGCTACCGTCCAAGAGTTGTTGCAGTTGATCGAAGCGCCATTCGGCATCTGCTGCCACGTCGACTACCAGGATCGGTTTCCAGTAGCCGCTCATGAGCGCCAGGCCCCAGCTGTCAACGCGATCCAGCACCACGCGAGCGAGTTGTTCAGCCCGCTCACGGGGTGGGACATCAAAGGCAATGATCGTGGCTGCTGCCGAACTGCCGCTATCGGGTAGGACCAGCCAGCGATCCTCCAGGCACTGCATGCGAATGGACCGCACCACGGGCGTCTGGGTTGGAGGTCCCTGCGACCAGGCCCAATCGCGACCACGAGTGCGGGCCACGGCTGAGGCTTTTTCTTGCTTGGCTGGCCCCCGATTCATGTTCATCGATATCTGAGGGATGCCACCAGCCTGCTGGCTGCTTTCCGCTGAACTCGAAGCCGATCCTGAGGCTCCAGCCGTCGCGTTTGGATCGGTTGGCTGCGATTGGGCACCCGCAGAACCAGAACTTGAATTAGAACTGGAACCCGGGCTAGCAAAGGGCATTTGGAATTGTTGTCCGGATTGATTGGCTTGCGCTGCTGCTCCTCCGGCCGATCCACCGCCGGGACTGCCGGTGGAGGATTTGCCGTTGGAGGAATTCCCCGCAGCCACTGAGGAAGCATAATCGGCTCCGCCATCGCTGTGCGAATGGTTATCTTCGCCCGAGAGCAGCCCTCCGCCGAAGAATCGGTCCGCAGCGGCGCCTTGACCGGAATCCGCGTTCCATCGCTGGGCCGCATTCTGGTCTTGGCCGCGACCATCCTGACGTGGTTCACCGGCTCCGCCGAGCAGCCCGCCGCCGCGTGCGTATTCCGACAAATTCCGCGAACTGGATGGCGGTGCCTGGCTGCCATCTTCGGCGGTTCCAAAGCCAGCCCCAGTTCCAGCCCCGGTCGCCGAGTTTCGGTCGCCGGACAGAGAGGACACAGCGTCTTCCGAAAAGGCAAATCCGCCACGTGCTCCGGCGGCAGTTCCACGTTGGGATTGGCCTGCGGAACCGCGGCCAGACAACCGGCCTGAATTGCCGGCGCCACCCCAATCGTCGCCGATTTCATCCAGCTCGGGGTACTGATCATTGCCTGATTGTCGATACTTGTTGGGCATGGCCATTACCAACGCAGCTTGACGCTCGCGTGCCAGCTCCAGCGCCTTGTTCAGCTTGTCAGACAGGCCCGCCACACTCTGCGGATAGGCCAACTCCAAGTCTTCGTTCACGAGTTCGTAGCCGAATTGATCATCCCAACCGCTCATCGCGGCTCTAGCCAGTGCGTAGGTACGGATGCCGCTGGGGCGAACAACCAGCAGCGGGTACGCGGTCGAGGTTACAGCCCCATTGCTGGGAGGAAATTCTGCTCTCACGGTCCGCAGGGCAGCGTCCAGTGGATTGCCCGGGCCATAGGGCGGCCGCAAGTCGCTGATCGGCACGGAAATTCCTTCGGGCTGAATGATCACGCCCTCCGAGGTGCACTCCAGATAGATGGGTCTTCGATGGGTTCCCTTGCTACCCTGATAGGGAATAATCGCAAAGATAGGCTTGTCGCCATCGGGCTTTTCCAGTTTTTGTTTTAACTCGCGCGTGGCTTCAGTCAGTTGTTTTTCGAGTTCGGAAATCGTAGCCTGCAGATCTTCTTCCTGGCGTTGATCCTGCGATTGTTCCGCGTCGACCAATTCAGCGGTCCGCTTGAGTTCGTCCAGCTCGGTGAGCAATTCCTGGATATGTTCTTCGAGATGCTGCAGCACAAGGCGCTTCTTCTCCAGACTGACTCGGCCCTCTGCCAACTGCTTAGTGAAAGCATGCTTGGCATGTGCCAGCAGACCTTGCGCTTCTTCGATTTGATTCTGCGACTCGGCGACGATCTCCTTGGCCGACGATTGGGCACCAGCCACGATCAGCATCAGGATGAGCACCAGCGAACCCATGGTACACAGCAGGACTGCGAGAAAGGGAAACAGCGAGGGCGCCAGAGTATCGCGTTGTCGACGCGAGCCGCTCATGCAGCTTTCCTTTGCGAACTCGCGGCGGGTCTCACGCGATCCTGCGCGCAACCTCTTGGCTCTCGTCGCCAACCTCTGCCAGAGTGGGGCCGGGCGCATCCTGGGTGGAGCGTTTGGCGGCCCTGGGCTTAATAGGAATCCCGCGAATGACTCCCGCGCGTTCAAGACTGGCTGCCAGGTCGGCTATGGCCTCTCCCATGAATTGGCTGGCTTGCTCGATGCGTCCCACATTCTCCAAGCGTTCCACGCTATCGTGAATCGTCTCCTCCAGCTTGCGTAGCTCGCAGGTCGAGCCGAGCAATTCTTGCAACAACTCACTCTGATGGACGATTTCTCTTTGTTGACTTTGAACCAGGCGTGCCTGGGCGCTGAGCGTGGTTTGCCACTGCTGCCAGCGCAGGTCGATCTGCCGCGCCCCTTCATCCTGCAATCGCTCCATGCTCGATACATGCCGGTCAAGCGATTTGCCGATGCATTGCCCCAGCTGCTGCTCAATTTCCTGCGATGACCGCTCGGTCCAAGTAGTCCATTGGCGTTGGCTCTCGGCAATGGACCTGGCCCATACCGCCGATTGCACCTCCACCAGCTGTTCCACGCTGGCTATCAACTCGGTCGCCATCTCGCGGACCGGCGTTAGCAGCGAATCTTGAGCGTCGAAGGGATCGACGGACAGGAACTCGATCAGACAATCGCTCGAGCCGCTGTCGATCCGCGTCAACAAGTTGACCTCGATGCGACTGACAGCGAATTGCACGAACATCGAGAATACCGTCAAGCTGAGTGCAATGGCGGTGGTATCGAAGGCCACATACAGGCCAGCTGTCAATTGATTCATGGCCTCCTGCTGCTGTGTGGCCAGCATCTGTGTATCGAGCTGCCCCAGGGTTTGGGAAATTCCCAGGACCGTTCCCAGAAAGCCTAGCATGGGCATGGCCCAATGGATGATCCGCAGCAGACTGTAGCTCTCATGTTGACGATCGGCGTCCGCATCGGAAAGCGATTTGAGATCGTTTTCCAGTTGATGCCTCCGCCCACGTGCGATCTGCAAGTCAACCGCACGCGCGATGCGCATCCCGAACCAGCTGTTGCGGAGGGAAGCGGGCTGGGCCTGCCAACTGGCCTCCAACCATTCCGCCCGACGCGCCGGGGAAATTTCATCACCATCCACCAACAAACGGCGGAGTGCGGCCACCGCCCGGCCCGTTACGCTGGCTTGGCTGGCGGCGAAATACCACTTCAAGGCCAAGCCAACGATTCCAAAACAAAACAGGGTGACCGAGGCAATCGCCACAGGGTGACTGAGACAGTATCGCCGCAGAATCGCAAAGTTGAGCGGCCCAGCGAAAATCAGCCCAAAGAAGCCTAGCGCCAGGATGGAACCCAGCAAGAATACCGGTGGCAGGGGCAGCGAATAACTAGCCCGCCGCTCTGGTCGAAGATTGTTCACGATGCACCACTTCCGTGTAGCGATTCGAGACGGAACGAAACTTGAACCCGTCGTCATGGATCAAGCGACTGCTGGGGATTCTGTCTACCTGAGCTCGCCACGTCCAGATTAGTTTTCAGGAAAACTGTTTTTGCCCTCACCACTTGACCTTGTAAGCAAAGCTGCAGCCCACTACATAGCAAATTGCACGCACATGGGAATTCCTGTCCATCAATACCGCAAAATTGGATCGCCATCGTTATGAATGACTGGATGGGTCGCATCGCCTTCGTGGCTATTATCGCTACCAGCGTCTGGATGCTCGGGAACGCCGCGTCCCTAAGTCAAGCGCCGCGGGGATACGGATTGGAGGGCATCAGTGAATCAGCGGCTGCCAACGACAGCTTGCAAATTGTGTCCACCATGTTGCCCAGCGGAACCCAACAGATTGTGGTCGTCGAGCCCGCCGCACGCACCTTGGCCGTTTACCATGTCGAGCCCGCACAGGGTAAAATACAACTAAAGAGCGTGCGGAACCTAGTGTGGGATTTGCGGATGGAAAATTTCAATGGCCAAAGCCCACTGCCGAGCGAGCTGAGGCAAGTCGAGCCCTAGCGCTGCTTCCTCACCAGATTGCAGATTTGCGTTGGAAAGTGTTGTCTATCAAAGGCTAGCGTCAATTCGCTAGGAATAGCGTGCTTTTCATTTCGCGGATCGCGCACGGCGCAAACCCCTGAGGCGAGCGGCGGATGAGTTCCAACCCAATCGTAGTGGACGAGGTAACGAGTCCTTGCCGCAGGGACTCGTTACCTCGTCCACTACAGGTAGATTCTTATCTGCCGCTGGCCTAAACCGCTCTTTTGGGCCTCACCAGCCCTAAAAACGGTAATATTCTGGCTGGAAGTCTTGGTTTGCGAATTTTCGAGCTTCAAGGGTTTCGTTTTCTGAGACTCGTTAGTTAGGATAGGTAAATTGCGGGTGGCAGGTCTATTTGCCCAGCTTGATGGCCCGCGGCCTGGAAACCCAAGGCGTGTGTTGCACTGCATCGAGGTGTGGGACTAGCGCCCTTCCAAGAACAAAACATTCGGTCGCTCACTCAGTGGATGAGTCTGGTAAGCAAAGGACCTGCATCGGCGGCTATACGCAATTGACACAGCCAGTGCGCGCATTGGCTGCATAGGAGTTCGAACGAGCATGTCCAATTTCGTGTCGCTTGAGGAAGCTGCCAAAAAACTGGGCGTTAGCGCGGAGGCACTCGTCGAGATGCTTTCTCGAGGCGAGATTTTCGGCTACCGCGATGGTGGCAGCTGGAAATTCAAGCCCCAGGAAATCGAACGCGTGGCCTCGGAAATGCTCGGCGATGTGCTGGATGAGGATCCGGCAGGATCGTCGATTTTATCTTCCGGCTCAGGACTTTCGAGCACCAGCCACCACAGCGGTACCCTTGGTAGCGATATTCAATTGGCGGACAACTCCGATGTCGACAGCGACGTGGCCTTGGTGCCGGATTCTGGAGTCGGCAGCGACGTGCGTTTGGTGGCTAACAAGCCGCCCTCCAATGACGATGATGATCTCGCGTTAGCCAGCAGTGATGACGATGACGATGAACTGGCGTTAGCAGCTGACGATGATGACGATATACTTGCAAAGCTATCGTCCACCCACGGCAGTGACGTTGAGTTAGACGACTTAAAGCTCGATGTAGGCAGTGGTAGTGATATACCCTTGTCGGGCGGATTGGGCCTTTCCTCCAGCGACTTGATTCGCGGCGATAGCAGTCCTTCGATGGACTCGGATTTGGATTTGAGTGTCGAAGGCAGTGACCTGGAGTTGTCCGATGACAGCGACCTGGTGCTGGGTGGGGGTAGCGATCTGGCGTTGGGCAGCGACAGCGGCATCAACTTGATGAGCCCTTCGGACAGCGGTATTTCGCTAGAAGATGAACCACTGGATCTGGCTGCGAGTGGAATTTCTGGCCTCGACCTGGCCAGCGAGGGCTCGGACGTGAGTAACGATTCCGGCGGTTCTGCGGTTCAAAACGAAGAATTTCAACTCTCTCCCTCCGATTCTTTTGAGACCGACGACGATAGCGGCTCGCAGGTCATCGAGCTGGAAGACTCCTCTGAATTTGGTGATGCAGCCGTCGCCTTGCCTTCCGATGATGGCTTTGACGCGTTTGCCGACGTCGATTCGGGTGGGGCTTTGGAGTCCGACGATGCTTTTGGAGATGCCGCTCCTGTTGGAGCCGCCGTGGCCATGGGAACCCCGGAAGTTCCCTACAGCCTGTTTCAGGTTCTGAGCTTGCTGGGCATCCTCTTATTGATGTGTTTGAGTGGAATCTTGCTGACCGACGTTGTCCGCAATATGTGGGCCTGGTCGGGTAATGAAAGCAGTCTTACCAGCGGCTTTACCGACATGGTGCTGGGCGCCTTTGGCCAGAAATAGCATTCCGCTTGAAATTGCCGGCAGAGAACTCTAGGATGCCCCGGAAAGGTTGGCTGGAGATGTGCATTCACGTCACCCAGGTCAATGGAATTCATCATCGGGCACAGCGGTCGGCATTGCGACGCCGTAAGCGTGACGCCCGACTTCGCTTCGGGAACCATGGCCAGTGGACGGCAGCAACTGGATCGATGCACAAAAAAAGCGTTTGAATTCTCAGGTTCTGATTGGGTATGCCACGGGCGAACCCATCTGCGCAGAGCCTGTGGCTGTGGCTGCCCTGACCGCTTGCGGATACCGGCTGCTACCCGCGGCCAAGACCGCCTGCCAATGTTTACTGCAAGCTCAGAATGCAGACGGATCGATTTCCGTGCGCCTCGATGCCGATGGTCCGTTCTGGAGTACTTCACTGGCCTGCATCGCGTGGCGCCAGCTGGCTCAGCTGCTGCCCAGCGAGAGCGCGGCGCCGTACCGCGACGCATACCGGCGAGCGATCGATTTCCTGCTCGGTCAGGCTGGCGAGAAGATCGATCCCAGCGATGCCGTCGGTCACAATACACAATTGGTCGGTTGGCCCTGGGTGCAGGGTACGCATTCGTGGCTCGAACCGACTGCTTTTGCTTTCTTGGCATTGCGACACTGCGGTTTTGGCGAACACCCGCGGGCGCTGGAAGCTGCCGCGCTGATCCTTGATCGCTTGCTGGAGGAAGGCGGCGCCAATTATGGAAACACTCGTGTCTTGGGACAAACGCTGCGACCTCATGTCTTGCCCAGCGGACTGTGCATGGTTGCCCTGCATCGCGTGCAGCCTGCGCAAGGCGCGACAATTGGCCAGCTATGCCTATCTTCGTCAAGAACTCGAGCATCCCCTGGCGGCCGCCTCCTTGGCATGGACGGTGCAGGCCCTGGTCTCGGAGAACTGGGACGCAGCGGAATTCGATCCGGACGCATTTCATTTGCCGCTCAAGGTCGCGGTGGAGCGCGTCATCCGCACGGACGGTGCGGCCCATCGCCTGAATCTGCTGATGCTAGCCGCGCTCATGCGGCAGTCACCCGTGTTGGACATGCCTGCCCTGAGCCTCAATTCGATTGCGGAGTCCACCCCTTGAGCCAACGCCAGACGAGCCAAAACCAAACGCCAGCCAATCGTCGCAAATTCCTGCTGGCGGGATCGGCTGCCGCGGCAGCCACCGCCACGGCAGCCTATTGGCACGAGCGCCGGCAAGCCCGACCGGTGTTCATTGCCCGCAACCAGCGCTACTCAGGCGAATTGGTGCGCACGATTCGCGAAGGATTGCTAGCCTGCGATTTCCAGCCCAATTGGGTGCGGGGCAAACGCGTTCTGCTCAAGCCCAATTTGGTCGAGCCCTCACGGCTGGCTCCGCACATGACCACGCATCCAGCGATCATTCAAGCCGCCGCGGAAGTATTTAGGCAATGGCAGGCAGAAGTCTGTGTGGGCGAAGGACCAGGACATGTTCGCGATACCGAACAAGCTCTGCTCGAATCCGGGGTCCTGGAGGCTCTCAGCGACTCCCAGCTGGTCTTTGAGGACTTGAACTATCAAGA
This sequence comes from Pirellulaceae bacterium, assembly GCA_963707245.1. Classification (GTDB taxonomy): domain Bacteria; phylum Planctomycetota; class Planctomycetia; order Pirellulales; family Pirellulaceae; genus Aureliella. Next base: position 550,720 of record CAVPPY010000003.1, read on the forward strand.
GATTCGAGCTGTCAAGAATCTAGGCAAACGCAGTCAGCTAAAACAATTCTATTTCCCCAGGGCAGTCATCGAAGCGGATTTCGTGGTCAGCCTTCCAAAAATGAAGACCCATCATTGGATGGGGATGACCGGGGCAATGAAAAACCTGTACGGCATCATCCCAGGTATCAAATACGGTTGGCCCAAGAATGTACTGCACTACAACGGCATCCCTGAAACCGTGTTTGATATCAATGCATCGGCTGGCAAAACGCTCACCATCGTCGATGGCATTGACTGCATGGAGGGTGACGGTCCGATCTTGGGTACACCCAAGTCTATGGGTTTGATTCTAGTAGGCACTAACCTGACGGCGGTTGACGCCACGCTGGCTCGACTGATGGGCATCATCCCAGAGCGCATTCCCTACTTGGCGCTCGCCAAGAATCAATTGGGTCCACTGGATGAAGCGCAGTATTGCGCAGCGTGGTGAGGACTGGCAATCTCTGGCCGATCCATTCATGATGCTCGATCGCGAGCACCTTCGCCAGTTGCGCGATGCCCAAACTCACTTTGTCACCTGAGCCGCAATCGACTCACCCATCCGGCTGCTAGTGCTTTACTCCAATCGAAAAGTGGGGTAAGCATTTGCTTGCCGTCAGTTTGGTCGGCAACCGGCTGCTCGTTTCCTAGTTGGCCTTTGCTGCAGCTGAAGAATTCTCTAGTGTGCCTGCTTGAGACATTCTCGGAATTTTTCAAGGAGCCAGCTCATGATCAGCGCCCTGGACATCAGCACCAGCGCCTTGGTTGCGCAGCGAATTCGTTTGAATGCCATCTCTGGCAACATCGCCAACATCTCGACATTGCAAGACGAAGACGGGAATGCCAAACCCTATCAGGCACGCTACACGGTGTTCGAAACCGATGAAAACCTGATCGCCGAAGGGGGCGCCCCAGGCGTCAAGGTCGCGTCGGTCGATATCGACCAGCAGGAAGCCCAATATCGTTACCAACCGGACCACCCGCTGGCTATCAAACAGGGTAAATGGAAAGGCTATGTGGCCTACCCGAAAATCAATTTGAACGAACAGTTCGTGGATGCCTTGGAAGCGACGCGTTCCTACCAGGCGAATATTGGCGTGATGGAAATCAGCAAGAACATCGGTCGGCAATCCCTTTCCATTCTGGCCTAGTGATCGAGGAACCGCCACGTGAATCCGATCGCCAGCCTACCGACGTTGCACTTGCAGATGCCTCATTCGGCGCGTCTGCAAGGAGCCAACGAAGAAGTCCATGGTTCCCCGGGTTCGTTCGGAGCATTGCTGAACTCCGGCGTAAGCAGCGTCAATCAATCGCAATTGCAAGCCAACGCCCAAGTCCATGAATTGCTCAGTGGCGGCGATGTATCCCAAGTCGAAGTCTTGACCGCAGTACAAAAGGCCGACATGGCATTTCGGCTGCTCGTGCAAGTCCGAAACAAATTGATGTCAGCCTATGACGAGATCAATGCCATCCGCATCTAGGTTCGCGCACAAGGAAAAGCCACGAGATCATGAACGCAATCAACGAGCTGGGAAAACAGATCAGCGCCCTGTTCGCGACGATGACGCCCGCGGCGCGGGTTATGGCCGGCTTGATGCTGGCCGTGATCGTGGTCAGCCTGGGCTGGATTCTGAATGCCAGCAACACGACGCAGTACGAATATCTGTTCGGCGGTCGCAGCTTCAGCGACTCGGAATTGGAAAGTTGGGAAGCCACCTTTGGCGAGTCTGAACTTCGCGACTACGAACGCATTGGCAAACGCATCCGCGTCCCGGCCGGTCAAAAGGACTTGTATCTCAAGGCGCTATCCTCGGCAAATGTGCTGCCCAAAGAGTCTGGATCATTCCTGGACGCTGCGATCGATGCTGGCAGCCCCTTTGATCCCATGGCGGTTCGGGAGTTCCGACACGAAACGGCCCGCGAACGTGAATTGGCAGCATCCATCAAACGCATTCCGGGCATCGAGTACGCGCTGGTTGAATATGACGAACATCGATCCGGATTTGCACGCAACACCGAAAAAGTCTGCAGCATCATGGTCCAGGGGCATGCCAATGCACGCATCCCCAATGAAAAGCTGCAGGCAATCGCCCGATCGGTTGAGACCTATTTCGCTGGACTGCGCAAGGAGAACATCACCGTTACCGATCTGGGAAGCTCGCTTTCGTACCGACCTAGTTCCAGCCCGGATGCCAGCGACGAAAACCCTTACTTGAAAGCCCAATTGGAATTTGAAAACAGCTACCACGAAAAGATCTCCAAGATCCTGGAGGGTCCCTATGGAGTTTTCCAGTTGGGGGTCAACGTCAAGTTGGATCCCAAGCTAAAAGAGGAATCCGAGCAACTCAAGTACGACCCAACAGCGGTCACGTTGCAGTCCTCCGAAACGCGACACGATCTGGATAATATCAAAGCCCCACCGGCTGGACCGCCTGGAGCAGCCTCCAATGGTGTCTCCAACCAACCACTGTCGATCAACAGCACCGCCGCCAATCAATCATCGAAGTCCAAGCAATCCGAGGCCAATGAGCGACGCGTTGCCGGGCATGAAGCCACCGTTACCAAACTGGCTCCCATGACGCCGCTGATGGTCAATGTCAGCGTCGGCCTACCGGATTCCTATTACGACAAGATCTGGGCCATTCGCTTCCATCGCGAAAACCCCGACCAGCAGGATCAAACCCCACCGCGGCCAAGCGCGTTGGAACTGGCCAACCTAAAAACGGAAACGGAAAATGCCGTAAGGGCGGCCGTAGAAGGTATCCCAGTAGGCATGCGCCAAGGAGACGAAAGCAAGACCTTTGTCAAAGTCTATTCCTATACCGACCTGCCCATACCCGAATTACCCGAGGTGAGCATGGCGGAAAGCTATCTCCTGTGGCTACGTGAATCGTGGAGTACGCTTGGCCTGATGGCCCTCGTGCTGCTGAGTTTGGGACTTATGTTCAGCTGGGTTCGATCGCCGGCAAAACAAACGCAGCTCGACCCCAGGTTCAGCGATGGTTTCGGTCTGGAAATCCCGGAAAGCTTGGCCGATGAACTGGAGTTAAGCAGTGGCGATGGCCAGCCGGCAGGCGACGGATCTCTGAGCGCAAGTCCTCGTGCCAAAGCCAATTTCGATTTATCGGGCGAGGACATCCAAGACGACCTGTCGGCGCTCATCAAGGAAAACCCTGGGGCAGCCGTAAACTTGCTCAAGAGCTGGATTGGCGAAGCGGCCTAGTCCGCTGAGGCCTCGTCCGCAATTTTCTTACGAATTAGCCGGAACGCGTTAGCGTCCGGTTGCCGCAAAAACCGGGTGCTTACGAGAGCGTCGCGTTTAGCTTGAGAGCCAAGAGATTGAGTAACTCGCCCCTCGGCAGGCATACCTTAGCCGATATCGATCACCACCGTATTGGCAATCAGGTCGTGGATACAGCGGCGGTCTTCACGAAAAATAAAACAAATATCGACCAGACTATAGATCGGGCCAATACAAGGAATGGCACCGATCAGTCCATTCACGAAAGATCGCAGAAGCAGTGTATGCACCAAATCCGCAGGCTGGCCAGTATTCACGTCGACGATCTGTGTCTTCATGACGACCTTGCCAATCGATTGGCTACGCGTCGCCAGAAAATAAATCTGCAAGATTAAGAGCGCCAAGCCACCCACCACGGTTAGTGCCAGGCCCACGAAGAATAATGGAGGGGGTGTCTCGGGATCGTTCATCGAACTGATCACCATCAGCACATAGCCGGGAACGATGAAGGGAATGCCAACCAGGCCATCGACCACGGCCCCCAGAAAACGCTTCCCCAAATCGGCAACCCGCATGGGCGCTTGCATGGGCATCGCCTGGCCATAGTTGACCGGAGCGGCATAGGGATTGTAAGGATCAACCATGATGAAATTGCCCTATCAACGGGTAACGACAGAAACCAGCCAGTCCAGTCCAGTCCTCAGGCATGCGTAGAGCATGAAGTCTAGACAGCCAGCATTCAAGAGCCCTGCGGCGTTAAGTAGCCGTATTTCTTCGCGTATTCCGGCCAGGTTTCCAAAATCTCTGTTTCCAGCCCTGAGTCCATGCGGTGCTGATTCGGGCGGTACTCATGATGATGGGCCAAGCGTTTCTGCAACGCCGGTTCGACCTCCGCGAAGTCGCCCAATTCGAGTTGCTCGTAGAGGGATCGCAGCACTCCCAGGGGATCGGCCACCAACGTCTCATAACGCACATCAACGATCCGCTGCGGGTCGATGGCCTTTCTTCCCTGTTCGAATCCGCGGTACATGCGAGTCAGACATTCGGCGACATAGGCCTTCAGTGTGGCTTCGTCCGGCGTGAGTTGCAGGGCCTGCACCTGATCCAGCGAGCGCCAAAGTCGCATGGTGGACTGGAATAACTTTCGCGGGTCGCGCGTCAGATGGATGAACTTCGCCCGGGGAAATATTTTTGCCAACTCGGCGATGCGCCCAGTGTGTGGCGGGCTCTTGAGCACCAGCTGCTTGTTTTGATAGTGATAGGTCAACACCTTGAGGTACCACTGGAAACACTCCAGCCAGCGTTGTTTCTCTGGCTGGCTGAGCGGCTGCATATCCAGGTATTCCAAAGCCTTGGGCTGTGTCCGCGGAAATGCAATGCGCAGGTAGGGAGTCGGGACACCCAGGTTCATCAGCGCGAATTCGTCCTCCTGCGGCAACTGCCAGCCCGCGTCCATTTCGTCCATCGGTCGCTTTTTCGGCAGCAGAAAATTACCGAAGCGGACCATCAGGAATTCGCTGAGCAAGAAATGCGAGGGTGCAAAGCACTGAAACGTATTGGGCGAGGCAAACTGTGGATCGGTCACCAACAACTCATGCAGCAGAGTAGTGCCGCTACGCCAATGCCCCAGAATGAAAACCGGATCGCGACTGAGCTGTGTTTCTTGTATTTTGCGATTGAATAGCAACCATTGGGCAGCTGCCAGCGCGTCATTCAAGGGCGTGAAACAGCTGACCCCCAAGGCAATGGGCAGGCGACTCCAATGCACGCGAAATCGGTTCTTTGCCAGCAATCGCCACCAGCAGCCCGTTCGCATGCCATGCCAGAATCGAGGACTCAACGCCGGATAGGCATTCACCTCCGAAGTTGAATTGTGCGTCGGCTGCTTTGCTTGCATGAATTGAAGACTTTTGTGGTAGGCGATTCGCCTGCCTAAGTTGCAGGTTCTGCGGTTCTGGCCGCGCACAAGCGGACTGGACATGACTGCCGCGTTTTCATTACTTTCGGCAGAAACGCAAGCGGGCTGAACCTCAGCCTGGAAAAGCTCTGCTCAGTAAATCCTCGGCGAGTCTCGATCAACCATGAATCTTTTGGCAACCTTGACCCGCCACCGAGAGCTGATTTTACCAATCTGTATCATAGCTTGTGTGGGCGTTATTTTGGTTCCGCTGCCGACGGCCTTGATGGACGTGTTGTTAGCGGCCAATATCACTATTTCGGTCATTGTTCTGCTGACAACCATCTATATCCGCACGCCCCTCGAATTTAATATTTTCCCTTCTTTGCTGGTGGCTACCACGCTCGGGCGACTGGTACTGAATGTGGCTACCACGCGGTTGATTCTCACCAAGGCCGATACCGACAGACAGGGGGCCGCGGGAGGAGTCATCCAAGCCTTCGGCGAGTTTGTTGCCGGAGATCGCTTGGAGGTTGGCATCGTCATCTTTGTCATCATCGTGTTGATCCAATTCGTGGTGATTACCAAGGGTGCCACCCGGGTCAGCGAGGTGGCTGCCCGCTTTGCCTTGGACGGGATGCCTGGTCGTCAAATGGCTATCGACGCCGACCTCAACTCGGGCATCATTGACGAAGTGGAAGCCCAAAAGCGGCGCGAAGCCATTACCAGCCAAGCTGACTTTTTTGGAGCCATGGATGGTGCTGGAAAATTCGTCCGCGGCGATGCGATCGCTGGCATCTTGATTACCTTGATTAACATTGCCGGCGGGTTGTACATCGGCATGGCTTATGCCGACATGAAACTATCCGAGTCCTTTCAGTTGTTCACCAAACTGACGATCGGCGACGGGCTGGTCAGCCAGATTCCCGCATTTCTGATCTCTTTAGCCGCCGCATTGCTGGTAACTCGTAGTACCCAAAAGGTCAACTTGCCTACCGAGTTTCTGTCGCAGCTGTTTTCGCAGACCACAGGCTCTGATTGTGGCGGGTGTCTTCGTATCGCTACTGATCTTTACCCAGTTACCCACCCTGCCCTTGTTGGCCCTCGGGGGAGGCTGCGTTGGACTGGCCTTCCTTGTCAACAAGAACCAAATCATGGAAGACTCGCGACAGGAGCGAGCCAAGCAGGATGCGGAAATCGCCAAGAATCGACCTGCGGAAAAACGTCCCGAGGACTACTTGGAAATCGATCCCATGCGGATTGAAATCGGCGCCGGTTTGCTGTCGCTGGCCGATCCACGTCGCGGCGGTGATTTAATGGAGAAGATTACCGGCGTGCGTTCCATTCTGGCCAGTGAAATGGGAATCCTCCTCCCCAAAGTTCGCTTGAAAGATAAACTCAGCCTGCCCGAGTCGGTGTATGAAATCCAGATATCCGGCAATTTGGTGGCCCGTGGTGAAGTCTATGCAGATCGTATTCTGGCTATCGATGTTGGCCACTGCACCAGCGTGATCCCAGGCTTTGAGACGCGGGAACCGGCCGCCGGACGCCCCGCGGTGTGGATTACCGCCGACCAAAAGATCCACGCTGAAATGGCAGGCTACCAGACGGCGACGCCTAGTATGGTAGTGGCCACGCATCTCCAAGAAACCGCCCGCAAACATGCCGATGAATTGCTGACCCGCGAGGCAACCAAACAGCTGGTAGATCAGCTGAAGACGGCCAGCCCGACCGTGGTCGACGAGTTGCTGCCGGGAGTGATGAAACTGGCGCGAGGTGCAAACCGTGCTCCAGATGCTGCTGCGGGAGGACATCCCCATTCGGCAATTGGGCACGATCTTCGAAACCTTGGGCGACTATGGGTCGCGTATCAAAGAGCCGACATTCTTGTGCGAGTATGTTCGCAATCGACTGTCGCGCACGATTTGTCATCGCTTTGCCGATGCCGAGGGACAACTGCACGTGATCACCATGGATCCGGCTATGGAAGATCGGATTGCCGCAGGCTCAGAAATCACCGATCGGGGAATTTTGATTCGCATGTCGCCCAAGGCGATCGAGATCACCTGTCAGCAGATTGCATCACAATTGCAGAAACTGAAATCTACTGGCCACCGGCCGATCTTGCTGGTCAGCCCACGCATTCGCCCGGCACTGCGGCAGATTACCCAAACCTATCTTCCCGATCTGCGGATCTTGAGCCACTCTGAGATCACGCTACAGACCAATACGATTTCCGTCGGTCTCGTTTCAGATCCCGTTACTAAAGCCTAGGTGAGATGATGGATATTCAGACCTTTCGTGCACGGACGCTGCAGGAGGCCTTGCAGCGTGTGCGGGATACGATGGGCCCGGATGCGGCCATCGTGCACACGCGTGAGGTGCAGAATGCGCGCTTGGGTTTGTTTGCACAGCGATCTGTCGAAGTCGATGCCTGCCTGGACCCCAATCGAGCTGGGCAGTCAGCTCCCCAAGCCTCCGCGCACGCCAGCGATTCGCGCGAGCGCTCGCAGGCATCTGACTCGCGTATGGCGGCCAACGGCTCCCTGTCGGCAAGCAGTTTATCCGTGTCGCCAACGAACACGCTCGGCAATTGCACGCCTGCCATGCGGGCGGCGCTGGATGGCATGTGCTCTGGCGGCATGTCCACGAATGAGGCGGAGGCATTGCTCAGCCAGGCATGCGAGACGCTCGACGCATCCCACCGCGATGAACTGCATCGAGTGCAGGCTGCCATCGCGCAGGTCCTGGCAGGAGAACTCTGCACGTGTTCACAAGCGGAGGATAACCTGCCGCCGCCGAGGTTAATTGCTCTGATTGGACCTACCGGCGAGGGCAAAACGACTAGCCTGGCAAAACTGTCCGCCGGCGTGCACGTTGAACAACCGCTGCAAATTGGCTTGATCTCCCTGGATTCCTGCCGACATGGCGCGGTGGATCAGTTGCTGCAGCATGCAGAGTTGCTAGGCGCCTCGCTGGAGGTCGTCAGCGGGCCCGGTCAAATACCTGCGGCCCTTCATCGCTTGCAAGATTGTGAGCTCGTGTATCTGGACACGGCCGGCAGATCTCCGAACGATGCTCAGCAGCTGTCGATCCTGGGCGACGCCTTGGCTGCAGCCCAGCCGGATGCCGTGCATTTGGTGTTGAGCGCCACCAGCTCGCGGGCGCATATCATGCGTACACTAGAAATGTTTTCCCCACTGCATCCGACCAGCTTGCTGATTACCAAACTCGACCAGTGCTCTAGCCTTGGAGAGTGGCTGCCCATCCTGCGCCAGGCCCAACTGCCCATCAGCTACCTCACAGCCGGCCAACGCGTGCCGCAAGACATTTTGGTTGCGACGCCCCAGGATCTGGCGCAACTCCTGCTTGGCCAAGGCTTGCGATCTTCTCTCGCTAACGGTTATGCAGACAGCGTTAAGAAATTCCTGTTGTCAAAAAAAGATTAAATTTTCGAGACCCTCGATCCGATAGTAGCTGTTAAGCGAAGGTTCTGCGCTGTTGGCTAGCGCGTAACCTGAGGGATGTTGATCGGCAAGGAAGTCGCGAGAGGAGAGTTGGCATGGCCCGCGCATATTCAGGTGTGCTGGGGGCAATGGCACTCGTCCTGTGCATTTTGCGCGGCCTCGTGATCGGGATGCTTCCCAACGAGATTCTCAGTCAGAGCTTGATGGTCTTCTGCGTATTCGCCGGTGTTGGTTATGGCATCGGCTTTATCGCGGAGCGAACCGTAGACGAGTCGGTGGAAAATCGTTTCCGCGAGGAAGTGGCTCGCCGACAATCGTTACATGGTGGCGGATCAGAAAGCTCGGACAAGTGATTCAAGTTGGGATGGTAGTCGCGCGAGGAACTCGCTAAAAGATCGTTAACGGCAGTCAGCTCACGGAGGATTGGATGGCAACGAAGACCGCTCCCAACGAAGAAATCCAGGAAGTCTGGAATCAGTACAAGGCCGATTCAGACAATATCGATCTGCGCAATCGACTGATAGAACAATACATGCCGTTGGTCCGCTACAACGGCGATCGCATATGGCAACGACTGCCTGACGGCGTCGAATTGGACGATTTGATTAGCGCTGGCATTTTTGGCTTGATGGACGCCATCGACGCGTTTGATACCAGCCGAGGCGTTAAGTTCGAGACCTACTGCGTACCGCGGATTCGTGGAGCCATGCTCGACGAGCTGCGGAGCATGGACTGGGTGCCGCGATTGGTGCGCAGCAAGGCCAGCAAATTAGGCGAGGCCAAGAAAAAGCTGGAAGCCCGTTATGGTCGGGCTGCCACGGAGCAGGAAATCGCTGAGTACATGGAAATCAGCGTGGCCGAGGTGGACAAGATGCAAGCCGAAGCCAACGCGGTGAATCTGGTCAGCCTGAATAAAAAATGGTACGAGACCGATAGCTACAAAGATGTCCGCGAGATCGATATCTTGGAGGACAAGAAGGGCGAGGACCCAACGCGTCGCGTCCAAAAAGGTGATCTGATGCGGCTGGTCACCAAGGGTCTGAATCGCAACGAGCGACTGATCATTATTCTGTATTACTATGAAGAGCTGACCATGAAGGAAATCGGGGCCACCTTGGACCTGAGCGAAAGTCGCGTCAGCCAAATGCACTCGAGCATCGTTGCCCGACTGCAAGAACAGCTCGGCCGTCGCCGGCCCGAATTCGGCACCTAGCCTTCGTCAACTTTGCAACTTAGGGTTATCGCGGTAGCCGGAGTCGCCAGACTTGAATTCTGGCGAATCCGGCTATCCCCAAATCCAATCTCAACATAGCGCCAGCGCATCGCTGCTTTTTCGATGCCTAGGGTTGCCTGAGTCGATCGAACTCACCCGAATCGAAATCTTCGGCAAATTGGATTTCGGCAGCCAGGCAGGCGGCCAGTCCGGGCAGATCCCAATAGCGCGCCGAGCCAGGCAAAAAGTGTGGATGGCGGATCGAGTCGGCAGCTGCAAAACGAAAATCCTGAGGATCGATACTCAGCGTCATCTGCGGTGGTGATTGATTGCGAGCCAACGCAGACTGCTCGACGCAGAATGCCGCAGCGATCGCTAAAGCGGCATCAGGGCCAACCGCAGTCAGCCGCAAGGGATGCTGGGGATGCTCTTCAGCCAGCCGTTCGAGGGCTATGCCCAATTCCTGGGCCGCCTTGGCAAACGCAGGCAAATTGTAGGCATAGGTGTACGCCGCCGCCAAACGCTTATTGGAAACCAGGGCTTGCTCGGCCGGACTGAGGGGCAGACACCGATAACGCGCTTGAACCTCCTGGCCAAGCTGAATAACAACTCCCTCGGTGGCTTCAGGCTGAAGCTCGAGCACCATGGGCCGGGCAGTCTTGCCATAGTTGGTCGTCAAACCCAAACAGACACGCCAGCCGTCCCGCAAGACCTGCCGCAATTGCTCGTTTTGAGCTGCATCACCCTGTAACCATCCCGTCAATTGTCCCTGGCTAATCTCACTCCACAGCTTCAGCAATTGGCGCTCAAATGCTTCGCCCGAAGGCGGAGTCGGGTGCTGGTCATCCCAGACGGTCAGCTGACTCTTGTCCGCGATCTCAAAATCCGACTCGAGAACTGGCTTCTCAAAACCCAATTGCAAATGGTCACTCATCCAACCATACATGGATGTGCGACTAACATGGTTAAAGTTGTGCTCAAAGTGAACTGCCGGGAAAAGTTCCACTTTGGATTCAGCGCTGTATAACTTGTACAGTTGTTTGAGCTGCGGCAGCCCATCAGTGGGCATGGTCCGCGTCCAGTCATTGGCTGCCGTCAAGCCCAGGGCGCGCGGCGCAATCAAGCCCGCCATTTCCACATTGCCGGTACCGGTCCGCAGCAAGCAGCAATTCTCACAAGTACAACCACCCTGCATACCGGTGCTAACCATCACAGCCGGAAAGGCAACTTGAATCCGTTCATCGATGGCCGCGCCGACAAACGATTGCGTACCTCCGCCGCTGGCACCCGTAATAGCGATCTTCCCCGGATCGACCTCAGGCAAGTCGAGCATCATGTCCACCGCCCGCTGCGTGGCCAGAGTTTGCAAGCCAAACACCGACTGCAAATGGGCTTCCGCGAGAGGACTGAACAACAACCACCCATCCTCCGTCAGCTCGCTTTCCTTAGGCTGGTTGGCGAATCCATGAGCCCGCTTGAGGCTAATCTGCGTGCTATCGCAGTAGCCAATCATGTCCCAATGGAAAACGATGCAGCCCATCCGTGCCAGTTGTACACAGCGGGCTTGAATGTGATTCCTGGCACCAGACTCGAAGCGTTCGGCTCCAATAGCGAGCAAATTCCGCACGGTGTTGGGCGGATTATCGTAGAACCGCGCATCGGTCCAGTGGCCGTGAGGACAGAGTATTCCGGGAACCTTCTGCCCCTCAGGGATGTGGGATGGGCGATACAAGTTTCCCGTCACATAGAAACCTGGCAGGCTCTCGAATATGCACTTCTCAATCGAATATCCCTGCTTGTCGATCCGACCATAGATCTGCGGTGCGACCGGATCCAATTCCGGACTGGGATGCAGCCCGTTGGCGACCAGTAACTGCAGCCGCAGATCGGCCGCGCGGGATTGCCATGCTTCCAGCGTACTCGGCGGCTCAAAGGGACAATGGCTGTCCAAATCCCGCAAGCGGATTTCCTCCGCGATACCCGGCTGGCAGAGGCTTGGGTTGAGGCTGATGACAACCAGCGGCAAAGATAGCCATAACAGACAGAAACTCAGCTTCATGACAGCACCTTCAGATAGGAACAGATTTTTTAGCTGCGGGGGAAATGCGGCGAGCGAACAGTGGCGGCGAGGAGTGCGGCGAGCAAACAGCCGTGCGGGCACAGTGCGGCGAGAGCAAAGGTCGCGCAGAGAATCTTTATTGTAATCGATCTCAGATCTTCAGGCCCGAACCCTTGGTGAGGGCCATAAAGGCGGACTCCAGGTTGGTTTCCAGCTCGGCGAATTTCTTGATCCGCAGGCCAGCTTCCACCAGACTGCTAGCCAGCTGGCTGTAGTCGTCAACGCCGGTACGCAACGTCACCTCCAGCTTGCCGCGCACATCGGCTACGCTCTCGACCTGGGAATGCTGCTCCAACAGTTTGGCAGCTGTGGGCAATTGGCCGGGATCTGCCAGGCTGACCTCAATCATGGTCTGTGGTCGCACGGCTTTGATCAGGTCGCCGATGGAGGCGTTAAAGCCCATTTCACCGCGATTAATGATGCCCACTTTATTGCAGATGTCCGCCAATTCAGGCAGGATGTGACTGCTGACAATAATTGTCTTGCCCATCTCACCAAGTTTACGCAGCAGATTCCGCATTTCGATACGCGCACGCGGATCGAGCCCGCTCAGCGGTTCGTCGAGCAAGAGAACCTGAGGATCGTGCAGCAGTACGCGAGCCAGGCCCAAGCGTTGCGTCTGTCCTCGCGAAAGCGTGTTGGCGTAGGCGTCACGTTTGAAATCCAAATCAACGACTTCCAACATTTCGTCACACCGCTTGCGGCGGGCAGGTCCGTTGATGCGATAAGCGGCGGCGAAGAATTCCAGGTACTCGATGACCGTCATGTCGTCGTAAACACCAAAGAAGTCAGGCATGTAGCCTACCAGCCGACGTATTTCCTTGGGGTTGCTATAGATGGAATGATCGCACACATAGGCTTCTCCGTAGGTTGGCGTTAGCAGCGTGGCAATGATCCGCATGGTCGTCGTTTTGCCGGCGCCGTTGGGTCCGATGAAGCCAAACAGGTCTCCCTTTTCCAGCTCGAGATCGATGCCGCGAATGGCATACATATCTCCATACTTCTTGGTGAGATTCGTCGTCTTGATCACGGCTGGCTTTCTAGTCTTTGTCACAAGAAGTTATGAGCACTTGGAGGCGAGTCGATTTTGCGAATATTTTTGAGGGTCGAGGGTCAGGAGTGCGTGGCGGGAGCATAGCATGCGAAATGCAACGCAGCGTTAGTCCTTTGGTGGACGAGCCACTGGCAAGGTGATGCGAACCCAAACGCGCTGAATCCCAGTTCCGGATTCAGCCAAGAGCTTGGGCTGGCTGGCACGATCTTCGGATGCCTCCATAACCTGCAGGGAGACGGGCGCATGCTCAAGGCGACCGACGAGAACGGCCAGATCCGTATCCAGCAAACTACTTTGATCAATCAACGGTTCATATCGATGGTCCAGCGAGGTGTAGTTGCTGCCCGAAGCCGCGCGATAGAACATCATCAGCTCCAGCAATCGGTCTAGTTCATTGAGCTCCGCAGGATCCCAGCGGGTAGCACTGACGCTGCCATCAATATTGCGCTGTCGATTCAGTCGTCGCACGAGAGTCTTTGGAATGGTATCAGCTGACACCGGCAAACGCTCTCCAGGGGCAATGCGACTGTTCAACACATAATACCAATTGTGATAGAACAGCACCGCATCCATCAGCTCTACGGGCAAGGGATTGATAACCATACCCTCCAATTGATCCAAGCCCACCATCTGCCGTAGGCTGACTTCGCCGACTGCAGGCAGTTGGTCATCCCAACTGCCGTTGATGCACTTGGTACCAGCCGCTGGCAGCCCCACGCCATGCACCTGCGAGCTGCCGTCGGCAGACAATTCGATCGCGTAGGCTGGCATGCCGCGGTCGGTGTGCAATTGCGACTGCAGACCACCCAATCCATGGCCAGGCAATCCCTGCCAATCAAGCGATACCGCCGTCTGGGGTGGCGCAGTACGGATAGTGATTTGCTGTGCCCTGGCCGAATAAATGCAGCCCCACAGCCTGCCATGCACATCGCCGGTCAGCCCATCGACGTCAACGATCTGAGCCATGTTGACGAGCACTTTGGCGGGCCGTATCGATTCATAGAAACTGATGAGCCCGATGCTGATGGCGGCCAGCATGCCACCACCGATGGCCCAACTCCACTCCGGCCGCTCCAGCCACTTCACGCAGACCAGATAATCCACCGGACCGATCAGCAGCAGGATCAAGATCAATGCCAGCGAAATCTGGCCGAAGGAAATCACGCGTACGTCCTGGAATACCTCAAGTGAAGCTCGCAATTGCCCCACCAAATCATCGTAGCCCAGGTAATTGGCGGCCCCCGCACGCAAATCGGTGTCCGTACCGCTCAGCACCTGTTTCGAAAAATAGGGTTCCAGCAGCCGCTCCCACAGCGTTTTGCGGTCCTTCCAATCGCGGAGGGCCGGCGCATCCAGGTCCGAGGCAATCAAACGCACGGTGCCGTGCCCGAGGGGATATGCCACCCACCACGGCAAGCGGCGGGAAAGCGAATCGGTCAACCACAACACGACCTCACTGGCCCGCTGATCGAGTTCGAGCAGTGCCACAGGAATAGCTTGCAGCGGTTGATCGGTGACCATATACGACTCTAGCGCAGCCGGATTGGTGACCTGACCATCCCCGAGCAAGGTACCAGGCAACAGATTCATGAAACCTGGAATATCTTGCAGGGCTTGGACCGGACTGGCCAGCGACACGATGCAACCACCTCCACGCTGGATCCAATTCTGAATGGCCTGCCATTGTTGGACGCTCAACGATTGCAGTAACTGCGGATCGCTGGTCGAGATGACGATGAGATCGCAGGCAGAGTAATCACGGTAAGAAGTTGGCAGCTGGCTGGCGGAGTCCACGACTACCGTTGAGAAATTGGCGTCGCTGCCATCCGCATTCTGCCGCGATAGCGCCTCGACTCCCATGCCAGAACCAATTGCTAACACCAGCGGCTGGGTCGAGGGGTAGGCTGTGGCCACCGCGTAGGGATCGATACTCTCCTGATAGAGCGTTCGCTGTCCAACGCTGATGCGAACCGTCATCGCTTGGCCGCGCCCACCAATCCGCACCGGTACCCAAATCTGTTCAGCGGCTGCATCGCGGTCGTCGAGTTGTTTGCGGTAGACGAGTTTGACTCCATCGCCGTCTACGGTCTCGACCTCGATCAAGGTTGCCTCCGACCGGTGCTCGGGACGAATACGAACCGCCACGGGACATACATGCCCCAACTTCCATGCGCCACCGAGTCCCACTCGGATACCCGGCCCAGACGGGTTCCACTCGGCGGGCCGTTGTGCGACCTGGCCGGCTGCGAGGCTCTCCTGCGCGCGGACCTGTCCGCGCAGGCCCGCCCAGCTGGCGGCTGAAAGAATCAGAAGAGCCGTCCAAATACGGCGAACCATGGTGTCAAAATCCATGCGAGAATCGTGGGGGAAGCGACCCGCAGCTGAAGTTCCCTCCAGCCATTCTAATGCGATGCACATGTTGTACGCATAACGGCTGCTTTCCGCCCGCAGGTAAGCCGGATTTTGGCGAAGAATTGTGCGTTTAGGATGCCGCATCTGCAACACAGGGCAAACAAAAAAGCCTGGGCCTTTTCAGGGCCCAGGCCGTGCCTTGAGAACCGTGCATTCATCTCGAAAAGGTAGCTGAACCGGTCGTCGCCAGGCAATCGCCAGTTGGCGGAACAACGCATCGATGTGCGCTAGGCGGGCTGCGGCGTTTTCGCTTGGGACCAGGCTATGGCGCTAGTCCTTCTTACCCGGCAAACCCTTGCCGTCCTTGTCACCGCCCGGCAACAGTTTGGCTTCCATCCGCGCGGCAAAGGTCTTGTGCTCCTCGTCGCCGCTCTTCTCTTCGCTGACCTTCTTGAAGATATCTTTCAATCGCTCGGCAAACTTCTCAGGCTCTTTCTTGAAGTCTTTGACTGGGAAATTGTCCTTTTCCAGAGCTTCATGCAGAGCGGTGCCGTAGGGATTGCGCACCTTTTTCTTGTCCCCTCCGTCAACGTGGCAGACGTTGCATTTGGCCTCGGTGACCAGCGTCTTGAAGGCTTCGTCGGCCTTGTCGCCAGCGTAAATTTCCTTGAATGCGTCGTTAAATTGTTTAATGGCGAAAGCTGGCGAGGCCAGGCTCATGGCTAAGCCAGCAACCATCGCAACCGTCAAGAACTTCTTCATCCAAAACTCTCCTCAATGCCTAGGAATTGCCGCGAACCTGCGGCTCGCGCTGGACAACCTATGTGGTACAGCAAGTTTGCGCAGAGACGGCCATAAAATCAAGGCTCGATGCAGCCGCCGAATTCAACTCCGCAAAATCACCGCAAAAGCAGGCCCCAAACCCCAGCAAACCAGGCTCTACCCCCAAACAAGGGGGCTGACCCTCTCCGGCGAGGCCAAAAACAGGTGTAAATTCGACTCGCCTCTAAAGGGCCAGGCCCCTTTGGGAACAAAGCCTAGTCCACCCGAGGGGGCACCAGGGCATCATTGCGAAATCCGGGAACGAACATGCCTTCGACCAGCTCAAAATCTTCGACGACGGCCTGATCGAAGGGCAGTGCTTCATTGACGCTCCGCCGCCAGCGGACGCTGCGTTCGGTGGATTGTTCGGTAAACCAGCCTTCCTGTTGGCCATCCGCAAAACTGAGATCAAACAGGACACTCGAGCCCGACAGGGTTTGGCACAGGTTCTGAACTTGGCTGTCGTAGGCGTTGTCATAGCCTTTGAGTAGCAGCAAATTCGGATTCTCCAGCAGGCCCGCGCTGTCACCTTGGATCGAGATATGCGGGGTATCCTGGGACGACCAGTAGATACAGCTTTGGCTGGTTCGGTTGAGTCCCACGCGCGGCGTACCCGCGCCCTGGAATTTTAGCTTGGCAAACCCCCTTGCGGTGACAAAGGTGGATTGCTTGCAGAACAGTCGCACGATGCGTTCGCTACCGATTTCGCCAGTGGTGTTCATTTCCAACCCCACACCATCGATGGCCACCAATACATCTTCGAAGCTCAATTCCAGGCGAGGACTATCATTGGGAACCCACTGTGAAATGCCGACCAGGGAGGCAGCCCCGCGGATGACACTATTTCGCAGGCTGACCAGCATCGTAGGCGTTCCACGAGGGGCATTGGAGGTCAACTGCATTGGGCCAGTCGTGTTGGTTGCCGTCAGGGTTTTGCGTTTCCCCAGCCTGGATCACGCGCACTTCGTTGGGGCTTTGGCCTTCGATGGTCAGCGTACAACCGTCGATCTGCAGTGTGCTTTCGCCGAGTACCTGAAACACGCTCGCGGTCGCTGCCGAAGCGGCGGTGACACGCGTTTGCAGCTCAATGCCGCTCATCCGCAATTTGGATTCTCGCAATACGAAAACCGCCGGGATTTCCTGATTCTCGAGCACGCCTGGCTCGATGGAAAGGACAGCAGGGTCCTCTCGACTTACCGCGCAACTGGACATCTTGACGCGCGATGGCCAGCGGCTGCCGGACCACGATTGGGCCTCGAACCTCAATCGTGCTTGGGCTGCCTGACAGCCTGCGGAAAGCGGACTCCAGGCTCGGTTCCCAGAGCGAGGCGGCGACATCCGCGGGTTGTAGCGCCGCGACAATCAAGACGGCCGGCGTGTCCGCCGGTGGCCGCGCGGCCACTGGATCGAGCTTGGGCAATTCCAGTCCACTGGGCGGACTAACGACCGTTGGCGGTGGGTGCGCTAGTAACGCTGGGCAAACCAACCGAATTGTTGTCCGCCAGACTGCTTGTTTCCGCGGGAGGTTGGGCGGCGACCGGAGATGGCTCATGCATCGGAATTCGCTTGCCCGCTTGCTTGACTCTGAAATTTCAGCGGTTGCAAATCGATACCGGTGGACAAAGATTGAAAACTCTGCAGCCACAAGGTACTTCCCAGCAGGAATGCAAAGGCCACCAACCATGGCAGATTCGTCTCCAGCAATGTTCGTTGGGCGATGCTGGGATTGAGCATCAGCGTGGTCGGCCCCTGGCTTCTGGGCAGGTTTTCAATCTCGGCCAGCAGCAACAAATCGTTGACCAAATCCCGGGGATTCTGATAGCGATCCGCCGGCCGCTTGGCCATCAGTTTCATCATGATCTGAACCAACTGGTCGCTGATATCATCGCGCCAGCCGCGCGGATCTGGCGGTGGCTGACTTCCATGATTGAGCAGTTTTTGGAGCGCGGTACCCTCGGGAAAAGGTGGCTTGCCGGTAAGCATGGTGAACAGCGTGCAGCCCAGTGAATAGAGATCGCTCCTGACATCCGCATCGCGTGGGTTTCTGGCCTGCTCGGGAGAAATGTAGTCGAAGGTTCCCAGCGTCACACCGCTGGCGGTGACATCAGCGGTCGATTTGTCGAGCGACCTGTCGCGGGCGAGCCCCATATCGACCAGCTTGGCCACGCCGCTAACGGTAACCAGCACATTGGAGGGTTTTACATCGCGGTGCACCACGTCGCGTTCGTGAGCATGCTGCAACGCTTCGGCCACTTGGCGGGTATAGAACACCGCATCATCGATACTCAGCGGTCCTTCCATCTCGACCAAGTCGCGAATATTGATACCGTCGATGAACTCGAAGACGATGTAATTCCACTGCTCGGCCTCGCCGACGTAATACACGCGGGCGATATTGGGATGGTCCAGGCGGGCTGCGGCCTGTGCCTCCAACCGAAATCTTCGCAGAGTTTCCGGGTCGCGTTTGGAGGCCGGAATCACCTTAATTGCCACCACGCGATCCAGCCGCATATCGACGCCTCGGAAGACGGCCCCCATGCCGCCACCGCCGATCATGGTCTCCACGGAGAAATGGTCCAGCTGCTTGCCTTCCAGCATGGCTGCCAGCTCAGCCAAGGGCAGCGAACGATAGAATTCTTGAGGCGAGGCTACCGGGCGTTGGCTGATAACCGTCTTGTCTTCTTCGTTGACAACCAAAGAACTGCTGCCATCCTTGCGCTGTGAGACGAAGGATACCGTCTTCGAATCGCCAGCCGCATCATTCACCGCCGAGGGCAAAAGATTTGCATCAGATCGGGAACCCGATCCGCCACTTTCAAGAGCATTCTTCATCCATGCTCAGCCAAAAGAAAAGAGCCAATAGAACAGAATAGATTCGGATCAGGCCAGCCAGCAACCATCCCTGATTGCGTTAAGCTCTAAGATAGATGGCCAGCGGGCAATCGTCAAACAAATGCCTGCCCCCTGCCCCTCGAAATGCAGGTTTCCAGCCAGGAAGTGGCTCAATAACGGCCAATCACCGTCCCTTGCGCTGGCTATTTGCCGGTTTTCCTGGGCATGCCTTGCTTCCGTGACCAAACGAGTCACCATACATGCCTACGCTCGAGACACCATATCCCCCATGATTATGCCCCCCATCGAAACTAATTATTTGTCATCGATGCGACGAGAATCGCTGCACAATTTTTTTGATACCTCGCCAACGGCGCGGCTGCTGCGGGCCGACCATGCACCGTTGGTGATTGACTTCTTTAATCGGACTTTTAAGACCGGCGAAGCGATTTCGATTGGGCAACTGGAACTCCGGAGCTTGTTGGCCAGCTACCAGGAAGAAGTGCATGAGCTAGAGCCCGAGCTGTTGATCGGTCCCGCAGAGCAGTACCTGGCGAAATGGACGGAGGCGGGCTGGCTGAGCCGATTTCTAGAAGCCAGCTCGGTCGAACCGCAGTATCAGTTGACGCGATTTGCCGAAGAGGCCATTCGCTTCGTGGATTCGATCATCACCCGCGGCAATAGCCTGGTAGGCACCGAGAGTCGCTTGCGGCTGGTCATTGAAACCTTGGAAGACATCGTCCGCGGGGCATCCGCAGATCCCCTACGCCGTCTAGACTATCTCCGCCAGCAGCGGGCCATCCTGGATGCCGAAATTGAGGCTATCGAGTCGGGTAAGTCCGTGCAGGTCTATCGACCCGCTCAAATCCGCGAACGCTTTCAAACGGCCGTCGATTTGCTCAAGGCCCTGCAGTCAGATTTCCGAGCTGTCGAAGAGCGTTTCCTGGCGATTACCCGCGACGTTCAGCAGCAGCAGACGTCTGGCGATAAGACGCGAGGCGGCATACTCGGCTTTGCTCTGGACGCCGAGGATTTGCTCAAACAGCAGGACGAGGGAATCAGTTTCTTTGCTTTTGTGGCCTTCCTGTTCTCGCCTACCCAGCAGGCCGCCTTGCGGAAGAACATCGAGGAGGTACTGCGACTGGGTGCGTTGGCTGATCAGAAAGAATCGCTGGGCCGTGTGCGGCGGATGGTACCCGCCCTGTTGGCCGAGGCGGACAAGGTAATGAAGACCACGGCCCGCCTATCTTCCACGCTGCGCCGCTTGCTGGATGCACAGGCCGCCGCCCAGCGTCTGCGATTGGCTCAAGTGTTGCGCGAGCTCAAGCAGGCAGCCCTGGAATTGCGTGGCCAAGCGCCGCCCGAACTGGGATTGTCAATCGCCACCGACGCCGACATTGCATCGCCCTTGGCCCGCACCTTTTGGAAACCTGGCTCCTCTTTCGACGAGGTAGACCCGCAGGTGCATGTCGTCGATTTGGAAAGGGCGAAACAGATTGTCGGAGAATTTACACAACTCCAACGACTAGATTTTCGCCAGCTGCGGCGGACGATTCAGCAAGCTACTTACCAAGGTGATTCGGTAAGCCTGGGGCAATTGCTGAAACACTCTCCCGTCCAAAGTGGGGTCGTCGAATTGCTCGGCTACCTGCAAATTGCGCACGATGACGGGCATGAAATCGATAGCCACATCCAGGAGCTGATTTGCATCGACCAGCCGCGGCAACGCCAACAGGCTCAGCCCGGCGGCCCGCTGACCGTGCGCGTTCCACGCGTGCTGTTTCGGCCCAAAGCCAATCCGGTTAGCCGCCGACCCAAGTAGACTAATTCCTATGCGAGACAGCCACATGAATCCATCCACCGATGCCGAACAACAGCTGGCCGGTGAATCTCCGCTGGCACCGCCGGTAGTCCTGGAGCGGGGTTGCGGTACGCCTGCTGCAAGGCGTGATATACCATGATGACCATCCCGATCCCTGGGAAAACCTGTTGGCAAATATTTCACCGCTGACGGATTACTTCAGCAAACTCGGCTTGCTGCTGGTGGTCGATGAAAGTGATGGCATGGCCTATCTGAAGCAGCCAGACGAGGATGAGATCCCCGAGGACTACGATGCCATCCCGCGTCTGTTTCGACGCACCCAATTAACCTTTGACACCACATTGCTGTGCGTCTTGTTACGTGACGAACTGCGTCTGTTCGAAGAAGAGGATGTACAGAATGAGCGGTGCGTGATTGCGCACAACGATTTGCTGGATGTGTGGCAGGCCTTTTTTCCCGAAGAGCAGGATGGCGTCAAGCTGCATCGCACACTGATGGCCTCTCTCCGAAAACTGGAAGATTTAAAATTCGTGCGACAATTCGAGAAGGAGCCGCCGAGTTGGGAAATACGCCGAATCCTGAAAGCCCGACTGCCGCTGGCGGACCTGGAGCGACTGCGACAAAGCTTGGTGGAAGCTGTCAAGCCAAGCACCGACGCTGACAAAACATAGCCTCGCACAGTTGTGCCTAGAGACCACCATGTCTGACCTATTCGACCAAACCTCTGAAGAGCTGCCGCCACTGCCCGGATACCGGCTGGCCAAGTTGGAAATCTATAACTGGGGAACCTTCGATGGTGCGGTCTACACGGTGTGCCCTGAGGGCCAAACGACGCTGCTGGTGGGCGAGAATGGTTCGGGCAAATCAACGCTGGTCGATGCCCTGTTGACCCTGCTCGTCCGGCCGCAGACACGCAATTACAATGTCGCCGCCGGGGCCATGAAGAACGAGCGCGACGAGCGGACCTATATTCGCGGCGCCTACGACCGCACAATCGGCGATGCCGGCCGACCACAGATTCAATATCTCCGCAGCGGCTCGGGGCACTTTACGGCTCTCATGGCCTGCTTTGCCAACGCTGTCAACGATTCGGCCTTTACGATCTGTCAGGTACTGTACCTGAACAGCGATAACTCGGTCGAAAGGATTTATGCATTTTCCGAGGGTCGCCGTGGCATTGCGGCGGATATTTCCAATATCGGCGCAGCCAGCGGTATCGCCCGCAATCTGCGCGACCGCGGTTTCCAGACCACCAGCAGCTACAAACAGTACTCGGGCTGGATCCAACGCAGAACGCACTTTCGCCCCAAGGCCATGGACATCTTTAATCAGACGGTAGCGGTCAAAGACGTACAGCGCTTGGATCTGTTTATTCGCCAGCACATGCTCGAATCCAAACCTTGGAAGGAAAAAGTGGACCGTCTGCTGAGCCACTTTAGCGAATTGAGCGAGGCGCACCGCATGTTGGTCCGCGTCCGCCAGCAAGCCGAATTGCTACAGCCCATCTGCGAAGCCGGCACGCGTTACCTGGACAAGCTGGAAGAATTGTCATCCGCCCGACGAAGACTGGATGCCTGCGAACTGTACTTCGCCCTGCGATCGATCGCCCTGCTGGAACCTTTGTGCGAGACATGCCAGTCGCAGATCGATTTCCTGGGAGATGAAATTCAGCGACTCGATCAATTGCAAGATCGTCGCCGCGATGAAATCGCGCGTCTGAATGTCGAAATTGAGAACGTGGGCGGCGAGCGACTGAGGCAATTGCCCAGCTTGATTGCCCATGCTGATCAACTGGCCAGCGTCAAGCTGCAAACCCGTACGCGTTTCGAATCCTTGCTCCGAGCCGCAGGAATACAACCTCGCATTACATCGCCAGAACAGTTCCACCGGGCGCGGGCGCTGATTCTTACGCGGCGTAGCAAACTGGTCGAAGAACGCACCGCCCTCCGATCACAGGAAAATGCCATACAGTTCGAAATAGGCTCGCAGACCAGACAACTGGCTGACGATCGCGCCGAGCTGGAAGCCCTGCTGAAACGCAAGAACAATTTGCCTCAGGCGTTGATTGCCATGCGCGACCAACTCTGCTCGGATTTGAAACTCGCACCCTCCGACCTGCCCTACGCGGCGGAATTGATCGCCGTTGCCGAGGCGGAACGCGAGTGGGAGTCATCCATCGAACAGGTGCTGTATGGATTGGCCCGTAGTCTGTTGGTACCCGACGATGTCTATGCCCGCGTATCTGGCTATGTGGACCGCACGCAATTGAAAAACGGCCAGGGACAGGGTTCGCGTTTGGTCTATCTGCGGGTGGGACGGATCGCGGAAAACCTGCGATCTCTGTCGGGCAAGGTGGAATGCCTGACCATGAAACTGCAATATCGCCAGGATCAGCCACTGACTCCATGGCTGCGAGCTGAAATCGCAGCCCGCTTTGACTATCAAGCCTGCTCGACGATCGAGGAATTCCAACTGGCCAAAGGTGCGGCGATGACTCGTAATCGACACGTAAAATCGGGTGCCAACAAGCACTCGAAAGATGATCGTGGCCGACCCGACGATCGCCGACATTTTGTACTGGGCTGGGACAATCGCGAAAAACGACAGTCGCTGGCCGAGGCCATACGCGGGGCCGAGGACTCGCTGGCCCAGCTCAGGCAGCGAGCTGCCGCCTTGAATGCCCAGGTTGACCAGGCTAGCGCGGCTATCGAATCGCTCGACCAGGCGCTGACCGTCGACGACTTTGAACCCATCGATTTCGAGAAGCATGAATTCGAGGCTTCGCAGCTGAAGTTGGAAAAGAAAAAGCTGGAAGAATCCAACGATCAGATTCAAGAACTGAAGAATACGCGGGCCAAACTCGAGAGCGAAGTCGCGGGCTACAAGGCCGACCGTGACAAGCACATCGCCGCGCGAACACTCAAGGAAAACGAATTGCGTGTGGGCCACGGCTTGCTGGCGAACTCCAGGCGACTGGTAGAGCAAACCGAAGTCCAGGGACAACGCACCGAGATGGAGCGAGAATTCGAGGCGATCGAAGCAGAATTGAAACCCAAATTGAGCATGGAGAATATCGCTACGCTACCGCTGGAGGCCTCCAAGCATTTGCGAATGCAAGTGGAAAAATTGCAGGAGCGACTGCTGCCAATCGCCCGCGATGTGACCACCGCCATGATGCGTTTCCTAAAACGCTTTCCCGATGAACAGGCGGATTTGGATGCCGATGTCCAGTCGCTGACGAGTTTCCAGTCGCTGTATGAACGCATTTCCACCGATGACCTGCCCAAGCACGAGTCGCGTTTCAAGAAGCGGCTGAATGAAAAGGTACTGCACGAGATAGGACTGCTGCACGGTGCCCTGGAGAACGACCGACAGGAGATTCGAGACAAGATTGAACAATTGAACTCCGCCCTGCGGGTACTTGATTGGAAGCCCGGAACCACCATGCGACTCGAGCCAAGCGATGTGACCGACCGCGAGATCCAGGACTTTCGTCGCGAACTGGCTGGCTGCCTGAGCGGTACACTCGACGGGACCTCTGAGGCCAATGAGGCCACCTTCGTGCGCATCGAAAAACTGGTAGCCAAATTCCGCGACGAAGGCAACGACCGTTGGCGACAAAAGGTCATCGATGTCCGCAATTGGTTCAATTTTGCCGCGCGGGAATTCGTGTCAGAAACCGGCGAAGCTCGCAGTTATTATGATGGCGGCACCGGACAGTCCGGCGGAGAAAAAGGCAAGTTGGCCTTTCTTGTTCTGGTAGCCGCGATTGCCTATCAATACGATCTGGACCCCGATGCAGGCCACAGCGACCGCTTTCACTTCGTCATGGTCGATGAGATGTTCTCGCGCAGTGATGATCAACATGCTGAATACGCCTTGGAGCTGTTTGAACGCTTTGGCCTGCAATTGCTGATTGTGGCCCCACTGGATGCCAAGGCGCGAGTCACCGAAGCCTATGTGGGAACCTACATCCATGTGGTCAAGGACAAGGCCACGCATCGGAGCGAATTGCTCTCGATCACCGCTGAACAACTCAATGAACAAACCCCAGGCTAGATTGCCCACGGACGAACCATTCGGCGAATGTTTGGAATCTATCGCTGCCGCGGCTTGGTGGATGCGCGGTGGGTCATGAAATCCTTGCTGCCGACGAAAAGGGCGCCGCCCTCTAAGTGCTTGGAAGTAATACCGGACGACTTGCATCATGATCACGCCCGACGAAATCCGCGAGAAAGCAGAGCGACTTTTTCCCAAAGCGATTTCTGCTTGGCTAGCCGCTGAAGACGACTTTTTTCCGCGTCGGCTGGCGGTCGACCTGAGCGTCAAAGGTAAGAGCCATCCGCAGCTGATCCAAGCAGTCAGCCAGTTGCGCGAGCGCTCCAAGGAGGTTATCGGCAGTGGCTACACCGTCCTCTACGAACGCATTCACAGCCGTCAATTCGGGGACAATCTTTTCCCGGTGGCTATTCACATCGATTCTCTGGCGGATCTCCTCAAGCTGACGCGCAGGCAAACCGAGTTCCAAAGGCTGGAAAGGGCCGTGCGGTGTGTGCACAGCAATTGCCACAATTGGAGAGCTGGTTGCAGGAACACTCCAATTGGAAACAGCTGCTGCTGGTTGCCGACGACCTCGATGACCTACTTGCGGTCGTGGTTTACATCTGCCAGCATCCCCGACCGCATTGCTACCTGCGCGAATTGCCCCTGCCCATCTCGACGAAACTCATCGAGCGGAACAAGGCCCTACTACGAGCCTGGTTGGACCGCGTCTTGTCGGCCGAACATATAGACTTTGGTTGTGACAATCGCCACTTTGAGCAGCGTTATGGTTTTCGCTATGCGTCGACAGCATCTGCTCGTCAGGCTACTCGATAGCAAACTGCAGTCATTGCTCGGACTACCCTGCAGCGAACTCTCCTTGCCTGCCGAAGAGCTAGCCAGGCTGCCGGTCGGCGACGCGCCGGTCATCATCGTCGAGAATCGCATCAATTTGTTGACGCTGCCGGCGATGGCTGGCAGTCTGGCTCTCGGTGGACTTGGAAACAATCTGGCTGAATTCCAACGCCTGCCATGGCTCAACTCGCGGACGATTCGCTATTGGGGCGACCTGGATGTCGAGGGTCTGCAGATACTGGCCCGACTTCGCCACCTGTTTCCGCAGACGTTGAGTTTCCTGATGGACATGGCAACGCTGGAGGCCCACCGCGAGCTGTGGACCGAGGGTAAAAACTCGCAACCAACCAGCGAACCAGCACACCTGCAAGCCGCTGAACTGGAAGCTTTTCAATTTTGTCTGCGCACAATGTGCGGCTTGAGCAAGAGCATATTCCCCAATCCTCCGTGCTGGCCGCATGTTCCGATTGGCCGCAGGTCTAGTTTTTCACATGATTTAGAACCTATCCGAAAACCAAAGAAACCCGCGGCTAGCACCAAAGCGGCTCACGGTTTTCGGATAGGTTCTTCAGGGGAATCGGGAAGTTGCACCTGGATATTCTGGCCGACCAGGCGGACCTTGAAGCGATCGATGGCGATTTTTGGATTGTCGAGCCAAGCTCCATCATGGAGGTTAAACCGCCAGTGGTGCCAGGGGCAAGCGACCGTGCAACCCTCGACGTAGCCCTCAGCCAAAGAAGCCCCCTGGTGCGGACAGAAGTCGTCGATGGCGAAGTACTTTCCATCGCTCAAGAACACGGCAACCATCCGTTTACCGACGGGAAAGGCGCGACCCTGGCCCTCGGCAATTTCGCCCACCTTGGCCACGGTGACGTAGGCTGGCTCGGGCGGCTCATCGGGAAACAAGGGCAATCCTGAGGCATGATCTTGCATCAAAGGCTATCCAGACGGTGTGGCTCCTATGGCCACAGAATCGATTCATTTCGAAACTATGGTTGACTTACCGAGCGATGGGCGAACGCTTGGATTTGGATTGCGGCTGAGTGCTTTGCATTCAGCGTCCCAAAATCCTGTTCATGTTTTTCTTGTACGCCTCAACGCCAGGTTGTCCATAGGGATTAACACCCATGAGGCGGCCCTCGACTACGGTTGCCAACATGAGCATTTGAAAATACTGACCCATGCAGACCTCATCGACCCGGGGCATGAACAGATTGGTGCTGGGCCTGCCATCATCGTGCAGTGCCTGATTGGTACCAGCGATGGCGGCCGCCATCACATCGATCAGGCTCTTTTCGGCAATATCGTTGAGCTTGTCGACGTCTTGCTCGCGGAGGCCGATCTTGAGTGGGTCAAAGCGATAATTCTCGACAATTAGATTATTGACGATTTTGTCGCGTCGTCCTTCTTGGTGCTGTTGGTGGCGCGAGTGCAAATCGCGGGTATTGACGGTGGTCAAAGGCATGGCGCCCCTGAGATCCTTGCCAAGGCTTTCTGCCAGCAGTTGGTCGTACCACATTCCAGCCGATTCAAGGGCCTTGCTCCACACGCTCAGCAAGCGAACGCTCGCACCGCGTTTGGTTTCCATCAGATGGTTCACGGCCGTATACTGCAGAACGATATTATCCGCCGCTTTGGACGTGCGGAAATGTTCGTTCATGGCACGGGCGCCTTCCAATAACTTCATGACGTTGATACCCATCAACGCCGCGGGCACCAGGCCCACCGCGGACAGCACGGAAAAACGTCCGCCAACGCCGTCGGGTACCGGAAAAATCTCAGGGCATCCCAGCAGGCTAGCAAAATCATGCAGCTTGCCACTGGTGCCTGTCACCGGAATAACGCGACTGCGAACCAGGCCCATATCGCCTCCACAGCTGGTTTCCAAAGCGGATAAATACTGGCGAAAGGCGGAGGCCGTCTCCAAGGTGCCACCGCTCTTGCTGATGACGACGATGCCCCAGCTATCGTCAACGCCCTGGGAGACCTGCCCTCGATCGCCGCCAAGCAGATGCATTAAACCTTGAGAAGCATCGTTGTCGACGTTATTGCCTTCGAAGTAGATTCTGGGTCGGCTGCCACGTTGCCCGCGTGAGAGTTCGTTGAAATAGGGTTGGCAACAGGCGTCCATCAAAGCCTTAGCACCCATGTAGGAACCGCCAATTCCGAGCACCACGACGCGATCCACTTGGGTCCATCAGCTGCTTGGTGCAGGCTAGGATGCGGGCCAGCTCGCTGCCCTGCCGGTCGGCCTCGTATTCGCTGAGTAAACGTTCTGGCAGCAGGTAGAACCCGGCGTCCAAGGGCTGCTTGACGTCCGGCGTTGGAATCTGCCCCGCCAGCATTTTGACGTCGATGTCGCAGATCTCGTCTCGCAACTTTTCAAGAGTCGGACCCAAACTGGCGACGTCGCTCTTTTCCAAACCTGTTTGTGCGAGGAAAGCGGCAGTAGGATCAAATCGCAGCATGTGGGTCATGGTCGTTTCTCGCAGAGTACTGTTGTCTTGCCGTTAGGAAGGTCTTGCCGTTACGAAGGTGCAGCATGTTGGCGGAACCTCGAATCTAACCCATTTTTGCGACATGGCCTAGTTGGACAGACCCACTTTGGCGCCTATCGCGAGTCGAAGCTTAAGTTTTAAACTTGCCGAGCTGCTAACGCTCAGCCTGGTGCAAGCCTAGATTTTAGTGCAAGCCTGCAGTGGGATGCCCCAGCCGCCTGCGAGCCCCAGCATTCTTAGCGATTCGATTGACAGTTCCCTGCGCAGGCAATAAGTTGGGACGAACGGTGTGTGGTGCTCGATTCGCAGTCTGCGAGTGGAGTTAACAGGGAACACGGTGTAAATCCGAGACGGCCCGGCCGCTGTAAGTAGACGTCGAATTTGGCTTTCTAAACCATGCCATTGTCAGCAGTTCCGTGCGGATTACGCGCAGAATGGTTTGATGAGAAGGCGAATTGAGCCAAATGAGTCTATGAGTCAGAAGACCTACCATTCACCGCACGGCATGTGATCGTCCAGGGGCGATTGCCGTGGAACATGGCTCGTGCACCGCTCGTCAAGCGGCGCTGCCATGTAGTTTCTTCAATGGAATTGTCCCGAGCAGATAGGGAAGGCTGACCTCTCGAGGTTTTTCGAGATGGACGCCTTGCAGCGCGAAGGCTTGGGAACCAACCTCAAAAGGAAACATGCATGTTGTTTCGCTACGCAAACCATGCTGCGCGGTTGCGACCTACGGCCCTGCGTTCACGGGGCTTTACGCTGGTCGAATTGCTGGTGGTCATCGCCATCATTGGGCTGCTGGTATCGCTGTTGCTGCCAGCCGTTCAATCAGCTCGGGCTGCGGCCCGACGCATACAGTGTTCGAGCAATATTCGCCAACTGGGCTTGGCTCTGCATATGTACCACGATGCACACCGCAAGCTGATGCCGGTGAGCACGTACAACTGGATGATCGGAGGCTACCCGCAGCGCTATTGGTTTGGCGAAATTCTCGATCCCGCCCTGCTGGCCGTCAATCAGTCGCCTATTGACAGGCATCGCGGCTTTCTGATGCCCTTTATGGAACGCAACGAGGCCGTGATGCAGTGCCCCGACTTTACCAAATACGAGACCAAATACGATCGCGCCACCGCAGGCTACGCTTACAACTACAAATACTGTGGTCCTGGTGTGAATCCCGACTGGAGCCAGTCAAATCCGAACAAACTCAGCGGCCCAATTTGCTATGCGCTCCGCGACTTTCCAGCGACCTCTAACGCCATTGCCTTTGCCGACGCCGCAGTGGTACAGGATTTTGGCCCGACCGCTGGGAAATTGAGCGAGACTTTCTACTTGGAAGCACCCTCGGGGCGCTATCCTTCCATCCATTTTCGGCACGCCGGGCCCGTTGCCAACGCCGTTTTCTTAGATGGACACGTACAAGCCATGCGGCTCGACCGCAATCCCATAGGGCCCTGGACCACCCCTGACATTGAGCAAGTTCGCGTACGCGAAAACTTGGCCGACATCGGCCAGTACCTGCCAGCGGATGCGATCGAAACCGACAAATGGTTTAGCGGTAGGGGTACGCGTTATGAGATGGATTAATTTGCCTGCACGGCCAATCGCACCGGCCTTTTCGCGCCGGTTCCTGCTGGCGGGAGTCCTGTGCTTGTCCGCCTGCACGGCTCGCCAGGATGCTCCGGTCGGACTCTCCGACGGCATCGAATCACTGCCGCCAGCCCAAATTCAACAGGCGCTCAGCCAGCTAACCTCGACCGACGTCAGGCAACAAGCGAGTGGCCTGGCGTTCGCTGAACGCTTTCCCTCGCTGGTTAGCGCGCACCGAGAATTAATTGACCGACTGGCCGCCTCGGGAGCCTCGGCGCCAATTCGGCAGCAGGCCGCTCGCTTGCTGGACGAACACCAAAGCTCCGCGCCGCCCTAAGCTAGGCTCCGTCCGAAAAGGGGTCTAGACCCTTTGGGGGCGAGTCGATTTGATCGGTTTTTGCAAGGGACTCGCCGGAACGCCGAGGGTCAGACCCCAATATTCGGATGAGGCTGGAGCGTTAAAGTGCATTGTAGCTAGAACCTCGGCGGCGGCAATATCCGGGCCGCCTTGACTCGTTATGCATTGATGCATAACATTATGCATCGGCGTGGCCATTTTTTGCCGCGTAGCTTCCTGCCCCGATTCACTGGAGGAGATGAGAAATGCCCCCCATTCACGATGGCGACTATGCTCGCACCACGATTACCGTTCCGAAAATGCTCAAGCGGCGAATGAAACTGCAAGGACTGCAGGTCAACTGGTCTGCGGTAGCCTGTGCCGCCTTTCGAGCGAAATTGGAAGAATTGAAGGAAAAGCAGCAAGGTGTACAGGCCGGTTGTGCTTCCATGACCAAGGAGCAGGCCATCGAACGCCTGCGACTGTTGAAACAGGGAGCACCGACCGCTGCATGCTCAAGCCCAGGTTATGTCGCCGGGCAGGTTTGGGCGATGAAGCATGCACATCCCGAGCAGCTCCAGCGACTGGGCGAGTTGGTCCAATCGCCCGAGTTTGAGCGAGCCCAGCAGCGACCGCACAAGTTCGTACGTGGCATAACAGCCGCTATTTTGGGGATCCACCCCTGTGAAGCCCAGGAGCAGCAAACCGGCGGACCACGCGGTATGCAGGCCTTCAGAAGGCAAGCTAGGCAATTTTGGGAAAACCAGGCCGGCGCCGGCGAAGCTCCTCCGCCCCTCGGATTCGCCCGCGACTTTGCCCTCGGCGCTAGCGACTTCTGGGCAGAAATCCGCGAAAAACTGTAGGTGAACCAAGCTACCCCAGTAAAGCTGATTTAAGGGCGGGACCCCACTTTCCGCGTCTACCCGCAAAAAAGACGCCTCTGGTTAGTGCGCCAAACTTGCCCATGCGGCCGGCGTTGGAGAGCGCCAACAGCATCAGGTACTTGGCTTCGAATTGCCCAAGTCCCCCGGTAATCGCTTGCGTCTCACCAAAAGTCGAATGCCCGTCAGGGCGGCAGCAATCCGACACCAGCAGCGTGGGCACCGGATGCCAACTGTGACTCTTCAGATAGGCTGGAGTCGAGTGATCGCCGGTCACGATCAGCACCTGCGGGCTCGAGCGCCGTGATCGCCGGAAGGCATGCGTCGAGTTGCTCGGTGCGTCTTCACCTTTTCCTCAAAGTTACCATCTTCGCCCGTGCTGTCGGTGTACTTGAAGTGGATGAAGAAGAAGTCGTAGTGGTCCCAATTCTCTTGGAGTACGTGCATTTGTTCGTCGAGGGTCGTGGCCTCGCCGACGATGTCCATGCCCACCAGGCGGGCCAGCCCCTTGTACATGGGATAGACGGCGATGGCCGCAGCCCGCAGTCCGTACACTTCTTCGTAGCTGGGCATGTCCGGCCGCGAGGCAAAGCCACGCATGGTGTGGAAGTTGGCTTTGGGTTGCTCCTTGAGGATCTGCCGGGCTTGCTTCAAGAACTCCTTGGCAACCTCGGCTGTTTTTTGACTGGCCGGCATCTTCGGCCTGACGGCTCCAGCGGCGGCACACCGGTCGCTTGCGGATCGGTGTCTTTGACGTTGCCAGCCAGACCTTCGCCTCGAAAGACGACGACAAAACGATGTTCCTTCACGGGCTCGACAAAGATCTCTACCCGGGGATCTTAATCTGTCGCAAGCGAAACGACAATCGCGGCAGCTTTCCTCGGTAGCAATCCGGCCGGCTCGGCGATCGGAGATCTTGCCCTGGGCGTCGAGGGTGCAGAAATTGCAGCGAATGGCCACGTCGCCCGGCTGCAGTTCGAATCCGATTCCGGTTGCCTCGAGAGCTCCGCGACCGATTTGGTACTGTAGTGGATCGTAGCCAAACAGGCCCAGATGCCCAGGCCCGCGAACCGGGTGCGATGCCCGGCTTGACTGGAATGGACAGTCCCTGCACGCCCCTGCGCGGCCAGTGCGTCCAGGTTGGGTGTGCGTGCGGTTTCCAGCTCCGTCTTTCCGCCGGGGTCAGCGGCAAGCCGCCCAGGCCATCGCCCACCAACATCACGATCTTGGAGTCATTCTGGGTGTGCAGTTCGCGAGTGAGAGTATGCATATCCATGGTTGATTCCCCGGTTAATTCTGGACTTTCACAATGCACGCTGCTCGCGCATAGCAGACAGATTATCTCCATTCACCGCGTTTCAACCAGGGGCTACACCGCGGAGCTGTTGCGGCTACCGCGTTCGATCCAAGCTTGCATTCGGCCGGGAGCGATGAAGGCTAGATTGGCAACGATCATGATGCTGCCGAAAGTGACCATGCCCAATGCCAGGGCAATCCCAGCATGCACAAAAACAGCCATCAGCAAAGTGATCGGTCGGGTCAGCCTGGGCCAAATCAGAGCGCAATAAAATGTCTCCCAAAAGATGGTAGCGGCCGTCAGCGTTGCAATGACAATACGGAAATGGCCCAACCAGGTAATATCCAGGGATTGGTACTCATAGTTAACGATGGTGTACCACAAAGCACTACCGTCCCACCACATTTCGCCGCGCATCTTGCTCAAGCCACCAAATAGATAAATCACGCATAGATGCAGTTGAATCAAGCGCGTAGCAATGTTATTGGCCACGCTGAGAGTAGGTGCCGGAAACAGCCAAGCGACAGCTGAGGCCCAAGGACGCTTTTTCAACAACCAGGCATCGATGCTCCACACGCTGCCGCAATGCGAGAGCATGAGATACATCGAGAGCATGACCACAATTTGGTCCAAGCCAAACAGCGCACCTGTCATCCGATGGCAGACCATCAACGTCATCCACCAGGCCAGGGGTATGGCCAGCCTGGTCAACAAGCCGGTCATCATCATGCAGCTGGCTACAATCGCGATCAACTGATGCAAGGACAACAGGCTCGGACTGGAGACGTAGAACAGCCAACTCCAGCCCCAATCCCCAGAGTGCAAACTGCGAATGGTATCCTCGTCCAGCCAGGCGTTCTCGCCCATGAAATCATGGAGATGGCTGGCCCAAATCAGGTGTATGTAGACCAGCATTGCACCGCAGGCGATGCGGATAGCCGCAAGCGTCTGCGGTCCAAGCGGGGAAAACCAGAATCGATCCCATGCGTCTGCCCATTGCATTAACCAATTGGCTGACTTCGTGGAGGAGGGAACGGTTTGCCTGGTCCTGTTCATGGCGCGACCTCTTCCAAGATCGTGGCGCGTAGGGGCTTATAATCCAAGGGCATCCCTGCCTGCATTTTCCCCAGCGGGCAGTCCACCAGCGGACCCATCGGTCTCACCGGCCAAGGCAATCGCATCGGGCAGCACGATATACAAAATCGGATCGTCGAGTGGAATTCTGTCGACCAAGACTTCATCGCTGCTGGGCAAGCGGTGTTCGACTCGCTCGATGGCGACTTGCTCCGCCTGATAACGGTGTTTGAGATGTCGAGCCATCGAGTCGCGCACCATTTCAAAACGTTGCCGGTCGTGCGCCAATCGGCCAGCATCCGAGGATCCCCATCTAGTGATTCCAACCGGCGGTACATGCAGTTGGTGCAGGAATTCGCTCAGCATGAAATGCCGGTGGTAGAACAAACGCGGGCGCTGTGCAAATTTGTCGGGAAAACGCAGGCTGCCGACTTGAGAATTGGCAAATTCCAGGCGACAGTCCAGCAAGTGGCTCGGCCCTGGCTCGGGTGCGAAGAAGAAATATCCGTGATTCAGATACGCAAATTCGACGTAGGGCGCGAGCCAAGCACGCAACGGGTCGGCAGCTGGCGAGGTACCGCGGCTACTGAGAGTAAAAAAGCGAAAGGGTTCCGCAACAACAGCCAGAACATGCAAAATCAGCAACAGACTCAGACCGATTTTCCATTTTCGTCCTAGCCCCGACAGGCGAGCGGTGGGTCGCGTTTTCATCAGTGGCGCTTCGAGAGAGTGCGTAACTCCAAGAACTCCAACTCGGCGGAGTTCTGCCCGCCAATCCTACGCGGAAAAGCTCTGCCCCAAAAGACCCAGCCTGAACGGCAGCCGAGCCCAACAGCAGCCCAGCAAAAGATTTCGAGCCATCCACCGCGCGACGCCCTGCCACCGCACAGGGCCTCATAGGCCGACGAAAAAACCCTTGCTGGGTTGCAGCAAGGGTTTTCTTGAATTTCTCATCGGCAGCAGCCGCGATGTAACTTAACGCGAGGCGAGTTGCGTTTCATCAAAGTTGAAACTCAATTCGAGTTTGTCGCCAGCAATCAGCCGCACGGACTGTCGCTTGACCTGGTCACCCAGCTTGACTTCAATCTCGTAGTCTTCCCAGGCTTGCCCAGGCTTGAGGTGACTGGTTCGGAACGTCCGTTGAGCTCCAGTGGCCTTCGTTGGATTGCCTGCCAAGATGACCTGTGCATCTTCGGGCAAATTGAGAGTCACTGCGGTTTCGATAGGGCTATCGCTATCGGCAAAAGCAAACGCCATTTGCTCACGTTGCCCCGATACCACGGCGATGGACTTCTCTTCGCTCAGCTTCTGGCCATCGGCTCCGTCGAGTTCGGCACGCACTTCGAACTTGTAGGTCCGACCAGGCTGCAAGCCATGGCTCACGAATTGCCGAACCGCACCAGTGCTGGTCGTCGGCTTGCCATTCACAAACACCTTTGCACTGCTGGGAACCGATACGGTCAGATAGACAGCATCTTCTTCGGTTTCGAACGAGGAGACGAGTGTTGATGTGCTGCGTCGGGCGTCCGCCTTGGAAGCGCCGTAGTACATGCTTGCACTACCGTAGCTGGCTGCGCCCGAACTGCCATAACTCACCGCGCCGCCGGAGCTGCCGCCACCGTACTGATAATAGGAGCTATAACCCGAGGAACCGCCGGACGATCCGCCATAGGTGGAGTAGGCCGCGGGTGCGTAACCACCCGAACTGCCACCACCGCTACTGGCTGCGCCGGCTCGCGCTTCACGGCGGGCTGCGTGGCGGGCTTGCTTCATGGCCATATGTTGCTGAATGTGTTCCCCAATTCGCGCGAACAGTCCTGGGCGATAGCTGGCCGCTCCGCTGGAGCCATTCGAGGCATAAGCCGCTGAGTAGCCCGACGATCCGCCACTGGATCCACCCGAGGAGGCGCCGTAAGCTGGCAGCGTAGCCACCCGAAGAGGCGTAAGCTCCATACCCCGAACTGCCGCCGCTGGAACCGCCGCCACTTCCGGACAGAACCCCCCATCCGGCCTGCGCACTAGCGGCTGTAGCCATGACACAGCCGGCCACGAGCAAACTCGTTCGAACAAATTGGTACTTCATGTCTCTCGTCACTCCGAATCCTCAATTTTGAACTTCATTCCGGGGCGAATGTAGCCCGGCGTAAACTGTCTTATAGCATATCTAGGGTATGAGCTGGATCAAGCAGCCTAGGCAGATTTTGCCGAATAGGCGAACCTGGCAAAATGCTCTTTAAATATAGCTCACGCTTTGGCTGGTCGCTGACAAAATGCTGGGCCTGTCAAAAGCCTCAATCCGTGACGGCTTCTAGCTGAACATCATCAAAGGCAGCCTTGCCGGTGGCGCCAAACAGGCCGATGGAGACGATGGCTTCGCGGGCCTCGCTGGGCACGCGGAATACGCGGCTCTCGGATTTCCAGGGCTTGGTGCCGCGAGCCAGGCCGATCCACTGCGACCCGAGCATGGCACGTCGCTCGTCGTAGAAGCGAATAACGGCGGCCGGCAGCTCGTCGCGTTCCAACCCGGGCTGGACATCGCTGAGTCGCATCTTGGCCGATAATCTGACTTTGCGCACCAGGCGACCGTCGAGTGCCAGTCCTTGCAGCAGGTTGGTAGGTCTTCCTCGACTATCGTTTTCGAACTCGACAAAATGATTGGAGGAACCTGGAGTCATTTCCCAGCTCAGGCCACGTTGGTAGTACCAGCCAGGCATGTGCCCGCTCTCGAGAGGCTGTTCTTCGAAGCTACCATTGACCAGCTTTGGATGTGCGGGATCTGCCAACACCTTGCGTTGATCCTCGGCCGTACCCGTCATGGGCACAAATAGGGTGGGACGCAGCGCTTCCCTTTCGAGCATGCCATCCTTTTTCCGCATCAAGTACAAGGTTTGCTGGTAGCGCTCGCCAACGGGAATGACCATCAGCCCTCCCTCGGCCAATTGGTCCACCAGCGGTTGTGGTACGTCCTCGGGCGAGCAGGTGACGATGATTCGGTCAAAGGGGGCATGCTCCTCCCAACCCTTGAAACCATCGCCAATCTTGGTGTGCACATTCGTGTAGCCCAGGGCATCCAATACCCGCCGAGCCTGCCTGCCGAGCTCGGGGACAATCTCAATCGAGTAAACGTCCTTGACTAGTGGGCTCAAGACGGCGGCCTGGTAGCCACTGCCCGTACCAATTTCCAGCACGCGCTGCTCGGGCTTGGTATCCAGCTCCTGCGTCATGATGGCCACGATGTAGGGACTGCTGATCGTCTGTTGCTCGCCAATCGGCAGGGCGCGATCATAATAAGCTTGGGTGCGCACATTCGGTGGCACAAATTCGTGGCGGGCCGTGGCGCGAATGGCCGCCAACACGCGTTCATCCGTAACCCCGCCTGGAATCAGCACTTCGCGGATCAATTGCTCACGGGCAGCCAACGAATTGTTGAATTGCGGAAGGCCGCCTTGCCCCGCAGCCGAATTTATGAAAATGCCTCCGAATAATATCAGCAGGCAACATGTGAGGATCAGGCAGGGTTGTAGGGTGGACATGATCAGCCTCGGCGCGGGAGTTAAGTCGAAATGGCGGGGTTCACTCGTACCAGTTTAGCATGCGCTAGACTTGGCTCCACCGCGGTGCTCGGAAATCCTCGTGACTGCAGTCCAACAACCGGCGCAAGCCCTACGATCTTCACCTAGGCGGCAGGGCTCATTCCGCTGCTGCCTGAATGCCGAGTAAGTTGTCTGGGAAGCAGGCCGCGTATTGGTTTCTGACGGCTTACGGACAGCCCTCGGAAGCAACTCCGTTGGAAGCAAGTGACATCAGTTCACACGCGGCCAAACATGACTCTTAAAAGCGAATGGATTCGCGATGCAAAAATTCTTGAAGACCCTGCTGGGCTGCTTGGCCTTGGGCACGACACTCCTGGCCCCGGCGCATGGCGGCGAGAGGCCAACTCTGCAGCACACCCGCGATCCGCGTCCCGATATCCTTCCCTATTACCTCTACTACGCGCACACCGAGTATCGCCGCAAATACAATCGTCCAAGTTACTTGGGCGGATGGCTGTCTTACAAACTCTCGCGCACCAGCCAGGAGGCCATGGTGTGGGAGGAAAATCTTCAGGCAGGTAACTACGTCGGCAAGCATCAACCGCCGATGTACAAGCGCTACTTTGCCCCCAAGCCGTGGGAAGTCCTGCAGACCGGCGCCAGGCCCGACTTCGCTAAACCGTCCATTCAGTTGACCAGCGGCAGCCAGCAGCGGCAGTACCAGCGGGATACCACCATCGATGAAGCAACGATCACTGAAGAAGCGACCGTAACCGAGGTGGAAGCCATCTCAACGATCAGCCTTAGCTTAAAACCTATCCGAAAAAGGGGTCTGACCCTTTGGAGGCGAGTCGATTCTGATTATTTTTTGGCGTCGCCGGAGAGGGCCTGACCCCTTTTCGGATTGGCTCAAAGTCCACCGCTGTACAGTACAGACCAAGCAGTAAGCTCATCTTGCCTTGGCGTACAACTGCTCAACGCCGAAGGTCAGGGCCTGGGCAATCAACCGCATGTGCTCTTCCGTCGAGCACAGCGGTGGCATGATGACGATGACATTCCCCAGCGGCCGCAGCCAAACGCCTTTCGTCATGGCTGCCTGGCACACCTGATGTCCCCGTCGTTCCGTCCACGCAAATCCGGCTTGCATGGGCTTGTTGGCCACCAACTCGACGCCCAGCATCAGTCCAACCCGCCGAATATCTCCCACCCAGGGGTGCGCTCGTAGCGGCCGCAGGCATTCTTCCAGGTACTCCCCTTGGTGCATCACATTCTGCAGCGTCTGTTGCTCATCGAACAATTCAAAGTTCGCCAGCGCCGCCGCACAGGCTAATGGATTACCACCATAGGTGTGGCCATGGAAAAAGGACTTGGACTCCGCATACTCACCCAAGAATGCATTCCATACTTGCCGCGTCGTCAGCGTGGCGGCCAGGGGCAGATAGCCACCGCTGAGCCCTTTGCCGGCACACAGGAAATCGGGACAAACCTCTTCCCATTCGCATGCCCAAAGCTTGCCGGTGCGCCCCATTCCCACCGCAACTTCATCCGCAATCAACAGCGTGTCGTAGCGATCGGCTAATTGACGCAAACCTGCGCAAGAATCCGGCCGGATGCTTGACGATGCCTGCCGCGCCCTGCACGATCGGTTCGACAATGATGGCCGCAATGCGCTCGCCAAAGCGTTCCATCAACTGCTCATATTCTGCCAGGTAGTGCTCGGCGGCTTGCTGTGCGGCAATCCCCTGTGGCAGGCGATAGGTGTCGGGACATGGACCGCGCACCACATCGAAGAGCAAAGGCGCGAACATGCCATGAAATCGAGTTACTCCACCCACGCTAACACTACCCAAGGTATCACCGTGGTAGGCGTTGCCGACAGCCATGAACAGATCGCGACTAGGCTGGGGTTGCGGACACTGCCTCCAGTACTGGAAGGCTAACTTGAGAGCAACCTCAACCGAACTCGCACCGTCAGAGCTAAAAAAGACACACTCCAAACCCGCCGGTGAACGTTCCACCAAACACTTTGTCAGCTGAATCGAAGTCGGATTACTCATGCCCAGCGAGGTTACATGGGCTACGCGGTCCAACTGGGCACGCAGGGCAGCATCGATCTTGGGATGGCGATGGCCGTGCACGTTGCACCACATGCTGCTGACACCGTCCAGGAGCTTGCGTCCCTGTACATCCTCCAGCCACACGCCCTCGGCGCGCTCGATGATCAGCGGTTCATACTCCGACATCTGCGTAAAGGCATGCCAATAGTGCTCGCGGTCAAAGGACGCAAGCTCGTTGGGAGTCATAGGCTGAACTGCCGGTCTTGAGAGAATCGCAGCGCGAGCGCTGCCTACCAGTGAACTTCGACGGGTGCTCCCACGCGAACACCAAGCATGGCACTTGCACTGTCTTCAGTGAGCATAATCCGCAGCGCACCCTGCACATCGACAATCGCCACTAACGTCATCGGCGGCTGAGCATGATTGACCGGATACAATCCATAGGTTTCGTGCTCGTCAACGACAACGCGCAGCGAAGCATCTTGGGGTGCACCAGCCAGACTCTCAACCGGAATGTCGGTAATGAGGTTACCCGTCTCGTCGATCGCAACAACTTTGCCGGTCAAAGTTCGTGACACTGAGGATCCCCGCAACATGGAAAAGATCTGTCCTCTTGACGCACCTGAAACGGCGACTGCATCTCCATTGCGTTTCCGCCGCCAAGCCAATTGGCAGAAATTGTATCAAGCTTGCCGCTCCTGCGGTAAAGTTTCAAGACTGCCCGCAGAATTAACAAACTCCCATCGTGCCAGCTCATTCTTCCAACTGAGGATGACGCCGCAGCCGGAGTATCGCTCCTTTGCCAGAGTGCAACTGGCTTGACGCGTTACCATTGGTCAGAGCAATCTCGAATTTACCTTGGGAATTGACAAGGCCAACCAGGCTGCCAGGTGGGGCTTCAGCATAGGTTTCGACCCTGTTGAGCACCAACCAATCTCGCCCCACCCCCAATAAAAAGGTATCAGCCTCCCCAAGTTGGCGAAGCATGGCGGGTGAGACATCGCTCAAAATATTGCCAAAATGATCGACGCCGGCAACGCGGAGCACCAGTTCGCCCTCTTCCAACCAGGAGAGCTGTGGGAAATCCAGTCGCTGCAGATCGCCAGCCGGTGGCCCAACCTCTGCCAAATTGCCACCGGTCGCCAGGTAGGCAGCCAGCGGAGCAAAAATGTCGCGTCCATGAAAGGTCGAACTGACGGTTCCCAAACGGAGCTCTGGGTTTTCGGCGCTGCGAGCTTGCTTCAATGAGTAGCAGTCAAGGATGAGGCTGAGCAGACCATTATCCGGGACAACGAAAAATTGATCCTCAATTTCCGCAGCCACGATGCGGCGGTGCGTCCCCACTCCCGGGTCGACCACTGCCACGTGTACGGTGCCTGGCGGAAAGAGCATGGCGGCCTCGCTCAGCAGCCGTGCCCCCCAGCGAATATCCTGCGGCGGTACCTGATGCGAGATATCGACGATTTGCACCGCCGCCGCGGTTCGGCTGAGAATCACCGCCTTGATCTGTGCCACATAACTGTCTGACCATCCAAAGTCCGTCAACAAGGTGATGATGTTTGACATATCTAACGAAACATCCCAAGCTAAGGTCATCGAGTTGCGGCTGGTTTCTTCTGGCTAACTAGAGTAGATCGGCGGCTTTGCGGCTTGCCGTCCATACAATCGTAGTAGTACGCGTAGCAGAATTCCACGTCGATTAGACACGACGAACTGTTAGGGCTCGCCATGAGTTCCACACCAATCAGCAACAGGCAAACCAAGCGCGACCGAGCGTTGGGCTTTGGACTCAGTGCCTGCCTGCACTTGGCGGCACTGCTGCTGCTAAGTCTGATTTCGCTGAATGTCGGTAGCAGCTTGGGTTCCAAACTGACCTTTACCCAAACCCTTGACTCCCAAGCAAGCCTGGATCAGATGCCCGCTTTTGAATTGGAGTCACCGGTTGCCGAATTGTTAGAGTCCCCCTCCCGACCTGGCTTGAGTATGGATTTGCAACTGGCAGCAGCCCAGCCCCAGGCTCACAGCTCAACGCTGGCTACCCAGATTGCATTGGCTGCCGCCATTGCCGAGCAACCGGAATCACCGGCAGCTGCCGCTCAGGCTAGCTCCTCGACGATTCCCCAGGCCGGTGCCGCCATTCAGGCCCGCGTTGGCAAGGCGGGTGGCAAGACCGGCGAAGTCCAATTCGCTCTGGCATGGGCGAATATCAACGATGTCGACCTGCATGTGATTGCCCCGTCGGGGGAGCGCATTTCACACTTGCATAGGCGGTCCCAGTGCAAAGGAATGCTCGACGTCGATATGAATGTCGATGGTGAATCTAACGAACCGGTGGAGAACATCCGCTGGATTAGTGGAGCTCCCTGGGGACGCTACACCGTGCTGGTCAATATGTTCCAGGTCCACCGCGGAGCACCCTCGGCAAGAAGCGAATTCGAGCTGTTGGCCGAATTGGGGAGCATCCTCGAAAGTGATCGAGCAATCCGTATCGCTCACGGACCAAGTCGCCGTGTTTCGCTTTTTTTATGTTGCCGACAACCAGCCCACGGCCCAGCGTGAGGCACTCTTGAGGGAACTGCAGGCATTGCAGCAACGCGAAGAGCTGCGGGCACAGCCACTGTTGGCAAATGCCGAGCGCGAGGACAATCCACAAGCCCGCGACAGACAGCTCAATGCGCTGATCGCCCAGTACCCGCACACCGACGCGGCCATCGCAGCCATGCGATTGCTCGGTGGTAGCATCACCAAACGCTAGCCGCAGTTTGGTTTGCGGGCACGGCAACAATGTGGCACGGCGGTCCCCGCTGTGACTCTCGGTGGGTACCAGCGAGCCACTATGTTCAAGCTGCGTCAAAATACTAGCTAGTGCTCTGTCCAGACTTATCTTGCTGGGGTTGCGAGAGTAGACCCGATTGTCCCAATCGCTCTGAAAACGATTGAGACAATGGTTCTACTCGTGAGAGCGGAATAACAGTAACCCTAAATTCAAAGTCTGGACGAAGCACTAGGCTTTGTCAGGAATAAAAATTGGGTTAGACATGCGTTGGGAAAAAGGGGTCGGACACCAAAAGTGCGATAGCACCCGAAGGGCCGTTCCGGCTTTTGGTGTCCGACCCCTTTTTCCCTTCCATCCCCAAAAGAAACTTTGACAAAGCCTAGCCGCCGTCGGCCATGATCAGCTGCTGGCACAGTTCGCGAACCAATTTGGGATCCACGTTGGGATTTTTCTTTTTAGCGGCTCCGATCAGCGCCCCCAGCCCTTTGAGATTGCCGCCCTTGACCTGCTCGACGACCTGCGGATGCTCGATGAGCAACTCGCGGCACAGCGCCTGCAACTCGCCCTGATCCACGGCGGCAATGCCCAGCGCGCCCATGGCGGCATCCAAATCCTGCATAGGATGCTCCAGCCAATGCTGAAAAACATCCCTGCCTCGCGAATTGTCGATTTGGCCTTCTTCGATGGCCTTTAGTAACTCGGCCAGCTGTGGCGGGCGGATGG
This sequence comes from Pirellulaceae bacterium, assembly GCA_963707245.1. Taxonomy (GTDB): domain Bacteria; phylum Planctomycetota; class Planctomycetia; order Pirellulales; family Pirellulaceae; genus Aureliella. The sequence continues at coordinate 593,222 of CAVPPY010000003.1, forward strand.
GAAATGCCTCGATGGCCATATTGCGTTCGTTTAGTGTCCGCAAAATGTCCTGCTGAATCCAGCTGCTCGTTCGTCGGGCATTGGCTCCGGCGGCAACAGCTGCGCCAAAATACTCGACCACTCCCCTGCCCTGTGACACCAGAACGTCTGCGTCATAGGCTTTGAGCCCCAACTGGCTTTCAAGTCGCCCGCGGATGCTGGCAGGCAATTCTCCAATCTGGGCGCGCTGTTGATCGAGCTGCTCCTGGGAAATGCGCAGCGGGATCAGATCCGGGTCAGGGAAATAGCGATAGTCGCTCGACTCTTCCTTCTCCCGTTGAGGCAGGGTCACGCCAGCCCCGTCGTCCCAACCCCGCGTCTGCTTGGGCGCATCGTTGATGGTCTGCCCTGTCCTTTTCCACTGTTCATATTGCCGCTGAGTTTCATACTGCAGCGCGCGTTCAACCGCCCGAAAACTGTTCAGGTTCTTGACTTCGACAATGGGAGTCGCCACCTTGCCCCCTGCCTGCGGAATGTGCAGATTGACGTTGGCATCCGCTCTCAGACTGCCCTCCTGCATATTGCAATCCGAGACCCCCAAGTACGTCAGCAACAGCCGCAATTCGGTGAGGTAGGCTTTCGCAGCTTGAGCGGAATGGATATCCGGCTCGGATACGATTTCCAACAGCGGCGTACCGGTTCGATTGAGGTCGATGCGGCTGTCGGACTTGCCTGCCGCTTCGTCGTGCAGGCTTTTGCCCGCATCCTCCTCGAGGTGGGCGCGAATCAGCCGCACCCGCAAATTCTCGCCAGGAGAGTCGGGATTGGGGAAGTCTAGGTGACCTTGGCCGCATATCGGCTGGTCAAATTGACTGATTTGATATCCCTTCGGCAAGTCAGGATAAAAATAGTTCTTGCGATCCCATTTGGTGACCGGAGGGATCTTGCAGTCCAGCGCCAGACCCGTGCGGAGGGCCAATTCAACAGCCCGTTGGTTCATCACCGGCAACGCACCGGGCAGCCCCAGACACACGGGACACACCTGTGTATTGGGCGGCGCGCCGAATTCCGTCGAACAACCACAGAACAGCTTGCTGTGCGTGGCGAGTTGCACGTGGACCTCCAGGCCAATCACGATCTTATAGGGAGCTTCCGTCATGACTCAACTTTCGCCAGCGTGTTGTGGATTCTGTAGCGGTGCCTGCACCTGTCCCCATCGCGAATTCTACTGTTATGATCCTCGGCGGGAATTCTCGGTTGTCCCCACCGAGAGTCCCCTTTATGCGGGCGAGTTTCAGGGCGCATGCACGCTTGGCTTGAAGAATCCGGCTTGCTGCAGCCCATAGGCAAACTGCAGCAGGCGCGCCTCGCCCAGCGCGGGGGCTTGCAACTGAATGGCGACGGGCAGTCCCTCGGCGGTGAAGCCGGCCGGTACCGAGAGACTGGGAACTCCGGCCAGATTCGCACCTACAGTAAACAGATCTTCCAAGTACATTTGAACGGGATCATTAACTTTCTCGCCAATCTTAAAAGCCGGTTCGGGCGTTACCGGACCGAGCAACACGTCAACCTTCTCAAATGCACGCTGGTAGTCGCCAGCGATCAAGTCGCCGGACCTGCAGCGCCTTCTTGTAGTAGGCATCGTAGTAACCGGCGCTCAGGGCAAAGGTGCCGAGCATAATGCGTCGTTTGACTTCATCGCCGAAACCTTGGCTGCGACTGCGAGCGATCATGGCATCCAGTGGTACCGCCGCAGTAGCGTCGCCGTAGCGGCGAAAGCCATAGTGCACCCCGTCATAACGTTCCAGATTTCCGCTGGCCTCGCTGGGTGCAACCAAGTAATAGGTGGCCACCGAGTATTGCGTACTTGGCATGTGCACATCCACCACTTGTGCCCCCAATTCAATCAACTTGCGCTGTCCGCGTTCCACGGCCTCATGGATCGACGGATGCAAGGAACGACTGTCCAGGTGTTCGCGAATGAGGCCTACACGCATGCCCTTTAGCGGTCCGCCTAGCGCCTGATTAAAGTCAGGAACAGATTCCTTCAGCGAGGTGCTGTCGCGTGGATCATGCCCGCAAATCAACTGCAGGCTGGCAGCTAAATCCTCGACATAATGCGCAAGCGGGCCGATTTGATCCAGACTGCTGGCAAAGGCAATCAAGCCATAACGACTGACACGACCATAGGTTGGCTTGAGCCCCAGCACACCGCAGAAGGCGGCCGGTTGGCGCACCGATCCGCCCGTATCCGAGCCGATGGACAGCGGAGCCATCCCGGCGGCCAACACCGCCGCCGCTCCACCACTCGAGCCGCCCGGTGTACGCAGCGTGTCCCATGGATTGCGCGTGCAACCCCGGAATCCGGTTTCGGTGCTGCCTCCCATGGCAAATTCGTCCATATTCGTCTTGCCGATCGGCACCAGCCCCGCATCCAGCAAACGCTGGACGGCGGTAGCCGAATAGGGAGGCCGGAAATCCTCCAGCATCCGCGAACCACAGGTAGTGGGCTGGTCCTGGATGCACAGGACGTCCTTGATGGCAATCGGCACGCCAGCCATCGGCGAGAGCGGCACTCCTCTGGCGAGTTGTTCATCAACCAATTCGGCTCGCCGCAATGCCGCTTGCGCATCCACCTCCAAGAACGCATGGATGTCCGGCTCCAAGCGTTGGATGCGTTCCAGAAAATAGGCCGTGACCTCGCGACTAGAGATCGCACGCGTGGCAATCTGCTGGCCCAGGGCAACTGCGGAAAGTTCTTCGAGGTTCATGGCGAGCGCTCAGGGCAGTTCAGACACTGGCGGGGACGCGGCGCGTTGCACAGTTCGCTTCTCAACCAACACGCAGCACCGGCGGAACAAGAAAATACTCGCCATCACTGTTGGGTGCATTGGCAAGTGCAGACTCTCGGGATAACCCTTGCTGCAACTCGTCGGAGCGGATGGCGGAATGCACATCCAAGGGATGGGCCATCGGCTCGACACCCTCGGTATCGACTTCAGACAATTGCTCGACCAGACTCACGATGCGACAGAGTTGTTCGGTAAACTGATCGATTTCGGCATCGCTGAACTCCAGCTTAGCCAACTCGGCGACCTTCCGCACATCATCGGTTGAGAGTTGCATATTGCCTACTTAACGGCCGGCAGCGCAAACGGCTTCTGCTTGACGACTTTGCGAATCACACCACTGCGGATGCACTGCGTGCAGACCTGCAATCGCTTGTGCTCGCCGCTGGGCAATTCCACTTTGACGCTTTGCAAATTGGGCTTAAACTTGCGTCGCGTGATACCGGTTACTTTGGTACCCACACCACCAAGATACTTGGCCTTGCCACGAATCTCGATGCTATTGCCCACCGAGGCCTGCTTACCACAAACTGCACATTGACGGGCCATCAGCGGCTCCCCAAGACTTTTCGACTATAAAGACTAAATATTATGTTGGCTGCCAAACGAACGCGGGAGTATAACCGCATCGCTGCCGGACACAACACCAAATCGAGTTTGCAATGGATTCGCTTGGCAAGCAAAACGGACGAATTCTTCAGTTTAGCTGTTCGTAGGTCCGCCTTCAGGCGGCTGGAAACGGCTGCTTTCCGCTGGCTAGCTGATTAAGCCAGGCCAGCACCTCGACCCCCACTGGTACTGGCTACCAACGGGGGGGGTTCCAGTTCGAAGTTCAAGTGACTTATTTCTCCACGTTTGTAGGTCCGCCTTCCAGGCGGCTTGAAGCGAGTCCCTTCCGCCGGGCAGCCGATGAACGCGTCACCTGAAGGCGGAACTACGAACGAAGGGCCAGGGCTGGACTGGCTGGGCGAGCGCGATGCGTTGCATTCGCGGCGGCAAGCATTCACAATTGGATAAAGTTCGCTACCGACCTTCCCGCCCTGCCCTGTAGCTGCGAGCTGAATTGTGTTCGATATACCCATGCCTCCTCTCAACCCCCACGAACCATCATGAAACCATCCATTTCGCTAGCCACGATTTGCGTGCTACTGTGCAGCGTCTGTTTCTTTACCGCCAGCGGCCAGGAGCCCGTTTATCGAGCTTTGATCATCGATGGCCAGAACAACCACAAATGGCAGGAGACCACACCACTCATCAAGGCAGTCCTCGAGAGTACCGGCAGGTTTTCGTGTGAAGTAGCGACCGCGCCCGCCGCAAATGGTGACATGTCCAAGTTTCAGCCCAAGTTCACCGACTTCGATGTCGTGGTCTCGAATTACAACGGAACGCCTTGGCCCGCAGCGACCAATACGGCTTTCGTCGATTATGTACGCAACGGCGGCGGTTTTGTCTGCGTGCATGCTGCCGACAATTCCTTTCCCGCATGGCCGGAGTACAACCAAATGATTGGTCTGGGCGGCTGGGGCGGACGCACCGAAAAGGACGGCCCCTATGTTCGCTGGCGCGAGGCTGGCTTCGAACGCGACACGCAAGCCGGTCGCGGCGGCAGCCATGGTAGGCGCCATCCCTTCGAGGTCATCGTCCGCGAAGCTGGGCATCCCATCACCCGCGGCATTCCCAGCTCGTGGATGCAAGCCGAGGATGAACTCTATGCGGAATTGCGCGGACCGGCCACCAACATGCAAATCCTGGCGACGGCGTTCAGCAACCGCGATACGGGTGGCACCGGTGAGCACGAGCCGATCTTGATGGTTATCGAATTTGGAAAGGGTCGCGTGTTCCATACAACCCTGGGACATGACGCCAAGTCCATGAGCGGTGCGGCCTTCCAAGTAACTCTGCAACGCGGGGCCGAGTGGGCAGCCACAGGCTCTGTTACCCAACCCGCCGTGACCGCGGCATTGCTCAGTTCCAAAGAACCCGTCATGCGCTCGCCCTTGGATCTGACACCTCCGCCCGGTGGTGATCAGGTCGATTTTTCAAAGATTCCCAACATCGAGGCCGACGAGTTTGTGAGTATTTTCAATGGTAAAGACCTGAGCGGCTGGTCACAAAAGAATGGCTTGGCTACCTACGAAGCCGCCGACGGCTGCGTTGTCGGACACTCCGCCAAAAATAGTCCCAATTCGTTTTTGTGCTCGGACAAAGACTACGCCAATTTTGAGTTAACCTTCGAAGTTCAAGTCGACGAAGGACTCAACTCGGGAGTGCAAATTCGTTCCAAGAGTTTGGCCGAGTTCAACAATGGGCGGGTACATGGCCCTCAAGTTGAAATTGAAACGGGCCCAGGCGAAGCCGGTTATGTCTATGGCGAAGGCACCGCTCGCGGCTGGCTGAGTCCTCAACAACCGGTCACGGATGTCTTTAAGAATGATGGCTGGAATCGCTTTATCGTGCGCACCGTGGGCCCACGCATCCAGACTTGGATCAACGGCCAAAAGATTGAAGACATCTATGATCCCGAGAGCTTCCAGCAAGGCTTCATCGGCCTGCAGGTGCACGGCGTTGGCGATCAGGGTCCCTTCGAAGTTCGCTGGCGCGATATCCGCGTCCGAGAAATCAAGTAATTGCCGGGGGCAGGTGGTTTATAAACTCGCGAACTCCAATTGGAATTGGCAATGGACTTTCTTACCCCAAGGTAGTCGAACAGGTTCTGAATCGAAGGTGCGGCGCTGCGCGACCCCCAGTTGGAATGCCGCATTTTGGAATATCTACCTGGCACGAATCGCAAGCGAGTAAGCGACTTGCGGCGACACACTCACTTGCGCGTCGCGATTGTATATGCGAGCATTCCGTGGAAATCTGACTGCATATGGTATCGCGTCTGGATCGGTATTGCAGCAGGAATTGAATTCCGTTATTCCTGCCGCATGTCACTCTACCGGAGATCGAGCATGGCACGTTGGATAATGTTTTTACTTGCGATTTTGTGGGTTCACCAAGCGGGCTGTGCCAGCAGCCAGCAAAACGGACCGTCCACACTCAGGCAATGGGGCGAACTTTCGCGGCCCAAGTTCTAGCAGCATTTATCTACCTGTTCTAGGCTTTGTCCCCAAAGGGGTCTGACCCTTTGGAGGCGAGTCGAATTTACACTTGTTTTTGGCCTCGCCGGAGAGGGTCAGACCCCTTTTGGGACAAAGCTTAGGATTCGCCGATCGAGCTCAAATGATCCAGGCTGTCCTGCTCCGGTTCATTGTGTTGCAACACAAACTTCGAACACAGTTGCTCGATTTCAGCTTGGTGAGCCAGGATGACCACACTGTCGCCATCGTGCAGCAGCAAATCCGGGTTTGGATTTAGCTGCACTTCCCCCGCTCTGCGGACCGCCACCGCCAGAAAACGATTGCTGCAACGGGCTTGGAAATCGACCAGGGTGCCGCCGATCAGTGGGCTGCCCTGCTGAATCTCGAGTTCATCCAGTTTCAGTCCGATCGAGGCCAAGTCTCCGTTCAGCCCCTCGGGCAACTCGGCTTTTTGCAATAGCGATTCCGCGCTAGGTCGCAGAATCATGTTGGCCAGTCGGTCGGCGCCGATGCTGGCCGGCAGGATGACTTTGCTGGCCCCCACCTGTCGCAGTTTCTTGATCGAACTGCTCTGTTCGGCGCGGGCCAAAATATCCAACTTGGGATTCAGCTCATGGGCGGTCAGGGTAATAAACAGGTTGGTTACATCATCGCTCAGCACGGTGGTCAAAAATCTTGCCCTTTCGATACCGGCTGCCTTGAGCGTCGATTCCTCGGTGGCATTACCTTGTAGCGTCAGACAACCGTAACTCCGCGCCTCCTCGACACGGGCTGAGTCTTGGTCGACCACGATCAGCGGCTTGCCGCGACTGGCCAGGGACTCGGCGAGTTGCTTTCCCATGCGGCCGAAACCGCAGATGATCACATGATGATTGAGCCGATCAATCTCGCGGTGCATTCGTCTCACTCCCAAGATGCGTTGCAATTCGCCATCGATCAATAGTTGTGCGAATCCACCAACAGTGTAGATAGTTGCCATGTAACCACAGACGATCAAGGCAATCGTCAACCAGCGCAAGCTGGGTGTGTCAATTTGGTTTACCTCTTGATAGCCCACGCCGGAAACGGTGATGACCACCATGTATAGACTGTCCAACCAACTCCAGCCGCTGAGCACGTAGCCAACCACGGCGATGACCAGGATAGCGATCAGGATAATCAGACCCAGCGCAATGCGCCGCATGGGTGTGAGCGCATCGCCGGTGGTGGAGGGATCTTTCCAGTTGCTGACCAGCAGCTGACGTTGCTCATCGGTACAGAAGCGTCGTGTCCCGCTCACGCCCCTTCCTCCAAGTCACGCAGCCAGGCATGGGCGTCGGCGTCGCTGGGCATCCGCCAATCGCCGCGCGGAGACAGACTCACGCTACCCACCTTGGGTCCATCCGGTACGCACGAGCGCTTGAATTGATTCTTGAAAAAACGGTGGATAAAGTTGCGCAGGGTATCGCGAATTTCCGCGGCAGTATAAGGCTTGGAAAACTCAGCCAGCGAGGCGAGCTGCAGGATCTTGCTGGGCCGTGCGCCGAAACGCAGCAGGTGGTACATAAAAAAGTCATGCAGCTCGTAGTCGCCAATTGCCTTCTCCGTCAACTGCTGGCTATTGCCCTCATGATCGGCAGGCAACAATTCAGGAGAAATCGGGGATGCCACAATATCCATCAATACCGTTTGCGCTGGCCCTCGGAACTCGTGCGTGGCCACGTAGCGCACCAGGAATTTGACCAGGGTCTTGGGGATCGACGTATTCACGTTGTACATGGACATGTGATCGCCATTGTAGGTGCTCCAGCCCAACGCCTGTTCTGACAAATCACCGGTGCCCAGCACAAAACCGCGACTCATCAGCAACAGCGTCCGCACCCGTGCCTGGACGTTCTCAAATACCAAATCATGCCGATCCTGGGGTGCAATAGCTTGCACGGCCGACACAAACTGCGGCAGGCTCATCCCTTGGGGGTCAATTCCAAACGGACGGTGCCCCAAGCCTACAAAGGTGTCCAGGCACAATTGTCGAATATCGATCTCATCGGCAGTAACGCCCAAGTGTTGCATCAATTGTCGGGCCGCCTTCAGCGTCCGCGACGTCGTCCCAAAACCGGGCATGGTAATGGCCGCCACACGCGTGCTGGGCCACCCCTGACGCACGCAGGTCTTGGCCGCGACCAGCAGCGCCAGCGTGCTGTCCAGCCCACCTGAAACGCCGATGTTCAAGCGTTCCGTCGTGGGTAATCGTCCGACGCGCTTGGCCAACCCGGCGCATTGAATGCCGAAGATTTCGGCGCATCGCTCGTGCAACTCGGCATCCTCGCTAGGCACGAATGGCGCGGCAGAAATGCTTCTTCGCCCGCCGTCGCTATGTTGACCACCAGGCACGTGGACGCGACGGAAGGCAATGGCCGAACGCTTGCTGGCATGTTGCCAACTGACCGACACCTGGCGATCATGCGCGAGGCGTTGCAAATCGATATCCGTGGTCGCCTGCGTGCTTTCAATCCACCCACAACCCTCTCGACCAATCCTCTCGGATTCAGCCAGCAAGCTACCGTTCTCGGCGATCATGCAGTGCCCGCCAAATACGATATCCGTGGTGGATTCCGTGGGCCCCGCACTGGCATAGGCATAAGCCGCTAAACAACGCCCGGACTGGCTGCGGACGAGCGTTTCGCGCCAGGCGGCTTTGCCTACCAATTCATTGCTGGCAGACAAATTGAGCAGCAACTGTGCACCGGCAGTCGCTTGCAGACTGCTGGGCGGAATGGGCATCCACAGGTCCTCGCACAGCTCGATCCCTACCACCAACCGCCCGCGTTGAATGAGCAGGTCGATTCCAAAAGGCACTTCGCCAAATCCGTCCAGTTCCACGCTCGGCGACTCACTACCGTCGGCGGGGCAGAACCACCTGGCCTCGTAGTACTCTTGATAATTGGGAAGATACTGCTTTGGTACCAAGGCTACCAACTGGCCGTCAGCCAACCCGGCCGCCACATTGTACAAGCGATCCGCGACCCGCAGTGGCAGGCCCACCACGACCAATTGGGAGTTGCCTCGCGTGGCCTCGGCCAACGTATGGAGACCCTCCAGGGCAGCCTTCAACAGCTGGTCCTGCGCGAACAGTTCTCCGCAGGTGTAACCCGTCAGTGACAACTCGCCGAACACAACCACCTGGCTATCGCGAACTTCTCCCAGCATTTCCACGGCCGCACGCGCACAGGCTTGCGGATCGGCAACAAATGTGCGATGACAGGCAGCGGTAACGCGCACAAAATCGTCAGACTGCATCAATACAGGTTCCGTTGTCAGCGTGGACTGGCTAAGGATACATCATCCTTGAAGTTGCCGAACTATGCCATAGTAGAAAATTACATGAGCCAATTCTCCATTCGTAAGATTGAGCACCGCGACAATGCTGCCGTGGCGGAAATTATCCGCAGCGTGATGACCGAATTCGGTGCAGTCGGTTCGGGCTTCTCCATCGAAGATCCCGAAGTGGATTCCATGTACCAAGCCTACCAGCATCCGCGCAGCGTGTATTACGTTATCACCCAGGCCGAGCGAGTGTTGGGATGTGGCGGCCTGGCCCAATTAGCCAGTGGCGATGAGCTGACCTGTGAACTGAAGAAGATGTATTTCCTGCCCGAGGCTCGGGGCCAAGGAGCCGGACGCATCTTGGCCGAATTGCTGGTGAACGAAGCCAGAGTGCGGGAGTATGCCTTCATGTATATAGAAACCTTGCGCCGCATGGAGGCGGCCAACCGCCTCTACCAGCGACTCGGATTCAGGCACATCCCCAAGCCACTCGGCGCGACCGGACACTGCGGTTGCGATTTATTCTACTTGCTCGAACTCGACGAAATCGAAGAGATTTCCTTTGCACCCGGTTAATGGGGAGACCTGCCTTTCGGCGGACAATCCATCCCAGCCCGCCGCCCCAAGGCTGGATGCTGCGTGGCAAGCGGAAAGTTCGACTAGACGAAGTTCGCTGGCTAGTGTCCGTATTCCCGGGCAGGGTGCATTGGCTGGCCAGTGGCCCCGCTCCGCAGTCAGCTATCAGGCAGCCTCATCCCCAACTCCTCGTGCATTGCGGCCATACCGGGGGCACTCCACGCCGGTGTTCTACCTCGCTTATGGCGAAAAAAAATGGCTCCCCCTCGCCCTGTACTCGGGGAGAGGGGGATGGGGGGTGAGGGGCAAGATCGGGCGGAAAGCGGTTGAGTTGGAGCATTTCGATGAAACAGGCCTTGATGCTGCGGACTCTTTGAGCCCCCTCATCCCCAACCCTTCTCCCCCGGAGTACCGGGTGGAGAAGGGAGCCAGAATCGATAAAGGTGAGAGACTTTGGGGGCAGTGCACTGGGCGCCCGAGCGGGAGCGACGAGGGGTTCGCGGCCTTAGCAGGACCCCCTCTCCGGCCGAATGACGGCCGATTCTCCCCTCGGGAATCCGCTACGCGGGTGGGGAGAGCTACTGAAATCTCTGCTCAGCAACAACCCTCACGCCGCACGACCTCAACCTGTGCGACGCTTTGCCCCACTGTTTTTCACTAGGCAACTCGTCCTACAACTGTTTGACTAAAACGTATTCTTTCGATAGGCGAAACCAGAATATGCGTGCATTCAACAAATCTGGAGGGCGGGCCGGAGTGCTTGGGCTGTTGTGCTTGCTGGCGGTGGGCTGCGCGCCGCCAGTGGATCACTTCACCGCCAATCGCGTTTTCGTCAAGCGGATGGAGCTGGAGAGCAACAGCGATTTGGATTTGGCGTCTGCAGATGTTCAAGCCATTTTAGAACGTTTGTTTGGAACGCCCGACGCTCCAACCTGGCCAGATTTCCTGAGTGCGGAGTCAGACGTAGGACAATTGGTCTCGGTAGAGCGATTGCAAAGGGCGGCAGGGCCGGTGAGCAGTGACGAGCAGGACAGGCACTTTGGCTTATATCGCAAGCATTGCATCGCCTGCCATGGAACCAGCGGCGATGGGCTTGGTCCCGTAGCCCGCTTGCTCAATCCCTATCCACGGGATTTTCGGCTGGGAAAATTCAAAACAAAATCGACGCCCCTGGGTGTCAAGCCGACACGCGAAGATCTCAAGCGGACCATTCGCCAGGGTATCCCGGGAACGAGTATGGCCTCGTTTGCCTTACTCAAGGAAGACGATATCGAGGCCTTGGTTGATTATGTCATCTATCTCTCGCTGCGCGGTCAAATCGAACGCAGCCTGTTGACGGAGGCCGCTTTCAACGTTGATTATCCCGGCGGAGAGCGGTTAGTAGACCTGCAAGGGGAAGCAAGCGATGCCGACGAATTCGCCGAGCAGTGGAGCCTGGTTGAACGCGAGGTCGAGCGGCAGGCTACGCGCTGGGCTGAGGCCAGCCACCAAGTGCCTGAGGTCACCGGTCCACCTCAGGACTTTCCGATTTACGGCCCGGAAGGCACTGGCGGCGGGGCATCGAACGAGCAGTTAGCCGCTTCGGTGGAGCGTGGAAGGCAATTGTTTCAAGGTCCCGTGGCTAGCTGTGCACGCTGTCACGGCATGACAGCCATGGGGGATGGTTTGACACAAGACTACGACGACTGGACCAAGGACTGGAGCATTTTGTGTGGCCTCGACCCACAAGACAAGCAGGCACTGCAACCCATGCTCGCATTGGGGGCCCTCAAGCCTCGGAACATCCTGCCTCGCGATCTGCGGAGCGGGATTTATCGCGGAGGTGGTCGGCCCTTGGATCTTTATTATCGCATCGTGCATGGAATCGAAGGCACGCCTATGCCGGCCATACCGCTGCAACCGGACAATCCACTTGGGCTGAACACATCACAAGTCTGGGACTTGGTGAATTATCTGCTGAGCCTGCCCCAAGAATCGCTGAGCCTGGACTTGCAGGGCTCGCCGACCAGCCAGCAGGAGTCGGGCGCATGAAGGGCGAATCCTACTCACCGCAAGCATCCGGGCCATCGATCGGCTATCACCGGTTGGTGCATAGCTTGGCAGTCATTCTGACCGTGGCGGTTTTCCCCTTGATTTGGGTTGGCGGCCTGGTGACAACCTACGACGCGGGTATGGCCGTGCCCGATTGGCCAGGGACCTACGGCTGGAATATGTTTGCCTACCCGGCGGCAACCTGGATTTATGGTCCCTTTGACTTGCTGGTCGAGCATAGCCATCGCCTGCTGGGTAGTCTGGCGGGCCTGTTGTCGATTGCTCTGGTCGTGGCTACCTTTCGCTCGGATCCGCGCGGCTGGTTTCGCTGGTGGACGGTTTTTGTGTTGGCAGCCGTCATCGCCCAAGGCGCCTTGGGTGGATTTCGGGTACTGCTCGACGAGCGGGCGGCTGCCATGATCCACGGTTGTACGGGCCCTCTGTTCTTTGCCATGGCCACCGCCACGGCGGTCATGAGTTCGCGGTGGTGGCTGCAGCGTTCCAACGCAGGCGACGCCGCAGACGCTCCACCGAGCACTCGTCTCAGCCTGGTTTGGCTGGCCACGATCCTACTGCTCGCCAGCTATTTTCAACTGGTTTTGGGGGCTCAATTGCGGCATGTCACGGCCGCCACGCCAGCCAATCTGTTCACTGGTTTTGTGCACCTGCATCTGAGTTTTGCCGGTTTGGTGCTTATTTTGGCCCTCGTTTTGGGCCTGGCGCGGGCCTCAGCCGCCATTTGCCGGGCCGCGTGCGGACCCCAAGTTTGCTGTTGGTCGTGCTGGTTTTGGTGCAGGTCGCTTTGGGAATCGGGACTTGGATCGTAAACTATGCATTGCCCTGGCAGGAGGCGAATTCCTGGCTGGCCGCTTATATTATCCAGGCTAAGGGCTACAACGAGAGTCTTATCGTCACGGCCCATATGGCTACCGGTTCGTTGATCATCAGTTTGGCAACCGTGGCGGCACTTAGGGCTTGGCGATCGCGATCCAACTATATTGTCAGTGGCATTTAGACCAAGGCGCATGTGCCTATGCGGCCCTTGGCTGCCAACCATCGACTGAACACACAGTGCAAATAACGGCATTTAATTAGGTACTTCCCAAAGTGGAAACTGCAAACTCCCTAGCGTTGAGCCTGCCCTCGATTCGGCAACGCGTTGCTTACTTCATCGAGCTGACCAAGCCGCGGATCCTGATCATGATCTTGCTGACGGTGGTCGTGGCTATGGTGGCTGCCAGCAATTCGCCCAGTCTGATGGTCGCCTTCCACGCCTGCCTGGGAACAGCCATGGTGGCTGCCAGCGCCAGCGTTCTCAATCAATGGCTTGAACGCGATCGCGATGCCGTCATGAAACGCACCAGCCGACGTCCCATCCCGACTGGTCGGGTCGCCTCCAGCCAGGCTGCCTGGATGGGCTGGTTATTGGTAGTCGTGGGTTGTGCCTATCTAGCCTGGCTGGTCAATCTGCCGACCATGTGCTGTGGCTTGGCAACTTGGTTTCTTTACGTTTGGGTCTACACGCCATTGAAACTTGTCAGCTGGACCAACACGCTGGTGGGAACGTTGCCGGGAGCCTTGCCGGTGTGGATCGGTTGGACGGCGGCCGGCGATTCGCTGCTGGACCTGCAAGCCTGGTTGCTCTTGGGCGTCGTCATCGCCTGGCAATTGCCGCACTTCATGGCGATCGCCTACATGTATCGCGAGCAGTATCAAGCGGCGGGCTACAAGATGATAACGATTACCGACCCATCGGGCGTGGGCGCCGCCCTGCACGCCCTACTGGGCTCCTTCGCACTGATTGGACTGGCCTTCTTCGTCGTCCCACCCAACGGTGTGCTAGGAACTTGCCTGAGCATCTTGGCGGTAGCAGTGGCTGCGTGGCAAACCCTAGCGGCTTGGCGATTTGTGCGTCAACCGGAAATGAAGACCGCGCGGCGGATGCTGCATGTGAGTTTATTGCATCTGCCGCTGACCATGCTACTGATCCTGTTATCGCGTTGGCTGACTTGAGGACGTGTCCCTTTCTTTCGTCGTGATCTGCTTGGGCGGCGCTTGGCTGGCCGCCCGCATGGCAGTACCTCTGTATTCGGCTGATCGCCAGCGGTTGGCTCAAGCCCTGCTGCGGACCAGCTCCGCGTGCGCTGGTCTAGCCTGTTTCATTCTGGCTGTCCAACTAGGGAGCTCGCGCGAGCATAGCCTGCTCTTGGGCGGCAGAGCGCATGCTGCCGCCGATTTGAATTACCTCAAAGCCGTTTCGGCTCGTTTGGCCCACTTGCGGCAATCGGCGGAAGTTGAAAGGCCCGACAGGCGCGCCCTCGTTGGCCGCTTGCAATCAGACCTGGCGGATTGGACGGCGCGGATCATCGTGGGCCACACGGGATTCCCGGCCTATGACGCCACCGCCGCCGACGACAGCTTTCGTCGGGCGGCCCTGGTTGCGTTGGCGCAAGCCATCCATCCGCGCGAGCCCTGCCCAAGCAGCGTCGAGGACTATTGGGATCGCGAGGCAATCTTGTTGCAACAGGGCTTGGCTGAGGCGCTCACGCGTCAGCAGCAAACACAAGCCCAGCGCAGCGCGTTGTCCGAGCAACTGCGGCTCGCGACCGACTCGCAGCAAACCACAAGCGAGGCCCAACGCGACCAGACGGCGCGACTAGCCGTCGAGCTGACCCAACTGGAAACGCAGCAACAAGCAGCCGCTAAGACCAGGGCTCGCTTCGAGAGCCGACTTGAAATGCGACAGACATTGCGTGAGCTGCCGGCAGGTTTGAACGCAACGCATGCGTGGCTGCGACTGCCTGAGTGGTTGCCCGGAGGCATCCTTCCATCTTTGAACAAGTTCATTTTCAAGGTTGTACTGCTGGTCTACCTGCTGGTTGGACTGTGGCGATGCCGCCCGGGGCACCTGTCGACGGCAGGCGACCTGCCTCAGCGCGTCAGATTCGTCAGCTGGGTTTGGGGGATCGCCTGCATTGCCAGCTTGGTGTTCTGTGTGATGGTCTCCATATGACACACCACGCGGATCCAGCCCGCAACCGGCGCCGCTTGCCCGACAAAACTCGGCGCGCGTGGGCCAGATGCAAGACACGGTGGTCAGCTTGCCCAACACACGCAGGCTGTAGGCAAGCCATGCGAAGCGGCGTCTCGGAAAGACGCCTCGAGGTGAAAAAACGCGTAAGACGTCTGCCATTCACTCTGTGCATGTCCTCGACCAAATTCTCAATAGCGGGATAATGATCGCATGACTAACCACGACAAAGATGCACAGCCGCAACAAGCACAGCCGCGAAAACCGATTTCCGATTGCCTCGCGGTGGAAGCGCGTTCCCTGAGCTACGCCTATGGTCCGCAGGTAGCCTTGCGGTCCTTGGATCTAGGGGTTGAGTCAGGCGAGATTTTTGCCCTGCTCGGACCCAATGGCAGCGGCAAGACGACGCTCTTCCGATTGATCAGCGGATTGGCGCGGGTGCAAGCGGGTCATCTAGCCGTCTTCGGGCAGGGCGTAGACAGCCAGCCCGAGCGAGTGAGGGCAATGCTGGGAGTTGTCTTTCAATCTCCCAGCTTGGATCCCAAATTGACCGTGCTGGAGAACATTCGCTGTCAGGCGGCGCTCTACGGTCTGGCTGGACAGCAACTCGGTCAACGTATCGAACAGGTTACGCGACAGCTGGGTATTGCCGACCGCCTGCGAACTCGCACCCAAGATCTGTCGGGTGGACTAAAACGCCGGGTGGAACTGGCCAAGGGTATTTTGCATCGCCCACGACTGCTATTGATGGATGAGCCCAGCACTGGCCTAGATCCGGCGGCAAGACTCGATATGTGGCATGCAATCAAAGAACTGCAACAGCAGGATGGGGTAACTGTGTTATTGACGACCCATTTGCTGGAGGAGGCCGACAAGGCCGACCGCATCGCCATCATGCATGCCGGCAGTTTGGTCGCCCTCGGTCGGCCGCGTGATTTGCGTAGCGAAGTTGGCGAACAGGTTCTCAGCATCGACACTTGCGAACCATCCGCCGTCTTGTCCTGGCTGGCAGACCAAGCCATCACTGCCCAGCGCGTTGACCAACAACTGCGAGTGGTCGGCCCCCAGGCGGCCAGCCTGGTCGTCGGACTGACACAGACTTTCGGCGAGCGCATTGAATCCCTGACTCTAGGAAGACCCAGCTTGGAGGATGTCTTCGTCGCTCGCACCGGGCATCGATTTTGGAATGAAGATCCGATTCCAGAATGAAGAAGCCGCCCAGTCCAACTGCACAATCCCTGGCTCACAGGTTGCGCTTCGGTGAGCGACACGGCGCTAGTCCGAATTATTCATACACCGATGAATGCCCAGGCCAGTCGCCGCTCATACTTAACGCACAGTTTTTGGTGGAACCGGACGCTAACGCATTGCGGCTGATTCGGTAACTTAATTTCGGACGGCCCCTCGGCAGCCCTTTCCTTAACAGCTCAATGAACAAACCATGGCCAGCCAGCAATTGACAACAGCGGACCAAGAATTAGTGTCGGAACCGTCGCGCAGCTCGCCCGCACTGGGCAGCGTGCGCATGTTGGTATGGCGTGAATGGGTGCGATTCTTTCGTCAACGCAATCGTGTGATTGGTGCGTTGGGACAACCGATCTTGTTCTGGTTGTTATTTGGTACCGGTATGCATTCCGCCTTCCGCAGTGGCGACCAAGATTTCATGACCTATTATTTGCCTGGCACTCTCGTGCTCATTCTCCTGTTCACTGCCATCTTCACCACCATATCCATCATTGAAGATCGTCGTGAGGGATTCCTGCAGAACGTGCTGGTGGCGCCTGTGCCGCGCTGGACGATTGCGGCAGGAAAGATCCTGGGTGGAGGAGCGATCGCCTGGGCCCAGGCCTGCATCTTCTTGGGGCTCACGCTGGCGATGGGTGCGGTTCCCGTCAGTCTGGGAATTGGTGGCGTGCTGCTGATGATGTCCTTGGCCGCCTTGGCCCTCACCGCATTGGGGGTATTTTTTGCTTGGCCCATGGAGTCCACACAGGGCTTTCATGCCATCATGAACTTGGTGCTGATGCCTTTATGGCTACTGAGTGGCGCATTTTTCCCCATCCCCTACCCCAGCCAGGATAGTCCTTTAGGTCAATGGATCATGCATGGCATCATGCGTTGCAACCCGTTGAGTTACACCATCGCTGGACTGCGTACAATGATGGGAGTGGGCAGTTCAACACAGTCGGCTTGGACCCCTGGGCTGGCGACGAGTTGGCTGGTCACGCTTGCGTTCCTGTTGACCACCTGTCTGGCTGCTTGGTGGATGGTGCTGCGGCCAGCCAAAGGGGATTTGAAATGATCGAGCACTGGGACTCAATGCGTCGTTCGATAATAACTGCCGCATCTTTAACGTACTCATCACGCTCCGTCGTGATGATCGCTTCAATGTACTCATCACGCTCCGTCGTGATGATCGCGAACAAATCAGAAAGTCATTTATCAAACGATGCCTGAGATGTGCTTGGACCACCTGCCAAACTCGATCGTCAACGGAGATTCAAAATGAGAATACGGTGTGTTTGCCTGCGACTGTGGATGCTCGGCTTACTCGCGGCTGTCCTCTCGGGAACGGGCTGCGATTGGCAGCCATCTGGCGGTCAGGCAGGCTATGCCTATACGGAAAATGAGCAGGGCGAAAGAATCCCCGCCGATGGCACGCGAGCATCCGCGTCGACTCGCGCAGCCCCGGCCAGCGGTGATTCGACAACCGCCGAACCCGGCATACTGACGGGTTTTGAATTGATCGAGCGCTCGGGGCAATTGATGTCCAGCGAGGAACTGAAGGGCCAACCCTATGTAGCCAGCTTTTTCTTCACCCTCTGCCCTTCGATCTGCACTCAGCAAAATGAGAAAGTCCAATTCCTTCAGGAGCAGTTCGCCGGCCAGCCCATCCGCTTTGTCAGCATATCGTGCGATCCCGAAATTGATCGTCCGCAGGTCTTGGCCGAATACGCACAGCGATTTGGCGCCGACTCCAAGCAGTGGTTGTTTTTCACCGGCGAGCTGAACTACATCCGTCGCGTGGGCTCCGACATGTATCGACTGCCGGTCATGCGTCGCTTTCACGCGGAAAAATTCGTGCTGGTGGACGCGTTGGGCAAGGTTCATGCCTATTACACCTGGACAGATCCCGAACAATGGCAAGCCTTGCAACGCGATATGGCGGCCCTGCTGAAAGCCGGGGGCAGCTTCCCAGCCGACGCTGCGGAAGCGTCCTGATGCCGCTGGCTGCAAGGCAGTTCCATTACCCCCCTTCCCAAGCGAAAGTATCTCTCAAGTGATCGACTGGCTACCCCACCTCAATGTCAGTTTGAATGCGCTGGCGACGCTGTGCTTGATTGCCGGGTACATTTGCATCCGCCAAAAGCGCGAGGTTGCGCACAAGAACATGATGTTGGCCACCTTCGCGATCAATATGGTCTTCCTGGTCAGCTACTTGACCTATCATGCCAATGTCCTCAGTAAGAAATTTCCCACAGACACCCAAGTTGCCTCGGATGCGGTGCGCTATTTTTATTATGTTCTATTGGCGTCGCACATCGTGCTGGCTGCCCTCGTGCCGGTGCTGGCCATCTGGACGATTTATCTTGGCCTGAAGGGCTACCGCGAACGCCACAAGCGGCTGGCCAAATGGACCTGGCCGATCTGGCTTTATGTTTCGGTAACTGGGGTAATCGTCTACCTCATGCTCTATCAGATTTACGTACCGCCAACCTCGTCGCAATAGGTAGCCTATTAATGCTAGTTGTTAGGCAGGCTTTCCAGCCCGGCCGCCTCAAACTGATCGGCACATGTCTGGCGCTACCGTGTCTGGCTAGTTGCCAGTATTGTCTATTGTGGCTGGGCTCGGGCACAAGCCATTGAATTGCCCGCACCACCGCAAGCCGCCACGCCCGGTCAAAGACTGGCCATGGAGCAGATTGAACAGCTGCAAATGGCAGGCGAGTTCGATGAAGCGCTGAGTGGACTACAAAGGTTGTATGACCAAGGCGGTAGCCATTTGGCAGAGGTTGGTCCGCTGCGCAAGCACTCCAGCTTGACGACGCAGCGTTACATCCCTCTACGCCAGTGGTGCCAGCTCAGAACGCGGGCATTATTGGAGCAGCAACCGCAATTGGCTGCAGCAATCCATCAACAAGCGGATGGCCCTGCCCTGGCCGCATTCTTGTCATTGCAAGCGAGCCACGATCCCCTGGAAGCCAAGCGAGTTGCAAGACGCTACAGCCTGAGTAGCTCCGGCCGCGAGCTCGGGCTTTTGCTTGCCGACCTGTATCTCGAGCGTGGCTGGAGTTTGGCGGCCCTGGCCGAAGTCGAACTCGCAACTCCCGAACTGCGATTTTGCCCGCCCGGGGAAGGAGCTCATGACCTTCAAGATGAAGCTTCCTGGATCAGCTTGTGGACGCGAACAGCAGACAGCCAAGGTCGTGAACAGCTGTTGCAAGCCTGGAAAGAGGCCCATGGAAGCCACTCTCGACAGCCCATGGATGCTTCAGGCCTGTTGCAGGCCTTGCAGCGCATGCTGCTGGCCGCCGCAATCCAGCCAGCCTTGCTAGATCACAGAGCGTTCGCTGCATGGGCCACAGCCCTGGCCGAGACCTTGCCCGAATCTTCTCAGTCCTCGCAGCTGTTGTCCATGATCCAGGAATCCGCTCAATGGCCGATCTTGAAACAGGCGGGGCCATGGACCACTTTTGCCGGCAACGACGCACGCGCGGGACAAGCCCAGGGCAAATATGACCTCTCCATTTGGCCCAACTGGCAATTGTCGGTCGAGGGCTTTGGTACTAGCAGCGATCGCACCAATGCCAGCCGCCCGCGGGTTGGTGAAAGCGATCGTCACGCCCTACCCTACCATCCGCTTGTTTATCAAGGCAAGGTTTTCGTACACGAATTGAACCGCATTCGAGCTTATGATCTACAGACAGGTAAACCTTGGCCGGAAATTGAACCCGCCATTCCGCTGTTCGACAGTCACATCAATGCGTCCAGCTACCTGCCACTCGGCTATCCGATGGTCGGTGTGCCCCGAGGAACCTTGAGCATTCACGAAGACTGTCTCTATGCTCGGCTTGGATCGCCGGTAACGGGCTGGGCCAATCGTGATTCGGTCGACAGCGGTCGTTCATCGAGCTACCTGGTGGGACTCGATTTGCAGAAACAAGGCAGCTTGCTGCGCGGTTTCCCATTATATCTGGATGCACCTGAGTTCTTGCAGGCTGAATTTGAAGGCTGCCCATTGGCTTGCGGTGACCTGTTAGTTGTCGCCGTTGTCGAACGCGACAATGTTGGCTTGCGACGAAGTGTAGTGGCTTTCGACCGACGCACTGGACAATTGGTATGGCGCTCGGCAGTACTAGCGGCGGGGGTCGTGGATGGCAGCGACCGCGCCAATCTCATCAACCATCAACTGCTGACCTACGCCGGTGGGCGCTTGTTTTACAACACCAACCTGGGCTCCATCGTGTGTCTGGATCCGCTCAGCGGAGAGACCGAGTGGCTGGTGCGCTATGCGCCAACGATCAGCAACAGCGAAGTTATTCCACTCCAGATCGCTTCCGTTACCGCGATCTGACCCCCTGCATGGTTGCCGGGGGCAAAGTTTTTTGCATGCCGCAAGACTGTGGTGAATTGTTTGCCCTCAATGCAACGGACGGCAGGTTACTGTGGTCTACCGACGATAGCCTGGTTGCCGATGCGATTCACCTGCTGGGGATTGTGGGAGACAATCTGATTGTTAGTGGGGATCGATTGGTATGGCTGGATTGCAATAACGGTAGTCTGTTAGGCCGCTTTCCGGCCAGCACGACACCGGGCATGGCCCATGCGCTGCCCAGTCCACGCGGGCTGGGGCGCGGGGCGATAGTGCAACAAGAGGTCGTTTGGCCGACGGCGGCAGAGGTCTTTTTTTTCGATGGCCAACTTCCCAGATCGGCTGATACCATCGACGCCCCGCCCATCAAACGCCGCTTTCATGTTGGCAGTCGCGGCAGTGCCGGCGGCAATCTATGCATTGCGGAAAACTATTTGATTTTCAGTGGCTCCACGCGCATCATGGCCTTCAAGAGTTTGCCCGACCCCAGCAGTAACGTTTCCCAAAAGTAAGTGTCCACAATGAGACTTTTTCGAGACTCGGCATGGCTGTGCCTATGGTCCTTTACCGCTATGGGAGCGTCTGTAGTTGCAGCTCAAACAACACCATGGAAACTGGTATGGGAAGATAACTTCAATGGCAATTCATTGGACTATTCCAAATGGGAATGCGAGGTAAATGCCTTTGGCGGCGGCAATCATGAATTGCAGATGTATACCGATCGCCCCGAAAACGTGCGCGTGGCGGATGGCAAATTGATCCTAGAAGCTCGGGCCGATAAACCCAATATTGTTGGCACACAGCGTGACTATTCTTCCGGACGAATTCGCACCAAACATCGCGGCGATTGGAAGTACGGGCGCGTCGAAGTCCGAGCCAAATTGCCCGTTGGGCAAGGCCTTTGGCCAGCCATTTGGATGCTACCCACGCATGAAAACTATGGGCCTTGGGCATGCAGCGGTGAAATTGACATCATGGAATATCGAGGGCAAACGCCCAATGAAATACTTGGCACGCTGCACTATGGCAAACCGTGGCCCAATAACCAGCAGTCGCATGAATCCCCCTATCGCCTAGCCAGCGGCAGCTTCGCCGAGGATTTCCATACCTTCGCCATCGAATGGGAGGCGGGCGAAATTCGCTGGTATGTCGACCAGCAGCTCATGCAAACCGTCAATAAATGGAACAGCGCCGGTGGGGATTTTCCAGCGCCCTTCGACCAGCCTTTCCATTTGATTCTCAATGTAGCAGTCGGAGGTGGCTTCGTAGGCAACCCCGATGCATCGACGCAGTTCCCACAGCAAATGCAAGTCGACTTTGTCCGCGTCTACCACCGCTGATTCGGATCCCAAACGAGAAAACCAATGACCATAAAACTCGTATGCACTCTTCCTACCGCGCGATGCGTGGTGGTCGCAATGGTTTTGCTATGTGCCCGCAGCGGATTAGCCGAACAGATGCAGCCCGCCGCGCCCTTCGTACTTGGCTACGCTGATCGCGTGAGTTACGTTGCAGGCGAACCCCTGGCCCTGCATTTATCGTCGAGTGCCAAGACGGTGGACCTGACCATCGAGCGCGTCGGCGCCGAGCGAACCACCGTTTATCAACAGTCGGGCATTGCCTGCGCAACGCATCCCATTCCAGATCGCGCCTCATCGGACGGTTGTGCTTGGCCCGCGACGCTTACATTGACTGTTCCCGACGAATGGCAGAGCGGCTACTACCAGGCGACGTTGCGTGGCCAACACGACGAGCAAGCCTTTAGTGGAACGCTATTCTTCATCGTGCGTGCGGCCCAACCCGGTGTGCACTCGAAAATCCTGCTACAGCTGGCAACCAACACCTACAACGCCTACACGGTATGGGGAGGTCACAGTTTGTATGGCTATCATGATCGCGATGGGATTCAGGGACATCGCGTGTCCTTCGATCGACCGTTGACGTCGCAATTCTCTAATTGGGAATTGCCTTTTGTGAAATGGGCCGAGACCAATGGTTTTGCTATCGATTACGCGGCCAACAGCGATTTGGAATTCCACCCAGAGATTCTGCAGCACTACCAGCTCGTGCTGAGTGTTGGCCACGACGAGTATTGGTCTTCGCCGATGCGCGACCATTTGGAGAAATACATTGGCGAGGGCGGCAACGTGGCCTTCTTCAGCGGCAATACCTGCTGTTGGCAGGTTCGCAGCGAAGACAACGGCCGGGCTCTAACCTGCTGGAAACAATCCTTCAACAGCGATCCCACCTTTCGCACTGGTGATCCGCGCCTACTGAGTACCGCGTGGAGCCACCATCTGGTGGGTCGTCCAGAGAATGAGTTGACCGGAGTGGGATTCTTGTGGGGCGGATATCACCGCAGTCACGGTGAATTCATGGATGGGCCCGGATCCTACGAGGTGCATCGCCCCGAGCACTGGATGTTTGAGGGCACACAGCTGACCCAAGGCGATCGTTTCGGTGGCAAGGATAGCATCGTGGGTTACGAATGCGATGGCTGTGAAATGCAATGGCGCGATGGACTCCCCTTCCCTACCGGTCGAGATGGCACTCCCGAGTCGTTTACGATTTTGGCCACGTGTCCAGCCAAATGGGCGCCGGGGGATTGCTATTGGTACGAGCCCTTCCCCAAGGATCGCGTCGGCGCGGCCGTGCTCGGCAGCTACACTCGTGGCGGAACCGTCATCACCGTCGGCAGCACCGATTGGGCGCATGGCCTGGCGGGCAATGATCCAACCGTCGTCCGCATTACCAGCAACATCTTGAAACGCTTGGGACGCGAGTAAACTGCGCAAAAGGTGTCAGGACTCTTTTTTGATCCGGCAAAGCCAAAGATTCGGGGCAGTGCACGTTGACGGGTAGGCCTCGCCTCATTCATCTGGGCCGCAGGGCTTGGGCAGCGCACTCCGCGTGGGCGTACTGCTTGCAATCGCAACGGGTTTTTGCATGACATCACAACGGAGTGTGATGAGTACATTCGAGGGGATCGCAGAGTACTGCACCGCAATAGATTTTTTAGCAACCTCGTTGGAGTGCTGTGCCCCCGGACGGCTATTCGCGTGGCTTCGGCAATTGAATTAGGCGACGATGCCCACTGACGATTTTTTAGGATTACCAGGTAGACTTGGTCCCGACAGCGAAGTGATTTCATCGCGACCTGGCAATTATCACAGCTGAAAATACATTTTGCACTGGTTGAACTTGAGATCTGATACGTTGCGAGAAGCGGGCGCAGTGCATGCCTGAGGTCCCTGGCCGGTGCCCCGCCGATTGGCTTAGAATAGAAGTTCGCCTGCTCTACCACTTACCCTCATCTGGATGACACACAGAACCATGACAGCTTTGATCAATCGCCGACGTTTGCTGGGCACGGCTGCCGCTGCCGGAGCAGTTTGGACATTTCCCAGCATCCACCACGCGGGCATCAGCCAATGCTGAAATTCGCTTGGGCTTCATCAGTTGTGGTGGCCGAGCCGGCGAGCACATGCGCGTGTTTTCGGGTATGGACGGCGTGACCGTGGCCGCTCTGTGCGATCCGGATGCGGGCCGCGTGGCGGCGGCCGCCAAGAGCTTTCCCAAGGCCAAGCAGTTTAGCGATCTGCGGGAGTTGATCGACGATGACGACATCGACGCGGTGGTCGTGGCCACTTGCAATCACTGGCACTGCCTGGCCTCGATTTGGGCCATGCAAGCCGGCAAGGATGTGTACGTCGAGAAGCCGCTCTCGCATTCTCAATGGGAAGGCGAGCAGACCGTCAAAGCGGCCAGAAAGTATCAGCGCATTTGCCAGGTCGGCACGCAGCAGCGTTCCGACCCGATGCAAGCCGAGATCAAGAAGTTTCTGCACGAAGAACAAGGGCTTGGAAAAATACTCAGCTGTCGCGTGAATCGCTATGGCGTTCGGGCACCGATTGGCAAGCGGACCAGCCCACTGGTCATCGACGATTCCATTGACTACGACCTGTGGCTCGGACCAGCTCAAGATGAGCCGATCTTTCGCGACAAATTGCAGTACGACTGGCACTGGGATTTCAATACCGGTTCCGGCGAGATGGGCAACTGGGGCGTGCACGTCTCTGACGATGCACGGAACAATGTCTTTTTGGACAAAGTCACGCTGCCCACTCGCATCATGGCCGCTGGTGGTCGCGTCGCCTGGAACGATGCCGGCAACACGCCCAACGTGCACTTCGTGTACTTCGATACCGGAGAGATCCCGACCGTCATTGGGCTCAGCAATTTGAGTGCGGCAGCCCGATGCCAAGAGCTCGCCCAAGGTGCCCGGTCCTGGCAGCGGTTACATCGCCTACTGCGAGGGCGGTCGATTTGAAGGACAACGCGGTCGCGGGGCTGCCTACGATCTGGCAGGAAGAAGATCCGCGAGTTCCAAGGCAACAGCGGCAACCGACTTCACCAACAGAACTTTATCGATTGTGTGCTCAGCCGCGATGCCAGTGCGCTCAATACCGACGTGGCTGTGGGCAATGACTCGACCGGTTGGTGCAATTTGGCCAACATCGCCTTTCGTGCTGGCCAGCACGTACTCGGCCGAGGCTGCGGCGGACTTCGCCAAAGAGTTGCCCGAATGGGGCAAGCTGCGCGATGAAATGCAGGAGCATTTAGGGGCTTATGCCATCGAACTTGCCGAACTGCAGTTGAGCCCCATGTTGGAGTTTAATCCCGAGTCCGGCAGGTTTACTGGCCAGTCGGCCCCCGGGGCAAATGCTTTCCTAAAGCGAATGTACCGCGAGGGCTACGAAGTACCAGAAATCTAGGCATTGTCCCCAAAGGGGTCTGACCCTCTCCGGCGAGGCCAAAAACAGGTGTAAATTCGACTCGCCTCCAAAGGGTCAGACCCCTTTGGGGACAATGCCTAGTGCGAGCCGCACGGGCAGATGGCCTGCACGGCCAATGGAAATCAGGCTGAACGCATAGAAAACAGGTCACATGAAAAGGGTAAACGCTCTAAGCCCCTTGAAGCGTCTGCCACAGTCCGATGACATTGCCTTCGCTATCTTTGACTTGCGCGTAAATTCCCATACCGGGAATTTCGTTTGGGCCGAGAACCTTGGTACCACCGGCGGCAACCACTTGATCGATACGAGTCTGGCACGAATCGACTTCGATAACGATGACCGGGGTGGAGCTCCCTCCCTGCCCTTCTTCGCCTCGAGGATAGGAGCCTCCATTGATACCGCCAGCCTTCTTAGGCATGAATTGTTCATCCAGTTCGGTCGTAATAACAAACGTGTAGGGCATGTCCCCGGGCGCGGGCATAAACTGCCATCCAAACACTTTGGAATAGAAAGTCTCCATACGCTGCTTGTCGCTGTAGGGAACTTCAAAGTGACAAACGCGATCCATGGTTGTTACTCCGGCAAGAGAAAGAAAGTTGCAAACACAATTTTGCGGATGCGTTCCGCGATTGTAGCAAGTCGCAGCCCGAGCATGTGTTTACAGGCCGTGTTAGCGTTTTCGGTCTAACCAATCGCTGAAGGGTGCCGGCAGGCTGCGGATGTGCAAATCGCGTTGGGGGAAGGAAATCTCGATACCCGCCTGACTGAAGGCATGATAGATGGCTTGATGCAATTCATGAATCGTATCCAGACGATGCTCGAGCGATCCCAAGAAGGCTCTGGCTACGATATTGAGTGAATTGTCCCCAAAGCCTTCAAAGGTCACCTTGGTGGGCGGATCCCGCAAAATATTCGGATGCTCGCTGCAGGCTTTGTAGACCAATTCGCAGGCCGTGGCGGGTTCGCTACCGTAGGCAATGCCTACGTTGATCACGATGCGATTGGTTGAGTCGCTGAGCGTCCAATTCAATAGTTTGCCAGTAATCAAGTCCTTGTTGGGCACGATCAACTCTTGGCGATCCCAATTTACGATGGTCGTGGCCCGCATGCGTATCTTGAGTACCGAGCCGGTAGTTCCATCGACGGTGATGATGTCGCCGACACGAATGGGTTGTTCAAATAGCAAGACCACTCCCGAAACAAAATTGGCGAAGATCTCTTGCAAGCCGAAGCCAAGTCCGACTCCTAACGCGGCCACCAGCCACTGGATACTGGACCATTTCAAACCCAATGTCGAGGAGACGACCACCAATCCTGTGCCAACGATGGCATATCGTGTCAAAGTAGTGATGGCGTAGCGCGCGGCTCCGGTTAGTGGCAGATGCTGCAGAAAGGCAATCTCCAGCAGTCCAGGCACATTCCTGCCAGCCACAAACAATAGAATGATAATCGGGATGACCAGCAATAGATTGGCCAGCGTAATACGAATGGTTTGGTCAGGCAGATTGCCTTGCACGCTCCACAACGTAAAGCCGTCCAGAAAGGTCACCGCCGGTAGAATATCGGACCACACGAGATAGCCCAGCACGATGCCAACAGTGACGATAAAGCTGGTCAACAAGCGTTGTGTTTGATCGTTGATGGTGACCAGGTCCATTTCACGCTGATCAGCGACCGGCAAGGGGCTGACGCCGGTGAGTGGCTCGCGTCCAGCTTCGCGTTTAGCAGCCTCTTCCAATCGCTGACGAGCCTGGGCGTTCATCAACTTGCGGCGATTGAGTACCACCCACCGCTTGAAGACAAAGTAGATTAGAGTCAAAAAGACGACTACCCACATACTTTGGCTCAAGTGGCCCGCGATGCGCATTGCCGTGTAGTGGTAACCGACAAAACTGATGACTACTAGGATGGCGGGCGTCGTCACCAATACTGCAAACCAGACATCGCGCAAGCGATCCAGCCAGCCGCCGGGATATTGCTTTAGATAGGGACTCAGGACACCGCGAGTGGGCGATAGCACGCGTGCGCAGAAAATGCTCAGCAGGGGCATCAGCAGGATAAACGCGACTCGCCCCAGGGATGATTCCCATCGCAGATCCGCATGCGAGGCGAGCACTGCAACGACGAACGCCAGCGGAATACTCAAGTCGATCAACCATCGGATGCTGCTAGCCAAACCGCGAGTGGTCGTTTTGTCCCAGCCAAAGTGCTTGATCCCAAGACCGTCCAGTCGACAAACCTGTCGCAGCAACTCCAGCGGAAATAAGACCACAGCCGCAGTGCGCAGGCCGTGTCCAATCGACTTTAAGAAATCTGCCGTGCCCTCAATGAACAAGGCATTTTCCTTGACCACTTCAATCCGCCAGTGGACAAACAGCAACAGTATTGTCAGCGGCAGCGAAATCAGCAGAGTGAGCAGCACCGCTCGGGCTGTGAGAGAAAAATCGGTGCAGCCCTTCTTCTCCGCCCTCCCCCCGAGCTGACCAATTACTCGCCGCATGCGAGCCTGATTGGCCAACAAGGCCAGCATGCCGACCAGGAAGACGAAATACCACCAGGGTCTCAATCGCATATCGCTGAACAACTGCGTTGCCAAGCCACTCCAATTGCCATAATCCACGAGCCAGCGAAACGCCTCATAGGCGGGCTTGCCATCGGATCTCTGCAATTCATCGGCGCTGCGAATCCACAGGATGTGCTCATCAATCAGGCTACGGTATTCCGCAGCCAGTACTCGCGTCTGCTGCTTGACGTCTGCCACCTGGTATAAGTCGAACAAATAGGCATCAACATCCAGACGCATGCCTTCCAGGATATCGCCTGCCTCAGCTAACAAGGTGGCTGTAGTCTCCAGCTGAGGATTTGACGCTAGAGCACTCCCTTGCGGATCATCACTCAGCGAATCGCCGGCCGAAGCATCATCATCGTTTTGGTAGTTTCGTTGCAGACTATCGAGAAAGCCTTGGCTGTTCCCCCGACGCTTCTCGAAAGCCTCCTGCTGTGATTGAATCTCGAACAAGGCGTCGTCTAAGTCAAACAGCAGCGAATCCGCCTGCTGCATCTCGCCGCGATAGTGTGCCAGGCTGGCATCCAAGGCGCTCTCGTTGGGCAGTTCGGTCCTCTGTTTGCGGAGCATCAGCCCTACCCAACTATTGAATCCAGAGACATCCTTCGAGCCGGGTTGCGGATTGACGCGGCTGTCCATCTTGGCGCGCTGGCTTTTCCAACGTTCAAGAACTGCTTTGGAGGATTCAATTTCCTGCTTGACTGCCACCTGCTTGGCCGACAGGGCCAACCACTCTTCGATGCGATCAAGCAGATCCTGTCCGCGTTCTTGCAGATCCGGCGGCAGGCCCTTTACCAAATCCAGGACTTGGCTACGCTTACTGAGGATGCGGTCTTGTCGAATGCGGCTCAACTCTTCATTGGCAACACTCAATTGCTCTTGCAATCGCTTTTGGTCCGCTTGGGCTAGCGTCAATTGCAGTGGTAGCAGGGATGCCTCAGCTTCGTAGGCCTGCTGTTCGCTCTCCAATGCGGCTAGAGACTCTTCGAGCATCAAGCGCACCGCCTGGCTTGCCCACCCGGCAGCCTCCTCGACCAGGGCATCGTTTGGGTTCTCCGCAGGCGGCGTCTTGGTCAGTAGTTCAAGCTTTGCCTTGGCATCGGAGATCAGCTGAGGAAGTTCTTTGCGCTTTTTCTCGCGATTGGTTATTTGCTCTTCCAAACGACTCCGCTCGGAGGTCGCCGTTGCCAATCTTGCCTCCAGTTGCTTTAGGGCGGCCTGCGCCTCCTCCAGGCTCATGAATAGCAAGCTCTCCGCGCTGGCTCTCTCACCGAGCTTTTTTCTCTGGCCCGCGCGGCTTCTAGAGCAGGCGTGGTTGCGGCGACCCGCTGCGCCCAGTTAGCCTTTTGCGTTTGGGCCTGCTCGGCGGCCGTCACGTCGACCAAAGCCTGCTGATAGAGCTTGCTCAGGGCTTCCTTGGATTCAGGACTGCGTTCTGCATCGCCGTTTACCTGTTCCATGCGCAGCGTCGCCTTTTGCCGCAATTCGGCTGAGGGCGTCAGTGCTGGAACCGCTTCAGCGGCCTGCGCAGCAGTGGGAGGCTGCGCAGCAGCGTTGACAGCGGGCACAGGAGCGGTCTGAGCAGCTGGAGACCCCGGTGGAGGCGGTAAGGGGATGGCCGAGCTGGGTGGATCGCTGGGGCTGGGCGGATCGCTAGGGCTGGGCAGGGGCGGAATAGGTCGCGTCTGGGCCGCCATGCACACGGTGGCCAATCCACCCCAGCCTGTGATGGTGATCCACCCCAAACAGACGACCAGCTGAACCAACCGCGCGACGCGATGCTGTATGCAATCCTTGCTAGGCTTGGTTAGTGTGCGCAGATTCATCCTCATAGTTCCCGCGAGTAACGCCCTCGGTGAAAGAAAGCTGCCGTTGATGTTCAAGCCCGGCTTTCACCATCCGCCGGAGTTGGGCGGCAGATTCGTCGCCTCATTGTCATGAATTCGGCCTGCGATTGTTAGGGGGCTCGGCTGGCCAGTCCAAATTCCAGTTATGTCTAGCCCAATTTTTATTCCTGACAAAACGCTCGGCGCCCAAAGAAAATTTCCGAGTTGTTAAACGAGCTACACCGCTGGCTGTCGCAGAGCCTTGGGAAAGTGATTCTGC
Source organism: Pirellulaceae bacterium (assembly GCA_963707245.1). Classification (GTDB taxonomy): domain Bacteria; phylum Planctomycetota; class Planctomycetia; order Pirellulales; family Pirellulaceae; genus Aureliella. Next base: position 623,138 of record CAVPPY010000003.1, read on the forward strand.
AGCCTGCCGCCAGCCAACTTTCCCCATGCTAGCATGCGACCGCGCCATGCCAGGCGACACCACCCTTGGGCGCTATGACCAGGCGAAATATCCAGCCCACGAAAGCTGTTGCCCGCCACATAGCTGGTAGCCTGCTCATCGCTGAGTTCAATCTGCCGCAGAGCAGGCCATGCGGACAGGGCAACGCTCGACCCATAGACGGGCTGGGCGCGGCCAGTCTGCAATTCGGCGATGGGTACGCTACCGGCGACCAGATCGAGCCAGTGGGGCGGAAAATCGATGGGCAGACGATGAATTTGTTGCCCACGTTGAAACCAGTGCGCAGCATCTGTCGGCAAGTCTCCGTACCAATCCACACTCTCAGGCAATTGTGGCAGGTGGGTCCAGCGGCGGTGAGACTGGCGGGGCTGCCTATCACCCGCAGCGAGGGCTGGAGGAACCAACTCATTGTTCGAGGGTTGCCGAATCAGGACGGCAGCGAACGCACCCGCACACTGATCGCGATGCGGCCACAAACGGTAACATCCATCGAAGCCCGGAGTCTCCCAGGCTGCCAATTGGGGAATGCGCTGCACAGACCAGCCTGTCTGTTCGTTGATGAGTGCCTGCACGATGGCTTCGTTTTCGGCATAGGAAAAGGTGCAAGTCGAATACACGAGCCTGCCGCCTGGCTTTACCAACTGAGTGGCAGCCCCCAGAATCCTGCGTTGTCGGGCCGCACTGTGCGTCACCTGGGCTGCGGAATAGGCCGCCAGAGTTTGCTTGCCACGGGCTAGCATCGACTGCCCGGAACAGGGCGCGTCGACGATAACACAATCAAAGCTGCTATTTAGCGGCGAGCTCAGCAACTGGACGTCTTGGTGGATGGTCACATAGTTGGCGAATCCAGTACGACTGAGAGTCAAGCCTAGAATAGCTTGACGCGCGGCGATCACCTCATTGGATACCAGCAGGCCCGAGCCAGCCAGACGCTGCAGTACGTCGTTGGATTTCCCGCCGGGTGAAGCGCACAGGTCACATACGAATTGGCCAGGCCGAATGTCACTCAAGGCCAGTGCTAGCATGGAGCCCGCATCCTGAATGTAGTAATCGCCGGCTGCATAGTGCAGAAAACTTCCTGGCCGCGTATCGTTGCGTTCAACGAAGTAGCCCTCCGAGTACCAGGGCACGGGCTCGACGGCAAAGGGGAGTTCTGCCAGGGACCGTCTTGCTGACAGGCGAATGGCCCGTCGCGGATGGTGGGAGATGGCCCGCTGAAGGCAGCCTAGTTCCTGCGAGTCGATTCCGTTGTCCAGCAGAGGCCCCAGCACGGCTCGCCAGTCGATATCCAGCTCGGACTTCACGCTAGGTCACCTTCCGTCGACGATAACTTCTGGGTTCAGCGGGCGAGCAGGAATGAGCTAACGTTGCCAAATCGCCAGATTCGCCCGCTCCGTTGCAACCCTTTGTTGTTTTCAATCATTTCCCAAGCTTGATACTTTCAATCTCAAGTGGGGTCAAAAATCTGTCCCAGTCCACGCCAGATTCAGCATTTGGAATTTGGAGCTTTTCGTGCAAGCGGGACGTTGCAGTGCCTTCTAGCAATAGCGAACATTTTGCGTGAAGTGGGTCTGTCGAATCTAAATGCGACAAGACCTCATATAGGAATGCTCTGCACAGTCCAAGCAGCATTCGTTCTCCGGCAATCAACCGAAGCGAATCTCGCGACAGTTCAAAACTTTTCTCTGTTTCCATGATCGTGATGTCCCTTTCATTCCAACGGTTCTACAACATCATCAATAGGTTGGTGTTTTGGCGGTTTTCCAGTAAATGCTTTACCCTTCCGTACTTCAATATCAACTCTTTTCTTCGGATCCAGTCCAGGCGAAAGCCCTTGTACTCAACCGGATGTGGATACTGAAGTTGGAATCGAATGTTGTTTTGAGCGAGTTCGTGAGCGAGACATTGCTCATACGCCGATTCAAGCAACCCCGGACCCAATGCACGATGAACCTCGATCGCAATCCAATCACGCGGTGCGATAGGTCGTCAAACTCCATCCTTCGTGCTCTTCGTGTCCTTCGTGGTTACCAAATCCCGACTCCAACCAATTCACTTGTGGGACGGCAGAAATCACCGAGGCCGTGCGAAGGACTCAGACCAAACCGATTGACCTGACTCGCGGCCTTCGTGTGCATGGCATGGTTCCACATTCTACACGTCATCAGGCAGCCAGGGGAAAGGTCGAACCAGTAAGGACGCGAAGTGCACGAAGGCGAAGTGATCAAAGGACAAATCGCTTGATTCCGTCCTTCAGCTTAGTGACGTTGAAGTTGATTAGCAGTCCTGTCTTCACACCTGCGAGTTTTATGTACGTCAGCAATTGTGCCACGTGAATCGTCGTCAACTTGTCCACGCTTTTGAGTTCGAGAATCGATGCATCCTCGACAAGCAAATCAATACGGTATCCGCAGTCCAGGCGAAAGCCCTTGTACTCAACCGGTTGTGGATACTGAAGTTGGAATCGAATGTTGTTTTGAGCGAGTTCGTGAGCGAGACATTGCTCATACGCCGATTCAAGCAATCCCGGACCCAATGCACGATGAACCTCGATCGCAATCCAATCACGCGGTGCGATAGGTCGTCAAACTCCATCCTTCGTGCTCTTCGTGTCCTTCGTGGTTACCAAATCCCGACTGCAACCAATTCAGTTGTGGAACGATTTAATTATCCCCGGTTGGGACGAATGGGGGGTGGTTTGGGGACTTTTCCCAAGGCTTGTAAGCTACTTATCACCAAAACTGACGTGCGCCTATTCGTACTTATCACCCGGGGGCTTAACTTTGGGGTAGTTTCGAGGATTAGGTAGGCTCTGTCAAGAAAAATTGTTGCAGGCTTCATCACTAGCGAATCAAGGCTCGGCCATGGCAGTTCTCGCAACAACACGTAATCGATTTCTTGATAGCTCAGCGGCAAAAGTGCAAGGCGAACTTCGATTCGATTGGCGAGCCTGAGGTTGAGAACTAATTAACCGACCTCATAGTCAATCGAGAGACAAATACGCGTCGAGTTTCTCGCGGTCGAAAATGGGTTCGTTCATCACCGTCCTTTCGAGCAGGAGCAGGAGCATGAACAGGAAGAAATTCGATTGCGTTTTCAGTGCTAGAACTCCAGTTTGCCAAACAGCATGCGGGTCTGCGGTTCTCCGCGTGTGGCGGCAGCCTCGGACAAAGGCTGAAAGCCCTTGCGGGCATACAGATGTCGGGCAGGATTATCGGAGCGCACCTCCAGTGTCAGCGCACACCAGTCTCGTTGGCGAGCGTAGTCCGCTGCGGCATCAATCAGGCTGCTGCCTACGCCTTGTCCGCGAGCATCCTCCCAGACCACCAAGTCATGGATATTCATCAACGGCTTGGCGCGAAAGGTGGAGAATCCAACAAAGCAGATAGCCATGCCGACGACAACTCCGTCGAGTTCCGCCAGGAAGATAGTGCAAGATGGATGTTGCTGTAACCCGGCCACAACCGTTTCGCGAACCGAGGGCGGAAGAGGGGCATTCGCACCCCAAGGATTTTCGGAGTAGTGCTCCAACAGCCGCAGCACATCGGCAGCGTCCTGTGGTTGTGCAAGCTGTGCGGTGCGTACCAATACGTTCGTCATGGGCAGAGGTTGGTGGTGCTAAATCGGTATGGTCCGGGCAAAAAAAAACGGCCCGCAGGCTTTCGCACTGCGGACCGTTTAGTTTAACGTACCTGGAGTCTACCAAGTTTGCTGAGCCGAAGCTTAGCGAACGTAGCTGGTAGCCTGGATGACACGTCGATTGGACTGAAGGTATGCACTGGGATCTACGATCGGTGCGGGTGGCATGGGAGCCGCGTCGCCGCTCACTGCAGGTGCAGCGATGGGAGCAGCGGATCCGGCACAGCTGCTGCAGCCGCTGGATACATAAGCTGTATCACAGCCGGCGTCACAGCCAGCCTTCTTGCTCTTGTGAGCAAACAGCTTGCTCAGCAGGCCACCGCATTTCTTGGCTCCGCAGCCGCTGTCGCAAGCCGCAGGTCCGCAAGCAGCGATTTCACAGCCACAGCTAGGTGCTGCACCACAGCCGTCGCCGCAAGCAGCGATTTCGCAACCGCAGCTAGGGTCAACAACTTCACAGCCACAGCTGGGATCTGCGCCACAACCACAGCCGCTGTCACAGCCGCTCTTGCGAGCGAACAGGGCGTGCTTCTTGGCTTCGAGCTTGCCCAGCAGTTCTAGCAAGGGCTTGCGTCGTGGCTTGGCACAGCCAGTGTCGCATCCGCAAGGATCGCATGCAGCGATCTCGCATCCGCAACTGGGTGCTGCACCACAGCCGTCGCCGCAAGCAGCGATTTCGCAACCGCAGCTGGGGTCAACCACTTCGCAGCCACAGCTGGGATCTGCACCACAAGCTGACATTTCGCATCCGCAGCTAGGAGCCGCGTGTCCCTTGTGGGACCTGAATAGACCACCGAACTTGCGTCCACTGTCGCAATTGCCACAGTCAGACATCTCTACGCCGCAGGATGGCTCACAGCCATTTCCGCAGGCCGACAATTCACATCCGCAGCTTGGGTCAGCCGAGCAGCCGGTGTCACAACATGCGCTGTCACATCCGCTTCCCTTCAGACCGAGCATGCGATCCAATAGTCCCCCACCAAAGCTTGGTGTGCACAGGCATGAGCCTAGCATCAGGGATCCAACTAGCATGTTCAATTTCATCGAGCCACAACTCCCTAAACGATGAACTTTCTTAACTTGGCGCGGTTGGCCTATACGGGGGTGAATGGGCCGAGACCGGTTTCGACGTACGAAGTCGCCGCCGAAATCGCCCTCCAGCCGGGCCGGCAACGAACAAGTTCGCCTATTTACTTGCTGATAGTCGAACTCATTCAACTTCGTGGTGCCGGTGACGGATCTCACAGAAACTGGGTCGCAACTGTGATTCACTTTTCCCACTAAACCTGGGTCTACGCGCCAGCTACCGGACGAGCCATCCATGGGCTCAATTAAGTTATCCGGCATTGGGACTCCGCTTGCTGCATCCGTCTGCAGTCGTCAAACTTCGTCAGTGATGAGGTATCGGCCAGCTACAAAGAAAAGGTTGAGACACCTGCAAGCTTTTTTCTAGCAACGACTTAGGGCAATGCATTCCGCAGAGTTTGCGGCTCAGCAGAGCTAGCCGCTCTAGATAACATATGCGGCCCGCACAGACTTCCAAAAGCCCCCAATTCAAACCTTTCCCGGTCAAAACTGATCTTTTGTCCACTTATCAATCTGGGCTCAGTCATGGAAAATCCGCTTCCACTGGGCGCCACACCCTGTTGAGCGCATTCAGATCAATTGCGACAGCTTAACTTTCACCACCCGTTGACCTGCGCGAGAGCAACCTGCCCTTGAAGCCCATCTCCAAAGAGCTGATGGAACTCCTTGATTTCAGTACTCTGACACCCATCGACTGTCCATGCGGAATAAGTCGGAGGGGTTTGATGGAAACTCCCAGCGTCCCCTATTCCCTGCACTTGACCGAGATTTCGGTGGACGCCAAGGTGCATTATCACAAGCGGATCACGGAAACCTATGTTTTCCTTGAGTGCGAGCCGAATGCAGCCATGGAAATAAATGGCCAAATCGTGCCCGTTGCAGCTCAGACGGCGATGGTGATTCATCCCGGTACCCGGCATCGAGCGGTGGGCAAAATGAAAATCCTGCTGATCGCCTCACCAAAATTTGATCCGAGCGATGAGTGGCTGGATGAACGGCCAGAGTAAAACCAAATTAATTCTGCCTAGCAGCTTATTAGCATTGATTCGCAGCGGCCCTTCCTGCAAGCTGTCGGCAGCCATTCATGATTCTCAAGACCAGGATCTAGCCTGACGCCCCATGCGAAACAAACTGAGAAAAGAACAATTTGCTGTCGCCCTGATTCTAGTGGCCTTCGTATCCGGTATTCTTGTTGACAGCCGCGACCAGTGGTTGTGATACTCGCCGCCAGCCGACTGCGGATGCTGGCAATGCGTCTGTCGAGCAAGCCAGTGGAAAATTCTGAGCTGTGGTTCAGCTGTTCGTTTACGCTACCTGAAGAAACCTGCTCGTGAAAAAACCAATTGTTCTGGATGTTGGAAACTGCCCGCCTGATCACGCAGCCATCTCGCGTTTGCTTACCCAGAGTTTCAACGCCCAGGTCATTCAAGCTCACCACTTGGAAGACACGCTCGAGAATTTGCGAGCCGCTCCGATTGACCTCGTCCTGATCAACCGCAAGTTGGACATCGACTATTCTGACGGCATGGATATCCTCAAGCATCTCAAGAGCCAACCTGAGTTTGCGGATACGCCCGTCATGCTGGTAACCAACTACGACGAGCAGCAAGATGTGGCTGTCGCTCAGGGTGCCCTGCGTGGCTTTGGCAAGCTGGCATTGTCGGATGCGTCAACGCGGCAGCGATTGTCGGCGGTGTTGGTAGAGCACTGACCGTAGTGAAGGCAAGCCATGGAAAAATTTTCGGGCCTATATGCCATTCTGTGCGTCGCCTTTGCATTGGGGGCCGGCTGTGTCATGGCACTCCAACCGGCGGTCAACGGGCGACTGGCCGCCTACTGCGAACACCCGCTGCAGGCTAGCCTCATCAGCTTTGGTACCGGCTTTCTGGCGCTATTGGGAGTTGGTTTGGCTCTCCGCATTGGTACACCCCTACCAAGCAGACTGCAGAATATGCCACTGTGGGCTTGGGGAGGTGGCCTGCTGGGCACCTATATGGTCACCGTTTCCCTCCTGGTTGCGCCACGCTTGGGTGCAACGCGCTGGCTGGCGCTGGTGCTGGCAGGACAGATTATGCTCTCCTTGGTGCTCGACCATTTTGGTCTCATCGGATACCAACAGCATGCCTTGAGTTGGCAGCGAGTAGCTGGAGTATTACTGCTGTTGTTAGGCCTGGCCATCGTCATGCGAAACTAATTGGACATTCCATGAACAAATCTTCCAGTTTGAGTGGCAAGGTCGCCATCGTTACCGGCGCTGCCCGCGGCATCGGCGCAGCGTCTGCCATAGCCCTGGCCCATGCCGGAGCCCATGTTTTTGTGAATGATATTTTGGATCCTGAGCAAACCGTGGAGGCCATTCGCAGCCAGGGTGGTTTGGCCACGGCAGCGATTGCCGATGTGACCGATCGGACTGCCGTTCAAGGGGTGGTCGATGCGGCAGTTAGCCAAGTTGGATTTGTGGATATCCTGGTAACCAATGCCGCCTATAGCGATCGCCAGGCATTTTATGAGGCTGACCTGGCAGGCTTCGAAAAGACCATTGACGTCTGCATGTGGGGGCCATTCAATTTCTTACGCGCAGTAGCTAACCAGATGATCGGCCAAGCGCGCGGCGGTGCGGTGGTGTGTATCAGCTCACCGCATGCTTTCAAGGCCATTCCGGGCTCGATGGCCTACAATATGGCCAAGGCAGCCGTCGACCAAATGGCTCGTACTGCAGCCTGTGAACTGGCCGAGCACCGCATCCGCGTCAATATCATTCATCCAGGATGGACCGATACACCCGGAGAACGCAAGTTCTTCTTCGAAGAAGAACTGAAAGCCCGCGGCAGCGAGTTGCCGTGGGGGCGTTTGGCCTCTCCCGAGGAGATTGCTCGCGGAGTCGCCTTCCTGTGCGACCCGGCCAGCGATTACATTAATGGCGCAACCCTATCGATCGACGGTGGAGCTCTGCTGCCTCACGAACAACTGTTCCGCATCAAAGACAGGCCCGCATGAGCCTTCTTGATCTATCCAAACAGCAACTGGGCTATACCATTCGCCCGCGTTAGCCTGCACATCCTGGTCCACGGCTATGCCCCGCCCCTCTAGCTTGAGCTGAGTTATGAATAGCGATCCAATTGAAGGCAATCCGGCTGAACAGCCGAGTAGCGATGCCATCCACGCTGCCGAGAAACCGGCCACGGCTCCCAAACCGCTCAATCGCCGCCAGAGGAGGATCTTGGGCGTGCTGATCGAAAAGGCGCGGACCACACCGGATGCCTATCCCTTGTCACTCAATGGGCTCGTCACCGGCGCCAACCAAAAGAGCAATCGCGCACCGTTAATGTCACTCACCCCGGAACAGGTTGAAGATGAATTGATCGACATGCGTCAGGCGGGAATTGTGGCCGAAGTACACGGAGGCGGTCGTGTGCCCAAGTACCGACATTTTGGCTATGACTATCTAGGCGTCAAAGGTGTCGAAGCAGGGGTCATGACCGAACTGCTGCTGCGCGGCGAGCAGACGGCTGGGGAACTCCGCACGCGTGCCAGCCGCTTTGAAGCGATTCCGGACATGGCGACGCTCGACGGAATACTCAATAACCTGCAAAGGCGTGGCTTGGTGATTGCCCTAACGCCCCCCGGACGCGGACAGATCTTTACGCACAACTTGTATTTGCCCGATGAACTCGCGTCCCTTAAAGCTCAAGTTGCTCGAGGTATCGTCGAGCCTGCCCAGCCTGCATCTTCGCCCTCCTCGCACTCCGCAAATCGCCCAGCGGCAGCTGAGGAAATCGATGCACTGCGCGCGGAGATTGCCGAATTGCGTCACATCTTGGAAGACGTTCAGCAGCGACTCACCTCGCTCGAATCGTAAACTCCCTCTTCGTAGTTATTCCTTCAGACATCGTCCGTTTCCCACTCGTTCGTAGTTATGACTAAAAACTTGACCTTACGTGCTTAGCGCGAAGAAAGACCGCCCAAAGGCGGTACTACGAACGAGAGCGGAATAGCTGACCATGCTCAATCGACTCAAAGCCCTAAACCTGCTGAGCGAATGCACAGGGGATGACATCTGGTCCCTCGAACACTGTCGGCAGCGAGGTGTTCCAGCCGCCTGGATGGAAGAACTGGCCGACTGCTTCGAATCGGGATTCCAGCACGATTCTCAGACCATTTACTTGGGCGAAGCGGTAGTGAATCAATACCAGGGTATCCGTGACGTCGATTTGGCCCTGCGTTTGGCAGATTACTTGGGCATCGATACCGAAGTCTTGCAGGACACTCACTTGAGTCGAGCCAGCCTGGTGCTTGCTATCCAGCAAGCCGCGGTGGAAGACTGAAGACGGCTGCCTATGTTGCCCAAGAACGCCCCAAGAATGTGGTTGTGGCCAGCAATTCTCCCGGTGTTGCTGACCGTTTACTGGTTGACGTCCAGCGTCGTCTTAGCCACCGCCATTCCCTCGATCATGTACAGCCCTTCCAGCTATACGGACGGGCTGGTGGATTTACTCTTACGAAGTTCATCGCGGTCACCAGAGTCGCGCCTTCACGCTGGGCTGCTTCTACCTGGCCGATGCGCTTTGGCAGGCAGCGGCTTGTGCACTGACGACCGTGCTGGTGCTGATCATGCTGAGTACATGGCTGGGTGTGCCACCCAACATGACCAAGTTTGCGACGGCCATGCTGATCATTGCCTTGGGAGTCATGCTGACATCCCTAATCGGACTGGGTTCATCCTATAATGCCCGACGGAATTCCATCCGAGTTTGGATACACCCTCGAACCTACCAATGGGCACATGGAAATCCCCAGAATCTGTCTCGCCTGAGTTTTCAGCCACAGCGGCTCAACCATGGGGTGTTTATTTTGGGTACCAGTCTCATGCTCCCATGCTTGCTGAGCGGGACGCTGCTCTTGATTGTGCTGACTGCCGACGGAAGGGCTTTAAGTCCGGCGATGAATCTTATTTCACTGGGCGTGATGCTCACTTTCTTTGTCTTTCTGCCCTTGATGGCCATTGTCGCTTACATTTGGATTTCCGGCTTGATCCTGGCCACACAGCCCAACGAATGCTGGCAAGAGGAAGAACCTCACGCTTAGCACCGCCCAGAGGCGCTCTCGCTCACACCTCTTCGTTCGTAGTTCCGCCTTCAGGCGGCGTGCGGTTTGCCTGCCCTGCCAAACTGCGTAGTTGAAGTCGGCGGCGAGTCGCTAGCCGTAGCTGCTTGGGCCCTAAGAAACAGCCGCTAGCCCTCTTGCTGGCGAACCAGCCGCCTGAAGGCGGAACTACGAACTACTTACCAGGCAAAGCAGAACTACTCACTGGCATCCAAATCGCCACCTTCGATGTTGTAGTCTTTTAATTTCTTGTGCAGCGTATTGCGGTTGATTCCCAACTTGGCGGCGGTCTTGGTCTGCACGTAGTTGCAGCTGGCCAGCACCTGCGCAATGAGTTCCTTTTCAACGCGGTTAACGACGTAGCCGTGCAGATCTTCCTTGGCCTCTTCGGCCCGCTGCACGCCCTGCTGCACGACCTCTTTGGTTAGCGTATCCAGGTCGATACCGCGCACGGAAACGGTAGTCCCGTTGGTCTCCGTGCCGAGGCGAATCACATCGGGCAGCAAATCCATTGTCAATTCATCGCCCTCGGCCATCACCACGGCCCGCTCGACATAGTTTTGCAGTTCACGAACATTTCCGGGCCAATGATAATTCTGCATAGCGACGATTGCTTGCGGATCGACGTGGACCACATAGCGATTGTTGGCTTCGCTATAGTAATTCAAGAAATGCACCACCAGATCAGGAATATCGGCGCAGCGTTTCCGCAGGGGAGGAATTTGAATGGGAACCACGTTTAATCGCCAAAATAGGTCCTCACGAAAACGCTCTTCGCGAACCTCTGTAGTTAGATCGCGATTGCTGGCGGCGATCACCCGCGTATCGACGGTGATGGTGGTTGTATCGCCAACGCGTTCAAATTCCCTTTCTTGCAAGACCCGCAATAGCTTGACCTGCAGGATCATCGAGGTGCTATTGATCTCATCCAAAAAGATCGTCCCGCTGTGTGCCGCCTCAAAGCGTCCGGTGCGATTGGCTACTGCGCTAGTAAAGGCGCCACGCACGTGACCGAACAGTTCGCTCTCCAGCAGGCTTTCGCTGAGCGCACCACAGTTGACTTTTACAAACGGCCCCGAAGCGCGATCGCTGAGCTGGTGGATCGCCCCGGCGATTAACTCTTTTCCGGTTCCAGTTTCTCCCAGCAGGAGAACCGAGGCATTGCTACGCGCGACGCGTCGGGTGGTATCGTAGACGGCTTGCATGGCTGGGCTGGAGCCGATGATTCCAGCCACCGGAGGCCCGCTTTCAGGTGATTGCGCTTGGAATCCGTACCTCGACATATTCCATTAGCCATTGCAAACAAACAGGGTACACACACAAATTGATTCTGGCCAATTGTCGCCGCCCCAACTGCATTCGCAAGCGGCAATGGAAAGTATTTGCAAAGCTGTCAGCACTTTGCCATTGAACTAGCCGTGCGGTGAAAATCACAGCCCTTGTGGCCAATCCATCTTGCCAGCTTGGGCTTCGGTAACGTCCAACACCAACCCCAGGGCCTTAACGGCTACCGGATCAGTGGGTCCCAGTCGATTGTACAAGTCGTAGTTATTCAGCACACCATCGCTGTCCAGGAGCATCCCGAAACGTCTCACCGAGCTACCGAAGGCCTTGGCCGCGTTGACTCGCTCCTGCTCATTCAAGCTGCCATTGGCGGCCATAGATACCAATTGAGCTTGCCCTTCGGCGGAGCCAATCGCTGCCAGAACTGTCATTTGCGATGCCAGCGGCAGTTCGGCTTGGGTGCTGATCAAACGCTCGCGCCAGTCACCAAGCGGATAGAAGTCGTAAAGCTGCCTGTCGCTCGCCAGCTTTGCCAGAAAATCTCCAGCGGTCCGTGACAGTTGAGCACGGTCGCTGGTTGACAGCGGATTCGTATCCAGGGTATCGAGCAGCCTGTTGACGATACGATCCATGTGGGCTCCATCGTAGGACAGGACCGATGGCACGACACCGGCCATTTCATCCATCAGTCGCCACTCGTGTTGATACAGCCGATCTGTCAAGACAGCAATTGGCAGAGACTGGCCATGTTGCGTCTTTCGCAATCGTTGGAGCAATTCGTAGACACTCATATCCGCGACGCGATCAACCAGCATAATCAGCTCGATGGGCTGCATGCCGTTCAAGGCCTGCAGGGCCGCCTGGCCAGAATTGGCCTCGGTGACTGGCGAATCGCGTTGGGCGGAGAGCAATTGCGAGGCGGCTTGCCTCAGTTCCGGTTGCAGGCCGATCACCAAGACATGTGGGCCATTTCCCAGGCTGATCATTTCCAGAGCTGTCTCAATCGCTTTATCGGCACCAGCGAATGCGAGCTGCGGATCAATCTCCGCAATAGCCTGCAAGGCGGCATATCGAATTACCGGACGTGGGTCGCTCAGGCGTTGAACGAGGAAATCCAAGGGAGCTGTGTAATCAGCTAGCTGGGCATGCTCCACCAAGCCCTGCATGGCCCGCAAGGAAGCACCGTGCATTTGCCACGCATCGGCCGTGTCCACCAGCTGCTGCCAATAGGCTGCATCCTCGACCAATTCCTGGTCGAGAGAAGTCAACAGACCGCTTTCCCATTCGCCCGCATCCAAGCTCGGATTGACCTGATAAGCCCGCTGCAGCAAAACCGCGCCCGACTCGATCAGATCGCTACGGCTGGCGTTGATTAGATTTGCTCGCTGGGCAGCCAACTGTCCCAGTCGCTCCAGTGCACGCTGCGTCTGGGGGGCCTGAATCAACTGCAGCGAGCTGCCATCGGCCGTAGGACGCCAGACGTAGCTATCTGCCAAGCGTGTTGGTTTGAATGCTCCGCGCATCCTGGTACTCGGCCAACGCCTCGGAAAATTGCTTCTGCAAATACTCGTTGACCGCCGCAGCATTCGGTAGGCTGCCAACCTTGCTCGATAGGGTCTGTCCGATAGCCTGCTGCACGTCAATCGGCAGGGAGCGGCTGGCTAGAGCCGCGCCAAGTTCGGTCGCAAATTGTAGTCTCGGCAGGGCAGCTATAGCCAGCAATACGCGACCAGCCCGCGCCGGATCCCCTACCACGCAAGCGGCCCGCAAGGCATCGCGCCCGTCGCGTCCGAAACTGTCGATAGTCACGGCCAAGGTTTGGGGATCGACCCCACTGCTGCCATCCAACAATCGCTCCGTCAGACGCTGCAGGGCTACCAGCCCACCATCGTGTAGCCCTTGGAGCGCACGTTTCCGCTGCGCCATGTCTTGACTGGCCAACGCGGTAATCCAACGATCAATGCTGGCCGTATCTCGGGCAAGCTGTCCAGGGGCCGCTAACAATTGGCCAACCAGCTGCAATTGCTCCGGTGTAAGTTCCGCATCGGCCTGACGAATGCGATACCAGATGGTCGCCCCTGCCTCGCGCGACAATTGAGCCTTCTCATCCAGACTCCAGTCGGCGGTTTGCAACTCGTTTAGCAACCTTTTGACTTCGTCCCATCGCTTTATGCGCACCATCCACGTCAGTGCGTCGGCCCATTGTTTGGGCGTACGCGGGGGATTTGACCGCAGAGCGCGAACGATCGGATCCGCATCTTCCATCAACACTGGCGCGTTGACCACGGCGGCACTGGAGGTTGCGTTGGGATCAGCCCCAAACACATCACCGGTGGCCGCAGCGTTCCCGAAGGGATCTGTTCCCGCTGGAGCAGAATCGCCAAAGGGATTGTCACCAAAAGGATCTTGGCCGCAAAGGCTACCGGACAGCCAGCATGTGCCCAGGCACATGGCGATCAAGACGGGAGCCCGCAGGACGGAGGCCCACAGGACGCTTGGCAGATGATTCTGAATCATGAGTTCTCGACGGTGATGGGCAGGAAAGTGGTGATGAGGGCGTTGCCACGTTGCTTCCTATTGTAATTGCTCGCGCCAGTAAGAAATCTGTGCCGCGACTTGGTCGGGGTTGCTCGACCCGTAGCTTTGGTATGCCTGTACGGCTTTTGCCACTCCTAACACCTGTCGGATCGAAGCATCCAGGCTTTCGTGGGCCGTTTTCAATTGCTCATCCGTCAAATCCGCCAGCCGAACATGCCCGGCTTGGGCCATCCCCACCAGCTTGCCGACCAGGTGATGAGCGCTCCGCTGTGGCACTCCCTTGAGAATTAAATGCTCCATCAGACAGGTTGCATCCAGATATCCCTCGTCTAAACGACTGGCAATGGACTCGCGTTGTAGTTGCGATTGCTCCACGATGGGCACAGCCAGTTCCAGGCAGGCTTGCACCGTATCAAAGGAATCGAACACTGGCGGCTTGTCCTCCTGCAAATCGCGGTTGTATGCCAGGGGTAATCCCTTGACCAGTACCATCAATGTCTGCAGATTGCCCAGCACGCGAGCCGACTTGCCACGTGTCAGCTCCAGCCCATCCGGGTTGACCTTTTGCGGCATGATCGACGATCCGGTGCAGAAGGCGTGTGGCAGTTTGATAAAGTTGAACTCGACGGTCGACCACAGAATCCACTCTTCGGCCCAGCCGCTGAGATGCTGGGCGATCATAGCCAGCACAAAGGCTGACTCCAGGGCAAAGTCGCGATCGCTGCTGATGTCGATGCTATTAGCTGCCACGCGCTCGAAACCCAATTCGGCCGCGGTCGCCTGGCGGTCGATGGGCAGACTGGTACCAGCGCATGCGGCTGCTCCTAGCCCGCATACATTGACGCGTCGCCGACAGTCGCGGACACGCTCTCGGTCGCGGCCGAATTTCTCGACGTAGGCCAGCCAGTAGTGCGCCGCCAGGACTGGCTGCGCGCGCTGCAAATGCGTGTAGGCTGGGAGAATCACATCCCGGTCTTGCTCACATCGGGAGAGGAAAGCCCGCTGCAGTGCCAGCAAGCCTGTATCCACGGCGTCCAGCGCCTCGCGAATCCACAACCTAAAATCAGTATTGACCTGATCGTTGCGGCTGCGGGCCGTATGCAGCTTTCTGCCTACGTCCCCCAAGCGCTCAATCAAAGCGCTTTCAATGTGCATATGAATGTCTTCCAACTCCTGGCGAAAGCGCATTCTGCCTTGCGCAATTTCTTGTTCAATTTCCAGAAGTGTCTGCTCAATCTGCTGAAATTCGTCGCTGGTCAACATGCCCTGTTGAGACAGCATCCGCGCATGGGCAATCGATCCACGCACATCTTGGCGATACAGGCGATGATCAAAACTGATGCTCTCACCAAATGCCTCCAGACGCTTGTCGGATGCGGATTGAAAGACTCCACTGCGGGACGGTGATGCGGTCAACGGATAATCCTCGTGAAAATAGTCATAACCTGAAAGCCTACTCGAACTCAACCGTCGGCGGTAATCGTAGAGTGCCCAACTCTTGGCCTCTCGCACGGACTATCTGGGCCGCCACATACCATGCGCTCGCTGACGAGCGAGTATATCCTCCATAACCTCGAGTTCCGTATAGTACATCGCGCTGGGATCGATACCTCTTTCATCCAGCCATTGCAAATGCCGGCGCACGGGTGGTCGCTGCGCATGGCTGGGCAGCCACACCAACCACACTAAGCCCAGTGCGAACAACCAAGCTGCCAACGCCAGCCAGCCTTTCAAACGCTTGGATTGCATCATGGCGAGACCGAGGTTGCAAACACGACTTTGAACATCAGCCAAGCCATCAGCAAGGTCAAGATTAGGTTCAAGGTCTGGCCACACAGGTACAGGATCAGTGGCTTGCCGCCCTTGAGTTGCGGCAGCAGCTGTTTGAAATTGGTCTCCAGTCCGATACTCACGAATGCCAGACAGAAAAACCAACCGCGCAGCGTGGCTGTCGAACCATTGATCATTGCATCGACCAGCTCCGGCCCTCCGGTCAGACTGCCGTAAAGTACGGAGAATAGAATGGACATAGCCACAAAACCGAGCACAAACTTGGGAAAGCGGTACCAAATTTCCATCGCTCCAATCTTTGGGGCAGATTTTTCCGGTTCAACGTAGGCTACCCAATAGGCGGCAACAGCAAAGGCGATCACTCCAATCAAGATGTTCTGGATCATCTTGACGGTTGCAGCGACTTCCAATACCTCCTCACCCAAGACATCCCCGGCGACAGCTCCGGCAGCGGCAACGGCACCGGTGGAATCGATCGTCCCGCCCATCCATGCCCCACCCAGAATGGGATCCATTCCCGTGCCAATGATGATAGCCGGCATGACGACCATCATGATGACCGTAAAGGTCAAAGACATGCCGATGGCCAACGACAACTCTTCTTTCTTCGCTCGGCAGGCCGCGGCGGTGGCGATCGCGGCAGACACACCGCACACCGACATATCCGCGGAGATAACCATATTCAATGACTTGGAAGGCATTTTTAAAACGCGCTGCCCAAAAAAATAGGTCGATACCAGTACTATCGGCGTCACGACCCAGGCCACAAAAATTCCAGGTACGCCCAGGGCCAGCAGGCGATTCATCAGAACTTCCGCGCCCAGCAACACCAAACCTGTCTTAATGAAAAACTCCGTGAGCATGGCCGGCTTCAAAAAGGCGGGCGTGCCGATGGTGTTACTGATAATCAAGCCCACCAGCAAGGCCCACAGCGCATACTCCGAGGTTGTACGCCTTGATGACGCTTTGACCAGCCAGCGTGTAGGCAAGCGTGGCAAGCAGGAACACCACGGGAAAAGCTTTGAGGAACGCTCCTACAGGTTTTCCCCTGACTGCCATAGCCACGGCGAACAAGGCGGAAATCAAGCAGAAAACGCCTAACAATCCTGGAAGGCAGGAACTGAATGCCTCCGCAGGGCTGAGCGTCCATTTGCCCGGCTTGGCAATCCAGGAAGCCAGAGGGCTGACAACTTCGACTTCCTCGCCATTGGCTATCCGGCTTGCCAGATCCGCCGGTCGGGCAAGCCAGACTGCAGAAAAGGAGATCGCCAGCAAAAACACGGCGCACCAAATGGCCCACCAATCTTCACTGGTGCGCATCTCGTGCCCAATGCTCGGGCGCTCAGGCGGATGAACGCCAGCAGAGGTGGGATTCGTTTCGGCGACGGCATCGGTCATGGTGGTTCCATCGTGGAGAAGGTTCAGTGGGTTTGTATTCAAACTGCGAGGTGCTGTATCGACAGGGGATCCGTTCGCGGCATTTAGCTCAAGCCACCAGCGCGGGCGATCCGCTACTACGTGAGAGTCACTGGGTCGCTCAGGCGAGGATCTCATGCAAGACGTGACCGTGCACATCGGTCAGGCGGTGATCGCGGCCACCAAAGCGAAAGGTCAATCGTTCGTGGTCGATACCCAATACGTGCAACAGTGTCGCATGGAAGTCGTGCATCTCCACAGGCTTTTCGATGACTTTATATCCAAATTCATCGGTTTGCCCGTACACCGTGCCGCCACGCACGCCACCCCCGGCCATCCAGATGGAAAAGGCAAAGGGATTGTGGTCGCGACCGTTGGCCCCTTGGGCAAAGGGCGTGCGTCCGAATTCACCCGCCCATACCACCAAGGTCTCTTGCAGCAACCCTCGCTGCTTCAAGTCAGCCAGCAGGGCAGCGATGGGTTGATCCACGGCCAGTGCATTATCCTCATGCCCTTTCTTGAGATTTGCGTGCTGGTCCCAGCGATCATGGCCCACCGCTGGGCAGGTTAACTGTACGAATCGCACGCCTCGCTCGACCAAACGCCGCGCCAAGAGACATTCGCGGCCAAAGATGGATGTCGGTGCATTGGGGTGTTCCACGCCATACATGGCCAGCGTAGCCGCCGATTCCTCCTCCAGCTGGCTGGCTTGGGGCACGGACTGCTGCATGCGATAGGCCAGTTCGTAATTGGCAATAGCGCTTTCCACTGGGTCAGCACCAGCGCTGGCACTCAGGAAACGATCGTCCAATCGTCGCAATAATTCTCGATTAGCGGCGATGTGCGAGGCCGGACCTGCAGGACGCAGATTGGCAATCGCGTCTCCGGTGGGTGAGAAAATAGATGCCTGGTAGGTAGCCGGCAAAAATCCACTCGCAAAATTATCCAATCCACCAGGCGGAGTGAGTCCACCATTGATCACCACAAAGCCAGGCAACTCCTCGGCCTCCGAGCCTAATCCGTAAACGGTCCAGGCCCCCATGCTCGGACGGCCGACAATGCCCAATCCCGTATGTAGGAAATAGTTGGCGCTGGTATGTTCCGAAAATTGGCTGGTCATGGTTCGAATCACGCACAGCTCGTCAGCCTGTTGAGCGACATGCGGAAATAAATCACTGACCCACAATCCGCTTTGCCCATATTGTTGAAAGTCCCATGGTGACGCCAGCGTCGCGCCGACATTATCGAATTGCGTGGGCTCCATCGATCGAGGAAAGGGGCGGCCATGGTATTTGGACAGCGCCGGCTTGGGATCAAAACTATCCATTTGCGAAGGCCCGCCATCCATGTACAAGAAAATGACGCTCTTGGCGGTCGCCACATGATGCAGTCGATCCATGATCCCCATGGCTGCCGACTTCGCGCCCGCATGGCCGTCAGCCTGCAGCAGGGCTGCTGCAGCGACGCTGCCAAAGCCTACTCCCCACCGCGCTAAGAAATCGCGGCGAGTGGTGGCTTGCAGGCTCTGTCCGCAGGGGTATTCCGAGTGCATAGGGAATCTTCCATTCGCGATATCGATGCGTGATGCTGTTTCGCAGAGTCGATCCGCAATTTACTACTTGAGAAACAGGAATTCTTTGCTATTGAACAACACATGGGCTAGCTCACTCCAGCCGCCTTCCGTCTGCCCCACAAACGCCAGGCATAGATCGAGCTCATCCGGGCTGGCAGGCCGACAATACGCCGCCTGCAACATGTGCTGAGCTCGATCGCGTGGGTTGCGGATGTCCGCTGTACGTGCTGCCCAACGATCGGCGATTAAAGCGACGAAGGGATCGTTCAACAAACCCAAGGCCTGCGCGGGAACGTTCGAGGCATTGCGTTGACCCACCGTGGTAGCAGGCATGGGAAAATCAAAAGCCATCAGAAAGGGATTCAGGAAATTGCGACGGACCTCGACAAACAGGGTGCGTCGCTGGGAACCATCCAAGGGACCGCTGGTGGAAGGTCGACCACGGCCGGTCATTTTGTCATCCAGGAACACGGGAATGCTGGGTCCGTCCAATTGATGGTCCAGGCAATCGGCCACCGTTAACATGGCGTCGCGCAGCAGCTTCGGCACTCAACCGACGAAGGCGGCGATGACTGTACGACTGCCCCAGGGCATCGAGCTTGAGCTGCTCCTCAGTGCTGTGGCTGCTGAGTTGATAAGTTTGGCTGAGGGCAATCTCCCGAATCAACCACTTCACCGACCAATCGTGCTGGATAAATTCTCGCGCCAGGTAGTCCAGTAACTGGCTATGCTGCGGCCGACCACCCAACACACCAAAATTGTCGGGAGTGGAGACCAGGCCTTGGCCCATGAGGTGCATCCAAATGCGGTTGACCATCACCCGAGCCGTTAGTGGATGTTGACTAGCCACCAGCGATTGGGCCAGTTGCCATCGACCAGAGGAATCTGCTTCCGCAGGAACCGCAGGCACGATTTCCGCCAGACAGCCGCGGGCTACCAACTCACCCAATTCATGCGGATTTCCACGCACGGCAACGCGAACATCGTGGGGAGTTCCCTCGGCCGTGGCCACCAGGATGGTTGGGGCTGGCGCGCTCTGCTCGAACTCGCGGAGGCGGGCAGCATGCTCACGGACCGCAGAAACCTTAGAGGCTGTGTCTGCGGAAGCTGTGGGCATCTCGATGGGATGGACCACTCCGAGCGACAGCCCGTGTTCGACCAGGACGCGGGCTACATCTCGGGCGTCGGAGTCGCAGGGCGCATCGGCGGCCAGACCTTGAGCCATAGCAGCCAACACGGCAGGCTTTAGATTTTCCGGAGAGTCCTCGGTCTGCCGCAGTACGTCGATGACCCATGGATGGGCAACCTCAGGCGGCGGACGATCCGCGAATCGAACCTGTTGTACTTCAAACCAGGCTGGGCCTCGATCCTCAAACATCAGGTATGCGGGCTGCCCTAAATATTTATTCAAGTCACCGGCATGTGTCAGCCAACCCTCTTCCAGTGGTTGCTGTACCTCTTTGCGCAGATCCTTGAATAGCAACCCATGGAATTCCTGCATAAAGTAGTTGCTGACGACGACCGTCGCATGACTGTCTGCTCCGCGCATCTTCAAACAGATATGCGTCCGCGTTACTTCAAAATCTGGCGACGTCAGCGTTAACGACTGCTTGGGGCCAAGCCTCTTGCTTGAAAACACATCCATTCGCGACGGCAGGGGCAGGTCACGCGAGAACCAATCCCATGCCGACGGGGACTGCGGATGACCGACACCGTTGACTCGCCAGCCCTGAGGTAACCCCTGGGAAAGGTCGGCGAACAACTCGCTCTCGTTCTGCCAGGCGTCGAAATCTGCTTGCGAGCGCAACAGGCGCTCACGCCAGGCACGCGGATCACGCCCGGCAGATGCTGGCTGTTGTCCCTCCACATGCTGGTTGGGCAACAGCAGTTCGAGCACGGCCAAAGGCGAACTCTGAGGGAATGCCGCCTGCTTGGCGGGCCCCAATTGTTGGATAGCCTGCAGGGTGGAATCCAACCAGGCAGATATTTGCTCTGCAGATGGTCTCAGGACCAGTTGACCTGCGGCGGAATCGGCCGTCGCCATCAATGTCGACAGGCGTTGCTGGTGTTGCTGGATTTCGCCGCTGGGATCGGTCAGGGCATACTCGCGGCGTGAACTTTGGATCATCCCAGACAAACCGTAGTAGTCCTCAACGCCAATCGCATCAAATTTATGATCATGGCAACGAGCGCAAGCTACGGTCATCCCCAAGAATGTCTTGGATAACACGTCGATTTGATTATCAATGCGCAATGCCCAATCTGCTTGGACGTCCACCGGAGCATGCAGTGACTCTCCCAGCCACCACCAGCCGGTAGCAGCCAGAGATTGATCGATGCCACTCCGCGGGTGACGCCGCGGCTCGGTAATCAAATCACCTGCCAAATGCTCACATACCAACTGGCTGTAAGGGACATCGATGTTCAATGCATCGGTAAGGCTATCGCGATAACGCCAGGCGTCGCGAATGGGAAAATCGAACTCGTGCCCCATCGTCTCCGAATAGCGCACCAAATCCAGCCAGTGTCTACCCCAGCGAACGCCAAATTGCGGCGAAGCCAACAACTGCTCAATCAATCGCTCGCGTTGCCGCGCGTCCGACAAGTCGTTGAATTCCAACAGTTGAGCCTGCGAGGGAGGTAAACCGGTCAAGTCGAAACACAATCTGCGCAACAAGCTATACCCATCGGCGGGCGGTGATGGCTGAAGCCCCTGACCGCGTAGACGCTGGGCAATGAATCGATCCAATGGCCGACGCGACCAATCATCGTGCTCTAGGGACGGAGGTTGAATGGCATCCGACCCGGCGACTGGCAAGGGCCTCCACGCCCAGTGATCGGCGGCCCGTTGCTGCAACCAGTTTGCATCTGCCGTGGAACCACCCGCGTGCTGCGACCAAGGAGCCCCCATGACTACCCAGCGTTCCAGAATGGCCCGTGCCTGATCCGGCAATGGCTTCTCGGGAGGCATCTCAAAAGACTGGCGGCGAATAGCCTCGATCATCAGACTCTCGTCAGCGCTACCGGGGACAATCGCCGCCCCCGATTCACCGCCCGCCAACGCCTCATCGCGCGAGTCCAAGCTCAGACCGCCCTTGACCTTGCCAAAGGCGCGACTGTGGCAACTTGAACAGTGTTCCAAGAGGATGGGACGGACCTCGCGCTCAAAGAACTCTTCAGACTGCGGCGTGGAATCCACAACGGTCGATAGTTCTTGGGAACAAACCCTCTCGAGCCACAACACGCTCATGAAGCAGCATGCCAGCCCAAGCGCAGCAAATTGTCCGAGTTGTTTCAGCATGGAATAGAAGCACGTCATTCGGGAGCTTTGGGCAACCCAAAATAAAGAATGGTCGAGCACTAGTATAGCCTAGATCCATTGGCTCTGGCGGTACTCAACCGCTGATATAGACCAGGTACAGCGAACCAACAACCAATAGTGCAATGAGCGCGGCGTCGGGCTCGATCAACCACCAGCGCTTTTCGGCCCTGTACAGGACGCTCAAAAGGGCCACTGACGTCGTGACCAAGACGCAGCCAGCTGTGATCGCATGCGTCTCCGAAACCGCGGACAGCAGCGAATTGCTACAGGCCACGTCCAGGGAGGCAAAGATGACCATATTGAATGCATTGCTGCCAAAGATATTGGCGATAGCCATGTCCACCGCTCCCATTCGCACCGCGGCAATAGTCGACACCGCTTCGGGCAACGAGGTCACCGCGGCTACCAGCAGGGTGCCAATAAAGGTTTGCCCCAGTCCCGTGGCGTCGGCAATTTCTTGGGCATTGGCGGACAGAAAAGGGGCCGCGAAGAAAATGACTGCCGTGGTCAGCACAAAGCCCAACACACTCAGCCCCAATGATCCCGCCGGTTTGGCAGCAGGCTCATCCACCGCCTCAATCTCTCCTGCCATTTGTTTGAGCGACTCGCGTTGGTCGAGAAATATCAGACGCGCACAGAAGGCATATGCGGCAATCACACTCCAACTCGCGGGACCAATCCGCCACAACGTGTAGGGGGAATCCAGCAAAATTCCCATCAGAATTAGGCCCGTGAGCAATGCCCCGGCAGTTGCACTCAACGCATGCGCGGCGGCCGATCGCGTTAGAATTCGCCCCGGCTTGCGAGAGATCAAATCGACCAGGGCCAGGATCAATAGATTCACCAGGGAACTACCCAACACACCACCGGCGGTCAGGTTTGGAGCGTCCTGACGGATTGCGCTAAAGCCTACGGACAGTTCGGGCAAACTCGTGGCCCCTGCCAACAATACCAAACCGGTTACCGAGCCGCCAATGCCCGTCTTTTCGCCAATTTCGTCTGCATACTTGGCCAGAAACATGGCAGCCACCACGATCACGGCCGATAGGATCAAGAACATAAAAGAAAGCGCGAACATGTTTGCAACCTGTCGATTAGCGGACGGCCAGCCAGCGTTCAATGGCATGGCGATTGGACTCGAATGCCATGTTGGCAAGATGCGTTTCGTTCGGCTCGGCCCATTCGAAGTGCTCTAGTTCGTCAGTTGCAATCTTGATT
Organism: Pirellulaceae bacterium; assembly: GCA_963707245.1. GTDB lineage: Bacteria > Planctomycetota > Planctomycetia > Pirellulales > Pirellulaceae > Aureliella. The sequence goes on from CAVPPY010000003.1 coordinate 646,147, forward strand.
TTCTGAGCGGCATCCACTTTGCACAAGAAAAAAAAATCGATGACGGGTGCAATCACTCCGTGATAATGATAGTGATTGGGATAGCTCATCAAGTATTCCGCTGCATGCGTTCTGAGTCCGGTTTCTTCCAAGACCTCGCGTTTCAAGGCATGTTCGACGGTTTCGCCACGGTCAACGAATCCCCCGGGCAAACCCCACTTGCCGCGACCCGGTTCACGAGCCCGACGGACCATCAGCAACAAACCCGAGGGGTTGATGATCAAGCCACCCACAGCTGCCACTGGCCCGAAGAATGCCGCAAAGCCACATGCCTGGCAGCGAAAGGGAATGCGCCCATTCTCGGGGTTGGCTGCAGCACAGCTCGGGCAAAATTTATAAGCCTCTTCGACTGGAATCTGGGCTTGTTTGTGCAGCTTCATTCTTCAAACCTTTTCTTGACTCGGACGCGATCCAGTAAGATCCAACCGAAATAGACAACGCAACCCCATGGCAAACGTAGCCAGCATGGCATTGAATTCCGCAGGGTGCGTTTTCCATGAGGCAGCCAGAATGCATAGTGTAATCCCCAGGTAACCCAACATTGCCAGTGATTCCCACCAGCGTAGCGGCGCCGCCTCGGGTAGACTCCGTCGCACCCACCACAACGACAGCACTGCCAACGCACCGCAGGCCGAGAGCGTCAGCCCCAAATACTTCATCAATTGTAAGAGGTCTGCCGAGAACACGGCCAGGACACTTGCCGCAGCCTGAACGATGGTTGCCAGCCAGGGCAAGCCATCGGCGGCGAAGAAGGCAGGCATAACGCCATCTTCGGCCATCTTGTGGTAGACTCGCGGCGCAGCCAGTAGCATGGCAAACACGCTGCTGGTCATGGCCAGAACGATCGTCACTCGCACCAACCACTCAAAGCGTACGCCACCCATGGCCAGCGCGGCGATGGCTGCCACATCCTCTTGAAAAGCAATCTTTTCGGCAGCGGGTGCGTAAACAAACACATAGTTCAACAGCAGATAGATCAAGGTGACCACCAGCGTCGCTACCCACATCGATCGCGGAACCGTGCGGGCTGCATCCTTGGCTTCACCCGCCACATAGACCGCCGCATTAAAACCGGTATAGCTCAGCGCAACCCACGACATCGACCCAGCCAGCACGGTCCAAGCTGCAAGATCTTCTGGCCACCAGCTGCTCGCGCGGCCCGCCAGTGCGCCGCCCTGCCAAACTGATTCAGGCGTAAAAAGAAAGGCCCATGCGATAATCACCACCAACAGCAGCAGCTTGGCGGCAACAATCAAGTTTTGCACTCCGGTGCCCCACGCGATCCCCGCCAGATGACAAACCATGGCAATCAATATCAAAGCGCTCGCCAGCCACATCCTAGGCAAATTCCGCGGCGGTGCCCCCTGGCTGTCCTCCGCGGTCGATGCCTCCGACTGAGCTATACTCGCATCTGCATGGTCCTGATCCTTGGCGTCGATGGAGGCTGGGCTAGAGACAGAGGTATGAGGCAGGATATACACCGCTGCACCTTGGGCGGCCAGGGCGATGGGCGCCGTAAAGCCGGCAATGACCGAGATCCAGCCCGCCAGAAAACCAACCGATGGATGCACGAAGCGGCTAAGAAATAAATATTCGCCGCCGGACATGGGCAGTCGCGATACCAGGGATCCATAAGCAATGGCTCCGCAAATCGCCCACACACCACATAACCACCAAGCCAACATCACGCGGCCCGGATTGCCCAAGTCCCCAAGAGAAAAACCACTTGAGGTGAAAATCCCCGCACCAATCATATTGGCCACGACGAGGGCTGACAGCGTCGGTAGGCCCAGTCCGGTTCTTTGCAAGTTCGCTTCAGTCACACAACGACGTTTCTCTAATTGGACAGCGCGACTTCCGTCGGAAGCTACGATTCTTCATGACCCGACGGCATGTGCATTACTTGCTAAATCGCAAGAGATAGTTCTCTTTGAATCCCTCAATCGCGATTTCCTCTTCGAACCGAAAACCCGCGGCAATGATCTCCTGTTTGAATATTTCCTGTGGGGCGCGAATATGCGACTGGAGCCATTCCTGGCGATCGGCGCCCACGTCCGGACTGCGATGGAAATCGACCAAGACCAATTTGCCGCCCTCGCGCATTGCGCGGTAGATCGATGCCAAGGAACTGTCTGGGAATTCAAAGTGATGGTAGACATCACAAATAAAGGCTCGATCAATACTGGCCGGTTTCAGATTCACATCCCGATCGGAGCACAGCACGACTTCAACGTTGTCCAAGGATTCCTGACGAGCCCGCTGGCGAAGATGCTTGACGAACTTGGGAGATATATCAACCGCAAAAACGCGACCATCCTGGCCAACACTGCGCGACAGCGACTGGAGATAAAGGCCTGTCCCGGAGCCTACATCTGCCACATTCATGCCGGGTTCTATTTGGATCGCCGCCAGGATTTGCTGGCGACACGCAAACACTTCCCGACTTTCTACCTCAAAGCGCTTGATGAAATCCTCGACATTCATGTTCGGGTCAAGGAAGCTATCGTTAATGCCAGTCGGCAAATTTTCCGCTCGCTTGGCCTCGGGCGTCTGCACGGGTGCCGTCGTCTGGGCCGTCGCCCCACCCGCTGCCAACACAATAGACAGTAGCACCACAGCGTTAAGCCACTGTTGGTAAAACATCCTCAACTGGTAAAACATATTTAGTTCGCTTTTGCTAGAGTGGGATAGTGGGCGATTCGTCCGCTGCCCTCGATTACCCGCTTTGGCCCACCGAAATGCCGGCAGCCATGATCTTGGCGTGGGTCTGTGGCAGCTGTAGGCAGGGCTAGTTGCCTAAGCCGTGCCGTTTTCCAACTGTGAAAGATACTCGATGAGCACCTCGCAACCTAGCCGCCGAGATTTCTTGCTGCACTCTCTGTTGCTAACAGGATCGCTGCCAGCACTCCCCTCGGCGCTGTTTGCCCAACCACCTGCGGCTGCGCAAGGTGGGCTCTCCACAACTGCCCAGGGTCTTCGGGGCGTCGTCGCCAGCGTGCATCCCTTGGCCAGCCTGGCCGCCATCGAGACTTTCGAGCGAGGTGGTAATGCAATCGATGCCGCGGTTGCCGCCTCGTGCATGCTGTCGGTGGTCGATGGTCACAATTCGGGAATTGGCGGCGGCTGTCTGGCATTGATTCGCCGAGCGGACGGATCGGTGTTTGCCATCGACGCACGCGAACAGGCTCCGGCAGCAGCCCGGCCGGAAATGTTTTATCGCCATGGCCAACCCGATGCTTCGCTTTCTCAAACCGGTCCCCTGGCTGTTGGCGTTCCGGGCTTGGTGGCAGGTCTGCAGGCCATGGCTAGCGAACACGGAGCCATTGCATGGCAGGCCGCATGGCAACGCGCGGCCGATGTTGCCGAAGAGGGCTTTGAAATCAGTGATGATTACGCCCGTGTGATTCGCCAGTCCGCAAAAGCGTTGCGCGAATTCCCAGCATCCGCGGCTGTATTGCTCGATGGCAATGGTCAACCCTGGCAGGCGGGTCACCGACTGCGCCAAACCGATTTGGCGAAAACGCTGCGGATCATCGCCGAACAGGGTGCCGACGGGTTCTACCGCGGTGAGTTCGCCGAGCGCTGCGCGGGCTTTATCCAGGAAAGTGGGGGAATCCTCACCAAGCAGGATTTCGCCGAATACGCTGTGGCCAGCCGACGGCCTATCCAACTGCCCTACCGTGAACACTCCGTTATCGGCTTTCCACCACCCAGCTCCGGTGGCATCCTGGTGGCTCAAATGCTGGGCATGCTGGAAGGTTTCGATGTCCGGAGCATCTTTGCCGAGTCCCAGGCGACTGGATTGCATTTGCTGTTAGAAGTCATGAAACGAGCCATGGCCGATCGCGCCTATTGGCTCGGCGACGCCGACTTTACCAAAGTCCCCAGAGGCCTGCTTGACCGCGATTATCTTCGCCATCGCGGGCTGTCGATCGATCTCGCCCGGGCGACCCCAGTGGCCAGTCACGGTCAGCCCCCGCGGGCGGACGTGGATCTATTCGGGAAACAAAAACATACAACGCACGTAACGACGGCCGACGCACAGGGCAATGTCGTAGCCATCACGCAAACCGTCAACACCTCTTTCGGCTGCAAGATGATCGCCCCAGGCACGGGCGTTGTGCTGAACAATGAAATGGATGACTTCAGCATCGCTCCTGGTGTGCGGAATGCCTTTGGACTGGTTGGCTCCGATGCCAACTTGGTAGCTGCGGGCAAACGGCCCTTGTCCAGCATGAGTCCCACCATCGTACTGAACGATGATCGACAGCCCGTCCTGACTTGCGGGGCTGCGGGCGGCCCGAAGATCATCACCAGCGTGCTGCAAGTCTTGGTACGTGTGCTCGACTTGGGACAGAGTATCGAACAGGCGCTGGCCGCGCCGCGAGTTCACCATCAATGGTCACCCGACAAGGCCGTTTGCGAGAATGCACTGCCTGCCGAAACGCTGGCGGACTTGAGACTGCGCGGGCATGTGGTGGAGACCTTGGAACGGGCCGCCGTAGCTCAGGCACTGGCCTGTAACCCCACCGACCACTTGCTCTACGCCGCCTCCGATCCGCGAGTACCCAGCTCAGCGATGTCACTCTAAATAGCAGGCAAGCACGGATAAATCCCCTAACCACGCGGAAAACCCATAATGAAATACGCATTCTTCCTAAGTGCCCTATGCATACTTCCAGCAATCCAGCCCGCATGGGGACAGATCCCCGATGGCTTTAGGCCGCTATTCAATGGACAGGATCTCAGCGGTTGGCATGGCGACAATCCGCATACGACGGCCAAGGTCAAGCCGGATGAACGCCAGAAGGCTATCGCCAACCAGCAAGCCGAGTTCCTGGAACACTGGCGAGTCGAGAATCAAGAACTGGTCAATGATGGCCAGGGTCCTTATGCCACTACGGATCAGGATTATGGCGACATCGAGCTGATCATGGACTACCAAACGGTTGCCTTGGCGGACAGCGGTATCTATCTGCGTGGCACGCCGCAGGTACAAATCTGGGATACGACCGAGGCGGGTGGCAAATGGGACCGCAACGCAGACAAGGGCTCGGGCGGGTTGTTTAACAATTCGGCCGGCACGCCGGACAATTGCCGCTGATGCTGGCCGACCGACCATTTGGCCAGTGGAATCGGCTGCGGATGGTGCAGATCGGTGCGCGGACCTGGGTTGATTTGAACCACCAACCCGTCGTGGATGGGGCCATCATGGAAAACTACTGGGACAAGGATCGTCGACAAGCGTTACCGGCCCAAGGTCCCATTCATCTGCAAACCCATGGCGGCGAAATTCGATGGAAGAACATCGCCGTGCGTTCGATCGGTGATGCCGAAAGTATCGTCCGTCTCCGCGGTGACGATGCCCGCTACGGTTTTGAATCGATATTCAATGGCCGTGACCTGAGCGGTTGGGCCGGCGCAGTGGATGATTATGAAGTCATCGAGGGAACGCTTGTCTGCAAGCCGGATAGGGGCGGAGTGCTATTCACCGAACAGGAATACGAGGACTTTGTCGTGCGACTGGAGTTCAAATTGCCCGCCGGAGGCAACAACGGTCTGGCCATCCGCTATCCAGGGCAGGGTCGGGCAGCCTATGACGGCATGTGCGAATTGCAAGTCCTCGATGATGCTGCTGAAAAATACGCCGCCCTGGATCCCAGGCAGTTCCACGGATCTATCTACGGCATCGTGCCCGCTCAACGCGGATATCTGCGTCCTGCCGGTCGTTGGAATTACCAGGAAGTGACTGTCAAAGGCTCCCACATTCGTGTCGAGCTGAATGGGACCACGATTGTCGACGCGGATACCAGTCAGATTACGGAGTACAAAGATGACTCGCCGCATCCCGGTCTCGGACTTTTGAAGGGCCACTTTGGATTCGCCGGTCACAACGATCCAGTGCAGTTTCGCAATATAGCGATCAAGCGGCTTGCCAAGCACAACCAGCCAGCACCCCCAGCCGGACTCAGCCAAGGACTGCTCGACGCGGCGCAGGCGATGATACTGCATGCATCGTTTGATGATGCAACCGATCTGAACCTGTTTGGCACGGATGGCCGGATTTTTACCGCCGACTCGACCCGCCGCGAGAACCCAAAGCCCGGCAATCTCATCGAAGCGGTGAGCATCGCCAAGGGACAGGGACGCTACGGCGACGCCCTGGCATTTCACCAAAAGACAGATCAAGTGCTGTTCTATCAGGGCAGCGAATGCGGTTATCGCCCACAGAATTGGTCTGGCAGCGTCTCGCTGTGGATGCGGCTGGACCCCGACCGCGATCTGCAACCCGGTTACTGTGACCCGATTCAAATAACACAACGTGGTTGGAACGACGCAGCCTTTTTCGTTGACTTTGACAAAGACTTGCCGCGCGATTTTCGCTTGGGCGTTTTTCCAGATTTCGGCAGCTGGAATCCGCAGGACACGCCCTGGGATGAGATCCCCACGGCCGAGCGACCGATGGTTACCGTAAAGCGCCCCCCCTTCACTGCCGATGCCTGGACCCACGTGTGTTTTACCTGGGAAAATGTGAATGCTGACGACAATCGTCCGGCAACGGCCACGTTGTATCTCAACGGCATGAAGCAGGGAGCCGTCCAGCGTCCGCTGCGCTTCAGCTGGGATCCGCAGCAGGTAGGCATCATGCTGGGGCTGTCCTACATCGGCCTGATGGATGATTTGATGATTTTCAACAAAGCCCTCACTGCTGAGCAGGTCGCCTCGCTGCACCAGCACCCGCTAGGCGGGCTAAAATAGGATCAACTGAGTTTTTTCGGCTCCGCGGCTTGTGTTGGGCTCCGGGACGAAAGTGGGAGCAAGGATGCCCATCCGCCCGAGGGTGCCGCTGAGGTATAATGCGGTTGCATTCGGCGGAGATCGTAACCAGAAGAGTTTCCGTAATCTATAAATGCTCAAGCAACGGAGGTCGGGTCTTGGACCCGCTGCACGCATATGAAGGACATGAATCGACGACAGCTGTTAGCACACGCGGGGATGGCCTCGCTGCCTGGGGCCTGAGCGGTCGCCGCTCCTACGCTCAATCGGCCCGTCAGAATCCGGCATGGGAACAGTCGATCCGCTCTGGGCTGGACTTTCTTGCGCGGGCACAATCGGCGCGTGGACAGTGGAACACGCCGGCCTACCCGACCGCCCTGGCGGCGTTAGCCGGAACGGCATTGATCTGCTCGGGCTCCACCACCACCCAAGGTCCCTATGCAAAGCAGATCGCGCGGTGCACGGATTTCTTAATTAGCAAGTGCCGGCCCAATGGCTTGATCGGCGATCCTACTTCCGATAATCGCTACACCTATGGTCACGGGTTTTCCATGATGATGCTCAGTCAGGTACTGGGCGAAGAAGGCTACGAAGACCGTCGTCGCGAGCTGATTGACGTGCTTAATGCCGCAGTCGAGTTCTGCTGCAACGCGCAAACCGATGCAGGTGGTTGGGGTTACGTCAGTGCGCGCGACGGTACCAATTACGATGAGGGTTCGACCACGATCACACAGGTTCAGGGTCTTCGCGGCTGTCGCAATGCGGGCATTCCCGTTCCCGCCGAGGCGATCGAAAAGGCCAAGCAGTACATCTACCGTTGCAAGAATGACGATGGTGGGATCAGTTACTCCAGCAAGCAGATGGGTACTTCCCGCCCGGCAATTACCGCGGCCGCCCTGGCGGCGTTGTATAACGCCGGTGACTACTCCGGTGAACACGTGCCCGACATGCTGCGTTACACCCGCGAGACGCTACACAACGATCAATTGGCCGACGAGGGTTCCGCCTTTGGCCATTGGCACTATACCTATCTTTATTACAGCCAGGTCGTCTATCGCCAGGGAGATGAAGAATGGTTACCCTTCCGTGATCGTTTGTACTCGCGGATTGTGAGCGAGCAAGACAAACGACGGTTCCTGGGATGGCCAGATCAGTCCCATCTACATCACCGCTTGCAACCTCATCATGCTGCAGCTTGACCGCGGACTGTTACCCATCTATCAGCGGTAGCCCGGATGATTCGTTGGCAAATCGGAGCTTAAACGAATCGTCTGAGCGTGGGCGTAGAAGCCTCCACCGTCTGGCGACGGTAGCTACGCTTTGGTAGCTACGCTCGCCAGAGCGTGGGCGTAGAAACCTCCACCGTCTGGCGACGGTAGCTACGCTTGGTAGCTACGCTCGCCAGAGCGTGGGCGTAGAAACCTCACCGTCTGGCGACGGTAGCTACGCTCTTGGTAGCTACGCTCGCCAGAGCGTGGGCGTAGAAACCTCCACCGTCTGGCGACGGTAGCTACGCTCTTGGTAGCTACGCTCGCCAGAGCGTGGGCGTAGAAGCCTCCACCGTCTGGCGACGGTAGCTACGCGTCTGCGTCGGAGCTACGCTTGGTAGCTACGCTCGCCAGAGCGTGGGCGTAGAAGCCTCCACCGTCTGGCGACGGTAGCTACGCTCTTGGTAGCTACGCTCGCCAGAGCGTGGGCGTAAGCTACCAGCCCTCCACGGCGTCTGGCGACGGTAGCTACGCTTGGTAGCTACGCTCGCCAGAGCGTGGGCGGCTGCAACTACACGTCCCGCTGCCTTCCGAGCCTTTGCTGATCGCGACGACAAATCCATGGACGACCGGCACCGACCTCCAGGACATCACCGTTCAAGTAAGGTCAAAGGCGAGAACCGCGGTGCTGAGTAAGATGAAAACCTTTAAATCCACACAGCCGGAACCAAGCAATTTTCCCTGGGTTAACGGCGGCCCACGCGAAAGGGTCGCAGATCGATGGGGCTGGCCTGGCCCTGCATACAGTCGGCCATGATCTGCGCCGTCGCACAGGACAGATGCAGTCCACTGCGATAATGCCCGGCCGCCACAAATAGTTGGCTAATGCCAGGCACACTGCCCAGGTAGGGAAAACCGTCGTAGGATCCCGGCCGCAGCCCCGCCCACTGGCTTTCCACTTCGCAGGTTTTCAGCTGAGGCAGTACTCCCTCCGCCCAGCCGCGGATTTGTGCGATGGCGTCATCGGTCGTTTCGATGCGGTAGCCAACTTCCTCCTCGACGCTACCGGCCAACAATCTGCCGTCCCCCCTGGGTACCAAGTAACGATTACCCTCGTTGACAATCCGCTGCAGCAGTGGCTGCGTGCAGTGATACAGCACCATCTGCCCGCGGACCGGCATGATGCCAGTCGGCATGCCTATTTGCTCCAGATGCAGTCTGGCCCAGGCACCCGAGCAAATACACACCTGCGAAGCGGCCAGCCTGCGATCGCCGGCCAATACCCCAACCACCTGCCCCTGCTCGATCTGCAGCTCAGTCATCTGCACACTCTTCAAGCAATGCCACACCTCGAGCAGCGCAAGCAGCGGCCAGGCGCGCAGATGCCAGGGATTGCGCAGCTGGCACTCGTCGGGCAAGTACCATGCGGCCTTCAGTCCTTGGTCAACGCAAACAGCCAAGGCCGATTCCTCGCTCAGTAGCCTGGCGGGATCCCAGTTTTCATAGGCGATGCCATGCTCGCTGCCACCATAGGCAATTGGCAGCCAAGGTGGCCGCTTCCGCCGGCGTGGTGGCCAGGTAGATGCCACCACAACGACGGAAGCCGGTATCGATACCCGTTTCCTGCCGCAAGCGATCTGCCCATAAGGGATGCAACTGGTGGCTGAGTGCCCGCAACTGGTCCAAGGGATCTATGGCAGAGTGCGTGGCGGAGGGTGGTAATATCCCCGCGCAGCCCAAGATGCTCCCCGCCCAATCTGGTTAGCATCCAGCACGCATACCTGCCGTGACCGGCGAGCCAACTCCCAGGCAATCGACAGGCCAATGACACCCCCGCCGATGATCAGGACATCCCATCTGCTGTCGCTCGAAGCAGGCATAGTTTTCGCTGCGTTCCCGACGAATTCAAAGGAAAGGGGAGAAATTGGTTGCTGGAAAACCACAATTTGCGATTAGACTTGGCAAGTGTAATACCATAAAAATAGAGGCGGAGCGACGGTCAGCGCGGCGGTTGTGGCGATGAACTTGGACGAAAATTGAGTCAATTTCGTTTACACAGGCCAAGCACGTGATATGTTCTTCACTTTCATCCTAAGAGGGTTAGTGGATCCCAGTAGAGTTCAAGTCGACGGGCATTGAGCTGTGGATGGCCACTGAGTTCGATGGCCACTGATTCGACGTCACTGAATTGATGGGCTGGAGTCCTGATGCCATGAGCCGAGCGGGCGTGCGTCTTGCACCCCAGCCTGGGCCAGCAGAGAGCAAAATGGCGGCAGAGAGCAGAATGGCGACTGTCAATTCCGAAAAATTGATTGAACTGGTCAAGAAGAGCCAGCTAGTCGAGGCGGAGACACTCGATAAAGCGGTGTCTGAGATTCTTGCCGAGAATGGAGGCTCCCTACCCAGCGATCCGGCCGAATTGGCGAAAGCCCTTCAAAAGCGGAAAGTGGTTACCCGCTGGCACTGCGACAAACTGCTGCTGGGCAAGTACAAGGGCTTCTTTCTAGGCAAGCACAAGCTGCTCGGGCACATAGGCAGTGGCGGCATGAGTAGCGTCTACTTGGCCGAGCACACCAAGATGCATGACCTGCGGGCCATCAAGGTCTTACCGCAGAGCAAGCTCGGTAAGTCGTCGTACCTGGCGCGCTTTCAGCAAGAGGCCAAAGCGATTGCCTCGCTGAATCATCCCGAACATCGTGCCGCGCCCATGACATCGATAACGATGGCAACACGCACTATATCGTGATGGAATACGTCGACGGTGACGACCTGCAAACGATCGTCAAGAAAAAGGGGCCGCTGCCCTTCGACAAGGTTGCCGAGTACATCGCGCAGGCCGCACACGGCTTGCAGCACGCGCACGATGTCGGCTTGATACATCGCGATGTCAAACCCGCGAATATCTTGATAAATTCCAAGGGCAAGGTAAAGCTGCTCGACTTGGGATTGGCCTTATTTGCGGATGAAGCCAAGGCTTCGCTGACGATGGACTTCAATGATAAGGTCCTGGGTACGGCCGACTATCTCGCGCCCGAGCAAGCCCTTAACAGCCACAATGTCGATCAGCGTGCAGACCTGTATGGGCTGGGCTGCACGATGTACTTCCTGTTGACCGGCCATGCACCCTTTCCCGAAGGTTCCATCGCCCAGCGCATCGCCAAACATCAAAAGGAAATGCCCAAGGAAATTCGCAAAATTCGGCCAGAGTGCCCCGGCGAGCTAGAGGGGATCTGCTGGAAAATGATCCAGAAAGATCCCAAATTTCGCTATGCGAGCGCCCAACAAGCGGCCGAAGTCTTGGAGAATTGGCTAGCCGCTTACCGCGCCGCAAAACCGGTTCGTGTGGGTGCTGATGGCAGTTCTCTTTCGCTGGGCGACGAACGCGACCTCCCCGACGCCGGCAGTGGCAGCAGCGCGAGAATCGCCTTTGATACAGTCAGCAATCGTGGCGGCGATACCAAATCCGGCAGCTCGCTTACCAATCTCTCCACCTCGGATAGCGGAGTGATCGTCAAAATGAAGGGGGCAAGCAACCCCTCGGACACTAGTAGCCAAATCGATCTGCAGGCGGAAATTGGCCGCCGCCCACGCACCGGCGTGAGCTCAACCCACAGAGGCCCCTTCAAAGCCCCCTCAAAGTCTGCGCTTCCCCTAGCGCCGGTCGAATGCACCGGCTACCGTCCAACCGCCCCTCGGACACTCACCCAGCAGCCCGCTGCGCAAGCCGCGCGGCATCAAGCTGGCGTGGATCATTTTGGGGTTAATCATCATGTTCATCGTGGCCGTCATTCTCGGCGTGCTCATCGAGCGGCTAACCGCAACGCACGCAGCCGCCAAATCTGTAATTCAGACTGCCGAATCAAAGAGTACAGCCCCCGTTGCTGGCCGCTATTAGTTTGTATCCTTTCATCCCGATGGACGGATGGATGGCTCTTTCGTTAGCTGTCATTTGCCTTGAAGGTGACGGATCGACGAGCCAGATTTCCCAGCAATTTAAACTGTTTCGTCAGCCCAGGGCTGGAGGGTAAGGGGCCATGGGCCAGCGGAAAGCATTGAATTTTCAACATTTGCATCCTGCATTCTTCCATCCAAAGGGACGGGTGCATCAGCGGTTGTGCGTCCTCGCACTGTTCGCGCTGCTCAGCCTGGGCATTCCAGCCACACCGCTAGTGGCCGCCATTACCCCTGAACAACGCAATAAATTGAATCAAATTGAGCAAATGACCCGCGAAGCTGGCGTGTCCTTCGCAGCCGAGAAATTTGTGGAGTCGGCCGCCAAGATTGACCAAGTGCAGAAAGAGCTGGTTGAACTATTGACCAGCCGGGACCCTGCCCTGCAGCGGCTGGTACAACCCATTTATAAACGGGTTGCCCGCGCCGCGCTCTGCTCGAGCTTGAAGGCGCCGAACTATCGCCGCTGCCTACCTGGGATGAGCTTACCAGCGAGATGAGCGCGGAGGACGCAGCGGGCACTTCCGCCATCAGCTTCCAGTCGGATATCGCGCCCTGGCTGATATCGGCCTGCGGCAATTGCCATATTAACAATCGGCGTGGTGAGTTTTCCCTAGCCAGCTTTGCCGAGCTGATGAAAGGACCGCCCGAGGGAACGGTGATCTTCGCAGGCCAGGCAGCCGGTAGTCGCATCGTCGAAGTTATTGAAAGCGGTGACATGCCTCGCGGTGGCGGCAAGGTCACTCCCGAGCAACTGGCAAGCCTGAAAAACTGGATCGCAGCTGGAGCTAAATTTGACGGTCCCGATCCAGGGGCCGCATTGACGAGCTATGCCTCCGGCAACCAGCCAGCTGTCGCACCCCCTATGAAAGTGTCTCTGGCAACGGGCGACGAGACGGTGAGTTTCGCTACCGACATCGCTCCAATCTTGCTGGCGAACTGCATTGGTTGCCACATTGGCGGTGGTCAAGCCTCGGGCAATCTGCGGATGGATAACTTCGACCAACTCGTTCGTGGCGGCGATAGCGGCGCGGTGATTGCCAGCGGGCAACCCCAGGACAGCCTGCTAGTCAAGAAACTCAAGGGAGAGGTGGGCCAGCGCATGCCGGCTGGCGGCCGGCCGCCACTGTCCGCCGAGCAAATCGAACTCATTTCAACCTGGATTCGTGAGGGAGCCAGCTTTGACGGCTCCGCACCGACGGTCAACATTCAATCCGTAGTCAATCAAGCCTGGGCTGCGTCGGCATCGCACAGCGAACTCTTCCAGCGACGGCAGCAACAGGCGCTGGCCAATTGGAAACGGGTATTGCCCAATGACCAACCCTCGACGGCGGTTGGCGACGAAGTCTTTGTGCTGGGGAATGTTCCGCCTGAACGCATCCAGAACGTCGTCCAACAAGTCAACGCTGCCCTGGTCATTGCCAAGAAAGCACTCAATGCACCCCCCCGCGAGCCGCTTCTCAAAGGCGGGCTTACGGTCTTCGTCCTCAAGAGCCGTTACGACTACAGCGAATTTGGAAGAATGACTGAGAATCGTGAACTTCCCAAAGTTTGGTTGGGACATTGGCGAGCCGAGCCCTTGAACGTCTATGGTGCCATGACCGGCGATCCAGCTATCAGCCAAGAACAGACTGAATCGCTAGCGCTGCAAATTGTGGTTGGAGCCGCCCTGGGCGCCTACGACAAGGTGCCGCTGTGGTTCGCAGAGGGTGTGGCCCGCAATCTGGTGATTACCAATTTCCGTCGCCAAGATGAGCGAACTCAGCAATGGCAGGCTGCGATTCCAGCCGCCAGACAGAAGGTCGAGAATGCCAAGCTGCTGATCGACGGTCGCCTGGACGACGAGGCCGTCGGTGTCGTGGGCATGGCCCTGACCAACATGATGATGGACCGCAACAATCGCCGTCGCTTTGATAAACTGCTGGAAATGTTGCGCGAAGGTGCATCTTTTGACGACGCGCTGAGCTATACCTACGCACCGCCCGAGGCGTTCATCAAGAGCTGGCTGGGCAAGTAAAAGGCTCTAGTGCTCGGTCAGCATTAGATTCTGGGATTGCCGTTTAATTGTAGAACGATTGCCCCAATCGTTTGCTGAGGCCATTGGGACAATTGCTCTACACTGAACTCTAATTCTTAAGTTTGTCGGAGCACTAGGCTTTGTCCCCAAAGCCTAGTGCTCAGTTTTTTGTCTCTCCCTTCTCCCGCCGGTACTCCGGGGGAGAAGGGTTGGGGATGAGGGGGGCTTGGGGCACCCGTTGCCAAACCAGGCTTGAGAATTCATTGGAGCGATTTGGCTGCTCAAGCGGAAAGGCAATGCGCTCAGCACTACCTTGCTGGGGGCCGCTTTTTGAAGCCATTCCTTAGCGAGATTTGCGTCTCGCGGCTGGCCTCGTTAGCGAAAGTCCCTCGCGACTATCGTAGCGCAAGAAGAGCGCGTTGGCGCGGCGCAGCGAAGCATCATGTTGCGAAACAGAATTTGCTCCTCAGGCCATGGATAGGCATACACCAAATCAAAATCTCGCAGCTGCATTCCTATTTGCTCGTAAGCCGAATCCTCGTCTGAAACCGTGCGATGAAATTCGTCGCCAATTTCCATGCGGGCTTCAAACTCCACTGGCACAAAGGAACCGATGGCAAAGGTCGTGCTGGCAGCATGCTTGTCTGCCAAGCCGCGAGCCAACTCGACCAACTCTGGCTCAACCTCAATGCCGTAAGCGTCAAAGCCCATGCGGCTAGCCATGATCGCTACCACACCCAGCCCTGAGCCCCACTCCAGAAAGGTATCGACCCGCCCGCGGAGATTCAGCAGCCTACGATAAATGCTCTCGTAATCTGCGCTGACGTAACCCGCAAACGCGGGCTGATCTACGTTGGCACTCCATATCGATTCAGCTTCCGACCACAGGCTTTTGAAATCATGCGGCTGGCCGAGTTTATGATGATCGGGTTTCAATCTCTAGATCCGTGTCGAGTAACTGAATTATCATGGCTCCACCAGCGACGATCGCACGACGTTGGTCCGCCAAACTCAAGGCGCTTGCGCCAGCACATACGCTAGCAGGTCGGCAGCTTGTTGGGCAGTCAGCGGAGCGAGTAATTGTTCGGGCATCATCGAAACCGGAGAGCGTCGACGGTCCTCGATGCTCGCCTTTTCAAGTTCCAGTCTCTGTCCCTCGGCATTGAGAATGGTCAAATGCTGGTCATTCTCTTGCACGGGCCTGCCCACGACGACCCGACCATTTTCGTACAAGATCGAGAGCGACTGGTAATTGTCGTCGATCGACAGCGAGGGTTGGACGATCTGCTCGAGCAATTTGTCGCGTGTTTTGTAGCGGGCTGCCGAGACTGCGAATGCGGGCCCCAAATCCTTGCCAATTCCCTCTGCCCGATGGCAACTGGAGCACGAGCCGAGGCCCATGGAAAACAGCTTGGCTCCGCGGCTGGCATCGCCTTCCAAACTCAAGATGTCGCTGGCCTGAAAGCGTTCGCCCAGCCGTTGTGGCAATTGCTGCTCACTCGCAAAAGGCTCGAATAACTCACTGATGGGCGGGAGCTGACGCATGGCCAGATCGACAATTTGGCTGGCCAACTGGGGTTGCACAGCCCCCTGTGCCAGGGCATGGGACAACTCCAACGCTCCCTCCAGGGAACCCAACAGTTGCTCGGCGGCAGCTAGGCGCTGGGCATCATTCAGGTTGGCTTGGTTCAATCGCGGACCGCACAGCGTGTCGAGCCATAGCCGTCGTTGGGGATCGGCGGGTAACTGGGCGATCCATTGTCTAATCAACCCCAGACCCTGGACGTCGATCTGTTGAGAACCGATGTGCGGCATATGCCCAGAACCGGCCTTGGCCATACGGAACCATAGCACGGATGCATTGGGCTGGCCGGCTGCCACGATATCTGCATCTTCCAGCCCCAAAGCGCCGCGCATGGGTGGCACGTCCACCATCTGAGTGGCCTGTAAAGACAAATCGAAATCCAGTCCGAACACGGTCGACGCGTTGCCTCCATTCATATGGCAGTGACCACAGTTGGTATGCAGGTAGGATCGCGCCCGGCGATCAAGCGGCAGACTTGGGTCGTGTGGATCGACCACCGCCGAGAACTGGGAATCGTCCAGGCACTTGTCGTCCGATTGGATATAGCCCGAATCGTGTAACGCATGCCAGCTATCATCGGCGCGTCCCCTGCGGAGCTGCATTTCCGTAAAGCCCACCGTCTCACCTGTCCACGGCGTATGGCAAATCCGGCAAGACGAGCGGGCAGCGAATACCCACCTGCGTTTTAGGCTACCCTGGCCGGTGGTCACTGTCCCCGCAGCCTCGGTCCCGGCGATCTCTGCTCCTGTGGCGTCGCTGACTTCCCATTCGACCGTCTCGCCAGCGGCGGGCACGAGTGTTGCATCGGTTGCATCAGCATTCCAGCGATAGGAATAGTATTGCCACTCTCCCTGTGCATCCTTGACGCTTAATTGAGTCTCGATGGGCCGCTGGTCGAAGCACAGTGTCTTGGCCAACACGCTGCCAATGGGAAGCATCACTTTAGTACGAAACCAATTAAATGTTTTTTGCGGCTGCTGGTAAAAATGCGCGCTCTGATTATCCGGAATGGCAAGCAGGTATTCGGGCTCGGCTCCGTCCGCCCACATACTGGCATTGATAGCGTAGCTGGCCACGCCAGCTGCGGGCCTTCGCTGGCGAAGATCTGCGTACAGGCCTGTGGCGGAGAGAGTGCGCGGAAAATCCTGTGGCGCATAGCGGCCAGTCGTATTCGGCACCAGCCGGTAGATGCCGCCGGGCTGATTGGCTTCGCTGTACTCCAGAATCAACAATTCGCCCTGTTCGTCGGTCTCAAAGCAAATGGGCTTAACGCCGCCCACCGCTATCTCACGCGTTTCCAAAACGCGCTGTTCATCAAAGCTGGCGGCCCAAAACCTGCGAGTGATCCAGTCGCCAAAAATGTACTTGCCGAACAGCTGCGGAACCTGTTGGCCGCGATAGACCATGCCGCCCGTGACGGATGCCGCATCGGAGTGTCCGAGCGCGATATCCGCTGGCAGGATGGGCGTTGGCCCCGGCTTCTGAGGCTTGACATCGCCTGGCCCCTCCTTGATCGCCCAGCCGTAGTTGCCCCCAGAGCGAATGCGGTAGACCATCTCCCAAGCTTCCCAACCAACATCGCCAACCCACAGATCGCCGGTCACCTCATCAAAGGCCATCCGAAACGGGTTGCGCAGGCCATAGGCATACACTTCCGGTCGCGCGTTGGGATGATCGACAAACGGATTGTCCGCTGGGATGGCGTAATTCAGCTGGCCGTCTGCTGCCTCTTCATTCGCATCGATGTCAATCCGCAAGATCGACGCATACAAGTCTGAAATATCTTGCCCGGTATCGCGCGGGTCTGGCGGCGTGGGAACCTCCAGATCCCCCAGCGAGATATACAGGTATTGGTCTGGACCGAAGGCAAGCGTGCATCCGTTGTGACCACCTCCCTCGCAAATCAAAATACTGCGCTCACTTTCAAGCTGCAGCTGGGGCTCAGCCGCCAGCGATAGCACAAATCGCGAGATATGCGTCTGAGTAACATTGGCTTTGTCGATGGTGATGTAGCACACAAAAACAAACTGATTTTCGGCAAACCGCGGATGAAAGGCCAAGCTGAAAAGATCCACATTGCGCCGGTCTTGACCCTCAACCTGCGAGCCTGCGGGCGGATCGGCATCCAGATCTACCACCATCTGTGGCTGGCGATCGGCCCTTGCAGCGTTAAAGCTATAGATCTTGCCCGCTTGCTCGAGCACCAGATATTGCGAGGAGCCGGGGATGCGATGCAGCGAAATGGGCCCTGAGAATTCATAGGGGAACGCCTTTTCCAGCTTGAATGGTAAAGGGGGTTCCGGTGAGCCAATCAGCTTGGATTGGGGCCAGGGAACTCGCGGCGGCTCCGCGGCTGGCACAAGGCTGGCCACACAGGCGAGCAACCACAACAGATGAAACGAGCAGGCAAAAGGGCGCAGCGCATTGCGTTCCTCACACAACAAGAAGAGCTTGGACTGTGTAATTGTACACGAGCCAAAGTCGCGTGCTGGCCGTCTGCACGCATGGCAGCTGGATACATGGTGTTGCTTGGCTTGTTCCTGGCAGCTAGGATGCCCAATCCCCTGCTTGGCCGCAACATCATTCGAAGGCACTCCTGTCGTGAATTCTCATCCTGCCCAGGCCCGCAATGCGCGTCTGGGTATTCGCCTGTTTGCGCTCTACAGCCTTTTTTACTTTGGTTTTGTGTTAGTCAATGCCTTTGCACCCCAGTGGTCAGAGTGGGTCATCTTCCCAGGCTTTAATCTAGCCGTGCTGTGGGGTTTTGCCCTGATCGGTCTGGCGATGATCTTGGCCCTGATTTACGGCTTGGGTTGTAAGAATGACCTACCCGCCGATCGGTCAGCGCATGACCAGGCAGCTCGCGCGAGGGGAGAGAGTCCATGATCTATGAACCCAGCGCGATTGCGATCTGCGTATTCCTGGCCTTCGTGGCTTTGACTCTGGGAATCAGCTTCTACTTGGGCGGCAGAGCCAGATCCTCGTCGGGTTACTTTGCCGCCCACGGACAAATACCTTGGTTCGTTAATGGCGTAGCCTTTGCGGGTGATTACCTCTCTGCCGCGTCCTTCTTAGGCATTTGCGGCATGATTGCCTTTTATGGCTACGATGGCTTTCTCTATTCAATCGGTTACCTTGCCGGTTGGGTGGTAGCCCTCTTTGTGATTGCCGAGCCGATGAAGCGACTGGGCAAGTTCACCTTTGCCGATGCCTTGAATGCAAATTTCAATTCGCGCGGAATTCAACTGGCCGCAGGCATCAGCACCCTGGCGGTCAGCATTTTCTATTTGATTCCGCAAATGGTTGGCGCCGGTGTGTTGGTGCAACCCCTGTTGGGATTTGATCACTGGGTGGGTGTGGTGATTGTCGGAGCCGTGGTGATTCTGATTGTGGTTACGGCCGGCATGGTTTCGACCACCTGGGTCCAGTTCCTCAAGGGATCTCTGTTGGTGCTGTTCAGCGGCCTGTTGACGCTGATGATTTTGCAACGCGGCTTTGAAGCCAAGCAGGGTGGCCAAGATGGCTATCAATTCACCACACTGCAGCTGGCCGGTGACTCGCCGCTGGACATCGAGCTGGCCGGCTTGGGCTACCGCCTGCTGCCCATTGCCGCCGACTGGGAAAAGGAGTCCTATCTGCGACTTGAGCCTATCGGCGGCCAAGGTTCGCCCATGTTATTCAAGGACCTCAGCCCAGCCGGCAGTCCCCAGCGTACGTTGGCCGAATGCCAAACGCTGTTGGTCAATAGCCAGGGAACTTTCGTCAACGGACAATTGAAGGGTTCCTTGGACAGCTCGGGCAAGCCCGCCCAACTGCACCCCATTGGACATGTGCAGAGTTTACCCGACGGCCAGCAGGCGACCGGTGCTGTCGGACCTCTCGACTTTTTCCGCGTGATCAGCGACAGCCAAATTGTGCTGTGGGGCAACCAAAAATTGTCGAGCCCGGATGGAGACACGACCACCGTCTACTTCCCCAAGCTGACTCCTGGCACACAGGTCTTACGTCCTGGAGAACATCCCAAGTTTGCGGGCATCCGCCAGGATGGACTGTGGCCCAAACTGAATTTTCTGTCGCTGATGCTGGCCCTGTTCTGCGGCACCGCCTCGCTGCCGCACATTTTGATTCGCTACTACACGGTCAAAGATGCAGCTGCGGCCCGCAAAAGCACGATCGTGGGCATCGCCACCATCGGCTTCTTTTACGTGCTGACGCTGTACCTGGGCTTGGGAGCCATGACCAGCGGTGCGCTGGATGTCACCAACGATAACATGGCCGCACCCTTGTTGGCGCGCAGTATCAATGAGTGGCTGTTTGCGATGATCTCAGCCATCGCCTTCACCACCGTGTTGGGCACGGTCAGCGGCCTGATTCTGGCTTCCGCCGGAGCGGTCTCACACGACATTCTGAAGAACGTGCTGCGGATCGAAATGAACGACCATGAGCAGGTGCGGGTCGCCAAACTAGCCTCGGTCGTCGTGGGTGGACTCGCCATCGTCCTCGGCATCCTGTTCGAGAAGATGAATGTCAGCTACCTCGTTGGCTGGGCATTCAGCGTCGCCGCCTCCGCTAATCTGCCGGCCCTGATCATGCTGCTGTTCTGGAAAAAGACGACCAGCCAGGGCATCGTGGCGGCCGTCATCATCGGCATGTTCAGTTCGTTGAGCTGGATCCTGCTCAGCGCCGACACCTTTGCGCAAGTCTACGGGATTCCACGCCCGAGTTGGCTGGCAAACATCATTCCCTTCAGCCAACCTGGGATTGTCACCATCCCTCTCTCCTTTGCCGCCCTGATTGTCGTCTCGCTGATGACGCAACCCGCAGAAGATCAACGCAAGTAGCCTAAGTTTTGGCACGCAGCTTGCAGCGTAAAGAGGGGAATGTTTTCAGTTTTGCCAGCTTGGCAGAACGCGGCTGGCCCCTGATCGGGGGTCAGTAGCCAGGTTCCTTGAATTCTTATTTGGATAGCAATGCCCAAGAATCGCCTTCCTCCCCAGGCCCATTTTTCTCTCGCAGGACAGTTGCTGGTCGCCGCGCCGCATTGGAACGACAAGCTCTACGGACAGGCCGTATGCTTGATCGTCAGGCACGATCCCCAGGGAGCCGTGGGTGTATTCTTGAACCGCAGCATGGAATTCGACACCAAGGTTCTCTGGCAGCACTTGGCTGGCGAGCAGTTGCCGCCTGCTAAGGCAGCAATTCACTTTGGTGGCCCGCAGTCCGGACCAGTCGTCGCCTTGCACAATCGCGCGGATTTGGCGGAGTTCACCAGTGGCGAGGGTGTTTACTTTGCCGCCCAGTTGCCCCATCTGCAACAATTGATCGAATCCAGCTCAGGATCGGCGGAGTTGAAAATCATCGTTGGACAAGCCGATTGGTCCGCCGGCGAATTAGAAGGCGAATTCCTGGAAGGCAAATGGCTGCCGCTACCTGTTTCGGCCCGCCTGGTGTTCACCGAGGGCCAAGCCATGTGGCATCGTGCCATGCGTGAGATCGGCAATCGCTTTGTGGCCACTATCAGTGGCGCCCATGGTCAGCCAGCGGATCTTCTGTCAAACTAGCGGTCTGGCAACATGATAACTTCGGGTAGTCGGAGTCGCCAGACTCCAAGGATCATGCCAGTGCAACGAAGTGGTCAGACCAGGCAATCTTTGGTGAGCCGAAAGACGCCAGCACTCGGTGTTTCAAAACCGGTGGAGAGGGCCAGACCCCTTAGTTTGAAACAGTTCTGAGTCGTAGGCTCCGAGGAATCACGATGAGAACCGAATTCTGTCGAATCCGGCTTCCCCCAAAATCTAATCTGGGCAAAGCATGAGGCTTTGTCTGTGGTTGAGCCTCTCGTCTCCGAACGGGCAGTTGGTAAACAATGCGCATTGGAATCGTCGTCAAAGTCATCCCCGAGAAGAAGATCGGTTTCATTCATTCCGAAGACCTATACGAGGATGTCTTTTTTCACTTTTCCAAGGTCGAGAAGGTCGGTACGCTCGATCTGCGCGAGGGCGATGAAGTCGAGTACGCCATCGACGAACTCAGCAAGATCGAAAAACAAAAGCTGCAGGCAACCATGGTCAGGCGTTCGGTGCGGCCCCTGAGCATGCGACTTAAACCCAGCGACGCGCCGGAACTCAAAGCCCACCATCATCCCAAGGCCCGAAAACGCCGCCCCAGCTGGCGCAATAAACAAGAGGAACCAGAGGGCGACCAGGGAGAAAGCGAGTAAGGCTCTGTGACGCTTGCTCCGATTTTTCGAACGAACCGCAGGTGCTGTCCGTGCAAGCCGCTAGCCATCAGCTGAAATCTCCCTTTACGATTCGCGGACTGCTCGCCTTTACCTTGATCGCCGCGCTGGCTATCGCCTTTGTCCTCGAGCGTAGCAGAAATAGCGCCGCCCGGATTCAACTGGACGACCTACTCAAGACACCTCATGTTTGGATATGGTCTCCCAGCCCATGGTCAAGTGACAGGAATCGCCTTCCGCTCGGAGCCTCCTTCGGTGTAGCTGGTGAGTTCTTTTACTCAACAAAAGAGGGTTTTAGCGACGGGCTGACGGTCACCATTCAGCTGATAGACACGCGAACATTGCAGACCGTGTGCGAGCTCGCAGATAGAGACACAGTTGGAATAACCGGCAGGCGATCTTTTGGAGAAACCTTTACCGCCAAGCTGTATGGCAATCAGCTCTCACCAGGCGTGTACATGATCCTCGTGACCGTATTGGATGGTGGCCAGGAAGTATCTCGTTGCTCCACGGCGATTGAGTTCTATCCAGCACCGGCAGTTCCCACTGGTCCTCCGCCCCCAGCCTGACGGATCTTCAATGGGCCGCAACCCACCGTTGGTCGGTCGCAAGTTAATAACTGAACGACCTTCATAGAATTTAGAGCTGTCAAAAGATGACACTTCTCGCTAATCGCCAGCACACGCTTCTCTCGTTCCAAGGCTCTTGGCGGCTCTTGCCTTGGAACTCACTGCCGTCGGGGCTCTGCCTCGTAAATGCCCTCCGATGAAGCCCCGCCGATCGCAGCCAAGGCAGGCGGAGCCTGCAAGACATTGGGTTACTAGGCGGAACCTAGTAACCAGAAGGTGGCGATAATTGAGAAGTGTCCAAAAGATGTGTAAATTCTCATGCTCAGAAGGGGGGGCGATGCAGGAAATGCTCGCCGCGGATGGCCAAGCATGGTAGAGTTTTCTTTTAGGCCTATTCCAAGATGCTTCGTCTGCAAGCGAACATCTTGCGCCACGCCCCCTCCACCCACCGCTCTTTTTCAAACCCTCTGCAGGTTGACCTCCCATGTTCATCGCCCTCTGGCTTCGCGCTTTCCTGTTGTGCACGCTGACGATTGCCACTTTCCCGATCGCTTTTGCACAAGCAGCGTCCCTTGGCAAGCTTGATTCCCAATACGGCCATTGCCTTCGTCGAGTTTCAATCGATTGAACAATTGCTCGACCATCCTCTACGCGCAAGAATTCAAGACTCGCCCGAGTTTAAAAAGCTGTGGAGAAGTCCCGAGGTTCTGAAGATGCGGGGCGGCATAACCTTGGCCGAACTGGCCCTGGGTGACAAACTGGAAAACATCGTCCGCAAACTGGCCGGCCATGGTCTCGTCATCGCCGTGGACAAGCAGCACGAAGGGATCGTCTTGATTGCTCGCACGGAAAGCCAAGAGTGGTTGAAGGATTACATGGAACGCTTGATAAAACTCGCCCGCGATGACGCGAACTCGAAGGACAAGAAGGACCCAATCAAACAAGGCAACTACCGTGGAATAGACGCCTACCAGACGGGTGGCAACGTGCTGGCCGCGGTGGGCGAGTATTTGGTCGTGACCAATAAAGGTGACTTGGGGAAAGCGGTTGTCGATCAGTATTTGGATTCCATAGCCGCCAACAGCATAGCCCAGTCTCCTCAACTGGCTGCTGCGGTCAAGGCCCATGATGAAGGCGATGCCTTTGCCTGGGGCTTCGTGGACGTGCGCAGCATTCGCGAGGCGGGAATGGCCAAGAAGGTCTTTAGCGGTCAGAGCGATAATTTTGTGGTCGAGCTAGTCCTGGGTGGTGTGCTGGAAACGCTGCAGCATACCCCTACCGTCACCGCCTCGTGGCTGTTGTCACCCAACGGTATCCGTCTCAGCTTTAGCGCACCGCACGATCATGGTTCGGTTGACGAAGTGCGCCAATTCTTCTTTGGACCGGAATCCTCAGGGACTGCGCTCCCATTGCTGCTGTCCGAAGATACGCTGGCCAGCCTGAGCGCCTATCGCGATGTTTCCCAAATGTGGCTGCGGGCCGGCGACTTGTTCGATGAACGCGTGAACGATCAACTGGCTCAAGCCGACAGCACCTTGACCACCTTGTTTTCCGGCCGAGATTTCGGCGAAGACATTTTGGGAGCCCTGCAACCCGAATTGCGGCTGGTAGTCCATCGACAGACATTTTCATCGGAGCAGCCCACGCCTGCCCTACGCTTGCCCAGTTTTGCGCTGGTCGGGCAGCTTCGTGACCCGCAAATGATGCGCCCAGAATTGAAACGCACTTTTCAAAGCCTGATTGGCTTTTTGAATGTAGCCGGTGCCATGGAAGGCCAACCGCAACTGGATCTGGGCTCCATCGTCGAAGGTCCGCAACAGTTCTATACAGCTACCTACGTCAGTGAGATTGATCGCGATGCTTCAACGCCCCTGCCCGTTCAATTTAACTTTACGCCAACACTCGCCTTTGTGGGCGATCAAGTTATCCTGTCCAGCTCCACGCTATTGGCCAGGCAAATTGCCGAACAGTTGCCTGTCACCAGAAGCTCAATCACTAACGCCAGCCTCCGCGAGCGATTCGCCAGCGGCCAACACTCTACTGGAGATCGATGCGGCCGGCGTACTAGCCAGCCTGCAGGATAATCGCGGACAGTTGGTCGCCCAAAACATTCTCGAAAAAGGGCATAGCCAACAGGAAGCCGAATCGGAGATTGATTCGTTGCTAGCCATCCTCGGACTGTTTGACGGATTCCATTTGCAGTTGGGCTTTGAGGATCAGGCTAAATTGGAATTGACACTTCGCATGGCGGAGTGAGTCGCGGTGTGGCAGCGTTTTGTTGAAAAGAGCTGAAGACATGAAAACGATCGACCCCGCAACCCACTTGTCGGATGTGGATCCGCATTGGGCCTGGCAGGCCTGGCAACCGACAGCCGAGGAGGCATGGGACGAAAGGCGAGCTGCCCTGCTGTTTCGCCGTGCCGCTTTCTGTGCTCCGCAAGCCACCCTGCGAGCAGCCCTGAAACAGGATCCCCAGGCAGCGGTGGACGGTCTATTTGTGGCGGATCCACTAGCCCAGCAGTCCCCACAGGCATTCGAGGCCGAATCCGAAACACTGGCCGCTGCTGTTCGAGCAACCGGCGACGCCAAGCAATTGTCGACTTGGTGGCTGCATCGCATGTTGAACAGTCCACAGCCATTGCAGGAAAAGCTGACGCTATTCTGGCATGGGCATTTTGCGACCGGAGCCGAAAAGGTGGGCGATGTCGAACTGATGCTGGGGCAGAATCAACTGTTCCGCTCTGAGGCCAGCGGCGACTTCCGTCGTTTGGTGCATGGCATCGCCAAAGATCCCGCCATGCTGATTTATCTGGATAGCGTTTCTAATCGCAAGGCGCATGCCAATGAGAATTTCGCCCGCGAGCTAATGGAGTTGTTCTGCCTGGGAGAAGGTAATTACAGCGAGGCGGATGTCCAGCAATTGGCGCGATGTTTTACCGGCTGGGAGATCCGTCGCAAACGATTTCGCTTCAACCCCTACCAGCACGATGATGGCCTCAAGAACCTGCTCGGCAAGCAAGTCGAATCGGGCGAGGAGGCGGTGGACCAGGTACTGGACAGCCAGCACTTGCCGTTCTTTATTGCCGGAAAATTATTCCGCTTCTTCGTATGTGACGAGCCCGCCCCGCCGCAGGCGCTGTTGGAACCCTTGGCCCAGCGGTTCTCCGCCGACAATCTGTCACTTGCGGGCATGCTGCGTACCATGCTTGGCAGTCGTCTGATGTTGTCGAATTGGACCCTAGGCCGCAAGATACGTTCGCCGGTTGAGCTGTCGATCGGACTATTGCGAACGCTGGAATGTACCACCAATTTGGTTCAACTGTCCGATCGCTTGCGCGAGGTGGGACAGGCACTCTTCTTTCCACCCAATGTCAAAGGCTGGGATGGCGGCCGAGCCTGGATCAATTCTTCAACTTTGGTCGGTCGCGCGAACCTGGTGCACCAGCTGCTGCGCGACGAGAATACGCGTTTTGACCGTGGTTCGTTAGCAGATTTCTATCAGGCCCGGAGTGGCGGCAAGCCCGAAAAATTTCTGGACTGGCTGGGCGATGATTTCCTGGCCGTACCCATTCAAGATCCGTTGCGCGCCAGCCTGCTGAAGTCCCTGGAAGGCAAGCCTCGGCAACAGGCTGGGCTGGAGCTGCTAAGCGTGTTAGCCGCCCTGCCACAATTCCAATTATCCTGAACCGATCAAAGTCGAGGTTCCCATGTCCACACAACACCCCCGCCGACGGTTTCTCAAAGACACTCTTGCCTGCTCAACCGGCCTGGCAATTGGCGGCGGTGCACCAGCGCCTTGGCTACACGCACTGGCACGCCAGGCTAGCGCACACGATGCCTCCGCAGCCAATCGCATTCTGCTGGTAATCCAGCTCTCCGGCGGTAACGACGGTCTAAATACAGTCATCCCCTACAGCCACGATGCCTACCGTGCGGCTCGTCCCAAATTAGCCTTGCCTGCCAATGAGATACTCAAGATCGATGAAGAAATTGGCTTGCATCCCACCTTGGGCGGAGTTCAGCGCTTGTTGGAAAAGGGACGCATGGCCATCGTTCAAGGGGTGGGCTACCCCAACCCTAATCGATCTCACTTTGAATCGATGGATATCTGGCATACCTGCCATCGCAAAGAAGATCGAACGGGCGAAGGCTGGCTAGGGCGGATGATCGCAGCGGAGCAAGTCGCTGCACGCGGCGAGGCCTTGGGATTGCACCTGGGCAGCGAACAACAACCTTTGGCCCTGGCCTGTCGCGGCGTGCAAGTACCTTCCATTGCGTCGATTGAACAGTTCCGACTCAAGGTCGCCGAGGATGGCTTTCAAACCGGGCAATTCATGCAGCAGTCTGCAACGGCAGAAGAGGATAATCTTCTTGGTTTCCTGGAGGCCAGCACGGCCACTGCCATCGTGGCCAGCAACGAACTAAACAAATCGCTCAAAGAGCCAGACAACTCTGCAGATTTCCCATCAACGCAACTGGGCGAGAAACTGCGGACTGTCTCTCGGCTGATCGTGTCCGGCCTGTCAACCAAGGTTTACTACGTTACGCTGGACGGCTTTGATACGCATTCGCTACAGCCCCAAGCCCACGCAGGTTTATTGCGACAATGGTCCGATGCCCTCGAGGCCTTTGTCTTGCGCTTGGAACAAGCCGGTCAAGCCGATCGTGTACTGGTCATGACGTTCAGCGAGTTCGGGCGTCGCGTCGCCGAAAACGCGAGCCAGGGAACCGACCACGGAGCCGCCGCCCCCGTGTTCTTTGCGGGAGCCTCCCTGCCAACGCCGCTGATCGGCCAACACCCCGACCTGGAAGACCTGGACGATGGAGACCTGAAATTCCATACCGACTTTCGTAGCATTTATGCCAGCGTCATCGAAAAGTGGTTTGAAGCCCCCAGCCAACCCATCTTGGGCCAAGCCTTCCCTTCTCTGAGTATCATTTAAACCAGCTACATGGACCCCAGACCCCACTATCAGGAGTTTCCCCAGATGCCCAGCTTCCTCGCTTGCTTCATTACCGCACCTGACCGACGCTCGGTATGGACCTTGAGCCTGCTAGGATTGCTGGCCAGCACGTGTTTATTATGTACCGCGCCGGCTAATGCGCTTGCAGCAGATCCGAAGCCTATCCGCGCTTTATTGGTGCTGGGTGGCTGCTGTCACGATTATGAAACGCAGAAAGACTTGCTGTCGCGAGGGCTATCCGAGAGGGCCCACATCGAGGTCATCGTTGCCTATGACGCAGACAAAACCACCTCCCACTTGAATCCTGTCTACGAGTCTGCTGATTGGGCCAAGGACATTGACGTCGTCATCCACGACGAATGCTCGGCGGCCGTCAAAGATCTAGCTCTCATCGATCGCATCCTGGAACCACATCGGCGTGGGCTGCCTGCGGTCATCCTGCACTGCGGCATGCACTGCTATCGCAGCGAGGGCTATCCGCAAGAGGTTACCCCCTGGTTCGAATTCACCGGCTTGCAATCCACCGGACACGGTCCTCAGGCCCCCATTTCCATTACTTACACCGCCAAGGATCAACCCATCACCCAGGGATTATCCGATTGGAAGACAATCAACGAAGAGTTGTACAACAACAGCACTGGAAAGCTGCTAGAAAGCGCTCAGCCGCTAGCCAAAGGCGAGCAGATCGTCCAGAAAAAGGACAAGCAGCAAGAGGCTGAAAGCATTATTGTTTGGACAAACAACTACCGTGATACGGCTCGGGTATTCGCCACAACGCTCGGCCATAACAATGAAACAGTCGCCGACCCGCGCTACCTGGACCTCGTTACCCGAGGCTTGTTGTGGTCCTGTGATAAACTCAACGCCGAGTATCTAAAAGCCAAGCCCTAGCAGTTCTTTGTCTAGATTTATTTTTGGGGTACAGGGTGGTTCACCCTCCAGCGCGCATCCGTTGCTGCAGCGGGTTGGTTTAATTCGTGGGAGCGACGTCAGCGAGCCCCAGCGAGTTGGCGGGGAGGGCGAAAAGCTCAGGCGTTTTCCCTCCCCGATGACTCGCCAGGGCTCGCATCGACCCTCCCGCGAAATAGTCTTCACGCTGTAGAAGCTTAGTTGCGTGGGAGGGTGAATTGTGTTGCGCCGCAACCCAAAATTAGATGTGGTTGAAGCACTAGTGCTCGTGCGAACCCACCTCGCGAGCGGAAATTTGATGGTGAAGCTGAAGCCGCTGTCATCGCGACGCGACTAAGTGAACCTCCCGAAGGCTATGCCAATTGGACCCTGGAGTTACTTCAGGAACGTATCGTGGTACTATCGATTGTCGGTAGTGTTAGTAAAGAAACAGTGCGCAAGACGCTAAAAAAATGAAATGACACAGCGGAAAATTCAGTACTGGGTGATTCCTCCGCAGAATGCTAATGTGGACCTATTCATTTAACAGGCGGCCTTTCGTCAGCCGAGATTGGGGAGCTGACTAGTTCTGGCCTAGCGAGCGGCTTGCACCTCGCGCTCAGCGTTGACAACTAGATTATCCTGCAAGTACTTCTGCAGCATATCGCGCGTCGTTTGGAACATGCGGTCGATGCCCACCTTGGCCGCATAGGGCACATTATCACCGGCTTCCTTCAGCATGCGATTCTGAATGCGGCTGAGTTCATCGGCCATTTCGTTGTAAGTCTTCAACCCGCGCAATTCATCCAACACGCCTTCCGCCTGCTTCAGTTCTTTGTCCTTGACATACAAGCGAACGCGGGCTGCCAATAAATTCCTCAAGCCAATCAGGTCCAAGATCTCGCCTTGAAAGCCGCGGACAAAGGCCTCGGCCTGCAGTCGATGGCTGTCATCAGGCAGTTCGGCGATCTCCAAGGGCTGCAAGCCAGGCACCATGGGCAACTTGGCCAGCACGGTATCGCCACTCTTGATATAAATTTGCAGCAAAGGGTAATTCAGCGGAATGAGGGCTGCGTCGTTCTTTGGATCGATTTCTTCGACCTCTGCCACGACCGGTGCGGGGACTGCGGCGGGCGCGGGCGACTCGGCCGCCACCTCGCCGTTCTCAGCGGCAGCAGCAGCCTTGGCCTTCTCGGCTTCTTCCTTTTCCTGGGCCGCTTGCTGGGCCGCTAACTTGGCTTGAAAACGCTGCTTGCGAATCTCTTCGGGCAGAATGGCTCCATCCTCTAGCGGCACCGGAATCGTCAAGCGACCGCGCCAATCGGTGCGCCCCAGCAAAACAAACTCCTCCGTCATCCAGTCGCGGTTGTAGACGAAACAACCCGCCTGGGAACGCTGTGCATCGCCTCGTACGGCGATTCTTAGATCCGTTTCGGTGTAGCGTGGACGCACCCGCAGCAGCACGCGCTGCGTGCGTCGATTCTTGCGGCCCTGCAAGCCAGGTCCACCTGAATAGGTGTAGACATTAACGCCCATCTTGACCCCATCCGACTCGGTCACGGCCGCAAAGGTAAAGGACAGCGGCTCGAGCAAAGTTGGAATTCCATTGCGGTCGTCGCGTCTGACGATGGGTTGCAGGACGTCGCCCACCCGGATGCGGGCCGGATTCTGTTCGTCGACAATCAGGCCGCCGGCGCGTTGCCGGATGGTGGCCGTTTTGGCTTCAGCATCTTCGACGCGGGCGATTGGCGCGAACGCGCGCACCACGACGGAGGTAGCCTTGCGGGCGGCCTCCTGCCACGAGGATGTCGAGGACTCAAACGAAGTCCCGATAAACTGCATGGGACAGTCCAATTCGCATGCTTTGAAGGTAAACGCATCGCCCTGCATGCCAACCAGTAGGAAGAACAACTTATCGCGTTCACGAAAAAGCATTTCACTCTGCCAAGGCAGGGGCGTAATCAAGGCTCGTATGTCGACTTCCTGGGGATTCAGAGCAGAACGCGGAATAAGCGCTGCCGCGATCTCGGCATTCAACAGCTTTTGCTTGATCGCGGTCAGCCCGCCCTCTTCGATGGCCAGCTTGGCCGACAATTGCATGCTGGGCGATTCTGCCGGCAAATCCATTTTGGCCAACGATTCATCCATCAACTGCTTGGCATCGGCGGTTACATATACTTGCGACAACCCGGCGGCAGCGGCTTCAAAGGTACGCACCGTCTTGGTGTCTGGATGCTTGGTGGCGACCACCAGAATCAACTCATTGTGCGTCAGGTCATCTAGCGTCAGCGATTCGAAATTCCGGGCGACATGCCCCGTCAGGCGTGCGGGCATGTCTGACAATTGGGTACGCCAAGCTGCCCGAAATGTTCGCTTCAAGCTGGCCTCTACATCGCTAACAAATTTCTCCCGAGCTGCCTCAGAAACGGTCAGCGATGCGTCGAAGGCGACCCATATCTCGACTTCATAGGGCGAAAACTCCCAGATCTTTACCTCTTGAGCACCAGCCGGAGGGCTGCATAACAGGCCGAGGCCGGCGACCCACAGCAGGATGCAAGCTAGGCTGCGACCGGCAAGCAGTTCGCAGCGTGGCAATTTGACATTCATCGATTTCATGCGCAACTACTGCTGGTAGAACTCACTTTTGCACCGTTCGCAGAAAGCCAAGGTTGACTCTCCACGCATCGACATTCTGAAAGAGAGACAAAGGTCGGTCGCTGAGGCCCTCCACGTAGCGGCTGCATACAAAGCGATCGGTAATTTGCCACAGGGGCAGGACGGGCAGGTGGTAATCCACCAGGCGATGCAGGTCCTGCATGGCCAACCGCACCTCGCGCCAATTGCGAGCGGCTCGCAATTTCTCCAAGCCCTGAATGATGAAGGGGTTGTCGCTGGCGGCTATTCCGTTTCCACCCAGCAAACGCTCGATATCGGTAGCTGGCTCCCACATGGTAGCCGTGACATAAATCAAGTCGCATGCATCAGTATGAGCAAATGTTTCATCGGAAGGCAGCACTAGCATTTCCGCTTCGATGCCCACAATCTTCCACTGCTGAATCATGGCTTGAACCGCCACCCTGGCGAATTCAAAGTCCGGACAACCCACCACCAACTTTTTCATCTTGGGTGCTTCGGTACCATTCTTCTCAGCAGCACTACTCAATTCCTGGCCGACCATCACCAGTAACAGCTTGGCCAGTTGTGAGTTGTACTCGGTGGGCGCAATATCGGGATTGTAAGCGTATGCCAGCGGATCAGATTCGCCGGATCCCATCGGAAACGGACCACTGATCAATCGGCCATCACCCAGATCGTCGCTGTTGAGCAGTTCCCCACGCAACATGGCCTGCCGATTGGTTGCATACAACAAGGCTCGACGGAATTTGTCCTTGCTCAGGAAGGGATCATCCGAGACGGGTATCAGCATGTGCGTTGTTGGAAGAGCGTAGGCGCCAACCATCAGTCGCGAATCGGTGGCCAGACGCCTGGCATCTGCCGGATAGAGCTGATCCAATATGTCGATCTCACCACGCAGCAGATCGTTGACCGCATCCTTGGGATTGGCATAGAAGATCTCGATGATCTCCACCGGTTGCCCCAGCCGCTCGACGTTTGGTCGCAATGCAAAAGAGGCCTCGACATCCTCGATCACCGGGCGCTCATAATTACCAGGCAGAGATCCGGCAGCCTCCGGCGACTCGGGCAGGGTCCACTGCAGCAAGGCGTGCGGCAATACATTCGGGCGCTTGAACGTTACCACCACCTGGCTACCCGAACTGGCTTCGACTGACTTGAAGATTGCCGCCCAGGAGGGATCGTAATCCTCATGCGCTGGATCTGCCCTTTGAAGCAAGACCTGGGCCAAGCCAAATGCATCCAACGAGGCTTGAATGCTGGGGTCGAGCGACAGCGTCAACTGCTGGCGATCGTCGCTCAAGCGGTAGCTTCCCAACGCGAAACCATATTGACCACCCTCGGTACCCGTGGCGAGGAACTGAAAAATCGATTGAAACACCAGCTTGCCATCCCTGCGGGCTGGCCAATTGACCAAACTACCTGGGTCCATGTCGGCGCTTCGCTGCATGACCCCCACGCGCACCATGGGATGTGCTTGGTTGATTTCACTGACTAAATTCTGCCCATCGGGCAGGTCGGGAAAAATGCCAACCATCTCCACCGCGGCCTGGCGAGCCTGGCGATATTTCTTTGCCGCCAGCAATTCGATGGCTTCGCTCTTCTTGGCCAGAGCCAGTTGTTGTAGTTTTTCCTCCCAGTCGTTGACCACCTTCAGCCCCCGGCCATACTTGTCCCTCAACCGTGATAGCAGGGCCTTGGCACTAACCAAATCTCCATCTTGCTGATAGGCCTTGATGATTCCATCAGCCACGTTGGACAAGGCATTGGTGACGCGGGCCTCTTCGTAGTTGGGCGCCGTGTCGCGCAGCTCCTCGAGCGCGGACAGGGTCTGTGTCAGCTGACCGGCGGAAAAGCGATCGATGGCACTCTTGTACAGGAACTCCTGCCGCAATGCCTCCAGCCGCGGCATCTGGGGATAATTCTTCATCAGAAAGCTGAGATTCTGAAAGGCAGCAATAAAATCTTTTTGCTGCATTTTGGCGAGCGCCTCGTCATAGATTCGCTGTTCGTAGAAGCCGACTTCCTTGATGGACCGCCAGGCGACTTCGTAGCGCCGGTCGGGGAACTTGAGGAACACAACTTCCAGCTTATCGGTATCCTTGCGATTATTGGGGGCTTCGCGGAACGGGAGTGAAAAGACCTTGAATTCGCCACCCCCCTCTTCCTCAGTGAGCGTGATCAAATCAAAGGGCTGTTGATCGATCAGTGGCGATTCCTCCTGCGCCAGGTCATCCTGTGCTAGTGCAGTCTGCCCCAGACAGGACAGCAGCCCAAGCACCAGACCGCAGAATAGGCTGGCCAACGGAAAACGCCCTTGCTTAATCACTAGCGATTCTCCATACGCGATGTGGGGATGGGCAGCGCCAGCACCGCCCCTTCGTCGCTACCCACTAGCAACGTCGTGGGCAGCAGCAATGGCGTTGAGCTCAAGGCCTGTCCCGCATCCATGTCGCCGATGACATTGCCATTGCTTGCGTCAACTACCCAGACCTGGCCCGCCCGCGTGACGCACACCAGGTTTCCACCCATAGCCGCTGGTGCCGAGATCAATTGCGAATTCGGAAAATCGATCGACCAGCTCACAGCTGCCTCGGCTGAAATGCCCATCAGTTTCGTATTGGTTTGCAATATTACGCCGCCAGCATGTGGAAAGGGTCCGCTGACCAGGCGACCATCCAAGGCCACGTTGCCCAGCTTCTTTAAGCTGGTGGAGTCGAACACGACTAGCGAGTCGCCCGCCGGGCTGGCTTGCACTCCACAAACCTGCTTGCCCAAGGCTGCCAGGGGTCCACTGAGCGGGCTCTCCAAGTCGACTTCGGTTAGTACGCTCAGGGAATCGCCAATTCCCAGGCGAACCAACTTCTGCAAATCGCTGGAGACAATCAACGTATCGCCCAACAGCAATGCCTGATTCCAACGTACCTTTTTGCCGGGCTGCATAGGCGGTTGGTAGGGCGCAGCCGCCATGGTACCGTTGCTGGGGTCAATCAGCACCATCTGGCCATTGTCCAGCCCGACAGCCAAATTGTCTCCCACGGCCGTGGCCGGACAGGATGGCCGAGCACTTCCGAAATTGGCGGACAGAAGTCGCAAGCTCTGCGGACTGTAAATCGCCATCTGATTGGACTTAGATTGATTCAGCATCACTGCCGACTTGTCGGACAACCACACCGGGTTGGCGAACATCATAGCGGGCTTGCCCTGGGCTGGATCGACATCCGCCGCATTGCGAATCGGCATGTTATCCAATGCGAATAGGCTGCCGCTGGAGTTCACCGCTTCGTAGGCTCGCTCCCCGGTGTTGCTTAACCAAAGCGACCGGTACGCCCAGATCGGTTTGCCAGATGGGCTCGCCCGACTCTGCCTCGACGGCGGCGACCCGCACGCCACTGTTACCCCTCAAGGTCCGCGTGTGGATAATCACGTTATCTATCAACTGCGGCGGTCCGCTGAATTGATCGCCATCATTCTTGATCCAGGCGCGGTTGAGCTTTTGAAGCGAGACCTGCAAATCAAAGCGTGTAAAGCGCGAGTCGGCAAGCCAGACCTTATTGTCGCCAGCGACGCACCACGAGACCTGCGGTTCCAGCAAGTTCTTGGGCACCGTGGCGATCGTCGTAACCTTTTGCGTTTCGGCCGTTGGCTCAACGTCCAAGACGATGATCTGGCCCAAATCGGACTGCACGATCAAGCGGCGGCGGTCCACCTGCGGCGATACCACGATATTGCCGTCGACCGTAATGGAATTCTGCGCCGGCTTGAGATCCAGGCCATCATCCGATGTGGAGAGGGTGCGGATTCGCGCGGATTCGTTGTTAATATTCTCGAAGATGAACAATTGGCCCAGCAATAAGATCGGGGGTACTGCAATGGATCCCGAACGATGTCCGAGGTAGTAAACCTCCTTGCATTCTCCGCTGCGACGATCCAAGACATACAGATTGCTGTGTTCGCCTGGCACATAGAGATTTGGCTTACCAAAGGCAACCCCCGGGGCAACTTCAATCGGCTGCGGTAATTTCCTAACCCACTTCGACTGGCCACTGCCTTCGTCCAGACTCGCCAGCAATCCGCTGTAGGTCGCAACGAACAGATCTTGGCTTTCGACGGTGGGTGTCAGAATCGGTTCACCGACGGTGGCAACCCACTTGGTTTGCCCGCTGCTACCATCGACCCGCAACACCTTGCCGACCTCTGGTTGTGCGATCAACGCATCCGCCTTGGCACTTTCCCCAAGACGAATGGGATAGGAATCGAAGCCACGGCCAACGTACTTCCGCCACACGACATCGCCCGTGGACGCATCCAGAGCATACACACCGCCTTTAACCTTGGCGAATGCGACGCGCCCGGCCAAAGTGGGAGCCGTTTTTCCGGAGCGATTGGCCAACACAAAGCTACGCCCAACCTCGGTGGATGGCTCTTCCTTGGCCAACTTAATATCCAGCTGCCCATCGGCCACCAGGGACTGTTGAATTTCGGTAGCCTGACGAGTTCGTTCGATCAACGACTCGTTTGCCTCCAACAGTGGGTAGCGATTGATCAGCGCCTCGCGGACGGCATAGGCGGCGATCGTGTCTTTGGCACTCAGTTGCTCATCGATTTCACCCAAGGCGACGGCTAGCTCTTCATCGCGATTGATTTCACGCAGGATGCGCTGTCGATCCTCTTCGATCCTGGCCAGCGAAGGCGCCTGCTGGCTGCGCTGATTGGCTCCCACAAACTGAGGGTTATTGATTAACTCCATCAACTTGTCCATGTTGGCCATCAGGGCCTTGCGCTCCGCCGTGTCCTTCCGCGAGTCGGCGCGATCATTGAACTTCTGCGCGAGA
Organism: Pirellulaceae bacterium; assembly: GCA_963707245.1. Lineage (GTDB taxonomy): Bacteria > Planctomycetota > Planctomycetia > Pirellulales > Pirellulaceae > Aureliella. The sequence continues at coordinate 681,852 of CAVPPY010000003.1, forward strand.
GACACCAGAGCTCCCGCCAAATCCGACTGCTGTTCCGCCATGCTGGATTCTTCTGCAATGGGCGGCAGGACCTCCAGGGCCACTTTTAATCCATTGGCGGGATCTGGCGCACCCTCGACTTCCTTCCGCAACAAGGATAGCGCCCGCCGAACCTTGGCATAGGAAACTTTCTCGTGCGTGGGGAAATTCTCGGGAAACTCTTCGTAAACACCTGCTGCAGTCTCGTAACTGCGTTTTTCGTAGTTCGAATCCGCCCGCTGGAGCCAATCGTCTGCGTTACCACGCATAAAGAATCGCACCAGGAAGAAACCGGCGATGCATACGAGCGCAAAAATGATTCCCACGCCCAGAATGCGGAACGAATCCCACGGGTTGGCCTTGGCTACCTTGCCCTTGTAGGGACGTGATGGCGCGACCGCAGAAGAACTGCTTGCCATGGATACAGGGGACCGCTCGGCCACAAAGGGTTCGGCGGCCTCGACTACCTCCACCACCTCAACCGGCTCGGCAGCAACACTCTCGACTTCGACGACCTCGACAACATCGACATCCACTTCATCGCCGTCCAGAGCCTCGACCTCCGCGATGTCTTCGTCATCGATGAAAACTTGGGCGACGACATTCGCCGGCTGCCGCGATGTCTGGTCGTCCTCCTCGCTAGCCAGCCCCAACTCCTCTTCGGCGTCAGCTACTCGCTCGTCGCCGGCTACCGGCTGGCTAAATTCGGCGACCAACTTGGTAGCTTGGAACTTGGTGAGATGCCCATTGTCGACCAGCAATTTCGCCAGTAACTCCGGTGAGAGCTTGGTCCTGCTCTCCGCAACCTGCCGCCTCAGCTCCTCAACGATGTCGTCAGACAACAGCTGTTGAGACTCAAGTAGGTCGATAAACTTTTTCGCAGGGATTTGCATTAAATCAAAAACTCTTGATTGGATTTGCTTCAGTCAAATTGCTCGACGGTGCTGACTTCAAAACTCTCAAACTTGGCCTCGCGGCCGGCGTCCAATGCGGCAATCACGGCCGCATGGATACAGTTTTCGTGGGCCTGCACAATTAGTTTACTTGGCTGGTTACCCGAACTGTCTCCCTGGTGAGCTTCGTTCAAACCAACGATCAGATCTTGCTTGCTACCCGCCGGGCGATCCCAATCGGCGGTCAGGATGTTGTACGAGTTAAATTCATCAACCTGAACGGTTACCGTATCCTTGGGCTCTTCTGGCTGCTGTTCGATCTGTCGGGTGCTCGGATCCTCTTTCAGTTGGGCCGGGCGCTGAATCGCCTTTTGCACGCTGAACGAAGCGGTGATCATGAAGAAGATCAGCAGCAAGAAGGTAACGTCGACCATGGGCGTCATGTCCATATCCTCACCTTGAGGCGGCTTGGGACGCAAGAAATTGGTCGCTGCTGCGGCGTGGGCCTTTTCCTCGGCGCTGATTTGCTCGTCGATATCTTGTTCGCTGTCGACGGTCGTCGCGGCAACCAAAGAGGGTCGCGACAAGAATTGGTTCAGTCGCTCTTCTTCCTCCCTTTGCTCGCGGGCCAGTCGCTCGCGCTCGAGCTTGGCTTCTTCGATCTGCGCTCGCGTGGGCAACTGAACGGGCTGACCACAAGCCGGGCAATCAATTTTGCGACCCATCAACCGCTCATTGGCTGCGCGAATCGCCTTGCAGGAAGGACATTGAAATTTTATTGCCATGGGAAAATGCTACCCCTGCTCCATCACTGCAATATGGATCACTTCCCCCTCTTCCATGGACTCCGAAATCGCCTCGCTGACCCGGCCGATTTCTCCATGCCGGACCGCTCCATCCGCTCGAATAATCACATGCTTCTTACCCGCGTCAATTCCTGTGGCCACGTATTCCGCAATCTCGGCTATTTGCTGCTCGGGATCTTGCGAAAACGCATTGCCATCCGCCTTGAGCACTTCGGCTTGATCCCCCGTGCCCCGACGCATGATGAGCACCACCGACTCCTTGGCCGCCACCACGCCACCGTGCCGGGCCTTGGGTAGGTCCACCGCCTGCTCGGGATTCATCTTGGAGGACACCAGAAAGAAGATCAGCAACAGGAAGGTAATATCGATCATGGGGGTAATGTCCATCTCGTCGTCGGTAGCGGGTGGACGCGAGCGCAGGAATTCCTCCTCCACTTCCAGATCATCGCCTTGCGGATTCGACAGGCCCATCGACATCGGACACCACCTATACTCAATACTTGGTTTTTAAAAGCCTAGGCCGATCTCTTGTTGCCGGTCCGAGTGAGCCCAATGCGGAAGGCCTCCAGAAATCGCGTTACCCCCGAGCCCACGAGTTCCTCCATGTGACGGATGCGGTTGTTCACCGCGTTGAGAGCCATCACCAAGGGAATCGCAATGCTCAAGCCAATAGCGGTCGTGTACAAGGCCACGTTAATGTCCTTGGCCAGACCCGGTGGGATCAACACTGGCCGCAGATGCCAAGGTGGCAAAGGCACCAATCATGCCCGTTACCGTGCCAAACAAACCCAACATGGGTGCCGTCTTGATAACCGTCGTCACCCAGCTGATGTTCTTTTCAAGATCCGCCAGCACGTCCCGCTGAAATCGCTCTGTCAGCAGATGCTTGACCTTGGCATAACCCAACTGGCGATTCATCACTCCCAAGCTGACCATCATGGGCACCGCCCGCTGGTCGCCCTCACACGCCGCCTCGACAGCTTCAAAATTCCCGGCCAGCAAATCGGGTTCGATACTGTCCAGAAAGGCATCCTGCTCCTCTTCGGTCTTGAACCACTTCTGCCCGACTCGCGTCCACACCAGCACGCAACAGAATGCGCCAAACAGGGCTACGGCAGCCAGACAAATGTAGTCAGCGAGACCAATCCAATCGTAGATGGTTTGCGGCATTGGCGATAATTCCCCGGATCGACGGTGAAGATGAGTTTATGTTCTGTGATCAGTGGCTGCGAGGAGAAACGGTCGTTCGAGCCATAAAAGGTGGTCGACGGTAAACCTGAAATTCGGTCCACCAGCGGCACCCGGCCATGGAAGGCGGACGTCAACAACCCGCTCAAACTTGGCGAACTATGATAATAACCTGCCACTTCCCAAATAGGGATAAGCAGACCCCCAAATCACGCCTGGTTTGACAAAAACCTGCCGCCTGCAGGGTCAAACCGCGCGGATCGTCAATCGCTATTGCTTGGGCACGCGATAGCGCTGTTCGATAACAACGAAATCGTAATCACCCGAAGACGTCGACTGCGATTCAAAGACCGTCTTGGCAATCTCCTTGACGCTCTCATGCCCCTTGGAGATGGCATAGCGCATTTCCGTTTGCGCCAGTCGGTCCTCAAGCTCTTTGGGGATAAACTTTAGCAACTGGCGGTTCTGCGTCCGCACGCCAGCCTCACCGAGCAACTGTCGGTCAAACTCCTTGAGGGGACCCTCCTGCCGCCACATGAAGTATAGTCTAGCCAGCTTGTTTTCCTCGGCGCTGGTACCCGAGCGCGTTTGGGGAGCGCTGGCCAAATTAAAAGCATAATCCACCGTTGGCACTCCACCGCCAACGCAAGCCAACTCAATTTTGTAGAACTCCAGTTGGGAAGCGTAAGGCCGCAAACCCTTGGCCTGAAACTTCAGCTCCCAGCGCTCAAAGCGGGGGATAATATCGTCACCTTCACCCAGAGGTCCCGGCGGGCGACTATCGCCGCGGCCACCGCCTGCGGCCGATGACACCGAATCCGAATTCACCGAAACCAGCGAAGCGGCGACGCTGGTGGCCACCTCGGTGACCGCCTCCAAGGTCTCCGCCAATGTCGGCTCGGTCAACTCCTCGACCTCTTCGGCCCCCGGGGGCTCGATATCCCGCTCGAAGCCCTCGGCATGGTCGCCTCGCCCTGCCACCTGCTCGTCAATCTTGATGTCACCCGCTTCCCAGGTAAAAGTCTGCGTTAACCACAACACAAACAACAGCAAGACCAGCAGCCCAATAACCACCAAGGCAGCCATGAGCAGACTGGCAACGATATCAACCTTCTGCGTTTTCAGACTCTTCTTGCCATGCGCCTTGCTGGGGATGGAACCTGCTGAACTCATTGCCCTGGGATCCTTTGTCTTTATCGAACGAGTCGCTGTCTCAGAACTCGCTCTACAAAAATATAGTCTGGGCGAAGTCCCAAATACCACTTCTTCCACAGCTCAATAGCCGTCTGTCGTTCCGCTGGAGAGGGATTATTGCCTAGCTTGCCGGACTTCAGCTTACGACTCAACAGCCGCAGACTCTCCTCGGCGATTTGGGGCACTTCGTCATTCGGATCGCTCAAGGCGTAGATCAAGTCGGGAACTTGATCGAGGTCCTCGCTGCGTCCCAGCAATTTGGCGGCGATCTTGCGGGCCGACGGGTCCTGGCTGCTCAGCAGTCGGGATAGCCGGGCGATTTGCTCCTTGCGCTGGACGGGATCGCTGGTCAGCTGCAAGTTATCGGGCAGTAGACCAATCTGCACCTGATTGCCCTCGCCCTCCAGCATGGTCAGCAAATTCTCAACCGAGGTCTCGGCGTCACTGACAATGCGATCGCCGACCATCTTGATCTTGCTAACATCATTGGGCAGCGAATAACCGCCAAATGTCAAGCCTTCATCCAGCTTGCCGATGGCCTTTTGCGTACTGCGAATCAAAAACAAAATCGCAAAGGCCGTATCGACATCGACGGGAGTCAGATTGCTGCGTCGACCGCCAGTACCCCAAGCCCCGTTAGCATCTTGCAGCGAGGCCAATTCGACCACGCCCTCGTTGTACCAGGCGGGACTCTTCTCCTGCCTGCCTTCGACAATCTCTCGAAAGCTTTCATAGCGCTCCTGAGAATAACGCCAGTAGAAATACCAATTCGGATTATTGAATTGGGTCGTGTTTTGGTAGCGTATGGCCAGTTGCATGGCGCCTTCGATATCACTCCGCTGCATGCTGATTTCACGCCGCTCGGCGCGCATCTTGGCGATGAGATCGATGCGTCGAAAGGCCTTGGGGATGCCATCCTCTTTATCAGTTTCCTGCTTGCGCACCCGAAAAATCCCAGCATATCGCCGCCAATCAGCAGAGCACCGATACCCGCTGTCGCCAGCGATTTGGTTGGACCGTCGATTTTGCTCGAGGCCGGATCGCCCTGATATCCCCAGGCACCATAAGGATCCATGGTTGCCTTGAGATATTTCAGCGTGGCCTCAATCATCGGCGGAGGCACTTCGACGTCCACCTGATGCAAGGTCCACAGGGCCAGCATGACGTACTGCACCTGGGAGGTATCACCCGTATTGCGGTCCAAGTACCCAAAACCGCCGTGAGGCTTCTGTACTCGCTGATAAAAATTCACGATTTGCTCGAGTTGCGGCCGGTACTTCACCGCATCCGCACTGGCCAGCAGGATCCCAGCCACCGCCACTTCGTAGATGATCTTGCTTTCGCCCCTTTCCCGATAGGAGGGCAAACCATTGCACAGATTGACAGCCGCCGCAATCGCCGACTTGGCTCTTGGGTTATCCGGATCCCCGGTGACTTTGAGAAAGGTATAGCCGATCAGCAGCTGACGATTTTCGTATCCTCCAGCCACGACCTCCTTGGCTTCGGTACCCAAGAACTTGAGGCCATTCTCGACCATAGCCTGCACTTTGGGGTGCTCTGGCGAGTACTGGGCCCCCAGCGGCCCTGCTGCATTCAGGCACAGGCAAACGGCTAACCCCAGGCACAGGTACTGTCGCCGCATCCAGTCAATCAATTGCCAACCATCCGCACCCACGCGCACGCTCCCAGAAAAGCAAGAACCGGACATTCCCCGCGGCGGCCAACGCACATCTGGCGCAGCCCCCTCAAGCCATTATCTTTGGGTCAGTGAAGTGAAGTATAGACAAGATTCCCTAGTATCTCCCGAGACGGTGAGTTATAGAAGGCAGAAAGCTCGAATTCGACCCAATTCCTGGCAGCTAGTTCCGGGATAGCGATTAAAGCCGTTGACATCCAGCTAGATCAGAAATAGCATTCTATTCTTCGATGGACCGCCTCCTCGCCCGCCGCAATGCAACCCGCCAGACTGGGTAAGAAGCGTGTCGGCACGAGCTGGCCAGGTAGCTCAGTTGGTAGAGCAACGGACTGAAAATCCGTGTGTCGCCGGTTCGATCCCGGCCCTGGCCACTGCTGTTTTCTCTGGAGATCCAGCGTTTTTCTTGCTCCAGCACGTTACTTGAACTCACGTGGCGATATGGCCCGGTTCGGCTGTTCTCAGTCGTTCCGACCGGTTCTGAATACGCTGATTCCTGACGATCGCTAAACGTAGCGGTTGTCATTGCCCAATGGAATGCCTCGCTGGTGACCCATTTCTGGATCTTCTCGGAATTGGGAACTGATCGCTCGGCACAGCATGTCTAACAACCAGTGGCCGATACCAACAACTCCGATCTCATTAGGTTGAATCAGCATGCATTCTTCAGCCTTCCGGATTCTATTCTCAACCGTTGCGGGAACGGTTGCCCTGTCGTTGGCATTGCTGTTGGCAGTGGACTGGATAGAAACATCTCACGCTGAAGATGTCGCCGCCTCTTCAGCTGGCACCGTAGAGGATATCGAAGCTCTGCTGGTCAGCGGGGATACCGAGATCTTGCCTGCCATGCCGGTCGAAGCGGTGACGATCGTCACCAGCTTTGACCGCTCGGCTGCCGACATTCGCCGCAGGGCGGCGCGGGAGATCCGAGAAGTCCGATTGCAAGCGGTGCGAAAGCTCAAGGCGCTCCAGGATGCGCACACGCGTGAGGCGATGCTGGATGAAGCGGTTGCGATTCGCGATACGATCCGGCACATGCTGCAGGCCAGTCTGCCTACGATCGACAATCCAGGCACGATGTCAGGGTACGCGAACCAACTTGGCAAATCGTTTTTGATCCGCGTTACGGGACGGACGACAGGTACCATCTATGGAACCGAGTACTATACATACGACTCGGATGTTGCCACAGCTTGCGTGCACAGTGGTGCCTTGCGCGACCAAGAAACGGGCGTGGTGACGGTCTCCATGCTCAACACAGGCGAGCCGCATAGGGCCAGCATCCAACATGGAGTGCGCTCGCGGGAATACGGTCCTTATCCAGGCAGCTATACGGTGCGACGTTGGAGGCCGTCTGCCGAAGAGATCGAATTGGGGTCTCTTCAACTTGAGTAACCAACCGCCGCTCTCCATCGATCGTTTTCACTTTGGAGTCGAGACTGTCGCATCATGATTGTAGCCATCACGCTCCGTCGTGATGCTCGCCAGACAAAATGTAGCCATCACGCTCCGTCGTGATGCTCGAGAAATCGGACAGTAATTCATCGAACGACACTAAATCAACAAGCCCCGAGCCAGCAGGGGTGGAATGCCCCAATTTCCTGTACCAGGGGTTATGAAAGATTGGGTTAGGAAACGGGTAACGTAACTGAGGTGTCGCTTTGCTGCTGTAGCGAACGGAGCGCAGCATCTGTTGCTGGTACAAGGCGAGGAGGCAGGCCACCAGGTACGAGCGAGGGCGTTCCTCGTCAGCCCCAGTCCGCGAAAGTCAGTTTCGGACTCGGGTATCAACTGGCCGCCAGAGAGGAATGACCTCGGGCTACGCGAGTGCCACGAATCAATACGCGATTATGGGGTGGCTAGGCCGACTTTTTTCGTAAAGACTCGTAGAGACCGCCCGGACCCAGCAGGAGACTAAGCAAACCCTGTTGGATGAGCTTCGAATTGAGTGCCTGCGTGCTGAGCTCTGTGTGGGCATCAAGGCTGGCCATGATGGCGTTTTCGAACTCCTTCTGCAGGTCGGGTGAATTGGAAAATTGCTCTTTCGTGTTGCTGGCTGCCTGACTTTGGAGTGTCGTAGATTCCATCATCTTTGCCGTGAGCGTTGACGAGAAACTGACCTTGTCGCCGTCCGTAGTACTGCCCCCGAATAGATCGTTGAGCCTGGAGATGATTTCTGTAAGGTACGCCATCTGCTTTTCTTGAACCTGGCCGCTACCGGCCTCGGTTAGCGGGTTTAGCGTCGGGTAGTCTTGGCCGGGCAGCTTCATCGGTTGCTGGCCACGATCCTTCAAGCTGTGATGGGTAAGGATGACCTGGGATAGGTCAACGCCCTCGCGCTCCTGGCCGAATTTGAGCAGGCGAATGAGGTGCTGTAGAAGATGGCCCGCTTTTCGAATTCGGTGTTGCCGTAGTCAAAGATCTGGGAGAGGAAGGTGTAGGCGCGGGTGTAGGTGGACATGTCGCTCTTGAACAGCAGCAGAGTGTCCATGATATCCTTGGCTGCGGCAGACGCTGACTTGTCTTTGGCAAGCTGTGCAGCCTGGAATGCAGCCTTGGCAGCGTCAAAACGCTTCAGCAACCGGTCGGCGACTGGCTCAATGGCCTTGGCGAGTTGGCTCTGCTTGGCATTGGGATTGAGTTCTACGGCTACCACTCGATTGACCTCGAAGTCGTCATAGAAGCCGGTGGCGTCGAGCTTGGCGCGGAGGTTGAGAATGATGTTGGGATCAGTGGCGTCGGAGAGCTGGGCGGTGGTGTAGTATGTTTTGAAAGCGTCCAGGATATCCTGTGGCTCGTTGACAAAGTCAAGGATGTAGGTCGTGTCTTTGCCGGGGTAGCAGCGGTTGAGGCGTGACAGGGTTTGGACTGCCTGTATGCCTGCCAGCCGCTTGTCCACGTACATGCCGCACAGCAGCGGCTGGTCGAAGCCAGTCTGGAATTTGTTGGCGACCAATAGGATTTGGTATTCGTCTCCCTCAAAGGCCTTGCGGATGTCCCGGCCCTTGAGGCCGGGGTTGAGCGATGCGCTGGTTTCTTTGAATGGCTCGGGCCCAGACTCTGGGTCATTTACCTCGCCCGAGAACGCGACCAGCGTGCAGAGCGAGTAGCCTTGCTCTTTGATGTACTTGTTGAGGGCCAGCTGCCAGCGGACGGCTTCCTTGCGGCTGCTGACTACCACCATGGCCTTGGCCTTGCCATGGAGGAGCGGAGCCACCGTGGTGCGATAGTGCTCGACGATGATTTGCACCTTCTGTGCGATGTTGTGCGGGTGGAGCCTCACCCAGCTCATCAGTTCTTTGGTGGCGGTGCTCTTCTCCACTTCCTGGTCGTCGAAGCCGTGGCCGGCATTGGCCAGCTTGAAGGCCAGGTCGTACGACGTGTAGTTTTGCAGCACATCGAGAATGAAGCCTTCCTCGATGGCTTGGCGCATGGAATACACATGGAAGGGAGCCGGCAGGTTGTCAGATCCTGCAGGCTTGCCGGGGTCGGGCAGGCGTCCGAATAGCTCCAGCGTCTTGGCTTTAGGGGTCGCCGTGAAGGCAACGTAGGTGATGCCAGCGTCGTTGGCACGGGATGCCATCTGTGCAGCCAGAATATCCTCGGTGCTTATCTCGCCACCATCTGCGAGTTCTTGTTGCTCCTCTGCTGAAAGCAGCTGCTTGAGCTTGGCGGCGGCTTCGCCAGTCTGGGAACTGTGGGCTTCGTCGGCTATGACAGCGAAAGCCTTGCCCTGTGTAGCGGCCAGCTCGCGCACAGCCTTGATGGCATACGGGAAGGTCTGGATGGTGCACACGACCACCTTCTTGTCGCCGGAGAGCGCCTCGGCCAGTTCGGTGCTCTTGCTGCCACCGTCGCCCTTGATGGTGGCCACAACACCTGTGGTGCGTTCAAATCCAAAGATCGCGTCTTGGAGTTGTCCGTCAATGACAGTGCGGTCCGACACGACTAGAACAGAGTCAAACACTTTCTTGTTGTTGGCGTCGTGCAGGTCGGCCAGGAAGTGGGCCGTCCAGGCAATGGAGTTGGTTTTGCCAGATCCGGCCGAGTGCTGGATGAGGTATTTCTGTCCAGGTCCCTCGGCCAGCACAGCGGCTTGCAGCTTGCGAGTGGCATCGAGCTGATGGTAGCGCGGGAATATCACCGTCGTAAGTTGCTGCTTGTCGTCGCGCTGGGCCACCAAATAGCGTCCCAGGATTTCCAGCCAGCTGTCCCGCTGCCAAACGCTTTCCCAGAGATAGGCGGTGCGATGGCCACTAGCGCCGAGCGGATTGCCGGCCGCCCCGTTGTCACCCAGATTGAAGGGCAGGAAGTGGGTGGCTGTGCCGGCCAGGCGGGTAGTCATTTGCACTTCATGGTTGCTGACAGCAAAGTGAACCAAGGCGCCTCCGGGAAATGACAGGAGGGGCTCTGGATTCTGGCCCTTGGGGGCAGGATCGCGGTCGTGCCTGTATTGATTGGCAGCATCGTCAATCGTCTGGGTGAAGTCTGTTTTCAGCTCCACCGTGGCCACGGGGATGCCATTGAGGAATAGCACCAAGTCGATGGAGTTCTGGTTGTAGGCAGAATAATGCACCTGCCGCATGATGCGCAAGCGGTTGGTGTTGTAGCGAGTCTGGATTTCTGGGTTGATGGCCAGGGCTGGTTTGAACTGGGCCATTTTCAGTGCGCTACGCATGCCCAGCATGTCAAAGCCGTGGCGGAGGACATCGAGCGTGCCACGCTGGTTGAGGGCGTCGCGCAGGCGCCGCGACAGGCTGTCGCCAGCTGCCGGCCCGTGGTTCTTGATGAGGGCCTCCCAGGCCTTGGGCTGGGTGGCTTCTACCCAGGCTATAACATCCTCGGGGAAGAGAGCCAGATTGCGGTCGTAGCCTGTGTCGTTGGGTGAGTACAGCCAGCCCTGCGCAGCCAGGCAGTCGCAGATTTCGTCCTCGAAGTTGATTTCTTTGTGGAGGTTCATTGCCGCAACTACCCGATTTTCCTGTGTTTTCCCCAATATCTCTGTAACAGCCCTATTCGTTTGTGACTCGCGTACGGCAGTCAAACTCATTTGTGGCTCGCTATGCTGCAAAAACAAGCCACAAAAATGCTTGTGGCTAGCAGGTGAGTCACAACACGATCACAGAATCTTTCTACCCTCTGCCAGATTTACAAGCTCATGAAATGCTAAGACTGCCGGTCGCCTACCGCTTGCATCGCGAAGCGTTGACAAGATCCCCGCCTCCCTAAGCTTCCGAATCGCGGCGGTCGCGGTAGGCTTAGGAACTTGCGAGCGTTTTATGAAATCATTGGGTGAAAGTGCACGGCAAGGATACCGTAAAAAGTGGGCGTCAGCCACTGGACGACGAATCAAGCACGCCTATTCCTCGATGTACCAATTCGTTTCGCGACGTGGGCATTCGGTCCTCATGGTGGCTAGACAGCGAACTATGCTTTCTTTCCTCGTTCCAAATGCTTGAGTAACAATTCCGCATTTTCTGCATTCGGCTTGGACTCCTGCTACAGGGCCATTGTCGCCATCCAGGTCGACGTAACTCGTAGTGCAATAAACGGTATTCGGCTCGAGGCAGGGACCAGATGACTTTAGTGCCGAGGCCTCGCTCTTAAGTATTTTGAGGCGACAGGACGAGTACCCGTAACCCGTGTGAAACAGGTTGGCTTCTCTTGGGAGCAGGAAAGAATGCGGTAGCCGGAACGTTCAGGATCAAGGCAGTTGCGGGGGTTGATGGTTTAGCAAAATTGACCAGCCACCGTGACTTGACCGAGCATCCGATGGTTCGGCCAAAGTCGCTTCCCTATGTTCCCGATGGCACCGACACCGACCAAGGGAGTTGGTCAGAGCCATCGCACACTGTGATCGGAAAATAGTCAAGGTCGTACCGAGTCGTCCCTCCAGGATACCCCACCGGAAGCAGAAAGCACGGACAGGCCTCATGGGGCTCCCAGCCAACTACTTTCGTCTTGAGGTGGGATACCAGAGCGGACTCCAGCCGATCAAGCCACCCAAAGAGCCCCGACAGCGTATCACGCAGCAGGGCGAAGAAGTCTCTGCAAGCGAATGTGTTTTCGGCAAATGGGGACATCACAACGGACCGAACCTTCACAGGCCCGCCGGGCACGGATTCTAGTTGGAAAGCTATCAAATGTTGATTGTGAACCAACAGTTGTCGTGCTCCCCTGCCAGTCGTGAATCCAATATCCCACCACGAGCCCGGCGAGTCGGTCTCAATGAGCAGTGGCCTAACAGAATCGAAGGCCAGTTCATCACGCGAACGCCGAAGTTTCCCCATGCTGTCGATCGTTTTAGAAGGCTTCGAGGCAATGTAGCCTGTCGCGAGTACGACAAGTATCGCCACGTCATCGACCATCGTGTTTAGATACGTCAGGATATGATCCGCTAGACACTCGGCCTTGAAGTGGATCGCCATACTCTCGGTCAACGGAGGGTTTTCAGGAGAGTAGCACCGAACGAGTTCCTGCACTAACCCATTGAGTTGCTGCAGAGTGAAAACGAACCGCTGGCAAAGGGTCCGGAAGTGGTGTTCGAGTGGGCAGCCCTCTGCCGGTCAACCGGGTTCATCAAGAAAGGCCCCGTCTTCAGGGCCTTGAAGATACGTAAGATGCCATATCGGAACACCATGGCCTCAGCGGCAGAGAGCCGTTGCCCAGACGTGGTTGGGAGTTTTCGGTAGATTCCGTGGTTTGTCGGCATGACGCTTTCTTTGATGGGCATTCTACAAAGTGACACGCGGTAGGCGGCTTTGGTTCGCTTCGCAGGGGACGCACTATTCCAGTAACCTTGCCGCGGAGTCTTCACATACCTCGTCGGCCGAACGTATTGCAATCTATCCGTCGGGATGACTTCAGAGTGCTGTGTGAAGTGTTTTGGGTTTATGATCCTGACGGATAGATTGAGCGTTGAGCTGGCCGGTGTAGCGCTCAAGCTCTGTGTAGGAGCTCATGCGGATTGCAGGTTGCTTTGCGCCGCCGAAGACAGTCTAACGGATCGCAGAGGTTGTTAGCAATGCTTTTGCTGGTGCTTTATCGCCTAGCAGAGGTAACGACTCTTCGGCTTGTAGGGCCGCGGAGTTGCTGCATCGGCGGAGGCTGTCCGGGCAAGCCTCCGAAAGAAGCGTGACACACCTGGTGATGAGTGCCTGCGTTGTGGCTGATGTATTGTGCATCGAGATCAACTCCGCTTGGGCGGTCCACGCTGAAAAATGTGTAACAGTGGACAGTAGATGGCTGCATCTCGGTAAATACCACGCTCGAACACTTGCTTCCAGCTCGGACGCCGGGACGTAGACGTACACGTCAAGGCAACTTGGCAGTGCGGACACTCGGGCTGGCTGTCGCACTCGGGCAGCACATGAACAGGCTCAGTGTCGTCTTCCGTTTCGTCGTCGCTGGGCGGTAGCAGTTCGCGACAGCGCTCTAGATAAGCTTGGCTATTGGTGGTGTGGTAGCCACCGTAACGTCGCGACTTCACAAAGCCCTTAGGTAGAATGTGCATGGCCCACCGCCGCACGAACTCCGGTCCCCATAGCTTCTTCTCTACGAGACGTCCCTGCTTGCGTTTGTCCTTGCTACGCGCCCAGAACTTGACCCAGCCATCCTCGTCGCTAATGATACGACCGTCGTGGATCGGCCCACCGGACAGGTAGCGGGTTAGATAACGCAGCACATGCTCGGGGTGGCTCTCACCCTGCGGCGGACCCTCCACGAAGACGTTCCAGTCGGTACGCTTGAGCTCCTCGCACCAGCGTTTGAGTTCTCGCGGATCCTCGAGCCGAGACCACTCGCCCTCGAGCTTCAGCTTACCCTCTCGCACCAGCCGCCTAAGTCCCAGCATGTAGCGTTTGCGAAAGGCTCTTCCCAGCTCAACGATGTCCACCAAGTAGGGCTTGCGATAGTTGGGATCGGGATGCTTGGCCGTGAGCCATCGATCAGCTTCCAACGCGGGACCACCGCCGGGAACGACTGCATGGATGTGTGGGTGATGCTCCAGCTGTTGGTTTCATGTGTGCAGCACCATGAGGGCTGCCGGATGATACTTGCCGGTTTGCTGCAAGCAATGATTCAGAGCACGCCAAGCGGAGCGGAACAGCAAGGCGTACAGCTCCTTGCGATTGCCCAGGATCAGCCCGGAGAGCTTGTCGGGCAGGGTAAAGACAACTTGGAAGTAGTGGATGCCAGGCAGTAGCAACTGGCTGGATTTCTCCAGCCAGTCGCGTCGTCTGGCTCCGCTACACTGCGGGCAGTTGCGGTCGGTGCACGAGTTGTAGAGCACCGATCGGTAGTCACACTGCGGACAGCGAAAGCGCCGCTCCTTGAGTATCGGCGTGCGACATAGCAGGATCTTCGCCAGCACGCTGAGAACGTGAAAGGCGAAGCGATAGCGGATGGCCGCTGCCGGTGTGTAGCGCCGCAAGATGTCGATTACCCGTGGCGCGGCCTGCGCGACTTCTTGCCTTGGCGGTGCCCCGACGTCCGCCGCTGGGTCTTGTTCGTTTCGTCCTGTTCTTCCACTTTGTCCGGTATGAGCTGCATCAGCTCCTGCTGTATGGCCGGAGGTTGCTGGACCACTGGATCGACTTCGGCCCACTGCGGGCACTGCCTGACGGGCATCCAGTCGATCGGGCTCGGCGAGCGCTCGAAGTGTTGACGCCGGACGTGCAGATAGATCATCGTCGTTACGAAGCTGGCGTGACCGAGCAGCTTGCTGATCGTCAGTAGATCCACTCCCGCCTCGAGCATGCTGGTCGCGAAGGTGTGCCGCATCGTGTGGGGTGTGGCGGGCTTGTTGATCTGCGCCTTGGCCAGTCCCAGCTTGCAGGCCTTCTGCACCGTCGCGCTGGACAGCGGCGTGTCCGGCGTCGCCCCAGGGAAAAGATAGTTGCGTGGCCTCTCCAGCTTCCAGTACTCCCGCAGCTCGTCGAGCAGCCTGGGCGAGGCGGGCACGAGCCTTTCTTTGCTGCCCTTTGCGCAGGTAATTCGGATCTGCCTGCGGTCCCCATCCACGTCGGCCAGACGCAGGTTGGTCGCCTCGCGGAGTCGCATGCCCGTGGCATAGCAGCTCAGCAGTATCATGCGGTGTTTGGGATTGTCGACACATTGGATCAGCCTGATTGCTTCTTGGTCGGAGAGCACCACAGGCAATTTCTTGGGGCGTTTCCCGAAGGGGATATGCCGCACGGCCCAGTGGCGTTTGAGGGATACTTCGTACAGGAAGCGTAGGCCACACACAGCCTGGTTGAAGGAGCTCCACGAAGATTTCTTCTGTTCGATCATGTACAGCTGGTATTGGCGGACCTCTTCAGGTCCCAGCTTCTCCGGCGGGCTGTCGAAGAACTCGCAGAACTTGGTCACATGCCAGGTATAGGCGTCGATAGTCGACTGGGCCATATTGCGGATCTTCATATCCTTGGCCATCCGCTCGATGTACCGATTGAGTCGAAATTGGTAGGGTGTCATTGCGTGTGCTCCTGGGAAGCGCGTGTGAAGAAAAGAGATGTGGCGGATGCAGGCTAATCAGCTTGCTAACCCGTCCACTGTTCACAAGAAGCATGCAGCAAGAATCTGCACAGCGCCAGCCGAAATGCCGGAAAAATCACAAAAGAAATTCTCCGGTCCAAGAAAGTGTAAATACGAGAGATGTCTTAACTACCCCGCGCGTTAAACCAAGCCGCGAACCGGCTTAGTTCAACGACAAAGCTGACCGGGCCGCCACCAATCAGCGTTGCGTTTTGAGTCCGACCGGATCGGCGGCTCCGGTCCAGCGACTGGTTCGGCCTGAAACTACCCTCCGGGTTGCGATTCCTAATACCCCACACGCATGCGCCCGTTGCAGACAATTACTGGAAGGTCCAACTGCTTGGTCAGGCTCGGGACGATGTCTTGCTCTGCAATCGTCCGAACGCGCCTTGTGTCTGCCCGAAAGAAGCCGAACAGTTTGCGCCAACGCGACGGTGAGGATGAAGGAACTCCCCCTGCCTGCAGAAGTACGTCGTCAAGCAAAACCATCCCCGGTTTGCGGAGAAACTGGAGGAAAGGCAGGCCCAATCCGCCTTCTTGTATCGCGCCTCCTCCGAATACGCCTCTGCGAAAGAACCCCACAGGCCCTTCGATCACCTCGGGCACCACCATTTGATCAATCACCGCGGCCAGTTGCTCGCACTCGGCCGAATGGGCACCAGGCGGCTGCACTTGGAACTCGACGAGCTTATTTCGGCCTGGCAGCAGCGCGCAAGCGACCTGGAGTTCGATTCCCTCGCTCAATACTCTCTTGAACTGCTCGTCCATGGCTCGGCTGACGTTGGACACGAAGGCGATGAAATCACCGGCCTCGATTCTGCGGTAGATGTCGAAGGCTGGCGTCAGCAGAAACACCAAATCCCTCGGCAATTCGTCGTCCTCAGCGCCATCATATGATTCGCTGGCGGGCAAGCTATTCATGAAGGCTATCCGTTTCGTGGGCCGAACGGCAGGCATAACGCGGTCGCCGTGGTTGATATTGATGTAAAACTAGTCGGGCCTCGGCGACTCGGCGTTCATGCCATTGTTCGTCGGTATTTCGGAGTCAACGCGAGTCTCCCAAGGTTAGTCCTGCAGTGCCTGCGAATCAAGTTGGGTCCGTGTGGATGCCACAAACCGCGTTTTCAAAAGTGATGTAGCCAAGGTGCGAACGCATGGATACATGCAATATAGGCTCGGAGCCGTCCAGAAAAAACACGTGTGCGCAATCCAACGCCAATATCGACTGCTACCACCCATGGCGTCAACAATTACAGTGTGCCGATAGTGGTGTTCCAAAACAAGCATTATCGTCGCCATCAAACCGGCAAGAATGAACGGAGCTGTAGCAACGGTACGGAACCCGGCGGCGCGGCGGTCATATCGATGGCGTAGTCGGAATACAAAGCACCACGCGGTCACGGCAAGGACAAGCGGTATGACATTTACGACAACCATTCCGAGCGTAGTTTGCCGATAATGATACACACTCTGCAACATTACATTCAGTGAGCTGCAGCCGATAGCGATAAACCAGAACACGATTGGTAAGTCGTCAATATTCCATTGCAACCTTTGCAGAGGCGCGTGCGCCGTGGACAGCTCGTAGGCTCATAAGGATTCATTGAACGCCTAAAGTCAACGACGAACGGCACCGTTCACCTAGCCCGCGAGATGAAGGCAGCTATTTCAAACCCACCAAATCGCGGGCTTAGGTGCAACGGTGGGTTCTGTGTCATTTCAGGATGTAGTCAGTCGCGTTGGTTTCGAATTCAAACCACAATCCGTCAGGAGTTGGTTTAGCCGAAACGCCGGTTAGATGCAGAACGCGATTCCCGTTCGCCCGCTCGACTACAACCCGTGCCCGATTGAGCTCGCCCGGAATCGAATAGAAACTAAATCGCCCTGTCTCGTCTGTTAGGGATGGACTTGAGCGGGGAAAGAGCTGGTCGATCTGTGTCTGTGGTGAAAAGATCGAAATAAGTACCTTCGCAAGTGGCTTTCCATCAACGTGCACGCGACCCGTGACCTTTATCGTCTTTATCATCTTCAAGGTGATCAATTGATTGGCATCCATTTCAGGCTCTAGCAGCCGGTGCGCGGTGCTGTATCGCTCAACCAGCTCTTCGACCTCGCGCTCGAACGCTTCAAGTTTCGACGGTTCCGTTGGCGCATCGTCATACAGGTTAATAGCGTCTCGGGTTTTCATCCCCGGGCGGTGTGCTTCGATCGCCGCAAGTGACCAGGAAACATCTTGCAGAATCATTTTGCATCGGCCGTTCGCGTCAGTCGTTTGCGGGGCCGCTAGCTCCATCGGAACGCGATACTCCTTGTTTCCTTGATGAACAGTTGCCAAATAACGAGCGCGCACTTCAGCCCCCTCGACTGAATTGTCACGCTCGTCCACAACCCGTATCGAGATTTGTCGCGGCCTTTGTGCGAAAACCAAGGGTTGCATTAAGCAAAGGACTAGAACAGAAGCAAAAGGAATCGTCTTTGAATTCATGCAATTCTCCTCAGCAGTACGCCCGAATGCACAGAACGTCGGCGTTAACGGAAATCGCGAGTTTGATTTTTTAACAAGTTGGATAGCATCGCGAGCTGCCGTTCAACGCTTGGTTCGTCCGTTTCGCCGTAGTCATCTCCTACCATGTAGTCGTCTTCCGATCGCAGTTGGTTATTGTCACGTAAAATCCAAAATGGGGTAAGCGACCAATCGTGTGTTTCGGCTCACGAAGAATTCTCGAACCTAAATTCGCACCTCGGGCAGATTCTTGCAGTATAGCCAAGATCCCGATTGCACCCAGGACATTTTTTTGTCTCATGTTCGTGAGCCGTCTCACTCTCGATCTGCCGTTCGAGTACGGCTTGCTCTCTGCCTTCCTTCGTTTTGGGAAGTAGCAAACAAACGGCAAGCATACACGGGCCGAAAAGAACACCAATCACGATTCCGATCCGTGGAGGGTAGCCTTTCCTAGCAAAAATCCATCCGCCAACGTACCCTAACAGGCACCACATTACGATGGAAGGAAGTAGCATGTTTACCTCTAAACTCAGAGTGCTCACTCTAGGAAGGCTACGGAGGACGAACGTTGGCGATAAGCGAGTCGCCGCCAAAAAACTATGATTCAAATTCGCGGCCGACCGGCGACTTGCGTGCATCGCTTTGTTCGTCCGTTTGTGCTCCGCTAGTCGCAAAATCCTTGTGGAACCGGAAGCCCTTTCCTTCGCGCAAGTTTAACAGCTTCGTTGATTGCGATAAAGCCGCGCCCCGGTGGCGTCGGATCGCACACATGGATCGTGTCAACTGATTCATGCAGCCGAAGGTAGTCGACCGCGCTTCTAAACATGTCTGATGTGTAGATTTCGGGGCTCCATGCAATTGGATCAGTTACCCCTGCAATACCCGGTTCATCATCGTAGAGTCGAAATCGAATACGTCGTTCATTGTCTTCGAAGGAGTAAACGGTGCCCACGTAGATGTAGTCATACATGCCGTCTTCATCAGGTTCACTGCGGTCATCAAATCTTTCGCGTAAGATCTTCATGCAGGTCTTTCGGAAGGACGAACGACGGCGTTGACCGATGCCGCGGTGATTGATTTCCCATCGTCAAAACGTCAGCTACCGCGACTCGGTCCAACGCTTGGTTCCTGGTTTTCGAACCCGGCAACGAAGGCAGCAGTGTAGTCGATCGGGCAACGCGCCCGCAATCAGGTTTCGCGTGGTGTTGAGGTTTACCCACTGCGGACTTGCAGCGCCCACTAATTCCCAAACAAAGATTTATCGACTGTCGCCAGAATCTTCGATGTCGTAGACATAGCGCTACCATCAAATCCTCCCACGCACTAGTCCAGCCACAACGTGGCGACATTTGCTTAGCCCCGGGTGAGCGTGGCGAGCTCCAAGCGAGCCAAGCGTAACCCGGGGTGATGATAGCGAATGGTTCGGCGGTGAGGGCTTAGGCCGCCATTTCAATTGTCATGGTTCGAACCGCAACATCAGTTACGGTGGCGATTGGTTTGTCGAAGGGGTCGTGGAGCAAGCAGGTTTGGTCGCCCTAATACAGTCAATCGCTTGGCAGAGCAAATATGTGTCGGCCTTTCAGGCCTTCCGCTGCCATGTCAACCGTCACCGGGGCCGCATCCGGCCCCGGCAAAGGATGTGCCGGGCCCTCTGCCCTGGTCCCTCATGCACAAATAGTTGACCTGTAAAGTATGTTTGGTCTTGATCCAGGAACGCTGGCGATAACGGCGGTTCCGGGGTTCGACTTTACATCCAAGTGAACGACGTACCGGAACTCTCGGTCATCGCTTGGTTCCGGTCGCGGACGGTACTGAGCGAGTCCGCCGCGAAACGAACCCACCATGCAAGTGGTCTAGCACGAAGCACATTCGCCAAGCAAGTAAGTTTCCACCCCGCCCTTCGCTCATGGTTCACCGCTTGTCGCTCACCGTTCCGGGCTCGTCCCGGCGGGCGCATGACTGGTTGGCTACCCCCCCAGGCCCACCAGCGCCGTGGACGAGCAGTTGAATCAGCCAGCCGTTGATCTCGTTCGAGTCCACCACATTCTTGTCGGGCAGCCTCACACTCATTGCGGACTCGGTCAAACGCCATCTAATAGACATCACCACCACTCGTCCGCCGATGCTGTCGTGGTCAACGGTAGCCCACCAGTCACCCTTCCGCCGGGACGAGCCCCGCGGTGAGGAATTAGGCGAATAACATCGCCAACACTGGTCCGCTACGATCAAGAATTCACGAGCATGTCCGAGCACTAGAAAACGCGATCATCGTGGCATTGAATTCAATCGCGTTCATGCGCGAAGCAAACAATAGGCAAGCGTCCGGAACTAGTAATTCTCGGGCGCGTGCGCCGGAAAACAAAGATGTAGTCTACAGCAATTTCCCAGGCGGATTCAGCTTTTTCCAACTCGGTAAGCCGCAATCGCACGTTCTGTTACCGCACCCTTAGCCCAGCTCCGACCTGAATAAGGTCCAACCATACTCCGCACTGCCAAAATGCCCTGCTCGGCTCTGAGCTACATCCTAGCATTTATCGCTCGCTGGCATCAGAAAATATCCGCGTGCATGACCTTCGTACTCAATTTTAGTGGCAATTTAGGCAGGCGTATACTGGCCGGGCGGTTTGACTGTTCACTCGCTGTAATGCACACCAAGCCCCAGGCTGGCTGCTAGCGCGGCCGCATTGCGTTCACGGTCGGTGACTCTGCGTAGAGTCGACAAGTACCTAGTTAAGGGTGTGTTTCTCAATGCGTGCTCAACCTCCTGCGAAATGAATGGTTGCGGCTTACCGTTTCCATTGGCGATGTTCTGGAGCGTCGAACCGGCATCGGGCGTCACAGTGGAGAGGGGACGTTCTCGGTAAATGTCGTGATCTGTGGCAAGCTCCAGCGGATACTTTATGAGCGGGTTGAGGCGAGAGCCGATGTTCTGCGCAACGTCGGCGACGTCACCGCGTGCGATGGCGCCCAGTAGGTTCACCGAGTCATCATGCATAAGGCCGAGCCCGCCGAGATGTCCGTTGGCGACTGGGATCGTTGTCTGGCCCTGTAACCGACTTACAGAACCTGCCGGAAGAGTAGCAGTGATTCCGCTCGATCAGCCCAGTTTCCGCTGCTTCTGCGAGCACCTTGTGCCAGTTTGACCCATAGCATGCGTTTCCGTAGCTGTAGCTAAACGGAATATGGTGCCCGAATTCTCTGCGCTCTTTGGTCTGTGCGGTCATCCGCATCAGCTGTGCTGCAAATCTCGCTACTCGGTCTGACGACGGCTCGTAGGTTGCGGGAATAACGATGGTACGTCTGTCAATTTTCTCGCCGCTGTTGGCAATAATTTTAGTAGAGGTAGTCATTTCTTCAGTGGTGACACAGCCTCGAGTCGGCGCTTGTCACGCCGCAACTCCAGACCAAGGCCGCTCAGGTTCGCTTGAGCGGCCTTTTTTCTATGCCCCCTGTGCCTCCTTGCTGTTTGTTTCTGTTCGGCTCTCGAGCCACTGATGGAAATCGTCGTGCCGGACTTTCTTGGTGGACGCCGTCAGGCGAATCCAAGGGAGTTCTAGCCCTCTAGCTGTGTTGCTGCAGATGCCCAGATGCTCAGCGACTTGTCGGGGTGATAGTAGACGCACTTTGTGAATCCTTTCGTGAAAAATGAAGTCTCTATATAGTTATTGCCGAACTGCTCATTTTTTTTCGGAGGAGTGTTTTGAGTGAATTGAACAAGTACAATCGCTGTGCTGCCGATATTTCCGTGCGACAGGATGCAGGAGTATTGTCTGCTTGCCGTGGCAAGGCATCACGACAGTGCTATGAGCAAGCTTCGCGGTTGAGATTTCGAGTCGATCCGTCATTGTGTCGCGTCTCACAACAGCAGAAGTCATGCCATTTCCGCCGTAGATGCTTCCTTGCTGGTCGATGCGGTTGCGTGCAATGAAAAAGAATGAGTGGCAACGCAAAGCTGCCAACTTTGTAGGCAACCTTAGCAGATGGCGCTGCCTACTTGGCACTGCTCGTACCTAGCAAATCTCGACCAGCACAAATCCAGTCAGCAATTTGTGACTCCGTCATTTGGCTGGCGAGCCTCAGAAGTTTCGCAATAGGGATGTGCTCCCGTTTCTGCTCCCGCTCCTGCAAAGAATACGAATTTCTCAATCTATACTTGACGGAGCAACGGACTGAAAATCCGTGTGTCGCCGGTTCGATCCCGGCCCTGGCCACTGCTGTTTTCTTTGGAGACCCAGCGTTTTTCTTGCTCCACACGTTTCTTGAACTCACGTGGCGATAGGGCGAGGTTCGGCTGTTCTCAGTCGTTCCGACCGGTTCTGCATACGCTGATTCGCGACGGTCGCTAAACATAGCCGTTGTAGTTGCCGACTTGAATGCCGCGCTGGTGACCATTAGGTAATGATCCTTGCTGACTCGTTCCGCATGCCCTAGCCACTGACTGACGGCATGTTGGGGATGACCGAGGGCAATGAAGTGCGTCTAGCTGGACTATAGGTGAAGCGTTCGGGCCCACCGTCTGGCGACGGTAGCTACATCATGGATCCACAATGCGGTTCGGGCCCACCGTCTGGCGACGGTAGCTACATCATGGATCCACAATGGTTCGGGCCCACCGTCTGGCGACGGTAGCTACATCATGGATCCACAATTGCAGTTCGGGCCCACCGTCTGGCGACGGTAGCTACATCATGGATCCACAATGCGGTTCGGGCCCACCGTCTGGCGACGGTAGCTACATCATGGATCCACAATTGCGGTTCGGGCCCACCGTCTGGCGACGGTAGCTACATGGATCCACAATTGCATCTGTTGCCAGGGCTGGTCTATCAGGCCCAGGGATCCAACTCCTGCATAAATGTGTTCGACGATTTCGGGGATGCGGTCCAGGTGCTCGGCCCGCATCCGCTCGCGCTCGCGTATCAGTTCTTCGGCTTCCTCAGCTCGTCCCAAATCGACCAGCACGCGAGCCAATTCGCCGCGACACTGGTCGTCACCGTAGTCGTAACCGCGGATCGATGCTTGCTCATAGGCAAACAGCTCCGTTCGAGCCCGGCGACTTTCGACAGTGCTCCGCCTTAGCGGCTATACCACAGCTTTACCCCCCGAGAGCAAGTAGATCGTGGGGAGTGTCGGTGAATCTCGCGACGCAACGTTCGAGCGGTGGGGCCGGTTCAGACGTGTTGGCCCGCTTCGAGAATCCAACGGCCTCGAATTTCGATGACACGCTACGAGGTGACATCTGGACTCCGGTCGCGGCGACGGGGCCCGGGACCTGAATTACGGCGGATCAGGCTACGATACGATCGTCAGGTTTCGCATCTGGGTCCTGTTCGAAGGCTGGCGCGACGAAGACTACAACAACAGCGGTGAGAATTTGCTTACTGAGGAGATCGAATTGGGGTCTCTCCAATCTGAGAAACCAACCGCCGCCCTCCACCAGTCGTTTTCACTTTGGAGTCGAGAACATCTCAAGTACTGTTCAATGTCGTCGGCCGGTGCGGCGGGCGTGTCGTACCGTAGATTGCGATCCTCGCCAACGTCTTCATCACAAGGATATCGAGTTCGCCAGCGGCCAATGCGGCACAACGGCCCCACGCACTCGGTTCGACGGTCGCCTCCCTCCCGAAGGCCTACCACTTGCTGACGCGTCGCCAGACATCATGCAATTCATCAACTTTCTTTCCGCCAATCATTGTTGTGCCCGTCCAAGTGTGCGTGTCACCATCGTCTGTAATCGTCAAAGTGAGTTTCGCTTCGATCTTACTTCCGTCAGGATTACTTCCAGTCTGGATGCCCGACCAAGTGCCGTCCTTCAGCTTTGAAAACGTTGTCATCCAGACTGTTCCTCCAGATGTTACATTCGTCTCCTTGATTTGCTTCGACCCCGCTTCATAAACAGTTAGCCATGTTCCCGATCCACCTCCGCCAAGGAACTTGCCCAAAACCGCGTTGCCGTCTTCCGTCGTTCGGATTTCGCAGTAGCAAGTTGCCTTTTCTCCCTTTCTCCCGCCGACCCCAGGCCAGTCGGTAATCCATGTGACTTCACCAACCCATCGACCCTGCATCGCCTGACTAAACTCCTTGAAGTCTTCACGCGTCGATTCCTGTCCGAGTACGGGCAGAGCAATGAGAGATACTGTCAACAGTGACAATGTCAAGGCAGATTTCATCGTAGGTCCTTTCGCTTTCAATCAACATACTGTGAGAGCACACGGAGAACTGGGTGCGTGCCACATGCAACCGGGCGCATTGTATCCGGCGTTCGACCTGAAATCACCCTAGGGCTGTTCAAAGACTTGGGACACGCGATGGCGCTGATTCGCTCGTTCGCCGATCCAGACGAAATGTG
Organism: Pirellulaceae bacterium; assembly: GCA_963707245.1. Lineage (GTDB taxonomy): Bacteria > Planctomycetota > Planctomycetia > Pirellulales > Pirellulaceae > Aureliella. Next base: position 706,030 of record CAVPPY010000003.1, read on the forward strand.
CAAGGCGAAGGGTGACTTTCTTTTGCGTTTGCACATGATGGCCTCGCAGCTCCAATTCCATGGTTAAGCACCATTCATAGATCGATTCCAGAAAACCAGGGCCTTTATCCCGGTGCACGTCGATGGCGGCTCCAATCACATCGCTCGTCATTGCGGAAGATTCGCTAAAAAGTGGATGCCGGCAGACTCCTTATGAACAAACAGGTCGGAGGTAACAAGGACAGCAATTTCCTCAGTTTTCTCCGTTAACTCCTGTTCAATCAACCCGCGCACGACTGTACTTTGAAACGCGAGAATCCGCCTGCATAAAAGGGTTTCCGCTTAGGTGGAATCTGTGTGGTACAACGAGCCCAGAGGGCCCCGCGGGAAGAGCCAGCAGCTAGAATCTTAAACCGAGTGGTTTTCAAAGCGGCGGCTAAGCATCGTTCGATAAATAACTGTCGCCGATATAATGTAGCCATCACGCTCCGTCGTGATGATTGCAATAATGTAGCCATCACGCTCCGTCGTGATGATCGCAATAATGTAGCCATCACGCTCCGTCGTGATGATTGCAATAATGTAGCCATCACGCTCCGTCGTTCAGGAATGGAAAGACAAAATGAAGTGCAAGTTAATGGGTGTGTGGACGGCCATGGCCGTGGTATTCATTCAATCGGCGGTAGTTGCTGACGAGCGACCGAACGTTCTGTTTATCGCCGTCGATGACTTGAGGCCGCAGATGGCCTGCTACGGCAAGGAATTCATGCAGACTCCCAATTTGGATCGCTTGGCGAGCGAGGGTGTTTTATTCGAGCGGGCATACTGCATGGTTCCAACCTGTGGAGCGTCGCGGGCAGCGTTGATGACCAGCATTCGCCCGGCACGCAATCGCTTTACGACGCATTTGACCTGGGCGGAGAAGGATGCCAAAGACGCACTGCCCTTGCACACGCATTTCAAGAATAATGGCTACACCACGATTAGTCTGGGAAAGGTATTCCATCACAAGCAAGATCATGCCGCAGGATGGTCACAACTCGCTTGGCGGTCCGGCAAGCCCGGCTATCAGGACCAGGCAGCCGCTGCCGCCGCTCAAGCGGAGGACAAGCGGCAGTGGCCCAACAAGAATAAGCATAATGGCCCAGCCTATGAAGCCTTTGAGGGCGATGAAGAAAACTATGCGGACGTCGACTGTACCAGCCGGGCCATCGAGGCCTTGCGTGATTTCTCAAAGGCTCCCGATCAACCTTTTTTTCTGGCCGTGGGACTATTGAAGCCACACCTGCCCTTTAACGCGCCGAAAAAGTATTGGGACATGTATGATCGTCAGTCCATCGAACTGCCCGAAAACTACCTGTTGCCAACGGACCTGCCGACCGGAGCCACGCACAATTCGGGGGAACTGCGAGCCTATGCGGGTATACATCCTTCGGCACCCCTGGATCGCGAGACAGCGATTAGCTTGATTCACGGTTATTACGCATGCGTGAGTTTCGCGGATGCTCAGATCGGCAGGCTGCTGGATGAACTCGATGCCAGTGGGTTATCCGAGAATACCATGGTGGTCTTATGGGGCGACCATGGCTGGCAATTGGGCGAGCATGGGATGTGGAACAAACACTCTTGCTTTGAAACCTCGATGCACGCGCCACTGATTATGCGTGTTCCAAATCAGCGGTCCATTGCCCCCGGCACGCGTATCCATGGCCTGACTGAGTTTATCGATATCTATCCGTCGCTATGCGAATTGGCCGGACTGGAGATTCCGGCCCATGTGCAGGGACAGAGTCTGGTGAGCATGATGCGCGACCCCAGCCTGCCTGGCAAAGGTTTCGCTGTCGGGCGATTTGGTTCTGGTGACACCCTGCGAACGGACGGCTTTCGCTTCAGCGAATACACAACTCCAGGCGGTATGCCGACCGGTTCCATGCTCTTCGATCACCGTAACGATCCGCGTGAGAACCACAATATTGAGCCACAGCAAGCCGACGTCGTCCAAGAAATGAGGCTGCAGTTGCATCAGCGCCAGGGCCGCTAGCCAGGCGAGTAGCCCCGTTGGCCGCAGAGCGCACCAGCGGAAGACCAATTTACGACCATTTCAAACGTGCGAGGGCACTGCGGCGTTGGACTCTCACTCCTGGTCCCTTCGAGCAATTGAGGGTATGATGGCACTAGTTAATCACGCAAACCGTCGAGATGACGCAGAGCGTGCTGCCGGATGTCTTGTTTTTCCGGTGGAAAGCACCTGTTACCAACGCCTTTCGATGTGATTCGCGGAAAGAGCCAGCCGACCCGGAGTGGCAGCGGACTGCGAAAGAGCCTGGTAGTCAACTTCGGAATTGAAACCATGCCAAGCAAGAAATCTCCTCGGGCGGACTCCGCAAAAAATCGGCGCACCAAGTCGCGCAAGCATAAATCTAATCCAACGCCAAAGCCGGATGCGCCCAGCGTTCAACGCTTGAATAAGATCCTGGCTTCAGCCGGCCTGGGCAGTCGCCGCGAAGTTGAAGAGTTGATCGTTCAAGGACGTGTTGAGGTTGACAGGGAGACGATAACGGATTTGAGCTTCAAGGCCGATCCGCGGACGGTAACCATCAAGGTTGATGGTTTGGTACTAAAGCGGGAGCGATTGGTGTATCACGCGCTGAACAAGCCCACCGGTGTACTTTCCACCAATCGTGATCCAGACGGGCGGATGCGAGTTATCGATCTGGTCCCCGGCAGCGAACGCGTGTTCTCCGTCGGCCGCTTGGATCGCAGCAGCGAGGGACTGATGCTGCTGACCAATGATGGCGAGTTGGCTCAGCGCCTGGCTCACCCCAAGTTCACCGTTCAGAAAACCTACTTCGTGGTTGTTTCTGGAGTCATGACACAAGACGAATTGGACAAGCTTCGCAAGGGTGTCCACTTGGCCGAGGGTTTTGCACGCATCGATGGAGCCAGTATTCGCCGACAGCGGAAGGGCTGCACCGAGCTGGAAATCGTGCTGTCGGAGGGCAAGAACCGCGAGATTCGTCGCATCCTGGCTCGGGCAGGACACAAGGTCGTCGTGCTGCGGCGCCTGGCCATTGGACCATTGCGCTTGGGACAATTGCCCGTAGGAGCTTCGCGACCATTAACCAGCACCGAGGTCAAGGCACTATACGCCGCGACCCTGCAGACTTCGGCCAAGACCAAGAAAGCCACCCGCAACAGTCCACCGTCCAGCCAGGTCCAGCGCGTCGCTCCAGCAACGGATTTTGACGACGAGGGCGACGATGACGATGTGCTCGGCCAGGATTTCCAAGATGTTAACCTGGACGACATCGACCTAACCTCTGCTGATGGTGATTTTGTCGGCCATTTCAGCAGCACACGAGCCGGGGCCGTCCTGGGCTATGATGACCCTTCGCCATCCGCCGCGACCGGTAGACAAGCCGGTAAAGCAACAGGGAAGCGGCCAAGCAAGCAGAAGCCAGCCAAGCGCGAGGGACAGCGAGCAACATCGGGCGGCAAGGCCAAGACGACCCGCTCGAGCCAGGTGCGTGGTGCCGCAGTCCCATGCAATGGGCTCAGCTCGGCCCAGCGGTCCAGCCGCGGCTCCGACTCGGAAGGGCGCTAAAGGCAAGGCGTCCGGCCCAGCTTCGCCGCGGCGCACCGGCGGCAAGTCGACTGGCAACCGTGGAGCAGGTCGTCCAGCGACGCCGGGCTCACGCGGCAAACGTGGTTCCAAAGGACGCTCCTAGCAGGCTGAAAATATAGGAAACCAACATGACGTTCTACGCTGATCAGGCTTCCTGCGTGACCACCGAAATTGTCGAGAATGTGTCCTTGGCAAAAGACACAATGCGCCTGCGGGTGTCGATTCCGAAGATGTCGCAGCGCGTGTTGCCAGGCCAGTTCTTTATGCTCCGCAATCCGGCGGGCAATGATCCCTTAATAGGCCGCGCCTTTGCTCTCTACGATTGCCACGCGCCCGCAACTGGCCCAGACGCCGCGCATTGGCTGGATGTGGTGTATGTGGTAAAAGGCAAACTGACCAGCAGCCTGGCACCCCTCGGCCCCGGAGCACCGATCGCGCTATGGGGTCCGCTGGGCAATGGCTTTCGGCCGGAGCCTACCGAACACTTGATCCTGGTTGCCGGTGGCATTGGACAAACGCCCTTTATGGCCTTGGCCAAGGAAGCTCTGGGGCACCAAGCATTCGGGCTTCCGCCCGCGCGACCCAAGGGCTATGCGCGGCGCGTGAGCTTATGTTACGGCGTGCGCGGCAGCGAGTTTCTGGCTGGCGTCGAAGACTTTCGCGAATTAGGCGTCGACGTGCACATTGCTACCGAAGACGGTTCGATTGGGCCGCCGCAACGTGTAACCGACACACTCAAGTCGCTGCTGGAGAAACAAAACCCGGCAGAGACGGCACGCATCGTATGCTGCGGGCCCGAGCCGATGATGGAGAGCGTGGCTCGCATAGCACAACAGAATGGGTTAGCTTGCCAGGTATCACTCGAGACGCCGATGGCCTGCGGTATCGGTATCTGTTTTAGCTGCGTTGCTAAAGTGGGAACGCAGGCAGACTGGGACTACCAGCGAACCTGCGTGGAAGGCCCAGTCTTTGACGCTGAGCAAATCTTATGGCACTAGAGCGGTCCAACTTAAGAATTAGGGTTAGTCAAATCAGCCGATGGGCGTTAGCCCCGGTTTCTGCAAAGGGAACCGCGGCTAACGCCGTGCGGCTAATCCAAAAACTAAAGTTGGACGAGGCACTAGGTAGCAGATTAGCGTAGGAGCGATGAGTTTGGAAAGGTAGCGGTGTTGGGTGGCAGGCTATTGCCCGTGCCTGTCCCTGGTTGGTTGGTTGTACCGGCCGCGCTGGGGCTGAAATCATAGGTTGTCGGACGGGAGGTTGTACCCGGTGCAAAGCTGCTGCCAGCGGCCGTGCCCTGGTAGGCGCTCATCCCCGGTAGACTCGCGGGCGGTGGAGTAAGTCCGGCTGTGGGCTTGGTTGCGCCAGGTCCTGCAGTGGAGGGGTAGCTTGGATAATCCAGCGTCGCGGCCGGTCCGCTGGCAGGCGAGGTGGATTGATTCGCCATAGCTGGATCCATGCCTGGCAGGCCGGGAGTCGTTGTGTTATTTGCGGGGGCAGGATAGCCGTATCCGGCTGGCGGAGCACTAGGAGTTGCGGCTGGCGTTCCGGTTGCATTGCACCCGTAGCACCATACGCGGGCACGGCACCATAAGCTGGCGGGATGCCTGGAGCGGCAGGACCATAGGCGCTGGCAGCATTGGCCATCGCACCATCTACGCTCTTGGGAATCGCAATGTCGGGAGTGGCGGTTCGGCCCGTGTAACTGCCGCCGTAGGGGCTGGCATAGGACTGATTGCTGCTGGGGCCAGTTGCCAGGCCGGCCGTAGGAGCGGTCCCGGCTGGCGGGCTGACATCGTAGGGGCCTGTCTGATAACCGTTGGCCTGTGCCGCCAAGCCCGTCTTGGGAGTAGCCACAGTTTGGGCGGTGAAGCCGTAGGCGCCGGTCGCAGCTGGTGGCACCGACGTCGCCTCGCTGTTGCTGGTCGAGGTCGTCGATCTCGGCCCGACGGAGGCGATGTTATCCGCGGAGTACTTGCTGGCGGGGCTCTCAGGCAACTCCGGAACGCCGCTATCCTTCTCGGGACTCTTACCGCTCAGCGTCGCAGCGTCAGGTTCGCGACTGGAGGCAAACATGTTGCTGCCAGGCATTTTCCAAGCTCCACCAGAGCGGCAGCCCGTCGAACACATGCTGACGGAAAGAGCCAGGATGAGTCCCAATTTGCAAAATGAGAAAGATCGCATTTTCATGTGCATCATTCCTTCGACGACTGAGCTGCTCGCGCCTCGTGCACGAACTAAGGTCAACATATTTTTTGAATTCGGCGGATAGCCCGACAAAGTTCAGTCAATCCGCAAACTTTACCCAACTCGCTCCGACAGCAAGCTGGGCTGGACAGTAGGCAAATCTATTAGGCAAGTGCAAGAGCAAACTGCTCAGAGTTACTAGACCGAGGCCGATTCGCGGATGGCAGCCTGCAAGGTTTGCAACTGCGAGCGCATTAAGGCGATGGACATGTCGTGCAGGGATTGGTTCTTGCTGATTTCGGTAACCTGCTCTTCCAGGCTAACATCGCTGCCGTCGTGGAAGATGACTTGTTTGCTGACATCCCGAACACGTTCCATGGCCTCGGGGGACAGCGGACATGGCTCGGGGGACATGGCTTCGGAGGATTGGAAACCACCTGGGGATCGGTAACCACTCGACGGGCTTGCCTGTTGCTCGACGGCCGTCCTCAGAGCTTGTTGAAAGTCGTCGAGTGAAATATCGCGCGTACGGTAGCCGGGAACATCCAGATTGGCAATATTTCCTGCTAGCAGCATATGCCGTTTTTGGGCAAAAGCCGCCGTCTGCTCCAGGGCTGGCAGGGTGGAGTTATTTAACCAAGTGCCCCACATGTTCAGGCGGCCCTCACGTGTGCCAAACGCTGCTGGGCAACGATCGTCCAGGCCATGCCGCCCTGAGGACAGGCGGTGGCGAAGACCTCCACGCCCTGTCGACCGGTAGACAGTCCCAGCGATTGCCCGCAGTCTTGTGGCGAAAATGCAGGTCCGCTTGGCTACGAGTGAATCGTCTCCGCAATCGGCGATCTCAATTTCAAAGGCTTGGCCCGTTTGGCACAGACTGATGTGAATATCTCCGCCTGCAGGGCTGCGGGCAACGGCCAGCCCCATAATGCAGTCAATCGCTTCGCGTAGGGCGACTGGGCAGGGTGCGCGCGATGCTTGGGGATCGACGTCCAGCCCAATGCTCACCGACTTGTCACAGAGCTCAGCCTGCCGCAATTCAATGGCGTTCGTCAGTGCGTTGAGTAGACTCCATTGCTCGGGCTGATGCCAATTGTTGGTGAGTTGAACCATGGGTCGCTTCCGTGCTAAAGATTGCCGACATCTAATATACTTTCGCCAATTTGCTGACCGGCGGTGTAGGCGCTACGGGCCAGGATTGAGTCGGTTCCATTCTGCAATTGGGCAGCAATGGCCTGTTGGTGGTTATGCAATTCTTGCAGGGTGGCTTGATCGATGTGAACCGTCTCCGCCAGGAAACGATTGCCCTCATCGGCCAGTTGCTGGCATTCCGCGCATCGCGCGGGCGACGCCCAAATCCGTCGCTCTGGGTCATCCTGTTCATATTGTCGCAGTGCTTGTCGGACTTTGGAAAACTCTTCCAGCAAGGCATCTTTGCGTGCCAGAATTCCCAAGCTAACTTCCGCGTCAGCCGCATGGGCGGCGCTGGACAACGAATCGGTGAGCAAGCGGATGGCCTGCAAGATATCGCGGCGATGGCGCATGCATTGCAACAAGAATTCTGTTTGCTGAACGGAGTAGTCTGCCATGCCGGCTCCTCGCAGATCATCCAGGAGAAGCTTGGCTTGTAGCACAGACATTCGTGGCTGACGAGGCCGAAAACGAATTTTCTGGCAAAAGGGGGCAGGTACGTGACAACTACCATCCTCTGTCACTTGTCAGTCTCAGGTACGGAGTAGGTCATCCGCAAATCTGCGGCGGCTACCGGTTTAGTGTTGGCCATTTTATCCGTCAATTCGACGCGAAGATCGTAGACGCCTGGCTTGAGCGATTTAGGAATGGGCAACTTCATGCTGGCGTGTACAAAATCGCCGCGCTCACCGTCCTTGTATTCGATGGGATCGGAGACGAGCGACGTGACGGTGGCACCGGAGGAATCGATTAGCGTTGCCGTCACTTCCAGTTTCGCTATCTGCTCCAAATACCGCTGATGCCAGCTCAGGTTCACCGGCTCTACATACAGCAGGAGGGGCCGGCCCGGCTGTAGCGCTCGTGACGAATCGATTTCGAATCGCTGGTAGCCGTCGATTCGCTGACAAATCTCCACCGTCTTCACGCCGAATGGGTGAGGCAGAATTTGGACATCCGGACGCTGTCGACTAAAGTCTTCAATGACCTGGAGCGGAATCTTACTGTCGAGAATATCGACCCAAGCGAGATTCGGCACGTCGACAAGCGTTTGAAGGCCGGCGGGTGTCACGGAGCCCAAGCGAATCCCGAAGCGGCCCGAGAAATGGAGTCGATGCAACCCCTCTAAAAATCGTTGAAGCCCCTCGTCGCTCTGCTCTTCGCTAAGCAACTGCTTGAGCTGTAGGTCGCTTGATTCCACCAAGCACCAGGACCTCCCTTGCTCCTGAACCGCGAGTTTGTCGTAGGTGCGTTTTTGGGGCGAAGCAACTAACTGCTTCGTCCAGGCAGGACGAGCAGGCAACGCATCTTGATAGATCAGCTGCTCCCAAGTTTCATCGTCTAGTCGGTTTTCTGCCGCGTGAGTGAATTCATAGTAGGAATAGACAGGCCCCACGTACGCAGCTACATCGCGTTGGTTATCAATGGCGATTACGGCCAAGTTTATGTCGCCCACTCCTACGTGCAACGCTGCGTGGTGTTTAGGGTCTGTATGCACGTCTACTATGTTTGGGCTCCACTTCGGACGATCTTGATTATAGAGCAGTTCACAATACCACCCGTCGTATCGGGGTTTGCGTCCAGACCCGTCAGGCAATGAATCCACGCTCGTCAATGGTAGTTTTGATAAACTGCTGCTCTGCGCTGGTCATGGGTTCTGCCTTGAGCTCTCGTTGCGCAATCAACTCAAGTTTATCCATGATCTCTGCAAAACGGTTGAGAAAGTGTATCTGCTTGTCTTGCGTGCGCCGCTGTGGTGGCAGCAAGTCGAGATTCAAGTCTCGCAAAGACACCGCAGTCGTCCTCGCAAGATCGCCCAATTTGGCATACAGGGCCGGGTACGGTTCGACGAATCCATCCGGATACTGGCAGCCGAAGGACCCAGTATACGATTGTTTCGTAGACAGCACGTTGTCATGCCGGAGCTCGGACCAGGATGCAAGCTGTGTCTGCAACTGTTTGGCCCGCCAGATACTCCGCTGCATGACTTCCGGCACGTTCGGGCTTGACGGCTGATCATCGAGTGTCCGCAAGGCCTCCAGCCAGCGGTGATAAACATTGCCTCTCCAAAATTCAGGCTTAAGCTGGTCGACGAAATCGCGACCTCAGTGAAATGTTCTTTGCCATCGATTTCGATGACCAGTCTCAACGCCAAGCACCCAAAATCCAGAGTAAATGGGCCAAACGAATGTTCACGGCGGAGTTTCTGGTGCATCACCTTGCGATTGCTCACCATGTTCCACACCAAGCTTAAGAATTCATTGAAGTGTTGTCGCTGCTCGCGCACGAAAGCGATGCGTTCACCATTGCGGTGTTGGGTCTTGCGTTTGACCATGCCCTTTTCCCCTCACCCCCCATCCCCCTCTCCCCGAGTACAGGGCGAGGGGGAGCTATTTTTCTTTGGCCGGGTTGAGTTTCCAAACAACACCTTGATCGATCTGGCTCCCTTCTCCCGCCGGTACTCCGGGGGAGAAGGGTTGGGGATGAGGGGGTTGAAAAGAGTCGGCCAGCCGTATGAAGGCATGCTTTATAGAGATGCTCCAATTTCGACGCTTCCCGCGCAATCTTGCCCCTCACCCCCATCCCCCTCTCCCCGAGTACAGCTCGTTGTACCACACAAGTTAGTCAGTCGAAAATTTTTTTGCTCCTGGGCCAAATGTGTTCCAGGCATTGGACAGGTCATAACTCCGCTGCAGCCCAACCCATAAGGTTTGAGTTCCAGGATGATCCTTCGGACGATTCATGAAACCGCCAAGACGCGCGATTACCAAGGGGCGATCGAAGATTACACCCAATTAATCGCAAAGTATCCAGAGGATCCTCGGCCTCTTTCGGGGCGAGCCTTTGCATTGATAGTGCTGGGAAATACCGACCGAGCAAACGAAGATGCGAACAGAGCCATTGAATGTTCTCCAGAATGTGCCGTCCGGTCCCGCAAAAACCGGGTGCTAACGCACTCCGGCTGATTGTGAATCCGGTAACTTATTTCAACGCGAGTACCCAATATCAGCCATGCAAGTCGGGTCCAAGGCATTGACTGCTACTGGAGATTGATTTGGCGGATAGCCCAGCAAATCTCGGGCCTCAATGTAAGCGTAGTCTCGTCCTGAGCCACGCCAACAAAACCACCCAGCAGCTCCATGTCAAAACACTCCGAATGATAATTCCAGGTAAACGGTACACGGGCCATACTGTTAGGAAATCCTTTGGGTCTTGGGCCAAACGGGAACTCTTCTTCATCCAATTCTGCTGCCATCAACAATTTCAACGGCTTGCCACCTTCCGCAAGCCAGCGGTTCTTCACCATTTGATTATCCTGCTCGTCGTTCAGAGTATGGAAGAAAGCCACAATCCAACCTGTGATGACATCACCACCGCTTATGCTCTCGTATTTATAGATCGACTCCCAAAAAATGTAATCCAAACCAACGCCATGTTTCTTAATTGAGGCTGCGTTGGCACCCTTGATTTCAATCACGACTTGCTGTCGTCCTGCTGCCAGATGGTGCGTGCCAAATTCTAGTAGTGGCATTTTCTTCGTCACCGTCACTCAAGTTCGTTCGGTGCCGATGGTTAACGCAGGCGTAAACCATGCAGTAAGTGGGCTCCGCATGGACTTAGGTTGCACACGCGAGCATAAAAATCTCTAGCACACCAGCGTCTACTATGTCGTTAGGTGACTTCCGGGGGTGAATCAGCGCGGATTTTTTCAATTTTGTGCAAATGCTGAAATCTTGAACAAATTGGAGCAAACACAAGTCTTGCAGCGGTCGACGCGTAGCTGGCTGTAGCCTCAGGAAAGAGAGGACTCACAATCCCTGCCCTCACTCTGCCCCCTCCCTTGCTATTCCTGCTTCGCAGGGCAAGGGCGAGGAGACAATTCGGTAACTTATTTGCGGACGACTACTAACTCCAACCTCCGCCTGGCGGCGCCTGCCTGGTTCAGCAAATGCCCTCTGCTCACTCCGCTCAATACATAGACCGGCAAAACCAAGAAGAACAAGAATTGTTGTTGATGACGACATTTTCTGTAGTTCGAATGTCTTGATGTTCAGCGACTTCACTGACCACGGGTCGGCAATGGCTCAAATACCTGAGATTTTGGGCGATTGAGCTTACGCATCGCGGCAAGGGCAAATTGGCACGTAAATCGCTATCATCGCTATCTGTGAATGGGTCGCAAGTCAGCCGCGTTGGCCGTCGATCTTGTCGCGCTATTAAAGGTATGCCTATGCCTCAATGTGACCAACATCTTTGCTCGTCGCTGCCAGGTTTTTTTCACAACCGCGGACTAGCGCAATACAAACCTGGCGACTTGGTCGGCGCTGTGGCTGACGTGCGACAAGCAATCGAGCTTCAAAGCGTTGCCATCATCTGCTGTGACGCTTCCTGAACACTAGAATGCCGCATAAGCGAATCCACCCTTTCATTCTAAAAGTTCTACTATGTCCCTAACAGTTATCACCAATGAACGATTCTTCTATCCTGACACTCTTGCACTCAATGAACGCCACTTGGGGACACGCGACAGGTTTGATGCTTCTAAACAATATGACTATCCGGGGAAGGCGGTTGGTTGCCTAAAGGCGGCGAGGATGCTGCAGCACCGAACTCTCCCCGAAGCAATCTCGACAATTTCCGCATCGTCGATGGCAATGGAAAAGCGATTGACCCAATAAGCTTGGTTAGTTCGTCTCGAATGCCAGACTTGAAGGACCTTGAGCGAGGGCATGATGCGCGATATCTGAGAAACTTTGCCGAGAGTGCCCTTCGAGCGGAGGCTTGTGCCAAAGCCGGAGAGAGTCCATTCATATCAGATTTTGGTAAAGAAGCTGATGTTACTCCTGGTACTCTGCAAGCCGCTCGGCTGGCAGTTGGAGCAGCCTACGACGCCATGGATAACCTTCTTCACTCGCCCAGTGGTGACACTGCCTTTGGGTTGGTATGGCCACCCGGCCACCACGCCGAACGCAATCTGGCGATGGGCTTCTGTTACTTTTCCAATGCCGCTTTAGCAGCAGCTCTACGCGAGGGATCACAACCTTCAACTTCGTCCAGGTCATACTAATAGGGTTGTCGTTATCGATATTGATCACCATCGAGGCAATGGCACCGCAGATGTTTTGGCCCACGAGCCGAACACACTGCTGATCGATGTTTCGTATCGTTCACCCTACGATGAGTGTCGACAACGCTTTACTGACGGTCAATACGATGCGGTTCAAGACCGTTATCTTAATTCCGGTAATGAGTACCCCTATTCGCGACCAGACATGGACTGGGGATTTGAAGCCCATCCGATAAAATGCGCCCAACATTGTGTCGATCGAATTTGAAGGAGTGCAGACGCCTCGTACGATTATGAATCGATATCTGGGGGAGGTACTTCCCAAAGTGTTGGAATTCCGCCCGGATTTGGTGTTGTGGTCGGTCGGGCTCGACTCGGCGATGGGTGACCCACTTGGCGGACTTGGCAATCTACCTAGCTCTTTCTACACGATGATACGCGGCCTGAGGCTTGCGCTTCCTGGTGCCCGACACGGGGGCCTTCTGGAAGGAGGTTATGACGAGCTTCGGTGGTTTACCTGTCTCCCTCCGACTCTGATGGCTTTGCATGAGCAACCTGAAGATACCATTGACCGCTGCAGAGCGTTCAGCCTGTATCGTCGAGCTTTTAAGCCGCAAAACTAAAATCAGTCAGGGCGTCAAAGCGGCCTGCGGAACCTGACCGACGCCGATCCATGCATTCCCCGCCAGCCAGGACCCTGCTGCAGCGGGGAGAATTTGCGTCACTCAAGAATTTGGCATATAAGATTGACACGGTCAGGAGCGTTGCGCATGAATTCTGGTTGCAAAAATACGATTGGGGCTATCCCGAATAAACCCGGCGACAAGTCTGACTTCGGCGAGTTCACGAGAGTATCGAGGCTATCTGCTATTATTGGCGAAGACCGATCTGTCACAGCAATACGGCGGGAAATTCGACGAGTCGGACATCGTTCAAAAAACACTGCTGAACGCTTATACCGCGCATAAAGCATTTCGAGGAAAAACCGCGGGTGAGCGGATAGCATGGCTGAAGAAAATACTCGCACATCAAATTGCGCAAGCGACCCGAGAGCTCAAGACCAAGAAGCGCAACATCAAGCGTGAACAGTCTATTGAAGCGTTATTGGACGCTTCCTCAATGCGACTCGGAAGTTTTCTGGCAGCCAATCAATCCTCACCTAGTCAGCAAGCATTGCGACACGAGAATATCTGTATCGTCGCGAATGCCATTGATCGCTTGCCCGACCTACAGCGACAGGTCGTAATACTGCGATTCTGGAAGGGCATGTCGATGCAGCAGGCTGCTGAGGTTGTAGGCAAGTCGACAGCTGCGACAACTGGGCTTCAGAGTCGCGGGCTGCGAAATCTCCGTGGCTTTCTGGCGGAGATGGAGCAGCGATAATCGACGAATCATCGAATCCACAATCCACATCTACCTCATTGTTGCAGCGGGTGCGAGAGGGTGAGCAATTGGCATGGTTTCGGTTTGTCAGCGTCTATACTCCACTCATCGAATTTTGGACCCGCAGACAAGGAATCTGGCCCCGATTCCGAGGATATCCTACAGAACGTCTTCTTGGCAGTTGCACAGCACCTACAGGATTTTGGACGCGATCGGGTGGAGAATTCCTTTCGAGCTTGGCTCTGGACTATCACGCGTTCAAAAATAATCGACCACCAACGTTCCGCAAAGAAGACGCCGAAAACGATTCCCGGCGACATTTTCCTGTCCGTCGAAGTACCCGACCGCCTTAGGCGCACAGCGTATCCGACTCCGACTCCGACTCCGACTCCGACTCCGACTCCGACTCCGACTCCGACTCCGACCACGAACTCCGAATCATCGTTAATCGCCCTAGAATCATTCGGTTCGACTTTAAGCAGCGAACTTGGGATGCTTTTTGGGCAACCTCCGCACTGGGCAAACCGCCTAGCGAGGTCGCCAAAGAGATGGGCATGACGTCTGCCGCGGTTTGCATGTGTCGCGCTCGCGTCATGCGACGTCTTCGCGAGACGCTTGATCTTCTTTGAAACCCAAGCACCGGAAAACGCTGCCGTAGAGCTCAGAAGAATTTTTCGAGTTAACGATTTGCGTTGAACTTAGATAGGCGGAAATACGACTGCAGAGTGATGCGCATGACTCGATTTTGACTTGCCTAAGGCGACTTCGGCAAGTTTGAGGGAGGTCATTGGCAGCTGACATTGTCTATTCGCTGACTGGTCCTTGGCTATGCTTGCCGTCGACAGTAGTGAGTTTTGAGCTAGCAACTTTATTTTGCCCGAGAGCATTATGCCGCACAACGTTTCTTCGTCCGTAGCCGAGGCCGCCGTGGAGCAGCCCTGCCCACCACGAGACCTTCTACTGTGGTACCTGCATGGAAAGACATCCGATACGGATACCGAGAACGTTGAGAGCCATATCCAAGGTTGCCCGAGGTGCCAGACGCTCCTGGAGGTTCTCGCGGAGGAACCAGATTCGCTGATGCACAGAATTGCCGAGGTTGCCAAGGCGCAGATCGTTGCTGGTGGGCCGAGCGGTGAACCTGCATCCTCCGAAATCCACGACGCCAAGAATATGCTTCAGGGCGGGTCCTCACCCTGTCACTCCGGCTATGAACTTTCATCGAAGTTGATGGGAGGTTACCAGGTCTTGGAGTGCATCGGTGAAGGAGGGATGGGTAGTGTCTACCGAGCCAGGGATGTCCGCTTGGACAAGCTAGTTGCCCTAAAGATCCTCAAGCCGGATAGAATGGGATCTCACGAGGCCATCTCGCGATTTGAACGCGAAATGAAATTATTGGCCCAGCTCAAGCACGGCAATATCGTCGAAGCCATCTGTGCTGGCGAACAGGATGGACGGCTCTATTTTGCAATGGAGTTAGTCGGTGGGATCAACCTCCATCAGCTCGTGCAACGTCTCGGTAAAATCCCTCAATCGCACACTTGCCATATTGCCTGCCTGGCTGCTTCGGCGCTGCAGTACGCGCATGAACGAAAGGTAATTCATCGCGATGTAAAACCCTCTAATTTGATGCTTACGCCCGACGGAAATGTCAAACTACTCGATCTGGGACTGGCTCAGATTCTTGGGATGGATGGAGTCGACGCTCTGTCTCGCACGGACCAGGTGTTAGGGACCTTAGCATATATGTCCCCGGAACAACTCACTGGTCGCCAACAAATTACCCTACGCTCGGACATTTATAGTCTGGGTGTAACACTGCATGAATTGTTAACCGGGCAGCACCAGCGGACGACCCGGTTTACCTCCGCAGGCCTCGGAGATTCAATCGATGCGGCCAGATGTTGACCTGGCGCTCATTGCACTCGTGGCCGATATGTTGGCGGCGGGATCAAACCAAAAGACCCAGTTCCATGTCGGAAGTTGAGACGCGACTGAGGGCCATCGCGCCGCCGGCGAGCCTGACCGAATTGGTAGCCGAATATTATCGCTGCTTGAGTCCAGGTATTCCGGCTGTCGCGTCAGGATTTGGCAGAGCAGACACCGAAGCGAGCGCCGCTCTCTCCACCGCTAGCCAATCGAGTCTCGCGGCATCCGGCAGCGGCAATCCGCTGGTTGCATCTCCACCGCTGACGCCAAGGAAACCGACGAGTTTCATGCGGAGAGTGCAAACCATCGCACTGGCAGGTTGCTTCGCCGCCATGGGCTGGCTGGGCCTCGCCTCCTTTCGGGAGCAGCCATCAGGATTAAAACTACCGCCAAGTACTGGGAACTTGCCCCCTGAACCAGTTTTGCCTGATTTAACTTCAGTTCAGGTTTCTGGCGAGAGTGATTTTGCTTCGCAACTTCTTGAACTTCGCGTCATCAAGCTTGAAAACAAGCTCACAGGAAAAGTGTATGAGTTGAGCAATGGAAACCTGGATTTGCCGCCTGGAAAATACAGCCTGCATTATGACACGCCAATTAGATTTCAGGCGGAGGGAAGGGAAATCGAACTCGCGCCGCAGAGCACACGCACTCTGAGAATAGAAACTCTACTTACGGAAGCCTTTCAGTATCCGGTCCTTCCCGGTGTCGGAGCGTTTGCCACTTATTATGGAAACATTTGGCATGCAGGTTGGGGTGCTCACGACCAACAGATGTCCTACACACTCTATCTCGAAGTACTGAAAGAAGAGAATCAAGCTGGCTCGCCAGCGATCAAATGGCTGCAGGTCAAAATCACGGATGATAATCTCGCGTACACTGAGACTGCCTACGTCAAGGTGGACGTCAAGCGTTGGGAGAATCAGAAGCAGCTGGTGATTTATGAAGGTTGGATTGAGGCCCACAGCGCGGAAACAGAACGATTCTTGGCGGATCGTGGAGGCAAGTTCGATGCTACGTGCGTGGTGGTACCCTTCGACCGCCAGCATGACCTGCTAGCTGAAATCCCCGACTTGCAACTGCCTAAGCACATCTTCCGCACGCCAAGATGCCATCGCTTTGTTCTTTGCCGTAGAGGATGCAATGCCCGTTTCCTCCGAACAGATTCGTACTGCACGACAAATGTTGAGCTCACAGTTGAGCTCACAGGCGGATCGCAATGACAGACTAGGTCCCATCAAAAGTGCGTATGGAATATCAAGTTGCTACATCGCAAGCTCACGGGCAATAGACGAAGCTGATTCGGTTCCGGGGTACCGATTGGCTCGACGCACGAGCGATGACTTTTACCCTTTTGGCATCGTCGAGATTCAAGTCAATATTCCGATACTCGACGCTACCTGCACCATGAAGAACGGTAGTGCACCAAGACCAGATGGGAGCGATCCCCAGCAGATGTGGAGCGTATCGAGAGGAAACTCAGTGAACTCGAACAAATATGCGCCGAGCAAAGCACCGATCGAACGATGGCCCGGGCACGCCTAGCCGAGAGTCACCGCCAAATAGAGCCAGACACGTTTTCTGCTCCCCCTGCCAAGCCAGGACCACCGGTGCCACTACCCATTCCACAAGAGAAACAAGAGCGGCCAGATTATTTAAAAGGGATTGAAGAAGAGTTTGCGTTTCGATTCCAGTGGCCCTCCCTTGTGCAGTGAGTGCAGTGCAGAAGCAGAAGCAGAAGCAGAAGCAGAAGCAGAAGCAGAAGCAGAAGCAGAAGCAGAAGCAGAAGCAGAAGCAGAAGCAGACCAGCCGCCCGCCGCAGCGGCGGGTCGCTTCGATCTTGGCGACTGCCCGCCGGATGGGCGTATACCACTTGGACGGGCAATATCTCCCATGGTACCCAACGTAGCGAGACCGTCATCTTGACGGCACGCACGCTAGGAACTGAGCTCATTGATGGTAAGGAGTTCCGTTGGCTCGAAGTGGCGACGACTTCTGTGATGGAAGGTCAAGCAGATTACTGGGAAGGGGCGCGGTTACTCGTTGATGCAGCTGCCTACGCTGATTCCCAAAATTTTGTCATCAAGCATGGATGGATTGCCTACAGCAAACCGGACAACGTCTTTGAGATTCCTGCTAGCCGAAATTTCGACGAATTACTGGACGCACGACTGCAACTTCAACAACAAATCCGCAGCGATCGCGTAAACCTCATCGATGGACTGTCGATGTTGTTTAACGCCAATTTGAAACCAGCTACTCCGATCAGTCGGCTGCGAGCGATTATCAGCGGCAGTGTGGCTGGCCTCGATCGCACGTCGACCCCAGAAGTTCGTCAATTGCGAATTGGGAGGATTGAAGGCGAGTGTTGGAAGTCACCAGAGTTGCCTGGCCTAAGTTGCCTGGTCTTAAGTTGCTTGATCTCAACTACGCGTTCTTTCGCAGCCCGCAAATTCCGTTTGGTTTTGCTTCCGTAAACCTGAAAGCGGTTGGTATTACCATCAACCTCGAAGTGGACAGCCGCGCAGACGCGCAGCCGGCCGATTTTTCGATGAGTGACTTCGGTACGCCGGCCGAGTTGACGGAATTGGTAAACCGCAATCGGAAACGCTTGCCCACGGATCCGAATTGGCGCGTATGGACATGGCGCGACAATGAAAAAACTTACATGGCTTGGGCAGAATTCGGTGGCACGCTCCAACAGCGAGCCGGACGCGATGTATTACTGCGCAATCTGCAAGGTACTGAGATCTGTGTTTCCGAACGGTCGCTTGCAGAACCAGACCGGAATTTTCTGGCACAAGGTCGACACTGGGCTTCGTTCAGTGAACAGCGTCAGCGAGTTCTCCTGGCAGACAATGCCCAAACAAAAGAACTGAAATTCCGCTTAACGGATGGAAAAGAACTAATTTCTGAAGTAGCGCTGAATACGGATGACGAAATCTGGCTGGACGCACTTAGAGCAGCGATCAAGCGAAACGCGAATTCCACTGACAGTACCGAGCAGTGGAAAGCCTTTGCTGGCTATGTGCGATGAAGCTGCAAAGCTTGGTTCCATCATGTGACGGCCGAGTAGCGTGTCAGCTCAATTGTCGTCGATTCTAAACGAACATTCTGTTAGCCAAAAAATTGAACAAAATCGACACTTCTCGCTGACCGCCACCACGAATGACATTCCACCCTCCCGCGCAGTAGACCTGGCGAAGCAAAAGTGCACTATTTCGCGGGAGGGTCGCTAGGTGAGTCATGCGAACCTAGCGGGGAGGGCGGACGCGTTTCCCCTCCCCGGAACGCTCGCAGTACTCGCTTTCCGACCCTCCCGCGAATTGGCTGCTTTCCTTATGGAAACGCTTGCGCGCGGGAGGGTTAGTAGCAAAATGCACGGTGGCGATCAGCGAGAAGTGTCACAAAATCCCCAAATTGCATCCGGTAGGAGCGCTTCGTCCCATGCGCAAAACGCACCTATTGGGCATGGGTAGCGTTTACGTTTGTCGTTTTGTTCCCAATCCTGAAGGAAGAATAGAAAATGCGTGTTCAATTAAAGAGTTTCGTGGCGGCGATGGTAATTTTTGTATTGCAGATTACCAACAGCCGTGCGGAGATGTACATCTTTGGTGACAGTTTGTCCGATACGGGTAATTTCTATGTGGCCACCGATGGTGATCTGCCACCCTCGCCACTGTATTTCGATGGCCGATTCTCCAACGGCCCGGTGTGGGTGGAGTACTTTGCAAGGGCTCTTCGAGAACCGGTTCCGCTTCCGAGTATTCTCGGCGGGACAAACCATGCCGTCAATGGAGCTCGGGCCGCGGGTGAATCACCTTATCCTGTGCCAGACTTAACCGAGCAAGTCTCAAGCTACCTGTTGGCTAGCGGTGGAAGGGCCAATCCCGACGATATTTTCGTGGTTTGGGTAGGCGCCAACGATATTTTCTTCGGTGCTAGTGCCGGTGAGCCTGACTTCATCGCAAACGCGATCGAGCGAATCCGCTGGTCGATCGAAGCGCTCTATGCAGCGGGGCGCGAAAAATTGTTGTTTTGGATTTGCCGCCGCTGGGTCAGACTCCATTCTTCAACACTTTCCCTCCGGTTGCATCGCAGCTAGATGCCGCTGCATTCGCCTTCAACTACGAACTTTCCAGCCTGCTGCGCAGCTTGGGTAGCGAATTGCCGCACGCAAGAATTGCTGATGTAAAAATCAGCCAGCTGTTTAAATCAATCACTCGAGCACCAAGATTGTTTGGGCTGCAGAATGTGACGGACTCAGCCACCCTCTATAACCCAGTCACCGGAATTGGCTACGCACCCAGTCCAGGTGCCGACCCCAACCGCTATCTATTCTGGGATAGCATCCATCCCTCCGCTCGAACTCACAAGATCATCGCTGCGTACGCACTGATCGATTACAAACTAGACTGTTTGCGACGATGATCACGGAGTGTGCTGGAATAGTGTATCGGCTTGCTCAAGCCTGTGATTTGTTTTAACAAGGCTTGGCCAAGCGTCGATCCATGCCAGTTGTACTCGATCTGCCTGTACAGAAAACGATTTTATCCGACGCCATTGCGGTAAGCGATGGCGTCGGTCACGTTGGTTTTTGGAGAGATAACACTTACTGATCTCAATCCCAGTCCTTGAGCCAGCCCAGGCAGGTCCTGCCATTCCTGTCGACTGGCTCGGGTGGTGGCCACGAATTGCGAGTCGTATTCCGAGGGAATGCGGCGGAGGACTTGCTCGGCCTGGGCCAGAGTCTTTTTGGCCTCGAATTCGCGACCGACTTTGCGATGGCAGACGGCCATTTGCGCAAGTGCTTCGAGCGATTCGGGACGATTCAGAAAGCGGCTGGCAGCATTGCGATAGGCTTGGATCGCTTCTTCCCAGCGCCCGAGTTCAAACAGGGTATCGGCTTCACCGAAATAGCTGTTGCGTAGGATGGGCAGATTCTTTTCTGAGCTGAGCGATTCCTCTCGTCCGCTGATGGCTTGATGCAATGATCGAAAGCCGTCGAGTGCTTGCTCGAGCAGATTGCGCTGCTGGACGAGCATCGAGCGGCGAGCCACATCGACCAGAGAAGTGTTGTTAAAGGTCTGCGCCTTGGGCATTTCAGCGGCCAACTGATAGGCCTTGGCAATCATGTAACGCGTCTCAAAGTATCGCTGATCTTTGGGGTAACGAGAAATCGCTTCATGAAAGCTCTGAATAGATTCGAGGAAGTAGTCGTGGCTTTCCTGCAGGTTCTTGAGGTACTGCTCGGGTTGTTGCTCGGCCAGCGGTCGGGAGCGGAGCAGGAGTTGTTCGCCCCGCACAAAGATCGTATTGCCGAGTTCAAACAGACAGTCTTGCCAGATGGGACTCTTGGGATCCAATTGAAAGTCCGCCATGTTACTCCGCAGCAACTCGACCGCGCTTTCCAAGTCTCCCGATTCTGCTTTGGCTTTCGCGGCCAACAATCGGGCTTCGTAGCTGACCGGATTCGTTGGGTATTCAATCAGGCATCGCTCGAGCGGCTCGAGGGCTTTTTCCCAATCCCCGACGTTCATGTGGTTGCGACCTAGGGCCAAGAATCCGCGTGGCCTTTTGATGCGATCCTCGCAGCGCAGATAGTCTTTGAGCAGTGCGTTGGCCCGGGTGAGTTCATTGCCGGTCTGGTAGTTTTCGATGGTATGCCACAGTATCTCAGGATACTCCGGGGAGCGCCATTCCAAGGTTGCCAGCGATTCGTAGCGTTCCGCCGCTTGCAGAAAGCGTTGGGCCACGCGTTGTCGATGGGCCGAACGCTCGCTCTCGGAAGCATGCTGGGGAGTCTCTTGCAAGTCGCGTCCCCAGCGTTCGTAGGTCTCGGCTTGCAGACGCACAGATTCGGATAGCGGATAGGCCAGTTCAATGTACTTGGCCAGTTGAATGACGCGTTCGTACTCATGTTGATCGCGCAGATTGCGTCCGATAGTCAGCAGTCGCGAGCGGAGGGCATCGGCGCTGATCCAATAACCATTGTACAATTCCAGATTATCGATTTGGCGGAGAACATGATGGGCCGTGGATACGGCTTCTTCCAGGCCACCCAATTCCAGCAAGATCTCTGCCTCCTCGATTCCTGATGCGATGGCTTCAGCCGATTGTGGACTCCGCTGCCGCACGCCGCTGAATGCGCCGAGCGCCTCCTGGCTGCGTCCCTGCTGGCGCAGATTGAAGACCGGACAGGTATGCCGCCTGTCGCCGCAGGACATTGGGGGTGACCGCAGAGACAATGACACTCCGAAGAATGGCTTCGGCCTCTACCGCGAGCTGCTTTCGCTGAGAACCAGGTCGATCGGGGTCGGCCGAGTCCATAATCCTCCATCGGCCCCGCCAGGTTTGTGCTTCGGAGTATTCTGCCAGTGCTTCGTCGACACGGACTAAACGCTGCTCACACTCGTCCAGGCGACCCTGACTGAGCAGCAATTGCGCAGTGGCCACATCGATGCGTGCTCGCTCGCTAGCGGACAGTCCAGGAATCGCCTGCCAGGTCGCCAGTGTTTGCTCCGCAGCCGCATGATCGGGAGGTTGTTTGTTGAGTTGTGAGCAAAACACCATCCGCAAGGTATCGCTCCGTCGCTCGGGCCATAAATCGGCCACACCGGACAACTCCGCAATGGCGGCATCCCAGCGATAGGTATTGAACAGGCAGAATCCCAGATAGAAGTGCCCCTTGCCCAGGTAGCCCAGTGGAAATCCAATTTCTTTCGCCTGTTGAAGGTGCGTCGTCGCATCCAACAACACCTTGCGATTGCGGGGTGAATCCAATTCTTCTGCTACCGATTGCAATTCGGCGACACCTCGAACAAAGTGCCAAGCAGCATTGGTTTCGGTGTCCACCCTGCCCTGCTCTTTCAGGTCGCGGACCAGTCGCCCGGCCAAATCCCAGCGACCATCGTCGATCAGCTGCATGCCGAATTCCAGTTCCTCTTCCGCAGCGAGCTTAGTACCGCTCACGATGTGCGCGAACAATCCACCGAAGGCCAGCAGCGATGCTAGCCCCAGCCCGCCCAGCAGCAGTTGGACGAAAGTGGGTTTAATGCGAAATCGATTCAGCAGGGACATCGTGTGTGGCTTGCAGGAACATAGTGGCCATCGCCGCAGTGAGATAGTTCTGGTTTCGACCAGAATCAAATCTGGCACCAGCCAAGGCGGAAAGCAAATTCAACTGGGTACCACTGGCGAGCGGTTTGGCACATGCAGGCTGCGAAAGAATCCGGTTCTAACGAATTTGCAGGGGCTGAGCTCCGGCTGGTCTGAGTGCGGAAGCCACGATGACGAGTTCGTGCATGGCAAGTTACCAAAGTCGCCCTTGGCTGGCCCGCGAATAGCCCAACGACTAGCGATCGTAAGCCATTCGGGAGCGAAAGACGCAGAACTGGGCAAATCGATGAGGCCTGCGACTAAATCGCTCGAGTGCAGGCGAACTTGTAATTGCGACACTAGCCAGGAACCACGGGTATTGAATAAGAATGCATGATCCGTCCATCCGGATGAAAGAATGCTTTGCCAGCAGGCCGTTGTTTTAGCGGATGGTTAGCATGCCTTCGGCAGCTGCGTCGCTTGGCGGCTGCGTTGCTTGAAAGCTGCAGTGCATTGCGGCTCTCAATTTCGAGAAAAGCTTTCTTCGCGAACCGCTTCGCAGGACGCGGGCTGGTTGGTAACGCGCTCCATCAACCAAGAGTTCACGTCCTGCAACATGTTGCTCAGCAGTTCGTGGCCGCATGAGTACTGGCGAATATCGACGGTAAGACTGGCTGCGTGCAGCACAGGCAAGGTATCGCATACCTGGCGGACGCCACAGCTTGGCGACTCATTGCCAAAGATCCAGAGCGTGGGCATGCTGCGAGCCGCATCCAAATTGGTCAAGGGCTGATTCTCATGGGGAAAATCGCCACACATGGCAACGACACCGGCAAAACGCTGTGGATATCTCAGGGCTAAACGCCAGGCAGTGGTCGCCCCACTGCCAAAACCAGCTAGGAAAATCCTGTGGCGAGCTACCGAGAATTGGGCGCAGGCCGTCTCCATGGACTCGAATACCACCTCTTCGGCAATGGCGGCGCTGGCAGGCGACTGCCCCCAGCGATATAAGCCGCGCTGGTCATCGCAGGACACGTTGCCACGCGGAGCGCAGGCGACATAATTCTGCAGGCTCAAAGCCGGCATGATGTGTTCCAACTCGCGCTCCGAGCTTCTGCAACTGTGCAGCCAGACGATCAGCGGATAATCATATCGCGGCTCGTAGCGCTCGGGACCAAACAGGCAAACCTCGTGTTCGCAGCCCGTGGTCCGCGGTAATTGAGAAAGAGTTTCCGAACTATGCAATTGGAGGTGCTGGCCGTTCAGCTCCGAAGAGCCAATGATTCGGTTCCGCATTAGTCGCCAATCATATTTGTGTAAAGGCAGGTGGCGGTGCGGACACTTCGCAATGGTGCACCGCGCCAACCTCGGATGATCTATGGTTTTTAAGCCTGTCCGTCTGCAAAGTCAACGTCAGCGCGGACCAACAGAAACAGGGAATGTCGAGAAGTTAAATTGATAGCAAATCAGGCATTGACCAACTTATCCATGGCGGCAACCAATTCCTTTACCGCATCGATACTCTTATTGAAGTCAGCCTGTTCGGCAGGGGTCAATTTGAGTTCGATGATCTTCTCGACACCCTTGGTTCCCAAGATGACAGGCACCCCCACATAGTAGCCCCCTACGCCATATTCTTTGTCGCAATAGGCCGCACAGGGGATCATGCGCTTCTTGTCGCGCACAATTGCTTCGACCATTTGCGCGGTAGCTGCGGCGGGGGCGTAATAAGCGCTGCCGGTTTTCAGCAGACCGACGATTTCGGCTCCGCCCTTGCGCGTGCGATCAACAATTTCGTCGAGTCGGGCCGCATCGACCAGCTGCGTTACGGGAATGCCGCCGACCGAGGTACAGCTGGGCATGGGAACCATGGTGTCACCGTGACCACCCATCAGCAGCGCCGAGATATCCTCCACGCTGACCCCCAATTCCATGGCCAAGAAGGTGCGGTAGCGGGCGGTGTCGAGCACGCCAGCCTGCCCTATCACGCGGCATGGCGGAAAGCCCGTTACCGCCAGGGCCCGCTGGACCATCGCATCCAGCGGATTGCTGACCACGATCACGATCGCATCCGGCGAGCTGCTCTTGATTTGCTCGGCCACCGAACCGACGATCTTGGCGTTGGTTGCCAGCAAATCATCGCGACTCATACCCGGCTTGCGGGCGATGCCGGCGGTCACTACCACGACATCGCTTCCGGCCGTATCTTCGTAGCTGGTCGTACCGACGATCGTGCTGTCAAATCCCATGATCGGCGAGGCTTGCATCAAGTCGAGGGCTTTTCCCTTGGGCATGTCCTCGGCTTGGGGGATGTCGAGTAGCACCACGTCTCCGAGTTCCCCTGCCGCACACCAGTGTGCACAAGTCGCCCCGACGTTTCCCGCCCCGACAATAGTGATTTTTGCACGACGCATCTGAATCTCCGCTTCATTCTAGAGTAGTTTGCCCACTGCTGGGCACGAGTATGAGGTTCCCGGCTTGCCAGTCAAGCCCGGCGTCCCAGAAACGCACGCTGATGGTACCCAAGAAAGAAGCCCATGAAAATCTTGGGCCAAGCCGGTCTATTCATGTTCGCCGCGTGCGGCGGGCAGGTTGAAAAACTGTAAAAAGGATGCCTGCCAAAATCACCAGTACGGCCGCGCACAGCGCGTAGCCGAACCAGCCGACCTGGGATGTCGCCGGGCGAATGATCGGCGCACTGGGTATTAACTCTGCGGCGACCAGTAACGGGGCTGCTTGACGGGCCCGGCTGCTTTTGCTGGCCATCAACTCCGACTCATAAGACCACAGGCGATAGAAGACTCCGGACACCTGCGCGTACTTGCCGACCTCCCAATTCAACGGACCACCCTGCTGTTGCGGCGGAGCAAAAGTCGACGGGTGGCGAGTGACGATGGTGACTGGGAACTCATTCTCGAAATCGACGACTTGTGGTTGATCCCCGGCGGAAATTTTGTAGTGCACCATTTGGTTGCCTATGTCTACAAAACCATCAAATTGATAATAACTTTCTGCACCCAGCCAACGACGGTCCTGTGGTTGTGTCACCTGAACGATCGAACCACTGACTAACCGCACATTCCAGTGCACCGGCGCCCCCATCCACTTTGCCGGCGCAGCCAGCACCTGCAATGGGCTGGTATCCTCAGGACTTTCGGCCGGGATGGGTTTCAGCAAACCCAGGAGCGAGTAAAAAGCAGACGCTTCTTGCGGCTGGAGCGCGCGCTGATTGCCTGACTGGACGATATCCAGGTTGGCCAAGTCCCAGCCCAAGCTGCCCAGCCTTTCCTGGTAGGCTGGCAGGCGCGGCGACCATTCGGTCCAGCGACTGCCTGGCGGGCACACCCAGTCCGGTCGCTGGACGAACCAGCACAATTCTGCTTCTGATCCAGACTCATCCACCGCGCTTAAACAAAGTCCACGAATGGCCACCGGCTGTTTGAGCTGTGCACTCTCCATCCATTGCGAGGGAATGCTCATGCAAAACACAGTTTGTAATGCAGAGCCGTTGTCTTGGGCGTCTCCCGAGTCCTGCACCCGTTCTACCTGCAAGCGATACAGCTGGTCGGCAGCCGACTGCTGGAACCAGGCGGCCTGTGTTTCATGCAGGATGACAGGCATTGCCAGACGAACCGTTCCCGCAAGTGTGGCAACTCGCAGACGCAAGCCTGCGCTGGCTGCGTCCATCTGCGCATCGGCGGACAACGAACGCTGCCAACCCACCTGGCGCAGACTGTGCATCAGTTTCAACACACCATCGGGATAATTTGTTGTTTCACCAGCCAAATATTCAACCAACGAAATCAATTCTGTTTTATTTAATACGCTCTCCATGCGCTGGCTGAGCATGCTGCGGATCGTCGATTCCTGGCTCTTGACCCAAGGCGGTGTTTCCCCTGGAACAGCCTGCGCAGACGGCTGGGCGTACGCGTTGCCAGGCAGCAAACAGATGATCAGTAGCAATGCACCGCCGCCAGGTCGACCGATCCTGCGCAGGGGTTGTCTCCGCCAAGTACCCAGGATGGGCAAGAGCATGGCTATCGCAACCAACAATCCGATCAGCGCTGCCCAGCCAAACTTGCCGACCAGGTTCTGCTCAGCGGCGGGCGCAGGGGCGTTTGAGGCGCAAACTGTAGGATGGAAGCCGCGAACAGCGTCGGAGCCACCTCCACTCCCACTTGTGCCGCGTAGGCTAGTCGCTTGCCGACCGCCCCCAGTACCTCGACATCGGGAAGCTGACCTTGCTGAATAGCCAGGTCCAGTTGTTTGCAGATGGGGTGCGTCGAGTAGACCGCCACGGGCTGCGCCGAACCGTCTTCGCCACGCAACCACAGCGACCAATAGCCCTCAATTCCGAATGCGTTCGCTGCTCGTGGCACATACTCAACTTGGCGCACCTGGCCGCGAAAACGCACCGCCTGGCCACGGTAGGTTTCTGGCTGGGCCTCTAACTGCAAAGTACTCAGCAGAGGTGCCGACTCGCTTTGCAAGTCTGATGGCGACTTGCCGCGTTGCAGCATGCGCAGGAAAGGTATGGTTTCCTTCTGCGTCCAAGGAGTCGCATCGCGCATGATAGCGGCCAGTCGCGCATCCAAATTTTGAGTTAACAATTTGGCAAAGGTCGCATCCAACCCCCACGCTGACTGACCCTGCGCTAGCTGGCCTGCATTGATGGGCCCTGCGTTGATGGGCCCTGCGTTGATGGGCCCTGCGTTGATGGGATTTGGGGGGCAATCGCCGCCCACACTTGCTGCCACTGGTCGCGGAAGCGAGCCAGCTGCCCGGGCCATTCTCCGCGTTCACTGGCTGGCGCGGCAGCCAGTTGTTGAGCAATCAACTCCAACTGGCTATCGGTGTACTGTCGCAGCCCGTCCAGCTGATCGACGTCTGGCCGAGTGAGGTTGCCACCCACTGCATACCAGGCCTGGGCGAATTCGGTGATTTGCGTATTGGGAGGCGCCTCCAGCAGTCTGGGAAACATGTCGCTGCACAGACTGTTCCAAACTTGGTCAACCGTCCCGGGCTGATCCTCCGTCCCAGGCTGATCCTCCTCGGACGGGCTATGGCCCGAGCCGGCAGTCACGTGGTCTGCGGAGCCAGACTGCGTCTCACTCGACGCAATCACTTGGCGTTCGAGCGGGACGCCCAGCGCATCAAAGGCAGTTCGCACATGCCGTGGGTCGGACATCTTTTGCATCAGCACGATCACTAATGCCAGCAGGAAGCACAGCGAGATCACGCGGCGCATTCCAGCGGTTTGCGGCGAAAGCGAGCCGCGCACGCGCTGCTGTGCATCCGCTGAATACCACTTGTTCGTTCGCAATCGAACCATGCGCCATGGATCCTTTGATTGACAAATGCCGATGACAACCCAGGCTGTCCTCCTAAATTCTAGCCCCAAACAGCAACTCGAGCGAGCGCCGCACACCCGACTGGCTGTGTCCCCGTGTATCGCTGTGTCCCCGTGTCCACTCGACTGGCTGTGTCCCCGTATGCCGGGCCCGACTGGCTGTGTCCCCGTATGCCCGACTGGCTGTGGCTGTGTCTGGCCTGACGAAACGCAGGGAACTCAGGCAAACAGGGAAGAGTTTCTGAAAAGCTTGAATATGGCACTCCATTTCCAGGCTCGGGGCGAAAGAAACATAGCTCCCCCTCGCCCTGTACTCGGGGAGAGGGGGATGGGGGGTGAGGGGCCAGATCGCGCGGAAAGCGTTGAAATTGGAGCATTTCTGTGCAACATACCTTCCTCCGGATGGACGACAGTTTCAGCCCCGTCATCCCCAACCAACCTCGCCCAGAGACCCGGCGGGAGAAGGGAGCCAGATCGATCAAGGTGGTATTTGGGAACGCAATCCCGAGCACGATTTTTTTGCTGCTTAACACGGTTTCGTCAGGCCTGGCTGTGTCCCCCTTTGCTTGGCTGTGTCCCCCTTTGCTTAACACGGTTTCGTCAGGCCTGGCTGTGTCCCCCTTTGCTGGGGCTTTGAAAGACTGGCTGCCGAGAAGAAGATATACTGAATCGTTTGGGTCTAACTGCGATGAGGATGAGTTCCGATGATGCCTGGCCATGCACAGCTTGCAACCGCAGCAATCGCCCTCGCATTCTGCGGATCCGCCAT
Organism: Pirellulaceae bacterium; assembly: GCA_963707245.1. Classification (GTDB taxonomy): domain Bacteria; phylum Planctomycetota; class Planctomycetia; order Pirellulales; family Pirellulaceae; genus Aureliella. Next base: position 734,603 of record CAVPPY010000003.1, read on the forward strand.
CGCGCAGGAGTCGGTCGCCTTGCAGTGCCCGCTGCTCAAAGAAAGCAGCGGCGTGGCAGCCTCCACTCGCGCCGCCGATGTGATTTGGACTCATAATGACTCCGGCGACAAGCCGCGTTTGTATGCATTTGGCCGCGATGGTACCTGGCTGGCCGTGGTTGAGTTGGAAGGTGCCAAAGCCAATGACTGGGAGGACATGTGCAGTTTTGAACGCGATGGCGAGCACTACCTGGCCATCGGCGATGTGGGAGACAATCAACGCGGTCGTTCGTCGGTGGTGGTGTATGTCATCAAAGAGCCTGCTCTCGATAGCGACCGCAGCAGTTTACAACGTATTTCTGTGGCGGATGTCCAGGTTCTGATCGCTAAATATCCGAGTGGTCCGGCCGACTGCGAGGGCATGGCCTATGACCCGCTGAGTGACAGTTTTTTGCTGGTAACCAAGGAATTTATACGTTGTCGGCTGATGAAATTGCCCGCACAGCCCGATGCCAGGAACCAGCCCGTCGTCATGCAGGCGGGACCGGTGCTCGCACTCCCGTTAACGACCGCCGCCGATATCAGTCGCGATGGAAAGCTGCTGGTGATTGCCACCTATGGCCCCGCTTGTCTATTGCAGCGCAGCGAGAATGGGGCTTGGGACGTCAGCGAAAAAACCATGCGGACGCTGGCATTACCTGCCAGGAAGCAGGGCGAGAGCATTTGTTTTGCAGATAATGACAGCCAGCTATTGCTGACCAGCGAGTTCATTCCCACACCGCTGTGGAGCGTGCCGATCGCCAAGCAGTAGATTAGCTGCACGGGATTTTCCTGGGCGGGTTTACCCCTGACAGCTTGATCTCTATGTTGTTAGGGACCGTCTCAAAACAAGCTACCGGATCAGCCGCAACGCGTTAGCGTCCGGTTCCAGAAAAAACCGTGTGCTAACGCACTTCGGCTAATGGACAATTCGGTAATTTATTTTGGGACAGTCCCTTAGCACGGCCATTGGTGTGAAACACGCTATCCAGAGGAAGACAGATGCCCAAGTTGACGGTTGAAGGTGTTGGAGAATTTGAAGTCGAATCCGGCAAGCGATTGGTACTGGCACTGACGGAGGATGCCGGCATCGACCAACTGCATGCGTGCGGAGGCAATGCTCGCTGCACCACTTGCCGCGTTGAATTCTTGGAGGGAGAGCCATCAAGAATGACCACGGCGGAGAAGCAATGCTTGGCCGCGCGAGACCTGACCAACGTGCGTTTGAGCTGCCAAATACTATGTGAGCATGACATGTCGGTGCGGGCCATCAGTCGCTTCGAAGGCAGTGGGCGCAAGGATGCTGGCAGCCCGGTTAACCCCACGCTTACTCCAGATCCTAGCTGGACGGAAAAGTAAACCACGCCTGGCGCGGCCCGCAAGTCCTACTCGTCATGCAATCCTCAAGGCACTTATGTCCTACAACACTTTCGGGCACCTGTTTCGCGTAACGACTTGGGGAGAAAGCCATGGCCCGGGTTTAGGTTGCGTTATCGATGGTTGCCCTCCGGGTATCAGCTTTAGCGTGGCTGAAATCCAGCAGCAGCTCGATCGCCGCAAACCCGGTCAATCCAAGTTCACCACGCAACGCAAAGAAGCCGACGAGGTGCATGTGCTGTCCGGATGCATGCCCTCGGAGCAACAGCCCGAGCATTTGGTCACCACCGGCACTCCCCTTTCGATGTTGATTTGGAATACCGACCAACGCTCCAAGGATTATTCGGAGATCAAGGATCGCTATCGTCCGGGCCATGCGGATTACACCTACGATGCCAAATACGGTATCCGCGACTACCGCGGCGGAGGACGATCCTCGGCTCGCGAAACGGCCGCACGGGTGGCCGCCGGAGCCGTGGCCCGCAAGATTGTTCCTGGGATCAAGGTCCGGGCGGCCATGATCCAGATGGGCACTAGCAAAATTGAGCGCAGCCGCTGGGACTGGGAAGCGGTCGACAAAAATCCATTCTTTTGCCCTGATCCCGTAGCCGCCGAGCACTGGGCAGAGTACCTGGAAGAGATTCGGTTATCGCAGGATTCAGTAGGTGCCGTGATCGAGGTTGTTGCCGAGGGCGTCCCGGCCGGCTTGGGCGCGCCCTGTATGCCAAACTCGATCAAGACATCGCGGCCGGATTGATGTCCATCAATGCCGTCAAAGGAGTAGAAATTGGCAACGGATTTGAGGCCGCCGCAATAACAGGCACGCAGAATGCCGACGAGATGCGGATGGGCAGGGACGGCAAGATCGAGTTCCTGTCCAACCAGGCCGGCGGCATCTTGGGTGGTATTTCGAGTGGACAACCCGTGGTAGCTCGTTTTGCAGTCAAACCGACCTCATCGATTCTCACCCCTCGAAAAAGCGTCACCGCCACCGGACAGGAGATCGATGTACGGACCAAGGGGCGGCACGATCCTTGCGTGGGCATCCGGGCGGTGCCTATTGGAGAAGCCATGCTGGCCTGCGCCCTGGCCGATCACTACCTGCTGCATCGCGGACAAACCGGGCGCGGCTGAATGGCTTCGCAGCCAAAAGCGGTATGCTGAAATGGGCTCTATGTTTCAAACACAACCGAGCAATCGCCAATTCGCCGTAGACGCTCCCAGCCTCCGGCGTGTAGTCTGAAAACATTCTTCTGACTTCGCGAATCTACGTTGCTAGCAATAGAAGGCTGACTGCTACGGATGGCGGGCAGGCACGATCAACTTGACTATCGATTGCACGAGTCGACCCAGCGCGGGCTGTGCCGTCTGGCCTTTGTGCTATGCGGCCTGCTGCCCGTACTAGGTTGCCTGATCTGTTGTGCCGCAGAATTCCTGCCGGCCTACCAGCGGTGGCGTGCCCAGAGGTGGGAGCAGCAACTGTCTGCGCAATTGGGTCTATCGATTGAGATCGCTGCCGTCGAGTCCTTGTCGCCCGAGAAGGTTCGCCTGCGCGGACTTCGGCTGGTTCACCCGGAAACGCAGGCTTCTCTCGGCCGAGCGGCCACCGCGGAGATTGAGTCTTACCGCGGACAATGGTGCGTGCGCCTGCAACAACTCGAAGTCGAAGGGCGACAGATGGCGGATCTGTGGACTCTGCTTCACGATTGGTATCTATGTCGGCCTGTGTTGCACTCGCAATCCACACACCTCGAGATCGACGCGTTGACCATTCACGATGCCGATCGCGATACCCAGCTCAGCGAGCTTTCGCTGCGTCTATTGCCCGAAGAAGCCTTGCTCCAATTGGCCATTAGCTTTCGCCACCAGCAGCTGGGCAACCCATCCAAGTCGGCTGCCAACAGCCCGGCTGACAGCCCTGACGCCATCACGCAGCTGTTGATCAAGCGCAACCATCAAGCCAATCATTTGATGACCGAGATGGTATTGAATACTGGCCAAGCTCTGCCCTGCCGTTTGATGGCGGGCATCGATCCACGCTTCGCCAGGCTGGGCGATGCAGCCACATTTAACGGTCGAGCCAATCTGATTTTGGAACGCGACACCTGGCGTTTAAAACTGACTCGCGCCCACGTAGAGCAATTGGACTTTGGAACTCTAACGCACGGCACCCAGGCTGCGGTAACTGCCATGGGAGGAGTCCACTGTGAAGAAGCCATCATCCGCAATGGTCGAGTCGAATATGCCATGGGCAGGGTAAGCATGGGTCCGGGTCGGCTGAGCAGTCCCCTGCTGCAATCTCTGGGGCACTACTTGGATGTCACGCTACGACAATCGCCTTCGGTAGCCATCCATGCTTTTGACGCTGTCGACTTCTCCATTGGCATTCATCGGGCTGGCCTGCGCTTGGCCGGACTGCTGCCGGGCGATTCGCTGATGGATGATGGCCTGGGCAGCTTGGCCAGCCGCCCCGCGCAAGACTGGGCGTTGGACATTCCGCTCGAGCGCATCGTGCTCGCCTTAGATTCACTACCCGCGCCCGAAGGCAGTCTCAGCCCATCCAGGAGTCAGTCCGCCCTAACATGGCTGCCATTGGACGACGCTCCCGCCCGCGCCGCCAGCAACTTGCGCTCCGTGCCTCATTGAACAGGCGCTATGCCAAGTGGGGACCACGGTTCGACCAGCGGCTGGTTTCGCAGACGGCACCGAGGGTTTCGCAGACGGCACCGGCACTTCATCGACGGCCCAACCGTTACTCACGTTCGATGGCCTGCAGCTTCTGTGCGGAAGTGTCCGGCGATCGCGGCCCTGCGAGCAGTCCGCCGACGTAGGCCATGGGCAGGTAGGCTGCGATCAGGTCGAGGCAAGCAAACCAGATCGGTCCACCGAACATCCACACCATGGAAATGCCACCCAACAAGAAAAAGACGCCAATGCCGATGGCCAGCCTCATCTTTTGGCTAGCCGCCAGCTTGGCGGCCACGAATGCGCCAGCCAGAGTCCCCAGGGCATGGGCCAACCAGGGCGCGACAAAATCAACGGGCCTGAGCAGCAGCAGGTTCGCGGCCAAGTTGTCCATATTCGTCAAATCGACGCCCGCGGGCGGTGGGATGATCAGCGGCCCAAGCGAAATGATGGCCATATTGACGATGCTCCCCACCACCAGCCCAGTCAGCAGGGCCAGCATGTTTCTGAGGATGGATGGCATGGGGTGGCTCCGTTTCGTTTAGCATTGACCGATGGTTCCCAAGAAAATATTCAGTCATTCACTCGCCCGCGCTCCGTGCTTTAAATCAGATTGCAATTGCAGAACAACGCTGGAGATGTCTTCCGCCTGTTCAAAGATTTTGACGTCGATGGTATTCGGGAGGGTCAACAATTTGGTAGCCCGCTTGCCGACCAGTGGATTGGCCTTGAGATTTCGAATGAGAATGGCGGCCACATTGCGGGGAAAACGTTTCGCCAGAAAGCGATAGATCTCAGGGTCCTTTTCGCCGCTGTCGCCGACCAGGATAAAACGGCGTTTGGGCAGCGCCTTGATGATCCCCACAATAATCCCCACCTTGACGTTGCGGCGCAAGGGTCGAAAGCGTTTGAACATCTCGTCGCGAACACGAAAGTACCTGAGGTGCATGCTGCCCGTTGGGAATTGACTGGAATCACACAGCTCAGCCAAAGCTTCATAGAGTTGCCAGGGGCTACTGGAGACATAATGGAAATCGCAGCCCTGAGCCCGCCAGTCCTGGTAGAGTTGCGACATCCCCTCAACCACTTCGAAAGGTCGCAAGAAGGTATTGGCCAGCATCTCCTTCTTGGACGTGGCCTCGGTCAACTTGATCGTGTCATCGATATCACTGATGACGCTCAAGCCTTGTTCGTGGACAATGTGTATGTACCCGCAGGTTGACTCGGCCGCGGCGTTGGATTCAACATCGCGTAAGAGTTGCATCCGCAGCATGGGCGCGTTGTTCTCAAGCGAATTAACCGCCGCCTCGGGCAATTTTAGCGAACCATAGAAGATTCCATTCTTGCGAGTTCGTCGCCTCAGGCGAAAGCGCTGGTCAGCAATTTGCAACACAATCCTGCGCCGCTTTCCCGGAGCCGAAAGGAAGCCATCGATGCGGCGTTGAAATGTCTCGCTAGCCACTTCCTCCGGCGTTGCCCGCATGGCTCGCTTCAGACCGCGGAGCAAAATCCGCGTTGCCAGCGGCACGCGACCATCGATGAAGACGCGGCCATGCACCAAAGCTCTCCAACAACCTCGCTTGGCGTCATAATAGCCCAGCGAGGGAAACAGCCTGGCCTGATGCATGGGCGTCAAATCAGAAACATTTTGGTCTCGGTGATGTTTCACGTCGGTTCCAAAGGCATCCGAGGTTTCGCAGGCGATGATCACGCGTAGCCTAATGAAGCGTTTGAATTCGCCAAAGCTATTTTTGCGCGGGCAACTAAATAAATGTCATCTTGGTACCAGCTCCTCGGGCTGAGTTGCCATCAACCATGGTGGCGTTCAGGGAGAAGCGTCTGATTTTGGCTCATTTTTCTTTCGTTGCTCGAAAAGCCATGCGAACAATGAGTCTGCGGCGTAGGTCTGTGTCCAACTGTCGTGCCCCACACCAGCGTATTCCGTATAGCGAGGCTTGCCACCAGCTTTTTCCAGGGCGGCGATCATCGCTCGAGATTTGGACGGATCCACAACCTCGTCCTTGGCTCCATGAAAACAGGCAATGGGTACGTGGCAAATGGCATCGGCAGTCGCCGGGTCGCCGCCACCGCAAATGGGAATCGCGGCAGCGAAGAAATCGGGACGGCGGGCCAAGGCATCCCAGGTTCCATAACCGCCCATGGACAGGCCCGTGATGTAGATCCGGTTCTTGTCGATGGCCGCATCCTGCAGCATGGCATCCACCAATTCAAAAGTCAGCTGCAGCGAGCGACTGGCCCGGTCGGGCAGGACGACTCCCGGCTGGGTCCAGTCGATGTCAGCCCATTTTTGTTCGGCCGGGCACTGAGGCGCCAACACATAGCAGGCATATTTCTCGCGGCGCTCCGGCGTACAAAAATCGCGCATGCCATGCTTGAGCTGTGCTAGATTGTCGTCGCCCCGCTCGCCGGCTCCATGCAAGAAGATTACCAAAGGATACTTCTGCTGTGCCTCAAAGTTGAGAGGCTTGAGCAAACGATATTGGAGCGTGTGACCATCCTGGCCGACAAAATCGCGAGGCTCGAAGAGCTGCTCGGGGCTGATCGTGGATTGGCTGGTGGTAGATGGAATCGTCGATCTCTGCGTGTCTTGAGCCATGCTGAAAGTGACCGAGTTGACGAGCAGCATTGTTAGCCCGAGGAAAACTCTCATCAGGTCAGATTACCTTTTGAAAATGGAAATGTTTGGAACAGGAAATCCCGAGGGGAGGCATTTGAGGAGAGTCGGACTCGTCGCCAGGGGTTTTTATGCATGGGCTGCGGTGTCTGCCATATCTTTGGCGTGGTAGCTTGACCGCACAAAGGGTCCGCTGGCCACTTTGGCGAATCCCATTTGTTTTGCGATTTGACCTAATTCGTCGAATTCTCCAGGGGGAACATAGCGTTGAACCGGCAGGTACTTGGCTCCTGGTTGGAGATACTGACCCAATGTCAGAAAATCGCAGTCGACGCTACGCAGGTCGGCCAGACAGGCCAGTAGCTCGTCTCGCGTTTCCCCCAATCCCAGCATGAGACCGCTTTTCGTTTTGATGCTGGGTGCTTGGCGTTTGATGTGTGCCAGCAGTTCCAGGGTCCACCGATAGTCACTCTTTGGTCCGCGCACGCGTCGGTAGAGGCGCGGAACGGTCTCCATATTGTGGTTAAATACATCGGGACGGGCTTGTATGACGCGGTCCAAGCCCTGCCGATGGGCCACAAAATCGGGGGTCAGCACTTCGACGGTGGCTTGCGTCCGCTCGCGAACCGCCAGCACGCATTGGTAAAAATGCTCGCCGCCCCCATCGGGCAAATCATCGCGGGTTACCGAGGTAATCACCACGTGCTTGAGCCCCAGGCGAAATGCGGCCTCAGCCACCCGGGCCGGTTCATCGAGCTCCAGCGCCTCCGGTCGCCCGCGGGCAACGGCACAAAAGCCGCAGGGCCGAGTACACACGTTCCCCAGAATCATGAAGGTGGCTGTCTTCTGCGAATAGCACTCCATGCGATTGGGACACTTGGCGTTGTCACACACCGTTTCCAGTCGCAATTCATCCAGTAGCCCGGCCGTAAAATGATTGAAATTTCCCTTGGGCAGGTCGCGGCGTAGCCACTCCGGCAGTCTGGCTGAGGGAGCAAAAGCAGCGGGAGCACATCCGCCGGCAGCAGTGGTCGACGAGCTCTGTTGGTGGACAACCGGAAGGTCAAGACTCATGGATGGCAATCTGCTGAGCTGTGTTTAGAAACCGTGTTTAGAAGCCGTGTTTAGAAACCGTGTTTAGAAAGTGCGTTCGAAAAACGATAGACTTATCGAGGATTCCCCGAGACCTGCGGCATACCGCCTGGCCGGATATTGTAGAACGGCGGCAGCAACCCGTCAAAACGCCGAACACAAAGCCTGTAAAATGCGTATCATTGACAGTTCTGACAGCCTCCTCCTGACGCCAGACCCCACACTGCGTTGAGCAAGAAAACACTGCGTTGAGCAAGAAACCCGCACAACCGACCAAACCGCCTCCCCAGAAGGCCAAGAAGAAGAACTCTGCCGCGACGGCCAAGGGCCAGTCTGATGCACCTAGCCTGAAGATCATCAGCGACAATCGCAAGGCGCGGCACAAATACGATATCCTGGAATCCATGGAATGCGGGGTGATTCTTCGTGGCAGTGAGGTCAAGAGTCTCCGAGATGGAAAATGCCAATTGGACGAAGCCTATGGCCGAGTCAAGGGCGAGACATTGTGGCTGCTGGGTTGCGACATCGCCGAGTATCCGCAGGCCACATTGTGGAATCACGAGCCCAAGCGCGAGCGGCAATTGTTGGTCAAAAAACGTGAGATGAGCAAGTTCATTCAGCGGGCCAAGGAGAAGGGCCTAACCTTGGTGCCACTCCGCATGTACTTCAATCCGCGGGGCATCGTGAAATGTGAAATGGCGCTGTGCAAAGGCCTTAAACTGCATGACAAGCGCGACAAAATGAAAAAAGCGGACGCGCGACGGGATATCGATCGCGCGCTGCGGCGTACTCGTTGAACAGGCTTGCCATGCTGCAAATTGAGTCTCTCAAAAAGTCATTTCGTCTGCCGGATGGAACCGCGCTACCGATCCTGGACATCCCCAGCTTATACATTGCGTCTGGAGAGCAGGTGGTCCTGCTGGGCGAAAGCGGTGGCGGCAAGACAACGCTGCTGCACTGCATCGCCGGGATCATGACTGCCGATTCCGGATCGATTCGCGTGGATGGAATTGAATTGGGAAAGCTCAGCGAAGCCGGTCGCGACCGAGTGCGCGCGGCCAAGATGGGCTATGTGTTTCAGACCTTCAATCTGCTACCTGGCTTTACGGCGTTGGAAAATGTGCGCCTGGGCATGACCTTTGCGCACGGTCGACACAGTTTGTCGCGGGCGGTGGAATTATTGCAGCAGGTGGGACTGGGCGATCGCCTGCACCACAAGCCCAGCGCACTATCGGTGGGACAGCAGCAACGCGTGGCGGTAGCGCGAGCCTTGGCAAACCGGCCCAAGCTGCTGTTAGCCGACGAACCAACGGCCAATATTGATCCGTCCAATCAACAAAAAATCATTGACCTGATTCGCCAGTTCTGCCGTGATGAGAACATCGCCTTGCTGATGGTCACGCACTCGATGCATGTTGCCGAACAGTTCACGCGTGTCGAGAATTTGGAAGGAATCAACAAGGCCATCGTCGGCAGCCTGGGAGAATCGCTGTGAATGTGTTACTGATCGCCTGGCGAAACATGCAGCAGCGGGGCTTGGCAACATTCTTGACCATGCTCAGCATGGGTTTGGGTGTGGCCCTGGTGGTGCTGGTGCTTAGTATCAGCTGGATCATCACGGAGACCTTCGAGCGAAATAGTAATGTTGGCTACAACTTGATTGTGGGAGCCAAAGGCGGCACACTGCAACTGGCCCTGAACACGGTGTTCTACCTGAGCGAACCCATCGAAGTGATTCCCTACGAGGAATACTTGGAACTGATCCCGGGCTCCAGCGGCCGTCAAACCGAAATAGCCAAGATCGGCGGCCGTGTATCGGAGCCCGATCGCAAGGGCATTTTCAGCACCTACACCTCCGGCGGATTTGCCATACCGGTCTGTCTGGGAGATTACTTTGGCCCCTTCCGCGTCGTAGCCACGGACTCGCAGTTCTTCGAAAAGCTGCGCTATGGCAGAAAGGGCGATTTGCAATATCAATTCGCTTCCGGACGCAATCTGCAAGACTACTCAGCCGAGTACGGATACTTCGAAGCCGTGCTGGGAGCACAAGCCGCCAGCTTTATGAACAAGCAGGTCGGCGATACCCTGCAAACGACGCATGGAGATCCCGAGGGTGAAGGCCATGGTCAAGCTTTTACGATCGTGGGCATTTTGAAGCCAACGGGGACGCCCAACGACCGAGCCGCCTTTATCAACCTGGAGGGCTTTTACCTGATGGAGGGCCATGCGCGGCAAGTCGATGACACGACGAAGGCTGCTGCCGAGGGAACCTCCGACACCCCCGCGGCGGACAATCAACCACCCCGACTGCCACTGGAACAACGCGATTTGACCGCCGTTTTGGTCAAGCCCGGACAACCTGCCTTTGCCTTACACATGGAGCGCAGCGTCAATAAACGCTTGCATACCCAAGCAGTCTCGCCGGTCAAGGAAATCAGCAATCTGATTGAGACCTTTATACGTCCGCTGCGCAATATCCTGCTTGCCCTGACCATCGTCGTCTGTATTGCCAGTGCGATTAGCATCTTGGTCAGCATTTACAATTCGATGAACGAGAGACGCCGGGATATCGCCGTGATGCGCGCCCTGGGTGCCAGACGCGATGCGGTGATGATTGTCGTATTGCTGGAATCCATGTTGATCGCCATCGCGGGTGGCTTGATGGGTTGGCTGCTGGGGCATGGTATTGGTGTCGCCTGCAGTGGGCTGATCGAAGAACGCACCGGTATTCAGGTCGGTTTCTTCAATACGATGACCCTGGTCGAATGGCTGCTCGTGCCAGGTTTGGTCGGGCTGGCCACGCTGGCAGGTATCATTCCCGCCTTGGTTGCCTATCGCACCGATGTTTCGGAAAATCTGGGGAACTAGCTGAATGCTGGACGGATCATGGCTGAAGCGGATGAGCATCTCACGCCCCCTGCCGAGCATCGATCCGCCACTGGCCGCTGGACCGCGCTGAGGGATTGGCTGGCGGGACGTCAGAGCGCTCTAACTGGCCATGCATATCGCTACCCCATGGCCTGGATGCTGGTCGCGATTCTACTTGGCATTCAGTGCGCGCCGCTGATCTCTGCCGACTGGCTGGCATGGCTATTGGTACTCGATTCCCGCGTTGCTGATCGGCGTGGTTGGGACGCACCGCTGTGAGAGACAAAAGCTGGCCGCTTGCCTGGCATTCTGCTGCGTGGCGCTCTTCGCCGCCTGCTATGCCTATATTTTGCGACCTGCACACGGCGATGCTCTGAGCCGCCATGCACAACGGGCCAGCCAGCCAATTGCTCTTCGCGGTACGCTGGAGTCCACTGCCCAGTGGCGCCCGAATCCCAATCATCGCCTGGGTGACCCTAACAGCCCAGCCTGGGTAACTCAGTGGAATTTTCGCTGCGAGGCGATTCGCGATGGACAGAGCTGGCAGCCGCTCAAGGCCTACTGCAGCTTGTCGGTTGACGGTCGCATCCACGACCTACTGCCCGGTGATGTCATCCAGGTTTTGGGCAGTTACCGGGCGATCTCACCGCCCAACAACCCTGGGGCTTTCGACTTTTCAAGGCGTGCCGCCGAGGATGGACAGTTTGTCCGAGTCAGCGCCGAAGACCGATCGCAAATCACGCGCATGGCGACGCGGCCATCCTACGCCTTGCGCCGCGCGCGGGCTCTGGTCATCCGCAGTGTGGATCACTCCCTGCGCGAGTGGGTAGCCTTTGATCAGGCGCCTCTCGCGGCTGCACTGGTGTTTGGACAAAGGGCGCAAGTCGACTGGGAAGACCAGCAAGAACTGATGGCCACGGGCACCTTGCACCTGCTGGCCATCAGTGGCATGCACGTAGGCTTCCTGGCGGTGCTGGTGCTATTTCTGTGCAGGCTGTGTGGCGCCAACGGCCATACGGAACTGCTGGCCATTGCCGCGGTTTGCGGACTGTACGCCGCATTGGCCGGCGGTCAGCCACCGGTCTTGAGGGCGGTGATTCTCATTGGACTGCTTGCCTTGGCCCGCAGCCGAGGTCGCAATACGCGGCTGACCAACATCTTGAGCCTGGCCGCTATCGTTCTGCTGGTGTTGCATGTTTCCAATGCAACCCGCGTGGGCGTGCACCTGTCCTTTCTGGCAGTGGCCAGTATGGGCGTCTTCGCCCTGAACCGCGAATTCAGTACGCACCGCCGCTCGGCATTGCAATCCGTGTGGAAGAGAGTTATGGCCCGTGGCAGCGCTACCGCCTGCGCCTGGCCCGCGCGATCGCCAAGAGCTTTGCGATCAGCTTCTGGGTGTGGCTCATGACCAGCCCCTTGATCTGGCTGAACTTTCATGTCGTCGCGCCCATCGCTATTCCCCTGAATGTATTGATCGCTCTACCACTGATGATCAGTCTGTTGAGCGGCCTGCTTACTGGATTGCTCGGCTGGATTGCGCCAGTCGGATGGTTGGGGGGTAACGTCACCGGCTGTGGTCTGCAGATCATCAGCTGGATGGTCAGCTGGGGCAATTGCGTACCGCTGGGACATGTTTGGCTGCCTGCGCCGCCGGTTTGGTGGGTAGCCTGCTTCTACATCGGAACACTCGCTTGGCTGCTGGCATTTGGCAAGCGCCGCCGAGGGTTACTGGCCCTGCTGCTGTGCGCGTGGATGGCCCTGGGAGTGGGTTGGTATGCGTTCGGTCCACGCGGTTATTTCAGTTCACGGACTGCCACGCATGGTCCCACGGAAGCTTTGGCGAGCGAGATGGCGGAGCTGCGGTGCACCTTTCTGGATGTCGGGCATGGGACGAGTGTGATTCTAGAATTGCCCTCGGGAGCCGTCTGGCTGTACGATGCTGGTCACTTGGGGGCCAGCGAGAGGAGCCATCAAGAGATCGCCGCTGCCCTGTGGGATCTGCCGACGTCCCGCATCGAGAAACTGATTATTTCGCATGCTGACGCTGACCATTACAACGCCACCTGCGGTATTGCCCAGCGTTTCCAGGTGGGCTACTTGGTGAGCACTCAACGCTTCTGGCAATCGCCCGCCCGAGAAGTAGCGCGGACACTGCACAGCCTGGATGGGCTGGGTATCCGACGCATTACCTGGGACACCAGCCATGGTGGCCAAGCGGGACCGGTGCAGCTGGCAAGTGCTGCATCCGCGAGATTCGCTGCAATGCGAATCGGACAATGCCAGCAGTCTGTGCCTGTTGCTAGAGTACGCAGGCCAGCGGATCTTGCTGCCCGGCGACCTGGAGGGCAACGGGCTGCTGAACCTGCTCTCGCTACCCGAACGCCCCTGCCATGCCCTGATGGCTCCCCACCATGGCAGCCTGAGCCATGATCCGAGCGAGTTGCTCGACTGGTGCCAACCCAAGGTGGTGGTGATCAGCGGCAATCATCGAGCAACGCGCCCCGAAGTTCTCGCGCAATACAACCGGCCCGAAGTCACGCTGGGCGTTACCTTTCGCGACGGAGCGATTCAACTGAGAATAAGCTCCGCCGGAGAACTCAGCTGCTGGCACTGGGCTGTCGATCATTGGGCGCCGCTGTAGCCCAAGCCCTGACTGGACCAGCGGGGCAGTCCCCAGCACGCGTTCAATGTTCCGATTGCAGTTCTTCGAGATGAACCCGCAATTGGGTGCGGGCACGGGAAAGTCGGCTGCGCACGGTGCCAATGTTGATCGATAGCAAATCGGCGATGTCCTCGTAGGACATCTCGTCCATTTCTCGTAAGACCAGAATGTGCCGATGTTCGTCGGTCAACATTTGCAATCCGCGATGCACCAGCGACACACGCTCCTCGCGCAGCAACGGTTCATCCGGGGCTTCAACGCGATCCTCGGGGTCACTGCCGGTCAACTCTCGATTCTGGTCAACCGACAGCTCGGGCCGCTTTCTGCGCTGCCTGCTCAGGGCGTTGTTGAATGCAATGCGGTACAGCCAAGTAAAGAACTTGCTGTTACCCTGGAAGGAGTCCAGCTTGAGATAGGCTTGCACAAATGAATCCTGGACCACGTCCTCGGCCTCATCGTACGAGCCCACAATCTGCACCATCGAGCTGAACAGACGCGATTGAAAGCGTTCAACGAGCTGGCTAAAGGACTCGCTGTTTCCGTCGAGTGCTTCGCGAATCAGATCTTCTTCCGGCTTCACCAAATCTGACTCGGGTTTAACGACAAAGGGGGGCGAGAAGAAGACGACAGGAGAGCCCCTATGTTCTTGCCTGGACCACTGAAAGTCAAACCCGCGAAGCCATCATCCTTGGCCATCCACCAAAAAAAACGACCGAGGATGAGATCATCCGCAGTCGGTTTAGGGCAATCCCACCCGTAATTGTCCGCGGGAAAGACTGCTTGGGCGGTCCGGTTTTCAGTTGCGGTTGGGGTAACTGAGCCACCCTCAGCCCCTAGTGCGGCTAGAATCCGATGCGGAGTTGCACGCGAGGCAAGGACTGGCGCCCATAGGCTCCAAATCCCGGGCTGCCATAGTAACCACCGAGCGCATAGGGGTTCCGCCCATACCCGTAGTAAGCTGCCGGGCCCGGAGCGATATAGTTCAGGCCCACGCCCGAACGCAGTGACAAGCCGGGAGCGTAGTAGCCGCCTACAGGCGCGTAACCCAAACTGTAGGCACGATAGCCGGTGGAGTACCTGGCTGGTCCATGATTGCAGGCTGGAGCCACATATCGCCCCCCTCGATGGCCATGGTCCGCGCGGGCAGTTGGCAGGGCCGCAGAGCCCAGCATGCCAAGCATCACCAAACAACCGAACGCTAACCCTCGTTTTCGCAGCAACATCTCAGTAACTCCCGTGTGTGTGTTGCGTGGCATCAGCCACGCTGAAACAAGACCGAGAATTACTTAAACAAATGGCGTGCCAAGCCACACGCATCACAAAAACATGCAAAAACCTGTGGGGAAAAAGACTTTGGCCTACCCGCCCGAATCAATATGACATCAAGTATATATCAATTGGATACAACTCCACCGGGAGCATGGCGCGCTCAGCGATTGGAGCCGGAATCGGAACTGGCTCGAGCTGTGCCGGCGGTGGTATCTCCGGGCGTTTTTTCGGCCGGCGCGGCTAACTTGAATTCTGCGGCCAGCAGCAAACCGCCAAATTCCCAACCGCTATCGGTAGAACGAAAGAGCAAGCCGCTGGGTTGCAGGAAGTGGGAGATAGTCTCAAAGGGTGGCAAACTGCTGCCCTGGACGGCCTGCACCTTTTCCTTGATCTCCGAATCGCTCTGAAGCAGTCGATCCAGGATGCTGGCCAACATGCTCTGCGATTCTTTCAGTTTACCAGCCCGAAACAGTTCGTACTGCACACGGTACTCTAGGCTATTGCGAACGATCTTCCAGCCGCTGGGCTGCTGTTCTCCGAAGCATTCGCCCATGGCGGCAACGACTCGTTGATATTCCGCCTCGGCGGCGAGTGGCGAAGCGAAACCGCTCTTGGCTTGGGTTACCGCTTCCTCGATCATTTCGACGTGAGAGGCGAACATCAGGTAACCATCGTAAACGGTGATTGCCCAATTGCTGAGCCACGGTTCGGGCTGATTCTGGTTGTTGGCAGGTCCGCTATCAAATTCGCCGAAGTTATCCAGATCGACATCGACGACCAATTCATCTTCTCGATGCACGACCTTCCAAATGGGATGCCCGTCGAACTCCACGGACTCGGCGTCGGGTTCATTCCGCATGGCCCTATCGAGAACTTTGGTCATGGCTGCAGAGTCTTTGACCTTGAGCGCGATCAGATTGCGGCGAGAATCGACGGTAGTTTCACCCGCTTTGCTATCGCTGATGGCGTAGATATCGTTGGTCAATTGCGGCAGGACATCTTGGGCGATATCAATCCGCGGGCCGTTTGGATCTTTTTTGATGCCCTCAATGACTTCCGCAAAAACGCCTTCGGTACCAGCCAGTTCGTCGACCAGTCCCTCGGCCTTCCAGAATGCTTCTTTTGCGTTCCAATTGGTTGCCAGCAGAGACGAAATATTCTTAGTGACAAAATTGGGGATCTCGCGGGAAGCGGCATTTGGGAAATCCAAGATGCCTGCCGATGCGGGCAATGGCTTTTCGGCCAACACATAGCCGTGGTGCTGCAGATCGCCCATGGCTTGGCCAACGGAAATTTGGCCGCACACGCACTGGATGGCCGAGAATCCCTGATTCTGCAGCACGGCCAAGATATCGGCGTTGCTCTTGGAGCGTTTTCCACCGATGGACCGCAATACGCGGGCAATTCCCAGGGGCCTCACGAAATACTCGATCTGGGCTTCACCGCTGATTTTGGCCTTTTCTCGACCGGCAATAAAAACAGGATCCTGGGATAGGACGCGGGCTCCGGCTACCGGCTGACGCTGGACGCGTGCAATGATTTCATGCATCAAGGGCTCATCGTCGGTAGCCAACAATTGCCCATCGGTAACGGCGTAAAAGGCGTCTTCGGCTAATAGCTGATCTGCCCGTTTGGGCATCGTGTATTTGTGAATCTCGACCCCAAGATGCTGCAGCGTTTCTTTTTTCTGAGGCTTGCGAAGGGCGAGATGTCCATCGATGGTGTCGATCAGCCGCTGATTCTGCTGCGCGTCTTTACCGACATCGGCTAACATGGCCAGGGCAAAGGGCTTGCGCGGAGCGTCCGTCTTCTCCATCCACGCCAACGCAACTTGTCCCTTGGAAAACTCTTTGAGATCCTGGGGTGTTACGTTCAGTCGCCAGCCTGCATCGATGAAACGGTCCTCGATGGCCTGCCGTTGATCCTCAAAGAAGGGGCGCACTGCTGGATCACCGGCCAACTTAGAAAGCTGAGTCCGCTGCCAGCGCTCGACCAGTTGGTCAGCGTCGGGAATCCACACGATGGCCTGCACGCTGTCCGGCAATAATTCGTAGGCGGACTGCTGCGCGACGGCAGTGTTTGCTAGCGACACGAGCCCGAGCATAGAGAAACTGCAGGCTCTAAATAAAAAGTGGACCATACAACAAGGTCTCCTGAAAATCGTTTACGTCCGTGTATGAGTTTTCCCAAACGTCGTCGCCGGAAACATGCAGGGTATCTTAACTCAATGGGTATTTCTGCGGATAGCCGGTTTTCGTCCCCAATTCGGCTGTGGGCACGATTTTTGGTCTTTTCGTGAGCCGACACACCCCCCTTCGAAAGGATTTCTTCCCGCCGACGCGCATTCGCGCATGTCCAGAGCGGCGCTTTGCCCCCAAAGCCTTAGCAAGGCCGATGCGATGCCCTAAGATGAGCCGTTATGCAGAGATACCTAACCGAGCACCTATCGCATGATCCCATCCATGGCTACATCCGTTTTGTGGCTCCTGCCGATCGCGGCAGCTCGGAAATCAGCGAGAGATCGATCATCGACGATCCTTGGGTGCAACGCATGCGTCAAATTCGCCAATTGCAGACTGCTTGGTGGGTTTTCCCGAGCGCCGAACATAGTCGGTTTCAGCACATTTTGGGAGTGATGCATCTGGCCTCCCAGGCCGTGCAGTCCCTTTATCCATCGCTGCTTGCCCTAGACGCCAGCACGCCGCCCCTGCCCTTTGTCGAATCGCTGATGCGCATGGCAGGCTTGCTGCACGACGTCGGGCACGGTCCCTTCGGCCACTTTTTTGACGCGCACTTCCTCCACCGCTACCAGCTGAACCATGAACAACTGGGAGCTCACATTATCGAGCACGAGTTGGGAAGCAAGCTCCAACAATTGTCCCAGTCTCCCACGGGCGGATGGGAAACGCAGCGGATTGATCCACGGCAGGTTGCCTGGGTTATCCAGCGTCCCATGCGGCTTGTCGACGAAACACAACCGCGTTGGCTGCAACTGTTACGGAGTTTGTTCTGTGGAATCTATACCATCGACAACATGGATTTTGTCTTGCGCGACGCGTTTATGACCGGCCTCAGTCCACGAGCATTCGATCTGCAACGCGTGCTGCATTACAGTTCCTTTACCGAATCGGGGCTGACCATGCATGACCGAGGCATGCATGCCTTGGTACATTTCTTATCGATGAAGGCTGAACTATTTCGCAGCGTTTATTTCCACCGGACCGTGCGGGCCATCGACCTGGAATTGGCCGAGCTGTTTGAACTCAGCCACGAGCGGCTCTTTCCCGGCGATCCGCGAGAGCATTTGGACGACTATTTGCATTTCACCGAGTTCTCGCTGCTGACAGATGTCCGCCGCTGGCAGACCAGTCCAGACCCGAGCCTGCGCTCGCTCGGGCAACGTTGGCAGAACTGGCTCAGCCGCAAGCCACGCTGGGTTATGGTTTGTCAACGCAATTTGAGCTTTGGCGAGAGCCAGGTTGAAAGTAGCTCTATTTTTTCCAATTCGACCGCCTTCGCGGAGTGCATTCGCCAACGTTTGCCAGCCGAGCTGCGATCGCTGCCCTTTCAGGTTGACCTGGCGCGGCACAACCACCGCCCACACACTCTGGGCACGACTGCCGGCATGAATTTCTACTTTGACTCGGCCAGCGAACGTATTCGCCCGCTGACGATGCACGGGCTCTACCAACGATTGCCTTTCAGCCATACCATTGCCCGCGTGTATGCTCAAGATAACCAGGTTGCCAGTGTATTCGCTGGCATATTGGATGATTTGTTGGGCGCGAGCAACCAGGACGATTTGACAAATATGTAAGCTCATCGCCTGAATCAGCCCCGACGCCCTGCACTGGACCTGCGCTCAAGGCAACCTTGCGGCACACCAAGGGAACGCATGTGTCGCGCGGCCCAAGCGTTTACCCAACTAGTTGCTAAAGCAGCCTTGCTTTCCATTGTCTTGCCCATTCTCCTTCCCATGGACAACCCGCACCCATGCAGTTATCTCCTTTGAGCGCTGTCTCACCCATTGATGGACGCTACGCCGCCAAGACCCAGCCCTTGAGGACTATCTTCAGCGAATTTGGCTTGATCCAAGCGCGATTGCGAGTCGAGATTAAGTGGCTACAGTCGTTATCCCAGCGGGAGGAAATCGGCGAAGTCCCACTATTCAACGATTCCGCCAATCAACTACTGGAGCAAATACTGAATCACTTCGATGAGTCCGACGCGCAGCACGTCAAAGACATCGAACGCACTACCAATCACGACGTCAAGGCGGTCGAATATTTCATCAAGGAGAAGATCAGCCAGCATGAACAGCTGCAACGGGTGAGCGAGTTTGTGCATTTTGCGTGCACCTCCGAGGACATCAACAATACGGCCCATGCACTGATGTTGGCAGCCGGTCGCGAGCAGATTTTAAAACCATGGCTCGCTAAAATCCGGTCGACGCTGGCCGAGCTGGCGCATCAATTCGCCGACGTGCCGATGCTCTCGCGAACACACGGCCAGACCGCTTCGCCCACCACGGTGGGTAAAGAATTCGCCAATGTCGCCTACCGACTCGAACGCCAAATCCAGCACATCGCAGCCGTACAGATTCTAGGCAAAATCAATGGTGCGGTCGGCAATTACAATGCCCACTTGGTGGCCTATCCGCAGGTGGATTGGGAACAACATGCCAAACGCTTTGTGGAGTCCTTGGACTTGGTGTGGAATCCCTACACCACACAGATTGAACCCCACGATTACATCGCCGAATTGTTCGATGCCATTGCCCGCGCCAACACGATATTGATCGATTTCTGCCGCGACATGTGGGGCTACATTTCGCTGGGCTATTTCAAGCAAAAGACGATCGCTGGCGAGGTCGGCTCATCGACCATGCCACACAAGGTCAATCCCATCGACTTTGAAAATGCGGAGGGAAATCTGGGCTTGGCCAATGCGGTCTTCGACCATCTGGCTCACAAACTGCCCATTTCCCGCTGGCAGCGCGACTTGACCGACTCGACCGCTCTCAGAAATATGGGGGTGGGTTTCGGTTACAGTCTGATCGCCTACGAGTCCCTGCTGAAGGGCATTGGCAAATTGGAAATCAACCACGCGCGTTTGGAAGAGGACCTAGACAACGCGTGGGAGGTACTGGCCGAGGCCGTGCAAACGGTCATGCGCCGCTATCACGTCGAGCAACCCTATGAGAAGCTGAAGGAGTTAACACGTGGCCAGGGCATAACTCCCGAGAAGCTACGCGCCTTTATCGAGCAGCTGGAGATTCCCGAGCAGGCCAAGGCCGATTTATTGGGCTTATCACCCGCGAGTTACACCGGCAATGCGGCCCAGCAGGCCCGACGGCTGTAGCCAGCCGCCCCGGCACCTGGACGGTTGAATGTAGCCATCCTTCTACGACGGACGTGCTGAATCGCAGCCATGCAAGACACGCGTCTCAGACAGATGCAGCCTCAGACAGATGCGCCTACGTAAAAGATGCCAAGCCAAAACGCCAGCTGAAAAAGGTTTCTTGGAAGACGCTTGATCTCGCGGCATGCATGCGAGATGCATTCCCGGATAGAGCACTCTCTAGACTTCGACGGTCAAGTGTCCGAGGTAGAAGGCGCGTTCGGTAGTGATTTCGCTGCGATCACAGAGAAATAGGCGCAACCGAATACACCATCGAATCTTAAACAGCCGACCATCAAAGCTGAGCGGGTTGGCTGGCAATATCGTCTCCACTCGATGGGACTCCGCGAGCGGAGATTTACTGAGCTCGCTACGCGGGATACTGCGAAAGAAATGGACGCCGATATCCTCGCTGCCCTTACCTTCGGTATACCACAGCACGGAGACCTCGAGGCGTTCGATCAGCTGGGCCGATACGCGATGAACGCTGTATTCGAATTCGAGGTTCTCACCCGGTTCGAGCACTTGCTGGAGCGTCAATAGGCGAAGCCCCAACGCGGGCGAGCTACGCCCGGCTATGGTACGCCGTGAGGATACACGACGACTGGAAAACTTCGGCAAAACGTCGGCCACTTGAGGGCGTCTCCTTCGATAACGATCTTCCAGTTAACGGCATTGTTTCTGCCCTGGAACGAGTGCATCATATCAATTGGCAGCTGAATGTGGCAGTCCAATTCCAACGGCTTTTCAGGTTCGGCCTGCAAGAGTCCCTCTCCGGCCTGCCCGACGCGGGCGTCAAAGCGTGCCATTTCCACTCTTTCAGTCCTGATGTCGGTACCCTGCTGGTAAGTCGACTCCTCGTAGCCCACCAATTGGACCTTCAATTCTCGGAATTTAGCCCTCCCATACTGGCAGACGTAGATTCGATAGGAACCACCTGGGAAAAGGGGTAAATCACTGATTTCCACGGCTGTGGGGCCAATGCCCGCGTGGCGACGAAACAAGCGAAAGAACCAGCGGGTAGCGAAAAAACTGACGCCCGCAAAGGGCAGCAGCAGCAGGCTGAGAAACCAATCGGCGCGTCCGCTCAGGTGATTCAGCACGGAAATGGCGACCAGCATGGCCAGCATTGAGTTCCAGGCGGCGGTAAACAGCGTGCATAAGAGGATGGGAGTTCGGCCTCCGCTCTGCTGCGCCAGCCGGTAGGCCAAACGCACGCCAGGGCTATCGGTTAATTCCTGCAGATTGGGTAAGAGTTCCAGATTGGTGGAGGAGGTCACACCGGCTGCCGCGCGGCGTTTATGCTCGCGTTTGGCTTTATCGACTATGGTCGAACGCAATTCAGGTGAGGCCAGCGTCTGGGAGACCTGCAGCACAAAGCCCGTCAGTCCGATCACGATAAAGGAACTTGAGGCAATCACCATCAGCCAGAAACCGAAGCCGATGGGCAGAATCGTTGACTGAGGCCAAAACAACTGCCACGCGACGGCGGTGGTTAGTGATAGAATGCCCAGCAAGAATAGGCCGCCAAAAAAAGCCGCTTCGCTGACACTGCCCACGACCCACCAACCGCTCATCCGCGTTCCGCGTTTCTTCCCCCATAAACGAACCCACTTTGCCACTTGAGGCCCCTCGGTGAATAATCGCACGCTTCCCATCAGCCAGCTATCATTCCCTGGTTTAGCATTCAGGGCTAGACCCTACCGCAAATTGCTTCCAGCTTGCGGCTGGCTGATTGGCCTGTGTATGAGTGCGCTGCCGACCGGAATGGGTGGACTGCACAGCGCCTCTGCCCAAACTCAGCAGCCAAGCAGCCGCCGCGGTGACGGATTGGCCGCAGATTCTCGGCCCCAATCGCGATGGCCAAGCAACTCTTGCCAGGCGGATTGGCTCCGCCTGGCAGTCCCCCTTGCCCGTGCGTTGGCGGGTCGCGTTGGGCAGCGGCTATGGTGGCGCGGCGGTTATCGGAAACCAAGTGCTGACGCTGCATCGCCAGGAGGATCAGGAGATGTTGCAGTCCGTGTCTCTAGTGGATGGCAGCCTTCAGTGGCAAGCCGCCTGGCCAGCCCGCTACCGGGGCCGCATCAATCCCGACGAGGGTCCGCGGTGTGTGCCAGTGATTCATGACGGACGCGCGTTTTGCTTCGGCGCTGCCGGTGAACTGGTATGCGTAGATATTGGCAGCGGACAGATTCTATGGCGCCGAGACTTGCACCAGGAATATCAGGCTGATGCGGGATACTTTGGCGCCGGGTCTACGCCGCTGGCCATCGATGGCATGCTGATCGTGTGCTTGGGCGGGAAACAGGCGGGCGTGATTGCCGTCGAGCAGAAGACAGGCAAGACGCTGTGGACGGCCACCGATTACGAAGCCAGTTATGCTTCGCCGATTGCTATCCGCACTGCGGATTCGAGTTTGGTGCTGGCAGTCATGCGCTTAAATTGCGTCTTGCTCAACGCGGCGGATGGAAAACTGCTGTCCCAAATCAAGTTTGGCAGTCGCGGCCCGACGGTGAATGCGGCGACCCCCATTCCCATTGGAGACGATCGATACTTCCTAACGGCCAGCTACGGCGTCGGCTCGTTGACACTACAGCTGCAGCCGGGGCAAGGATTGATTGAGCAGCAGCGCGGCACTGTCCTTTCCAGCCAATACAACACACCCGTACGCATCGGCCAGCAGATCATTGGCATCGATGGACGTGAGGATGTGGGGATGGCCAGTCTCAAATCCGTTGACTCCCAGACGCAGCAGGTCATCTGGGAGAAAACTGAATTCGGGACCGCCCATTTACTGGCCATCGGCAATCAATGCCTGGCCCTTTCCACCTCAGGAGAGCTGACCTTGTTCGATGGCGGGCAAGCCGAATTTCGCCAACTGGCTGTCAGCCAGCTACCCAGTGGGACCTATCGAGCGCTGCCGGCTATGGCTGGTACGCAATTGATCCTTCGCCGCTCAACCTCAGCCACGCGCAGCGAACTGCTGTGTATCGAATTGCCCTAGAACGCAAGGCCATGCATGACCCCTCCAGCCGGCGAGACAGAACCCGAGTTGTCTGCCGAAGCGCAAGTCGCCGCCAAATCCGATTGTTATTCGGCCGGTGAGCGTGGCTGGATGGAATATGGTCAACGGCTGCGGGCGTTTTGGTTGGCGCCGCTGCTGCGAAGCATGATTCGTGCGCGGATCACGCCTGACCTGGTGACGCTCGTGGCGGGCGTGCTGGGAGTTGCCTTCCTGCCCTTGTGGCTTCTGCATGTGCGGGGACTTGCCTTGGTCGCCCTGTGGCTACATGTCCTGCTGGATGGACTGGATGGGCCCTTGGCCCGCGCGCAGGGCAGCGCTTCGTCGCGTGGGAGTTTTACAGACACCCTGGCGGATCAATTGGTCGTCACCACGGCAACTATTGGCTGGATGATCGCCGCGCCCAGCACTGCGCACATCGCCTCGGGCAGTTCGTATATCTTTCTCTACGGGATGGTGGTTGCCATGGCGATGGTACGGAACGCCTTGTACGTACCCTATTCCTGGCTGATCCGACCGCGATTTTTCGTGTATGCCTGTCTGACTGTAGACACCATGTTTTCGATCGACTCGACGCTGTGGAGCCTGTGCATTTGCAATGCATTGCTAGCACTCAAGAGCATCAGCGGCTTCCTGGCCTTGCGTCGGCAATTGCCCGATCATTAACTCTCTCAATTTGCCCTTGTGGCGCCGGTCGCCAATTGGCTATGCCTGAGGGGCGATCCCGCATGCCAGGTCGTAGCCGCTGGGAATCCATACGCTGCATTTCATGAATGCATTTCACCAACACGGTGTTCGCGCTGTCATTGACAAGGGAAATTGCCGGTGCCACGTATCCTGCTATCCGCCTCCTTCCCCGAATCACTCGTGGCTCGTCAGTCGCCACAGTGCAGCGGCCGCTGGGAAGAATTTGAATTTATATTTACTCCCGATGGGAACCCTGTCGATGCGTGGGTGGTCTACGACAACCTGCGCGAAACGTTAACGCAGGTCTGCCGGCGCGGGAACACGCTGCTGATCACCGGCGAGCCCGAGAGCGTGCGCCGCTACCGGCCCAGGTTCACCGGTCAGTTCGATCAGGTATGGACATCCCAGGAGAGTATTCGCCACCCACACCTGACGCGCTGCAACGAGGCCCAGCACTGGCACTATGCCATGCGCCCCAGCAGCGCCCATGGCCATGCACTGCATTTCGATGAACTCGTGGCATTGCCCAGACCACATAAAAGTAAATTAATTAGTGTCATTTGTAGCAACAAAGCTCTTACGCCCGATCATCGTCATCGACTGGAGTTCGTAAAACTGCTGCGTCAAGAATTTGGTGATACGATCGACTACTACGGTCGCGGATTGCGTCATCTGGAAGACAAGGCAGATGCGATTTGGCCCTATCGCTATCACATCGTCTTGGAAAACGACCATAGCGGAACCTTCATGACCGAAAAGCTGAGCGACGCGTTCTTGGGTTGGAGTTTCCCGATCTATTTTGGTGGTAGCGAAGCGGCCAAGCGTTATCCGGCGGGTAGCTTCCGCTCGATCGATATTTACCAACCGCAGCAGGCGATCGCCACCATTCGTGAGCTGATTGCCGGCGATGTCTACCAGCGTTCGTTGGAGCAATTGGCGGAAGCCCGCCAAGCAGTGCTCTTCAAGAACAACTTGTTGGCCATGCTGGCCGATTACTGGCGGCAGCACTTGCGAGAAAATGCCGCCGCTAAGATCAGGCTCTTGCCCAAGTCTCACCGTGCGAGCTTGGTGCTGCAGCAGGTTGGTCGCAACCTACAACGCCCCTTTTATCGACGAGCCGCATGAGGCGTCTACGATGATCATTGCTCGCATGGATGGCGGCTTGGGAAACCAGTTTTTTCAGTACGCCTACGGCCGCTACTTGGCTAGCCAGCACGCCACGGAACTGCTCTTGGATACCAGTTCCTACGCTGGCCTACCGCAGCATGGCTACCAGCTCGATCGCTTTTGCATTGACGCCCAAGTGGCTAGTCCTGAGCAACTGCACGGCATTCCGCGGCGCTACCAGAGCGCCACGGGCATCTGCAGCTCCGCCATGCGCTGCGGAATCTGGTCTTTGGAGCCAAGCTTCGGCGGCACAAGGAAAAACCCTTTGGCTTCCATCCGCGGCACTTGCAGGCTGGCAACCATCGATACCTGGTCGGCTATTGGCAAAGCGAACGATTCTTTCCAGGGCTGCGCGAAACGCTTTTACAGCAGTTTACGCTCCGCGAGCCGCTGTCCGAGCCCAGCGCACGCATCGCCGAGAAAATTCAGACATCCCAAAGCATCGCCCTGCACGTCCGCCGCGGCGACTACCTCAGCAATCCGCAAGCGGCCGCGCTGTATTGTCAACTCGACCAAGCCTATTACATGCGAGCTCTGAACGCTTGGGCAGATAGTCAGTCCCGCCCGCAGGTCTTTATCTTTTCGAATGATATTGGCTGGTGCCGCCAGCATTTCCAGTTGCCCTATCCGACCACATTCGTTGATCACAACCACGCGGCTACTGCGCATGAAGATCTGATCCTGATGAGCCAGGCCAAAGCTTGCGTAATCGCCAACAGCACGTTCAGTTGGTGGGCCGCCTGGCTCAACGTGCGGCAGGACAAAGTTGTGTTTGCTCCGCCACAATGGTTTCAAAGTGGGACGCTCGACGATTCCAATATTGTCCCGCCAGCATGGCAGAACACTCACAGCAATCTTTTCGAATTGGCCGCAGCCTAATGGGACAGCCTAATGGGACAGTGCATGCAACTCCACTCACAACCCCTGGTATCCGTCGTCTTCCCGGTGTTCAACACGCGCGATTACCTGATTGACGCGATCGCCAGCATTGTTGAACAGTCGTTCCGCGACTGGCAGCTGATATGTGTTAACGATGGCAGCAGCGATGGAAGTACGGAGATACTAGATTGGTTTGCCACCCAAGATCCGCGCATCAAGGTCTTTCACCAGGCCAACGCTGGCTCGGTGGCAGCTGTGAAACGCGGCTGTGCTTTGGCCACTGCTCCGTTGATGTGCCGCATGGATTGCGACGACATCGCCATTGGCGACCGCTTGGAGAAACAGGTTGAATTCTTACGCCAGCATCCCGAATGTTGCGTGGTAGGAGGAGCCATCCTGGAAATGGATTCAGACAGCGATCCGCTGGGCGTTAGTCGGCTTCCCACGCGGCACGACGAGCTTGTGGATAACCTGCTGCACCGTCGCACCGGACTCTTCCATCCGGCGACGATGTTTCGTGCCCAGGCCTACCATGCCGTCGGTGGCTACCGCGATCAGTATGAATGGGTTGAGGACCACGATCTATGGCTACGGATGGCCCAGCATGGCCAGTTGGCCAACCTGCAGGATGTTGTGTTGTGTTATCGATTGCACGCCAAGAGCATTTGCTGGCAGCGTTCGGCCGAACAACGTGTCAGGATGAATGGCGTATTGCGCGAGGCCTATGCCGCCCGCGGACGGGAACTGCCACAGGAGCTGCTCATGCAGGCCGGCTTGACCCGTTCGGCGGCCGGACCCGGCAAGTGGGCTCGGGCTGCCGCCAAGGGTGGTTATCAGCGAACACTACTGAAACACTTGGGCCAATTGGTACACAGTACTTCGAGCCCCAGCTACAAGCTGCGTATGACCGCCGAGTCCCTGGGTCGCTTACCCCTCGGCCTGAGCCGCCGACTGCTGACGGCTAGCGGCGTTCAAGTACCGCGATTTCCGCAATGGCATGGCTCGGCTTTGCCATAGTCCCACGCAAACTCGGCCGCAGCAGCCGCCTGAACAAGCCCTAGTAACCCAGCGCGGCTCCATCTTTCCTGGCCTCGGAGGCACCTTCGAGGACACCGCCCTCCCAGTCGATGCGAATGCATTGATAGCCGCCAAACGATCCACCCTGGCTGACCTGGTGCCCCTTGGCTTTCAGCTCTTCCAGTGTGGCTGTGGGAATTCCTGATTCGGCAAAAAGCGTTCCTCCCCCAGCCTCCTCGGGCAGACCAGTGGGCGTGGCGCTGCCATCGTGTCGCACCCGCGCCGCATCGCCGGCCATCTGGATATTCATCCCAAAGTCAATCCAATTCACCAAGACCTGCACGTGTCCCTGGGGTTGCATATCGCCCCCCATGACTCCCATAACCAGCTCGGGCCGGCCGGCCTTGGTTACCATGGCAGGAATGATGGTATGAAACGGTCGCTTGCCTGGCTGCAAGCAATTCAAATGGTTTTCATCCAACGCAAACAAGGCTCCCCGATTCTGCAGCGCGAACCCCAGTTCGCCGGCTACCAACTGGCTGCCAAAACCGTGGTAATTGCTCTGGATCAGCGAACAACAATTTCGCTCGGCATCAACCACGCACAGGTAGATCGTATCGCCCTGCACCAGTTTTGGATCGCCGGCAGGCACATCCACTCGAGCGTGCAACGGATCGAATTGCTTCATCCGCTCGGCGGCATACTGCTTGGAAATGAGCTCCTCCAGCGGCACTTTGGCAAAATCCATATCCGCGTAGAATTTGGCCCGATCGGCAAACGCCAGCTTCTTCGCTTCGGTGAACAGGTGCACGAATTCGGGCGATCCCCAGCCCATGCTGGCCACATCAAAGGGCTCGATCATGTTCAGGATCTGCAGGGCGGCGATACCCTGTCCATTGGGCGGCAACTCCCACACCTGGTAGCCGCGATAGGATGTGCTTACCGGCTCAACCCACTCGTTGCGGTGAGCCTGCAAGTCTGCAAGACGCAATAGACCATCGCTGCGCGAGCGGCTGTAGCGGTCGATTTCTGCAGCAATCTGTCCCTGATAAAAGACGGCTGCCCCCTGCTTGGCTATCAGGCGGTAGGTCTCGGCCAGTCGAGGATTCTTGAAGATCTGACCCGCCACGGGCGCGCGACCTTGCAGCAGAAAAGTGTCTGCGGCATTAGGCGTTTCCGCTAAACGCTGCTCGGCGGCTAACCAGTAACCAGCGATGATGGGCGCGACGGGAAACCCCTTCTCTGCCAATTCGATGGCGGGTTCGAACAAGGCTGCCCAGGGAAGTTTGCCCTGCTTGGCGTGCAGATCCTGCCAGCCGGAAACGCACCCAGGTACGGACCAAGCCAATCCACCGTAGGTCGGGATTTCCTGCACCTGGCGACGCCGCATTTCCTCCAGGGTTGCCAATTGGGCGCGCGACCGCTGGCGTTCAGTCCCAACATCTGCTCATCAGAGGCCGACCACAGCATGGCAAATAGATCGCCGCCGATACCGCAGCTCATCGGCTCAACGACGCCCAGCACTGCGTTGGCAGCGATCGCGGCATCTACCGCCGAGCCCCCGGCCTTCAGTATCTCGACCGCCGCTTGGGTCGCCCGCAGATCACTGGTGGCTGCCATGCCTTGCGCGGCGTAAGTAACGCTCCGCGATTGCTTGGCGTCACCCGCTCGATCGTAGGTTCCAATTGCCGGCGGCTGCGACACGGACCACGGAGTTTGCGGCAGCACAGACGAAGATGATCCAACCGCAAGGGCGCATGTGATGACTCATCGGCAAATCTCGCTATAGCGGACCGAGGAAAAGGACACAATCAAGGGCTCGGTTGAGGACTGGGGGCACCGAACGGACTGGGGCACACCCGGTAGCCTGATTGGGGAACAGCGGACGCAGAATGTGCCAGGCAGATTATCGGTAAGCCTGCGACGGGATGCAACCTGCTATGCTACAGGGCCCTGATTGCAGGGTCTTGAGATAGTGCCGCATTAGCGTTCTACTTGGGTCATGTGCCTCGCTCGCCGTCCCACACCGCCGCTGGGTGATTCATGCATGGACCTCAGGCGGGCAGCAAACCATCGTAACCAACCGTCGCAGTTGCTTCGGCTTGAACTTAAAAACCTTAAGGAAACTCTAGCATGCGAACTCTCCTGGCCGCTGTGTTTTTCTCATCCCTGATAGGTTCGAGTTGCCTGGCCGATGAAGGCATGTGGTTGTTCAATTCACTACCGAAAGAAGCCTTGCAGAAACAGCACGACTTTGAGGTGAGCGACGACTGGGCGCAGCACCTTCAGCTCTCCAGCGTGCGTTTCAACTCGGGCGGCTCGGCATCGTTCATCTCCAGCAACGGTCTGGTACTGACCAACCACCATGTGGCCTCGGAGACTCTGTACAAGTTATCCACGCCGGAAAGAAACATTGCTGCAGACGGCTACTATGCGGCCACCCAGGCGGACGAACTCAAGGCTCCCGATCTGGAACTCAATCAATTGGTCTCTATCGAGGATGTGACCGCCCAAGTCAACGCGGCGGTCAAACCGAGTATGGACGCCGGGCAGGCTTCCAAGGCGCGGCAGGCAGCCATGGCTAACCTGGAGCAGGCATCCAAAGAGACCAGCGGCCTGCGGAGCGACGTGGTGACGCTGTATGGCGGAGGTCGTTACCATCTGTATCGCTACAGGCAATACACCGATGTGCGTTTGGTTTGGGCCCCCGAAGCCCAGACAGCTTTCTTTGGCGGCGATGCGGATAACTTTGAGTACCCGCGTTACTGCTTGGACGTAACCATCTTCCGCGTCTACGAGAATGACCAGCCGGCTCAGACGGAGAACTTCTTGAAGGTCAATCCCGAGGAGCGCAAAGTGGCGACTTGGTATTTGTCAGCGGCAATCCCGGCCGTACCCAGCGGATTCTGACGGCCGATGCACTGGAATATCAACGCGATCACCGTATGCCCCGCGTGCTGGACCTACTGCGGCGCAAAGAAATTCTGCTGCAACAGTACGGATTGGGTGGCCCAGAACAAGCCCGCCGCGGCCAAGACGAACTGTTTGGCATTCAGAATTCACGCAAGGCCTACACGGGCATGTTGGCCGGTTTGCAGAACCCCGGCTTCATCGCTGACAAACGCGCCGCCCAAGCTGACCTGCAGCAAGCCGCCGGTAGCGATGCGGCTTGGAAGACCATTGCCGATGTCCAACAGGCCCGCATCCAATTACAGAATCGAACCGGTTCGCTGCGCAGCGCTATGTACGGAATTGCCGAAGAACTGGTGCTGATGGCCGCCGAGGACAGTAAGCCCAGCGCGGAACGCTTGCGCGAATTTCGCGATTCGAATCGCGAATCGCTCGAGCAGGGCCTGTTCTCGCCTGCCCCCATGTACGACGACTTGGAACGCGTGCAATTGGCTGATGAAATAGCGCGCTTCATCGAGACGCGTGGAGGCAATGACGCGCTGGTACAAGCCGTACTCGCCGGCCAGGGACCGCGCGAGCGGGCTGCCGAATTGGTTTCGGGCACCAGTCTGTTCAGTACCGAAGCCCGGAAGAAACTGGCCGCCGGTGGTCCCTCCGCCATCGCCTCCAGCCAGGATCCGTTGATTCAGCTGGCCAAAATCCTCGAGCCTGAATACCGCGCCCTGCGGACCATCAACGAAGAACTGGATGAAAAAGAGCGGCAGGCCTATGCCACCATTACGGAAGCCAAATTCAAGGCCGAAGGTGAATCGGTTTATCCCGACGCCACCTTTACGCTGAGATTGGCTTATGGCCTGGTCGAGGGCTACCAGGAAGACGGCCAGAGCATTCCCTCCAACACCACCATGAGCGGAGCCTTTGACCACGAGGCTGCACATGGCAAGACCGACGATTGGGTACTACCGGAGAGCTGGAACCAGGCCAAGGACAAGATCACCAGTTCCACGCCCTTCAATTTTGTGTGCACGGCCGACATCATCGGCGGCAATTCGGGATCGCCCGTCGTTGACCGCCAGGGACAGATGGTGGGCATCATCTTCGATGGCAATATTCAGAGCTTGACCGCCGATTTCTATCATAGTGAACAGCAGGGCCGGGCCGTCGCGGTGCACATTGCCTCCGTACTCGAAGCCCTGGAGAAGATCTACGGAGCTGCTGATCTTCGGCAGCAGATCGGCAAGTAGACACTCGAATCACGTCGCGGAGTCTTTGTTAGGGTCGCTGTTAAACGACTTTGTTGAAAGTCTAGAGCTTTGTCCACCATCGACATCCGCGCCGACCTGGAATACGAAGTCCGCTGCGCCACCGTATTCTTATTCCAGATTGCAGCGGCCCGCACCAATCACCAGCAGGTGATTTGGGAACAATTGACCATCGAACCGACTCTCGGCATCGAAAGATACCAGGTCGGGCTTGAGGGCAATCAATTGCATCGCATCCTGGTTCAGCCCTGTGAGCTGAAGATTTCCTACCAAGGCAATGTTCAACTGGCGCCGCAAATCAGTGCGCCCACTTACGTGGCCGAATCGGAGGCTTCGGCGATGCCCCCAGAGGTGCTGACCTACTTGAATCCGAGCCGATACTGCCAAAGCGATCTACTGGCCAGATTCTCTTTTGAAGAGTTTGGCCAGATGCCGCGTGGCTTCAGTCGGGTGCAAGCGATCTGCGATTGGGTATCGGAACACCTGGACTACACTCCCGGCAGTTCGAATTCCTCAACCACCGCCGCCGACGTGCTGCTGCAACGCACGGGAGTTTGTCGGGACTACGCACACTTGGCGATTACACTGTGCCGCGGTGTAGGCATCCCGGCACGCTATGTAGCCGGCTATGCCGTCGGCTTACAGCCTCCCGACTTCCACGGTTTCCTGGAGGCATTCCTAGATGGTCAGTGGTATCTTTTCGATCCAACGCGACTGGCCCCCGTGAGTGGTTTGGTGCGCATCGGCGTTGGCCGCGATGCAGCCGATGTCTCCTTTGCTACGATTACAGGCGATGCCTTGTTAACCGAAAAAACCGTGTGGGCCAACAATGCGGACAATATTTATCCGCCCGGTTCCGAGGACAATCCGCCAGCATTATCCACCGCCTGAGGTTGAATCCATGCATAAATGTCTAGGGACGCTGGTCAACCAGCAACGTCTACCTGCCGCGTCTTGGTTTGCATGGCTGTTGTTGGCGAGTGGCCTGTGGGCAGCGGACATGGAGACCGTCAAGCTAGCGGTAGAGACACAGGGGTTCGTTCTTTCTCCCTCGGGCGAGCGCTATGTGCCTTGGGGAAATAACTACGCCTCGGTCGACCTTCTCGATCGCTTGGCTGAGGATCCGCAGCGCGTCAAACGCGAATTTGCCGAGATGAAGGCAGCCGGCGCGAACGTCGCCCGCATTCACCCCGAGATGCCTCGCATTCTGAGCGGCCCGGACACCGTTCATGCCCAGGCACTGTCGCAACTCAAGCAATTGCTGACGATTGCCGAGGAATCGGGCATTTACTTGATGATCACGGGCTTGGCCTGCTACCAAATCAAGGACCGAATGGCATGGTACGACGCCTTGGACGAGCAAGCTCGCTGGCAGGCGCAAGCTTTCTATTGGGAGTCGATCGCCAGCACCTGCGCTGCCAGTCCAGCCATTTTTGCTTATGACCTGGTCAACGAGCCAGCGGCAATAGGAAAGGCGGAAGACGGCTGGTATCTGGGTCGCATGGGTGATGTTGAATTTTGCCAGCGGTTGAGCCTGACGCCAGGCGAACGCACCGCCAATCAGGTACTGGAGCAATGGACGCAGAAGATGATTGGCGCCATCCGCTCACATGACAAAACGCATTTAATCACCATGGGCATGCTGCCCTTTCCAGGCGCCTACCAGTCCATTGCCAAGCAGCTCGATTTTGTATCGCCCCATCTATATCCCAAGACCGACAAGGTCGACGACGAACTACAGCTCTTGCAGAAATTTGACTGGGGCAAGCCGATCGTGATTGGCGAGACATTTCCGTTGAGCTGCAGTGCGGACGATGAACGCGAGTTCTTGCTCAAGAGCCGCCAGTTCGCTCATGGTTGGATGGGCCACTGGCCCGACGAATCACCGACGGAATTGGATGAGTTGCAGAAGAGCGGCAAAGCCACTATCCACAACGCTATCTGGAAATCCTGGGTGGACCTGTTTGCCGAGCTGGGGCCGCAAATGACCGATCTCGTAAAGGCTCAATGACAGCTGAGACAACTCGCCCGCTGTACAAACGCGCGATAATCGGCTGGCGTATCGATACCCTTAGGCGCGTGGTCAATCGTACCCACCATGATTTCGCAACCAGCCTGCAAGAACCGCAATTGTTCGAGTTTCTCGATGGCCTCTAGCGGACTGCTCGGCAGGCGATGGAGACGCAGCAGGAAATCGCGGCGATAAGCATAGATGCCGATATGCTGCAAGAACACGGGCGGTTCGCTATTGAGCATAGCGTCATCCCAGCTGTGCGCATGCGGAATGGGACTGCGACTGAAGTACAGTGCGCGCCCCGCATTATCGCGGACGACTTTGACGCAGGCTGGATCTTCCAGCCGCGTGTGCTCGCGAATCGGTGCCGCCAAGGTTGCTACGGAGGCCTGCGGATTCGCCTCGAGCAGATCCACGACTTGGTCGATGGCACCGGCGGTTATCTCCGGCTCATCGCCTTGTACATTGACAAATACATCCACGTCCGGCATGTCGAGGGCCACGGCGGCCACGCGATCGGTACCACTGGGAAGCGCCTGGTCGGTCATCACCACTTGACCACCAAAAGCTTGGGCTACAACAGCCAGCTCTTCGCAGTCGACGGCAATGGTCACGCCACTTGGCTTTCGCGCGCCGCAAGCAGCTTCAAAGGTGTGCTGGAGCAGGGGCTTGCCTGTCTCGCGAAGCAGTAGCTTCTGCGGCAAGCGCGTAGAAGCCAATCGTGCGGGAATCACAATGCGACTGATACAGTGCAAGCGTGGGAATTTTGTGGGCAGGGAATGCGCGGCTGTACTCGACATGGTTCCGTCCGTGGGGGTGGGTGAGCAAAAACCATTCTGCGATGTCAGTCTTTTACCAAGCATCGCCAAAAATTCCCAGGTGAATTTGCCAACTGGCAACTCGCTAATGCTGGCAATAGCTGGCAGCGGGCGAGCAGCGGCCTCCCTGGTGGCCCCGGCGTTCGTTGGGCCACTCGGCGGAAACCCAGGGCCACGCATTTCTTTCAAACTGAGCGGATTGGCGCTAGCCACCGGTTTTGAAAACACCGAGTGCTAGCGCACTTTCGCTCACCAAGAGATTGCCTGGTTTGAACAATTGCGTTGCCCTGGGCGGAAACCGGCAATACTCGTGGTCCACTAGCGCTAAGGTTATAATTGGCAATTGCCCGGCACCCACCGCTGCGGCATCGGCCGTCAGCCAGCATGATCGATATCCAACCCCGTCGCACTAGAGGCAAGCCCTT
Organism: Pirellulaceae bacterium; assembly: GCA_963707245.1. GTDB lineage: Bacteria > Planctomycetota > Planctomycetia > Pirellulales > Pirellulaceae > Aureliella. Next base: position 768,810 of record CAVPPY010000003.1, read on the forward strand.
GGATCACGAGGAAAACAGCGAGCTACTGCGTCAATATCACGAACTGGCCGAATTGGCGGGTTCCCTGGCGCACGAAATTAAGAACCCGCTGTCGGTTATTCATATGAATTCCGACTTGCTGAGCGAAGAATTGGCCGAAAGTGAATGGCCAGGCAAAAGGCGTGCAGAAGCCAAGGTCGAGATCATTCGCCAGCAGTGCCAGCGAATGGAAAATCTGCTGCGAGATTTCTTGAGATTCTCGCGCGTGCGCGACCTGGAAATGACGCCCAGCAATCTGAATGAACAGGTCGAACGCGTACTGCAACTATACCAACCCCAAGCCGATAAAGATGGGATCGAAATCCTGCGCTACTTGGATCCCGATCTTCCCAGCGTGCTGCTGCATAGCGATTCTATCCAAGCCTCGTTGATCAACCTGGTCAAGAATGCGTTGGAAGCCATGAGCGATGGAGGCCAATTGGTAGTTCGCACCTACGAAACACCGCGCGGCGTCGCCCTGGACTTGATCGATACCGGCTGTGGCATGGACGATAGCACCGCACTGCATATGTTTGAGCCTTTCTACTCGACCAAACACGGCGGCTCTGGACTGGGACTGCCCACGGCGCGGAAGATCATCGAAGCTCACGAAGGGCGCATCAGCGTGCAAAGCGAAGTGGGACGCGGCACCAAATTCATGATCGAATTCCCCACCCCAGCTCGCCTGAAATGAGCCGGTTGAGTGTTGCTGTATGGCTGGGTGACCGAATACAATGTAGTCTCCCCGCCCGCTTCAATCGCGCCCCGCCTGACTGCCTGCCTACCACCCACCATTTGCCAGCCCATGCTTTGCAGCTTTCCCGAATATCGATTTGGGCGTTTTTTCGCCGTGCTCGCCGCTTCCCTCTGCGTTTGCTGCCCGTGGGTGGTTCCACGCTTGCCTAACGCTATGGCCGATGAGGCGGACACTTTTTGGCAGGACGAGTTCCAGCCCTTTCTAAAGAGCTATTGTTACGACTGCCACAGTGGAGAGGGTGCAGAGGCAGACATCGATTTCTCCAGTTACGATTCGGGCGAGCGACTGGCGGGCGAGCGGCCGCGCTGGAATCAGGTGCGGGGCATGATTGAAATCGGGGCGATGCCGCCCAGCGATTATGATCCGCAACCCTCGCGCGAAAGCCGCGAGCGCATGGCATCTTGGCTCGACCAGCGGGTCAATTCCGTTGACTGTGGGCTGGTCGAGGACCCAGGTCGCGTGACCATGCGCCGACTGAACAGCATTGAATACGACTTTACGCTTCGCGATTTACTGGGCATCGATTTTTCACCCTCGACCATGATCGGCTTTCCTTCCGATGGCGTGGGCAACGGCTTTGACAATCAAGGCGACGTACTGAGCTTGTCGCCGCTGCAACTGGAGAAGTACTTACAGGCTGCCCAGCTGTTGTGTGAACGCGTAATCGTGCACGACCGCCAATCCCTGCGCCAGCAGGAGCAGAGCCTGCCTGCGCTTTATCGTCAGGACCAGCGCTCAGTTCAGTTTGTATTTTCGGAGGGAAAGTACACGATCCGCGCGGATGGAATTCCAGCAGGACGGCCAGCAAACGGTTCCCGTCGCCCTCCTGGTGGATGGTACCGAAATAGCGCGTTGGCAGGTTGGCAACAAGCGCGAGACGTTTACCGAGGAGCATGAATTCAGCGCTGGCGTGCATGAGCTCACGTTGTTCTATGTGGATGATCCTGGTTCCGAAGAAAAAAGTTACCGCCGCCGCGTCGATGTCGAGCAGATCAGTATTCAGGGACCACAGGATGGCGAGCCGGCTTGGCCTGAGCCGCACCGACGACTGTTCATTTGCGGACCTAGCGACCCCGCTCCCGATGGTGGCCAGTTGGGCGTTGAAGAGGCCGCGCGCAGGATTTTTTCGAATTTGATTCCGCGTGCCTTTCGCCGCCAAGCACAGCCGATGGAGATCGAACGCTCGGTAAACCTGGTGAAGATGGCCGTCGATCAGGGTGAAAGCTTTGAGCAAGGAGTGGCTTATGGCCTGCAGTCGGTGCTGGTATCGCCGCACTTTCTATTTCGCGTCGAGAGATCACTGCCCGCTGAGAATCCGGGCACTCCAGACGGCCAGGAAGCCGAAAACTTGGCGGATCTAGCCTTGGCTTCCCGACTCTCTTATTTCCTATGGTCCAGTATGCCCGACGAAGCCTTGCGGCAAGCCGCTAACCAAGGGCAATTGAGCGACCCGGCCGTTCTGCAAGCTCAAGTCGAACGCATGCTGGCCGACCCCAAGTCCCAAGCCCTGGTAAGCAGATTTTTTGGACAGTTCCTAGGACTGGGTGGCCTGAACGAAGCCTCGCCCGATCCACGACAGTTTCCGCAATGGAACCCCAAGCTCCGCGATGCGCTGCGCCATGAAACCGAACTTTTCTGCCAAGAGATTCTGAAGCAAGATCTACCGTTGTCGACGCTGCTCGATGCCGATTTTAGCTTCGTCAATCCGCGATTGGCCGAACTATATGGGATGGAATTTGACGGTCGCGATCCCCGCGAGCTGTACCGCTCAGGGCCCCGGTTATCGTCGCGATGCCGCCAGCGCCGAGCGTGAAATGGACTACCTGGAAGAAGAGCGTTGGCTGCGCGTGGAACTGCCCGAAAATCGCCAAGGGATTTTGACGCAAGCTGCCATCCTGACGTTGACTTCCAATCCGACCAGCACCAGTCCGGTCAAACGTGGCAAGTGGATTTTGGAGAGTTTGCTGGGAGATCCTCCGCCACCCGCCCCGCCCAATGTGCCAACCTTGGAAGCCACGCAGAAAGAGCATGCCGATCTCACGCTGCGCCAACAACTGGAGCTACACCGCAGTAATCCCAGTTGCGCCAGCTGCCACAAGGTAATGGATCCCTTGGGACTGGGCTTTGAGAATTTCAATGCGATTGGCCAATGGCGTGATCGCGATGGCCAACAGCCCGTGGATGCGGCAGGCCAACTGAGCGACGGTCGCAGTTTTTCCGGTCCGGCCGAATTGGTATCGTTACTCGCAACTCGCCAACCTGAGATTCACCGCCATTTCGCCGAACAACTGCTGACCTATGCCCTCGGACGCGGGCTGGAACCATTTGACCAGTGCGCGATCGACGAAATACTGACTACCGCTGCAGCCGATGATTATCGCTTATCCGCTTTCATTCGCGGGGTGGTTACCAGCCATGCCTTTACACAGAGACGTCGTGAGACAGACCAAACAGCCTCTAGCATCGAGGAAACTCAACCGTGACTAAACGCAAACTGCATCGCCGATCCGTCCTTCGCGGCATGGGAACCACGGCCTTAGGCTTGCCCTTGCTCGAGTCCATGCTGCCTGCGCGACAGCGCTTTTGCAAGCCCAACCAGCACCAGTCCCGTCAGGTTGGCTTGGGTATTTTTTCCAAATGGCACCAATCCCGAGCGCTGGCAACCGGAGAGCACTGGAGCCGAGTGGGAGGTCAAACCCTCGTTGGAAGCCCTGGGAGAATTGAAAAGCGAGTTTTCAGTGCTCAGCGGCCTAGCGCAAGTCAATGCTCGCTCCCTGGGCGATGGTCCTGGCGATCATGCCAGAAGCGCATCCGCCTTTCTAACCGGCGCACATCCGCTGAAGACCAGTGGTGCCAGCATGCGGGTTGGCCAGAGTGTGGACCAAATTGCGGCTGAACGATATGGGCGGACGACGCGTTTGCCATCGATCGAATTAGGCACCGAATCGGGTCGCGCCGCCGGCTCGTGTGACAGCGGCTACGCCTGTGCTTACTCGAACAATATTTCCTGGCGAACCGCCACACAGCCGATGGCCAAAGAGGTCAATCCACGACTGGCCTTCGAACGCCTGTTCGGCAATGGCGCAGCCGGCTCCAAGGTTGAGAAACGCGAACTGCTGTTCGAACGCTCCATCCTGGACATCGTCGCCGAAGATGCCCGACAATTGCGCCGCGAGCTCGGGCAGCAAGATCGCCTCAAGCTGGACGAATATTTTATGAGCGTCCGCGATATTGAAAAGCGCATCGACCGCATGACCGAGCCCTTGCCCTTTGATGTCTCGGCGCATCGACCCGATGAAAAACCCGAGGATATCGGCGAGCATATTCGGCTGATGTACGATTTGCTGGTACTGGCTTTCAAGACCGATACCACCCGCATTGGAACCTTCATGCTAGGCAATGAGGGCAGCAACAAGACTTACCCCATGATTGGCGTCAATGATGGCCATCACCAGTTATCCCACCACCAGAATGACCAAGAAAAAGTCGCCAAGATCGCCGCCATCGACAAATTCTTTGCCGATCAGTTTGCCTATTTCCTGAAGCAGCTCAAAGATACGCCCGATGGCGAGGGCAAGCTGTTGGACAATTGCCTGGTGGTTTACGGGGGAGCCATTCGTGACGGCAATCGCCACGACCATCACGATTTGCCAATTCTCTTGGCTGGTCGCGGAGGCGGGGTCGTGACCCCAGGGACTCATATCCGCTATGAATCCGAAACTCCTTTGAACAATCTTTATCTCAGTATGCTGAGTTCCGTCGGCGTCGACCTTGATGAATTCGGCGACAGCACCGGAAAATTGAAACTGGCTTAGCATCGCGATCAATAACAAGACAATACGGTCGGTGTGGCAATACGCGTTGCTCATCATGTGGGGCCTTTGGTGGGGCGGCTTATGCTTCTACGCGGCCATTGTGGTTCCCATTGGAACACAAGAAATCGGTGCGCTTGGACAGGGCTTCATAACCCAACAAGTAACACAATGGCACAACGGATTGTCATCGGTGTTCATCATCATGCTATTTGTGGAAGCCGCTCGAAAACGCAGTAGAGCTTTGTGGGTCCTGGTCAGCCTGGCAGCCGTGCTCAATGTCGCATTGATTGCCTGGCACTACCAGCTGACATCCATGATGGACTTCCAGTGCATTCGGTGTCCAACCGGCTTTTATGCTGCGCATGCACTGTATCTGTGGTTGACTGCGGCGGAGTGGATGATCGGCTTGCTGATTCCAATCTGCTTGTTCCGCCAGGTGGTTCGTCAAGAGCTTTAGCCACTTCGCCTAAAATCTCGTCCGCCTGGCTCACCAAGCGCATTCATTGTTGAGGAGAGCGCCTTGGCTGCTCATTGAGCCGGACAACGTTCTTCGTGTTCTGTATAATTCCAATGTCAACCCACGCCTCCAGCCCTAGGACACGAGCATGACTTGGTTCCCTCAGCCTACGAAGCGAATATTTGCAATCTGGGCTGGTCGTCCAGCAGGCGACGCCTCTTCGCGTCAGCCAAGCATGTCACTGGCTGTTTACAGCCTGGCGGCGGTCCTCATGCTGTGCCTGCTACCCGGTGGAGCGTGGGCCCAAACTGCCGTTCGTCCAAACATCGTTTTCATCCTGGCTGACGATATGGGCTGGGGGGATCTCAGCCTGCATGGAAACAAGAATATCGCTACTCCGCATCTCGACGCGCTAGCCAAGAGCGGCGCGCAATTCGACCGATTCTATGTGTGTTCCGTGTGCGCTCCGACGCGCGCTGAGTTTCTAACGGGCCGCTATCATCCACGAGGTGGCGTATCGGGTGTCTCTCGCGGTGACGAACGCTTGAATCTCGATGAAGTTACCGATTGCAGATCGTTTTCATGACGCGGGATACGCCACCGCCGCCTTCGGGAAATGGCATAACGGCATGCAGTTTCCCTATCACCCCAACGCACGGGGCTTTGACGAATTCTATGGATATTGTTCGGGACACTGGGGTGATTACTTCTCGCCGCCACTGGAACGCAATGGCGAACAGGTGCGTGGTGATGGGTACTTGGTAGATGACTTTACCAACAATGCGATCAGCTTTATCGAGCAGAACGCACAACGCAATTTCTTTTGCTATGTTCCGCTACCAACCCCGCATGCTCCCATGCAAGTTCCCGATTTGTATTGGGACCGCATGCGGGACAAGCCCTTGGCGCTGAAAGCCAGGTCAAACGACAAAGAGGATGAAGACTTTACACGGGCCGCACTGGCCATGGTCGAGTGCATTGATACCAACGTTGGACGCATCCTCGCCAAACTCGATGAGCTGGAATTGAGGAATGACACCATCGTGGTTTTTATGACCGACAACGGCCCCAACAGCTTTCGTTGGAATGGTGATATGAAGGGCAAAAAGGGATCCGTCGACGAAGGCGGCTTGAGATCCCCCCTGTTCCTTTCGTGGCCCGGACACATCGCGCCCAACACCTTGGTTCGGCAGATCAGCGGAGCCATTGACCTGCTGCCCACGCTGGCCGAACTTGCCGATGTGCCGCTGACTGGCGGCAAGCCGCTGGATGGCATCAGCCTCACTCCCTGGCTGACAGCCGATGCAGAAACGCTGACTGATCGCGAGATCTACTCGATCTGGAATCAAAAATGCAGCCTGCGAACCCAACAGTATCGCTTGGACGAACAGGGAAGATTGTTCGATATGCAGGCTGACCCTGGCCAACGTGTGGATGTGGCTGAACAGCAGCCTGCATTGGCACGCACTCTGCGCGAGAAAGCCCGCCGCTGGCAGGCCGAAATGCTGGAACACCAAGTCGCTCTGCGACCCTTTACGGTGGGTTATCCCGGCGCCCCGGCCACCCAACTACCAGCTCGAGACGGAGATCCACATGGGCAGGTGGAGCGCTCTGCCAAGGCTCCCAATTGTTCGTACTTCACCAACTGGAAGCAAGACAATGATCAAGTCAGCTGGCCCATCGAAGTCTTGTCCGGCGGCAGCTTTCAAGTGGAGGTCTACTATACCTGCCCTGAATCGGCGCTAGGTACGGTGCTCGAGCTGAGTTTTGCCGATGCCAGGCTGCGGCACACGCTGAGCGAGGCCCATGACCCACCGGCCCGAGGTGCCGAGAACGACCGCGTGCCGCGGGCAACCGAATCGCTGGTGAAGGATTTTCGTCCCCTGAACATGGGCCACATTGAGTTGTCGGCCGGTACCGGCGCGCTGACGCTCGCAACGCCCGTGCTGGCCGGCAACCAGGGAATTGAAATCCGTCTGCTGGTCTTGCGACGCACCCCCTAGCTTGGTCAGCGCTAGTTTTTGCTGAAATGCCGCAAAACCATGCATGACGCGCGAGAGAGTGTGCGGCTGTAAGTCGTTGACTCGCTCGCGCGTCGTGCCTGGTGGACACTTGAAACTGGCGCTGTCGAATTAAGGTCCATCCGCAAATAAACTACCGAACTCGCATCAGCCGTAGGCCGTTAGGCCCGGTTCTTAGGGAACCGGACGCTAACGCGTTCCGGCTAATTTGGTAGTTCATTGCGGACGAGGCTTCACTGCGATTTACGCATGGGGCGAATCTGGGCGGGCAGTCCGTAGGTCTCTTCGAAAAGGCTACCGGTTTGGCGGAGCGCGAGCTGCTCGAGCGAGACGTCTTCGACACCGGGAGTGGTGATAACCAGGCGTTTCTTGTCAAAACGGCATTGGATATCGGTAATGCGTTGACTGCGCGAATCGTCCAAAGCGATAGCGATGCGGAGGATGGCTGCCAACTTGGATACGGCCACACGGCCATTGCGATCGAGGGTCGAGTAGCCCTCGTGTTGAGGCTGGGGACTGCTGCGGCGGTGGTAACGGGCAACCAGTGCCACCAGCAAGACATCCTTGCGGCTCAAGCCGAAGAGTTCGCTGTTGCGGATGATGTACATCGAGTGCTTGTGATTGCTGCGGGCGTTGATATACAAGCCGATATCGTGCAGCAGTGCGGCCAGATACAGGATCAACTCCATCTTGGGTTCCAAATCGTGCTCGGCTTGAAGGTCCGAGAAGATCTTGCGACTCAGGCTGGCCACATGTCGCGAGTGCTTTTCGTCAAAGTCAAAGCGACGTCCCAAACTGATGGCCGATCGAATAACTTGACTGCGAAAGTTGGTGGTCCACACATCGCGGACCGCCATATCCTCCAGCAATCCATCGCGGAGATTCGTGTCCGATACAGCAATTTCATTTTGTTCGAATGAGCGCGCCAGCAGCACGTAGCATAATAGTGCTGGGGCCACGGTCTCGGCATCTTGAAAGCCGATTCCGTAGCGCTGCACGATTTCATCTTCGCTCATGTTGAGCATTTGTCGGGCTAGATTGTTGAGCTTTTCCAGCGGCAAGTAGGCCAGGAGCGATGGCTCCCAGTCTTCAAGCAAGTGCCCAGCGGCAAAGCGCATATCGCCTCCACAGGCGATCATTTGCAGGGGTACATCGCTGGCCACATGTTCGCGAATCTGGGCCACGATCCGCAGAATTTGACTCTCCATCATGGCTCGCTGCTTGCCCGGCGGGGCGTCAAACCTTTCCAACTGTTCCAACAAGCGCAGCGAACCGAGTCGATAGGTATTCGAGAACAACACATTGCCCGACTGAACGACCAATACCTCGGTGCTTCCTCCACCCACTTCGACGACTACTGACCGGCTGGAGGCGAGTGCCGGATCGGCTTGCAATTGGGCCTGGATGCCCATGTAGGTAATGCGGATCACCTCAGCCTCGTCCAAGGGCTCGATTTCCATGCCGGTTGCAATATAGACGCGATCGAGAAAAGCCAAACGATTGATGGCTTCGCGAACCGCGCTGGTAGCTACCACACGCATCTGATCCGGGCGCGAAATCCCATACTCGAGTAACAAGCGGCGGTAACTCTTCAGCACGCGGACGCAGTCCTCGATCGAACTCTTTTTGATACGACGCTGGGTAAAGGTATCCTTGCCTAACGTGACCGCTTGGGACAGGCTTTCCAAAGGAAAGACCTTGCCACTGTCATCGATCTCGGCAATCGCCATGCGAATACTTGTCGCGCCGATATCGATAACGGCAACCGGTCGGCCATTGGATTCAGGCAGTACACGTGCGGGCGCAGTGGACATATTCTTCAAACTTGTCTCTCTAACTTGGTTGCTTTAAAAGCCTTGGTTTTCAGTTCTTTGCTGTTGCCTTAGCGCAAGGACGGGGTGCCGAGCCACAGGTCGACATGTTCCAGCAGTCCATCTACCGTACCGAACTGATAAGTCGCCCAGCCACGTTGAGCTGCTGCGGCCACATTCTCCGGACGATCGTCGGCAAAGAAAATTTGATTTGCCGTGCAACCTGCCTGGTTCTCACTGGCCTCGTAGATGCGCGCGTCCGGCTTCATGCTCTGTACTTCGTAACTAAGAATGGCATGCTGAAACCAACTTGCATCCATCATGGGCCAATTTTGCGACTGTAGCCAATGCCAGTGCGGCTGGCATGTATTGGACAGTATACCCAAGGGAATCCCAGCGGAGCTCAGTTTCTCCAGTGCAGCCAGGATGGGTGGGTTGGGCTCAAAAATATGACTAATCGCTGTCAGAATGTCGTTGACTGCGAGTTGTGTACCCAGCTGCCGATTGACTTCGGAAGCAAAACCCAGGTTATCGATCAGGCCGGTTTCAAAGCGTAGTTGCAGCCCCGATTCGAATACCACCGCCCGCGCGGCTTGTGGCGAACAGTCTGCCAGATCTGCTAACTGGCGGACGGCAATCTCATGATCGAAAGTGACGAGCACGTTTCCCAAATCAAAATAAGCAAATCGCTGCATGCCTAAGGCTTTGTTTCGAAAGCTGCCTGACTCCATCGAGGGCGAGCCACCATGATTGCGGAGCGTGATGGCCACATGGATTGGCCGACGCTATTTTTCCGCAGTTTTTAGCTCTTTGATGCGGATGTGCCGATACCAGGCTTCGCTGGGCGGGCCGGAATGGATTTGCAATCCGATTATGCCGCTGCTTGGGATCTGGCCATCGCGTTCGATATAGTCCACCGTGGGATGTCCATTGAGGAACAATTGAATCCGCTGGCCGACAGCCAGCACGCGGAGTTCGTTCCAATCATCTTGCTTGAGCCACTTGAGCAATGATTCCTTGGGAGCTTCGGCTAGCATGGTCCTCCGCCGCGATTCGTCATACAGAGCTCCCCATACCGGTCGGTCGAAAGCGGCTCCCACATCGCACTGATAACCGCTGACCTCATGCTCATTGGGCACTCGGGCGGAACGGAATTGGATGCCCGCGTTTTGCCCTTCCCCCAGGAGCTTGACCTCCAGCCGCAAATCAAAATCCGAGAATTCTTTGCGAGTGCACAGAAATTCATTGTTGGGAATTTTATGCTTGAGGCTACCTGCCACAATGGCTTGATCTTGGACGCGAAAGAAGTCTGGCTTCCCCTCCCAACCCTCGAGCGACTTAGCGTCAAACAGCCAGCTAAAACCAGGTTCCAGCTCGGGCTGCTGGGCGATGGAGCTGGCCGACAGGAACAGCAGGGCAAGTATGGCCCAAGGGATCATTGATTTCAGCATGCGTGATCGACCTGCGCTAGGAATGGGATTTCGGCAGTGGTTAACGAGCATTCTGCCCCGAGTGGTTGTTGCCTGTGTATTCCAGTGTATCCGGCTCATTGCTGGGAACCTCCAGCGTATCGGTTTCTTCGGCTATCCCGGGATCGAGCATCGAGTGAAAGCCGGTAACCTCGCCCAGCAGTCTCTCCAAAGTCACTTCGGCGGCGACACGGGTCTTCGGTCCTGCGCTATCGGGCTGTTCCAGGCGGGCCACGATAACCGTGGAGTTATCGGCCCCACCCCGGAAGTTGGCCAATTCGATCATCGATCGACAGCACTCAGCGGGCTCATTTTCGCTCAACAGCAATCCTAGAAACTCTTCATCGGGGATATAGCGATAAAGACCATCCGTGCACAACATAATGGTGTCGTTGGGTTGCAAGGCCACTTTATGAACCTCGGCTTCGACCGCAGAGGCGCCCGCCCCCAGCGCATTGTAGAGCACATTGCTCCAGGGCGATTTCTCAGCCTCGTCTTGCGTCATGCCTCCCTTGGCAACCAGTTGATTGGAGACAGTGTGGTCGTGGGTCAATTGCCGAATCTCATCATTGCGCACGAGATAACAGCGGCTATCTCCGGCATGTACCAGGTACATCCAGGGCCAAATCACATAGGCCATAGTCAGGGTGGTGCCCATTCCCTTGCGGTCGACTACCTGTTTCGATTCGCGTTCTATAGCTTCATGTGCTCTTTGCAACATCTTTTTCAAATCAGCAATAAAGCGTTGCTCGCGTTCTTCCTGATCCCGGTCCATTTGAAAGAACCAGTGCATGCTATTGAGGAGATGGTTGATCAACAGATCGATGGCCAGCATGCTGGCCCGACTACCACCTTGATGACCGCCCATTCCATCGGCCACCATAAATAGTTTTCCATGCGACATGCCATACAACCTGGATTGTGTTTCCAGTTTCAGGCTGGTTGCTTGGACAAGCATGGATTTGTTGAGATCGGCAATCAGGTAGTGGTCTTGATTCGCATCGCGTTTCTTGCCGATATCGGTCCGGCCGGCACTTACAATCTTTGCCAACATAGATTTACAGCTTTATTTTGGGTTTAGGACGGCAGTCCACAGTGGCTGGTATTTTAGAGCTTCAACAGCCTGCGTCCAGCTAGCCAGGGCCACTTTGGCCATGCATGAATGCGGTGGTTGGCCTGGCAAGATTCCCCAAAGGATGCTGCTGCTCCCGAAAGTCTGAGACTGCGGGCTACCCGGGACACGTCTGGCAACGAAAAAGGTCTGGCAACCACCGTTCCCGTAGCTTTCTTTGGCTTGGGCGGCTTACTGAGGACAAAGTGAAAGCACATGGCGGAGATCGAGATGGCCCTCGTACAGGGCTCGACCGACGATGGCGGCGTGGGAGCCCATGCTTTTGAGCCTTTCGATATCCGCCAGCGTGGTCACTCCTCCGGACGCTACCACGGGAACCGTTGTTGCTGACTGCATCAAGGCTAACTGCTCGAAATTCGGCCCGGCCAACATGCCATCTTTGGCAATATCTGTGTAGACAATAGCGGCGATATCGGCCGTCAACCCTGCGATCCGTTGGGCCAGATCGACGGCCCTGGTGGTTGAGGTTTCCAGCCAGCCGTCGGTGGCGACTAGGCCATCGCGCGCGTCGATGCCCAGTACCAGACGGGCGGGATATCGGCTGGCCATCTGCGCAAACCAGGCGGGTTCTCGCAGCGCTCGGGTACCCAAGATCACGCGCTGTAGTCCGAGCTCTAGCAAGCGTTCGATGGTCGCCTCGTCACGAACACCGCCGCCCACCTGGCAGATCAGTCCCGTATCGGCAACGATGCGTTGAATGGCCTGTGCGTTGACCGGACTACCATCGCGGGCGCCATCCAAATCCACCACATGCAAATACTTGGTGCCAGCCTCTTTCCACTTGGCAGCCATCACGCTCGGATCATCGGCGAATACCGTCACGCGATTGTAGTCCCCTTGTTGGAGACGCACACATTTTCCACCCAGTAGATCAATGGCCGGCCAAACTTGCATCGACATCGCTTTCCGCTAAATAAACCCTTTTTCCAGCCAAACTGGCCCTGCTCCACGAGGCTGGTTTTAATCCGCTTTACCTTTGGCTTGCATCTTACCCCACGAGTCACGTAGCGGAACGGTGCGATTGAAGACTGGCTGGCCTGGGCGACTGTCGACATTGTCGACGCAGAAATAACCCAAGCGTTCGAATTGAAAGCGGTCGCCTGGGCCGGCATGCTCCAAGGCCGGTTCAACTTTGGCCCGCACCGTTTCCAGGCATTCGGGATTCATATTATCCAGAAAGGTTTGTCCTGACGGCACGTCTTCCGGGTTTTCGCTCAGGAACATGCGATCGTACAGTCGGACTTCCACGTCCAGATTCTGCGTTGCGCCTCACCCAGTGGATGGTACCCTTTACCTTGCGCTCACTGCCCTCTTCGGAGCCGCTACGGGTGCTCGGGTCGTAGCTGCACCGCAACTCGACGACAGCCCCGCTGGCTGGATCCTTGATCACTTCATCGCATTGAATGATGTAGGCATAGCGCAGGCGCACTTCGCCTCCCGGCTTCAGCCGGAAGAACTTGCGCGGGGCATCCTCCATGAAGTCATCCTGTTCGATGAACAGCTCGCGGGTGAACGGGACCTGACGCGTGCCGGCGGAGGCGTCTTCCGGATTGTTGACGGCCTCCATCTTCTCGACTTGATCCTCGGGATAGTTGGTGATCACGACTTTCAACGGCTTGAGGACGGCCATGACTCGATTGGCGACGGCATTCAAATGTTCGCGAACGGCGTTCTCCAGAACCGTCACATCAATCGTGCTGTAGAACTTGGCCACGCCAATGCGCTCGCAAAAACTGCGGATGCTCTCGGGCGTGTATCCCCGCCGACGCAAGCCGCTGATGGTTGGCATCCGCGGATCATCCCAACCGCTGACATGCTTTTCCTGAACCAATTGCAGCAGCTTGCGTTTGCTCATCACGGTGTACGACAAATTCAAGCGCAAACTCGATTTGCCGCGGATGATAAATCCCCAGATTCTGGCAATACCAGTCGTACAGCGGTCGATGGTCTTCGAACTCCAACGTGCAGATGGAATGCGTAATGCTTTCGATCGAATCGCTTTGACCGTGAGCCCAATCGTACATCGGATAGATGCACCACGTGTCGCCGGTGCGATGATGATGCGCATGCAGAATGCGATACATGACCGGATCGCGGAGGTTGACATTGGGAGCAGCCATATCGATCTTGGCTCGCAGCGTGCGTTCGCCATTCTTGAATTGACCCGCCTTCATGGCTTCAAACAGGCTGAGATTTTCCTCGACCGATCGATCCCGGTAGGGACTATTCTGGCCGGGTTCGGTCAGGGTACCTCGGTACTTCCGCGTCTCTTCGCTGGACAGATCACACACGTAGGCCTTGCCATCGCGGATCAGCTGCACGGCCCAATCATACAACTGCTCGAAGTAGTCGGAGGCGTAGTGCAAGCCATCCCATTCGAATCCCAGCCAGCGCACATCCTGCTGGATCGAATCGACGTATTCCTGCTCTTCCTTGCTGGGATTGGTGTCGTCGAAGCGCAGATTGCAGGTGCCGCCATACTGTTGGGCCAAGCCAAAATTCAAGCAGATGCTCTTGGCATGCCCAATGTGCAGATAACCATTGGGCTCGGGAGGAAAACGGGTCTTGAGCGTTCTGCCTGCCAGCTTCGGGAGCTGCAGATCTTTGTCGATTTCTTGCTCAATAAAGTTCAATCGCGGTTTTTCTTCGGAGCCTCGCTCGTGCGGATGCGAATCGGTTGGACTCATGCGGATCGTATTCCTGGTCACTCGGTTTTCTTAGTGCGAACGCCGCAATTATCGCCGATTGGCCAAAACCCGCTAGGGCTCTGGTCAGCTGGGTTTCCATTTCCAGTCTGGATATCGCACTAGACCGTCTGCGTTTCCTTGGTCGTGGAGGCGGGCGACTGATCGCGGAATTTGACCAGGGTCACCTCGTTGCCGCAATCACTGAATGTGGCCTTGTCGACCAGGTTCTGAATCAGGGTAATGCCGCGATGCTCTCCATCGCTGCGGGCCTGGTCCCAGCGAAAGCCCTTGCCATCATCGCGAATAACAACCTTGATACCCTCTTTGGAAATACCCGCCGAGACATGCACAAAGCGCTCGCAGTAGGGCGGCTTGTTACTGCGACTGGCAATGGCCTCAATGCTGGCAGAGGAGTGAAGATGTTTGTGAACGTCGGCCATTTCCTCTTCGCTCAATTCCAGATTACCGTGGCACATCGCGTTGGTTACGGCTTCATCGATGGCAACTCCCAAACGCGTACGGGCGTCACTGGACAGCAGATTCATACCGTCGGACATTCGCTGCAATAGATTGACCAGGGGCTGGATAAGGGCGGGATCATTCCTTAATTCGAACTTGAATCGCATTTCGTCCGCACACGAAATCAGATGCTGGTAATTCAGCTCCGTACGCGCCGCCTCGAGCACCTGGCGAACGGTTTCGCCGAGCCGGGCCGATAGCTCGCTCTTGGCTACATAGCTGGCCGCCCCATGCCTCAGCGCTTCGACAGCCGCCGCCTGATTGTCTTGCCCAGAAATGACGATCACCGGTACCCGTTGCGGCTGGCGATGAACCTGGTTCATCAGTTCCAATCCGGACATTCCTTCCATCAACACATCGGTAATTACGACGTCAAAGGCGATTTCGCGCATCAGGTGGATAGCCGCTTCCGCCGAGTCCACGACTTCGATCAACCAATCCAAAGGTTCCTTTTGCAGTATTTCAATGATCAGCTTGCGATCCAGTTCCGAATCGTCCGCCACGAGAATCATGGGCATAGTTTCACCTTTAGCTTGCTTGAGGCTCGATCGAATTTTCTACCCTGGCATGCATGATAGTATTTGCCCGCTGGGCCCGCAAATTCATCGCAAAATTCGCTGGTGTCGAGCCTGGGTGGGCAGCCTGCCTCGGCCAATTCAATTATGTGAAAAAATGCACAAGCTGGAAACAAAAACTCGACGAATTAAGTTGGAAGTAGCGAACCTCGCGGGCGGCAGCCTGTCTAGGCTGTATCGCGGGTGAGCGGGAGACAAATCCGATTTGTCTTTCCGTCCGCTTTGCGGTAAGCTTTTTTGGCAGCAGTCGGTCGTCAGCCAATGACTGGCCGCTGCAGCAGTGAAGCTCGTCAGCTTCCCGCAAGGTCCACAGGACTTCGCGAAAAGATTAACTCTCTCTCTCAGTTCACGCCCCTTGTTGGCGTGAGGGAGGAATAGCCATGCGTCAAACATCCATTTCCAGCTCGATCGCCTCCGCGCTTAGCCGCGTGTTTGCTTGCGAATTTGCTGGTAGTGCTGGGCGCATGTTCCTCCATCTCACCCATTTGCGTGGATATCTGCTAATGGATTTGGGGTATTGGCTCGAGTCATGCCAGCCACGATTTGCCTTCGCGGACGCTCGGCGTCTGACGGCGGGAAATCCCATGCCGGGTAAACAACCCGGCATGTTCAGGCATTTAGGCAACATGGCTCCAGCTGTCTGTCCAGCCCCATCCTCGGCATTTGCCGCCAGGTTGGCCACAGTCAGATCGCGGGGCTAACCCCCGCATTGACACGCCCGCAGACCGTGCTCGGCACCTGTCCGCGGGACCAACACATCGCAGGTAGAGACCCCGGTTTGAGACAGCCTAGATGCTGTTCAACTGGTTGCCGCGCCGCGTTTAACCCGGTCGTGATCGAGCCCTTGGGCTACCCGTCACCCTGGCCAACGCCCCGCGGAAAAAAACCTCTCCTGCCCATTAGCAATCCACGACATGGCCCCGGCCCCAACTGTCGTTGCTGTAATCGGTCAGCAATGTTCAGGAAAGCCCGAGGAGAGAGGGAATCGACCTATGCTAGCTGAACCTTTGGAAAACTCACTTGCTTCTATCGCTGAACGCGTCGCCGCGGCACAGCGCGGGGACCGCGAAGCGCAGTGCGCTCTGTACGAGCAATACCGCGGATCGGCCTTGGCACTCGCCTATCGCAAGCTAGGGAATTGGGACGAAGCCGAAGAGTTGGTGCAAGATGTCTTCATGCATGCCTTCGATCGCTTGGAACAATTGCGGGTACCCGAGGCGTTCGGTGGCTGGCTGCGACAAATCGTGCGACGGATGGCGATCAATCAGCTAACTCGCCGACGCATCACCGTCTCCATGGAGGCTGCATGCCTGGAGTCAGCCTTGAGCGCCGGGGATTCGCCGCTAGACGGCGTTCTCGACAGCGAGCGCTGCGAACAAGTGCGCAGCGGATTGGAACGGCTAGGGGAACTCGACCGGCAAACGCTGGAAGCGTTCTACATCGGCGGCCAATCCTTGATAGAAATGGCTGAGCAATTTGAAGCGCCAGTGGGGACCATCAAGCGACGACTGCACGTTGCCCGTAAGCGACTGGCGCGTGAGATGGAAGCCTTCCAAGCCCTGTAAGCTCAAGGCTCAACCACAGGGACTCACCAAGAGCCGTTTGGGGACCAGTGCTTTGTCAGGAATAAAAATTGGGTTAGACATGCGTTGGGAAAAAGGGGTCCGACACCAAAAGTGCGAAGCACCCGAAGGGCCGTTCCGGCTTTTGGTGTCCGACCCCTTTTTCCCTTCCATCCCCAAATGAAACTTTGACAAAGCAATAGCTCCGATTCCACTTGGAAAAGCGGGAGCTAAGGCCTAAACGGCTCGTTCTGTAGCTGGTTGGATGAATCAAGAAAAATCTACCTCCCCCGCACAGTGCGATGCCTACCATTTCTCAAAAGGCGTTAAGCCTCTCGGCCGGAATGGACTCGCCAGGCTGTTCATCCACTACGTAGTAGCCCAATAGAGCGCCAGCAATGGCGCCAAATAAATGGCCGTCCCAGGAAACCTGACTGCCGGCGCTGGGTAGCACACCGAAAAACAGGGTACTGCCGTATAAAAAGCCGACCAAGATGGCCACCAACATCGGTACCATTCGCTTTTCCCTGAATCCAGAAACGATCAAAAAGGCAATCAGCCCGTAGATTAAACCGCTGGCGCCAATGTGAATCGAACTGCGACCGAAGGCCCACAGCAGAGCTCCGCCGAGCACCACCAGGCCCACCACCGTCTCCCAGGAGCTGGTTCGTGAACCCGCTAACAGCACCAGCAAGATCGTCAGCGGAATCGTGTTGCTCAGCAGGTGGCTGAAGTTGGCATGCAGGAAGGGGGACAGGGGAATGCCCAGCAGACCCCAGGCCGTGCGCGGGACCAAACCCCAGTTATTGAAGGTGCCTGGCAAAACCAAGTCGACGAAATACACGGCCCAAATGATGCCCACAAAAATCGCCACCCCCCGCAACTCTTCTTTGATGGTGTGTTTCATGTCAACCTCGCGGACAAAAAGGAAAGAGCCAAAGTGAGTCGCGGCACAGCGACCGCCGGCATGTTATTCTGAAACAGGCTAAGTTATCAGGTTTAAGGAAGCGTTGTTGGCAATCATCCAAGACTGGGGTTAAGAGACTGTGCTTTGTCCCAAAAGGGATCTGACCAGTCCGGCGAGTACCAAAAAACAGGTGTAAATTCGACTCGCCTCCAAAGGGTCAGACCCCTTTGGGACAAAGACTAGCATGCAGATGAGATTCCTACGAAGCGGATCTGTTGTCCCTTGTGCGCTGCAAGCCGTTGGCATGCGAGCTGCTCCCCTGCGAACGCCGGCTCTGGCTGCGGGAATGCTGCTGAGCCTGCTCGCCCCGCTGGCTTGCCAGGCCCAGGCACAAACGACGCAATCTCAAACTACCCAGGCGCAAACGACGCATTCGCAAAACACTCAGCAAGTCGGCAACATCCAATTCACGCTGGCTGAGGGTTTGACCATTGAGTCCGCAGCCAGCCAGCCCTTGGTGCATTGGCCAGTGGTTGCCGACTGGGACGCCAGTGGTCGACTGGTGGTGGTGGAGTCTGGCGGCGTGGCCAAGCCGATCGAGGAGCATAATAAATTGCTGCTGCATCGCATTGTCCGCTTGGTCGATGATGATGGCGATGGAAACTTTGACCGGCGCATTGTGGCCGCGGACAAAATGCCTTTTGCCGAAGGCGTATTGTGTTTGGGCAACGAGCTTTTGGTGTGTGCCCCGCCTCAGATTTGGAAACTGAGTGACGCAGATGGCGACGGCGTATGCGAATCTCGCGAGATATGGTTTGACGGACAGACGCTCACGGGCTGTGCCAACGATTTGCATGGACCCTATCTGGGGCGTGACGGTTGGATCTACTGGTGCAAAGGCGCCTTTGCCGAGCAAACCCATGAATTGATTGGCGGCGGCCAGTTACGGGATTCGGCCGCGCACATATTTCGCCGACGCATTGAATGGTGGGCCGATTGAACCGGTGATGAGCGGCGGCATGGACAATCCCGTGGAAGTGGCTTTCACACCCGAGGGCGAGCGTTTTTTCACCAGTACTTTTCTTCAGCATCCTGGCAATGGCTTGAGGGATGGCATTGCCCATGCGATCTACGGCGGCGTTTACGGCAAGGATCATCAGGTAATCGAAGGCTTGGCGCGAACTGGGCCGCTGATGCCGATCATGACGCAACTGGGGCCGGCCGCCCCGAGTGGTCTGATTTGTTTGAACTCCAAGGCTCTGCTGACGTCCTCTGCGGCTGGTGACGACGCGCGAACGCTGGTCGCTGCCCAGTTCAATTTGCAGAAGATATCGCTGCATCGCTTGCTTCCCACACAGGCTACTTTCCAGACGCTGGATACGGATCTGCTGGTGGCCAACCGTATCGATTTCCATCCGACGGACATCGTTGAAGATGGCGATGGGAGTCTGTTGGTGATCGACACGGGCGGCTGGTATGGCTTGTGCTGTCCTACATCGCGCGTCGATCAGCAGACCGCCGCAGGTGGAATCTATCGCGTTCGGGGGTCAACTCAAATACCTGCCCAGCACCGCCAACCTGAAATCGACTGGTCGCAAGCATCGGTGGCAGCTTGCACGGCACTCATCAGCGACTCGCGTCCCTGGGTATCGCGGATGTCGCTGTTGCGGCTGCAGCAAATTGGCGACGCGGCCGTGGAGCCGCTGAGGATGATCATGCAGGATTCTGGGCTACCACGTGAACGGAGACTGGATGGCCTGTGGGCCTTGTCCTTCGTGGACACGCCTTCTGCGCTGGAGGCGCTCGCCACCGCGCTGCAGTCTGACACAGCGGAAGTAGTGCAGGCGGCCTGTCATGCCATTTCCGTGCACCGCTACCTGCCAGCCAAGGGCAACCTGGAGCGTCTGTTTTCGGCTGCAGATCATGCGACCCAACCGCCGTCGAGCGGCGTGCTGCGGGCTGCGGCCGAAGCCTTGGGGCGCATCGGCGATGCTCAGTCGGTGGATGCCCTGATGACCTACCAACGCACCGCAGCCGCAGATCGCATTCTCCAACACTCGTGTTTGTATGCCCTGATGGAAATCGACCAACCCCAGGCGGTCGCCGCCTACCTGGACAGCCAATGGCCCGAGAATCGCGCGGCTGCCTTGCGCGTGTTGAGCAACCTGAGCAACACTCCCTTCTTGCCACAACAGGCGGTGTTGGCCAGCCTAAACGGTAAACCTGCCGAAAAGCAATTGGCCGTTGAGATCCTCTGCCAGCGGCCGCAATGGTTGTCTGCAGCGTTGCCCGCCATCCGCTCTCCCGAGCCGGATTTCATGCCTTTATTCTCAGCCTGGCGCGAGCAAAGCGCATTGCACCAGCAGATGGCCGAGTGGATTGCGGCTCACCATCACGAACCGTCATGGCAGCCTGGACTGGAGCAAATGTTCATGGGCTGGCAGGGACGCTCACCGCCCGCCGCGTGTATCCAGCCGCTGTTGGCATGGTTCCAGCACGAACCCCCGCGGGTGTTGAGGCTGCTGTCGCGGCTGGATCTGTCTGCCCCGGACTGCAAGCCGCTGGTCGAGGCACTTCACGATTCCATCCATGCCACCCCAAAATTGGCAGATAAGATTGCTGCCCTCCAGAGCTTGCCAGCCAACCATAGCTGGGACGCTCCGCAACTCACCCAGCAACTGCTGGACATGTTTCTGCAGGATTCGCAGGCACCGCTTATCGCTCCCGCCCTGCAACGAATGCGCATCAATCCCGAGCACGCCGAACAACTGCTGGGCGGATTATCGGATTTACCTCCGACCGGCCTGGCCATCGCCGTCCAGGCGATCAGTACCGCCCAAGTAGACGTTGTCGATCAGCGTCTCTTGGAACAGTTGGCAGAGTTGCCCGCGGCGCGAACACTGCCAGAGGGATTTATCGAGAATCTGTATCGCAGCCGCAACCCGCAACTACGCGATTTAGCCAAGTCTACAGCACGGACCTTGGTCGCGCCCAGTCAAGACATTGCTCAGCAGGTTCAGCAATGTTTGAGTTCGCTACCCGAAGGCGATGCGCTCCGCGGCCTGGAGGTTTTTCGTGGCTCCAAGGCGGCCTGCGCCGGCTGCCATCAGTTGGGTTATGTGGGCGGCAGAATTGGCCCCGAACTGACACGGATTGGCCAAAGCCGAACTCGCGAAGCCCTGTTGGAAGCAATCCTCTTCCCCAGCTCGCGCATCGAACAGAGCTTTCAGCCAATGAAAATCTTGACCATCGATGGGCAAGTCTTCAACGGACTCGTCCTGCGACGTGCGGACGATGGAGTACAGCTTCAGCTGAACGCGGATAAATCGGCTCTGATTCCGCACGATCAAATTGAGGAAATGTCTTACAGCCAAACTTCGATCATGCCAGCTGGCATGCTGGAGATTCTCAGCAAGCAGGAGATTGCTGACCTGCTGAGCCTGCTGGAATCTGGGCGTTAGCCGCCGTTGCTCGTTCGAACCAAGGAAACCGAACTATGCTTTCATCCGAGGAACTTTTTCAAAAACTGGTGGGTCAGTGGGAGGGTTCCTGTCGGACCTGGTTCGAACCCGACAAGCTGGCAGATGAATCCAAAATAACCAGCAAGCTGAGCATTTTGCTTGGAAAAAATTTCCTCAGGCACCAATACACGGGATCCATCCAGGGCAAGCCGCGGCAGGGTGAGGAATTAATCGCTTTTAATCCGATAACAAAACAGTTTCAGATCAGTTGGGTGGATGACTTTCATATGAGCCAAGCCATCCTGTTCTCCGAGGGCCAGGCGACACCTCGGGGCTTTAGCGTGCTGGGGAAGTACGACACGGGCGTAGACCAACCTCGTTGGGGCTGGAGAACCGAGTTCGAATTGTTGGACGACGACCACTTCAAGGTTACAGCATTTAATCAAACGCCAGAGGGGATCGAAGCCAAGGCCGTGGAAGCTGTTTACCAGCGAGTTTATGTCGGTGACTCACACCATGCTTCTGAGCCGCTTTGGCCATCGGGTCGACCGCATCAGCCATAGGCACTGCCTATTGACGGTCAGAGCTGGGACCAATCTGGTGCGTTGCCTTCGCGTTCTCAGTCATCAAGTCTTCGACAGAGGACGAGCGTTTGGCGGTAGCTTGTTCGCTTGCAAAGTCACCGACCTTGCGTGAAAACTCGATCGTATCACCAATGATCTTTCCAGCGTACTCGATGCGAATTTCATTGCCGCCAAAGCTCAGGTTCTCGACAAATGAAACGACATCGTCCTTCAATTCAACCTCTGCAAATTCAACCTCTCTGGTTCGTCCGCTCAAGTCAGCCTTGGCCTTTGCCACAATTTGGCCGCCCTGTTGGCTAAAGCTCATGACGTACTTCTGCAGACCGATCTGCGTATCAAAGTCAATGTCCCAGATTCCCGAGAGCTTGTCGTCGGGTTGGAACAACAGCGGAGCGAACTCTTTCAAACTGCGTCGCCACGATTGCCATTCGTGAGCTGTTTCGGGCGACAAATAGTAGTGGGCATTGATCGCCAAGTTCTTTCAACTGCTTGACGCTGTCTGCCGGATCGCCACCACGTCGTGGCCGATCCCCGCCAACTTCCTTGCTGCCGTAGCTGACAAATACGAGTTTCACCTTGTCCTTAAAGCCTTCCGTGTTCTCAACGTCTTCCTTGGAGATCGTCGCGCCGCTGAAGAGTCCGATGTGCGAGAATTTGTCGAGATTGCGGAGCGTGATCGACTTGGTTTCCATGCTGCCCATCGAAAGACCAGCCATCGCGCGATTGGGTTGATCGGTCAGAGTACGAAAATGCTGGTCGACGTAGGGAACCAATTCGTCGACCAGCACCGTTTCAAAATCTTTGATATCAAAGTTTCGCAGTCCGCCGATGCGAACCTCATTGGTCATTCCGTAAGTCATCACGATGATGAATGGCTTGACTTTTTCTTCCGCGATCAGATTGTCCATGATCAGACCGGCGTGACCCTGGACGCTCCAACCGTATTCGTTTTCGCCCCAACCGTGTTGCAGGTACAGCACGGGGTAGCGCGTTTGTTGATCGCTGTCGTAGCCGGGCGGGGTGTAAACAAATGCGCGACGTTCGGAATCAGTGCTTTCGGAATGAAAGAAGATTTCGCGAACCTGCCCGTGCGGAACGTTCTTGAGCGCGTAAAAATCACGATCGTGGCGGGAATTTCAATGCCGCTTCCCCACCGCATCGCACCGAAGTAGTACTTGCTATTCGGATCGGGTACGTGTGCTCCATCGATGATTAACTCGTAGTAGTGGAATCCTTCATCAAGTGGACGGGAGTATCCGATCCACGCACCGTCGTCGCCTTTGACGAATTCGGTGCTGTCGCGAAAGGTTGTCGCAACGCTCTTCGCTTCCGGTGCGATCGACTCGGAATTTAATACGCCCCTGCGAGTTGACTTGTGGATATTCTTTGCCAGATTGATTGGTCGATGCCGGTTGGAAGTCGTCTTTGATTCCTTCGGGAAGTTTCTGGACTGTTTGTTCATCTGTTTCGGCTGGCGCGTCGTTTGTCGTGCTCCTTTGCCTCCACCGGAGCGAATCATCGCTGGCGAATCCTTGAAAGACCAATTGGGCGAAGTGGTACAAGTTGTTTCGCCAGTGGGTCGGATCGTGCCCGTGTGAGTCAACGTTCCAAATGTGCGGAACCTCGTTCTCCTTGAGGTAACGCTGCAATCGCTGGCTGATCCGAATCAGTCCATCCTTGTTTCCACAGGACAACTACAACAGCTCGAGTGCTCTTTGGCTTTTCGGGATCGGGAATCAATTCCTCAGGGGCCTTCGTATTCGGCGCGGACGAGAACCCGCCGACCCAGGCAAACGTGTCCAGGTGCGTCAGCCCAAAATTCAGCGACTGGCCGCCGCCCATCGACAACCCGGCGAGGGCTCGATGTTGTCGATCGGCCTGAACGGAGTAACGTGACTCGATCGCGGGGATGACGTCGTCGAGCAGGTCCTTCTCGAAAACGGCAAAGGCGGGAGCACTGGCCATCACGTTGCCTTCGGCGCGATCGTTTTTCTGCGCGCGACCGTTTGGCATGACGACGATCATCGGAACCGCTTTGCCATCAGCGATCAGATTGTCAAACAACATGTCGGGAGTCGCGAAGCGTTGCCATTCGGTTTCGTCGCCGCCGATGCCGTGCAGCAGATACAGCACGGGATACTTCTTCTCCGTCGAGTATCCTGGCGGCGTGTAGACGTTCATCTTGCGAGTCGTGCCGACCGTCTTCGACTCATATTCGATCATCTCCAGCTTGCCGTGCGGAATGTCGTC
Organism: Pirellulaceae bacterium; assembly: GCA_963707245.1. Taxonomy (GTDB): domain Bacteria; phylum Planctomycetota; class Planctomycetia; order Pirellulales; family Pirellulaceae; genus Aureliella. The sequence goes on from CAVPPY010000003.1 coordinate 792,835, forward strand.
GCGTTTTTCGACAATGCTATCTGCAGGATCTGGGTAGAGTTGCTTGTCGTCTGGACCGAGTTCAATCGGACCGCCGAATCCGCCACCGCGACGAGCCTGACGAGGTCGTTCCGGGTTTTGCTCCTGTGCTTGCAACACACTGACAAACTGAAGCATGCCGATAAGGATCAGAATGAAAAGTCTTTTCATGGGACAACCATCTACTTTTTAAAGGGTGAAAGAGGAGCATGCACCGATCACTGGGTTACCGCCTGGTCAACACGCAAGTCTACTTGTCGCGTTGACTAACTTCGCCGGCATCTTCGCTCTCGGCTGCGAATTCGACCGTGACGGCGAAGACGAGCGGAAGCGAAAAGTCACCGCCTTTCAAAAATTCAATTTTCGTTAGTGCTTTCTCCGCATCGGCAGGAATCTTCAAGTAGCGGATCTGCTTGCCATTGGCCTCAATCGCCTTCTTGGATTCCGGCACATCCTCACCCGCTTCATACGTCACGATGTGTCTGCCATTGACCAACTCAAAGTCACTGGTCGTGCCGTCGGCGTAGTAGCGACGAACAATCATGCTGGTCGTTTCTTCCTTGAAGCGTGGGTAGGCAGCCCAGGCGACACCCCCCAGCATGTGAATCGTTTTTATATTTCCAGCACAGTCGATGCTGACCGATTCAGGCAGTGTGCTGGGGAAACGCGAGGATTTTCCTTGCAATCCGATGATATTCGCGATCCGATCTCCCTGAGGATCGACCAGCTCGAATGGAACACCTTCGATCTCCACACGCCCGTACGCATCCAGTAAGAACTTTTCCCCAGGTCGACCGCGGAAGGCGGGAAGCCCCTTGTCGCTGTTGATGGTGGCAACGCTGGAGATGCTCAGTGGCGCGTACTTGCCACGCTTGGCAAGAAACGACAGCAGATCCGCCATTTCCGTTTTACTGATCGAGCTTTCAAAACCCTCTGGCATCAACGACTTGGGGGATGAAGTCAGTTGTTCGATGTCTTCGCGCAGCACCAGCTTTTCTTTGCCCTGCGTATCGATGATGCGCAGCGAGTTTGCGGACTCACCCGCTAACATTCCTGAAAGTACATTGCCATCAACAGTCAAGATTTGATAAGTACGAAAATTGTTCTCGACGCTGCGCGAAGGATCGAGGACGTTCATCAAGATTTCTTCTTTGGGATGAACCGCCATGCCAGTCAAGTTGGGTCCGATCTCTTTTCCGATCTCGCCATGGATATGACAGGCCGCGCAGTGTTTATTGAACATTGCCAATCCGTTGTTCACATCGCCTTTTACTGCGGCCACTGGCATCCACTGATCGACAAGTGCTTGGCGATTCGAGGTCAACATCGCACCTCGCGTTTCCATCAACTCTTTGGCGCGAGTGGCAATCGAGGAGGTGGGATGATTCAGCAATGCTTGGCGTTGATCCAATTGCAAATCATTGAACTGCACCTGACCATCAGCGATGGCGTCTAACAAATCTTCCGTGCCGTCAGCTCGCGATAGGAGCAACGTCAAAATCTGACTACCGAGTTTCGGCCCAAGCGAAGTTTTCATATCCAACAACGTTTCGGACAGTCCATCCACACGGGCGGCTTGCAGCGAATTCAAGGCCGCGATACCGGTTTCTGGAGCCAATTGTGGAGTGAAGAATGCCTCGACCGCATCGAGAAGCTTCGGACTGGTCGGTGCAAGGCGAATCGCTTGATCCCAGGCACCCAGACGTGTTTTCGAATCGGCATCCGCGTCCATAGCGGTCGCCAACAGTTCGTTCTGAATATCACCGACGATCTCAGTTAGATTCTCAATCGACCACTTATCGGCTACTGCCAGGATCGCCGCCTTGCTCTCGACCGAAGTGCCGTTTGCCAAGAATCGTTCGCGAACAATTCGTTGTGATGATTCGGGAAGATTTAGAACCAATTCTCGCGGCCACCCCTTCGCCAAGCCTTCCCAGACGGTGACAGCCAGCGACGAATCGGGCGAGATTTCAAGCAGTTGGCTGATTTGCTCCGCCGTGGGTTCGTTGCGTGCAAGATGTTCCGCCAGAACAGAAATTCGTTGAGTCAGCGAATTCACAGCGGACTGATCCATTTTGCTCAATGCCACGATCGTCGCCGCGGGATCGGTCGAGGCAGCAGCAGTCCAGGCGTCCAATAAAACGCCGTCGTTTTCCGAATCGAAGGTACCAAGCTAGCCAGGTCCTCGCCACCGATCGCCGCCTTCGCCTGTTCCTTCCGCAACTCGCAGCAACAGCGTCAACCGCACCTTGGGGTCGACGTCGTTTTGCAGACCCGCTGCAATCGCCTCGGCAACTTGCTCGCTACTGCAACTCGCTAATGGCCGCGTTGCGCACTGGACTGGAAACATGACCGAAACCAACTGTGCAGGCCTTTGCCAGCGCGACCGCTGCGGTTTCGCTACCAGCTTCGGACAAGCCTGCAAGCGTCCAAATCGCATGCATCGCCGCCGGATTCAAACCGATCTCGTCGACTTGATCGCCATGGACCAGCAGAAACGAGAGCACCAAGCGTCGCGTCGTCAGTCGCCTCGCGCTCGACCAACAGTCGCTGTGCCGCTCGACGCCAAAAGAAATTGTCACTACCCAAGAGCCGCGACCAGTTCGGCGTTGCTTGGCATCGGCCAGTTGCAACGTTCGCGTTGGAGAGCCATCGCCCGCTTCGTCCGTCACCAGTCGATAGACACGCGCAAACCGCTTGTCGCGCAGATCACTTTCGTAGGCAGCCCCTTTGCCGGTCTGAAAACCATTGGGCGTTGGGTTGTGCTGGACGATGTAGTTGTACCAATCCAAGATCCATACGTTGCCGTCGGGACCGACTTCCGCCATGATTGGAGCCGACCAATCATCGATGCTGGCAACCGTGTTGAACGCGACTCGACTGCTGTAGCTGGCACCGTCCTTCTCCAGCACGAACGAACCAACGAGGTGTCCCGTCGGACCGCAGACCATTTGAATTCGGTTCCACCAGGTCTGTGGATAGTTGCGAGCGGTGTAGATCGCCGAACCGCATCCGGCCGTGAATCCGCCGTGCCAGTCTACTTGACGAATGCGATCATCGATCGGCTCGAATCGATGTGACGGAGCGATATTTTGAAGTGTCTCGGGCGACCAGCCAGCGACTTGATCGTAGTACCGATTGGGAATCGGCATGTGAACGCTCGGGCAACCGTTGGCAGTTGAACCGAAGACATAGCCTTCCTCGCTGAAACCCAGCCCCCAGGTATTGTTGTTCGTGCCACGTATGAACTCCAAAGCATCGACACGGATCGTGTGCTCATCGAACTGAGTCGATCGTTCATCGACGACGCTTTCCGGTTTGCGAGTCGATCGCGTAGGCGGGTGCTGTTTCGTCCGAGGCACCCGGCTGTGACTTTGAATCGCCAGAACCCTTGGCGGAAACGCATCTGCGGTTCGCCATTGATCACGGGCTGGGAATTGTTGTAGCCCTGCATGCCCCAGATCCAATTGTCGGGGCCATATTGGAAATTGCTAACGCCACCATGCGTGTCGCCCAGCGCCCAACCGGTAATCAGTGACTGGCGAAAATCGGCTTTGTCGTCGCCATCGATGTCCTTCAAATAGATCGTCTCTTCACCGTCCTGGACGATCGCACCGCCACGATAGCAAACCAGTGTGGATGGGATGCTCAAGTTCTCTGCAAAGACCGTGAACTTGTCGGCTCGGCCGTCGTTATCAGTGTCTTCACAGATCTTGATGCGGTCGCGACCGACGGCTGATTTTTCTTTCAGTTCATTGGGATAGTCCACGGTCTCGCAAACCCACAAACGCCCATTCTCGTCCCAATTCATGGCGATCGGCTTGCCCTTTAGCCCCGCACTTTCGTCGTCCTGTTGCGAACTGTCGGGCCAGTTATCGTTGGACTCCTTGGCCCAGATCGCGAGATGCGTTCCTTTCGGAGTCGCGTAGGCCTTGATGGACTCTTCCGCCGGCAAAGGATCTTGCATCATCGAGAACGGTTCGGCTTGCGTTCCCCACTGAGCACCAGGCGTGTAGTTGGGGATCTTTGCACCCACGTCTGTGGTGGCGAAGCTTTCATCGTCGACCGAAGGCGGATTCATCTCAGGCGCGGTAAACGAACGATTTGCAGCAATGACCGCTTCAGCTTTCGGATCTCTAGGCTTTCCACCGTCGGCGGTAGCTGCGGTAAGGCTCTGCCCACATGCCCAGAGCACACCGCGCGAGCAAGTTTTGAAAGTCCAGGTTGGACCACGTCCGATGATCGTGCCCCCAGGCTGTATAGAAAACTCGCCCTTTTCCGCTCGTCCGGACCCATGTGTAAGGCTCACCAGCGGGATCGCTAACGGGGCCGGACTCGTCGCTCCGCGTTTCCAAGACCGTCTTGTCTGGGTTGAGCTTGCTGTGTCGGTAGCTTTCGTCCATCGACCGAACAGGTTTCAGGCCTCGCATGATTTCATGGTCCGCAGCCACGATCTTGGTTTCAAAGCGAGTAAAACCGTGACTTTGAAATTGACCGCCAACCAGTTCGATGTACTTATCGGAATTCAGGAAACAAAACGAAGCACAATGAATGGGAATCAGGCCTCCGCCATTTTGGACGTAGCTCAGCAGGCTCGACTCGGCCTCGGGTGTTATTTGTTCAATGTTCGCGAAGACCAATAGACCGTTGTACTTCGCCAGATTTTCGGGATTGAGATCGCTTAAATTCTCGGTGTAGCGGAGTTCAATTCCCTGCTCGCCAAGCGGCTCGACCAAATGCCGATAGAACTCCGAAGGCTTATGGAATCCTGTATCGCCGAGCATCAACACAGAGACTCGCGATTCTTGGGCCGGTGCGAATTCGCAGACGAGAAGTGTCGCGACCAGCAGAATTGCGGTCGCCAGCTGTTTCGATAGTGCAGTCATTCTTTTGTCCGATGAGCCTAGTTGCCTGACGGCGCTGTTACCCGTGGCGCCAGCGACAGAGGAAGGCACCCGTTGGATTCGTCGTGGTCGACGGCAAGTCGCCGTTCAGGTTGGAGTGATGCAGAGTTGCGAAGGGTATTAGTTCACACAAATTTCTTTATAGCCGCTCCTGGCCAGGTTTCCATGAGAAATTGCGCACACGCGTGCAAAGAAATATCACCTACGTAGAGTCGATTGTATCAGGACACAACCGTGCGTACACGCACAAACCCCCGATCGCGGCTGAAAGTTCCGCTGCGAAAGGCGCGAACTGGCTGTCGCCCGACGTGCAGGACACCAGCATGGCCTATCTGACCGCAAGCGAGTTTCTAGCCCAATTCGCCACGGGTTTGCCGTCTAGTCCAGTGGATGCCGGATGGTAGCCGCCTGATGTTTACCGGGAGTCGTTTCTTGGCTCAGCACATCGATTGAGGAGTAAGCTTTCCGGTGCCATGCGGCGTACAGACTTAAATTCACGTTCCACGCACGAATACGCCTGGCCTCAACACTCGGGGCTACGTGCTGAAAGATTCTCGTGTAAACTCTTTCGGGGCAGAGGAATTTTACCCAGTCTCCTGTGCAGCCCATCACCATGAATCCGTCTCTCCGGCTGGCGTGCGTGCAGGGGAGACACTAGAACAGGTCTCGAACAACTGGTCTTCCATGCGATTCCAATCACTCCTGGCGGTTTCTTTGCTGGTCCTGGCTTTCGATCTGGCCAGCGCTTCATTTGGCCAAGAACCCCATGCATCTACCTCGACGACATCTTTAAAGGATGCCGTCGGTAAACGCTTCAAGATCGGGGTTGGGGTGAGTGAGCAGATTCTCGCGGACCAAGCGTGTGCCCAGCTGATTAGCAAGCACTTTCAGATCCTGACACCCGAAAACTGCATGAAGCCACAAGGAATTCACCCGGCGGAGGGAAAGTGGAATTTCGACTTACCGGATCGCTTCGTCGCCTTTGCAAAGAACAACCACCTGGAGGTCGTCGGTCACTGTTTGGTTTGGGCGAAGGACGACCGCACCGACGAGTGGATGAAACAAGGCAAAGATGGTCAGGCTGTAACGCGGGGCTTGTTGCTTGAGCGGATTGAAAAGCATGTCGCTACGGTTGTGGAACGCTACCAAGAGATTGCGACAATGTGGGACGTTGTCAATGAGGCGTTGGCCGATGGAGAGGATGGCTACCTACGCGAATCGGTGTACAGCACCACCACAGGTATCGACTTTATCGAAACGGCATTCCGCACTGCACGTCAACACGATCCAGATGCTCTGCTCATCTACAATGACTACAATTGCCACTTTCCGGGCAAACGCAAGAAGTTGATTCGGCTACTGACCGAATTGAAGGAGCGCGGCGTGCCAGTGGATGCCTACGGCATGCAGGGCCATTTCGAGCTGGGTGATGACTCACTTGCGCAGCTAAAAGAAACCTTCGCGGCTCTTCGCCAACTGGATATCCAAATCGTGGTCTCCGAACTGGATATCGATGTCGTCACCCGTGGAAAATGGTGGGCCGAGGACGGAAAGTACCGTCAGGACCTGAAAGCCTACGATCCCTACAAGGACGGCTTGCCCCAAGAGGTCGAACAGCAACTGACCGATCAGTATGTGGCCTTGTTTCAGCTATTCGATGAATACCAGGAGACAATCGCTCGCGTTTCGTTTTGGAATTTGCATGATGGCCAAAGTTGGTTGAATTACTTCCCCTGGGATCGAACCAACTATCCGCTTCTTTTCGATCGGGAGTTGAAGCCGAAAGCGGCCTACGACGCAGTTATCAACGTGCTGCGAGGAACCCATTCGAATCATGCACCCCGCGAGCGCACCGATTGGATGTCGCGCGCGGTGCACGAGCAATTGTTGAAGAAAGCCAAGCAAGGGAAGATTGACATCTACTTCCAAGGCGATTCGATTACGCGTCGTTGGGGTGCAACGGACTACCCAAATTTGCTCCAACATTGGGAAGAGAGCTTTCACGGATGGAATGCAGCCAACTTTGCTTGGGGCGGCGACAGCACGCACAACATTCTCTGGCGAATGCAAAACGGTGAACTGGATGGCTTGCGTCCCAAGGTAGTCGTGCTGCAAGCGGGAACCAATAATCTGCCTTGGGTAGGCGCAGCAAACCAAGAAACCATGGATGATGTCGTCGATGGCCTCGCGGCGATCATTGAAGAGTTCCAGCTGCGCGTTCCCGAAGCGGTCATCGTGTTGACCGGATTATTCCCGCGATCCCAGAACGCGGCGCTCACGCCCGCGATTCAAGAGCTCAATGTTCGCCTACAGTCGCTGGCCAACGAACGGCGGATTCGGTTTCTCAACATCAACGCACAGCTAACCGATGCGGAGGGGCGATTCTTACCCGGGTATTCCAGCGATGGTCTGCATCTTGAGAAACCTGCCTATGAGGTTTGGGCTGCCGCATTGCGTCCGCTCTTGATGGAGATCCTTGGTCCGCCGGCGGCGACCGATCAGGCGCCAAGCCCCAGCGGCATCCCCTTAAGAGCCGACCCGTGATGGACGCTTTCGAGTACTAATCCGCGTGGCTTGCTACTTACCGACACTTCCTGTTGTGCGCGGGCGGCACTTGAGACCGATGAGAGAAGGTACTCATCGAGAGCGCATGTTGCCTTGGGTACTGCCCAGGTAACTTTCAGCCTTATTTTCGCGTAGACTTTCATCAGGCGATACCGCAGTCGGGGATTTCAATACTGACGTATTTCCGCCAACACTCGTATTGAAGGAGCCAGCTGTGTTCAAGTCTTCCTGTTCGCTGCTTTCTCTGTGCCTTTTGACCGGGTCGGTCCTGGCGGACGATTTCAGTCGGTTTCGAGGTCCCGCTGCAACGGGAGTTGCAGCGGATGATCCACGGTTGCCGACCACGTGGGATACGACAGAGAATGTCGCCTGGGTGGCCGATGTTCCGGGCCAAGGTTGGGGAAGCCCGATCGTGGTCGGCAGTCGTGTATTTGTATCCTCCGTTGTCGCAGACGAAGAGAACACTCCGCCCAGCGCTGGGTTGTATTTGGGCGAGGGCGTGCGCGATCCGGCCAAGGGTATCCATCACTGGATGGTGTTTTGTTTTGAATTGAACTCGGGCGAAAAACTTTGGGCACGGGAGGCACACACAGGTCAGCCGGTCGTACCGCGTCACCCGAAAAGCTCTTATGCAGCAGAGACGCCGACCACCGATGGCCAGCGATTGTTCGTCCTGTTCGGTGATCTAGGGCTGTATTGTTACTCGCTGGATGGCGATCTACTTTGGAAGCAGATGATCGAGCCGAAGAAGACAAACATGGACTACGGGGCGGCGTCCTCGCCGGTGGTCCATGGCAACCAGGTATTCGTGGTTTATGACAACAAAGAGGCCTCGTGGATCGCTGCGTTCGATTGTCAAACCGGCGCAGAGAGGTGGCGGACGGAGCGAGACGAAGTCATGTCGTGGGCGACTCCATTCGTTTGGGAAAATGAGGTTCGGACAGAGATCGTGGTTCCAGGTCAGCGCGCCAATCGCAGCTACTCGCTGGAGGGCAAGGAACTCTGGCGTTTCGATGGCAACATGTCGGTTCTGGTGATCCCATCACCGTTTGCTGCCCACGGCATGTGCTACATTTCCTCAGGATATGTGGGTGACGCACACCGTCCAACGTTTGCGGTACGTCCGGGAGCTGATGGCGATCTGGCCCCCGATGGTGATTTCAACAAGAGCGAATTCATCAAGTGGTATCAGCCCAGGTGTTCGCCCTACAACACAACCCAGATTGTCTACGGCGAGTACTTGTACACCGTCTACGATCAAGGCTTTATGACCTGCCACAACGCCTTGACGGGCGAGGAGGTTTACGGCAGACGCCGGTTCTCGCCCAAGGGCTCTTTTACCGCATCGCCATGGGCCTATGACGGCAAAGTGTTCTGTCTAAGTGAACAGGGTTTGACGTATGTCATCAAGGCTGGAAATGAGTTCGAGATTCTAGACACCAATCCCTTAGAGGAACTGTGCATCACGACACCGAGCGTCGTCGACGGCAAGCTGCTGGTACGGACGCTCACCAAGCTCTACTGCCTTAGCAACGCTGAGTGACTAGTGCTTGGTCAGGAATAAAAATTGGGTTAGACATGCGTTGGGAAAAAGGGGTCCGACACCAATAGCGGACGCACGGCAGGCTGTGATGAAATAGGTGAAGAGCATCGCGTAGTCTCGAAGCCCCCTGTAAGCTAGTCGCATCCGGGGCATGGAGCATCGCCTTGGCTTCGTTCTCGGTGAGAGCGGGAGTCGTGTTTTTCTCAACCGAATCACTTGAAACCGCCTGGATATCGCCCACGGTTTCCCAGTCGATGTATCCCCTCTTTTAAAAAATGCTCGAAGACACCGCGAAGGACAGAGAGCTTCCGAGCAATGGTCGACTTCTTGACGCCAGCCCTTCTCAGAGCTTCTTTGTAGACCCGAACCTCATCGCCGGTTACCTGGAGGGGGTGAATTCCGAGTTCTCCCATGTGGGTCACGAACTCAGCGAGGTCACGCCCATATGCTCGCCGCGAGTGCTTGCTCTTTACGACATCGCAGAACCAGGGGACCAGAGCCGCCGCCGCGTCAGACCGGCCAACCGCTGGGATGAGCTGGGAAAGAAACCCGGCTACCCGAGCAGAGCTTCCGAGGTCACTCGGCACCTCGACCGTATGACCAACCAGGCCACGCCCAGAAATTGCCGGTAGGAGCTCAGAAGTCCCGTGATTTTCGGCTGTCATCCGTGAATATCCCCCTGAAACGGCTTGATTTATTGCCTTCCGATAAAGCATATTATCGGAAATCAAAGCAGCCCGGTAGAGAGTTCTTTTTGACTAACTCTCCGGTCCTGGCAGACTCCCTTCCATGGGACTCGAACAACCAAACCAAAACCAGGAACAGACCGAAGCTCAAGCGGAGTCACCCGAACTCACCGAGAAGCAGCGAGCCGAACTCGCTGACGAGGCAACCCAGAAAGCCTACCTTGAGGCCTACCGGGAACAGATGAGACGGCTGAATTGTCCGGGATGTGGAGAGACGGAGATCTTCTGATTGAGTTAGTGAACTCGACGACGACTCAGACGTACCCAAGGGACTGACAATGTCTATACTTAACCTATTTCGCGAGCGTCTCTTCTTTCGGCGTCTAGCGTGCGATGATACCCTCCGCCTATGACCGACTCCCAAGACATCTCAAGTGAGCCACTTCCATCGTTCGACAAGCCACCTTTGGTGGAGGTCGTTCTCGGTGTGCAGTTTTCGCCTCTCGAAGCGTTGAAAACACCCCACTACGGTGATTTCTGGCAGACAATTAAGAACGAGTTTCCGACGCTCGAAGACCATCCGCCGCTTCCCCCCACGATAGAACGTTTCGGAACGGCAGGTCCCCCGACGATAGAGTTTACAAACGTTCCTCCAATTCGCCGCTCTTGGTTTGTGAGCCCGGATAAGACAGGCATCATCCAGCTACAGCGAGATCGGTTCTTGCACAATTGGAGGCGGGTCCAGGAGTCAGACACCTATCCCCGATACGACCAGGTTATGAAACCGTTCCTGGCCAAGTTAGAACTCTTCTCGAAGTTCGTAGCAGACAACAACCTAGGAGAGCTAAAACACAATCAATATGAGCTAACCTATGTAAATCGAATTGCCCAAGACGAGGCGTGGATTAGTAACGCTCAAACTGGTCGCATTTTCCCGGATCTCTGCTGGCGGACAACGAGCGACCGGTTCCTTCCTGAACCAGAAGCGGTCAATTGGAATACGAAGTTCGTGCTTCCAGAAAACTCGGGAAGATTACATGTTTCGCTACGCACCGTGGTACTTCCAAATGGTGAGTCCAACCTATTCCTGGAGATGAACGCGAGAGGGTTTCCACAGGGTCGCAACGAAAGCGGGATGGAAGCGGTTTGACCAGCCCACCGATGGATTGTGCTAGCGTTTACCGACTTGACGGACGAGGACATTCGAAAAGAACTTTGGAGACAGACATGACCGTTACATTGCCACCGCCTCCCGAACCCGTCGTTATCGAGCGGTTCGAGATAGAGCAACAGAACACGGCAACAACAATTCCTGCGTTTCAGACGGATGTAACATCCCCGAGCTCACTTGCCGTGATTGCTGGGCCTAGAGACGAGCGGCTTTTGGAGGATGAATACCGCGTGCTTCATATTGTCGACGCGTATTTCTCCGAAGACCGTGACCGTGACATCTCAATTGCATCGCTTCGCGACTTCCTCGCTTCCACATTAACACACGAATCCGCTGATGATTCGGGGAGCGACGTTCTCGTCGTCAATCGAAAACGTAAAGTGCTTTTTTCCGATACCGTTGACGTATCTAACTTGCCGAAACGTCGACCGTCGGTAGTCCTTCTCGGTATTGATGAAAGCGATGAGTAGCAGTTGGTTCCAAGAAGTAACCGCCGATAGCTCACTTACGCAAGGTGACATAATTTGTGATTGTCCGGTTATGGGGTGGAAGAGCGACATCTCATTCGAATCCGCATCGCTTGACGAACTGAAAGCTGGACGCGACGCATTCTCATGTGACGTTATCGTGATGACACAAGCGTGCGACCTCGAAAATAGCAAGGTCGAGAGCGTAATCCTTTGCCCTTGCACACTGTTAAGCGATTTTCGAAAAGACTGGGAGGAAATGGAAAGGGCCCGCGGGCAGAGCACTTCCAACAAGGCTTTTGGTAGTCTTTGTAAGAAGATTTCCAGCGGGGCCATGTGGAATCTGACACTCCTAAATCACAGTGGAAACAAAACTGACCACCGAGTTGTTGATTTCCACGAGGTCTACACGATACCGAAAAGGTTCTTGGAGCAATTTGTTGCAGCTCACGGCACTCCACGGCTTCGCCTCCTCCCTCCTTACCGTGAGCATCTCTCGCAGTCGTTTGCTAGATTTTTCATGCGAGTAGGATTGCCAGTCGGAATAACCGATTTGCCTTAGAAATGCGCCCAGGGCGATGAACTAGGCGAGATTTCAAAATCTTGGGCAGATATCCAGCTCAGTACCCATTTGAAAAGCGAGAGAGGCAAATACAAAGGACTAATCACTACTCCCATTCGCTCGACTGAAAACCCAGGGCTTTCGCATTCTCAGATGTTGCTCGCTTGATTGGGTCTGATGCACCTTCGGGGAACTCGGCGTTGATCTCGATTGAGACTTTCAAGACGGCGTTGGGGTCGCTTGCGAGTAGGCTGGTGACTTCGTCGGCGACGTTGATCATCTGCATTTTGGCTCCCGATGGCGTGATCTCAATAGAGCCATGAGTCGGCTAGCTGGCGCGGCCACGTTTCACGGCCGAGAGTATGTGGCCAAGAGGTTTACTCGAAATCGATGCTGAGTTGGTTGGATCGTCTTCCGCGATTTCTTGCGGCCTTTGCTGGCGGCGGTTGGGCGATCAGCCTGCGTGGCGGGGCGCTCAATTTGGGTTCCTCGGCGCCCTTGAGGGCATCGCCAACTGCCACGGCCTCAATGCGCTGCGTACCAAGCTTGGCATATTCCTCGGACAATTCAAATCCAAAGTATTGGCGGCCGAGTTTCTTGGCTACGGTCAAGGTAGTGGAACTACCCGAGAATGGATCTACTACCAATTCACCAGGATGAGAGCAGCAGCGAATGATGCGGCCGAGCAATTGCTCGGGCATTTGGCAGGTGTGAAAGCCGGCCCGCTGCTTGTGCGTTCCGGCAATTCTAGGGAAGTACCAAGTATCCTCGCCGTCGGCAAAGCCCTCGCAATCTTGAGGTCGCAGAATCCAGGTGTCGTCCGGCGTGCGTCCTTTGGGATTGGCCCGACGATCGTTGTACACCAGCTGTCGGGCCGAGGGCACCGCCACTTGGTCGAAATTAAAGGTGAACTTTTCCGCGTTCTTAACGAAGTAGAACAAGTGCGTATGTGAGCGGGTGAACTTGGCTTTGCAATGCACACCAAAGGTGTAATACCAGACCACCCAATTGCGCATATGGAAGCCAAGCTTTTTGGCTTCGATCTTCAATTCCGCAGCGTAATCATCGCCGATGGCTAGCCAAAAGGCTCCATCATCCTTGAGTACGCGATAGACCTCTCCCATCCACTGCGCGGACCACGCCAGATATTTTGCTTCGTCGAGTAGATCATCATACTCGTCGTACTCATACCCGATGTTGAATGGTGGATCTGCAAACACCAAATCCACAGCGCCCTGGGGAACCGCCTGCAGACCTTGGATGCAATCGCCATGGTGAATTCGCCCAACAAAGGTTTCCATCTTGGCTTCCATGATGCCCTCCCCGGGCTCTGTCCAGATTAGATTTCCGGGTAGCCGGATTCGCCGGAACTCGGTTCTTCCCATGATTCCTCGGAAGGGCAAGAGCGGATCACGAAACCAAAAGCCGGAACGGCCCTTCGGGTGCTTCGCACTTTTGGTGTCTGAGCCCTTTTTCCATACTGGTACTAACCCCTTTTCCGATACTGATCCCTTTTTCCCAACGCATGTCTAACCCAAGTTTTATTCCTGACAAATCGCTAGGGCCTTGAACAAGCGGGGCCTCGTCCCGTGTCAGGCTAGAGGATTGTCCGGCAGACGGCACAGCTGTTTGTCCACCGCCGTGGCTACTTTGGCGCATCGCGCCATGGTATCGGCGAATTGTTTGAAGTCCAGCGACTGATAGCCATCGGAGGCAGCGGTCTCGGGGTTGGGATGCACCTCGATGATCAAGCCATCTGCCCCAGCGGCCACCGCAGCCACCGCCATATCGGGAACGAGATAGGCATGTCCAGTACCGTGGGAGGGATCGATGATCACCGGCAGATGCGTCTTGCGATGCAGGTAGGGTACGCTGGCAAGCGGCAAGGTAAATCGCGTGTGGGCTTCGAAAGTGCGGATGCCCCGTTCGCAAAGCATAACATGCGGATTGCCCTCGTTGAGAATATACTCAGCCGCGAGCAGAAATTCATCGATGGTGGCGCTTGCCCCGCGTTTGAGCAACACGGCTTTGCCACATTTACCGACTGCCTCGAGCAGGCGATAGTTTTGCATATTCCGGGCACCGATCTGCAACACATCGGCATACTTGGCAACCAGCTCAACCTCCTCGGTACTCATGACTTCGGTCACGACCGCCAAACCGGTTTCCTGTCGAGCGAGGGCCAGCAGCTTCAGCCCTTCCTCCTTCATGCCTTGAAAGCTATAGGGGCTCGTGCGTGGCTTGAAGGCGCCTCCCCGCAAGGCCGTTGCTCCAGCTTGCTTGACGGCGTGTGCCGACGAGACAATCTGCTCCTCGCTTTCAACCGAACAGGGGCCAGCCATCACGCCAATGACACCCGCGCCGGCGGTAAAACCCAATACATGGATTTGCGTTGGCTCAGGCTGCAGTTCTCGGCTGGCAACTTTGTAGGGCGCTAAAATGGGCAACACTTCTGACACCCCAGGGCCACTTTCCAGCGATTCTGCCTTGGTAATCCGTTCATCGCCCACGGCGGCGATGACCGTACGCTCCGTGCCGCGAATGACGTGTGCCTTGAGTCCCAATTGTTGCACGCGATCTGTCATATGCGCGATCTGCTCCTCAGTCGCATGCTTTTCCATCACCACGATCATTTGCTTTTTCCTCGACGATGCCTGGGTTGGATTCGATGGTTCGCTTGCCTGAGGCGCGGGGCTGCACCAACAAAAAAACCCCGGTGTCTGAGGACCGCCGAGGCTGTGATTGGTTTGCGTTGAAGGCGCGATCCCAAAATAAAAATGCGCTGGATCCCAATAACCGTTGGCGGGTGCCGCCGTCGTTACTCACCGGTGTAACCTGACCCGTGTCACCTGGGGAGAGCCGCAGGCGGCTGCGCGTTAATTTTGCCGTCAGCCAAGTCGATTTTCAATGCAAGCCTGGCGCCATTATGACTGGCACCGGCGGGCTGGCAAGTGGCTGAATTGCTGGGATCTCTTGAGTAATGGGGGGAATGGCCTAGAATCACCGCCTTGATCCGAGTGTCCCCGAGTCCTTATCTGTCCGCTGCGATGAGAGCCTATGAACAAAGCACCCAAAACCGCTATCTCCCCCACGCGGGCCGAAGATTATCCAGAGTGGTACCAGCAAGTCATCAAAGGTGCGGATTTGGCGGAGAATTCTCCGGTGCGCGGCTGCATGGTTATCAAGCCCTGGGGCTATGCGCTGTGGGAGAACATGCAGCGTTATCTGGACAAGATGTTTAAGGACACCGGGCATCAAAACGCTTACTTTCCGCTGTTCATTCCGATGAGTTTTCTCGAGCAGGAGGCAAAGCACGTCGAGGGCTTTGCCAAGGAATGCGCGGTGGTTACCCACCATCGACTCGAGCCCGATCCCGAGACGGGTGGCCTGCGCCCGGCCGGTCCGCTCGAAGAACCCTTGATCGTCCGCCCAACCAGCGAAACGATCATCGGGGCCATGTATGCCAAGTGGGTCCAATCCTATCGCGATCTGCCGATTCTCATCAACCAGTGGGCCAATGTGGTGCGCTGGGAAATGCGCACGCGATTGTTTCTGCGCACGGCCGAATTCCTGTGGCAGGAGGGGCATACCGTGCATGCCACCCGCGAGGAAGCGATCGAGGAAACCTATCGGATGCTGGATGTGTACGCCGATTTCGCGGAAAACTACATGGCCGTGCCGGTCATCAAAGGTGAGAAGACAGCCGGCGAACGCTTTCCTGGAGCGGACATCACCGTATCCATCGAAGCCATGATGCAGGACCGCAAGGCGCTGCAGGCCGGAACAAGCCACTTCCTGGGACAGAATTTTTCGAGAGCCCAGGAGATTAAGTTCCAGGATCAGAACAGCGAAATCGCCTATGCCTGGACGACGTCATGGGGAGTCAGCACGCGTTTGGTCGGAGCCCTGATCATGACCCACGCCGATGATGATGGCATGGTCATGCCGCCCAAAATCGCTCCTGCCCATGCTGTCATTCTGCCCATCTATCGCGACGACGAACAGCGGGCAGCCGTGCTCGAATACTGCCAGCAATTGAAAGCCGACTTGGGCGGCTTGGCCTACGCAGGCCGCGCCTTGGAAATCGAAATCGACGATCGCGATTTGCGCGGCGGAGAAAAGAAATGGTATCACGTCAAACGCGGCGTACCCTTGCGAATTGAGGTCGGCCCCAAAGACCTGGCCAAGGACTGCGTGTTCTTGGGCCGACGAGATACCGGCGAACAACGGGCCGTCGAACGCCAGGCCCTGCTGGCATCCATCGTCGGACTGCTGGACGAAATTCAGCAGCAATCTCTTCCAGCGAGCCAAGAAACTGCGCGACGAACACACTGTCTCCATTGCCAGCGAAGCCGAATTTCGAAAGTATTTCACCCCCAAGAATGAACAGGAAGCCGGAGATCCACGGCGGATTCGCCTGGTGCTATTTCGCTTCCGAGCAAGCCGTCCAACCCCTGCTGGACGAGTTGAAGGTCACCATTCGCTGTATACCCCTGGCGGATAACGAGCAACCCGGAACCTGCTTTCTGACCGGCCAGCCAGCTGCCAAACGAGCCGTATTTGCCAAGGCCTACTAATTTGGGGATGGCAGGGAAAAAGGGTGCCGACACCGAAAGCCGGAACGGCCCTTCGGGTGCTTCGCACTCTTGGCGGGGATGGCAGGGAAAAGGGGTCAGACACTCAAAAGCCGGAACGGCCCTCGGGTGCTTCGCACTTTTGGTGTCTGACCTTCCCAAAGCATGTCTAACCCAATTCTTATTCCTGACAAAGCACTTGCCTGAGACGAAGCCGAGGATATGGCAGAGCCCAAAGCACCGCATCCAGCCCTGCAACTGGTGGCCATCTTCAGCCGCCATGCTGCTGCACTGGATTGGGCAATAGCCAAAATTGCCCAGCACTGGGGCGCCATCGCCCTGACAAGCCCCCGGTTCGAACATGCGGAGACGAGCTACTACCAGGCCGAAATGGGCCCTGACTTGCTCAAGCAATTCGTGGTCCTGAAAAGTCTCTACGATCCATCACGGCTGTCCGCGGACAAACTATTGAGCAATGGTTGGGAAGAGGAACTAGCGCAATCGGGCGGGTTCACCGAAGCCCGGCCAGTGAACATCGATCCTGGATACATCACGCCAACTAAAATAGTGTTAGCGAGCGCCAAAGACAGAGCTCATCGAATTTATTTGCGGGATGGTATCTACGCCGAAGAGTGTTTGTACTATGTTGATCGCCGCTGGCAAGCGTGCGCATGGACTTATCCAGATTACAAGCGCCAGATTTTCACCAGTTTTTTGACCAGGCCCGTGTTGCCCTCAACCGCATCATTCGCCATGGCAATTGAACAGCGGTCAGCCAAGAGGCCAGACGCGGCCATTTGTCGCTAGTGCGAGCCGCACGGGCAACTGGCCTGCACGACTAATGGAAATCAGGCTGAACTCATGGAAAACAGGTCACCTGAAAAGGTAAAACGCTCTAGGGAGAGTTCGCTTGACTGGTACCGCCATGCTTTTGCTCTTAGTCGCGCTGCTGCTACCCAGCTTCTTGATTTCTTACGTGGCCGTAGCCTGGGTGCGTCGGGCTGCCCAGCGCGCTTGGGACTGCTGGACAAACCCGGCCATCGCAAGGTGCATTCACAGCCCGTGCCCCTAGGTGGCGGCTTGGGCATCTGGGCGGGAGTTGTGGGTACGCTGGGACTAGGCAGCTTGGGTGTTGTGCTGTTTTCGCAGAGTCGCTGCCCTGGCGAGTGTCCTGCCGCCAGACCTGGGCGCCCACTTGGATGGAGCCATGGAAAAACTGGCCCAGATTTGGGTAATTGTCGGCTGCGCTACCTGCCTGACCATTCTGGGATTGATCGATGATCGGCAGGCATTCCCTGGTGGGTTCGGTTGGGAGTTGAGTTCGCCATCGCCAGCTTTTGCGTCTTTGGCAAGGCCTCAGTCTGACGGCTTTTATCGACTTGCCATGGCTGACCTCGTTGTTGAGCGTGCTGTGGATTGTGGGGCTGATCAATTCATTTAATATGCTCGACAACATGGATGGCCTCAGCGGCGGTGTGGCGGCTATTGCCTCCACGATTTTGGCAGTCATGTTATTGACGAGTTCCGGTCCCGCCGGTGGCCAACCGCAGATTTTCGTGGCCGCCATGCTGCTGATTCTGGTCGGAGCCCTGCTGGGCTTTCTGTGCCACAATTGGCCGCCCGCCAAGATATTCATGGGCGATGCGGGCAGTTATTTCATTGGTTTTTGGATTGCTGTCGCCACGCTGTTGGCAACCTACGCGGGATACCACGGCAACACGCCGCATGCGGTGGTGGCCCCGCTGATTGTGATGGCCATCCCGCTGTACGATATGCTCGAGCGTCATCCTGATCCGCCTACGCGAGGGCCGCAGCCCCTTTGATGGAGATCAGCGGCATTTCTCGCATCGACTGGTTGATCTGGGGATGAGCAAGAAGCAAGCTGTGCTGACGATCTACTTAGCCACTGCAACCTGTTCGCTGTCTGCCCTGTTGCTGCCACGCGTGGATTCGATGGGCGCCGTGATCATAGTGCTGGGAACCGTCTTGGTGCTGATGCTTGGTACGTGTCCTCGAGTCGGCTGGCCGTAAGAATGAACAGATATGAAACGCAGCAAGAGGGAAATCGAATGCGTCGCCACCAGGCGGGCCGCCTGCGGCGCTGCGACTGTGGTCGTTGAGTGGCTTTCTGTTTGGGATCGCTTTTGATCTGGTGCTTCTTGGTGCCTGTCGATGCAACCAGTGTGTTTAGTGGTGCGGCCCAGCCCCAGAATTTCTTATGCTTGATCCTGTGTGTCTGTTTGGCTAGCGCGGTGGCCTGGACGGACCGCGGATTTCAGGTTTCCATGCCTGGCAATGGTGGCTGGCGGCGCTGATCTGCTTGGGCTGGTTGATCACGGTGAGTACCCTGGCCGGCCAGGAGAACAATCCACGCACCGCTTGGTACGGATTCTGGCAGTGCACTTCACTAGCCGGTTTCTACCTGTGTGGCCGACGTTTGCTGGCTGGTCCGCGAACTCGTGGCGTTGCGCTGCAGCTTGTTATTAAGCGGTTGCTATGCCCTGGCCGTGCATGGCCTGGTCCAGACTCGCCATCGATTTCCCCGCCGCCCGCGCCGCTTACGCAGCCGATCCCGATGACCTACCTCCGCGGCAGTGGCATCGATGCACCGCTCGGGCTCCAGTTTGCGAAAACGCTTTGAGGATCGACTGTACAGCCCAGAACCTTACGCGACGTTCGCACTGGCCAATTCGCTGGCGGTGGTGTTGAGCGCCGGCCTGGTTTTGGCCCTATCCCAGCTGTTCGCAAGCCTTTCGGCCCGATGCCCTGCGGGCAGACCGTCGGAAAATCTGGCAGAACGACCAGGCCTCGCCGAGACAAGCCTCGCTCGCTCAGCGAGGAGTCGACTCGCCGGGTCAGCCTCGCACTTGGTGGATTGTGCATCGCCCTGACGTGGTTCCTGACCCGTAGCCGTACGGCCTACCTGTCGGTGCTCATGGTACTCGCCTGTGGGGCCTGCTGCTGATCTGGAATCGCCGCCGGGCTGGCATGCGGATACCTTTCAAGCTAGCGGCCATCGCCTGCGGACTGGCTGGCTCATTGATCGCCGTCGGTGCCCTATGGTTGATGCGGAATGACCCGCTGGTCGTGCGGGAGGCCGCCAAGAGTCTTCTCTACCGTGTGGAATACTGGCAGGCTACGCTGGCCATGATCGGCGAGCATCCGATTGGGAGTCGGTCTTGGTAATTTCCAAAGCTACTATCCGCGTTACATGTTACCGAGTGCCAGTGAGACCATCGCCGATCCGCACAATTGGTTCTTGGATCTAGCCGCCGCCTTTTCACTGCCCTTTGCCTGTGGTGTCGCCATCTGGATCGTTCGGATTTGCACCACCAACCTCAACACGGTTGCGTGCGCCAACGCAGACAGCTGATGCAGCCAAGCATGAAAATGTGGATGCCGTCGATCTGGATGGCTTGCTCAGCGGGAGCCTGCTGTGGGCGCAGTCGTGGGAGGCAGCTTGTGTCTGATTGCAAGCTGGGCCCTAGCGGGCATCGACCTGTTTGGCGTGGGGATCAGCTGGGGAGTGGCCGCCCTGTTGAGCATTGCGAGTAGCCAGCGGGTCGATAGCCGATTTCTGTCCAGCAGTTTGGCCATGCGGATGGCTGCACTGGCCATCATCCTGTGTCTCCTGGCGAGCGGATCGTGGCAGGCCTCGGGAATTGCTGGACCTCTGCTGGTATTGTTGGCTGGCAGTCTACCACTGCATGTCGCAGGCTCCCAGGGCAGCCAACGCATGACACTGCTGGCCGCGCTCCTGCCCCTGGCCGGGTTGACTTGCTTCGTATCGGAGAGTTGGATGCCCACCACCGCGCAGCGCCGGCTTGATCCAGCAATCCGCTTCGGCCAGCAGCCTGGCCGACCAGCTGAAAATGGCCCAGGCGGCAGTGGCCGCCGATCCTCTCGATAGTGAAGCACGCCGCTACGTAGCCCAACTGCTGGTGGCCGATGCGACCACCGCTCCCGCAGCCAGCTTTGAGCGCAAGGCCAATCAGGCCGACGCCGGGCTGGAAGAGTGGCTTTCCCGTGACGCAACGAGTCCGCTAAATTGGCAATCCGCCGGTGACCGCCTGCTGGATTTGGCCGCCCATTGCCGGATTCTCGGGAGCGACCCCATCCCCTGGCTGCGAAAATCCCAAGCTTGCTATGCTCAAGCGTCGCAACGCAAGCCGATGGCCGCCGTCTTGCACCTGCAATTGGCGACCGTCTTGGGATTGCTGCAGGAGACCTCAGCCGCCAAGAAAGAGGAGGAAATTGCCCAGCGTCTGAGTCTACAAACCCCGCACTCGGACTTGAAATTGGAAGCCCAACAGATCTGGTTACCGCCGGCCCTACAGGTTTCGCAGGCTATTTCCCTAGATCAGGGCCCAGCCCAGGATTCAGCTTGGGTTCCAGCAGAACCAGTCGCCGAATGGATTCGTAGTTTGTAGGATAAAAGTGTGGGCGACCTGTCTAGTCAGGAACGAAGTGCCCGCAAGTCCTGGGCCGCAGGTGGGGAAATGTGTTCGCCCCAGCCACGAGGTACCCGACCCGTTACCCAGACTAGATACCCAGACCAGACACATCAGCCTGGCGTTTTTCAGCCGGGTCGCTTCGCAGAAAACTGCATGTAGGAAAATTGTTGATGATACGCGTGCTGCTTACGATTGCGATTGCCGCCGCCATTGGGATGGCGATAGGCAGGTCTCAGACCGAAGTCTTCGTCAAGAACATTGACGAGCAATTCGTTGGCTCGCGCCCACGACCGCCGAAAAGCTGGGTGAATACTCGGCCAAAGAGGCGAAGGGGACGCCCAAGGTGGAGGTGATTGGCGGCACCGAATATGAATTTGGGACCATGATGCATGGGGAAACGCAAAGCCACGACTTCTTGGTGCGCAACGTGGGCGACGGCCCATTGGTCCTGGAGAAAGCTGGCTCTACCTGCAAATGCACCGTCGGAAAAATGGAGAAAAGCGTGCTCGCACCCGGCGAAGAGACCATCGTCAATTTGACTTGGACGGCCCAGTCGGTGTTGCCGGTCTACGGTCAGTCCGCGACCTTCACCACTACCGACCCCTCGCAATCAGAGCTGAAATTCAGTGTCACCGGCATGATTGCCGATAGTTTTGTAATCGAACCCAACGAATTGGCTTTGGGTGATGTGCCCGTAACCGAAGGCGGCGAAAAAGTCTTCTACGTCTTTACCTATCTCAAAGACTCGCAAAACATCACCAATCTGCGGTGGAGCAATCCACAGACGCAGCCGTTGGTCGAGATCACCAGCGAGGTGGTCCCGGCAACGGACACACCCTATGCGCAGCACAAATCGGCTCTGGTTGCCCACCGGGTCGCCGTAAAACTCAAGCCAGGTTTGCCGTTGGGACCGCTGACTTCGTGGATTCAATTCGAGACCGACCGCGAGGATAAAGTGGGAATGCTGGAAGTACACGTCAATGGCCGGGTGACGAGTGACATCTCGATCGTCGGGGGGGCATCGTTCGACCCCGAAATGAGCCTCATCACGCTGGGCAATATCAAGTCCAGCCAGGGAGCATCGGTGGGTGTCTTTCTGTCCATCCAGGGCGAGGATCGCGAGAGGATCGTGCCACGCATCGACTCGTGGGAACCGGCGGAATCCATGCAGGTCAGCTTGGGAGAAGCCAAGGTGTCAGGCAATCGGACCTTGATCCCCGTCTTGGTGGAAATTCCTAAGGGTGCCCCGCCCGCCTATTTCCCCGGGAATGCGTCGGGCAAGACGGGCAAGATCGTTATCAAAACGAATCATGAAACGATCCGCGAAATTCCGATCTACGTTCGATTGGTAGTCGAGGAATAGTCGATCTAGTTTGTGAATCGAAATTTCAGGATGGAGAAGCCATGTTGTCGGATCGACTGAGAAACTGTTTCAAAAAGGGGTCTGACCCTCTCCAGCCGGTTGAATGTGGCGTGTTTGAAGCGGCACCCAAAGGGTCAGACCCCTTTTTGAAACGCCTTCTGAGAGTCAGCTGCCTGGGTAGCGGTATTCTAATGCTCGCAATGTGCGGTTGCGAAACCGCCAAGCCGACCGTTGAATCGTCCTCATCTGCTCGCGCGGGAGCGTCTAACGATCAGAGCGAGGCTACGCCTGCCAAACCTCCCGCCGGACTGTCGCCGGCGGGCGCTGCGAGCTCGCAAACTGCTCAGCTAGAACCAGGTTCGGTTAACGAGCAGGGCCTAATCGTCCTGCACTCCGATCCCCTGCCCGAATCAGCCGAGACACTGCCCGACTCGGCCGCTGTTTTGCCTGACTCGGCCGCGCCTACCGATTCAGCAGAGGCTACGCCGGCGACGGCGACCTCGACCAATAAAAGCCTATCGCCAGAGGCCAATGTTGCCAGCGACGCCGAGCGCAACCAGAAAATTGCCGAGGATTGGCCCAAGCCGCAGGCGGTGCTGTTTATCTCGGGCCAGCAGCATGGTTACTTGGAACCCTGTGGTTGCACGGGCTTGGACAAACAAAAGGGTGGCCTCATTCGCCGCGACACGCTGCTCACCTCCCTGCGGGAGCGCGGATGGGACATCGTTCCCTTGGATGTCGGCAATCAGGTTCGCCGCATTGGGAGACAACCGGAGATCAAGTTCCAGACAACGGTTGCCGCCTTCAAGACGATGGACTACGCGGCGGCCACCTTTGGAATCGACGATCTCAAATTGTCCAGCGTCGAACTGATTCAAGCTGCCAGCGCCGACGATGACACTCAATGCACCTTTGTCTCCGCCAACGTCAGCATTTTGGACCCCAGCTTTTTTCCCGATTCGAAGATCGTCGAGGTGGGTGGACGCAAGATTGGCATCACGGCCATTATGGGTGCCGAGCTCAAGCAGGATATTCAAAGCTCGGATGTCGAGTTTTCAGATCCCATCGAAAAACTGAAACCGGTAATCGCCAAGCTCAAGTCCGAGAACTGCGACTTCATTGTACTGTTGGCGCATGCTTCACTCGAAGAATCGGCAGCCGTCGCCCGAGCCGTTGAGGGCATCGATTTGGTGGTGACAGCAGGTGGCTTTGGCGAGCCGACCTTGGAACCCCAGCCAATTGCCGATAGCCGCGCGGTGATGGTCCAGGTGGGAACCAAGGGCATGTACGGTGGGATCGTGGGACTGTTTGATGATCCACAACATCCTATTCGCTATCAGAAGATCGCCATCTCATCGCAATTCAAAGACTCACCGCGGATGTTGGATGATTTTGCCGTCTATCAAAAGCGACTTGAGGATGCTGGCTTTGACGGGCTGGGCGTCACGCCCACACCCCATCCATCCGGTCGAGAATTTGTAGGTAGCGAGAGCTGCGCGGACTGTCACTCGACGGCCTTTGAAATTTGGGAAAACACACCCCACCATCACGCTACGGAATCCATTGTCAACCCGCCCAACGATCGTGGAGGCATTCAGCGCCACTTTGATCCTGAGTGCGTCAGCTGCCACGTAACCGGTTGGAAGCCGCAAGAATTTGCGCCCTACACCTCGGGCTATGCCAGCCTCGCCAAATCCGAATTAATGTTGGGTAGTGGCTGCGAGAATTGTCACGGTCCAGGCTCGGAGCACGTGGCCGCGGAGAATGGTGATATCGATGTGGATAACGAAAAATTGCTCGAATTGCGACAGCAAATGATACTGCCTCTAGACCGCGCCCGCGACAAATGCATAGAGTGCCATGACCTGGACAATAGCCCCGACTTCTTGGCCGAGGGGGCGTTTGAGGAGTACTGGGAACAAGTCAAGCACTACGGGAAAGACTAGGCTTTGTCCCCAAAGGGGTCTGACCCTCTCCGGCGAGGCCAAAAACAGGTGTAAATTCGACTCGCCTCCAAAGGGTCAGACCCCTTTGGGGACAAAGCATAGGCAGAAGCAATGAGCACATCCCTGCGACTGCGTCCGGAAGAATACGACGCGATGATCGCGCACGGCGCATTCGACGGCTTGCAGCGACGAATCGAGTTGATCCGTGGGGAACTACGCGAAATGAATCCAGCGGGACCTGTGCATGAAGACTATATCGATTACCTCACTCGTTGGTCCACTAGTTCAACGCACGCTTCCGATTGCGTGGTCCGCGTGCAATCCAGCATTGATTTGGACGACAGCCGACCAGAACCGGACATCGCATGGTTGAAGCCTGGTCGCTACGCGCGACACAGGCCTACGGCGGCCGAGGTGATGCTGATTATCGAAGTTGCCGACAGTAGCCTGGCCGATGATTTGGAAGAGAAGGCCTCACTTTACGCCCAATTCAAGATCGCCGAGTATTGGGTGGTCGACGTTCTATCGCGCTGCATTCACGTCCATCGCCGCAGCGTTGGCACGCGATTCATGGATATTGTGCAGGTCAGCCCAGGGGAATCCATATTCCCGCTGTGCAAACCAACAGCAAAACTGTCCTTATCAGAGTTGTTCGTGGAATGACTACGCTCAAGGCAAGGATGGTAGGGTGATAGTGGCTGTTTCGCCTGTGGTAGCGGTGATCACTTCAGATTTAACGGATTTCCCCGATTGTCGGCCGCGGCGTGACTCGGCGTACACGTCATAAGAACCCTCTGGCAGTCCGATAAAGGAAAACCGTCCGTCAAGTTGGGTTGTGACTTGCGTTGCCTCAAACATGGCGGAAGGCTCGAAGTCTGGGGTCCCGACGATCATCACTCGCGACATCGCCACAGGCTGGCCTTGCTGATCGACGACTTGGCCTTGGAGCGTGTGTGTTCCGCGTTTGAGGTCGATATCGACCTGTCCATGGTGACGGTCGGAGAACTGTACCGGAATTGCCGGGAAACCTCTGTAGTCATTGGGAAAACCCCCGTTCAACGACACTGCCCAATTCGCTTGCGCCGCGTCCACCACAGCCTCGTACCGGCCATCTTTACCAGTCCTGACGTGCATAGGTGACCCGCCCTGGTGCGTGGTCTGGAGCACACGCGATTTGCGCCCATTGCCGTCGACTTGGTCCACAAATCGAGACTGCATTTGGCCAACATTCAACCAAATGTTCTCCAGCGGCTGGCCCTCAACCGTCACGCGTCCCAGTATCTGTAGAGCTGGGCGCGCCGAATGACAACGCCCTTCCGCAGCGTCTCGGTCACATTGAGAATCTGCTCCAGCGGATACTTGGCCAACATGGGTCGAGCGGCTTGATTGGAAATCACTTTGAACTGGGCCGTGTAATCGGGCAACGCAAAAGGTATGAATTGACAGCGACCATCCGCGTCCGTGGTTCCTGGAACGGCTATGGGGATCAGTTCGTGCTCGTTGGCGGTTAGTCTCTTGCTACCCGTAATACCCATGGCCGCGTGCAAGCTGACGGACGCTCCGGCGATCGGTCGCCCAGCCGAATCGACGACACGCACATTGACCGGCTCAGTGCGTCTGACGACCAAGGCTTCCAGCTGAGTTCGATCGCGTTGAGCATGCAATTTAACTGTCGGCTGAGCATCGCCGGGCCAGCACAAAGCTGCCCATCTTCGTCGCCGAAGCGGTCATCGAATTGCCCCAGATCAATGCCTGGAACACGACCGCTGAGCAGCAACTCAATCTGCCCTTCGGGGACGCGAATTTTGAAATTCCCCTGCGCATCGGTTGTGTCTCTGTCACTTTCTTGGGCCAGACTTGGTTTCCAGGTACTGTCGCCTGAAATATCCGAGTCGTCCCGCGCCCTCGCCAGGATGCCCACATTGGGCACTCCCTGACCATCACTGGTGACGACGCGGCCGGAGAACTCGTATGTCCTGCGGAGCACGAAGTTAAGATTCTGACTAGCCTGCCACTCTCCATCCACTGATGTCAGGCGCTGGCCCAGGTGTAAGAATCGGCGTCGTCAGGGCGCACGACCATAGTGCAAGTGATGGGCCGGCTGGTGGTTTCCTTCAGGACACGACAAAGTCGCTGCTCGGCGGTATTCGCAAACGATACGCTCCATGCTCGGTCTGTGTAGAAGCCGAACACGCGCCATGCAAAGCAATGCTGGCCTCCACGGGCTGACCGCTCTGGTCACGCACGGTACCCTGAATCAAAGTGCCCGCTTCGCAGACGATCACCGCCCCAGGGCCCTTCAGCTCAGCCAGTCCAGGATGTAGGCCCCACATGCGACCATCTTGCAAGAGATCATCGGTGGTTGCAAACCGAATTTTTTTGTCGGCGATGCTGGGATGGCGGATAGTAGCGAAACCGGCAGAACCCACAGGCAGCCCCGCCAGCCGATAATGACCCTTCGCATCGGTTTCTACGGTCAGGGGAAGTTCATTCAGGTAGAAGCCGTGGTCGTAGGTCGTAAGCTCTGCACCACTACCACTTCCGTACTCCTCAGCTCGGGCCAAGAAGGCAGCGTGGACCGTTGCACCGGCAATCGGTTGCCCATCCTCACTGACAACTTGCCCTGTGAATTCAGTCGCAGCAGCCAAAACGATATCTTGTGCAAGACTAGCTGGCAGCGTGTCGCTGCCGACATTTTCCCAACCAATTCGACCGTCAGCGGAAACGGCCAGCATACGCCACGAACGATTTCGCTGCTGGCTAAGCACAAACTCGTGATCAGCGACGCTGACAATGTCCTGAAAAACGAATGCACCCTGAGTGTCGGTGATGGTGCGGGCAATGATGGGATTTAGCGGCTGCAGAGTTTTGGACATACGATGCAGGGATGCCATCAAGGCGACGTGCACACCTGGCACCGGTCTGCCCGTTTCGTCACGAACCATGCCAGAAGCGCTAACCAGGCAGTTTGGTTCGTTGGCCTGCGGGACGGCCACTGGCGCGTTAACGATGGCATCGAACAGCGTTGCCACCGCCGGACGCGGACCGACCGGCTGCTCGCTTAACCCAACTGGCGCTGGCTCGATAGCCGACTGTCGTGTTTGGGCCACCGCAACCAGCGGTTGTGCAACTGATTCACCAAGCCCCATGGGTGCCGAGGAGTCTGTCTGGTTCTTGAGGGTGGAATCATTGTCTTTCTCGGCATCAACCCGCTGGCTGTCTCCGCGAGTCGTTACGGGATCCTGCACGGCGGCAGCCAAGGGACGTTCACTGATGCCAAACGTTCCCAGTCCAATAGCCAACGTACAGGCAACCATGGCGAAACCAATACGACATGGACCGAGTCGTCGTGCCGGAGTGGCGGTGCGTACCCACTGTAAACGTCTGGCTATAACCTTCGATCGCTTAAAGGGAGAAACCATGGCGACCATGGCGACGACGCTCGCGGCCGCAGCTGGCTTCGCTAAGACCTGCAAGGCGACACGTGCCAGGCTAGCTGCGTAGGCGCTAGCGTCCCCCATGCAGGTCGCGGCATCGGCGTCTGCCACCCGTTCACAGGCAGATCGATGGCAAGCCTGTACCATGTGCAGCAAGGGATGAAACCACAAGCCAATCGACAGCCACTCAAACAGATGAATCCACGCCAAGTCCGCATTCGTGACGTGTGCTTGCTCGTGAGCGCAGGCAGCCCGCAGGTTCTCGCCACAAAACTCGCTGTCCGTCATCCATACTGGCAACAGGATCACCGGCCGCCAACAGCCAACAACCGTGGGCGAGCAAACATCTTCAGATAGTCGCGGACGCAAGCTAGTCGCCGAACAGGCTGCGGCGAACTCCATCGGGAGTGGCACACTTTTCTGTACCAGCACATGTATTTGATACAAGGCGAGCAAGCGCAGGCAGCACAGCAGCACAGCAATGCTTGCCCAACCAATCATTGCCGACTTGCATACAAGCTGCCAAGCCCGCAGGCTTTTGATAGACGGAACGTCCGTCAGCTCTGGCGCTGACCAAGCTCGGGCCGCCACGCTGATCGCCTTGGGTCCAGCATTTCGAACTGTAGTTTTCGGATCGATGCCGCGTGAATCAACTGCAGTGGTGCCACCTGTCGACGCAATCTGACCGTCCTGTTCGGGACTCGGTCTATCGAACTGCAGTGGTGCAACCCATTCGATTCCATCGAGCTCAGTCAACTTGTCGGTAGAGGTGCCCTTGTCGCTCGGAGGCAGGCGGTTCATGGTCTGAGTCAACGGATCTGCTGTCCGCGTTACACTCGGCGCCGAGTAGGTCGCCTCCGACACGCGCCCTGTCAGAGTCGGTCCCCATGCGTCGGACATATTCGTCATCGCCAACACGCAGCATATCAGCACGGCGCATCCGCCCAGCCGACATGTCAGCACCTGCCAGCGAGGATTTGAATACCTCAGCAGTGCGTAGGCCGCCATCGTGCAGGCTAAGATGACGGTGACCTTGCAGACTAGAAATACGACTTCTCGCGGAACTTCACTCATTGAAATCACCTTGCTTTCTCCTTGGCCGGCAACCGCTTACGTCAAAGTGTCGAATAATCAAGCACGACGCGCAGGCGAGTGTCTGGATTTATTTGAAACGAATCATCCTGGTCCACGACATCGACTCATTGATTCACAGCATAAGCGCTCGCATGGTCGTCACTTGTCCTTTGCCCGGGCGACAGCCTCCAGTTGGGCGATCTCCTCGGGCGTTAGTTTTTCTTGTTGCACCAGCGTCAACAGCAGCTTGCGCCGTGAGCCTTCAAAAAAAATGTCGACCAGATTTCCAAGCATAGACTTGAGCGCAGCCTGTTGCCGAGTTCGAGCTTTGTAGAGATAGGCCTTGCCCTCCTTGCGCCGTACAACATGACCTTTCTCCATCAAGATTTTCAAATACGACCTGAGTGCAGGGTTCTTGATGCTCTCGCCATACAGCGCCTGGATTTCACCCGGCTTGAGCTCGCCGTGCTCCCACAGAATCTGCATTACTTTTAGCTCGCCCGGTGTTAACCGCATTCCCAGACTCCACTTTGATACAACTCAAGTGCAGACTTTACTGCATTACTTACTTCAAAGCAAGCAGAAAGTGCAGATTTTTCTGCACTTTATGATCTCCCCCGCTTCGTTGACGGCAGGGATGACAGTTCCATGTACAAGGCTTCTGTCCGAGTCGAGTTGCGGCTCCAATTCGACTTCCGCCTCTTTACGCCGAAGGCGTTACAATCTAAGGCCTATCGCGCAGCGCACGCTGGGTAACCGATGATCCCTCCACTACCCGCAGAGGTCTAAGCATCGTTCGATAAATTACTGTCCAGTTTTTTTCCGCGATCATCACGGCGGAGCGTGATGGCTACATTAAAGATGCGACACTTATTTATCGAACGATGCTAATATCCAGATATTGGCGATTGCTTGATCGCGCCTGTTTATAGCTCGGCGGCTTGTTGTTGCATGAAGGCGAGAGCCTTGTCGCTGATGTCCTTGCGACACCAAGAACCGGACCAGCGGACTTTCTGGACGGCCGTGTAGGCATTGAGCTTTGCCTTGGAGATGCTTTCGCCCAGCGCGGTCACCCCCAGAACACGGCCACCATCGGTCAGCACGACCCCGTTCTCGAGTCGTGTGCCGGCATGAAAAACCTTGACATCCGGCATTTCGTCGGCCGCATCGATACCATCGATGGGTTTGCCTTTGGCGTAGTCTCCGGGATAGCCTTGGCTGGCCATGACCACGCAGATGGCCGGCCGCGGATCCCATTCGGGCGGATCGATCTGGTCCAAGCCGTTGATCGACCACGGCATCCAGGATGTCCACCAGGTCGCTTTTGAGCCGCATCAACAGTGGCTGGCATTCGGGATCTCCAAATCGACAGTTGTACTCCAGTACTTTGGGACCTGTCTGCGGAGTCAACATCAGCCCGGCATACAACACGCCGCGAAAGGGTTTTCGATTGCGTTTCATCGTGTGCACGGTGGGCACCAGCACATGTTCTTCGATCCAGGCCAGCAGCGCGTCGTCCACGATGGGTGTTGGACAGTAGGCACCCATGCCGCCCGTATTGGGTCCACGTGTCACCATCAAAGGCGGGCTTGTGATCTTGTGCGGGTGGCAGCGGCAGTATGGTCCGACCGTCGGTAATGGCCAGCACACTCGCCTCTTGACCCTCGAGTCGTTCTTCGATGATCATCTGCATGCCTGCCGCTCCAAATTCCTTGCGTCGCGCGATGCGATCGATGGCTTCCAAGGCATCAGGTCGACGTTTGCAGACGATGACTCCCTTGCCAGCCGCCAGGCCATCGGCTTTGACCACCACCGGGCAACGATCGTGTTCACCGGGAAAGCGGCCTTTGATAAAGCGCATGGCATCATCCGGTTCTCGGAAGACCTGAAAATCGGCGGTGGGTACATCGGCCTGGCGCAGCAGGTTCTTGCAAAAGGCCTTGCTACTCTCCAGCTGGGCCGCGGCCTTGGTGGGTCCAAAGATCCGCAATTTTTCTGATTCAAAGGCATCGACGACGCCCAGCGACAGTGGCACTTCCGGACCAACCACCGTCAGACCCACTCGCTCTTGCTTGGCAAACTTCACCAAGCCCGCGATGTCATCCACGGCGATCGGTACATTCACGGCTTCGCGCGCCGTTCCCGCGTTTCCTGGCGCCACGAAAATATCGCTAACCCGTGGACTCTGTTTGATTTTCCAGGCCAGGGCGTGTTCGCGCCCTCCGTTTCCAATAATCAGAATCTTCATGGTCGTTCGCGAGTTTGCAGGAGGGGTAACCAGGGACACAGGCGGATAATGCTTGTGGATTGTAAAATAAATTCGACAAACCGGAACCCTCGCTGCTTGGCGGCGAGCCCAGCCTGACATCGCCGTCAATACGCTTTGACGACCTTTGCCTACCTGGTTCATAATGTCCCTTGCCTACCTCTTGTAGAACCGCTTTCGACCCGCATTTCGAGAATTCCCCATGCGAAAAGTCAAGAATGGAGGCGGTTGGGCCGCCATCCGCTACAGCCTCAAAAAAGCCAGGCAGGCCGGGGGCGGCTGGAAGCTCTATCGAGCCCTGCGCAGCAAGAACACCTGCAAGACCTGTGCGCTGGGCATGGGTGGTCAAGCCGGCGGCATGGTCAATGAACGCGGTTCCTTTCCCGAGGTGTGCAAGAAGTCCTTGCAGGCCATGGTCTCGGACATGCAGCCGGCGATCACGGCCGAATTCTGGAAACAGCACAGCATTGCCCAGCTGCAAACCTGGACGCCGCGGCAGTTGGAAATTTCCGGTCGGCTGATCCAGCCGGTGCTGGCTACCCGCGGTGCCAGTCACTTTCAAACGACGACCTGGATGGATGCCTTTGAACGCATCGCCAGCAGGCTACGGTCGCTCGAGCCCGATGAAAGCTTTTGGTATTTCAGTGGTCGCAGCAGCAACGAAGCCGGCTTCTTGATGCAATTAGCAGCCCGGATGTACGGCACCAACAATGTGAACAATTGCAGCTACTACTGCCACCAAGCCAGTGGTGTCGGACTGAACAAGTCGCTGGGAACTGGAACGGCTACGGTCACGCTAGATGATATCGAGCAAGCGGATTTGGTAT
Source organism: Pirellulaceae bacterium (assembly GCA_963707245.1). Classification (GTDB taxonomy): domain Bacteria; phylum Planctomycetota; class Planctomycetia; order Pirellulales; family Pirellulaceae; genus Aureliella. Next base: position 824,692 of record CAVPPY010000003.1, read on the forward strand.
TCGTGATCGGCGGCAATCCGGCCAGCAATCACCCTCGCCTCATGAGTTCGCTGAACCACGTGCGACGCCGCGGCGGAAAAGTCATCGTCATCAATCCTGTGCGTGAACTGGGACTGTTGCGCTTTCGCATTCCCAGTGACGTCCGCAGCATGTTATTCAATTCTGAGATTGCCAGCCATGTGGTTCAGCCGCATATCGGTGGCGACCTGGCGCTGCTGACCGGGCTTGCCAAGGCGGTGCTGGAGAGCGGACATGTCGACGCGCCTTTTGTGCATGCCCACTGCCGCGACGCGGAGTCCTACCTGGCTTGGCTGGCCGACATCGACTGGAGCGAACTGGAAGCCAAGAGCGGCGTGAGCGAGCCTGAGATGCGCGAGATTGCCGCAATCTACTCGCGCTTCGCAGGCCAGCATCTTCAGTTGGACGATGGGCATCACGCACCATGTGCACGGCGTTCAAAACGTCGAAGCCATCGTCAACCTGGCCTTGCTGCGCGGCATGGTCGGCCGCCAAGGGGCCGGGCTCATGCCCATTCGCGGACATTCCAATGTGCAGGGCATCGGCTCGGTGGGTGTTACCCCCAAGTTAAAAGAAGAGATCTTTCAAGGTCTGCAAGAGCACTTTCAAGTCGCCCTGCCCACCACTCCGGGGCTGGACACCATGGCCTGCATGGAACAGTCTCTGGCCGGCCAGCTGAAAGCCGGTATCTGCCTGGGAGGCAATCTGTTTGGATCCAATCCCGATAGCAACTACGCCCGCCAGGCACTGGGGCGACTGCAACTGCTGGTAACCATGAGCACGACGCTCAATACCGGGCATCCGCATGCGCTTGCCGACGAGACGCTAATCCTGCCCGTGCTGGCGCGTGACGAAGAGCCTCAACCGACAACTCAGGAATCCATGTTCAACTTTGTGCGTTTGAGCGATGGCGGCGAACCGCGCGTGCCCGGACCGCGCAGCGAAATTCATGTGATTGCCGAGATCGCCCAGCGAATCGTGGGTGATAGCCCGGCCATTCGTTGGAAAGACATGCAGCACACCGATACCATTCGCAAGTGGATTAGCAAGGTTGTACCTGGCTATGAGTCCATCGAGCATATCGGCCAAACAAAACAAGAATTTCATGTTGCTGGGCGGACTTTTCATAAACCTCCCTTTGCAACCGCTGATGGACGGGCCGTTCTGCAGCGCTACCACATACCGGCACTCACCGCCTCCGACAACGGACAACTGCGGCTAATGACCATCCGCAGCGAAGGTCAATTCAACACCGTCGTCTACGAGGAAGAGGACCTCTATCGTGGCCAAGAACGCCGCGATTTGGTGCTCATGCACAGCAGCGACATCCAGCGCCTTGGCGCTGCGCAACGACCAGCCCGTGTGCGTGCGCAGCGAGGTCGGCGAAATCCGCGGCTACCTGGCCAGGGCCTACGATGCCATCCGGCCTGGCAATATCATGATGTACTACCCCGAAGCCAACCAACTGGTGCCACGCACCCTGGATCCCCAGTCCAAAACGCCAGCCTTTAAATGCGTGCCGGTCAGCATCGAAGGTCTGAGCTAGAAAATGCGTTTGGTCTCAGCCTGCCGCAGGACGGAATCCCTCGACCTGTCCACTCGTGGCACGTATAATGGGAGACCCACCTAAATGGTCCAAGCCCTATTTGAAAAACACGGTTTTGGACTTGCTGATAAAAGATCGATACCATCTTGGCGCTGATGCATTGAATGGTGCGCAGCCCGTTTGAACTCCTGGAGAAAACATGAAGAGAATAACATCGTTCGTCGCTCTAGCTGGATTGCTGGGACTGCTAGCTGCGTGCAACCAACCCGCGGCTACACCCCAGAGCGCTTTGCCTGAATTTGCCGTGCCTGAGTCAGCCGAACAAGCGGAAGCTCCACAGCCAGCCCGGCCGGTCAAGCTTGTTCAAGCCACCGCCAAGACGGCCACGCTACGCGTCAAATTTATTCTCGATGGCAAGGCCCCGGCTCCCAGCAAAATCGATGGAAGCCGCGATCCGTTCTGCGGAGCCCTGGACATTCTGACCGATGATTTGATCGTCAGCAAAGAGGGCGGCATCAAGAATATCGCGTTGATGCTCGATGAACGCGGCAGCAAGATCGATATCCCTGACGAACTCCGCAAGGCACCTCAGGCCGTCCACAAGCTAGACAATAAGAACTGCATGTTTGAACCGCAGGTGTTGCTGGTCCGCACGGGACAAGCCATCGATGTAATCAACAGCGATCAGTCCAGTCACAATGCCAACTTTTCTTTCTTCAAAAATGATCCGATCAACATCCTGATTCCCCCCGGAGCCTCCAAGAAAATCACACCCCAGGAAGCCGAGATCGCCGCTATCCCCGTGGAATGTAATATTCACCCTTGGATGAAAGCCCACGTCATCGTCACCGACCATCCTTTTGTGGGTCTATCCAATGAGGACGGCGTGCTGGAGATCAGCGATCTACCGCCTGGTGAAGTGACTTTCCGCGTATGGCACAGGATTGGCAAGATCGACGCTGTCAGCGTCGGCGGCAAGCCGGAAGAATGGAAACGCAGTCGCGCCGAATTCACTCTCAAACCAGGCATGAATGACCTGGGCGAAGTCAAGATCTCGCTCGACAAGTTTGGTACTTAGTCCGGCTCAGAACCCGCATCAATACAAACCATCGCCCGCACAGAGTCCTTGGTGAAGTTGTCGATTCGCTTGGCTGCGGATCTTCAACTAAACGATTCATCGGGGGATGGAAAGCTGCCGTCGCGGACCGCTTGCGTATAATCGGCGGCAGCACAGCGAATTTGTTCCGCCAAGTTGCACAGCGGGCGCACAAATTTTGGTACGCGATCGAGTGACAAACCCAACATATCGTGGGTGACGAGCACTTGGCCATCGCAGTGGGGACCTGCTCCGATCCCAATGGTTGGCACCTCCAAGCGTTGGGTGATTTCCCTGGCCACCGTCGCCGGAACGCACTCCATCAACACGCAGAAAGCCCCAGCCGCCTGGGCCGCCGTCGCGTCCCGCTGGATGCGTTCTTCATCGCGTTGCACCCGATAGCCCCCCAAGGCATGCACGCTCTGCGGACGCAGGCCAACGTGGGCAATGACAGGTATGCCCGCCGAAACCAGGGCCGCAATGGTTTCGGCCTGTTCGGCCCCCCCCTCCAGCTTGACGGCCTGGCACTGAGTCTGCTTCATCACGCGGGCAGCAACCCGCAGGGTTTGCCTGACGCCCAATTGTCCATGTGGAAAGGGCAGATCGACCACGACCATCGCCCGCTGGGCCGCGCGAGCCACCATTTCGCCGTGATAAATCATGTGCTCCAGGGTGACAGGAATAGTGGTCGCTCTACCCTGCACGACCATTCCCAGACTGTCGCCCACCAGTAAAACATCAATGCCGGCACGATCCAGGATGGCTGCCATGGTAAAATCGTAGGCCGTCAGCATGGTGATGCGCTGCGACTGTTGCTTCATTTTCAACAGACTGGCAACGGTGATCGCTTTATTTGCGTCGGGCATCAAGAAAACTCGCTTTTAGTGCTACGGTTGCAATTTGTGGGTATAATTTTGCCCTCGAATCGCTTTGAATGCACGCCCTCTTGGCCGGAACATCCGCAGACATTCATCTCCCGCGGACACCCCTGCCCTGCGGGAAGGCACCTTAATCTTAGGACTCATCCGTAAATAAACTACCCAATTCGAAATCGGCTGGAGTGCATGAGCACCCGTTTATTGCGGGAACCGAACGCTAACGCATTCCGGCTAATTAGGTAACTTTATTGCAGACGAGTCCTTACTCCAAACATCAGCTTATCAATCTGTGTTCAGCCCGCCGCTGGACAGCCTAGGGAAAAGGGTTGTTGCAATGAAATTTGTGAACTGGCTCGTGAGTCATGTAATGCTGTGTTGGCTGTTGCTAGGCGCGTTGGCTGCGCAGGCCCAAGACGGAGGATTGGAAATTGCTGAAGTCAGTGGCAAGCTGCAGGCCACGCTAGGCTACCAGATGAAATTTGCCAGCGAGGATGGCACCGAGTACATGGCGGTAGTCAATCCTCAGGAGACCAGTTTCCGCTATGAGGGCACGGCCGACATCAAATTCTTGACGCCTGGTTTGCTGCTGCGATTCACGGCTGCCTTTGACAAGGCCGGCAATGTTCAGACGCCGATCAAGGAAATTGAGGTCTTCAACCCGGTGCGACAACGACGGATGAAATTGGAGCAGATGCAGGATCAAACGCCCGGGATCTATCCGATTGCCAACAAAGACGCCGCCCCCGCCGCCCCGGCAGGCTTTCAAGACTATCGCATCGTCGGCAAATTGGCGGGAATTCAAGGTGAAAAGATGCAACTCGCGGCTGGGAATCGGCCGCTGATGGTCAGCTTTGCTCCCGACTTGGTGATTCACTTGACATCAACAGAGTCCAACTTCTGCGCCGAAGGTGATGAGATCAAAGTCACCGGTCTCAAGTTTCCAGCCCAAGCGAACTGGATCCAAGCCGAAAGCATTCTGGTGACCGGCGCCAAGCCGCTCGCCCCACCGGAAAAGAAGGCCCGCGCGTCGCGCAATTCCAAGCGCGATCCCAAATCCGCCGACGGTACGCAGGACGATAAAAAATAAGTCCGCATGCCAACACGGCTTGCACAGCGATCCACTGACTATCTCCCTCAGCTCCAGGACAATCCGCTCGACACCTCCCCATGACCTCCAAACCACCTGTCATCCGGACAATGAAAGAAGCGACCGGTGATAGACCTCCGCAGTCTCCGCCAGTGGTCCTCTCGCGGGGCAGTTCCCCAATGCGCAATTTGCTTGAGCATCGCGGGATCATGCTGCTAATGCTTTTCGGTGTCACCGCTGCTCTGGGGCTGCCCCTGCTATGGAAGAGCCGAGTTTTTTCGCGCACGGAAAAAATCGTGTGGAGCGTGCTGGTCAGCCTCTATACGGCGCTTATCTTCTGGATCTTTTTCAAGATCATGTCCTGGAGCTATCAGCGCATTGCAGACTCGCTGAACTGGTAGGCCTTCGTAAGGTCTACGAATCACCAGCCGGAGTGCATGAGCAACCGGTTATTGCGGCAACCGGACGCTAACGCGTTCCGGCTGATTAGTAACTTTATTGGGGACGGGTCCTTAGGCAGCGTTTCTGCGATAGCTCAGCTCATCCTCGGCGAAGACGCGCAGGGTTGGAGGCAACGCGGCCACGCGTTGCTCGGCGGAACGCAGACGGGCGGCTACCAACTCGGTTGCGCGACTGCCCATGACTCCCGAACTCCAGGCCACTGCCAAAGAGATATTTCCCGATAGGCAGGCACGCAGCAGATCGCTCATGGCTGCGGTGGCCCCACCGGCGCAGACGCCATAGGCCACAGCCAGTGCGGCCAACTGTTTCATGGACGCGTTGGAGAAATTGCGCTTGCATTCCCTGGACACGGTGACTCGCCCGCTGGCGGTACATGCACAATTCATCCCCAAGGCTTGCAGCGTCCAGGCCAGATCGACATCGGCAACCTCGGCAGATAACTGCGAATTCCAACCTCCCAAGGCTCTCAGGATCTTGGTGCGGTAGCAGCCGCATGCCAATTCGGGACCGGCGCAAAGATCTTGTTGAGGCACCTGAGCGACCAGCCCGCGTTGTAGATCCGCGGCGTTGGCCAAGCGCCTGGCATCGATGCCGCAAGAACTCGCATTGGATTCTCCATCGAGTTCCGTACGAAGGGCGACCGCAGCCACCCCCGGGTCTTCGAGCAGTTGCAAAGCATTCTCCACCCAATCTGGGCTGACCTGCACTCCATCGAGGACGGTGCACACATGCGGAGCGCAGGCCGCCATCAATCCCGCGTTGAGCAACGCCACGCAGTCGGACGACTGACACTCGACAAACAGCAATTCCCCGTCCAATTTATACGGGTCCGCATAGCTACCGTCGTGGACAACGATGACTTCGCTATCACGAGGCTGGTTTTCGAGCACGCTGAGAACCGTGGCTTCGAATTGCGCGTCGTTGCGACGGTGCGGGATGATAATCGAGAGACGTGGCACAGAGGGATCCTCCTGAGGTAGCGCTGCAAACGCCGTGCTGTGAAGAGCGAGGATGGCATGTAGCCAGGGCAAACGAGCTCTTTCACCTACCATTACCGAGCCAAGATATGCCCGACATGGCCGCCTGGGATTGCTTCCTTGCAAAGCTGTCTTGACAGGAGAATCGGACGTTGGCCCCTAGAAACTCAACGATTTCCGCTGTAAATGCATCGTTCCCGGTAGGTAAGCCATGCCGAAGATACCGGTTGGTTATCGGCTGCTTCAGGCAAAAAATGAAAAAAGCTGTCAAATTGAGTGAACATATCTCTTGCCCCACGGTCCTAAACAAGGCAGACTGATAAGTGGTGCTGGGCTTGCCCAACACCACTAGACTTTCAGGGTCGCGTGAACGCATCGCGACGGGCTTGTTTCAGACTCATTTCCTTAAACCCTCTAGGCTGAATCTGGCGGTTGAGGAGTGAGCGGACCCAGTTTTGAAAGGAGGTGATCGCGTGAGTAGTTGCTGTACCAGCCATTGGGGTGATTCCCCATAGGTAGCCGGCGGGCTGCCAATGGCAGTCATCCCCTCGTGCAGATCACCAGAATAAATTGCACGAGTAAGACAGCGGGCGTGAATCTCACCTTGTGATTCACGCCCGTTTTTTTTCTGCTCTTGTCGAACCCGACTCATCCTCAGCCCAAGCCAGATCTGCCCCGATGCTAGCAACTGAATTCGGCAAACTTTAGGCTTTGGGCTATCGGAACAAGCATTTTGCATCGCCCTGAGGAACGAACTTAGGTCGAAGGTCTCACCAAGCCGTCGCCTCATGCCAAAACTCTGCGTTCAACGAGATAGCGTGTGCATGGCCGACGATATGGATTGGCCCCATGAAGCCTTGCTCGATATTGACGATTGGACGGTTGCGTCGATTGCAACCGCTGTCATCGGCGGACCTTACCTCGCGGGAATATCTGGCGGGTTAGCTACCTGGATTCTGAGGAGCGACAACGAAGACGGAAAACCGATCGCAGTAATAGCCCAACAATGGGAGGAACCGGCCTTTCTACTACCGGATGATTCTAGTTTTCTCGACATGGTTTGCGATCCGCAATCTCCACGGGCTTACGTCCAGTACTGTGCCCAGGTTGACCCTCGTGCGGTTCACGCCGCGTTACGCAACGGAGAACCGCTCCCGAAAGCGTAGAGGGCGCAACGGCCTATGTCGCCATGTGCTAATCCCCCATTCGACTTTTATGCCCGAACGTCGCCGAGATTTCAATGAAAGGGGTTATGCCCCATAACCTTTAAGGTGGCGAGGTTTGTCGTGGGATCAACACCAACTCCCGCTGATCGCGAAAGCCCAGCCGTTCCGATTACTCCGATTGGGCTTCCGTGGCAGAAACTGCTCGGCCGGCGCCCAGGCGCTCCATCAACAGCGTGACGGCAGCAGCTACCAGTATCAAGGCGATCACCAAGGTCAGACTCACGTCGCTTTCCGCTGGCCACACATGCTCGAACTGCCGCTCCTTGAAGGGCAGTCCGACGCTCGCGGCCAAGGGCCGTTGAAAAGGCCAAATCTTGTACAGCGAGCCCAGCATGAGCCCCAGCAGGAAAGCCATGGTGCTATCGTGGCGGTACTTGAGAAGCCATTTCAAAATTCTGCTGAATGCTAGCAAGCCAACCAAGCAACCAGCCACAAATGCGGCGATGACCAGACATCCCTCGAAGGTCACTTCCAATCGCGGCAAGCCTTTGATCAAATCCGTTACGGGATGATAGAGCCCCAGCAGCAAGAGCACAAAGGCACCGCTGATACCGGGCAGAATCATAGCGCAAATCGCGATCGTCGCCGAGAGAAAGGCGGTCAGCGGATTCAAATTCCCCTGTACGGGACTGAGCAGACAGATCTGCCAGGCGACCAAGGCTCCCAGAGCTAAGAGCGGCAGATGAAACCACCGCCAGGCTGTTAGCCGCCGAGATATTATGTGGCTCGAACCTAGGATCAGCCCCACGAACACTGCATAGGTAGCTGCCTGATGGTACTCGAGCAGATAGTGCATCAGTGAGGCTAGGGCAACAATTCCCAATCCAATCCCTGCAGCCAGCCCCACCAAGAAGCGCAAGTCGATATGCTGGGCTGCAGCCGAGAATTCGCCTTTGCGAATAAAGTGCAGGAACCTGCGATCGATATTGCCAATGGCCCGCACCAGTCGCTCGTAGTGCCCCAGAATCAAGGCAACCGTGCCTCCCGAAACACCAGGTACGATATCGGCCGCGCCCATGCACAATCCGCGAAGCAGATTGCCCATATCGTCGGTAAAACCGCTACGTGCGTTAGACATTGAAAATCCTGTGCGTATTGTGAGGCGTCTCAATCCCATTTCCCGCGTTTGTCAGCCTGGGGCCAAACCGAGCAAACATAATTGCAGGCGTCACGCGGAAAGATAGCTGTCGGCTAGCGTGGACCCACACCATTTGCTTCGCGATTAGAAAATCTCAGTGAATAATTATCTAGCGGCCATAGTAATCGGCATAGTCGAAGGTCTAACCGAGTTTTTACCGGTCAGTTCGACCGCGCATATTCGGTTAACCCAGGAGTTGCTGGGCATCGATCGTGAAGACAGCTATTGGAAAATGTTCGCGATCGTGATTCAGCTGGGAGCTATCCTGGCGGTGCTGGTCTATTTTAGAAGCCGCATTCAGACCTTTCTCAAGAGCTATCCGCGCGGCAGCTCGGGGCAGCACAATTGGTTGACTCACCCGGTGGCCTTGGTGCTGATCAGTTTTGTGGTAACGGCCATTCCGTGCTTCTTGATGGACCAGCAGATCGGCGAAAACCTGGAAAATGCCAAGGTGATTGGTTGGGCCCTGTTGTTGGGTGGGATTGTCATGTGGTGGGTCGACCGCAGCTACAGCGCCCGAGCTAGCACCCAGCGGATCGAGGACATGAATTTCAAGCAGGCTCTGTTCATTGGCTTTACCCAGATCTTTGCAGCAGCCTTTCCGGGCGTCAGTCGCTCGATGGCTACCATTGCTGGTGGCCAGGTGATGGGTCTCTCACGCACGGCGGCACTCGAATTTAGTTTCTTTTTATCCATCCCCGTGATGTTTGCCGCGACGGGCTTCAAGCTGCTGCAGTTCGTGATGCGCAGTCCCACCAGCGTTGGCAATGAACAATGGACGGTATTGGCCGTTGGCTTTACCGTCAGCTTCTTCGTAGCCTGGGCGGTCATCGCCTGGTTCATGGCTTGGGTTACCAAGCACGGCTTCATGCCCTTTGCGATTTATCGGGTGCTACTCGGCACGGCGACGCTCGCCTGGGCCTACGGTCTATTGCATTAGAGCCTATCCGAAAAGGGGTCTGACCCTCTCCGGCGAGCCCAAAAAACCAATGAAATCGACTCGCCTCCAAAGGGTCAGACCCCTTTTCGGATAGGCTCTTAGTCTGAATGACTGCCGATGGTTTACTTTTCCATGAACAATGCTCCGGCATAGCCTACGACCTGTGACTTGTCGCCGCTAACATCGCCGCTGGTACCATAGTCGACTTCGACAACCTCGAAGGACTTGCCCATTTTGTGCAGGGTTTCCATCACCAGGGCCGCCGGCACCATACCGCACATACTGATCTCATGCGTGCGGCAGGTGTCAATCAATTGTTGTGGATCGCCACTGGCCAGCGCGTTCAGCGCCAAGCGATCGCGGCGACGATTCTCCTTGTCCGGCGCGTAATGGTTCATATCGCTGGATATGACCAGCAATGGCATTTCCTCCATCGACTGTAGCAGGGCTGCCAGCTGGGTAGCCGCCGTCTCCAGGTCTTCCCAACTACCGCCATACAGGGCCAGGCCCACTACTTGCGCATCTGGAGCCAGCTTTTCCAGGATGGGCAGCTGGACTTCGATACCATGCTCCTGGGCATGGGCGCTGGCGTCGAAATCGAGCGCATCAACGGCCTCGACGATTTCCTGCGCCAGCTTTCGATCGCCTTCGATCGTGGTCGTACTCGACAGTCGCCAGCTATCAAAGGGACACACCGACCAATTCACGCCAGTGCCCGTATGCTTGGGGGAAATGATGATCAGCCGCCGATTAGCCCGAGGCTCTAAACTGGCCCACACCTTGGCTGCAATCTTGCCGCTGTACTTCAAGCCCGCATGCGGGACCATGATGGCCAGTGGACTGCATGCTGTCGGCGCGTCACCCTTCAACAGACCAGCAACCAGACTGCGACGTGCGGCGTCTTCCGCGGGATAGAATTTGCCGGCCACGGCGGGTGGGCGGATCCCTGAAGCCGGCACGGCCGTGGGTGTGGAAATGCTCATCACATGTGGCATGGTCGAAATCAATTGCACCGTATGCACGGCCCCATCGCGGCTGCTGATCGGCAGGTTCCGCCGCAGGAGCTCCCGCAATTCGTCGGGCGACTTGCTGGGATCAAAGGCTAAACCGCAATGCCGCGGATCGGAAATAATGATGGCTCGCTGGTTGGACTCCACGCCCTCCAAATCAGCCTGGTAGCCGTAACCATGCATGGCTGGGTCAAAGCCTACCGACAAACCGATTTGCAGTTGTCCTGAAAAACGCTGCTGCTGAAATAATTGTGCCGCGTTTTGGCACATCTGAAACAGGGTTGATTGCAGCGGCACTCCGGGGCGAAAGGAGACCTGGATAGCGCTGCCCTGGCGCTTGTCCGCCTGGGGTTCGTCGGCACCCCATTGCATAGACAGGACCACCGCGTTGACGGTCATGTCTGGCAGTTGCGGAATGACGTAGCTGGGTGTCCCGCCGGTAGCCATAGCGACGATATTTTGGCCGGCCACCTTGGCGTAGGCGGACAACTGGGCTCCGTCCAGCGGCAGGGGCAATGCGTTGGGCAGATTGACCGGCAGCACATCGGCCAGTCTGCCCTTCACGGCCTGGCCGTCAAAGGTCATGACCTGGCATTCTGGACTCTCCCAAGCATCGATGGGCAACTTGGCTTTTGTGCACACGGCTCGCAAAAAGTGAAGCGCATCCCAGCCGCGTTCAGTGGCCACGCTGGGCAGCAACAGTCCGCTTTGGTTAGCGCGTTGAATCATCAATCCATGCTTGCCAATCTTGACGTGCTCTGCCCGCGCCGCGCCTTCGGCTGCAATCTTGTTAAAGGGCCCCAGCAGCGTCACATCCATGTCCAGAAAAGGCAATTCGCAGGGAGAAATTGGCGCCATCCGCTGATCATCCTTGGCGGTACGTACCGCCGCGGAACTGATGGCTGGTCCCAGCGCCATGGGCTTGCCCAAGACGCCGCAACATGCGCGCAGTACCTCGCCGCGTTTCAGCGTCACAAAGGCGCCCATGACGATGGATTTGGCAAAATCGCCAATGGTTTCCGCTGGAGTGGGCACGATCTGCCCGGTAACGGTTGCTGCAACCCCATTAGCAGCCAACTGCAGAATGAGCGCTCGCTGTTCATCGTTAATCGAATTCAGTTTTAGCGGTTTGGCCGTGCTTGGGCTTGCTGTGGGGGCGGCACTCGAATTCTTGCTTTCCATGTTCGTGCTCATCACGGGTTCATCCTTTTGATATTGAGGCAGAAGCTTGGGCGGTGTACCAGGGGCTTTTTTTCTTTCTTTTGGGAACTTGCTAGGTTGGGCAGCTCGACGGCCGAGGTGTGCTCTGCGGCATGTCGATCGGCTGGGACATCTTGGGCGGCAATTGGCGAGGCATATTGGCCGATGCGAATCGGTTGGCGGTGCCCGCCCCACTCCCCAACCCGCTCTTGGAATCGGCCTGGTATTGAGCTGCGGCAGTGCGCGCATTGGCCGCTGAGGCTGGTTTCATCTATCGTCAGGGCGTAGGTACCCAGTTGATACCCACTTCGCTCAATCAACAACTCTCCGCAATCGGGGCAGAAGGTACTTTGACGCTGGCGATCGTGAATGTTGCCAACATAGGCGAATTTTATGCCCATCTCGCGAGCTATCTCATGGGCTAAGATCAGCGTCTCTGGGCTCGTGTGCGGTCGATCGTTCATCCGAAAATCTGGATGAAAGGCGGTGAAATGCACGGGCACCTCGTCCCCCAACGCTTCCAGAATCCAGTTGCACATCTCGCGCATTTCATCTGGGCGATCATTCAAATCGGGAATCAGTAGATTTGTGATCTCAAACCAAACATGCGTCTCATGCTTCAGGTAGCGCAGGGTCTCCAACACGGGTTGGAGATGCGAGTAGGTGACATTGCGATAGAATTCTTCGCTAAAGGCCTTCAGATCGACATTGGCCGCATCCATGTGTTCAAAGAATTCGGCTCGGGCTTCGGCAGCGATATAGCCGGCTGTAACCGCTACCGTCTGGATACCCTGCGCATGGCAGGCCAGGGCCGTATCGATAGCGTACTCAGCCCAGATAACGGGATCGTTATAGGTAAACGCAACGCTCATGCAACCGTTGTGCTTGGCCGCCGTGGCAATGGTCTCTGGCTCGGCGAATTCGCTCAGTCGGGCCGTCTCGCGCGATTTGGAGATATCCCAGTTTTGACAAAACTTGCAGCCCAGGTTGCAACCGGCGGTACCAAAGCTGAGCACCGGAGTGCCAGGAAAAAAATGATTGAGAGGTTTCTTTTCGATGGGATCGATGCAAAAGCCGGTGCTCCGTCCGTACGTCGAGAGCACCAAACGCTGGTCGCGATTTTCGCGAACGAAACAGAACCCGCGATCTCCCGACTTGAGGCTACAGTGCCTCGGGCACAGCAGGCACACCAACCGCTTGCCGTCGGCCTCGGCCTGCCACCAGGCGGCGGCGCTGGCTCCGTCGGGCAAACGCAGGCCCGCGTGAGCGCCCGGTGCCATCCCGCTCGCGGATGGCCAACTTCCAGCCTGGGCAGCCTGCTTGAGCTCTCGATAGCCTGGCATGCATGCCTCACTGCAACTGGTAATTGCCGTCAAGAAAAGAACCTCGATCGCCTTTTGCGTCCCAGGTAATACGCCGGGCTGCCGCATCGCGGGTCACGAGCAGGGTAAAGGTTTCGCCATCGGCTGCCTTGGCCGTTCCCTGAAAGCTGCCATCAGCCTGAGGGCTAAGGGAGATTTCCGTCACATCAATCTCTTGCTCAATCAAGGCCTGCTTGACATATTCCGCCAATTTCTCTGCGGGCCATTTCCCAGGGTTATCGGCACAGCCGGGCAACAGCAGACAGGCCAGCAGTAGGGCGGCATTGCTGGTTTTCTTAGCAAAAAGCAATCTTGGTTTCCTTTGCAATAAAATTATTTGTGCGATAAATGTTGTCATGTCCAGGTCAAAGAAAAATTCCCCGCCGGCCGGCGGCCATGCTTCAGTCTACCACCTTCTGCCCGAGCACGAAGGATTAACTTTAGCCGCAGCGCTGAAAGCTCTGAGGCCGGACACTTCATGGGGACAGGCCAAGAAATGGATCGCGCGTCGCCAGGTACAGGTGAATGGCAACCTGTGCTTGGACGAAGCCCGTCGGGTCACGCCAAAGGACGTGGTTAAACTCTGGGATCAGCCCTTGGCTAAGCCAGTCGAGGTCCATGATTTGCGGATCGCCTACCTCGACGAGCACCTTTTGGTTGTGGAGAAACCCGCCGGAATTACCAGTGTCAGGCATGTCCAAGAAAGGAAGATCTCGACCCGCCGCCGACAACTGCAACCGACACTCGAGGAGTTATTGCCACCCCTGCTGGCCAAGCTCCAGCGCCTGCGGTGGCCGCCTTTGCCGCCGCTGGGTATGAATCGCGGACGGCGGCAACCCTCACCCAAGGGCGGTCGCAACAAACGCGAGTTGCCCATCCATAACGCCAAGAAACTACCGCCAGAATTGCAAGTCATCGCCGTGCATCGCCTGGACCGTGACACCAGTGGATTAATGCTGTTTGCTCGCACTCGGGCCGCAGAGCAAAAGTTAGTCGGCATGTTCCGGCGGCACACCGTGGAACGCGAGTACACTGGAGTTTGCTTGGGAGTCATTGAGCCGCAAACCATTCGCTCGCTGATTGCCCGCGACCGTGGAGATGGCATTCGCGGCAGTCTGGCTGGGGGAACGGACACGCCGAACGGACCGCCCGCCCAGGCGGCGGTGACGCACGTTGTTTCCAGCGAGCCCCTGTGCGAGGGGCGCTATTCCCGCTTTCGCTGCCGCTTGGAAACAGGGCGAACCCACCAGATCCGCATCCACCTGTCCGAAGCCGGCCACATGCTGTGTGGCGAACGCATCTACAACACCGACGCCGCCGGCCAGCGAATACCAGACGCAAGCAGGGCCCCACGGCATGCGTTGCACTCAGATCGCCTGTGCTTTACACATCCCATCACAGGCCAACAACTGAAATTTGAAATGGCCCTGCCACGCGATTTGTCAGCGTGGTTTGCGCAACTTCAGCCGTAGCCCGCGGCCGGCGGCCTGTGTCCGCCGCCAGACTCAAGCGGTGCGCCGCCATCCCATTAGCCTTCAGAGGTTCTGACCATGCCCAGCTCAACTACCGCCGTCAGTCAAGCCTGTATCGCGGCCGCTGGACAACTCAGCCAGCAGGTAAGCCAGTTGGATTTTTCCAGGTACGTGCCCTGGGTCTACAATCCTCTCGAGTATGCTTGGCCAGCCCACGAACAGTACCTCAGCCGATTCGTGGGCGAGGGCTGTCGCTGTCTGTTCCTGGGTATGAACCCCGGACCGTGGGGCATGGCCCAGACCGGTGTGCCCTTTGGCGAGGTTAGCGCCGTCCGCGATTGGCTGGGAATTGACGCGAAAATTGGCAAACCCAAACGCGAGCATCCCAAACGCCCCATTCAGGGCTGGGCTTGCGCTCGCAGCGAGGTCTCGGGACGCCGACTGTGGGGTCTGTTTGCCGAACGATTTAACACGGCTGATGACCATTTTTTGAGGAACACTTTGTTGCCAACTACTGCCCTCTGGTGTTTATGGAGGAATCGGCAAGAAACTTAACTCCCGATAAACTGCCCGCCCGGCGCGGAGAGATCTAGAAACATACTGCGATGCTCATTTGGCATCGCTCATCGAAGAGTTGCGTCCCGAGTGGGTCATTGGCATCGGCGCCTGGGCCGAGGGCCTGGCCCAGCGGGTGATAGGCAGCTATGGGCTGGTCGGTCCTCAGGTATCACGGATCTTGCATCCCAGCCCGGCCTCGCCGGCCGCCAACCTGGGTTGGTCGGCCGCCGCAACCAAGCAACTGTTGGACTTGAAGATATGGAATTAGGCTGCTCATGAAACGCGTTGTCTTAGCCATGAGCGGCGGAGTCGATAGCTCCGCCGCCGCCCACCTGCTGCTGCAAGACGGCTGCGATGTGGTTGGCGTATTCATGCGGCACGGCGAGGAATCGGCCGAAAGTTGTGAATTGCAGGATGGTAGCCCCAATCCCCTGCTGCCGATTCTGCAGGGCCGCACCGATCATAAGCAGGGCTGCTGCAGCGCCAGCGACGCCATGGATGCTCGCCGCGTGGCGGATAGATTGGGCATCCCCTTTTATGCCCTTGACCTGCAGGCCGATTTTTCGCGGATCGTCGATTACTTCGTCGATGAATACACCCACGGTCGCACGCCCAATCCATGCGTGCAGTGCAACAACTGGATCAAGTTCGGGACGGTTGTTTGATTACGCGGACAGCATCGATGCCGAGTTCGTTGCCACGGGGCATTACGCACAACTGGTCGACCAAGCAACGGCCAGTGGGCCTTGCTCCGCGGCGTCGACGCGGCCAAGGACCAATCCTATGTGCTGGCTGGCATTGATCGCCAATACCTGCCGCGAATGCTTCTGCCGGTGGGCAGTTTCCTCAAGCCCGAAATTCGGCGGCTAGCCGGCCAGGCTGGACTGCGAGTAGCGGACAAACGCGATAGCCAAGAGATCTGTTTTGTGAATTCGGGTAAACATCAGGACTTTGTCCGCGCCCGGGCCGGTACATCCACCGCTGGGAATTTTGTTTCCACCGACGGTCAAGTCTTGGGACAGCACGCGGGTATCGAAGCCTTTACGATCGGGCAGCGCAAGGGCCTGGGTATGGCCTTTGGCAAAGCCCGTATTTGTGGTGCGCATTGACGCAACCACCGGCGATGTGGTCCTGGGCACCCAGGAGGACTTGCGGCAATCACAGCTTACGGGCGGTGGACGCGAATTGGCTGGTGCCCCCCCCTGCCCTGCCCTTCGAGGGAATGGTGCAGATTCGGTATAATAGTCCAGCCACGCCTGCCACGATCACGCCCCAAGACGACCGAGCCTTCGAAGTGCGACTTTAGGGAGCCAGCCAGCAGCGTCGCCCCGGGACAGCTGTGCGTGGTCTACGCGGGCGATCGCGTCTTGGGCGGTGGCTGGATTGTCTAGTGCCTATAGATATGTACCGGGACGATTAAGGGCTGGCCCGCAGACCAAGCGTCCCAGTGCCTGCAAACCTGTTATATTCTGAGTTGCGTTGCGACTCTCAGTCGCTTCACGAACTCAAGAAAAATGCTTCGGAAGGTCAACATGTTGCCGCTGATTGCTCAAGAATTGAATGTGGGTACGATCGTTTGGTGGGTTGTCATCGCACTCTTGGTGATGCTGGCCCTATTTATCCTGATCTCCTTTTTCGCCTTCGGGGCCTTGTGGGTTCAAGCCTTTGCAGCCAGCGCACGGGTCTCGATGCTGAGTTTGATTGGCATGTATTTTCGGCAGGTCAAAGCCCCGATCATCGTGCATGCCAAAATCATGGCCGCCCAAGCTGGTCTGGATATCACCTCGAAGAATGGAATTCTCACCCAGCGCTTGGAAGCCCATTATCTGGCTGGCGGCAATGTCATGAAGGTGATTCAAGCCATCATCGCCGCCCAGCGGGCCAGCATCGACCTGGATTTTGACAAGGCTTCGGCCATCGATCTGGCCGGTCGCGATGTACAAGATGCCGTGCGGACCAGCGTGCACCCCAAAGTCATCGACTGCCCCGACCCGCGCCGCAGCGGCAAGAATACGCTGAGCGCTATCGCCCGCGATGGCGTCGAACTGCGCGTTCGTACTCGCGTTACCGTACGCACCAACCTGGAGCAATTGATCGGAGGCGCAACCGAGGATACGATCATCGCCCGCGTGGGTGAAAGCATCATCAGCTCGATTGGCTCTAGCGAATCGCACCAGTCCGTGCTGGAGAATCCCGACACCATTTCGCGAACCGTGTTGCGACGGGGACTCGACGCTCAAACCGCCTTTCAAATCGTGTCGATCGATATTGCCGATATCGATGTGGGTGACAATATTGGCGCTCGCTTGCGGGCCGATCAGGCTGAGGCCGATGTGCGCGTGGCTCGGGCGCATGCCGAGTCACGTCGCGCGGAAGCCATTGCTACCGAGCAAGAAAACCGAGCCAGCGTGGCCGAAAACCGAGCCAGCCTGCTACTGGCAGAAGCCGAAGTTCCGCGAGCTATGGCTTTGGCCTTCAGGCAGGGAAATCTGGGCAACATAAATTCAGTTCACCCCTAGCTGCTCCCCCTCGCCTCGAAAACCAGCGAGCGATCAGGTTCCACTGAGGTGCTCGAAATAGGCTCACCAATAAATCAGGAGCGCAACTGCTAGCAGTGGGAGTTAGGCAGCTTGGTCCGACGTAGCGAACGTGTTCACTTCCCTGGCGGCGCCGGCTTTCCGTTGCAGGGTATTCTGGATCTGCCTGACCACTCCCCCAAGGCGGTCGCCGTTTTCACGCATTGCTTCACCTGCTCCAAGGATCTCAAGGTCATCGTTCGCCTGAGCCGTGGATTGGCCGAGTGCGGTTTCTCCGTATTGCGTTACGATCTGACCGGACTGGGCAGTAGCCAGGGAGAATTCTCGAAGACCAGCTTTACCACCAACCGGGCCGATTTGCGCGCCGCCATCGCTTATCTCACCCAGCATGGAGAGGCCCCCAGTTTTCTGATTGGACACAGCTTTGGCGGCGCTTGCAGCTTGGCTGTGGCTCAAGAAAGCGCCAGTGTACGGGCTGTCGTGTCCATTGCCTCGCCCAGCGACACACATCACCTGGCCGATTATCTGCATCGTCTGAATCCGCAGATCACCGACAGCGGTCTAGGTAGCGTATCCATCGGTGGCCGCGAGTACGATATTCGCAAGCCCATGCTGGATGATTTTCGCAGCTTTGATTTACCGGCCACGTTGCGACAGCTGAGCAAACCCACTCTGCTGTTCCATAGCCCTGAAGACCAGACGCTGGGCTTTGAACACGTCCTGCGGCTGTATAGCCTGCTGACGCAGCGCGCCGCGGACGATGCTGAACCGGCCGCAGCCAGTTTAATTTGCGTACCGCACGCCGATCATTTATTCAGCAGCAATCCGGCTGACCTGGATATGCTCATTGCCATGACCGCCGCCTGGTTTGACCGCCAACTCCGTTGATCGGTCGGATCGATGATGATCGGTCAGCCGCTGGATCTCCGGTGCAACAGACCGCAATCTTCCTGCCCATCAGGCATAAAAAAAGACGCCTCCTCGAAGTTGAGAAGACGCCCTGGTGGGGAGACGCAATAAATCTAGTGCGGTGAGAAAAATGAAGATGACTGCGCCTCCCGCAAATTCGCCGAGGCAACATCCTCCTTTTCTCAAAGGCAATCGATGCTTCCCCGCCGGCAGGAGCTTTCGCCACTGCAACCGAATTGCTTCAGTCAAGATCCTCATTGAGCGAGTAGCGTGCCAAATGTTTGGCTGGCCATAAAAAAGCAAATTTTTGCGCCAAGCCTAAGAAAAATGGTCGCCAGCGGCTGGCAGGCCATGTTCCCAGCGTCCACCAGCACGCATCGAAATGAGATAGGCGCCTCAATCTGAGAGGCAGGCCTTGCGTTCTCAATTTGCGATGGCCTGAATGCGTTCGACCATCCGCGGTACATAAGACTGGTAACGGGCTGGAATGGCGGTGCCCTTGGGCAAGCCTCGCAAGCCGTCCCCAATTTCTGCTTTGGTTGGAGCACACCAATCCAAACTGTTCATGGCGGCCAAGGCTACAAAGATACTGTTCTCCCGAGTATCGACCGCGCTCACCAAAGCCTTCATGGCCGACGAGCGGTCGGCCGCATTGCCGAATCTGGCCAGCGTTTCGTTGGCCAAGCACCGCACATAGGGCGACACGTCGGTGCTCATCCCGCGAGCTGCCCGCACGACTTCCGCTCGATCCTGATCTTGCGTGGCACGCAGAAGCAATCCATTGGCAACCCAGTAGCGTATGGCGCTATCGGGCGCCACGCGATGGGCAAGCAACCGATCCAGGTCGCCTGAGGTGGGACGAGTCGCCAGATCGGCAACTTCGTAAATGGCCTCCAGCGGATAACGCTGGGGATCATGCCCGAGATCATAAGGCGCACCATCTTGAGCCCGCTCGAGCATTTCGCCCTCTGGCAAAAAGCCAAGATCGCGGACGTCGAGCATCCATTGCTTGGCGGCAGCTCGCATGCGCTCGAGCGTCTGGCGGTGCTCACTCGAATCAGCCAGGTTTTGAATCTGATAGGGATCAGCCTCAATATCGAACAATTCCTCCGATGGCTTGGGCAACCAGAACGCGCTTTGTGCCGCATTCAGTTGACCAGCATCGAACTGCTGCTTCCAGACCTGCGTGGTTGGAGTTTGGAACATGTACTCCAGATAGGTCCCTTGCGGTCGTTGTGGATAAAAATTGCGAATGTACAAGTACTTGCCGTCGCGAACAGCTCGCGACATGTCGTAACGCTCGTCCATGCGATCGCGGAATCCATAGATGTACTGCGGCGACGCGCTGGCGTACTTACCCAAGAACGCCTTGCCCTGCAGATAGGCTGGCGGCTGAATATCAATCAAGCTCAACACGGTGGGTACAAAATCCACAAAACTCACCAGGCGATCGCTGGCAGAACTTGGCTGATACTGATCGGCCACCAGTGCTTGCAGACGCTGCGGAATATGCACGACTAGGGGCACGCGCAGTCCACTTTGGTACAGCCAGCGCTTGCCGCGCGGCATCCCGCTGCCATGGTCACCGTAGTAAAACACAATCGTATTATTGGCCAGTCCGTCCTCTTTCAATTGCTCCAACACACGACCAACCTCGCGATCCATTTCCGTGATGCGATCGTAGTACTGGGCCCAATCGGTTCGAACCTCAGGCGCATCGGGATGGTAGGGTGGCACGCTGACGAGCGCCGCATCATGAACCGGAGTGTGCGGCCTGTCGCGTATACGGCTTTCGTGGCTGATCGTAAAGTTAAATACTGCAAAGAAGGGCTGCCCCGCCTTGCGATTTCTCCAATGGGCCGAGCGACTCGAGTCATCCCACAGATCGGCCTTTGTCTCCAGGTTGTAATCCTCTTTGGAATTGTTGCTGCAATAGTAGCCAGCCTGGCGGAATAACTGGGGATAGAGCTCGATGGAGTCCGGCAATTTAACTTGGCTGCGCATGTGCTGTCCGCCAAGGCAGGTGGGAAACACGCCCGAGATCAAGGTCGTCCGCGCCGGTGCGCAGACCGGCGCATTCGACCAGCAATTGGTATAAATCATGCCCCGCGTTGCCAGTCCATCGATGTTGGGTGAATCCGCGAAAGTGTCGCCATAGCAACCCAGATTGGGACCGTTGTCCTCCGACGTAATCCACAGGATGTTGGGCCTAAGTGTCGCCGTTGCTTGCCCCCAAGCAAGCTGACTGGTAAACCATAAACTGAATACAGCGATGACAGTCGGTATTCGCCTTACGAAATGGAAGGACAGCATGTTGTTCTTGCCTTGTCGGAACGAGAGACCAGAAGAAACGAGAGGGCCCATAGAAAATGGGATGGCCCCCGTGCGCTTTCGCCCTATCATACCGCCTGAGGACCAATGGGCGACGGCAGTTAGCGCCCTGACCCATTCTCGGCGACTCGCATTGCGTTAAAATAGAGAATCTATAACGACCACCCCCGATAACGATACCTGCCGCTAGGCATTGGCATCCATCCACCACACCTTTTTTCATGTCCACGAGCTTTCGGAGTTCACGAGGAGTACCATGCGCAAAACCATGCACAAGATAATTTGTTTTTGTTTGCCAGCATTTGTTTGTCTGGCTTCTACCGGCTTTGGCCAGGACGAAGCCAAAGTTGAATCCGCAAAGCCGCTGGCGGATGTCAACATCGTCATCAAGACCGATCGCGGCGACATCGAGTGCGTCGTGTTCGCCTCGAAGGCTCCCGTTACGGCAGCCAACTTTTTGAATCTCTGCAAACGCGGCTATTACGATGGCCTCAAGTTCCATCGCGTGATTCCGGATTTTATGATTCAGGGTGGAGATCCCAAGGGCACTGGTTCCGGTGGACCGGGATATCAATTCGAGGATGAAACACTCCGCGAGCTAAAGCACGATGCGCCGGGCATGCTGTCGATGGCCAATTCAGACCCCCAAGGCAAACCGGCCTATAGCAACCTGGGGAAGACCAACGGCTCGCAATTCTTCATTACCCACGTGCCGACTCCCTGGCTGGACGGCAAGCACACCGTATTTGGCAAAGTCACCAAGGGTCAAAACGTCGTCAACAATGTGCGCCAAGGCGACAAGATCAAGTCGATTGAGATTGACGGAGATCTCCAGCCGCTCTTTGAAAAGACTAAAGAGCGCTTGGCAGACTGGAACAAAGTCCTGGACAAAAACAAGAAATAATCCGCGTTACAGAAAGCGACCCACATGCTGATTCTCAAGACCAGTGCGGGCGACATCAAGATCGAGCTTTTTGAAAAGGAAGCTCCTCTGTCCGCGCAAAATTTTCTCGACTATGCCACCGCCGGATTTTACGAAGGCACTGTGTTTCATCGCGTGATAGACAATTTCATGATCCAGGGTGGTGGTTTCACCGCGGATATGAAACGCAAGGAAACACGGTCACCGATCGAAAACGAAGGCGGCAACGGGCTGGAGAACAAAAAGTACACCCTGGCCATGGCGCGCACCAGCGTACCGGACAGCGCCACCAGCCAGTTCTTTATCAATACCAATGACAATGACTTCCTCGACAGACCGCGTTCGCAAGATGGCGTGGGCTATGCTGTTTTCGGTAGGGTTGTCGAAGGCACCGATATCGTAGATAGGATTGCCAAAGTCGAGACGGGGACTGCCGCAGGCATGCGCGATGTACCGAAGACTCCCGTGACAATCGAGAGTGTCGAAGTAATTTAGCCATGCGGCGCGATGGCGGGCTGCGGTTAGAGCTGTCCCTTGGTGCTGGGAATGTCAGTGCGGCGAGGGTCGCGCTCGACGGCAGTCCGCAGAGCCCGCGCGGTAGCCTTGAATACCGCCTCGGCAATGTGATGGCTGTTGCGACCATAGTGCAGCAGCACGTGCAAATTGCACAAGGCGTTGCTGGCGAAGGCATACCAAAAATCCTCCACTAGCTCGCTGTCAAAATCTCCTATCTTGGGTGATGGACAGTCCGCGTTGAACACCACGTAGGTCCGACCACTCAAATCGATAGCTACCGTGGCCAGCGTTTCTTCCATCGGCAAGATGCAATGCCCATAGCGCGCGATGCCCCGCTTGTCCCCCAACGCCGAACTACAGGCCTGGCCCAAGCAAATCCCAATGTCTTCGGTCGTGTGATGCGCATCGACGTGCGTATCACCCTGACAATGAACATCCAAATCGAATAAGCCATGTTTGGCAAACAGCGTCAGCATGTGATCAAGAAAACCAACGCCAGTCTCAATGCGACTGTGCCCTGTACCATCCAGATTCAAGGAAAGCTCGATCTTGGTTTCGCCGGTCTCGCGTTCGATGCGGGCGCTACGCTGTGTGTGCATGAAAGCATGGTTCTTTTATCAAAGGTAGCTCTTTAAATAGGCCAGGCAGGCACTGGCTTGATCATCGGTTCCCACGCTGATCCGCAGGCCGTCTCCCCAACCCGCGTAATTCATGTAGCGAACCAAGACGTTGTCTTGCTTCAATCGTTGATAGAGTGGCTCGACAGGTTGGTCTTGACGCGTACACCACACAAAATTGGCTTGACTGGCGGTGACTGTAAAACCCAGCTCTCGCAATGCAACAGTCATGCTTTCCCGAGTGTCCAGGATCTTTGCTTCGATTCTGCTGCAACCACTGTTGATCGTCGATGGCCGCCGTAGCGCCCGCCAAACTCAACGCATCGCAATTATAGCTGTCTTTTACTTTTCGCAGCATGGCGATTAACGGCGGCTGGGCGACCAGGAATCCAAAGCGTAAACCGGCCAGTGCGTAGGACTTACTGAGCGTCCGCGAGACCATAATCCGCGGATGTTGTTTGACCAAATCGATACAGTTGGCATCCGCAAAATCGACATAAGCCTCATCAATCAACAATGGACAGCCTAGTGCATCCGCATATTCACCAATTGCGCTCAGGTGCGATGAGCGTCCCACTGGGGCTGTTGGGGTTGGGCAGAAACGCCAAACGCAGGCCCTCCTGCGGCCTGCCAAAAATTGCCGTCCAACGAAAAGTCATTGCGAAAGGGGATCTCTTGCCAGCGGGCTGCCTGCAATTGTGCCAACGTACGGTACAGGATGTAGCTCGGCGTAGGCATGCGCAGCGTTTGACCTGGACCGACAAAGGCACGCGTAACGATGGTCAGAATGTCGTCGCTGCCGTTACCGCACAGAATCCAATCGGGTTCGACGCCCAGCACTTCGGCCGCGCGATTTCGAAAGGCCGTACCCAGTGGATCGGGGTACCGCTCCAGGCGCGCTGCGGCCGCATGTTGTATGGCCGTGACGACTTTTGGAGACGGTGGGTAAGGATTTTCGTTGGTGTTCAGCTTGATGAATTTGCCAGCCTGCGGTTGTTCACCGGGCACGTAGGCCTGCAGTTGGCGGATTTCATCGCGAAAAAGGTCGTCGTACATGCTTGGCACTCATGGCAGTGAATGGATCGGAGGGCGGAGTTGGCCGGCTAGGGGCGGCGAATATCGACGCTATGACGGTGTGCGGTCAGCCCCTCTCGATCGGCGAGAAGCCCCACATCGGCTGCAATTTCCGCCAGGGCCGCCTGCGAGAATTCAATCACGCTGCTACTGCGGAAAAATGAATTTGCCGACAGTCCAGCCGCCCAACGAGCCGTGCCTCCGGTAGGCAATACGTGGGATGGTCCGGCAGCATAGTCACCAAGTGCCACGGGGCTATAGGGACCAATAAAAGTCGCCCCAGCGTTGCGTATCGCGGCGGATAATTTTCGCGGCTCTCGGCAGGCAATGTGCAAGTGTTCTGGAGCAATCAAGTCGGTCAATTCGCAGGCCTGTTCGGCATCGCGCACAAGAATGTAGGCACCGAAGGCATTCAGGCTATCGAGCGTCAACTGGCGCGGCTGAGGCGCTCGAACTGTTGCTTGAGCTGACCGGTAACTCGCTCTACCAGGCTTTCATCCCAAGTGATCAACAGGCTCGCTCCCGGCGAATGCTCGGCCTGCGCCAGCAGGTCTGCGGCCGTGTAAGCGGCATCGGTTGTTTCGTCGGCAATCACCACCACCTCGCTTGGCCCAGCGATGGAGTCGATATCGACGTGGCCGTAGACATATTTCTTGGCCAGAGCCACGAAGAGATTGCCTGGCCCTACGATTTTGTCTACCGCCGGCAGACCCTCGACTCCATAGGCCATGGCCGCTACCGCTTGGGCGCCTCCCACGGGATAGACTTCACGCACACCCAGCTCATAGCAGGTAGCCAGCACGTCCGGATTGTAGGCGCCGAAGGGCGTCGGTGGTGCGACCACCGCAATCTGCTCCACGCCAGCGGCTTGCGCGGGGACAACGCTCATCAACACGCTCGATGGATAGGCGGCCGCCCCACCCGGAACACACACGCCCACCCGCTCAAGCGGCAGGTAGCGCTGATCCAATCGCACGCCCGAACGCGGTTCCAGGGAGATCGACTCGTGCAGGATCGCCCGCTGAAACGCATCGATGTTCGCCCGAATGCGGCGGATGCAACTCAGGAATTCTTTGCTCGCCCGGCGATGCGCCTCGCTCAGTCGCGACTCGTCCAGACGCAAAACGGGACTTGGCTCCTCGCCGTCCAACTCCTGCGAGTAATGCTGCAGGGCCGATATCCCCTGTGCCTTCACCGCCTGGCAAATCCGCTCGACAACCTGGCTGGGCACCAGCGGCTCACCAAAAACCCGCTGTGTTAATTGCCTGCCACGCGGGCTGACCACATTCCCGTCGGGACTCAACTGCTGCCTCAACGTGCGCAATTCATGATCAATCGCTGCGGACCGCGCATCGATAAGCCGCATGTCGAGGTTTTGGTCAGATATCGCTTCACTCATCTCAATATTGCTTGGGTTGCTAGCCAAATTCGCCCGAGACTCGCGCCGGCAAGGAACGTCTACAGGTTACACTATCTGAGCCCAGTCAAACCGGGAAGGGGCGGGCCATGCCAGTTGCCACCTTGGACACGTAGGTCCGATTGCCGAGGGGCTGGCATGGCGGCTTCCGCCGGTTCATGGGTGCGAGTCTCGGGGACTCACCTACGTGATAGCCTTACCATGTGATAGGCTAACCAGTGACGCCACCCAATTGCAATCAGACTAGAATTTTCCGATTGAGGAATAAATATGCCTCCAGCCATTGATCTGCGCAGCGATACCGTTACCCAACCCTCGGCGGAAATGCGTGCCGCCATGGCCTCCGCCGAAGTCGGTGATGATGTAATTGGCAGCGATCCCACCGTTGAGGAGCTGCAGGATTATGTTGCAGGGCTGCTGGGCAAGCAGGCTGCGCTGTATATGCCTAGTGGTTCGATGACGAATCAGATCGCCATCCGCTTGCATTGCAACCGCGGTGATGAATTCCTATGCGAAGCGGATTGCCATGTCTACAACTACGAACAAGCGGCCTTTGCTCAGTTGAGCGGAATCGTAGCCCGCACGATTCAGGGCACGCATGGCATTTTGCAGCCCGAGCAAGTGCTGGGGAAAATCCGGCCGGCCGGGGATCACATGGTCCGCACCAGCCTGCTGACATTGGAAAACACCCACAATCGCGGAGGCGGCACCATACAGCCCCTCGAACATGTCCAGTCTCTGTGCAGGTGGGCCAAGGAGAACGGCTTGGCGACGCACTTAGACGGGGCTCGCTTGTTCAATGCGGTTGCCGCCACCGGCATCGATGCAAAGACCTGGGCTGCTGGCTTCGATTCGGTCAGCATCTGTTTCTCGAAAGGTTTGGGAGCACCTGTTGGTTCGGCTCTGATCGGCTCTGCTGATTTCATCCAGCAGGCGCGGCGGGCACGCAAACTGTTCGGCGGTGGAATGCGGCAGGTGGGTATCATTGCCGCTGGCGCACTGTACGCCATTAAGCACCATCGACAGGACTTGGGCCAAGACCACGAACATGCCCAGTGTTTGGCCCAAGCCATCGCGGGCCTGCCAGGCCTGAGTCTGGACCCCGCTCCTCAAACCAACATCGTGGTCGTTCACATCGACCCAGCTCTGGGTACATCGTCTTCATTCGCTGCGCAATTGGACGCGTTGGGTGTCGGCGTATTGCCCTTTGGCCCGCAGCACATTCGGCTGGTGACGCATCGCGATGTCAACCGTCGCAGATCGACCGCGCCTGTGAGGTATTGGAGCAAACTTGTGCAGCGACCAGCCGCCTGTAGCCCTCCACGGACTCGTCGGCAATTAAGTCTATTTACGGATGAGTCCGTTAAATATTGGCCAAGACCTGCTGTCGCAGTTGTTTATAGTCGGTCTTGCCGGTACCCAACACGGGAATGCTGCTCAGCTGCTGGACCTCGTCCAAACGCATGACGCCACCCAACCCCGCCTCGAGCAGGATCTCGCCGGCTCGACGTAGGGACAACGGCTCGGTCGTGAATAAAACGATGTGACGGCCGCTATCGGTTTCGACACCTTCCACGGCAACCCGTGGCCCTTGTTCATTGGGTGGAAAAGCACGGGCGAAGGGTTCCTCCAAGGCAGGCAGCGAAATCATCTCGCCCCCGGCTTTGAGAAATCGCTTGAGTCGCCCTTTGAACACCAGGTACCCCTCGTCATCTTGGGCCACCAAGTCGCCAGTCTTGTACCAGCGGCAGCCGTTGAATTCGACAAAGGGCGAATCGCCATCGTGCTTGTAGTAGCCACTAAAGATGGACGGCCCTTTGACCAGCAGCATGCCCGTTTCCCCGGGCGGCACCTCGCATTGGCGATCCATATCGACGATGCATGCTTCCACATTGT
Organism: Pirellulaceae bacterium; assembly: GCA_963707245.1. Taxonomy (GTDB): domain Bacteria; phylum Planctomycetota; class Planctomycetia; order Pirellulales; family Pirellulaceae; genus Aureliella. The sequence goes on from CAVPPY010000003.1 coordinate 851,880, forward strand.
CCAGCGGCTTGCCAACGGTTCCCGGCCTGGTGTTACCCAAGCGATTTGCGGCCACGACCGGCGAACACTCCGTGATGCCGTAGCCCTCCAGTATGGTAGCTTGAGGTGCCAGTTGCCTGGTGCGCTCAAATACCAGCTCCGGACATTTTTCGGCACCGGTAATGATTTTTCGCAAACTCGATAGCTCATCGCCTCGGCAGGCAGCCAGAATAAATCCGAGGAAGGTGGGTGTGGTGAACAACATGCTGGGCTTGAAGGCGGCGATCGTCCGGGTTAACCCACCCGCGTCGGTTGGGTCCGCATAACGAACGCTGGGAATGCCCGCCAACAAGGGCAACAGTAAATTGCCCGTCATCCCAAAACTGTGAAAGGGGGGTAGAAAACCGAGCAGAGAATCTCGCCGGTTGACCTCCAAAATTTTCAGCCCCTGCTCGATGTTGACAATCAAATTGCGATGCGACAGTGGAACCGTCTTGGGCAGGCTCTCGGAACCCGAGGTGAACAGGAATACCGCTGGTTCATCGGGCTGCTCGGGTGGGTTGTTGAGCTGCATGCGGGAGGACAAAAGGTATGTTTGCAGCAGCTTGAGTCCAGCTTCTGCTTTGGAAATCCCTGCCTTGAGGTCCTCCAGGTATACATAGTCGGCACCTTCAACCTCGATCCCCAAGCGATCGATCATTTTTCGTAGAGGTCACAATCCTGCGTACCTCAGTTACCTCCACACCATGCGCCAGGTTGGCTGGTCCGGTGGTCCAGTTCATCATCACGGGGATCTTGCCAGCCAGGTGCAGGGCGAAGAACGCGATATCGGAAGCGACCGATGCGGGCAGCATCAGCCCCACGTGCCGTTCCTCGTAGGTTGAAAAGCGACGGGCCATTAATTGCACGGCGACCAACATCCGTCGATAGCTCAACAGGCCGGAGGTAGCGTCCACCGCGGCAACCTGGTCTAGATTCGTCAGAGCGCGCAGTAAAAAGGCGCGGGCCAGCGTATCGGCCAGGACGCTTGGCGTTTCGCCAGCAGCCATCCGCGATGCGCGATCCTGGGCTTTGCTCCAGGCTGGCGGTACCGCAAAGGCCCGCGCATTTCCCTGGTCGACCTGTCCATCGGCCAGTGCCCACAAGCCTCCCAAATCAGAAGACACCGCATTGCTACGAAATCCGAACTGCTGTTCGATCTTGAGCGCCAAATCCATGCGATCCAGACTGTCCAGGCCGATGGATTCCAATTTGGTATCCGGGGTCAATTCCGCATCGCTCAGCGGACGCCCGAGATGCGACTGCAGCAAATCGTTGACCTGTCGAATCGTTTTCGGATTAATTTGCTCCAGATCGTAGGCCGACGCGCTTTCGGCCTTTCCATAGTTGCCTTCCGTCGGTCCGAAGAAATAGTTGTAGCGCACGAACTGCGGCTGCTGATCGCCGTCGGCGTTGTACCAACTCTCAAGAAACGCATTGAATTCCTCGCGTGAGTCTCCAGGGATTCTCGCGCGATCCAGGACTTCGATATGCATCGATACCGCCCGTCGAGGCAAAAAGAAGAACAGGCTGCATAGTACCCAACCCACGGCGGCCCAGACGCGCGAGGCCAGCTTGGGAGGTACGCCTCGCTCGGCACAGCTGAACATACTTCCCCATACGCCGCGAGTCCGCACCAGTACCAAATTGACTTCGGGACAGCGCGAGACGATCTCATGCACGGCCCGCGCGGCGCCCACCACCTCGCGATTACCACGCTGCAATCGGCCCGAAGGATAAATCAACATGCAGTCGCCCTCGTGTAGCCTCTCGACCACCGCATCGATCATGGCCAGCACTCGGGCCTGCGCATCGCGACTATGGGCCGACACATCGGCAACTTCAAAGGCATCCACCAAGGCCATCAGCGGCCGCAACAACAACATGTTGTAAGTGCCCGAATATACCAGCGGCCTCAGTGGCTTGTGCAGTCGAATGTGGCTGCAAATCAGCGGCGGGTCGACGTAGGCCGGGTGATTGGGCAAGACCAGCGTGGGTCCCTTCAGCGATCCCAATGCCTCCAAGCCGGTAATGCTCGTGCGGTAGCGAAAGCCCAGGCAGAAGCGACAGAACGCCCAAAATATGGAGTTGATCCAGTTTTTCACAGATGAAGCCCTTACCGCCTGAGTAGGGATGTGGCCATTGCTGGCTCGTGTCTGAATGTCAAAATTGTAGTTCTAGCCACCTGATCTGGCGACCTGGCGCGGCCTGGCCAAACGGCCATGCCCGCCTGACCCGGCGGATTGGGGCTGAACAGCCCGCGTCGCAAGGGTTAGAATTCGAACATCACCCTGGCCGCCCCGAGATCCCATCGCTTCCTTCGAGCTGGATACAGTTGTCTATGCACCGTCAGTTTATCGCAGAATTACAGGCTCGAGATAATGTCGATGAAATCTATCGCGTCACCGATAAACAGGTACGCTCCAACCGGCAAGGCAATGATTATCTGCTGTTGCAATTCATGGATCGCAGTGGACAAATCAGCGGTCTGCGATGGAATGCAGGCCAGACCATCTACGAATCCTTTCAAAAAGGCGACTTTCTGCGAGTCCTGGGGACCACGCAATTGCACAATGGGATGATGCAGATCATCGTCCAAGACTTTGAAACCGTCCCATCGGCCAAGGTCAACATTGAGGACTTTGCAAAAACCAGCCCGCGTGAGGTCGAGCAACTGCTGGACGAATTAAAGTCGATCTTAACTTCGGTATCCAATCCACACCTCAAGCGGATTGTGAACGCCTACTTGGGCGACGAACGATTGGTGGATCGGCTGTGCCGTGCGCAGCCGGAATCAAAACCCACCATGCCTACGAGGGTGGCTTGCTGCGACATGTCGTCGACCTTCTGCACATCGCAGACGCCATTGCCCCCCATTACCAACAGCTCGACCGCGAGATGCTGTTGGTCGGCGTATTCCTGCATGATTTGGGTAAACTGGATGAATTGAGTTTCGACGGCGAATTATCCTATTCCGACCCAGGCCAACTGCTCGGACATCTCGTCCAAGGGATTGTCGAGCTCGATCGCCGCGCGGCCCAAATCGAGAAAGAATCGGGCCACTCCATTCCCCAGCCAACCCTATGGCGGCTGCAGCATATGATCGCCAGCCATCATGGACAACTGGACCACGGTAGCCCCAAGATCCCCATGACCATCGAAGCCATCGTGTTGGCCTACATTGACGACATGGACGCCAAAGTGAATCAAGCCTCGGAGTTGATCGAAGCCGATCGCAATACCGACAGCGAATGGACGGCCTTTCATCCCGCCATGGGCCGCAAGCTCTACAAGCCATCAGCCGGCAGCTGACGCGAAGCATGAATATTCCCAGGGCCACCGCCTGAGACGCTTCAAGCTCCAGTCTTAAAAACGGCCTCTTAACCTAATTGAAAAACTTCACCAAATCATGATCCACCCCGATCGAATGCCCCAAGACGTTTCGCTCACCGATTTCCAAGCCAAGATTCGTGACATGTACTTCGACAAAGATGCGCAGCGCGGCATCGATGGTACCTTTATGTGGCTCATGGAAGAGGTGGGAGAATTGGCTGGTGCCTTGCGTCAAGGAACGCACCAACAGAAGTGCGAAGAATTTGCCGATGTGCTGGCCTGGCTAGCCACTATCGCCAACGTGGCAGGTGTCGACCTGGGTACCGCCATTCAAGAAAAATATGGCACGGGTTGCCCCGGCTGCGGACGCTTGGTCTGCACCTGTCCCATGCAGGAAAAACCCTAAGTAGCCTATCGGAAAAGGGGTCTGACCCTTTGGAGGCGAGTCGATTTCATCGGTTTTTTGGCCTCGCCGGAGAGGGTCAGACCCCTTTTCCGATAGGCCCTTAGCTTGCATCGGAATATCGCGTGCCTGACGATTCTCATGCCAGCCTGCCAGTTTGGGGATTCTTGCGGTCCAGCCATCCTGCCGCCAACAAGATTGCATGGAGGATGTGCAGGCAGTTTAGAACGCCCAGGGAAATCCTTGACGAATTCGGCATCCACTTAGATTTTCAGTGGAACATCCGCCGCAGCCAGCCCCAGGAGCACGCGCACAAATTATTGTTGGTAAAAGAGTCCGCTGGCACGCGCTGCGAGGCCGTGGCCCTGTTTCCCCATGCGGTTAGGCACACCGCCTCGCCTCTGACGGCGGACATGGCAAGTAAACTGCCCCGAGCGACCGCCTGTATCTCCTCGCAGCCCGGTTGCGGCGTGGGCTGCCCGTTCTGCTCCACCGGCGAGTTAGGTTTTCGTGGCCATTTGACTGCCCACGAAATTACCGAACAAGTGTATTGGCTGGGTGTTCAAGCCGCGCAGGTTGGCCGGCGACTGCGCAATGTCGTGTACATGGGTATGGGCGAACCCCTGCACAACACCGATAACGTCCTGGAATCCTTGAGGTGGTTAACTTGCCAGCGGCTATTTGGGATTCCTGCTCGTCGGATCACTGTTTCCACTGCGGGCGTACCCCGAGCCATGCTGCAACTGGCCCGAGAATTCCCAAAGCTCCGGCTGGCGCTCAGTTTACATGCCGTTGAACCTGAGCTGCGCCGCTATTTGGTGCCGCGGGCGGTGAGCGATATGCGGATCCTGCGAAGCACCATTCGGGAACTCAATGCTGTGCAAGTCTCACATCCCGTGTGGCTGGAGATTGTGTTGTTCGAGCAGCTGAATGATACTCTCGAGCATGCGCGGCAACTAACTGAGTTTTGTGCAGGATTACGCGTCGAGGTGAATCTGATTCCCTACAACTCAGCCAGCGGCGGGCAGAAGTTCAAAGCCTCGGCACGTCAGCCGCGCGAGGCCTTTGCCAACATCCTACGTCAAGCCGGAATCCGCACCACCATTCGCACATCATTCGGCCAGAGCAACGCCGCCGCCTGTGGTCAATTGTCCGCCAAACTCGACTGAGGCACCGACGCACTGCGCGAAAATTAACGGTCGCAGCAGAGATTATCGCAGCGCATCGATCTCAGGGGTTATCCAGCGCATCGATCCCGGAGGGATCACAGCCATTAGCCGGTGGTAAGCGCGCCACCACCGGTACCAGGCCACCCGCGCATCGATCCCGAAGGGATCGCAGCACATCGCATCTCCATGAAACCAGCGCATCGATCTCGGAGGGATCACCGCATCGTCCAGTTAGCCCGGATGAACATAGCGCACGGTGGTCAGCGCCACCACCGGTACGCAGACCACCCAGCGCATCGATCCCGAAGGGATCGCAGCACATCGCATCTCCCCATGAACCGAATTCTGGCGAATCCGGCTACCAGCGCATCGATCCCGGAGGGATCACAGCCATTAGCCGGTGGTGAGCTCAGCGCCACCACCGGTACGCAGACCACCCAGCGCATCGATCCCGAAGGGATATCGCATGTCCCAGTGAACCGAAGCCGTTAGCCGGTGGTAAGCGCCACCACCGGTACGCAGGCCACCCAGCGCATCGATCCCGAAGGGATCACAGCCATTAGCCGGTGGTAGGTGCGGTCCCGCGCCTGCTAGCATCCCTTCAGGATGCAACCAATAATATGACCACGTACCGGTGGTGGCGCTGCGCTTACCACCGGCTAATGGCTGAAACCCCTAACGGGGTAGTATGAGTTCTACTTCGTTTCATCTTGTGAGTAATAGAATGGGATCAACATTCATCAGTCTTCATTACCACATCGTGTTTTCAACTAAAGACCGTAAACCCTTTATTGCCGATGCGTGGCGCGAGCGACTCTTCGAATACCTTGGCGGAACCGTGAAAGGACTGGAGGGCATATCACAGGGAGTTGGTGGAACATCGGACCACGTTCATCTTCTCGTCGGCTTAAAAGCTACACATCGGTTGGCGGATTTCATGCGAGAGCTTAAGAAAGCCAGTTCGAGTTGGGTTCATGAAGTTGCCGATGACAGCCGCTTTGCGTGGCAAGAAGGTTACGGGGCGTTCACCGTCAGTGCACCCGCTCGCAACCAGGTAAGGCAGTACATTGCCAATCAGGAGCAACATCATCGGCGGAAATCATTCCGTGAGGAGTTCGAAGAATTCCTGCACCGCGCGGGTATTCAGTACGAAGACAGATGGTTGGATTAAAAACAAACTCTTTTCGATCGAACTCACACTGCAGACATCGGCGCACCCATTTTGGAGTTTTCCGTACATCGATCTCAGGGGTTATCCAGCGCATCGATCTCAGAGGGATCACAGCCATTATCCGGTGGTAATCGCAGCGCATCGACCGGTACAGCAGGCTATCCAGCGCATCGATCCCGAAGGGATCACAGCCATTAGCCGGTGGTAAGCGCAGCGCCACCACCGGTACGCAGGCCACCCAGCGCATCGATCCCGAAGGGATCGCAGCACATCGACATCTCCCATGAACCGAATTCTGGCGAATCCGGCTACCCTGCATCGATCTCAGAGGTTATCGCAGCGCATCGATCTCAGGGGGTATCCAGCGCATCGATCTCAGGGGTTATCGCAGCGCATCGATCCCGGAGGGATCACAGCCATTAGCCGGTGGTAAGCGCAGCGCCACCACCGGTACGCAGGCCACCCAGCGCATCGATCCCGAAGGGATCACAGCACATCGACATCTCCCATGAACCGAATTCTGGCGAATCCGGCTACCCATGATCCGGGGTAAGCGCAGCGCATCGATCTCAGGGGTTATCCAGCGCATCGATCCCGAAGGGATCACAGCCATTAGCCGGTGGTAAGCGCAGCGCCACCACCGGTACACAGGCCACCCAGAGCATCGATCCCGAAGGGATCACAGCCGGTGGTAGGTGCGGTCCCGCGCCTGCTAGCATCCCTTCAGGATGCAACCAATAATATGACCACGCACCGGTGGTAAGCGCAGCGCCACCACCGGTACGCAAACCACCCTGCGCGTCGATCAAGGGCTGCATACGGGCTCGACGCGAACGACGGGGTTTCCAAATAACGAGCCCTCTCCAAGATCTGTCAAATTCTGGCTGGTGAGCTCATTCAGGCTCTTCTTGTCCGGTGCCAACTTGGGCCACCATTGACCGGGTACAACCACGACACCTTGCCGAGCGTCGGTGGTGACCAGCACCTTTCGACGAATCGAGCCCTGCTGGCTGCTGATCTGGATAGACGAGCGGTCGACGATGCCGTAACGCGCAGCGTCCTCAGGATGTAGCAATACCGTTGGCTCGCCTCCCGCGGCTTTGATAATTTCATCCAGGTTCCCCATGCTGGTATTCAAGATGTAGGCTCCCGGTGGCGAGATCAATCGCAGAGGATACTCGTCCGTCACTTGCTCTTGAAACACGATCTGACGCGGAGCGGGCGAAAAACGAATCTTTCCATCTTCAAAATGACTGCCCTTTGCATAAGCGCGAAACCCGTCGGGCAGGTTCAATCGTAGACTTCGTTCACGCTTTAACAACGCGAGGTTGATGCCCTGCATAAAGGGATGCGGCGAATCTAACAGATCGCTTGCCAGCTCTTCGGTGCTCATGCGAAACACCGGATCACTCATCCCCAGTCGGGCAGCCAATTGTTGAAACACCCAACTATTGGGCCGGCATTGCCCGCGAGCCGGCAGAATGGGTTCAGCCCACTGCAAATAATAATGACCATATGCCGTGTATAAATCGGCGTGCTCGACAAAGGTAGTGGCTGGCAACAGGATATCCGCATAGTCGGCGGTATCGGTTTGAAAGTGTTCGAGCACTACACTAAACAGGTCTTCGCGGGCAAGGCCTGCGACGCACGCAGGACGAATCCGGGGCGACTGCTGCAGGGTTGGAGTTGAACACGAAGAGTGTCGAGATGGAGTCGTCATGGGTCAGAGCATTACCCAATTGGCACTGGTTCACGTGCCGCCGCTCTGGCCGAATCAAGTGGGCTCCTGAATAGCGGCGTTTATTGAGAGGAAAAGCCCCGCTGGTGGATAGCGCCGCGCCACCGCCCAGATGTTGCCAGGCCCCGGTCAGTGCAGGCAGCAGCGTAATGGCTCGAATGGCATTGCCGCCTCCTTCGTTGCGCGACATGCCATAACCAACTTTGATGAAGGTCTGTGGCGTATTTCCAATTTCCTTGGCCAGACTGGCAATTCGTTCTGCGGCTATGCCGCACGCTTCGGCCGCGCGCGGCAGCGTCCATTGTCCACAAGCCAGGCGATAGTCATCCAAGCTGGTGGCATGCTCGGCCAGGTAGTCGCGATCTTCCATTCCGAGACGCATAATTTCTCCGCCCATGGCCAAGGCCAAGGCAGCATCGCTCCCGACCGCTACCTGCCAATGCTCGTCCGCAAAGCGGCTGGTCTCGTTGCAATAGGGGTCGATGTGGTAGATCCGTGCACCCCGCTTTCTGGCCTGCTTGAGCCAGGGTACCAGGTGGCTATTGGAACGCAGTACATTGATCCCCCACAGCACAATCAATTTGGAATGCGGCACATCTTCGGCTGGCATGGAGAGCTTATCCGGACCGTAGTTTGCCTCCCAGCCGGCGCTAGCAGTCGCCGCGCAGATATTCCAATCCAGCTCACAGGCGCCAAGTCCCCGGAAGAATGCCAGCGGGTGATCGCGCTCGATCAACCCCATCGTGCCAGCATAACTATAGGGCAGCACGCTCTGCTCGCCCCGCCGCTCTACATTCTCGCTCAGCCGCCGCGTGATCGTCTGCAAAGCCTCTTCCCAGCTGATGGGCGAGAACTGCCCACTCCCCTTGGGGCCAATCCTCTTTTGCGGAACCAACAGCCGCTGGGCATGCTGCTGCCGCTGTGGGTATTTCGCCATTTTGACGCAGGCAAAGCCACTCGTCATGGGATGCTGTGCATCGCCTTGCAGCCTCAGCATCCTGCCCTGGCTGTCTACGGTAATTTGTAGTGCGCAGGTATCCGGACAGTCGAGAGGGCATACCGAGGGCAGGACCTGGAGAGCATGCATGGAGTGCGGTTCCTAGTGCTTTGTCAAGAATAAAAATTGGGTTAGACATGCGTTGGGAAAAAGGGGTCAGGCACCAAAAGCCGGAACGGCCCTTCGGGTGCTTCGCACTTTTGGTGTCTGACCCCTTTTTCCCTTCCAACCCCAAATGAAACTTTGACGACGCACTAGTTTCCCGTTTCACATTGAGAGTCGGCTCGGGAGAGATACTCGTCATGGGCAGTCTGAAAATCATTCCGCGACTGATCGTCCAGCAGTCGAGTATAGACAAACAATGAATGATTGACCTCGTCGACAGGGGAAACCAAGCGACTAAGATCACTAGCCAAGCGTTCGGTGCTGGTCGGATCGACCTGTCGCAATTCAGCCACGAGCAGCATGACCCACAAGTTGGGCTGTATCGTATCAGCCCGCAGGGCGGCTATGCGATCGGCCAAACCCTTTACGCGAATGCGTTGCAAGCCACGAGCTATCCATTGCTGATTGGCTAGCAGCGCCCCTGGGAACTCCTCCAGCAAGACTTCTGCCGCCTGGCGAGTGCCACTGCGGACCAACGCATCGATGGCCGGTACAAAAACGGATGCGCGGGAATCGACCAGGTATTTGGCTAAATGTGGCTCCAAACCCGGCTCGGAGAACTGAGCCAAACTGTGCAAGGTCAACTGAAAACTGATAGCCCCCGGCCCCTCCTCGGGCGGCATGGATGCCAGGACACCGCTGAGATGCATATAGTTTGGATGGTAGCGTCGTAAGGCCTCCAAGGCATCGCGAGCCGAACAGGCTGCAACCGCATCTTCCGCATTCTCAGACAATTGCCCGATCGATTCTTCCAGTTGATTCGCTAACCGGTCGGCATCCAGGTCCAGCATGGCCAACCGCTGCTCAACCAAAGACATCGGGGTTCTAAAAAATATTTTGGAACTGGCCAGCGTGGTGCGCAACAGCTCTTCGTAGGGCTGCAGGCTAGTGGCTGGCAAGCGGCAAACTTGCTCGATCAATTTGCCAGCTGAACGCGTCTCGGGTTCGATTAAGCGTCGGCCCTCGGCCATGTGCATCGCGCGAGTGCAAGACTCCTCGATTTGCTCTTCGGCAACGGGCAGGGTCGACAGGAGCGGGAACTCGGGAAATGCCTGAGCCACGCCCCATTTCTGCCAACCGTCAAATACCGCTGCGGTAATGGCAGATTCCTGGGCATAGCCCTCAGCCAACCAGTTCAAGGCTAGCATCCGGGCTTTCTGTTCATCCCAGGACAACAATCCAATTAGTTCGTCATTCGCACTAGTTTCCATGTTTGCCAAGCCCAACTCAAGCTGAAACAGGGGACGAACGATTTGGCTGATCCCACACGGGATGTTTTACCGCTCGCAGGGCAGCGCTCTATTTTGAGCGAGCGCCTACGTCCATAATAGAGGAAATGGAGGCGTGTTCCTAATGCGGACATGCCGCAATCAGAATTTATCCAAAACGATCCATACTGCTGCAGGTGCCTCATGAACCGCTCTATACGTCTCGTTCCCCCGCTCGTCTTCTTGCTCTGCAGCCTACTGGCCGCACATTGCGTGGCCGAGGATCAATTGCGGATCGGTATCATCGGCTTAGACACGTCCCATGTGCCAGCCTTCACCAAACAGATCAACTCGGAATCAGCCACGGGCAATTTGGCTCGCATGCGCGTGGTTGCTGCCTATCCTGGAGGTAGCCAAGACCTGCCCTCCAGTCGCGATCGCGTGCAAGGTTTTACGACACAATTGCAAGACCTGGGTATCGAGATTGTTGACAGCATCGAGGCACTACTACCCAAAGTCGACGCCGTGCTTTTGGAAAGTGTGGATGGCCGCAAGCATCTCGAGCAGGTCTTGCCCGTCTTCAAGGCAGGCAAGCCGGTGTTTATCGACAAACCGCTTGCGGGAAACTTGCAGGATGCGATTGCCATCGACCTCTTGGGAAAAAAGTACAACGCCAGGTGGTTCAGTAGTTCTTCCCTGCGATTCAGCCCCAGCATCGCTCGCTATCGCCATGCCACACAAGCCCAAGATAATAAAGTGCTGGGCGCGACGGCCTGGAGTCCCTGCGCCCTGGAGCCCACACACAGCGATCTGTTTTGGTATGGGATCCATGGTGTGGAAACTCTGTATACCGCCATGGGCACCGGTTGCCAGCAGGTAACGCGGACGAGCAGCGACGGAACCGATGTTGTCGTCGGATTGTGGGAGGGCGACCGGATCGGAGTTTACCGCGGCTTACGCCAAGGCAAAACCGACTACGGTTTGATCGTGTTCGGCGAAAAGGCAATTGAGGTCGGCGGCAAATACGAAGGTTATGGGCCGCTGGTGGAGCACATTGCCGATTTCTTTCTCGGCGGAGACACCCCCGTGTCCACGCAAGAAACTCTCGAATTGATGAACTTCATGCAGGCCGCCGATGTTTCCAAACAGCGCGGCGGTGCTGCGGTGCAACTGGCTGATGTTTGGCAAGAATCCCTGCTGGCCGCCAAGCGACGCCTCGCGCAATTGAATGAATAGGAACTGGAGTATGCCGCAATGGAACACAGGATGGCTGACGCTGCTCGTGGCCGGTTGGCTGACACAGCTGGGCCACGCGCAACCACCGACCGTGGCTGACCAGCGATTGGGTGTCGACGTACTACGACTGGCTGATGGTTCACAGATTTATGGCTTTGCGCTCGATCGGCCGCATGATGGCAGCCTCAGCTTTGCCGTGGAACGCCAGTGGTTGCGCGACAGTCTTCCCGAATTGTATGAACGACTCGCGGCCAGTGAACGCCAGGAGGCTCGACTGGCCCAGGCACAATTGATCAAGCAAATCGAGGAATGGCTGGCTGAGCGCCCGGCGAATGATCCAGCCAACGAGAGTCTGCGGCTCTACCTGGAATCGCAACTGCAGGCAGTCCGCGGCATAAACCTGGAAGACCAAGCCGATAAGATCTTTTCTGTGTCCGAATTTTTCCAAGAGCGAGATTGGAAAACTAACCATCCAGCCTTCCGATCGGCGACATATCGCGGGAATTGCCTACCAAAACAATTTGCCCCAGGTGGTAACGACGCCCACTAGCCAATTGGCAAGCCGGCTGGATGAAATCGGTGTTCAACCTGAGAACGAACAAGTTGATTTGACGGACGAATTGCCTGGTTTGGTGCGGCACTCGCCTCGACAATGGGCCACCCGCCAGGCTCTGGTTGAATTTGCGCTGCGCGAGCCCTTGGAATATCAAGGAACAGCTCAAGCATTGGTCCGAACAGGACAGACCGTCGACGCCGGCGCTTTGCTAGGCGAGCTACTGGGCGGGGGCTTGCTGGGAGCTGGAGACCCCATCAGCCAATTGGGCGCCGAATTGGGCCTACCCGAATTCACGCAGAAGAAACCCGCCAGCGACTGGTGGAAGCCGGTCACCCAAGCCGCCGAACGTGACGGTTTCCGCGGGGTGCTGATTACCCGCCTGACACAAAGCCTGCTCTCACCCGTGGTCCAAGTGGACATGGTTTTTTATGCAAAGCAATCGACCGGCGAGTGGTTTCAGGTAACCAGCATGCATACCGAGAGCAACGCCAACCAACAATCTGCCGAGCAACTTGCAGCCTTGCGACAAGACCCGCAAGTTCAAGCCGCTCTCACCTTGCTGGATTCCTTGGGCTTAGCTGCCAATACTCAGCTCGATCAAGCCTTGCGACATGGGGCTGCAACGCAACAAGGACTCGCAAACGCCCGCGCTCAATGGAATCTATTCTTGCAACGCCACACCCGCTCTTTGAGCGATCGACCCTTCTGACCCGATGTCGATGCCCGCTATCACCGCGCTGCCGATGTTGCCCAAGGCGATTGGCGGATTCCGATGGAATATGAGAAATTCACTGGGGAATCCAGTGCAACACGTCTCGTAGAACGCACCAGCGGGCTGGTTTGTTTTGCGTGCCGCCACCTTCGATCCAGTAGGTGCGCAAGCGATCGAGCGAGCCATCCAAGCGTTCAAAATCAAGCCAACCATCTAGCAGCCTCAACCAGTCTTGATCGTCAGCGCGTACCACCATGCTAACGGGCCGCCGCACCGCAGGTCGAGGAACAACCACGGTGTGATTGGGATACAAGATGTTCCATATGGAACCAATCTCTGCGGCCATGATGACCCCGTCAAGTTCCCGCGCAGTACCTGAAAAGAAAGGTTCGGCAGATTCGACGACTTCGACTTGAGCATCTGGTAAATACCGTCGCGCTGCCGCAGCCATGTCCTCATGCTGAGCACCCAGCCGTAAATCAGTCGCCTTGCGAAGTTGCTCCCACGTGTCGAATTCTCCTCGTCTGTGGTCGCGCGTAACAACGGCCAAGGTCGCCGATTGATACGGCTGCGTAAATCCGCCTCGCAATAGCCGCTCGGGCATCAAGATGACACCGCCAACGATAACGTCGATTTCGCCAGTGCTGAGTTGTTCTTCCGCCGTCGACGATGTGTATGGAACAAACTCCAAGCGGATCTGTAGCCGCTCAGCCAGACGATGCATTAATTCAATGTCTAAGCCAACCAGCGACTGCTGTTGGTTGAAAAAACAGTAGGGTTTAGCATCAGCCGAATAGCCGACCCTAATCGATTTTTCGTCTCGAATGTGCACGAGGGTTGAGCTAGCCAAGGGGCGGTCAGGAACGTCGGCCCGGTCGCGGTAGACGACCACTTGCTTGTGAGCGGATGGTATCTCGAGAGCGAGAAACCGCTGATCGAGGTCATATTTCAACGTTGTTGAGGCCAAGTACCAGCGGCTGGCTCCCACCGCAACGACCAGACAGAGCAATAGTCCACTGCTCGCCATTACCAACCTTTTCCAGCGAAGGTGCACATGCCCGCGCTGGAACTGGGCAACAATGACCGTCAATGCCATCAAATGCACCATGCCAACCACATCTCCCATGCGCATGGTGATGAATCCCGGCAATATGAACAGCGACATCAGATCCTGTGGCAATTGGTGTTGATCCAGCATGTAAGGCATCGTGACCAGCGGGCTGGCAAAACTGGAAACCGTACCCGCAGCAGCGATGCCCAAAGTATGCACAGTCGTTAACTCTTGTCCGGTGTACCAGGCAGCAAACGGAATGAAGACGAACGCCAGCGTTTTGCCCAGGTGCGGAAACGGATAGGCTAGCGGTACCAATACAGTCGCCACAGCTACTCCGGATGTGCGCTCCATTTCATCGTCGCGGCGTAGTAAATCCTCACAGTTCTTCGTAATCTGCGGCAGCGTCACAAACAACTTGCCCGTAGCGATCGCAATCAGCACCGGCTCTTGAACCGCGGCAATAAACTCTCGATAACGGATGGGAGTCACGCTACTGACCAGAGCGGGCAGAATCCCAAACGCAGCCATCGCGCATGCGACCCCGAACATAATCAAGTATGCCTGCAGTCGTGAAAGCTCCTCGATGCGCAGCGTACCTGCCGCTGCAGCGCTCAGTGCAAACAGACCCAGCGGGGCCAAGCGCACCGAGGAATTGATTGATCTGGCTAAGCCCAGTTGAGCAGACATCCAGAAAATCCAGAAACGGCTCCTTGCCGGGGACGAGCATCAAGGCACTGCCAAAGAACAAACAAAACACGACGACAGCTGGAACGTACTCATCCGCCAGTGAGCGGAAGACATTCGTGGGAATAAAACGAGACAAGAAATCCTGCCAATCGCCACCGACCACCTCCTGCGAAGGACTGTAAAACGCGGCTCCTTGGCGGGAGGGAGAATATGCTAGTCACCAACACGATCAAAACGATGCCAAGTACCCACAGGATCAGTAGTACTGCCAAAGCCGTGAATCCGAGCTTCTTCGCTTGTTCGACGTCGAGCCGACCCATTTTTGCAATCAGTGAAATAACCAAGTAGGGAAGCACCGTCATCTGGAGCAGTCCCACGTATGCTTGGCCCACGACCTGCAGACGCTCGCAATACTCGCCCAGCAGCACGCCGCACAACACGCCGAGCAGCAGCCCTGCGATTATCCAGCGGCCAGTACGGCTGGGCTTGGTGTCATTGCCAGGGCTATTCGAAGGGCTCATTGACGACATTTCAAAATTCTGGACAGCGGGCTCGCTCGCGTTGTAGCCTGAATTGTTAGGTCTTGCGCCCGTTAGCCTCGGTTCTTGCATCGCCTTGAGTGGTCCCCGCTTTTGGCTAACGCCCTGCGGCTTATTCAAAGTGGTGCTGTCCAGCTAGAAGGATGATGGGGACATTTTATACAGGAGAAGCTGTGCCCTCAGTTTGCTTTTCTGTTCCTCAGACAATATATGTCCAGAAGCCCGTTCGAATTCACGTAAGTTTGCTTGGCTAACCTGTGCGCCGGCATCGATCAGCATGAATAGAGCATCGATATGTCCACTTCGCATGGCCGCGTTGACGGCTTGGCCTTGCGCGTCCCGGCGCCGCAGCCGCCAATAGCAATCGCATGACTTCAAGGTTGCCTTGATCAGCCGCCCAATAGAGTGGCGGCAAATCAAAGGTAGCACTCACATCCGCGTCCAGCTCAATCAAGACGCTCAACGCGGCGGTATTACTGTTGACTGATGCCATGTACAGTGCCGTAGCACCATATTCGTTCTTTGACTCGACATCGAATCCGACTTGCTCTATCAGATGCCTGAGTGCGGCGACGGCATCACAATTTGCGGCGATCTGTAGCAATCTCCCCTTATTTAGCGGTTTCGAAACTTGAAACCCTGAGCTGAGCACGGCGTCGATCAGGGCGGGTCGGTCGAGAGCAACGGCTACTTTGAGCAAAGTGAATAAATCTGCTGGAACCAGATCCCGCCTACGGATTTCTTCACTCAAGTCTTCTGCCGTCGTAGTCATCATCCCGGCGGCTGGTTGATCCATGAACTCCAGATACACCTTGACTAAACTCAGATTCCCGCGTTCAAGAGCCATGTCGAGACGCTGATTTACCGGTGCTATTTCGCAAATCAAGCCGCGGCCGTGTGCTAGCAGGAGCCTTGCTACTTCGGGACTTTCAACTTGCTGCAAGGCCGTTGTCCCAAACCGGTCCTGATAGTTGAAATCAAAATCTGGAGCCGCGTCGAGCAACAGTTCTACGTTTCTAGCACTGGATATGCCATAGAATTCGCTGGGTGGGAGATCAATTTTCACGCCCCGATTCAACAGATATTCGAGCAGGCTGCTATCTTGTGTGCGCATCGCGATGCACAGCGGCGTAGTCCGCTGTGGTACTTTCCCGACCGGCCGACCAGCGGTGGTACTCGGATTGAGTTGGTCATCCACATCGACCCACCTGTCCATCAGCAACACAGCCAGAACCGGATGCGTCTCCCCGCTCTTCAATAGAATCAGTTTTGCAGCTTCTCTAACATCAGCTTGGTTCTTGATGTTTTCTGGTGGGATCGAAAATAGTTGATGAACCACTTCGTCGTGACCATTTGCCCAAGCCCGAAGAATGTCATTCTTGCCGGGCGGAGAAGCACCCGCATCAATCAGCGCCTTAACAAGCGGCACATCACCAGCAACGCATGCAAATGCGAGTGGGGAATCAACGCCTGACTGCACGACGGAATCGATCCTTGTGGATTTGCTCACATTAACGTCGGCTGCGGAATCGATCAGCAGCAGCGCTGCATCAGTGTGCCCTCCCTCGGCTGCTTTCATCAAGGGCTTGGGCCACCGTCTGCCCGCAAATTTGGGTTCGCTCCGTGGGAAAGCAGCATTCCGATAATCTTCGTATCGCCTTTGGTCGCAGCCTCGATGAGGGCTGTAGTCTTGCCAAAGAGTACATTGGGGTCTCCACCCCGTTGGAGACACAATTGGATGCGTTCAGCGTCTTGCATTTGGGCTGCGACAAAGAGACCCGACGTAAAATCTGGTGCGGCCCAGTTGCCGGATTCGACTGATTGTCACGTAATAGAAACCGATGTAGGCCATCCAAAATACGAAAACTGAAGCAATCATGGTTGCTCCGGAAATCGTCTTCCAGTGGAATGCACCGATGATGATGACTATCAAATGAACTACTAGGACCGCGTAAGCCCAAAAACCAATACACCATTCCCAGAAAAGTTGCCGCAAGCTGCATTTCCCCTCGGTTGTCTACATACCACGTACCCAGGGCCTTCATCGCAAGTAAGAAGGCCACCGTCGATGTCACGAACAAGGTCCAGCCGAATAGCCTCGAGCTCACGGAAATCCAACCAGCTGCCTGAGAACGACCGAGCTTAGCCGACTCCGAAGAGGTAGACGAAAAGCCTGGCTGCTGAGAATTGAACTCGGCACCCTCCAATGCTCCTGCGGATTGCCAGGTGGCTCCCCGGTCGCTACTAATCTCATCGGTGCGAAGCAACTCTCCGCGGGCTGCCATCGCAACCAAGTTGGCGTGATCGAATGGACCGTAGGTCTTTCCGTCCCGCCGCGTCAGATAGGTTGCCATCGAGTGTACTCCAAACTGCTTGTCGTGATTCGGGCCCGCGTAACCCACAACGCGAGCAGCAGTGCTTAAACTGTTGGCAGGCTTTGCTACGAGCAGACTACCCAGTACTGGCAAGCAGGGCAACGCAATTGTTCAAACCAGGCAATCTCTTGGTGAGCGAAAGTGCGCTAGCACTCGGTGTTTTCAAAACCGGTGGCTAGCCGCGCCAATCCGCTTAGGTTGAAAAACTGCATGGCCCTGCACTGGCAAGGGCTCGCAAATTCAAGCGATTGCAAAAGTCGTACAACCAAGCCTGTTTTTAGCAGGTGTGCTGCCAGGCTTCCAGAATATTTTTTATCAAACGTAGGCGAATTGATGCCCGCTAGTGATGACCAGCACTAGTTGGGCCATTTGTCCACTCCACGCAGAGTCATGTATCGGGGCCATGTATTGGGGCTATGTATTGGGGCCATGTATTGGGGCCATGGATAGCCAGCTCAATGTGCTCCCGAGGTCATTAATCACTAAGCGGACAAGCGAAGCCATGCCAGATGACGCCAGAAGCAACGCGGAATTGCCACCCATGCTGATTGCCAAGATTCTCGACGCGGAAGCTCGCGGTGACAGGATTGATCGGCAAACCTT